>NZ_ASJB01000058.1 GCF_000478275.1 Amycolatopsis orientalis DSM 40040 = KCTC 9412
TACCGGGTGGTCCCGGCAGATTCACAGCAAATTCCACGAGCTCGCTGCTACTCGGGAACACCACCAAGGTCTCTGAAACTGGTTTTCGCGTACGGGACTCTCACCCACTCCGGTCGCCCATCCCAAGGCGTTCCACTAACCAGCACATCAACCCGAAGAAATGTCAGTCTCTTCAAGGCGGGTCCCACAACACCACACACACAACGCCTGACAGCTTGACATGTGCATGGTTTAGCCTCTTCCGCTTTCGCTCGCCACTACTCACGGAATCACGGTTGTTTTCTCTTCCTACGGGTACTGAGATGTTTCACTTCCCCGCGTTCCCTCCACGCACCCTATATATTCAGATGCGGGTAACACCACATAACTGGTGCTGGGTTTCCCCATTCGGAAATCCTCGGATCACAGCTCGGTTGACAGCTCCCCGAGGCATATCGCAGCCTCCCACGTCCTTCATCGGCTCCTGAAGCCAAGACATCCACCATGTGCCCTTAATAACTTGACCACAAAGATGCTCGCATCCACTCTACAGTTCTCAAACACCACACCAGAAACAAAC
>NZ_ASJB01000059.1 GCF_000478275.1 Amycolatopsis orientalis DSM 40040 = KCTC 9412
CCGCTGGTCGGGTTGGGGTCTCGGGCTTCGCTCTGTTGCCGGGGCATGGTCGTTTTTCGGCGACGGAGCCTTTGTTGCGTGGCCGCTTGTTGTGACCACAGGCTGCGGGGACTTTAGGTTGTGTCCTCGTGGTCGGGTGGTGGCCGTTTTTCGGCGACAGTATGTCGTCGCGTGGGCGGGTGGCGGATGTTGTGGCCGCTGGTCGGGTTGG
>NZ_ASJB01000060.1 GCF_000478275.1 Amycolatopsis orientalis DSM 40040 = KCTC 9412
CAAGCAGAAGACGGCATACGAGATGCACAGGGAGATGTTTATGCTGCCTGAAGGCGGGCTTTTAATCGATACGCCGGGGATGCGGGCATTGGAGCTTTGGGAATCGGAAGAAGGATTCAAGCAGAGTTTCAGCGATATTGACCAGCTTGCACAAAACTGCCGATTTTCAGACTGCCTGCATCAAACAGAACCCGGCTGCTCCGTGCGGGAGGCGCTGGCTGACGGGAGGATGGATGCCGGCCGGTT
>NZ_ASJB01000061.1 GCF_000478275.1 Amycolatopsis orientalis DSM 40040 = KCTC 9412
AACCGGCTCGCCGACTGGCTGGTGCGCACGGCGACGGCGGCGGGCCACTACTTCCAGCCGTCCGACGGGACGAGCCCTCCCCCGGTGCCGACGCCTTCCTTCGACGATCATGCCGGCGCGGGCCGCTGGCTGGAGGTGGAGCGGAAGAACTGGCTGGCCGCGGTCAAGAGCGTCGCCGCCCGCGGTGACCATCGCCCGGTCCTCGACCTGTCCGAGTCCATGCACTGGTACTCGGAGATCGGCGGCACCGCGAGCACCTGGTACGACGTGTTCGCGCTCGCCGCCGACGCGGCCGTCGCGATCGGCGGCAAACGCGAGGAGGCCGTCCACCGGAACTACCTGGCCTGGGTGCTGACCACGCTGTGCGATCAGCCGGACGAGGCCGCCAAGATGGCCCGGCGCGCCTGGGACGCGGCGGTGGAGGCGGGCGATCGCCGCGAGCAGGCCTGGGCGCGGGTGTACCTGTCGAACGCCCACCTCCGCGGTGGCGAGCTGAAGGAGTCGGCCACGCTCTTCGACGACGCCGTGCGCCTGTTCGAGGAGGCGGGTTATCCGCTCGGACTCCATGTGGCGCGGGCGATGCGGGGCACCTACCTGTACCGCAACGGGCGGTTCGACGACGCCGCCGTGGAGTTCGAGGCCTGTGTCCGCTACTTCGAGCAGGGGCACGACGGCGCGAGCACCCCGGTGGACGAAACGACCTACGCCTACCTGCTGCTGCGCTCGGCGCAGAACCTGACCGCCCTCGGCTCGGCCGGCCTCGCGCTCGCCCAGTACGAGACGGCGCTCGCGCTGTTCTACCGCCACGGGGCGGCCATGGGGCAGGGCCGGGCCCTCCAGGAGATCGGAAAGCTCCTGCGCGGCCAGGGGGATCCCGCGGCGGCGCGCGATCGCCTGACCAGGGCCCTGGCGGTGTTCGAACGGATCGGGCTGACGCAGTCCCAGGTCGACACCCTGTGCGACAGGGCCGCCCTGTCCGACGAGCAGGGTGACCCGGCGTCGGCGCGGGGCGATCGGGAGCGCGCGTTGTCCCTCTGCGACCGGCTCGGCCGGTCCGAAGGCGCGAAGTTCCGGGAGCGGCTGACAGGGCACCTCAACGCCTCGTAGGTCCCGCGCTCAGGCGGAGACGCGGGTCAGTTCTTCCCAGGTGATGTGCCCGAGCAGGACGTCCTGGATGGTGTAGCGGGGCGCGGGCTCGAATTCGGCGATGGCGGGCTGCCGTTCGGCCCGCGACATCCCGGCGGCCTCGGCGATCCGGCCGCCGAGTTCCCCGGCGTCCAGCTCGCGGATGTCGTTACGGGAGACGTAGACGGCCACCATGTCCTCGTCGGACCGGGCGGGGCGACCGGGGAAACCCTGGATTCGTAGCGACACGTCAACTCCTTGGTGTTGAGCGGGTTCTGCGACTCTTCGTCCAGTCAACGCGATCCGCGTCCCGGTCACCATGAACAACCACCAGCAGAAGGACCGGAAGGAAAGTCCCGCCGGGACGCGGTCAGCCCGCGCTCCACACCGGCCGCCGCCCGGCGCCCGGCGGCTCCAGCACGAACCCGGCCGCGCGCCGGACGACGTCCGCCGCCACCGGGCCCGCGGTGGCGCCCCGCGCCCGGATGTGCGCGAGCAGGCCCGGTTCCGGCGCCAGCCCGTGGCGCTCCAGGTAGTAGGTGACGGTGTCGGTCCAGACCCACTCCCCGTCGGTGACGAAGTTCGACGGCACGACCGCGGTCCGGTCCGGGTCGACGACGTCGTCCAGCAACGACGGCGTCACCAGGACCGGGGTACCACTGGCCAGGTACGCGACGAGCGCCCGCAGTTCCGCCGGGTCCTCGATCCGCGGACGGCCGGGCGCGAACCCCGGGCCGGTTTCGGGGTCGACGACGTCGAACACCCTGGCCAGGGTGAACTCTCCCGCTGTGGTCACCGGCTACCTCCTCCTGAAGGACATGGGTTGGCGACCCCAGCACACCGGACCCGCCCGCCGCGCACCAGGCAGGACAGGCGGCAGAAACGTCGT
This sequence comes from Amycolatopsis orientalis DSM 40040 = KCTC 9412, assembly GCF_000478275.1. Classification (GTDB taxonomy): domain Bacteria; phylum Actinomycetota; class Actinomycetes; order Mycobacteriales; family Pseudonocardiaceae; genus Amycolatopsis; species Amycolatopsis orientalis. Next base: position 2,015 of record NZ_ASJB01000061.1, read on the forward strand.
TCCGTGAATGCCTCCTTGAGGGACTCTGAGTCCCTCAAGGAGGCATTCACGGAACGACGATCGACGGCACCAGGATCTCGAAGATGCCGGCCTGCACGTCCGGGTCGGCCGGTACGTCGGCGGGCACCTGATCGAACACGTCGACCAGGGCCTGGTACTTCTCTTCGTACGTCGGCTTCCCGCCGCCACGCTTCTCGGTGGAATAGAGGAACCGGTGCTCATTGCCCACCAGCAGATGCTCACCTTTCACCACGGCCACGCCGGTCAGCTTGTCGTAGCCTTCCTGCACCTCCTTGGTGGTGTCGTTGACGAACTTCGCCTGCGCGCTGTAGGAGGAGAAATCCGCCTGGTAGTACTGGTGGAACTCGCGGAACAGGTTCCGCACGTCGGCGGCGGTCGGTGTCCCGCCGCCCGGCCGTCCCACGCGTACGGCGAGCCCGCGCACGAAGTCGTAAACGCCCTGCGCGGTCATCCCGCCCATGTCGCGGAAGTAGTAGCCGAACGGATCGGAGTCGACGAAGGCACGCACCAGCTCGAAGTCGCGCCTGCAGGCCCACAGTCCCTCGTGGCGGTTCATGTACTGGATCGCGCCGCGGTGCTCGGGCTCCCGATCGTGACTGACCTGCGCGTCGCCGTACTGGTTCTTGGAATTCACCTTGTCCATGTCGTGGAACAGGATCGCCTTGACGACCGCCTCCCTGGTGACGAACCGCTCGGCGTCCTCCTGGCCGGAAGTGAGTGTCAGGTACCGGTTGAGCACCATCTGGGCGTGCTCGCCGAAGGTGTTCGGTTTCGTCTGCCCTTCGGCCCGATCAGGCCTCCCGGGCTGGGGTTTGACCGTCTCGGCGAATTTGCGTCCCAGCTTGGCGTGCTCGTCGGTGACGCCCTTGTCCAGCTTCGAAAGCAGCTCGTCGAGAATCACCTTGCCGGACAACGGGTCCGGGTTGCCGAGCTGCTCCGTGATCGTCTTCGCCAGTTCGCCGCCGATGCGCCGGTGCTCGTCGAACACGGACGGATCGTGCTTCTGTGTGTAGCCGAGGATGTGCTCGTCGCGCCAGCTGGCGTATTCGTTCTCGTAGGGCGTGCCCTCGATCATCCCGTCGGCGAGTTCGCTCTGCCGGGTGTCGAAGTCGAGCTTGATCCTTCGCTCGTCGGTGGCGATGGCGGACCCGATCTCCGCCTGCGTGGCGTAGTCCGGCAACTGCCTCATGAACTTGTCGGCGTCGTCACGGCTGACCGCGGTGAACTGCACCTTGTCCAGGAGCTTCGGCGTCTGGAGCAGGCCCTTGGCCTTCTCCGCCAGCGTCCGGCGGAACTCCGGGCTCCCGAACCTGGCCGAGTTCTTGTGATTCAGCTCCTTGGCCAGCGCGTCGGCCACGGCCGCCAGCTTGGTGTCGAAATGGGCGCCGAGTCGCTCTTTCCCGATGCCGTAGAGCTCACTCTTGAGGACAGGCTCGGTGGCCTTGGCCAGGATCCGTGCCTTGAACTGCGCGGCGAAGGCATCCGGGCCGATCATCACGGTCGTTTTGCGCAACAGCTCCTTGAACACCGGGTCCTTGACCAGGTCCTCGGCGATGACCTGGGTGAACTCCTCGGCCCGGAATCCGGTGAGGAAAGCCTTCGGGCGCTTCTCTCTGCCCTCTTCCTTCTGAACCTTCCTCGGCCCGTTCTTCTCTTCGTCTTTCTTTCTTCTCTCCTCTTCCTTCGCTTGTGCCTTCTGCTCGATCTCGGCGGCCCACGGGCCCGCAAGTTCCTGGAACCGGCCCTGGACGACGCGGAATACGACGCCCCTGACTCCTCGTCCGAACTCGCCGTGCCGGATATCCTGCCCGTATCCCGCGGCCAGTGCCGCCAGTACGGCCTCGGCGACGGCGTCCGCCGCCCTCGCCGGGATCTCCGGATCAGCCGTGATGGCCGCCTTGATCTGCTCAGGGGTATCGGTGCGGGGTACGGCTTCCTGCCCCTCCGCTACTTGCCCCTCCGCTTCCGGCTCGTCCGTTACCTGCCCGGCCGGCTTCTTCAACGCCGCGGCGAGAACCGGCTGCGGGATGTTCAAAGACCTGTTGAGCTGGCTCGTCACTGTGGACCGGAGATCCTCCGCGGTTATCGGGACCCCGTCGCCGACCTCCTCGCGGATGACCGGGTCGAGCTTCGCCCACAGTCTTTCCCTGAACTGATCGACGAGGTCCTTACCCGGACCATGCGTGTTGAGGAAGGCGTTCATCTCGGCGGTCCGGCTCTCCACGGTGTTCGGTTTCGCGCCCTTGGCGGATTCCTTGCCGGAATCGGGAATGACGTCGGCGGGCGGGCTGAAGAAGGCTTCGGGGGATTTGTTCCAGGTGTGGTAATGGTTGCTCAGCGTCCTCGCCATGGCTCGCAAGACCTTCGCGTCATTGCGGAAGGACTTCTGCCCCTCGGCGTCCCAGGTGAACCACGGATCGTTCTCCCGGCCGAGCGCGGCGGAATCGAAGTCCGGGCGGAGACCCAGTCGGACGTAGAGGTCGGCGATATCCTCCTGACGGCCCGCGACTTCCGGCATGACGGTCACCTTCCCGCCGACGGTGTAGGTGACGAGTGAACCGTCGAGCACCTTCCGCTGCAGCTTTTCGAACTGCGTGCCCCGCAGGCCGAACTGATTCGTGTCGCCGTTCTGGTCGACGTTCATCGACAGTTCGTTGTCCTTTGACGACGACTCGACCACGGCCTGCTTCGTGACCTTCGAGAACTCGTCGAGCGGCACGAGGAACGTCCTCAGCATCGGCTGCATATGGTCTTCGCGGTTGCTGTCGGTCTCGTACTTCGAAGTCCATTGCACGGCCCGCAGCGGCCGTCCGCCGCCGACCCAGAACACCTTCGGCCCGGTTTCCCCCTTGCGCCTGCCGCTGAACGGCGTGACCACACCATTCTCGTCCTGGTGGACGTCCTTGTTCTCCGAGTCACGGCCCGCCGGATTGAGAATCGCGGTGTAGAGACGGACGTAGTGTTGTCCCCTGATCGTCTCGATCTCGAACTCACCGCGGTGCAGCACCTTGCGTTCCTGCTTCCCGATCACGAGCACCGTCGAGCCGGGATAGCCCACCTTCGGCCGTCCGATGTGGACGTTTTCCCTGGTCCCCAGGTAGGTGTCGGCGCCGTCGGCGTCCGCCCGCAGGAGATGCACCGGCTTGCCCGTCTTGTCGCCGTGGCTGGTCCAGGTGCCGTCCTGGTTGATCACGTGGACCAGTACGCCGGCGAACCGCGCGATCGCGCCGAGGTCGGTGCTGTCCGGGTGCAGCCTGGCGAAGTCGCCGAGGAGGCCGATGATGCGGGTGTGCTCGCGCAGTGGCTGGTCCGACAGGCTGGCCACCAGGGCCTCGCGGAAGGCATCGTGGGGTGTGTCCCCCTCCACCAGTACCGGTTCCAGGCCGTGCACGCGCAGCACGTCGCGCTGGGCGGAGTACACGGCACCCCGGTTCAGCACCTTGCCGGGATACGGATAGCTGACCACGACGGAGTTGATGCTGATCGACGATTTCGACGACAACTGGGACGAGTTCCGGTTGACCAGGGGTGGTCTCAACAGCGTGGTTGTCACTGGACCACCGGAAGTGTCCGAAGTGGACTTCGGCGCCGCGTCCGGCTCTTCGTCCACAGAGGACACGTCGAACGTGATGACGGCTCGGCGGCGAGCTGTTTCCAGGGTCTGTCCGGCGGAGAGGGGGCCGACGTCACTCCCGCCCGACCGGCTCGTGATGGCGATGCCGTCCTCTTCGAGCGGCGGATCGTCACCGCGCAGCCTGTCCAGTTGCCCGTCGATGGCCCCGCGCAACGCCACTTCGGTGGCGTCGGCCCGCGCCTGACCGGTTCTGACCGCCTGCTTGATGCCGAACGGTGAACCGTTGCCATAGCCGGTGACGGTGACGGCGACGAGTGGCATCGGCAGATCCCGCCCGGACCGCCGGATCGCGGTCTCGGCGATCCGGGTGGCGACCGAGTCGAGTTTGGGCAACTCGCTTGCCGGGACCACCTTGGACCCGGCGGGGAAGGCGACTTCCGCGGTCACCCGCTCGGCACCGGCGGGCGGGTCGTCCGCCGCGAGCCGGACCACTCCGTCCAGATCGGACACCGGCTCCCCGGCGGCGTAGCCGGGGGGAAGTTCTTCCGTAGTCCGGTTTTCGCTGTCTTCCGGCCCGATATGCGCGCCGATCCGGTGCGCGTCGGGCGGGGAACCGGTGAGATGGACCCAGTTCCCGTCCGGCGCCACGACCGGGCGTCCCGCCGCGTCGACCCCGGCCCGCCCGGTCACCACGAGATGTCCCGGACCGGCCGCACCGGGCACGAAGTACACCGGACCGTCCGGGGCGACGGCGTCCACGTCGACCCCGTGTGCCCGGAGCTCGTCCAGCACCCGCGCGGCGAACGACCGGCCGCCACCGGTTCCGGCACCACAGGACGCGAACATCAGCGGCTTCACGCCGTCCCAGTGTCCTTCGTCCTTGGCACGCACCAACATCGTGGCCACCTCGGACGGGCTCAGCGGCATGCTGCCCGCCCCGGAGGCCCGCACCGGGGCGCCGTTCGCGTCGCCATGCGCGAGGAAGGTGAAGAACCTGTCGTCCGCCGGATAACCACCGGCGACTCCGGCCAGCCGCGGATCGTCCAGCCTGATCCCCCGGTTCCCGTCGAGCGGGACGGTGGCGACGTCGGCCGGGTCCGTCACCGGCACCAGCGCGTCGAAAACGGAGTCCGTGACCGTCGCTTTCGCTGTGGCTTCCACCGCGGGCTCGACCGGGCCGTCGGCCGGATCCGGGATGACCGTGGAGACGAGGACATCGGACTCCGCGCCGGTGGCGATCACCCGCAGCCGGGCGTCGTCGCTCAAGCCGTGGCGGGAGAAGGACGACCGCAGCTCCGCCGCGATCGCGGCCAGGCGTACGTCACCCCGGGCGCCGCGGACCTCGACCGGCGGCGGTGTCGGTTGCGCGGCGACCAGCCCGGCGAACTCGTCGAGATTCGCCTGGACGGTTTCCGGCAGTCCGATACCGTCGTCCTGCTCGGCCCCGAACGGCATCGAGCCGGGGATGGACCGTTCGATCAGCAGGCCCTCCGCCGTCGGCACGACGTCGAAACCGCCGGGGACCTGCCGGAAGAGCGGCGGGTCGTCGTCGCCGGGCACGAGGTAGGAGCCGTGCTCGGTCACCTCGATCTCGGTGCGCCCGCCCGCGGCGAACCGGAACCGCAGCCATCGGCCATCGTCGGTGACGACGGGCCTGCCGTCCTCCCGGAAACCGATCCGACCGGCGACGACCAGCTCGTTCCGCCCGGGCTCGCCTTCTCCGCCGGGGGTGGACCAGACCGCCGTGTCCCCGGCGTACGCGCTCGCGACGATGTCCTGATCCGCGAGGCTGTGCAGCACCGTGGACACATAGCCCTCGACGTCCGGCGAACCCAGTCCACAGGCGACGAACCGCAACGGCTTGCCGTCCGGCCAGGCACCCTCGCGGGAGAGGCGGGCCAGCAGTTCGACCATCACCTCCGGGGTGATCGGCCGTCCCTGGAATTCCGGCATCCCACTGGGACCGGTGTGGGCGACCACGGTGTAGAACCGCCGATCCTCGCGGAGGCCTTCGACGGCACGCCGCTGCCGTTCCCGCGCGTCCGGATCGTTCGCCGGGTCGTCGAGCCAGATCCCGGCGTCGTCCCCGAACCGCGTCGCGCCGCCCAGGACGGAGTCGGCCGACGCGGCGACCGGCCCGGCGACGATCTCGTCCGGTCCGGGCTCGGTTCCGACGGCCTCCCGCGCCGCACCGCGAGCCGACGGCACCACGACGGCACGGTCCTCCAGCACATGCTTCCCGGCCATGATGCCGTCGCGCTCCACGAACCGCACGAACTGTTCGATCGTCAGGTAATCGAACTGGGCCTTCTTCGGATCGCTGACCACGAACATCCGCTCGCCGCCGTGTTCGGCCGCTTTGAGGACCATTTCGTGGCCGGTCGTGAAGATCCGGACGCCGGTACCCGACCGGACCCGGTCCCAGAATTCCCCGGCGGACGTGGCGAGGTAAGGCGACAACGGCCTGTCGGGCTCCGACCAGTGCTGGCCGCGGTAGGCCTCCCGTGGCGTGGGCCCGAGGGGCTGGTACGCGGCATCGCGGAACCGGACGTCGTCCGTCCCGGTGGTGCGCCTGCCCGGCCGGTCCAGGGCGACCGGCAGCAGCAGGGGAACGCTCAGTTCCCAGGCGCCGGATACGACCTTCCTGGTCAGGACCGGTACGGCCGAGCCGTCGCCCCGGTTCAGCCAGATCACCGCGGCGAGTTTCTGCATGGTGCGGCTCCACCGGGTGGTGAGGTCCGCCCAGTCCGCGCGATGACCGGGGCCGGTGCTCCCCGCCGCGGCGAGCCGGGTCGCGCGCTTCTCGATCTCCGCGAACCGTTCGCGGGCCTCGGCGACGCGTTTGGCCGCCAGGTCGCCGATCGACCTGCCCAGCGGGCGATCGCGGCGGTCCAGCCGGTCCCGCGGCGTCCTGGCCAGCTGGTCCTCCACCCGCGCGACCACGCCGCGCCCGGCGAGGAGCAGCCCCGCGATGGTCGGGACCACGGCACGCAGGTCGGTGTTCGTGGCCGCGGCACCGCAGGTGTTCATGAAGTGCTGTTCGTCGTGTCCGGTGGCCGCGAACAGGCTTTCCGTCAGCGCGGCGGGATTTCCGAGCAGGGCCTGGAACAACGGATCCTCGCGCAGGGTGGCGCGTCCCGCGTGGCCGAGGTTCGTCAGCCCCAGCCGCGCCAGGCGCGTCGGCAGCTCCTCCCCGGGCCGGTAGCCGATCCCCCGCACGGTCGAGTGTTCGGCGGTGAACGGGTCGCGGCCCGCCTCGACGTTCACCGCGAGGTCGCCGAGCACCTGCTGGAGCCGGTCGATCGACAGCGGCTGCAGGACACGGCGGTCGCGCACGGTCTTCAGGCGGAACCGGGAATTGTCCGGGACGTCCCGCTCCCGCGTCGGCACCAGCGACGTCACCAGTACCGCGTCGTTGACCAGCGACCGCACGCTCGCCCGGACCTCCGGGTCCGCGAGCCCGCCCAGGCTCCGGTCGATCCGGCTCAACGCGGCCGAAATCGCGGGCGAACCGAAAACGGTGCCGGTGTGGTTCTCCAGACGGCCGCCCTCGGCCAGCCGCGACAGCTGATCCAGCCGCGCACCGAGATCCTCGGTCGCCAGATTCGGCAATCCGTCGAAGGCGACGTCGTACCGGTCCGCGAAGTCGTTCGCCTCCGGTGGCCGGACGTCATCCTCGTCGAGTTCGATCGTCCCGGCCTGGCCTCCGCCGTCCGTGTCGCCGAGCCCGTGGTTCTCGGGCACGGAAAGCGGGAACCCGGCGCCCCCGGGCAGCCGGGGCCGCTCCCGCGCCGAAGCTTCGCGCCACTTCTCGAAGACCGGGTCCAGCTCGACCGGATCGTTGCCCCAGGCGAGGACGTCGGCCGTCGCCCTGGCGACCCGGTCCCGCGCCGCCTCGAGCGCGGTTTCGGACTCCGCGTGGCGTTCCGCGTCCCGGGAGCTTCCCGCGCCGCCCGGCGCGAGCCGCGCGGTCAGTTCCGCGTGCGCCGCTTCGGCCCGGCTCAGGTGTCGGCGCGCACCGAGGAGATCCGCCCACGCGTCGCTCCTCGTCGCCGGGAATCCCGCTGTGCTCAGCAGTTCCGGTGCGGGACCCGCCGTTCCGGCGGCGTTCTGGTCGAGGAGTCCGGCCCAGCTCGTGGCGTCCCGCCGCCAGGCCTCGGCGAGCACCGAACCCGGCGACGGGCGCGGCGCGATCTCGACCGGTTCGGTGATCTCGCCCGCCGACTGCTCCAGCGAACCCCCTGGCACGGTCAGCAGTTTCCAGACCGTGGGCGGCAAGGTGACCGGCCGGACGGCGTCGCCTTCCCGTCGTTGGTAGGTGATCGTCCGTACCTTCGACGCGAGGACGGGATCGTCGACGATGGTCTTCACCGCCGCGTGCCAGACGAGGGGGGCGTCGGGATGCCGGTCGACGAGGGCCTCGACGGCGGTCAGATGCAGGTCACCGTCCCGTTCCCGCAACCCGCGGGCGAGGACGCCGACGACCTTCTCGGCCTGCTCGGCCACGGTCCTGGCGCCCGAACCCGGTCCTGGCCGATCGCCGGCCGCGGGCGGATCCGCCTGGCGCAGGTGGATCACCGTCGGCTCATGCCATTGGGCGGCCCTGGCGACCTCGACGACTTCGAACGTCGAACCCGGCGGCAGGATCCGCAGGTCCCCTTCCGTCACGGCGAGGGCGTCGTCGATGACGAACGCGACGTTGCCCTTCCCGCCTCCGGCGACCAGCACGGCCGGTTCGGTGACGAACCGGCCCTTCCGGAACTCGTCCAGTTCGGCGGCCGAACGCCAGGTGTTCACCGTGATGCGGCTCCGCGTCGTCGCCTCGCGCAGGGCTCGCCTCCGGGCACGCACGACCAGGTCGCGGTGCGCGCGCGTATCGCGGCTCGCCAGATCCGGCGCCAGTTCCCCCGCCTCCCGGATCACCTTGCTCAAGGTGACCTTGTCCTCGAGGAAACTCGGGGGCGGGCCGTCTCCCGGCGGACCGGTGAACGGCGTGCCGATCCGGGTGGGCGTGGCATCGATCTGCCGCAGGCTCACGCGCAAGGTGTCACCCGCCTCTTCGACCGTGAGCACCTTGAACTCGGTCCCCGGCGGAAGCAGCACCTCGCGTTCGCTGGGCCGATTGGACGCCGAGGCGATGAAGGCGCCGTCGTGGACCTCGGCGCTGACGATCACCTTCTTGCCTTTGTACAGCCGGTCGTCGCCCTGCATGCCGCGGAAGAAACCGCTGTCGGTGTACCGCTCCCCCTTGACGAACAGTTCCTTGGCGACCGGCACCGGCAACCCCATGACCCGGGTCACCGGCCCGGAATGGCGGGCGGGGAACCGGGTGACCGCCGAAGCCAGCAGCCGGGTCAGCGGTGCCGCGTAAGCAGGGCTTTCCTTGCCCGCCAGGTAATTGTCGATGGCAGCGGACCGCGTATGCGAGTAGGCGCGGAGGGCGGCCAGCTCGGCCTTGCCCGTCGAGGCCAGATGCGGGTGGTCCTGGAGTACCCGCGCGACCTGCTCGAGATATCCGGTCATCTCCTGCTGGGCGAGGAATTCCCGCACGTCCGCTTCGGTGGCGACGTAGCCCGGCTCCCGTTCGGTGCCGCGAGGCGGCTGCCGTACGGGCCTGGGATCGTCTCCGGCGAGCGCGTGCGCGCGGTCCGAGAGCAGCAGGAGATTACGCGGTTCGAGGACGACGTCGCCGGTGATCGCGCCCGCGGTCATCAGCCCCGGCCCGGTCGCGACCCGGCCGGCGCCGTCGGCGTGCTGGAAGACGGGCGCGTCCTTCGTATCGACGAAGTATTCGTCGTACAGGCCGAGGAAATGACCGAGTTCGTGGGCGAACTGGACACCGGTCCCGTCCGAAGGCCAGTGCCGCTGGTCGGCCGGGGTGCCGGGGCCGGTCACGAAGACCGTGCCGTGCGCGTCTTCGCGATCGGTGAACTCGACCTCGACCAGCAGCTGCTCGCCACCGGGCAGCTGGTAACCCTGGTTGTAGTGGTCGTTCACCGCGGCTTCGACGCGGTGCCGGAAGTCCGCGGTGTCCACTTCGGACCGTCCGGGATCGTCCAGCCGCAGCCGGACGGTGTGCAGCCGCACCCGCACGGGGTCGTGGCCGTCGCGGTCGACCGTGAACCGGCGCAGGTCGTACCCGATCGTCGCCTGCCACGGCCGTCCCGAGCGGGTCAGCCCGCCGTCCTCGGAGCGGACGGTCACCGCGGGGGTCTCCCGGTGTGCGGCCCCGAGGTCCTGCCGCGTCACCGGATTCGCGACGCGGTGATCGACGGCCACCGCCGGATCAGTGGCGCGCCACCACTCCCGCATCGCGTCTTCCCGTGTCCACGGCCTGCCCGCCCGGCGGGTCACCGAAAGCGGCGTCCCGCCGACGGCGAGGCGTACCTCCGGATCGGCGGGTACCGGCGCGGCCAGCAGCAGCGCCACGGCCGGACCGGCGAGCGCGGGCGGCTCCTCGGCCGGGCCGAGCCGCCGGGTGATCTCGTCACCCACCCTGGCCAAGGTCGCCGCGGGCGGAATCCCGGCCTCGTCCGCCGCGGCCGCGGCGAAGGCCCGTTCGAACCCGCCGGAGGCGGTGAACAGCGCGTCGGCCAACGCCTCCGGGTGACGCGTCAGCTCCCGGAACAGCGGATCTTCACGCACGGTTCCGGCCACGCCCGGCGGCGTGTCCATCAGCGTGAGTTCGACCAGCCTGCGTGGCAGCGGGGCGTTCCGGTCGTAGTCGAGTCCGCGCCACGGCGAACCTTCGGCACCGAACGGATCTTGTCCACTGTGGAGGATCGCGGCGACTTCGGCCAGCATGCTCCGCAGCCGTTGCGGCGTAAGGGGTTCCAAGACCGTGTCGCGCGCCGGGGCCAGGGCGGACACCAGCAGGGCGTCGTTGGCCAGCGCCCGCACCTGCCGCGAAAGCAGCCGGAGCCGCGAGCGCTCCTCGGCGGTTTCCGCGGCGTCCGCCCGTTCTTCCAGCTCGCCGAGCGCGGTGTCCAGCTGCTCGACGGGAAGGGTGAGATCCGGTGCCCGCCTGATTTCGCCGGTGCCCGCGAGCCGGGAGAATTCGGCGAGCGCGGTGTCGAAGTCCTTGCCGGACAGGCGGAAATGCGGGAAGTCCGCGGTGGCCTCGCGATAGCGCGCCACGAGGTCCGCGGCCGGGACCGGGTCTTCGCGCCGCGACGGAGCGTCCGGGACCGGGCCCGTCGGGAAGGCCGGATCGACCGGCCGGACCGTGATGTGCGAAGCCCCGGTGCGGAGCGTGCGTTCGAGGTCGGTGGGGCCCTGGACCCAGCGGCCTGCCCGGGGCGCGGGCGCCCCGAAGACCGCCGAATACACGTCCTGCACGAAAGTCGTGCAGTTGTGGCTCGTCAACCGGTACTGCCGTCCGGAGAGCGCCAGTACCCGGTCCAGCCCCCGGATGACGTCGTTCGCGCTCGCCAGGTATTCCGCGCTGTAGGTCGTGGGCTTGTCCTCCGCCGGTGCCACGGTGACCGTTCCCGGCACCGTGGCCCACGGCGGCGAAGGAGGATCCTGCGGCGCGAAATCGATGAGGGTTTCCCCGCCGAAGGGATCGTGGATCTCGATCCAGGCGTGGCCGGTGTACTGCGCGGCGACATCCCGGTGCCTGGTCTTCACCTGGAACCGGAACACCGGCCGGTCCGCGTTCAGCAGCCGCATCCGGTCGAGCGCGTCCGGGAGACCGGACCGCAGGAGGTACTGGGCGACGGTGCGCTGCCGCACCTGTGTTTCCGGGTCCTGCGTCTGCGAAACCCTTTCGTTCAGCCAGTTCTGGACCGACTGTCCGATCGGGACACCGGCGTCCGCCGGTTCCGTCCGCACATATCCGATCGTCGCCGACTCCGCCTTCAGATCGTCCTGCTGATGGGTGAGCCGGATCGGCAGGTGTTCGAGAACGAGACCGTGGGAGCCGGTCGCGGTCGCCAGGGCGGTGCGCAGCGCGGCTTCCACGTTCGCCCCGCGCCGGGCCGCGAGGTCGGCGTCCTGTCCGCGTTTGACGACGATCTCGATCCGCCGCCGGGCGGGCGGCCGGGTCAGCAGTTCCTCGGCCAGAGACCGGACGAACCCCTGGAGGGAGCCGGGATCGACGGTGTCCGAGTCGCCGCGGAACCGGACGTCCGCCGACGGGTCCAGCGGGGCGATGTCGCCCGCTTCCTCGCTGGCGCCGATCGCCTCGCGCAGCCGTTTGCCGAGGTCGCCGGGTCCGGTCGCCAGCCAGCCCGCCGACGGGGCCGGCGTACCGGTGGCGCGTTCGAACAACCCGGCGGCGAAGTGCAGGGAGTTGAACGACAGGGGCTGGTGCGGGGTTCGCAGATGCCGGAGCGCGTGATCCAGGGCCCGCACCGCGTCCTCCGCGGAGATCCACACCTCGTAGCTCGCGGTCGGGGTGTGCCCGGTGTCGCCGAGCCGCACCGCCGGGTTTCCGTCGGTGGACGGGCGGAACTCGATCGACTCCTTGGCGCCGCTCGGCAGGACGAACTCGGTCCAGGTGTGGCCACGGGTGCCGACCAGCGGGGCGAGCCGGGGCGCGGGGGAACCGGGATCGACCGACAGCCGCAGCACGATCGTCTTGACGTCCGAGGTGCCCGGCGACAGATGCCGGTCGAGATACGCGACCAGCGGTGACGACGCCCAGAGCCCCGGGTCCTCGCCGAGCCGCGACGCCGTCCGGGACAGCCACGACGTCACCGTCTCCTCGGGCAGGAGACCGAGTTCCGCGCGGCTGTCGCCGTCGGCGCGGACGAGCGCCAGCGTCACCGAACGCCGCCGCTGGGCGGGATCGGCCGAGACCAGCGGCGGGAGACCGTCCCGCGGTGCGGCCACCGGCTTGACCACCAGGGGCGCCCGGCCCTCCGCCGGCGGGGGCAGCAGCGGGCGCAGTGCGGCGGCCACCGCGTTCGCTCTGGCCAGTGCGGTGTCGGGACGGCCCGAAACCGCGTTGCCGTACCCGGTGACCTGGATCCAAGGTGACGGCAGCGAAGGATCGCGCGCGGTCATCGCGTCGGCCGCCGCCGGTGCCCAGGCGGCGAACCGCACGACCGACGCGCGGGCGTCGTCGTCCAGGACGCGTGACCGCTTGGCGAAGGTGACGGCGGTGTCGGCGGTGTCGGCCTGCTCCGTGACCGGTTCGCCTTCCTCGCCGGGCTGTCCGGCGATCTCGACGAACTCGCCTTCCTTGTCCACGTTGACGGCGGCGAGCAGCTGGACGAGGTTGATCGTCTCGGTCGGGGCGTAGACCGTGCGGTCGTGGCCCCGGTTCCTCAGTTCCCGGCGGAAGTCGTAACCGCCGCCGCCCGGCCGGTTGAGCTTGCCGGATTCGCAGGCCAGCAACACGATCGGCGCTTCCGGCCGGGTTTCGAGCGCCTGCCGGAACCCCTCGTCGCCGAGGGCCAGCGCGGCGAATTCGGTGCCGGTGACCCGCTTCGGCAGGAAGCGCCCGGCCACCTTGATCCGGAACATCTCGGGACCGGAATGGAGGAAGAGGAAGATCGGCTGTTTCGCGGCGACCGGGGAGGCCCAGGGCGCGGGGCGGCTCACCGACTCGGCCGCCGTCGGCTGCGCCGAAGCCTCCTCGCCCGCCCTTTTCGGGAGCAGGACGTGGTATTCGACGACCGGCCGCGTGGCGGTGGTCCTCGCCCATCCGGTGGCGGTCCTGGCGTCACCGGGTTTGCTCGGGAACGCGGTTCCGACGATCCGGTCTTCGGCGCCGAGCATCGCCGACGTGACGGGCGCCCCCGTCTCCGGTGTGTGGACGACGGTGGTCTCGGCCACGGGACGGTTCGGGGTGGGCCTCGACGCCGTCCTCGGGTCGAGGTCACGGGTCGCCAGGTAGCCGCCGTCCGACGTCCGGACGATCCGGACCGGCCGCCGTCCGGCGGGGCCGTGCCCGACGTCGTCCCCGTTCTCGGTCACGACATGCAGCCGGACCCCGAAGGCTTCGGCGATCTTCGCCGCGGTCGCGGTCCGCAGGGTCGCGCCCAGCGCCCGCAGTTCCGCCTGCCGGGACGGCGAATCGGGCTCGACGGTGGCGGCGATCGCGGCGATCAGGTTCCCGGTCACCGGCTCCCCGCCGACCGCCACCTCGGTCTTGCCCAGCCGCGTCAGGGTGTCCTGCTGGGCGGCCGTGAGCCCCGGGCGTACCGGTACGGGCGCCGTGGCAAGGAAATCCGCCGACGGCGACAGGACGACCAGCACCGGTTCGCCGTGCTCGGGGCCGAGGGTGACGGTCGTCCCGTCTTCGGTCAGCAGCCGCACCCGGACGCCGAGCGCGACCGCGGCCTCCTCCGGGGTGGCGTGGCGCAGGGACGCGGCTCGTTCCCGCAGTTCCCCTTGGCGTGCGGGGGAATCGGGGGCCAGTGTCCGGGCGATCGCCTCGACCAGGTTCGCTCCGACGGTGTCGCCGCCGACCTGGACGACCTCGCTGCGCTCCCGGCTCAACGCGGTCCACTGCGCGTCCGTCAGCCCGGCGCTCGCGGCGGGGTTCACCGATGGCGTCCCCGGCAACGGGTCCTGGCCGGGGTCGGTGAGGCGGTAGCCGGGGCCCAGCTGGCTCTCCAGGACGTGCTGGATCATCCAGGCGTGGCGCGGCAGGAGTTTCGGCGTCACCCCGGGCTCGGCGACGGCCTTGCCCATGATGCTGCCGTCCCCGGTGACGACACCGGTCGTGCCGTCGTCCTCCCGGCTGAGGAGCACCCGGTCCTTGTCGTGTTCCTCGTCGCCCGCGCCGAGGTAGTGCAGCACCTCGTGGGCCAGTTCCTCCGGGGTGGCGTCCGAACGCCAGTTCGTCTGGGTGGTGCGTTCGTCGTCCCCGGCGACGACGTCGTACGGGCGGTAGCGGGGGTTGCCCGCCGCGTCCGTCAGCCGGTCGCCGGTGAACTCGACCCGGACGTGCAACTGGTCGCCGTTCGGCAGGCCGTGGCGCCGGTTGATCAGCCTTTCGACCCCGGCCACGGCGCGGTCCCGCAGCCGGGCGACCTGCTCGTCGGAGACACCGCGGCCGGGGACGAGGTTGATCGGCACGGTGAACTCGGTGACGCCGCGCCCGCCGACCTCGAACCGGCTGACGCCGTACCGGATCACGCCGTCGTAGCGTTTGTCCTTTCCGGACAGCAGCGTGGTCAGCACGTCGGCGGTCTCGGTGGCCACCGCCCGCCTCGGCGTGGTCGCCCGCAGCGGCTCCCACCGCGCCGGGTCGAGCGGATCCGCCACCGAGAACCACCGCGCGTCGGTGGCCCGGCTGTGCCGCCACTTCTCGTCTTCGGGAGAACCCGGCTGCGCGGTGAACCGCGCGAATTCGGCGTCCAGCGCGCCTTTCGCCAGCCACCAGGCATCCTGTTTGCCGTCCACGAAATCCAGCCACGCGGCCTGGAGCGCGGCCTGGGTGCGGATCAGCTGATCGGTCGCGGCGACCCGCTGCTCCCGCGTCTCGGCCGCCTCGGCGCGGGCGTCGGTCAGCGTTTCCCGCCGCTCTCGCAACACCTCACGGAACAGGTCGCGGCGAAGCTTCGCGTCGGCCCGTTCCCCGGTCAGCCTGCTGACGTCGTCCAGCGCGGCCGCGAGATCCTGGTTCGCTTCGGCGAGCTCCACCCGCCGGCGGGCCGCCGCCAGCGCGGACGAAACCTCCTGGAAGGTCCGGGCCGCGCCGTCGGCACCCTGGGCGAGATCGTCGAGGTCGCTCTCCGTGGCCTCCAGCAGGGCCAACCGCGTCTCGGCGGCGTCGGCGTCCGCGGTCACCTGATCGAACCGGAGCTGGGCGGCGTCGGCGACGGTTTCGGCGTCCCGCAAGGTTTTCTCGGTCTCGCGGGCGTACTTGTGGTGCCGCTCGGCCAGCGGTTCGGGATGCCGCACCCGTGCCGCGTCGACCGTGGCACGCCAGTCGACGTCGACCCCGAGCCGTTCCACCAGCCGCTCGGCCCGCCTGCGCTGGCCCAGCGCCCCGGTTTCGGCGTCACGCCACGCCTTCGCGGTGCGGGCGACCCGGCTCTGGCGTGCCTTCAGCACGCGCGGCACCTTCCGGCCGGTGATGTCGGCCAGCTTGTCGATCGGCATCCGGACGTCCGCCGAAGCCGGCAGCGGAACGTCCACGACCCGGGTGCGGCCGTCGACCTTGACCACCACGCGGTAGTCCACGTCGAACCGCACCAGCGCGGTCCGCCCGACCGGTTTGAGGTTCGCGACGGCCGACACCGTCGTGCCGTCGACCGTGGCGTCGGCGGGCTCGCTGGTCCAGCGCGCGTCGGCGCCGGTGGCCAGGCCGCCGATGTTGCCCGGTTCGTCGACCGGCGTGACCGTCGGTCCGGTGACGCCCATTTCGCCGACCTCGACGACCTTCCGCTCCGCCGACCGGGCCGCCGTCACGTTCGTCGGGTTCTCCAGGTTGACGCCGTCGCTCAGCGCGACCAGCTTCGGACGGCCGAGCCGGGCGTGCACCTCGACGTCCGCCCGCTTGCCCCGCAGGACGGCCGCCTCCCGCAGCGCGGGCACGGGCAGGCTTTCCCTCGTCATGGCGGGCAGGAACGCTTGCAGCAGCTGAGGACTCAGGCTCGACCAGAGGGCGTTGACGGTACTCGTGCCGTAGCCGGTGATCCCGCTGTCCGCGCCGGCCTCGGTGAGCGTGGACCGCACGACCGCCCGGAGCCGCTCGGCGGCGCGCACGGCTTCGACCGACGCCATTTCCGGCAGCTCGGTGACGGTGCCCTGCCGCCACCGCGTCAACGCGGCCGGGGTGGCGTCCTCGGGTGACAGCGGGAGCGGTCCGGCTTCTTCGGCGGGGCCCGTTTCCTTGCCGGTTCCCGCTTCCGGGGTCAGGTTGTCGGCCAGCAGCCGGATACCGAGGGTGCGCTCGCCGGTGGTGGCGGACACGACGGGCCTGCCCTCACGGTGTACTTCGAGGGTGAACTCGACCGGGACGTCGAACAGCGCGGCCGGTCCGGTCCCGGTCCGCAGCTGCGTGATCTGCTCGGTGAGGACCTCGGTGGTGCCGGTGGTCTTGATCGCGCCGATCCCCTTGGTGACCGCGCCGCCGACCGACGTCGTCGTCTCGCCGCCTTGGTATTTCTCCTGTCCGCCCGCGCGCAGCGCGGCCGACCACGACGTCGCCGTACCCTCGGCGCGGATCTTCCGGACCGCGCGGACGGTGCTGTGCTCGACGGTCCGGCCGTCGTTGACGACCTCGCGGAAGGCCGGTTCGCGGAGGGTCTTCGCGGTCAGCAGGATCTGATAACCGCTGTCGGTGAACAGTTTCGGCAGATGGGTGTGCAGCGGGATGCCGCCGTCCAGCGCGCTGTCCAGCAGCCCCCGCACGCCGTCCGGCGAGACGAGGTCGGTCAGCCGCGCCCAGTTGTTCATCGCGTCGTTCAAGGACACGCCCGGCAGCAGCGGCACCTTGGCCTTGACCAGCTCCGCGGTCAGTTTCGGCACGAGATCGGACAGGTCGGGCAGCCGCTCGACGGCGCCCAGCCCCAGTGAGCCCGGCTTCCCGCGCGGGAGGGTCACGGGGGCGGCGAGCTGTTCGTCCCGCTCCCGGGGGCCCGCGGGAGCGGCGGGCAGGAGCCCGTATCCGCGAGCCTGGTCTTCGGTGAGCCACACCAGTGCCGCGCCGGGGAGGTCGACGAAGCGGGCGGCGCCCCGCGCGTCCGGGCGCAGCAGGGCGGTCTGCTGCCGCGCCTCGGCGAGCACGGTGAACGCGATGTCGAACCGGGCCAGCACCCTCGGCGTACCGGCCGCCGTGGTGACGTTGCGGTCGACGGTCGCGGAGATGTCGAGGCCGTCCGCCTCGGTGGTCGTCTTCGCCCAGGGCTTGACGGTCAGGCCGCCGGTGGCGGAACCGGTGGGATCACCGTTGACCGAGCCGCTCCCCGCCACGCCCACGGTGACCGTGGGTCCCTTGCTCTTGTTCTCGCCGCCGTCGAACCGGAAGCCGCCCGACGCGGACCGTTCCGCGCCCGCGTCGTCGGCCGCGCGGACGAAGGTGGGATTGGACAACCGGGCGACGACGCCGATCCTGCCCACCCGGTCGGCGAGACGGCGGCTGTGGACGAGGTCGGCGCTGACCACACCGTGCGTGAACGACCGCAGCGCCGCCTTGATGGCGTCGGTGCTCAGCATCGCCTGGACGCTGGTCCACGCGTCGCCGCCGGGCAGGGCGAGCGCGCGGTCGCCGTCGGAGGCCTCCACCAGCGCGTCCAGCGCGGCCGAGCCGACGTGCCCGGTGTGGGCGATGCTCTCGACACCGAGCCAGTCGCCGACGGCGGGCGGCGCGAGGGCCTCGATGTGGCCGGTGATCGACCGCGGCGGGTCGAGGTGGCGCACCCGAGGGGCACCCGGCGCGAACTTCTCCGGATCGGCGGGCAGGGTCAGGCTGTCCGACATCCACACCGTGAAGTTCGCCGGGAGGCCGAACGGGCCCTCGTCCTGTTCCTCGGGTGTCGACCAGATCCGTGACACCGCCGGCACCTGCGTCCCCGGCAGTCCGGGCAGCGTCTGCCGGACCATCGCGTGCGCACGGGAGAAACCGGTGATGGAGACGACGAACCGGCCCTGGTGCGCGAACCCCTCCGAGTCGGCGCTGCCGATGGTGAGGTCGGTCGAGTCGACGACCGGACCCGCGCCGGTCCGGGTGCCGCGGCCGCGACCGTACTTCGCCGAGGCCGTCACCGTGGCCCCGAACGTCACCTTGCCCTCGGGTCCGGCCGTCCAGCCCTTGGTCGTCGCGGAGGACGCGCCCAGCGCCGGACCGGTCGCGGTGGCGTTGCGGACCACCCGGCCCGCCGCCCGCCCGAGATGCTCGACGCGCTTCGACTCCAGCCGCACCGTGACGGTGACGTGGTCCTGCTGGAAAGTGCCCTCGCGCTTGAGCGTCACCGACACCCCGGTGGCCAGCAACGCGTCCAGGCGGTTGCGCAGGGCGGCCGGTGAAAGCGCCGCCTGGAGCCGGTGTTCGTTGGCCAGCATCTCCAGCGTCCGCGCCGCGCCCGCGCGTTTCCCCGCGCCGCCTTCGGTTTTCCCGCCCCAGCCGGGCAGCAGGCCGGCGTACCGGCCGATCGCCTGAAGCCTGTCCCGGATCTCGGTCAGCACGGCTTCGGCGCCGTCGAACTCCCCGACCCGGACGTTGCCTGCCGCGAGCCCCGCCGCCAGATGTGCGGGCGGGAACTTCTTCTCCACCGGCGGCGTGATCCCGGCACCGGTGCCGTCCGGGACCGGCAGTCCCTGTGCGGAGGCTTCGGCCATCCCCACCCGGGCGTACACGGTCGCCGTGGTGAAGG
This sequence comes from Amycolatopsis orientalis DSM 40040 = KCTC 9412, assembly GCF_000478275.1. Taxonomy (GTDB): domain Bacteria; phylum Actinomycetota; class Actinomycetes; order Mycobacteriales; family Pseudonocardiaceae; genus Amycolatopsis; species Amycolatopsis orientalis. The sequence continues at coordinate 20,885 of NZ_ASJB01000061.1, forward strand.
TGCTCCCGCCGTCGAGTGCCTGTACCTGGATCGTGGTCTCGAAGCGGTAGAGGCCGATGTCGCCCTTGAGCTGAACGCCCGACTTCGCGGTCGACGTCCGGCCGGACACGGCGGTGTCCACGGTCCGCGCGGAGTAGGCGGCACCCATCCCGGCGGCGACGCGGGCTCCCTTGACCCCGCCTCCGCCGCCGAGTGCGAGGGAGGCGTCGAAGCCGCGTTTGGTGAAGGCCGAAACGGTGGAGCTGGTGGTCGCGGACTCGTGCAACCGCAACTGCGTCTCGGTCGTGGGGCCGACGAGTTCGGCCTTGGTCAGCACGGCCTTCATCCGCACCGCGGCCACCTCGCCGCCGTCCGCGCTGAGCAGGGCTGTCGAGCTGACCCAGCCCTCCAGCATCGCGCCGAAGTTCTCCCGGATCCCGGCGTTCCCCAGGAACGCGCGCAACGCGTCCCGGCCGGGGGCGCCGAACGCCGTGACCGACCGGGGCAGCAACGCGGCGGTGCCGGTGAACACCTCGCCGAGGTCGGTGACCGCCTCGGGGACCGGGTTCTGCAGCCCGCGCCCGACGTCGGCGGCCAGGTCCTTCGCGGCCGACCCTTCAGGCGGGGTAAGGCCGACCAGGTCGTCCGGAAGCCGCACGGTGACCTTGCCGGGAACCGGCCTCGGCACTTCCCCGCCGGTTTCGGCGCCGTTCTCGTCGTGGACGCTGACGGTGAACTCGACACTCAGGCCCACCCGCCGCGATCCCTCGCCGGAGCGAATCGCCCGCTGGTCCGAAGTGGACACCGCGACGGTCTGCGACGAACCGGGCGCCGCCAGCGCGGCCTTGCCCCCGACGGTGAGGTACGGGCCGGCACCGGTCGTCTGCACGGTGACGGCCGTCCCGAGGTCACCGGCTTCGAGGACGGCGAGGTTCTCCGAGTTCGCGGTACCGCCCTGGACCGTGAGATCCGCCTTGGTCTTCTCCCTCGGTTCACTGATCACCTCACCACCGAGGGTGGCGCGGATCCGGACCTCCCGCCTGCCGTTCGCCGTGCGGACGGGGAAGTGCAGACCGCTCAGCGCCGATTCGAAATCGGCGTGGACGGCGTCGCCGATCGCGTCGACCTGATCCTGTCCGGCGCCGGGCAGCAGCCGGGTCAGCTCGGCGCGGAGGTCGTCGATCCCGTCGACCGCGAGCACCGGCGCCGAGCCGAGGGCCTGCCCGGCGGCGAGGAACGGCGGCAGGTCCGCGAGGGTCAGGTCCCGCTCGGCCTTGGCCGCGGTTTCGGTCGTGGTGGTTTCAGTGATCTCGGTGGTTTCAGTGGTTTCGGTGGTCTCGGTGGTTTCGAGGTTTGCGGTCTCGACGGGTCCGGTGGTGGCGGGCGCGTCCAGCTCCAGCTCACCGAAGAGGTCTTCCACGAAGGGCTCGCCGAGATCCAGGTCGACCGCGGGTGCGGATTCGGTGGCGACGGTCGCGTTCGCGGCGGCCTCGGTCTGGACCGAGCTGGTCGTCTCCGGCACGGTCACCACGTCTTCCGAGGTGGTGCGCAGCGGCGCGGGACGGGTACGAGGCCGCTCTTCGTCTTGCTGTTCTCCGGCCGCCCCCGCTTCGGACGACGTCCGGACGGCGGTGGGCGCGGAGTCCTTCGCGACCCTCGTGTCCGAAGTGGACTTCGGCGCGGGCTTCCCGTCGGTGACGGTCTTGGTGTCCGATGTGGACTTCGTGGCGGGCGGGGTCTTGGCGTCCTGCGGTTGTTTGACGTCGGTGGACGCCTTGGTCTCCGTGGTCGTCTTGGCGTCGGACGGGGAGGTCGTCGCGGTGGTCGTCGTGGGGGTCGTGGCGGGTGTGACGGAACCGGTGCCCGTGGTGGCCGTCGATTCCGTCCCGCTCTTGGCGCCTCCGGCCGGATCCGACGTGACCCCGCCGAAGCTCTCCTTGACCGAGGTGACCGCCGAGTCGAGGGCCCGCTCCCCGATCCCTTCGAGTTTGTGGCTGACGGCGCCGCCGACCACGCCACCGACGAACCCCATCCCGTACTCCGCCGCGGACACCGATTCGCCGTTGATGGCGGCCATCGCGGCCTGGCCCATCACGCCCGAAACACCTTCGAAGAGGAAGGTCGTGCTGAATTCGAGGGCCCTGGCGGCGAAGTTGCCGCCGAGCCGGTCGCCCACGTTCCGGGCCAGCACGTCCGGCACCTGGTCGGTGAGCAGGCCGACGGCGTCCTTGCCGAGTTTGTCGCTGTGCGGCGCGAGTACGTCACGCAGGCTGTCGTTGAACGCTCCGCTGCCGTCGAGACCGTGCTTGCCCCAGTTGTCCACAAAGGTGCGTGCGTAGTCCCGGCCGAGTTTCCGCGCGGCGTCGTCGCCGAGGGTCTTGCCGAAAGCGGCGGCGAACCGGTCGGCCACCTCGTCGCTGAAGCCTTCGACCGCCCGTTTGGTGAACGCCGTCGCCGGGTCGGAGAGCTGTCTGCCCGCCCTGTCGGTCAGCGTCCGGCCCATGTCGCGTACCCAGTCTTCGGCGAGTTCGTCGCCGCCCGGCAGCTTGAGATCCTTGACCAGCTTGAGCAGATCGTCGGTGGCGATCTTGCCGAAGTCCTTGCCCAGCAGGCCACCGATCTTGCGGCCCAGTTTCTCCCCCAGTTCGCCGACGGCGCCGCCGAGCAGCCCGCCGACCGCGCCCGAGATCGCCGTCTGCGAGGTGGCGTCGCTGTCCCATTCGTTCCGCTCGTGCTGCAGCCGCTGCACTGCGACGTCGATCAGCAGCCCGCCGGTGACACCGATGAACACCTCGAACACGATCGCGCGGACGAGCATCTTGAACAGGGTGAGCAGGTAGCCGCGGGTGAGGGCGTAATGCCAGGTGATGTTCGCGACCGACGCGCCCGCGGTCACCGCGGAGAGTGCGTACTCCATCGCGATCTCGTAGGCCAGCAGGAAAAGCTGGCCGATCGCGGAGAACTTCGTGTACTCGACGTCCAAGGCGATCTTGCGGCAGCCGTCGGCGATCCCCTTCGTGCCGTCGGCCAGTTCTTCGAGGACGTTCGGCGTGCCGTGGGTGAGCGGGGCCATGCTCTTGTCGAAGGCCTCGCCCGCCTCGGGCATCGACAGCTTCTCGTCGATCGCCCGCTTGACCCTGGCGATGTCGTCCGGAAGTTCCTTCAGCAGATCCGTGACGGTGTCGTACTCCTGCGCCGCCCGCCGGAACTTGTGCTGATTCGCGGCGGGCCAGGAGACCCCGAGGATCTCGAGAAGCGTCCGCGCCCACTCCGGCACATCGCCGAAGTCACTGCGATCAACCCTGATGGGCACGAACACCTCCTGACCGGTTCACCCCCGACAACGCGCCACACCCCCCGAACGGTTCACCCCCTTCCCCCCTCCCGCATTTAGCCGACTAAACGCGTTCCCGTCGGTAACGAGGGGGCACACGTTTAGTCGGCTGAATGCGCAGAAGGGAGACGTGCGGTGAGTGGCCGGTACAGGGGGTCGTGAGTGGTAAGTGTCGTTAGAACGGCACTTACCACTCACGACCATCCCGGCCCACCGCCCACCCCGCAATTAGTCGGCTAAGTGCATTTGGCTTTGATCATCGCGGCGGCGTGGTGCGCGTAGGTCTTGGTCGAGCCCGACCAGTCTCGGCCCCGCGTCAGCAGCTGGACGGCCAGTTTCGCGCCGTTGATGCGGAAAGTGCCGACGCTGACCCACCGGCCGCGGTTCCCGACCTGGTCGATCTGGAACGACCCGACCGGCGTGCCCTTGTCCACCGCGAACCGGTCGAACACCCGGTACACCGACGGGCTGCCACCCACCGCGGTCAGATCCCCGGTCGGGACGAACACCGAGACGGCGCACGAACCGGTGGTCACCGGACCGGTGTTGAACGTCCACAGCCCGTACGCGCTGGAGTCGTCCTTGTTCGCGTCGCCGGACATCGGGATCGAGACGAACGACGTGCCGCAGCCGCCGTTCCCGTGATTCACCCAGCCCGCTTTGCCGTCGCTGTAGGCGCCGACGCCGGTGAATCCGGTACCGCCACCGCAGCCCCGTCCCGCCATGCCGTCGTAGGTGACCGCCTTGGCCGCCGGTACGGGCGGCCCCTGCGGCTGCGCCGGGGGTGGCGGGGCCTGGTGCTGCTGCGGTCCCGGCGCCGGGCCACCGCCCACGGCGGGCGGAGGCCCGCCGGGAAGTCCGGCGGTTCCCGGATCCGCCACCGCGCCCGGCAGACCGGCCGGGACACCGTCGGCCGCCTGCGCCGGCAGCTGGTTCCCCGGCTGGCCCGGGGCGGGGCCGCCGATGTCGGCGGGCGGAGCGGCCAGCCCCGGCACGAAACCGCCGTCCTGCGGAAGATCCTTCGCGTAGCCCGCCGCGTTGGGCCCTTCACCGGGCTGGTCGCCGCCGAGCAGGCCGGTCAGCGCCATCGGGAGGGCGACCAGGGCCACCCCGGCGACCGCCGCCGCCACGATCACCGGTTTGGACATCCGGCCCGGCGGCGGCGACGCGGCGCCGGTGTCCGCGTCCACGACCGGCGGCACGGCGCCGGCCGCGACCGTCGTGCTTTCCGAAGTCGGCGTGCTGGTTTCGTTGTCCGCCTTCGCTTCCGGGGCGGCGGGCGCCGCCGTTTCCGCCGTGGCGACCGCGACGCCGGTGGACTGCTCTGCGTCCGAGGGCATGGTGCTCCCGCTTCCTTTGCTGGCTCAGGTTGACCGGCGGCACGCACGGGACCGCCGGGAGATCACTAGCGCTTGAGTCCTTTGTGGATGTTCGCGATGTTGTCGTTCTCCGTGATGGCGAGTTTCGCCGCCATCCCCTTGGTGACGATGGTCTGGTTCTCGACGACATCGCCGATCGCGACGAAGGCGCCCTCGATCTTCGTCACCGGGTCGCCGAGATTGGACTTGATCTCCTTGCCCATCTCGTCGTCGCCGCTCGCTTCGAAGATCAGGTCCCTGCGGTCCACGCCGAGTTCGCTGATCTTGCGCATCTTGGCCGCGATGCCCTGATACGCCTCGGAAAGTGTCTTCATGGCCTTGGGGTCCGCCCGGAAATCGTTCATCGCCCGTTCCTCATCCCGTCCCGCTGCCGGTGCCCTGTCCGGCGGCGGAACCGCCGTCGCCGAGCCCGAAGGTGTAGTCGCGCTGGGTGTTCACACTCAGTTCGGTGCTGCCGGGGCCACGCGCCCGGCGCTTACGCCTGCCGAGTACGCCGGGCGCGACCGTCGGGTCGGTGCCCCAGGTTTCCTCGTCTTCGGCGATCCAGGTCGTCCGGTCACGTTCGCCCTTACCCTGTCCGGCCCCGGCCCCGGCACCACCCGCCGAGGGCGGATAGAACGGCACCCCGTTCCCGGTGCCGGTCCCCGCCGTCGTCTTGGGACCGCCGAGCGGCGGGCCCGTGGCGGCGGTGACACCGGCCGTCTTCCCGCCCGGTGCCGGGGAAAGCGACGACGACAGCTCCGACGACACCCCGATCCGGCCGCCGCCGAGTGAACCCGGTCCACTGTGGAAGTTCGCCCGCGGATCGAATTTCGACATGGTCATGGGCAACGTGTCGGGGGCACGCAGCGGCGGCGACGGTGGCGGGGTCCGCCGCAACGACTTGAGATACCGCTCCATGGCCGACTCCCCCGCGGTGCCGGAGGTGCTGGTACCCGGTGGCGGATAAGCCTTGCGCAGCCTGTCCTTCTGCTCCAGGTTGCCGGTGTTCCTCGGCCCGATGATCTCCCCGTTCCCGTTCACCCGGGACCCCGGCGGCACGATGATCGGCCTGCCGTCGGCGCCCAGCACGGGTTTGCCGTCGGGGCCGATCACGGTGCCGTCCGGGCTGACGTGGGAACCGGTGGGCACCTTCAGGAAGTCGTTCGGACCGCCGACCCGCGTGATCGGCGGGGGGAACGCCCCGCCGTGCGCGCCGTCGCCGCCGATGTTCGTGACCGGCGGCGGGGGTGGCGGCGGCGAATTCGTGGTCGTGGTGCTCGGTCCGTTGTCCCCGGTCGATCCGTCGCCCCCGCCGTCGCCTCCGGGACCGGCCCCGCCGTCCTCGGGGGCGTTCGAGCCACCGGACAGGCCGAGATGAACCGGGGTCCGGATCGTCGGCAGATACGGGAGAGCCTGCCGGTAGGTCAGGTCGAGCAACCAGGCGACACTGGCCCCGTGGGTGTCCACGACCCCCAGGTGATCCGTCCAGACCTTCTGCGCGGCGGATTCCAGTTTCTGGCGCGGGGCACCGTTGCTCTGGTCCAGCACCCCGCCGAGATAGGTGCTCTTCGGCCAGCCGTCCTCTTCCCTGGTGTACTTGGGCGGGAAGTGACTCGCGAAATCCGCGACCAGCTCCGGCGCCTGCCAGATCGCGCGCACCACGCCGCCCGGGCTGGCCAGCTCCGATCCCGGCGCGGTGACCGAGAACCCGAGCCCGGTGTCGTAGGTGAAGCTTTCGCCGCCCCGCCACCGCGCGCGTCCCTCGTCGAGGACCTCACCCGCGCGTTTCAGCAGACCGCCCGCCAGGTGGAGCATCTCCCAGGTCGTGAGGTCCTTGGTCAGCTGGGCGACGAGGTCCTGGCATTTGTGGGCGAGTTCGTCCAGCACGTTCCAGAACGCCCCCGCGCCGGTGCCCTGGAAGGCGTCGCCGCGGTGGCCGGTCTTGTTCCGCCAGGTCTCCAGCGGGGAGACCTGCGCGGTCAGCCAGTTCGCCACCCCGCCCAAGGTGGTCGACGCCAGTTCGAAGGTGGACTGCTTGGCGACGTCGTTCGTGTCCTCCCGCAGGGAGTCGACGACCTTGTCGCCATTGGTGAAGTAGGTCGCCGAAGCGCCCTCCAGCTCCTTGCTCACGTCGGCGACGGCGTACCAGGACGTGAAGAACGTCATGCCTTCCGCGTGGATCATGTTCGACGGGACCTTGTTGCTGGGACCACGAAGATGGGTGTAGACGCGCCACGTCAACCAGGGCACGCCGGTGACGGTCGTCCGCGACGGCACCATCGGGAAGCCGGGATCGAGCGTGAAGATGTTCAGAGCCTCTTCCCACACCCAGGTCGTCGGGTCCGGTCCGCCCAGCGCCACGGAGGATCAGTCCCTTCCCCGGCCGAAGGCGTCCGCGGGCGCCTCTTTCCACAGTGCCGAGAACACCTTGTCGACCTCGGTGTTGCCCGTCATCGCCGCCCGGAGGTCGTCGCGCTGGTCCATGAGCGGGCCGAAGACCTCGACCACGGTGTCCGCCATGTCCAGCCGGGCACGTTCGAGTACTTCCAGGAGCGTCCGCGCGAGTTGCTCGGGCGGCATGGTGCGGTACTTGGTGGTGTTGAACTTGATGCCCACCACGGAATTGCGCGAATCCATGGTCACCGTGACCAGGCGGTCCGCCGAGGTCGCCGAGGACCTCCGCGAGGCGAGATCGGCCTTCGCCGACTCGATCCGGTCATGCTGATCCCTCAGCGTGACCATGGCCTGGTGCAGTTGTTCCTCCAGCCAGTCGGCCATCGTTTCCTCCCTGTCCGTAGTTGCGGGGGCCGCCGGCCCCTCGTCCCGCGACCCGGCCGCCGCGCCTGCGGGCGCCCAGTACCGAAGGCGGGAGCTTCGGGTCGGTGCCCCAGGTCTCCTCGTCCTCGGTCAGCCAGGTGGTCCGGTCGCGTTCACCCTTGTTCTGGTCTCCGCCCGCACCGACGCCCTGGCCGCCCGCGGTCGGCGGATAGAACGGGACACCGCCCATCCCGTTCTGCTGGGTCCCGTTCCCCTGCCGCTCCTTGATCAGCGAGGGACCGCCCTCGGTCGTCACCGGTTTCCCCGGCGGCGCGGGCGGTTCGTGCCCGGTCACCGAACCCGCGGGCACCGGCGCGCCGATCGACCCCACCGCAGGCTTCCCGGACGACAGTCCATTGTGGAGATTCGCCGTGCCGCCGGACGACAGCGAGACCGACGGCGCGTGCGACCCGGCGAGCAGGGTCGGCATCGACGGGGCGTTGTCCCCGCGCAAGGACTTCAGGTACCTGTCCAGCTCCGTCTGCCGCGACTCGTCCTTCTTGACCGGCTCCGGCCGGGCCAGCCGGTCCTTCTCGGCGAGCTTGTCGCCCTTCGGCCCGATGATGTTCCCGTCGGGACCGATCCGCGATCCGGGCGGCACGATGATCTGCCGTCCGAGCGGGTCCAGCAAGGGCTTCTTGTCCGGTCCCAGCACCACGCCGTCCGGGCCGATGGTCGAACCGGTCGGCACCTTCAGCCGGTCGTCCGGCTTCGGCGGAGCGGGCGGCGGTTTGCTCCCGTTCTTCGGCGGTCCCGGCGGTGGCGGCGGCGGAGGTGGCCCGCCACCGGCCCCCTTCTTGTCCTTGGTGTCCTTGGTGTCCTTGGTGTCCTTGCTATCCGGGATCTTCGGTGGTGGTTTGCCGGAACCGGGCGGCGGTTTGGGTCCGCCCTTCTGCGGTCCCGGCGGAGGAGGCGGGGGCGGGGGTGGCCCCTGCGAGCCCGGAGGCGGGGGCGGAGGCGCCTTGTGGAGGTTGAGCCGGCGCGGCTCCCTGATCGTCGGCAAGAGCGCCCTGGCGGCGTCATAACTCTTGGGGAGCTGCGTCAGGACGGCCGTGGCCGCGACATCGAGGGTGGCCTCGAGGTGGTCGGTCCACAGATCCCGCGCCGCGGTCATGATCCCGTTCCAGAAGGCGGGGCTCCGGGCGTCCGCGCCCATCAGCGCGCTTTTCGGGTAATGCTCGCCACCGCTCCATTCCGACGCGGTGCTCTTGTGCGACTCCAGATCGGCTTTGAGTCCCGACGAATTCCAGATCGCGTTCAGCGCGCCACCCGGCCAGGCCAGCTGATTGTTCGGCACGTTCACGGTGCCGAAAAGCGCGGTCTTGTAGCCGGGATTCGTCCCGTGCATCCAGTTGTCGTAGCCCTCTTGAAGCTTGTTGAAGGCCCATCGGAGACCGGACTCGGCTTCGTTGATCTCCTTGGTCGCCGGATCGTCCTTGTCCAGGGTCCGCGCGCTGTTCAACCCGGCGGACCGCGTGCCCAGCTGCGTGACGAGGTCGGTGCACCGGAACGCGAGATCGTCCAGATAGTCCCGGAAGGCCCCGGCGCCCGTGCCCTGGAAGTCGTCACCCTTCTTGCCGACCTTGTCCCGCCAGACCTTCAGCTCCGCGGCCTGCTTGTCGAGCAGGGTCTTGGTCCCGTTCAGCGCGCCGAAGGCCCGCCCGAACGTCCAAGGCTGGCCGAGGGGGTTGTAGTTGGGGTCACCTTTCAGCGACGCGAGCGTCTCGTCCATGTTGCCGTAGAACGCCTTCATCACGGGATCGAACGCCTCGTAATTGGCGCTCGCGACGCCCCAGTACTGCATCCACAACGTCGAACTGCGGGCGACGTAATCCCAGCCCTTGGGGTCTTTCGAACCGTGCGTGGAAGCCCACACGTCCCATTTGAGCCATACGACATCCAGGATGGTCTGCCTGCTGGGCACCTTCTGGGAACTCGACGAATCCCTGGTGCAGTCGAAGATGTTGAGGGCGTCTTCCCACGGCGTCAGCGAACTGTTCTTGCCGATGGGCCCTTCCGGCGGGGAGGTCATCGCGGATCAGGGCCCCGTGCCGGTGGACGACGGGGGTTTGATCGCGAGGATCTCGCCGATCTGGCTCATGTTGAGCTCGGTGGACAGCTTGATGTTCTCGTCCTCGCCGCTCAACGCGATCCGCACGACCTCCGTGATGCTGGTGTTCAGCTCGATGAGCCGCTTCTTGATCACGTCGACCTGCGTCCACAACGAGGGCGCCGTACCGGTGCCCTTCCCCTCGTACCTCTCCATCAGCAGCTTGGCGGGCTCCCACGTCTCCGAGCCCGCCAGCAGCCGCCGTTTCCCGGTGGGGTTGTTCGCGGTCAGTTCGAGTTCCGAGACGTCCTTGTTCCCCTCCAGCTCGGTGACCATCTTCTGCAGCACGGTGGTCTGGAAATCCCTGAGAAAACTGACCGTGATCTTGATGTCGCCGCTGTCCGGCTTGTCCGCCACGTCCCTGCTCCCTTCTCCGCGAGCGGCCCGGAATCAGATCTGGAACTTCGCCCCGATGTTCCGGTCGGTGCGCTGGTAGTTGTCGAAGGACAGGGCGAGCGTCTGGTGGCCCTTGGCGAACCGGCCTTCCATGGCCTGTGTCGTGGCGTGCCAGCGGCGCTGCAGATCCGTGTAGGCCGTGGCGCCCTGACCGATCCAGCTGTCGGTCATCGGCTTGATGGACTGCTCCAGGTCGACCAGCGCGGCGTCGATCTGCTTGCTCAGCGCGACCATCCGCTCGGCGAGGTGCGGGACGTTGCCGCTGACCGCGAAACCGTCATAGGGAGTGCTCATGCTCGTGTCCTCTCGGGATCGGGAAGGGAATGCTCAGGCCAGCTCTTTGAAGATGCGGTTGCCTTCGTTGCCGCCGAACGCCGTCACCGCGGTCAGGTTGATGTCGTCTTCGGTGACGTTCATGGTCTTGTCGCTCTCGTTGACCAGTTCCTTGATCTCCGTGAGCATCTTGAGCACCTGCAGGTAGTCCGCCTCCCACAGCTCCAGCTGGTTGAGGAAGGTCTGCGAGGCCGCGCCCTGCCAGTCCGCCCGCAGGTCGCTGCGGACCGCGGTCACGCCGGAGTGGATGGTCTTGCACGCCGACTCGCACTCTTCGATGGCCGCGAGGCCACCTTTCATCCCGGTGTCGGTCTTCTGGAAATTCGTGCTCATTCCTCGCTCGTCCTTCCTCGCGGTGTCGCGGACTTCACCATCCGCCATGACGGTCCACCGCAAGGACACCAAGTCCGGGCGCGAGGGACCATGAGGAACCACCGGCAGAAGTCGGCGGTGGTGATTCCTCCGGTCAGTGCCCGCAGCCGTCGGCCGCGGGGAGCACCGCTCCCCCGTCGCGCAGGGTCGCCGGATCCAGCGGGGCCCCGGTGGGCATCAGGTTCAGCAGGGTCGTGGGCAACCCGTTCGACGCGGCCGGGTCGAACCCGAGTGCTTTCGCCCCCGCGGGAGGAACCGGGTATTTCACCCCGGTCTCGGTCACCAGGAAGAGGGCGTCGCCCGCCCGCCCCGACGCGGCCGAAGCCCGGACCAGGGCCCCCGTACCCGGCAGCACCGCGATCCGGTCGACCCGGGCACAGGGTGCCGCGACGCCCGGCCTGCTCGCCGGCACCTGCCCGGCCTGGACGAACCGCTCGGTCACCGCGACCTGGGTGCGGGGCGCGTCGCCGTCCGGGGTGACGAGGGCGCACAGGCCCTGTCCACTGTGGAGTGTGGCCGCCTTCGGCGGTTTCACCGGCGGCGGCTGCTCGACCGAGGCGAGGTGCTCGCTGACCACTCGTCCCGGCAGCTGAGCCACCGTGACGTCCCCGCCGCCGTATGCCGCCCTTCGGACCTCGGGATCGGCGGCCAGCAGTCTGCTGTCCACTTCGGACAGTGGCGTCAGACCCGCCTTCGTGAGCACGTAGCGCTGCTCGGGTTCGCCCGAAACGGTGTACAACCTGCCGATCCGCGATTCCGTCCCGCCTAGGTCGGCGGTGGTGCCGAGGCCGTCGATCGCGGGCGGCCCGAAGTCGGGCCCGGCGGGGAGCGCGTCCAGCAACGCCGACGGCACCTTGGCGGGCTGGAGCACGCCGTCGACCGCGTCGAGCGCGCCCCGGTCGGTCGCCACCCGATGCCGTTTCCCCTTCCAGAGCAGGAAGGTCGCTCCGTCCGGGGTGACCGCGACGACCGCTGCGCCGTCCTCCAGGGGGTTCGCGGTCGCGCCGCCGACCCGTAGGGCGGTCGGCCCGGCCTGATCGCGATCCACCGCGGTGCACACCTCCCACGGGTCGGCGGCCAGCGCGGGGAGCGAGTCGGGCGCGCCGATGATCCCCAGCGGTTCGCCGCGCGGCACGTCCTTCAGCGAGGCCTCGGAGACGTGTTTCACCGCGAGCTGGTTCCCGGCGACCAGTTTGGCCGAGGCGAAGTTCAGTACCGGCAACAGTTTCCCGCCCGCGTAGAGGAACCGCGCGCCCGAGGAGTCGGCCACGACCAGCGCGCCCTCCACCCGCCACGACTTGTTCCCGCCCGGGGAGACGAGCCCGAACACCAGCAGGCCGAGGCACGCCAGGACGGCGACCAGCACGCCGATGACGCTGCCGCGGTAGGTCCGGTGCAACGGGCTTTCCGGCGCGTCGGGGTCCACCCTCAGCAACGCCGAGGTCAGCCGGCCCAGCATGAACCGGTGTGCCTGGACCTGATCGGTCTTGGAGTTCATCGCTCAGCCTCCGAGCCCGCGCACGAAGGCGAACACGCCGATCAGCCACAACGCGAGCGGCAGCAACGACACCGCGGCGAGGGTCTCGGCGAGATCCGCGAGCCTGCCCCACTGCGGCAGCAGCCGGCGGCCGGGTACCGTCCAGCGCGCCACCAGCACCGCCGCGGCCAGCACGAACGCTCCCGCCACCATCGGCAGCGGCGTCGCCGAATCCTGCTGCGAAGCCAGCAGCAGCCGCAGCACGCCGTACACCCCCGGCACGATCACCGAGAGCCGCTGCCACACGCTGCCCAGCGCGCGGCCGTGCACCAGCAGCAGCGTGCTCAGCACGGCGGCGAACGTGACGGCCTGCCAGGAGCGGTCCCGGACCACGAACTCGAGCGCGACGAGGCACGACAGGCCGATCGCGGCGAACAGCGCGGTCACGAAGGCGTCCGCGACCCGGCCCTTGCCGACGACCTCGCCGCCGGGATGCGGATCGAGTTCCTCCTGCAGTTCCTGCGCGCTGGTGGGCAGGCCGGGAAGCCGCAGCCCGGACAACCGGAAGGCGATCCTCGGCACGAAGGCGCCGAGCAGCACGGCGATCACCGCGATGAGCGTCGCCGAGGCGGGCGCGGACTCCCCGCCGAGCATCAGCACCAGCCCGCCGGTGGCGCACAGCAGCCCGAACGTCGCGACCGAGATGAACACCGGCGCGAACCCGGCCACCGCGGCCATCCCGAGCGCGGCACCCCCGGCGCCCGCGACGCAGGCGGCCAGCAGCCGCGCCCCGGTCAGTACCGGCCCGTCCGGTCCGTCGGGGATCAGCGACCCCGCCAGCCCGACGAACGGGATCGCGGCCAGGGCCAGCGACAGCGCGGCGGGGCCGTCGCCCAGTGCGCGGGCCGCGGTGGCGGAGCACACCAGCAGGAAGAACGCCGCGACCCCGGCGGAGATCAGCGTCGGCGCGGTGGCGGGCGCCGTCACCAGCAGCCCGAAGCCGAGCAGGACGACGGCCAGCACGCAGCCGAGCATCGTCCACCGGGTCGCCCCCGGGGTCCACGAGTCCGGCCGGGCACGGGCCTCTGTGGACAGTCCGTCGATGATGTCGTCGAAATGCACCGCGGGCAGCTGTTCGCGGCGCGGTCGCAGGTACAGGGTCTCGCCGTCGCGCAGGTCGAGGACGTCGACCGTGGACTCCTGGTCCAGCGGCGGATCACCGAGCCGCTGGAGGATCCAGCCGTCGTGGTCCACCCCCTCCTCCGCCAGGTCCTGGCCGGCGTGGCCCAGGATCGTCGGCATCAGGTCGATCAACGGGATGTCCACCGGCACGGCCAGCGCGAAACTGGTCGCGGGGGCACGGACACGGAGCTTGCACAGCCCTGAAGTGGTCGCCATGGCACACGCCTTCGATTCGGCGACCAGCGCACGGATCCGGAAGTGAACCGTCGCGTGGTCGGATTTCGTCACCTCTTGTGGAGCTGCCACCACAGCGCGTCCGAGAGGGAAGGAATCCGGGCTTGAGTGTAATCACATTCCGCAAGGGGCCGCGACGGCCAGGACCGGAAATGCCCGAGGGCGAGCTGAGTATCCAGGAACCGCCCACGCTGCCCGAAGTCCAGCGCAGCGCCGGCGCGGTCATGATGTACCTGCCGATGGCGCTGTCGTCGACGGCGACGGTGCTGTTGTTCGTCCGTCCCGGCGAGAACGGCGCGTTCAGCTATCTGGCCGCCGGGCTGATGACGGTGTCGTCGATGGCCATGCTGGTCGGCCAGCTCGGCCGCAGCGCGGGCGAGCGCAAACAGAAACTCAACGACGCCCGGCGCGACTACCTCCGCTATCTGGCGCAGTCGCGGCGCAAGGTCCGGGAAGTGGTGACCCGCCAACGGGAAGCGCTGGCCTGGCGGCATCCCGACCCGACCTCGCTGTGGTCGTTGCCCGGCACGACCCGGATGTGGGAACGGGACGCCGCCGACGACGACTTCGGGGAGATTCGGGTCGCGCGCGGTCCCCAGCGGCTCGCGTGGCGGCTGAACCCGTTGTCCACCAAGCCCGTCGACGATCTGGAGCCGCTGTCCGCGCACGCGCTCCGCCGGTTCATCCACGCCTACGGCACCGTGACCGATCAGCCGGTGGCGGTGTTCCTGCCGTCGTTCGCCCGGATCCTGGTGCAGGCCGCCGGTGACGAGGACGAGCGGATCCGGGCACTCGCCCGGTCGATGATGGCGCATCTCGCGGTCTTCCACTCCCCCGCGGAACTGCGGATCGTCGTCCTCACCGCCCCGGAACGGCGGGGCGACTGGGAATGGGCGAAATGGCTGCCGCACAACCTCCATCCCAGCGAAACCGACGGCGCCGGGGAAGCCCGGCTGGTGGTGGAGTCCATCGCCGAGCTGGAAACCGCGCTGGGCGACGAATTCGCCACCAGGCCCGGCTTCGACCCGGACGCCCTGCCCGACAGCCACGAACCGTGTGTGATGTTGTTCGTGGACGGTGTCACCGTGCCGCCCACGTCGCGGCTCTCCGGTGACGGCTACCGCAACACGACGGTCGTCGACCTCTCGTCGGCACTGTCCGTTCAGGACGATCCGCTGACCCTGCGGCTCCGGCTCGAAGACGGGAAGCTGAAGCTGATCACGGTCGACCAGCACAACAAGGAGGTCGCGGGCGACCTCGGCCGTCCGGACGGGATCGGTCTCAACACCGCGTCCGCGCTGGCGATGCGGCTGGCGCCCTACCGGGTCGGCGCGCGGCGGAAGTCGGCCGAGCCGATGGCCGCCGACTTCGACCTGACCGCCATGCTGGGCATCACCGACATCCAGACCTACGACGTCGCGGCGGGCTGGGCGGCGAAACGCGCGGGCGGCAGGCTCCGGGTGCCGCTCGGCGTCGGCCCGACCGGCGCCCCGGTCGATCTCGACATCAAGGAATCCGCCCAGTCGGGCATGGGCCCGCACGGCATGCTGATCGGCGCGACCGGCTCCGGGAAGTCGGAACTGCTGCGCACCCTCGTGCTGGCGCTCGCCCTCACGCATTCGTCGGAGATCCTGAACTTCGTCCTGGTGGACTTCAAAGGTGGCGCGACCTTCCTCGGACTGGACGGGCTGCCGCACACGTCCGCGGTGATCACGAACCTCGCCGACGAGGCCGCGCTGGTCGGCCGGATGCGCGAGGCGCTCAACGGGGAACTGGTGCGGCGCCAGGAACTTCTGCGCAAGGCGGGTAACTACAGCTCCGCGCTGGACTACGAGCGTGCGCGGGCGAACGGGACCCCGCTCGCTCCGCTGCCCACCCTTTTCCTGGTGGTGGACGAATTCAGCGAGCTGTTGTCGGCGCACCGCGACTTCATGGACCTGTTCATCATGATCGGCAGGCTCGGCCGTTCACTCGGCGTCCATCTGCTGCTCGCCTCGCAGCGGCTCGACGAAAGCCGGATCCACCAGCTGGAATCGCATCTGTCGTACCGGATCGGCCTGCGCACCTTCTCGGCGATGGAAAGCCGTGGCGTACTCGGGGTACCGGACGCCTATCAGCTGCCGTCGGATCCGGGGAACGGCTTCCTCAAGAGCGGTACCGCGGCGCTGGACCGGTTCAAGGCGGCCTACGTCTCCGGGCCGCACCGCGTGGTGCGGCGGAATGTCGAACAGGCGGTGGTTGCCCAGCAGATCGTGCCGTTCACCTCGAAGTTCGCCGCCCGCACCGAACCGGCGCCCGAACCCGAGCCGGTCCCGGTGGCCGAAGCCGAACCCGAAGGTTCGGTGCCGAGCCTGCTGGAGCTGGCCGTGGACCGGCTCCGGGACGCCGGTCCGCCCGCACACCAGGTCTGGCTCCCGCCGCTGGACGCGCCCAGTTCCCTCGACGAACTGCTGCCGCCGCTGGTGGAAACCCGTGAACACGGGCTCACCGCCCTGGCGTGGCCGGGCCGCGGCGCGCTGACCGTCCCCATCGGACTGATCGACCGCCCCTTCGAGCAGACCAGGGATCCACTGCTCGTCGACCTCGCGGGCAGCGACGGCCACGTCGCGATCGTCGGCGGGCCGCAGAGCGGCAAGAGCACGGCGCTGCGCACCCTGGTCACCGCGCTGGCGCTGACCCACACCCCGGCCGAAGTCCAGTTCTACTGCCTCGACTTCGGCGGCGGAACGCTGACCAGCCTGCGGAAACTGCCGCATGTCGGCGGGGTGACCGGCAGGCTGGACGTCGAACGCATCCACCGCACCATCGGCGAGATCACCGCGCTGCTGACCCGCCGGGAACGGTTCTTCACCGACAACGACATCGACTCCATGGCCACCTACCGGCGCAAGCGGGCGGCGGGGGAGTTCGCCGACCAGCGCCACGGTGACGTCTTCCTCGTGGTGGACGGCTGGTCCACGATCCGGCAGGATTTCATGGACCTGCTGCCGACGTTCGTCGAACTGGCCTCACGCGGCCTCAACTACGGCATCCACCTGATGATGGCGTCGAGCCGGTGGAGCGAGATCGTCAGCGCCGTCCGCGACCTCGTCGGCACGCAACTCGAACTCCGGCTCGGCGACCCGGTCGATTCGGTGATCAACATGCGCGCGGCGGCGACCGTGCCGAAGATCCCGGGCCGCGGCCTCACCGACAAGGAACTGCACTTCCTCACCGCGCTGCCGTCCATCGACGGCGTGGACCGCGACGTCGCCGAACACGTCGAGGCGCTGGTGGACCGGATCGCCTCGGCGTGGCCCGGCCCGTCCGCTCCCGGGGTCCGGATGCTGCCGGTGGTACTGGACCGGGCCGAGCTGCCGCCGCCGGACGCGGACATGCGGCTCGCGCTGGGCCTGGACGATCAGCGTCTCGAGCCGTTGTGGCACGACTTCGAGGACCACCCGCACCTGATGGTCGTCGGCGACGTGGAATCCGGGAAGACGAACCTGCTGCGGCTGGTGATCGACGGCATCACCCGGCGCTACTCCCCGCAGGAGGCGCGGATCATCACGGTCGACTACCGCCGCGGCCTGTACGACGCCGTCCCCAAGGACTATCAGCTGGGCTACGCGGTGTCCGGGGACACGGTGCACGACATGATCGACGGCGTCGCGAGGGCGGTCCAGACCCGGATCCCGGGCCCCGACATCACGCCGGCGCGCCTGCGGTTGCGCGACTGGTGGACCGGACCGCAGGTGTTCGTGGTGATCGACGACTACGACATGGTGGCGTCGTCGTCGAACGCCCTCTTCCAGCAACTGTTCGACCCGCTGGCGCAGGGCAACGCGCTGGGCCTGCACCTCGTCGTCGCCCGCGGCGCCAACGGGATCGGGCGCGGTGCCAACGATCCGTTGCTGCGGCGGCTCGTCGAGGTCAACACCCCGATGATGCTGCTCTCGTGCCCGCTGTCGGAAGGCATCGTGTTCGGCGAGGTGCGGCCGCGCGTCCTGACCCCGGGACGGGCGCAGTACGCGACACGGCGCGGGACGACCGTCGTGCAGACGGCGCTCTCGGCGCACGAAGCGGCGCTCGTCGCGAAGTGACCCGCCCTGGGGTCGCGGAACACCCCCGGCCGCGTCCCCAGGGCTTCCGGCGGCTCGCCCGGCCGCCCAGGTCGTGAGTGGTAAGTGTCGTTCTAACGGCACTTACCACTCACGACCACCCGGACCACCTGCGGTCCCGCAGCGCTCACTCACCACCGGCCCGAACCGCTTGCGGTGCGGTCAGTGCGAGGCGCGAGGCGCGAGGCGCGAGGCGCGAGGTGCGAGGCGCGAGGTGTCCCAAAGGGCCCCTTTGAGACCTTCACCGTCGCAAAGGGACCCTTTGGGACGCGTCCGCACGTAGCCGATGGGCCGGGGTGGTCGTGAGTGGTAAGTGTCGTTAGAACGACACTTACCACTCACGACCCAGCCGGGCACCCGCGGTCCGCAGCGCTCACTCGCCGCCCGCCCGCCACCGCCGACGCCTGCCCCGCGGGACGACGACGGCGGCAGCGCCCAGCAAAGCGACGGCGGCGGCGACTCCGGCCACCACCGCCCAGGCGCCCTGCCGGGCGGGGGCGAGGTCCGGCGCGGGCGTCACCATCAGGGGTTCGCGGCGCACCGCCGCGGCACCGTCCGCCGTCGCGACCGACGTCATGGCGGCGAGCGGGTCGAGCACGGTGACGCCGCCCTGCGCGTACGCGGTGTCCCGCAACCGCCGGGCGAGGTCGGCCGCCGTCGTCTCGGGCCGGTACGACCGGATCAGCGCCGCCGCGGCCGCCACGTGCGCGGCGGCGAACGCGGGTCCGGCGCCGACGGCCGCGCCCCCGCCGGGGCCCTTGCCCACGACGAGATTTCCCGGCGCGGCAAGGATTCCGGGCGCGGCGGCGGCCTTGCCGTCCGGTCCGATGGCGGTCACCGCGAGCACGCCGGGGAACGCCGCCGGGTAGTACGGGCCCGGCGGGACGTCGCGCGCCGTGGTCAGGTCCCGGCCCGCGGCCGCCACGATCAGCGCACCCGCCGCGACGGCCCGGTCGACGGCCTGCCGCAGCGCGGGGTCCGCCTCGGTGACGGCCGCCGCGACGCAGATGATCCGCGCCCCGGCCGCGACCGCGCCGTCGAGTCCGCCCGCGATACTCGCCGCGGTCGCCGTGCCGGAGCGGTCCGTACCGCGCACCGCGAGCACGCGAGCCCCGGGTGCCAGCCCGGAAACCTTGGCGGTGCCCGAAGGAGGCGCCGCGATCAGGCTCGCGACGACGGTGCCGTGCCCGACGCAGTCCGTTCCGCCGTCGCCGACCGGCCGCACCGGGAGGACCGACCCGTCGACCCCGGTGTCCACCACCGCGACGGTCACGCCCTCCCCGGTCGCCAGGGCCCACAGGCGGTCCGCGCCGAGATAGGGCAACTGCCAGGGCACCGCGGGTGCTTGCTTGCCCGAAGACGCGGTGCACGCCTGACCGGCCTTCAGCGCCTGCGGGATCTGAGGGAGCTCAGTGTCCTGCGCCGCCGCGAGGCCGCCGTTCGCCAGCAAGGTGAGCGTCGCGCACGCGACCGTCAGATGTCGCCTCATCGTCCCAGTCCAGCACGCGCCACCGGACCCGCCCAGGAAGAAGTACCGGCAGGTTCGCCGGACGGGTGAACCCGATCGGACCCCTGCCGCGTTGTCCGGAGTGGAGCCAACGGGCACCGCCCGCAGAACGACGAGGGGAGCGCTCGTGTCACGGCACGTGCTCACGGTGGACCGCGATCAGGGGTATCGCACCATTTCGGCCGCGTTGGAGGACGCGCGCAACGGCACGGTGATCTCCGTGCTTCCCGGCCGCTACGACGAATCGCTGGTGGTGACCAAGGTGGTCACCATCGCGGCCAGCGAGGCCCGCGGGACCGTGGAAGTCGTGGCACGGCAGGGAAGCGCGGTCCAGCTCGCCGCCGAGGCGGTCAAGCTCACCGGCCTGGTCCTGCGCGGGCAGCACGAGGCCCTGCCCGCGGTCGACGTCGCACGCGGACAGGCCGCGGTCGAGGACTGCGAGATCATCGGTGCCGCCTGGACCGCCGTGCTCGCCCGCAATTCGGGTTCGCTGGCGATGCGCGGCTGCCGGGTGACCAACCCCGGCGGCGCTGGGATCGTGGTCACCTCCCCCGCCCCCAGCACGATCGAGGACTGCGTCGTCGAACACGTGGGGACCTCCGCCGTGGTGATCGCCGAACGCGGCAACCCGATGGTCCGCGACTGCACCCTGCGGCACGCCAAGGGAAACGGCGTCTGCGCGAACGGTCAGGCACAGGGCACCATCCAGCATTGCGACATCTCCTCGACCGGGCGGCCGGGGATCGCGCTCGAAGAGGACAGCGCGACGAAGGTCATCGACACCACCGTGCGCGACACGGCGAGCGGCGTCTTCATCAGCACCCATTCCTCGCCCGTGCTCGAAGAGTGCCGGACCACCAACACCACCGGCGACGGGATCACCGTGGCCGACGGCGCCGACCCGGTGCTGCGCCGCTGCCGCACGGCCAAGTCCGGTGGCGCCGGCGTCCGCGTCACCGGACGATCCCGCGGCACGTTCGAGGACTGCGAGGTCTCCGACGCGACCGGCGCGGGCATCCACGTCGACGAGGCGAGCGGCCCGACCTTCAGCCGGACGACGGTCCGCGGGGGCGCGTCGGAAGGACTCGTGGTCACCGACGGCGCGACGGCCGAGTTCGACCGGCTGGAGATCCGGGACGTCATGGGTCACGGGGTGCTGGTGCGGGCGGCCGCCAACCCGCTGCTCCGCCGGATGACGCTCAACGGCTGCCGGGGCAACGGCATCGAGGTCACCGGCAACGGCCGCGGCCGGGTCGAAGACTGTGAGGTGCGGGACGCCGGAAAGGCCGGGCTCAGCGTCTCCGAAGGCGGAAGTCCTTACGTCAGCACGCTTCGGGTGTTCCAGCCGGGCCGGGCCGGGGTCCTGATCGGACCCGGCGGCGTCGGTTCCCTGCGGGACTGCGAAATCGGCGACGCCGGGGAGGACGGCGTACTCGTGCAGGACGGCGGGGAGCTGATGCTCTCCCGGTCCACGGTCCGGCGTTCCCGCGGCCACGGCATCCTCGTCGAGGCCGGTGCGCGGGCCAAGCTGACGGCCGACGACGTGAGCGGCAACCGCCGCGACGGCGTGCGGATCGAGTCGGCCGAGGCGGTGACCCTGGTGGACTGCACCGTCTCCGACAACACCGGGAGCGGTCTCCGGGCCACCGTGCCCGGCGGCCGGCTGTCGGTGGAGAACCTGACCAGCAAGGCCAACGGCGCCGCCGACACCGACGGTACGACGGCCACCACCGCCGAACTGGGCGTGGTCGCCGAACCGGGCGAACCGGCCCAGCAGGCCGAAGACGACGGCGGACCGCTCGCCAAACTCGAGGAGCTGGTCGGCCTCAGCGGCGTCAAACATCAGGTGAAGACCCTGGTGAACCTGAACAAGATGGCCCGGCGGCGGGAGCAGGCCGGCCTGATCGCGCCGCCGACCAGCAGGCATCTGATCTTCGCCGGACCGCCCGGAACCGGCAAGACGACCGTCGCCCGGCTCTACGGCAGCATCCTCGCCGAACTGGGTGTGCTGCGCGAAGGTCATCTCGTCGAGGTGGCCAGGGCCGATCTGGTCGCCCAGATCGTCGGCGGCACGGCGATCAAGACCACCGAGACGTTCACCAAGGCACTCGGCGGCGTGCTGTTCATCGACGAGGCGTACACCCTGAGCGCGCAGAGCAAGGGCAGCGGACCGGATTTCGGCCGCGAGGCCGTCGACACCCTGGTCAAGCTGATGGAAGACCATCGTGACGAGCTCGTGGTGGTCGCCGCGGGCTACTCGCAGGAGATGTCCACGTTCCTGCAGTCCAACCCCGGCCTGGCGTCCCGGTTCACCCGGACCATCGAGTTCGAGAACTACTCCACCGACGAACTGGTGACCATCGTCGAGCGCATGTGTGCCGCCCATCAGTACCAGGTGCCCGAAGACACCCGGAACGCGCTGTCCGTCCACTTCGGACAGATGGAACGCGGCGACGACTTCGGCAACGGGCGGACCGCGCGCAAGGTGTTCGAGGAGATGGTGGACCGGCAGGCGTTCCGGCTGGCGAGCGACGGGGACGCCGACGACCAGAGCCTGTCGCTCCTGCTCGCCGCCGACGTCCCCGGTGACGCCGGGAGCGCGGCACGGGAGGGCGACGAGGACACCCTGGCCGCGTTGCGGACCAATCTGGACTCGATGATCGGCCTCGCCGGGGTGAAGGACGCGATCAACGATCTGGTGAACCTGATCTCCACCGCCCGGCAGCGGCGGAAGGCCGGGCTCCCGGTCCCGGCGATCAGCAACCATCTGGTCTTCGCCGGTGCGCCCGGTACCGGCAAGACCACGGTGGCGCGGCTCTACGGCGAACTGCTCGCCGCGCTGGGCGTGCTGCGCAAGGGACATCTGGTCGAGGTCGCGCGCGCCGACCTCGTCGGCCGCTACGTGGGGCACACCGCGCATCTGACCAGGGAGGCGTTCGAGTCCGCGCGCGGTGGCGTGCTGTTCATCGACGAGGCGTACGCGCTGACCCCGGCCGGGGCCACGGGCGGTGATTTCGGCCAGGAAGCCGTCGACACCCTGGTCAAGCTGATGGAGGACCACCGCGACGACACGGTGGTGATCGTCGCCGGCTACTCCGCTGAGATGCGGGCGTTCCTCGCCTCCAACGCCGGTCTCGCCTCGCGGTTCTCCCGGCACATCGAGTTCGAGAACTACTCCACCGACGACCTCGTCACCATCGTGCACCGGATGGCCACGTCGAACGGCTACGAATGCGCGCCGGAGACGGTCATCGCGCTGCGCCGCCACTTCGCCGCCGTCGAGCGTGACGAAACCTTCGGCAACGCCCGCTACGCCCGCCAAGTGATGGAGAACATGATGACCCGTCAGGCGGGGCGGCTCAGTACCGCGGGGGCACCGACGGTCGCGGATCTGCGGCTGCTCTCACCAGCCGATCTTCCCTGACCGCCGACCTGAAACCGACCGGAAACCGCCCTGACCGATTCCTCCGCGTCGGGGCGGTTTCGTTTGCGCGCAAGCGAGTCGGTGACGTTCCGCCATCGGGAGTTCACCCTCGCCATGGCAGGATTGCGCATCGTGGACAAGACCGCGTTCGGGGACTTCCTCCGCTTCTACCGGCTGCGCATCCCGATGACGCAGGAGGAACTGGCCGAACGGACCGGGATCAGCGTCCGCAGCATCAGCGACATGGAACGCGGCCGGGTACGGACCCCGCAGCGGCGCACCGCGGAGCTGCTGACCGAGGGGCTGGGCCTGACCGGCAAGGAGGCAGGCGACTTCACCGACCTCGCCCGCTCCGGACGACGGCCGGTCGCCGCCAAGGAAGAAGAAGCCGTCCCCGCCGAGACGCCCCGGCCGGTCCTCGTCACCGGTCTGCCGCCCCACCTCACCGAACTCACCGGCCGGAAGGCGGAACAACGCCTCCTCGACGAGGTCGCCGAGTCCTCCGCCTCGTCGTCCCGGCTTCAGGTCGCGGTGGTGCACGGCCTGCCGGGGGCGGGCAAGACCGCGCTGGCCGTGGACGCCGGGCACCGGCACGCCCACCGGTTCGCCCAGGGCTGCCTGTTCCTCGACCTGCGCGGGATGGATCCCGAGCCGCTCAGCCCGGACAGGGCCGTGCACCGGCTGCTGCGCGGCTTCGGGCTCGACGAACGTCAGTTCCCCACCGATCCCGAAGACCGGCTAGCGCTCTACCACTCGCTCGTCCACGACCGTGAAGTGCTGCTGATCCTCGACAACGCCGCCAACGAGGCCCAGGTGCGCCCGCTGCTCACCACCAGCCCCGGCTCGATGGTGCTGGTGACCAGCCGGAGCACCCTGGCGGGGCTGAACGCGAGGCACCGGCTCGCCCTTGACGTCCTGTCCGGCGACGAGGCGGTGGACCTGCTCGGCGTCATCGCCGGGAAACGGCGGCCGCAGGCGGAACCGGACGCGGCGCGCCGGGTGGCGCAGCTCTGCGGCGGCGTACCGCTCGCCCTGCTCATCGCCGGGAACCGGCTGGCCAGCCGTCCACAGTGGACGATCGCACACCTCGCCGACCAGCTCGAGAACGAGCGGCGGCGGCTGTCCGTGCTCACCGCGGGCGACCTGCAGATCCGTACCGCCTTCGCGCTCTCCTACCAGCACCTGGCGCCCGAAACGGCGCGGGTGTTCCGGCGGCTGGCCCTGCTCGACGGCCCGGACGTCTCCGTCGAACTCGCCGCGGTCGCGGCCGGCAGGCCGGAGGACGAAGTCGAGGCGTCGCTGGAAAAACTGGCCGACGCCAGCCTGCTGGGCTGCGGCGGCACACCGGGGCGGTACACCACGCTCGACCTGCTGCGCGTTTTCGCCAAGGAACGACTCACGACCACCGAGCGGGCCGAAGAGATCGAGGCGGCGGGCGACCGGGTCCGGAACTGGCTGCTCACCGTGGCGACGAAGGCGGCGCAGTTCTTCGATCACGACCGGGCCGAGGTGACGATCGCGGTCGAGGGACCCGATCCGGTGCACGACCGGGAATCCGCGGCGCTGTGGCTGTCGCGGGAGCAGCATCATTGGCGCGGGGCGCTGCGGTCGGCCGCCGCGCTCGGCGCGCACGAACAGGTACTCGAACTGGCCACGGCCATGCACTGGTACTCCGACCTGCGCGGCACCGGCCCGCTCTGGCGTGAGGTGTTCGGCGCGGGCGCGGCGGCGGCCGAGGCGCTGGGCGACGTCCGGTCGGCCGGGGAACAGCTGAACTACGTGTCGTGGGCGCATTACGCGCTCTGCGGGGATCCGCACGCCGGGCTCGAAGCGCACCGGCGCGCGGTGGCGGCCGCGACGGAGGCGGGCGACCTCGTGGCGCAGGCATGGGCCTGGTACTACGGATCAGCCATCTCCCGGCGGCTCGGCGACCCACGGGAAGCCGCGGTGCTGAGCAGGCGGTCGGTGGAGCTGTTCGAGCAGGCGGACTATCAGAACGGCCGCCATCTCGCGCTGTCCTTGCTGGGCAGCATGCTGCACACCCTGGGCGACTTCGACGGGGCCGTGGCCGTGCAACGGCGGAGCGAAGCCTACTACCGGGGCTGGGGCGGCGGGCCCGGCAACGACGAACTGCTGTCGATGGTGCTGACCCGGCTCGCCGACAGCCTGGCGGCGACCGGCGAGGTCACGACCGCGCTGGAGCTGCTGAACGAGGCCGAATCGCTGTTCCGCAAGCACGGCGCGACGTTCGCGGTGGCGAAGGCGCAGCACCTGCGCGGCCGGATCCTGGTCAAGGCGGACCGGCTGGACGAAGCCGAGGAACAACTCCTGTCCGCCCTGGCCGAAGCGCGCTGGTCCGAGACCAAGATCGAGATCATGGTCGAGCTGGCGGCGCTGACCGAGGCCGCGGGGAAACCGGCCGAGGCCAAGGCGCACCGGGTCCACGCCCTCGCCGAATGCGCCCGGTACGAGACACCGCTCGCCCGGAAGCTGGGGCACGCGCTGGCCACCGAACTCGGGGTCGCGGTGCCCGAGTCGGCTTGAGCCCGCCGGTCACCAGCCCGCCGCGGTGACCCCGTGGCAGGCCAGCACGTCGGTCATGGCGATCGTCGCGTGATGCACCCGCGACTTGACCGTCCCGACCGGCACGCCGATGCTCACGGCGGCCCGCTGCCGGGTGCGGTCGAGCCGGTAAACCTGGTCGAGCGCCTCCCGCTGGATCGGCGTCAGCTGGGCCAGCCCCTGCTCGACGACGCACCGTTCGACGACCTCGTCGGCGAAGTCCGTCTCACCCGGCAGCAGATCGAAGTCGTCGTCCCCGAACAGCACCGGGCGGGCGTTGTCGCGGCGGGCCCAGTCGACGATGAGGTTGCGGGCGACCCGGAACAGCCACGGCCGCGGCGGAATTCCCTTCTCGGTCAGCGTTTCGCTGTTGCGCCAGGCCCGGAACAGGCACTCCTGCACGACGTCCTCGGCCCGGTGCGGATCACCCGGGAGCAGCCGCCGGGTGAAGCGCAGCAACTGATCCCGGTGCTCGGCGTGCAGCGTCGCCAGAAAAGCGTTTCCGGCGGCCGACGGTGCCCTGTCCGCCAGCGAAGCCACCTGAGTGCCGCGTTGGCCTGCCACGCCGACCTCCCTGCCTAGTTGGCGTCCTTGGCCCCAATTCCACCTGCAGGCGTGCGTCGCGGCCATGAGGAAGGACCGGCAGAACTCGGCACGGGAGTGTTCTTCCGGTCCCGCGTGGCGCACCTTCCCGAAGCCAGGACGGGGCTCATCCGAAGCTGTAGCATCACCGGGGCCAGCTGATGCGGCCGTTTCTCCGTCGGTCGGATCGCTGCCCGCTCTTGGGAGGTAGCTCGATGTACAACCCGTCCGCACGGTCCGCCCCGGCGTCGCCGATCTCCGACCACTCGGTCCGGGAAGCGGTGCTCCAGGCCGCCACGGCACGGCTCGGTGCGGCCTTCGGCGATCGGGTCCGGCTGGAGGTGGAGCACCTCGACCGCATCGGTCCGTGGGCGTTCGTGCAGGGACAGATGCGCGGGACCGACAGCTACGGTCGCCCGTACTACGCCGGCACCGGCTACGAGGCTCGCCGGGCCGACGGCGTCATGTCCGACGTCTACGTCGCCCTGCTCAAGAAGACCGATGAAGCGGGTGCGGACAACGACGTGCGGTCCTGGCGCTTGGCCAACCACTCCATCGGCCCCACCGACGTGGCGTGGCTGACCTGGCCGGACGAGCACGACGCACCGCCCGCGCTGTTCGGATTCTGACCCTCCCGCTCAGGCTCCTCAGGCAAGTACGTGAAGGCCCCTTTCACTGCGTCTAGCGCAGTGAAAGGGGCCTTCACGTACTTCAAGTCGGCACGAACCGCCGTCCTCAGCCCGGCGGGGTGAGCACCTTCACGAGGCCGCTGCCGCCACCCATACTGATCTTCTGCGAACCGTCGGGGTTGATGTTGTTCGACCCGATGAACTGGCCGTCACCCGCGTACAGCACGACGTGCCCGCCGCCGTTCGAGATCACCACGTCGCCGGGCTTCGCCTCGGAGAGCGGGATCGACCGCCAGCCGTCCGCTTCGAGGTTGGCCGTCAGGCCCGCGACGGAGGCGCTGGCCTGCCCCTTGTCGATCAGGCCCGCCGCCTCCAGGCAGCCGGAAACGAAGTTCGCGCAGTTGACGTTGTTGGGCACCCAGGACTGCATCGCGGGCAGCTCGCCGCTGCGCTTGAGGTCACCGGCGTTGCGGCCGAGGAACTGTTCGGCGATCTTGGCCGGGTTGTCACCGCGGGCGTCGATCGGCTTGGCCGGCCTGCCGTCGCCGGGCACCCCGGCGACCCCGCCACCACCGCCGCCGCTGTGGCCGCCTCCGCCGCCGTCCCCGCCACCGACGTAGGGCGCGTGCCCGACGTTGGAATTGATGGGCTTGGCGGAACTCGCCGTCGTGCTTTCACCGGTGTCGGCGGGTATCAGCTCCAGGAAACCGCCCTCGATCTCCATACCGAGCGGTTTGAGGAGATCGTCGATCTGTTTCTCGGCGTCGTCCAGCGCCCGCTCGATCTCCTCTTTCTTCCCGTTGGAGTCCTTCTCGTTGAGCCGCCGGAGCCGTTCGATGTCCGACGCGGCCGCGGCGATCTCGTTCTCGTCCTCGGAACTGTTCTTCCGCTGCCGGGCCGCGCCGATCAGCGCGCGATTGTCCGCGTCCTTGTCATTGGCTTCCTGGGCGAGCTGCGCGACCTTCTTCTTGACGTCCTCGAGGATCTCGGACACGCGCTGGAGGATGTTCTTGGCGGCCTCGGCCTTGTCGCTGACCTTGTAACTGGCCTTGCACAGCTTTTCGAGATGGTCGGCGACGGCGTCGGCGTCCTTGCCGTCCCATTCCCGCAGCACGTCGTCGCGGAAGACTTTGAGATCGTCTCCGAGATCATTGGCGCTGGTGGCGGCTCCGCCGACCTTCGCGGCCTGGTCGTTGACCGCTCTCGCGTTGAGTTTCTCCGCCTGTCGCGCGTGTTTGTCGATCGCGTCCAGCGATTTCGGACGGTCGTGCGACGGGTCGTCAAGCGCACCCAGATTCCGTTCCGCGGTGGTCATCGGTAAATCCCCTGGTCCCGTCCTCGTCCGATCAATCCCGCTCGCGGTTGCCGCCGCCGAGGACGTGCACGCCCTCGGCCTCGTCGTTCCGCATGCGCTCCGCAGCGTGCGCCAGCGCCTGGGACGCGGCGTCGACGAGCTTCGCGGCGGCACTCAGCTCGGCGTTCACGTTGCCGTAGAACCCCTTCACCGTCTTGCCCGCGCTGGCCGCGTTGCTCAGCTCGCCGAACGCGCCGCCGGGATCGCCCTCGCCCAAGTCCGTGCCCGTCTTGCCGAAGCCGTGCTTGAGCCCGCCGACCTTCTTGGCCAGCGAGGCGATCTGCTCGGGGTCGAATCGGCGAGTCATGAGTGGTTCCCTCCAGTCTCGGCGGCTGCGCCCGTCCTTGCGTGACCCACGCTGCTCTACGCACAGCCTATGAGCTTCCACTCGACCGTGCGCGCGTTTCCCGAAACGCGACGACGCCGTTCGTGTACACCGACGCATCCGGCCGCGTATCGGTTCCCCGACGTCGACCAGCGGATCTTCCGTGAACCCGGAAACTTTACCGCGCCGACCTCCTCCGCAGGTCACGAACCGTCGGACTCCGGCACCGTCCGTGACCGGATACGGCGAAGGCCTCCTTGAGGGACCCAGAGTCCCTCAAGGAGGCCTTCGCTGACCGGACTGAAGCGCTCAGCAGGCGATGTTGGCGGCCGGGCCGAAGAACGTCCTGTCGATGGTCTTCGGCTCGCCGGTCTTGAAGTTGACGACCACGCGCATCTTGCCGTAGAGGACACCGGCGGCGCACGGCCGCTTGATCTGCTCCCCGCCGCCGAGCAGCCCGAAGTTGAACTGGTCGACGGTGCCGCCCAGCGGCACGGCCTCATTCCCGCGGAAGATCGCGATGAACCCCGCGATCCCCAGGACCTCCTGGTCACACCTGACCGAATAGTCGACGGCCACCTCGGCGGCACCCGCCCGGACCGGGGCGCTCAGGCCCACGGTGCAGGTGGTGGCGGCCACGCCCGCGGCACCGCGGTCACCGTTCGGGGCTTGGGAGATCGAGTACGTCGCGGCCCCCTGCCCGGTCGACGCCGATGCCGGACCCGCCGAGAGCCCGGCCATCGCGAGCAGCGCCCCCAGCAGGATCGCGAGCTGCCGGAACAGCTTGGCCGTCCGGCTCCTTTTCCTGTCCGTGCCTTCACCCTTCGCAGACCACATGACGCCATCCTTTTGTCTTCGGAATGTGCGGCGAACCTGTCCGCAACCAGGAAATATCCTGGCGTCACGGGAAGGGCCGTGTCGTCGTCACACCTCACGAATCACGGCCTGCCGGGATACGGCGATTTGTCACTGGTCACCAACACCGGGCGAAGGAACACCACGGCTTACCCCGGACACAAAGAAGCCCAGGCCAGTGGCCTGGGCTTCGTGAAGGAACTCAGTGCTCCCCCGCTTGGACTCGAACCAAGAACCCTCCGGTTAACAGCCGAATGCTCTGCCAGTTGAGCTACAGGGGATTGTGCTCCGCACCGGCCGGATCGCTCCGACCGATGAGAGAACTTTAGCCCATGGCCCCGGACGGCCGCACACCCACCCCCACTTTTCCCGCCCACCTCGTCAAGCTCGCGTTTTGAGGGACAATGACAGCCGGAGCAAGATCGAACGGAGGCGTGGACTCGGATGAAGATGTTCCTGCTGGGTGCGGCCGCGGGCTATGTGCTGGGCGCGAAGGCCGGCCGGGGACGGTACGAGCAGATCGTGCGGACCTACCGCAAGATCGCCGACCACCCCATGGTGCAGGGCGCCGCCGGGATCGCCCGTGCCAAGGTCGGTGAGCGGTTCGGGCGGACCCAGCGCTGACCCGTGCCCTGAGACAAGAGCTGAAGGGGCCCTTCGCCGCATCTGACGCGGCGAAGGGCCCCTTCACTGCGTCAGATGCGGCGAAGGGCCCCTTCAGCCCCCCGGTCAGGGGACGACGGCGACCACGAAGACGCGCCGGAACTCGAACCAGGTGGTGCCGTCGGGACGCGGCGGATAGGCCTTGTCCAGTTCGCGCGCGATCTGCGCCCGGAAGTGGTCCCAATCGGCCCCCGGGAGGGCCTCCTTGACCGGCCGGAGCGAAGTACCGGTGATCCATTCGAGGACAGCGTTCTCCCCCGACAACCGCTGCAGGTACGTCGTCTCCCAGGCGTCCACGGCGCATCCGGCGTCGGCCAGCAGGTTGCCGTAGCCGAGCGGGCTGTCGACGGCCTCGTTCTCCCGCAGGACGACGTCGGCGAGGCGCGGAGCCCACTCCTCGGTGCGCGCGAGGGCGCGGACCAGGGCGTGCGAGGGGGCGTCGAAGTTGCCGGGGACCTGGAACGCGAGCGTCGCCCCGGACGGCAGGCGCTCCACCCAGCGGCGGAGCAGCACGCGATGCTCCGGGACCCACTGGAGGACGGCGTTCGAGATGACGACGTCGGTGTCCGGCTCCGGCGCCCAGGCGTTGACGTCCAGGACCCGCGCGTCCACGCCTCGCGAGCGCGCGGCCTCGACCATCTCGGGGGAACTGTCACTCGCCTCGATGATCGCGTCCGGCCAGCGTTCGGCCAGGCCGGCGGTCAGGTTGCCGGGTCCGCAGCCGAGGTCGGCGACCCGGCGGGGCTTCACGGCCGGTATGCGCGCGACGAGGTCGTGGAACGGCCGGGCCCGCAGTTCGGCGTAGTCGAGGTACTTGACCGGATCCCACATGGCGCCTCCCAGCGATACAGTACGAGCGTACTGCTAGCTGCGGGGCTTGGCCAGTTTCTCCGCCGCTTCCTCGGCGATCGCCTTGACCAGGTCGACGTCGGTGCCGGGATCGGGCCGCACCTGCAGCACCGTGCCGTCCCGGCCGGGGACCTTGCGCTCGACGAACCACGCTCCCCCGGTCCCGTAGTCCTTGCGGTGCCGTTCCCGGACCGAGCCGTCGACCCGCTGCCGCAGCAGGAGCGGCACTTTCCCCGGCCGGGGAAGCTTGAACCGCACCGGCGCCTTGTCGGCCAGCAGCACGGCCTTCCCGGCGGTGCCGGTCTCCTCGGATTCGGTCAGGGTGAGCACCCCGTCGGACCACGCGGCCTTGCCGACCAGATGCCAGCCGACCCGGCGGGGCCCGGGAATCCAGAGCCCCAGCGGCGTGACGAGCAGATAGCCGCCGCCCTCGACCGCCGCGCTCCCGACGACATGTTCGCCGTCGTCCAGCGTGCCGTCGAAATCCGCCGGGACACGGTCACCCAGCAGGTGACGCAGCCAGCCCATGAGCACTCAGTCCAATCCGCCGATGGCCTGTTCCTTCAGCGCTTTCCGGTACTGCTCGAGGGCGACGAGGTCGCCGAACAGCGCGCGGTAGTCGTCCGGCGCCTCGACCGGGGAAAGCCGCTGGAGCTTCGACTTGATCTCGTTGATCTGGCGGCCGACCAGACTCTCCTGCACCGCGGCGAGCTGCGCGGAGATGTAGCGCGAGTCGACCTCACCCTTGGCGCGCAGCGGTTCCACCGAAAGTTCGCTGAGCACCCGCCGCACCGTCCCCTGTGGACAGTGCGGGGCGGCGGCGTCGAGCAGGGCCGGGCCGGTCAGCCCGGAACCCGCTCCCCCGGCGGCCAGCAGTGCCTTGTGGAGGGCGATGTACACCGGATGGGTGAACGCGTCCTCGGGGAGCGCGTCGTACTCCGCCCCGGCGAGCATCGGCTGCTGCAGCGCCGCTTTGAGGGCCTCCCGCTGCGCGATGAAACGCGGGTCGCCGGGCGCGGGCCTCGGCAGGTCCTCCTCCATGGTGGCGGTGGCCGCCTGGGCGGGCCGCCGGACCTCGATGGTGGAGGACCGCTTCGCCGTGGCACCGGCGCTGCCGCGGACCCGGTTCACCACCTGCGCCGCGTCCTGCCAGCCGACCCACCAGGCGAGTTTCGACGCGTAGCCGTCACGGCTGGCGCGGTCCTTGATACCCGCGACCATCGGGACGGTCTTCTGCAGCGCCGCGACCTGCCCGTCGACCGAGTCGAGGTCGAAGGCCTTGAGCATGCTCTTGATCGCGAACTCGAACAGCGGGATCCGGCGCGCGACGAGATCGCGCACGGCGGTGTCGCCCTTGGCGAGCCGCAGTTCGCAGGGGTCCATGCCGTCGGGGGCGACCGCGATGTAGGTCTGCCCGGCGAAGGTCTGGTCGCCTTCGAATGCCTTCAGCGCCGCCTTCTGGCCCGCTTCGTCACCGTCGAAGGTGAAGATCACTTCGCCGCGGAAGGCGTCGTCGTCCATCATCAGCCGGCGAAGCACCTTCATGTGATCCTCGCCGAACGCCGTCCCCGACGACGCGACGGCCGTCGGCACCCCGGCGGCGTGCATCGCCATGACGTCGGTGTAGCCCTCGACCACGACGACCTGGTGCCGCTTCGCGATCTCGCGTTTGGCCAGATCGAGGCCGAACATCACCTGCGACTTCTTGTAGATCGGCGATTCCGAGGTGTTCAGATACTTCGCCGAGACGCGGTCGTCGTCGTACAGGCGCCGCGCGCCGAACCCGACCACCTCGTTGCCGACGTCGCGGATGGGCCAGAGCAGCCGCCGGTTGAACCGGTCCATCGGCCCGCGCTGCCCCTCCTTGGCCAGTCCGGCGGTGAGCAGTTCCTTGACCTCGAACCCGCGGTTGAGCAGATGCTTGGTGAGCTTGTCCCAGCCCGCCGGCGCGTAACCGCAGCCGAACGTCTGCGCGGCGGCGGCGTCGAAACCCCGCTCGGACAGGAAGTCCCGCGCGGCGCGCGCGTCCGGCGTGAGCAGCTGCTCGGCGTAGAACTCCTGTGCCGCGCGGTGCGCCTCGATCAGCCGGGCGCGGGTGCCGCGATCGCGCTGGACGCTCCCGCCGCCGCCTTCGTAGGTCAGCCGGAACCCCGCGCGGTCCGCGAGCCGCTCGACGGCCTCGACGAACGAGATCAGATCCATCTTCTGGATGAACTTGATCACGTCACCGCCCTCGCCACAGCCGAAGCAGTGGAAGGTGCCGTGGGTGGGGCGCACGTTGAACGACGGGGTCTTCTCGTTGTGGAACGGGCAAAGCCCCTTCAGGCTGCCGCCGCCGGCGCTGCGGAGGGCCACGTAATCACCGATGACCTCGTCGATCCGGTTGCGCTCGCGCACCTCCGCGATGTCGCTTTCCCGAATCCGTCCTGCCACACCCCTACTGTAGTTCTTCCTCCCGGAGCCCGGTGCGGCACACTCGGGGAATGACCACCGCCTTGGACGAAGTCGCCGGGAAGTTCGCCACACTGCGCCCCCATCTGGTGTCGGTCGCCTATCGGCTCACCGGCGCGCTGTCCGACGCCGAAGACGCGGTCCAGGAGTCCTGGCTGCGGCTGAGCGGGCTGGACGAGGCCCGGCGCGCGGAGATCGAGGACCACCAAGGCTGGCTGACCACCGTCGTCAGCCGGATCTGCCTCGACCGGCTGCGGTCGGCCGTGGTGCGCCGCGAGCGGTACGTCGGCGAATGGCTCCCCGAGCCGGTCCTCGGCCCGCTGGGCACACCGTCCTCGGAGGACCCGCTGACCATCGCCGTCCGCGACGACGGGATGCGGATGGCGGCGATGGTGGTCCTCGACCGGCTGACCCCCGAGCAGCGCGTCGCGTTCGTCCTGCACGACGCGTTTTCGGTGCCGTTCGGCGAGATCGCCGGGATCCTCGGCTGCACCGTGGAGGCCGCGCGGCAGCACGGGTCCCGCGGGCGCCGCGCGGTCGCGGACGCCGATCCGCCGCCCCGGACGGCGCTCGCCGAGCAGCAGCAGATCATCGAGAAGTTCATGACCGCGATGCTCACCGGCGACATCCAGGCGGTGGCCGAGGTGCTGCATCCCGACGTCGTCCTCATCGGCGACGGCGGCGGCAAGGCGCGCACCGCGGTGCGCACGGTCGACGGGTTCGACAAGGTCACCCGGCTGTTCCAGGGGCTCATGCGGATGTACGACCCGGCCGCGATGGACAAGGCGCGGTTCGCGCTGGTCAACGGCGACCTCGGGGTCTATCTCCCGCCGCAGGCCGCCTCCGGCGACTACCGGGCGCTCGACGAGCACGTCGACGCGTTCGCGATCCGCGACGGGAAGATCGTGGCGATCTACGACATGGCGAACCCGGACAAGCTCACCACCGCCAGGTCCCGCGTCGGCGCCTGACCGCGTTTCGTCCTCTGAATGCGGTAGTCGGCGGTGCGAACTACCGCATTCAGAGGACGAAACGCATGTTTTTTGGGGGCGCGAGGGGTCAGGGGAGCGGGATCCGGCAGGCGTCGCCCGAGGTGAAGCCCTGCGCGGTGATGTCGAGCGCGCTGTTCATCCGGGCACGCATGTTCTCCAGGCCGATCTGGTAGGTCAGCTCGATGACGCCCTTGCGGCCGAACTCGCGTTCCAGTTCGGCGACCTGCTCGTCGGTGACGGTCACCGGGCTCGCGGTCATCGCGTCGGCGTACGCGAGCGCGAGCCGTTCCTGGCCGGTGAAGGCGGGCGACTCCGCGTAGTCGTCGATGTTCTTCAGCCGTTCGATGTCGAGTCCTCCGTGCAGCTGCAGCATGGTCCCGAAGTCGATGCACCACGAGCAGCCGAGCTGGGTCGCGACGCGGTACACGGCCAGCTCGCGCACGTTCGCGGGCAGCGTCTTGCTGGCCTTTTCCGCCAGCATCTCGTGCATGCCGTTCGCCCGGAGCAGCGCCGGATGGTGCGCGTAGACGGCCATCGGCTCGGGCACGGCGCCGAACCGCTTTCCGGCGAACCGGTAGATCAGCTTCAGCAGGAAGCCGGCTTCGGCGGTCTTGACGGCGGGAATGCGCGGCATGGTGTCCTCCTCGTGCGGTTGCGATCGAAAGGTGGACGAGGCGGCGGGCGCGGACGTGACAGGCGCTCCCCGGTGACGTGGGCCACGCTGTCGCGACTGGCCCGGATTTAGCCTTTTCGCCGGAACCCCCATTCGATCAACGAAGGTACGCTTACGCTCCGCGATTCCTTCGATACCACCGATGCCGTCACATCGGTCTCTTCGGCGATCCCTCCGCACTCTCCCCACCGGAGGAAACACATGGACCATCCGAGGCTCGCCGTCGAGAATCCCGCGACCGGGCGGCCGATCACGACCGTCCCGGACGCCGGCCCGGCCGAAGTCGACAAAGCGGTACGGGCCGCCGTCCGGGCCTGGCCCGCCTGGCGTGCCTCGGACCGGCACGCCGCGCTGATGTCGTGTGCGGTCGTCGTCGAAGAGGCCGCGTCCGTGCTGGCCCCCGTGCTGACCGAGGAACAGGGGAAACCCCTGCGGGAAGCCGAAGACGAGTTCGCCGAGGCCGCCGCGCGGTTCCGGCATTCCGCCGGTGCGAGGCAGCCCGCCGGCCACGGCCCGGTCGCGGCGATCACGCCGTGGCACCTCCCCGTGCGCCTGGCCGCCGCGCACCTCGCGCCGTCCTTCGCCGCGGGTGACACGGTGGTGCTCACACCGTCGCCGCACACCCCGCTCACCACCCTGTACCTGGGCCGGATGCTGGCGGAGGTGCTGCCGCCGGGAGTGCTGACGGTGCTCACCGGGCGGGATCCGCTCGGTGAGCGGCTGGCCGCCGCGCCCGGGCTGAACCGGCTGACGCCGGAACGGGGCGGCAACGATCCCGCGATCGTCCTCCCCGGCACCGATCCCGGCGCGATCGCGGAAAGGCTGTTCTGGAGCGCGTTCGCCAACTGCGGGCAGCTCTCCATGGCGGTCAAACGGGTCTACGCCGTCGGATCCGCGTACGACGGCGTGGTCGAGGCGCTCGCGGCCTTGGCGGAGAGGACCGTGGTGGGCGACGGGCGGAAAGCCGGGACGCAGCTCGGCCCGGTGAACAACCGCCGTCAGTACGACCGCGTCGCGGGTCTGGTCGAGGAAGCGCGGACGGACGGCGCGCGGATCGTCACCGGCGGGCCGCTCGGCGGGCCGGGGTATTTCTTCGCCCCGGCCATCCTCGCCGAGGCGCACGACGGGATGCGCGTGGTGCGCGAGGAACAGTTCGGCCCGGCACTGCCGATCGTGCGATGCTCCACAGTGGACGAAGCCGTCGGACTGGCGAACGCCACGGCACCCGGCTCGCGCGGATCGGTGTGGGGTACGGACGAGGAACACGTCGTGGAAGTCGCGACCCGGCTCGAACGCGGCACGGTCTGGCTCAACGAGCATCCGGCCCTGTCCTTGGACGAGCCGTCCCTCCACCCCCGCGTTTAGTCCTCTGGATGCTTTGCTTGCGTGCGCGACTACCGCATCCAGAGGACTAAAACGCGGGAGGAGTCAGGGGGTGATCGTCCGGACGTCCCAGATCCAGACGCCGTCGATGAACTCCGCGGGCTTGCGCAGGAGCAGGTCCACGGTGGCCCGGAAGGCGTCCTGGTGTTCGCGCGGGATCAGCACGAGGACGTCGGCGTTCCAGTACCGCAGGTCCTCCAGCGCCTGCACTCGCTGCGCTTCGGTGATCGTCGCCGGCACACCGGTCTGCTTGATCTGGTCGAAGATGATCGACGTCGGCCGCTGGATGGCGCCGTAGCGGCCGCGTTTGTCCTCCGGTTCGCTCGGCCCGACGAAGTAGCCCTCCGGCATCGAATAGCCGAGTCCGGCGTCGATCTGCCAGTGCAGCGGCTCGGATTCACCGGAACTCGGCAACGGCACGGGCACGACGGTGCCGCCCGGTCCGACGTAGGTCCGCCAGGTGCCGTCGGCGAGGAACCTCGGCGTCGGCGGCCGGTCCTTCACGATCAGCTGCGTCGGCGCGATCGGCAGCAGCACCGCGATGACGACGCCGATCCACACCAACCGCAACGGGAACCGCCGCTCCCCCGGCACTTCCGGCAGTTTCGACGCGACCGCGTAGACGCGCTCGGTCGCCAACGCCAGCAGCGCGCCGATGAGCGGGATACAGCCCATCGCGAGCCGCGATTCCAGCAGCGACTCGAACAGCGGCAGTTCCGACAGCAGTTTCCACGGCCCCGGGATCCCGGTCTCCTCGTGCACCACGACGAGCTGCACGCCGAGCGAAAGCCACGCCATCACGAACATCGAGATCGCCAGCGCCCGCGCGAACACCTCGCGCCACAGCCAGACGGTGATCACCACCATCAGCACGATCAGCGGCCAGCCGAAGAAGGCGTTCTCCTCGGTACGGTTCATCGACACGTCCGCCGCGGCCTGCGGCTGCCCGGCGACCGACTGCGTCGCGAACCGGGTGAACGCGGCCGTGTCGTTCCCGACGGGACCGTGCTCGATCGCCTGGTAGCTCTGCGGGCCGAAGAACTGCCACCACAACGGGTAAGCGCACAGCACCAGCGCCACGAGCACGCCGACGCCGACCCCGATCCCCAGCGGTTTCGCCATCGGCGGGAACTCGCGGTAATTCGTCGCGAAGTAGGCGACGGCGAAGATCGCGAAAGCCATCGCGAAGATCAGCAGCGGCTCTTCGCCGAGGAAGATCTGGTACGCCGCCAGGAGCCCGAGGAAGATCCCGTTGCGGACCGGTCGCTCGCCGCGGGCGATCTTGAAGACCTGCAGCGCGATGAACGGCAGGACGAACCAGGCGACGAAGTTCGGGTGCGCGTTGCCGTGCGAGATCATCGGCGGGGCGAAGCCGCAGAACGCGCCGCCGATCGCCGCGCCGACCCGGTGGGTGACCAGATGCCGCGAGAAGACCCAGTACCAGGCCGCGGCGGTGCCGGCGAGACCGCCGGTGAGCGCGATCGCCCAGGTGACCGTCGGGCCGAAGGTGAGCGTGACCGGCGCCAGCGGGATGCCGACGCCGAGCATGGCCGTGTTGGCCATCAGGTTCACGCCGAGCGGATGGTTCTGGAACTGGGTCGTGAGCGGGTTCTTCAGGTGCAGCACGTTGTCCGCGGTGACGGAGAAGAACCACTCCCACAGGTTCTGGTCCGACGCGCTGTTCCAGAGGTAGCCCTCTTCGAGGTCGAGCCACAACCCGTTGTAGAGCAGGAACGCGAACAGCAGGAAGCCGCCCATGATGGCGGCGTCGGCACCGGTGAACCGGCGAGGTCGCGTGGGGGTCTCCTCGGCCTCCGCCTCGGCCGCCTCAGCCTGGAAAAGACTCACTGACCATCCTCACGGCTCGACTACGCGGGCGAGAAAGTAGATCACACCCGTCGAGGCGTGCCTCACCAGCAGAAGGAACGGTCGGTCGACGGTGACCTCGAGCGGTTCGTCGACCATGATCGACGTCAGCCGCATCAGCACCGCGGTCGCGGCGGCGCCTTCGAGCCCCTGTTCGTCGATGCGGAGCACCGTCTGGTGGACGACCTCGGACACTTCGAGCCTGTCGTCGTCGGCGAGCCCGGTGAGGTCGGCGCTGGCGGTGAACATCGTCCGGACGCCGAGGTCCTGCAGCTTCTCCGTCAGTGGGCTGGCGACGTCGAGCTCGAGTTTCGGCAGCGACAGGCTGAGCGTCTTGGACCGGGTGTTCTCCAGCAGCCGGGCCAGCTTGCCGGGATCGAGTTCGGCGTCGTCGAGGTCGCCGTCGGGCAGCAGGACGATCGCCTCGACCCCGCCCTCGGCGCCGAGGCGGACGACCTGCCAGCCGTCCTCGTGGGTGTGGTCGAGCTGCTTTTCCAGCCACATGGTCGGTATCTGACGCGTGCCCGACGGCGCGTGGAAGTCCGCGGGCGCGGTGTTGTCACGCGAGAACGGGTTGTTCCACGCGGTCTTGAGATACAGCGCGTTGACGATCGCGGCGACGGTGTCCGGCGCGACGTTCCCCGGCTTCAGGAGTTCGGGGATCAGGTCGTGGGTGGCCTCGGCGACGTCGGCGTTGATCAGCCGCCGCGCGGCCTCCGGATCGGCGCGGAACGGGGCACTGGCGACCTTGCCGCCCGGCCACGTCGCCAGTTCCTCGCGGAAGGAGTCCTCGATCGGGAGGCCGTCCCAGGCCCAGAGCGTGTTCGCGACCGCGAGTTCCGGGCCGTCGTCGAGCAGCGCCGAGGCCTTGCCCAGCAGGTCGGCGAGTTCGTCCGGGTCGCCGAGCAGCGCGATCAGCTCGTCTCTGGTCCTGCCCTTGGCGGCCTGGGTCACCAGGCCGAGCGCGCTCGCGATCGAGTACGGCGAGAAACACGCGTTCTCCGCGCGGCTCGCCAGCACTCGGTAGAGGTCCAGACCAAACCGGAGGTGGCTCTCGACAGCGCCCATGCCGCAGACCGTACCGTGCACGGGCCCGTCCGTCTCCTGTCCGGAAGTCGCGTGTGCACTCAGCCGTGGCGGCCGGTGTGCCAGGCGTGCCACGCGTAGGCCTGCGCGTCCGTGAGCGACGCCACCTGGTCGACGACGACGCGCAGGCGGGCCGCGTCGTCCGGCGCCGCCTCCCACGCGGGCAGGAACAGGCCGTCCAGCGCGTCCGGCGCGCGGCGGCACAGCGCCCTGACCAGTTCGGCGAGCGTCTGGCGCTGGCCGTCCTGCATGGCAAGGCGCCGCCTGTCGCTCATCACGTACCGGAGCGCGAGTGCCTTGAACAGCGCGACCTCGGCCGCGACCTGCTCCGGGACGACCAGTTGCGCCGAGTAGCGGCTCAGCGGGCCCTCGCCGTGCACCTTCCGTGTCGCGCCGACGACCGCCGTCGCGAACCTGCCGACCAGTTCGCTCGTCAGCCGCTTCAGCGCGACCTGCGCCTTGAGCGATCCGTCGAGGCCGGGCCTGGTCAGCTCCGCGACCACCGGCAGGTCGAGCAGTTCCTTCGCCGCACCCTCCAAAGTGGACTGCGACTGGTCCGAAAACCTCCGCGCCGCCTCGGCCACCGCCGCGCGTTCTTCGGCGTCGGCCAGTACCTGCAACGAGATCCGGCCTGCCAGGACCCCGTCCTCGACGTCGTGCACCGAATACGCGACGTCGTCGGACCAGTCCATGATCTGCGCTTCCAGGCACGTGCGCCGTTCGGGCGCGCCCTCGCGGACCCACGCGAACACCTCGGCGTCGTCGGCGTAGACGCCGTACTTCGGATTGCCCTCCTCCCGCTGCCACGGGTACTTCGTCGAGGCGTCGAGGCAGGCGCGGGTGAGGTTCAACCCGCCGACGACCCCGCCCTCCAGCAGGACCTTGGGCTCAAGCCTGGTCAGGATCCGCAGAGTCTGCGCGTTGCCCTCGAAGCCCCCGCACGGTTGCGCGACCTCGTCCAGCGCGCGTTCGCCGTTGTGCCCGAACGGCGGATGCCCGATGTCGTGCGCGAGGCCGGCGGTGTCGACCAGATCCGGGTCCGCGCCCAGCTCGTCCGCGATACCCCTGCCGATCTGCGCGACCTCCAGCGAATGCGTCAGCCGGGTGCGCGGCACCCCGCTGACCTCGGCACCTTCCCCCGGGCCGACCACCTGGGTCTTGCCGGCCAGCCGCCGCAGGGCCGCGGAATGCAGCACGCGCGCCCGATCACGGGCGAAGGCGCTCCGCCCGTCCTCGGCACCTTCCAGCGCCGCGCCCTTGGGCCGCTCGGGCAGCAGGCGCGCGGTGTCGGCCGGGGTGTAGATGTCGCTCACCAGCCAAGCTTAAGCGCGATCACCGACACGTATCGGGTGTCAGACCTCGCCGGTACCGAACAGAGCGTCCGCCGGGGACTTCGTGAGCCGGTAGTACAGCAGCGCGCCGGTCTCGCGGACGATGTAGCGCGCCTGCGTCTCGCGGGTCTGCACGATCGGACCGCGATGGGTGGGCGACGTCCAGGTCTCCAGCCCGAGGTCGTCGGCCATCACCCGGGCGCGGAAGGAATGCCACGGGTCGCTGACCAGCACGGCGGTCTTCCAGCCCCGCTTCCGCACCTGCTCGGCGACCGCCCGCAGGCTGCGCAGGGTGTCGCTGCCCTCACCGACCGGGAGGGTCGCCGACTCGGGGACGCCGTGCTTGCGCAGCCACCGCGCGCCCGCCTGGGCCTCGGTGTAGTTGTCGTCGGCCCGTTTGCCGCCCG
Source organism: Amycolatopsis orientalis DSM 40040 = KCTC 9412 (assembly GCF_000478275.1). Lineage (GTDB taxonomy): Bacteria > Actinomycetota > Actinomycetes > Mycobacteriales > Pseudonocardiaceae > Amycolatopsis > Amycolatopsis orientalis. The sequence goes on from NZ_ASJB01000061.1 coordinate 61,519, forward strand.
CGGTGACGATCGTCTTGGCGACGCCCTGGTCGTAGAGCGTCTTCGCCTTGGCCAGCCGCGCCTCGAAGATCTCCGACGGCCTGCCGTTGTACTGGGCCGCGCCGAGCACCACGATGACGTCGGCCTGGTCGCGCACGTCCTCCCGCGCGACCTGCCAGACCCGGAAGGCCGTCCCGCCGATCACCGCGAGGACGACCAGCAGCACACCCGCCACGGTCCGGCGCACCCAGTTCGCCCACGTGGGTTTCGTCCGTTCGGCGGCACTCACACCGATGATTCTCGCAGAGGCGCCAGGTGATCTCAGAGCCAACCGTGTTCTTCCGCGAGCCGCACCGCCTCGGCCCGCGTCCTGGCCCCGGTCTTGCCGATCGCGGCCGAAAGATGATTGCGGACGGTGCCTTCGGAAAGGTGCAGCGCACGGGCGATGTCGGCCACCGTGCTGCCGTCCTTCGCCGCCTTGAGGACGTCGTGCTCGCGGCCGGTGAGGGGGCTCGCGCCGGTGGCGAGCGATTCGGCGGCGAGCGCCGGATCGACCACCCGGAGTCCACTGTGGACTCTGCGGACGGCGTCGACGAGTTGTTCCGGCGGAGCGTCCTTGACCACGAATCCGGCGGCGCCCGCCGCCATCGCCCGCGCCAGGTACCCCGGTCTGCCGAAGGTGGTGCAGATGATGATCCGGCACGACGGCAGCGCACGGTGCAGTTCGACGGCGGCTTCGAGGCCGTCCTTGCCGGGCATCTGGACGTCGAGCAGCGCGATGTCCGGCGACGTCTCCTTCGCCCGCGGCAGCACTTCGTCGCCCGAGCCGACCTGGGCGACCACCTCGATGTCGGTTTCGAGGCCGAGCACGGTGGCCAAGGCCCCGCGCACCATCGCCTGGTCGTCGGCGAGCAGGACCCGGATCACGCACACTCTCCAGCGGCTTCGGTGAACGGCGCACGCGGATCGCTCACCACGACAGTGGCCGGAACCTCGGCCCGGACCAGCCATCCTCCTCCTGGCCGGGGAGCGGCCTTGAGCGTGCCTCCGACGGCGTCCAGCCGCTCGGTGAGCCCGCGCAGGCCGTTCCCTGCCGGGGCTTCGACGGCCTCGCCGTCGTCCTCGATCTCCAGCCACCGCTTGCCGAACCGGACCGTGACCCGCTTCGCCTCGGAATGCCGGAGCACGTTCGTGACCGCTTCCCGCAGCACATAACCGAAAGTGCGCTGCAGGCCCGGTTCGATGTTGTCCACCGCGTGCGGCAGGTCGGCGTCGATCTCGGCCGCCCGCAGCGCCGCCCGCGCCCCGGCGAGTTCCGCCGAAAGCGAGACCTCGCGGTACTCCGACACCGTGGCGCGGATGTCCGACAGCGCGCTGCGGGTCAGGCCTTCGACCTCGCGGATCTCCTCCAGCGCGCGGCCGTCGTCCTTGCCGCTCTCCAGCATCCGGCGGGCGAGCCCGGCCTTCACCGTGATCGTGGTGAGGCTGTGGCCGAGGATGTCGTGCAGATCCCGTGCCAGGCGCTCGCGTTCACCCGCCACCGCGAGCGTCGCGATCTCCTGGTTCGCCGCCTCCAGTTTGCGCACCGCGCGGACCAGGTTCGCCATGAAGAACATGGCGACGGTGACCGAGACGACCGTGACGAAATCACCGAGGTCCGGAGCACCGGTCAGGGAGAGACCGATCAGGACCCCCAGCAGCGTCGTACCGTTGAAGATCACCGCCCACGCCGGCGGGAGGATGAAGGCCGCCACCGCCGTCGCGTAGACCAGCACGTACGGATTGCCTCCCATCAGGAAGGTCAACACGGCCCCGGTGAGCAGCATCGTGCCGGACAGGGCGAAGTACATCCACCGGCCGGACGGCCGCATCACCATGGGGAAGAGCACGTAACAGGCACCGTAGAAGACCAGCAGGCCGAAGATCACCGGGCCCTCGGCGGTCGCCTCCGACCTGAAGACGTTGAGCCCGGCCGGGATGAGCAGAGGCAGGACGAACGTGAGCATGATCAGGACCCACCGCGTCGGCTTGGGCCCCCGCCCGGTGCGCGGCGGCATACCCGACCACCAGTTCTCGCGGGTGTTCAAGCCCGTCTTCACCCTGCCCGGGTAGTCGTTCACCGGTTCACCCTTCTCAGACCCGCGCACTGTCCTTACGGTAACGCCTGATCACCAGCGCACCGAGGACCGCGGTCCACGCCGCGAGGACACCGAGCGCCACCGGGAAGCTCACCGTGAGATGGTCCGTGACGACCGGGCGGACCAGCTGGATCAGCCAGTACGTCGGGGTCACCTGGGCGAAGTCGGCCATCCACGACGGCATCCCGTCGATCGGGATCCAGAGCCCGCCGAGGAATCCCATGCCCAGCGTGACGACCATCGACACCGGCTGCATCGAGTCCGGCGTGCCGAACTGGCCCAGCAGCAGGCCGAGCAGCACCAGCGGGATGGCGCCGATCCAGATCCCGAGCACCAGCCGCAGCCAGCCGGAGGCGTCGAGGTGGACGCCCTGGAAGAGGATGCCTGCCAGCGGGACGAGAAGCAGGGACGGCAGCGCGACGAGCATCGCCGAAAGCCCCTTCCCGCCGAGGTAGCCCGAACCGGTCAGCGGAGTCAGCCTCAGCTGGCGCTGCCAGCCCGTGGACCGTTCGATGGCCAGCTTCGCACCACTGGTCATCGCGGCCGAGAAGGCGCCGAAGACCATCATGTTGACCATGATCACCCCGGCGAAATTCGCGTCGGTCACCCCGAAAACGTTGGCCTGCAACAGGAACATCAGCACCGGGAAGGCGATCGCGAAGAGCACGAACCGGGTCGACCGGAAGGTGCGGACGATCTCGGTCTTGAGGTAGGTCGGGTTCATCGGACGGCTTCCTCGGTGGTTTCGGTGGTCAGGGAAAGGAAAGCGCCTTCGAGACCGACGGCGCTGATCTCGATGTCGTGCGCTTCGGGAACCCGGGTCAGCAGCGCCCGCAGCGTGGTGTCGGAATCGGCGCTGGAGATGGTGACGCGGCCGCCGCGGAATTCCACGCCGGTGACCGCGGGCAGCCCCGCGATCACCGGCTCCGCCGCCGCGGGCACCACCGCGCGGACCGTGCGTCCCCCTGCCAGCGCACGGACCTGCGCGACCGAACCGTCCGCGACGATCCGCCCCGACCGCATCAGCACGACACGGTCGGCGAACTCTTCGGCCTCTTCGAGATAGTGGGTGGCGAACAGGACCGTGCGGCCGGAGTCCGTGTACTCGTACATGGACTTCCAGAACTCGCGGCGCGTGCCGACGTCCATCGCGGCGGTCGGCTCGTCGAGGATCAGCAGGTCGGGGTCGCTCACGAGCGCGACGGCGAACCGCACGCGCTGCTTCTGCCCGCCGGAAAGCCTGGTGGAGCGCCGGTTCGCGAGATCTTCGACCCCGGCCCGGCGCAGCGCCTCGCGGACGGGCATCGGCTCGCGGTGCAGGGCCGCGACCATGCCGACGGTCTCGGCGACGGTGAGATCCTCGACGAGCGCGCCGCCCTGCAGCATCGCGCCGATCATCCCGTCGCCGACCGCGTCGCCCGGCTCGCGTCCGAAGACGGTCACGGTGCCGGTGTCGGGCACGGTGAGGCCGAGGATCATGTCGACCGTGGTGGATTTGCCGGCGCCGTTGGGGCCGAGGAGGGCGACCACCTCGCCCGGCGCGATCGTGAGGTCGACGCCGTCGACGGCGTGGACATCGCCGTAATGCTTACGCAGGCCGGAAAGCCTGACCGCCGCTCCGGCGGTGATGTCTTGTTCTCGCATACCCCGAGCTTGTCGCTCGCGGGGCTCGGGGCCCTGGGCCGCGCGTCACGACCTGGGGGTGACAGGTGTCAGGGGTCAGGCCTCGTGAGTGGTAATGACGGTTCTAACCGTCATTACCACTCACGAGACCGCAGGCCCTAGCAGCCGATCAGACGTGACGCGAGGTAGGACTCGAGCTTGTCGATCGCGACCCGCTCCTGCGCCATGGTGTCGCGCTCCCGCACGGTCACCGCGAGGTCGTCGAGCGTGTCGAAGTCGACGGTGACGCAGAACGGCGTCCCGATCTCCTCCTGGCGCCGGTAGCGCTTGCCGATCGAACCGGCGTCGTCGAAGTCGACGTTCCAGTGCTTCCGCAGCGTCGCCGCGACGTCGCGCGCCTTCGGCGTGAGATCGGCGTTGCGGGACAACGGAAGCACGGCGACCTTGAACGGCGCGAGCCGGTAGTCCAGCTTCAGCACGGCGCGCTTGTCGACACCGCCCTTGGCGTTGGGGACCTCGTCCTCGTGGTAGGCGTCGACCAGGAACGCCATCATCGACCGGCCGACACCGGCCGCGGGCTCGATGACGAACGGGCGGAACCGCTGCTTCGAGGCCTGGTCGAAGAACGACAGGTCGACACCCGAGTGGTTCGAGTGCGTCGTCAGGTCGAAGTCGGTGCGGTTCGCGATGCCTTCGAGCTCGCCCCACTCCTGGCCCGCGTTGAACGCGAACCGGTACTCGATGTCGACGGTGCGCTTCGAGTAGTGGGAGAGCTTTTCCTTCGGGTGCTCGTAGTGGCGCAGGTTCTCCGGCTTGATGCCGAGGTCCTTGTACCACTCGGTGCGCGCGTCGATCCAGTACTGGTGCCAGGTCTCGTCCTCACCCGGCTCGACGAAGAACTCCATTTCCATCTGCTCGAACTCACGCGTGCGGAAGATGAAGTTGCCCGGCGTGATCTCGTTCCGGAACGACTTGCCGATCTGGCCGATGCCGAACGGCGGCTTCTTCCGCGCGGTCGTCTGCACGTTGAGGAAGTTGATGAAGATGCCCTGCGCGGTCTCCGGGCGGAGGTAGTGCACGCCTTCCTCGGACTCGACCGGGCCGAGATAGGTCTTCAGCATCATGTTGAAGTCACGCGGCGCGGTGTACTCGCCGCGGTTGCCGCAGTTCGGGCACGGGACCTCGGACAGGTCGTCCTCGGTCACCTCCTTGCCCGTACGCGCGGAGAAGTCCTCGGCCAGCTGGTCGGCGCGGAAACGTTTGTGGCAGGAAAGACATTCGATCAGCGGGTCGGTGAAGACGTCGAGGTGACCCGACGCGACCCAGACCTGACGCGGCAGGATCACCGACGAGTCGAGGCCGACGACGTCGTCGCGGCTCTGCACGACGGTCTTCCACCACTGGCGCTTGATGTTGTCCTTGAGTTCGACCCCGAGCGGACCGTAGTCCCACGCCGACTTGGTACCGCCGTAGATCTCTCCACACGGGAAAACGAAGCCTCGACGCTTACACAGGCTGACGACGGTCTCGATGGTGTTCGCGGGCACTCCACGCTCCGAAGCATGCGGGGACGGTTATCGGACTAGAACGACAAGACTAACCGGCAGCTCCCGCGCGACCTCCGGCGAGGTGGAACTCGGAGCCGAAGGGGACTTTCCCCGCATGCGATGCGACGAAAGCGCCCATCACCGCATGAGACGAGAGGAAAGTCCCCTTCAGCCGCGTGAGACGGGAGGGGCTCAAGGGCGGCTGACCAACGAGGCGGTGACGATGCGGTTGTCCTCATAGCCGTCGGTACCGCCGACGTACTCACCACCGCAGGTGACCAGCACCAGCCGATGCGGGCCGTCCGGGCCGAACAGCTTCTCCGACTGCTCGGCCAGCTTCGACTTGTGCACGGTGACGATCTCACTGATCTTGTAGACCCATTTGCCGCCGTCGGTGTCGGTCAGACTGACCTCCTGGCCGGTCTTGAGCCGCCACAGCTCGTCGAACGGGCCCTTCCTGCCCTTCCAGTTCACATGCCCGGAAAGCAGGGAAGCGCCCTGGTCGGCGCCCAGTTTCGCGCCCCACCAGGTGGCTTCGTCGAGACCCTCGGGGATGGGGAGGGTCCCGTCGGCGGTCAGCTCCTTGCGGATCAGTTTCGCCGTGCCGCCACCAGGCAGTCTGACCGTGCCGGGAGCCTGCCCCGCGTCGGCAGGGACCTCGGGCACGCCCACCGCCGACGTCTCCGCCTGGCCCTGGGCGGCCGCGACGACCGGGTCACCCTTTCCGGTGAAAACGAGGACCGCGACCAAGGCCGCCACCACGAAGAGTCCGGCGCAGACGAGGATCCATACCCGGCCGGAGCGCTTCTTCGGCCGCTCCTCGCTTGCCGCACCGTCGTCGAACTGTCCCACCATCGGGTCTTTCTCCTTGCTCGCTTCAAGCCGCCGGAGCGGCCGGTGTCGCTAGACACGCGATGCGAGCCGATAGGGGTTGCACCGACTTCCCCGACTCCCCCCACTTCCCCCGCATTTCGTCCTCTGGATGCGGTAGTTGCACGCGCAAGGACCGCATCCAGAGGACGAAATGCGGTCGGGGAGCAGGCGGGGTCAGGCGGGTGGGCCGGTGACGGGGGTGGCGACGATGACCCGGTTGTCCCGGTAGCCGTCGGTCCCGCCGAGGTAGTCGCCGCCGCAGGTGACCAGGACCAGCCGGTGCGGACCGCTCTGGGCGAACAGCTTCGCCGCCTGCGCGGGCAGGTCGTTCTTGTGCACCGTGACGACCTCGCGCACGCGGTAGACCCAGATCCCGCCCGCCGCGTCGCTGACGGCGACCTCCTGCCCCTCCCGCATCCGCCACAGCTCGTCGAACGGCCCTTTGACGCCGCCCCAGTTGACGTGCCCGGAGATCAGCGCCGTCCCGGTTTCGGCGCCGAGCCGCGCACCCCACCAGGCCGCGTCCTGCAGACCTCGCGGGACGGGAAGGACGCCGTCGGCGTTGACCTCGGAGCGGACGAGCTTCGCCGTCCCGCCTTCGGGCAGGCGAACGGTGCCGGGCCGCTGCCCGCGCGTCGAACTGTCGGCGGGCAGGGCCAGCGGGGCCCCGTCCTCCCCCGGGACGACCGCGGGTTCGGCGAACGAGACCGACTGTTCCGGTGGGATCCAGGTCAGCACGATCACGCCCGCTGAGATGGCGAGCGCGGATACGACGGCGGAGAGTCCCGCCAGCCAGTTCCGCACGGGACCGCTACTTCTCCCGTACCGGAACGGGTTTGCGACGACGGTAGAGCAGCATCGCCGCGGCGCCGATCACGATGCCGCCGCCCAGCAGCCCGAGCCCGACCACGGTCCGCGTGGTGTCGGCGGTCTGCGGCGGGATGCCGCCCGCGGGCACCGTCCCCGGCACCGCCGGCTGCTCGGGTGCCGCACCCGGGCCGGTGCCACCGGCGGGTTTCGCCACGAAGTTCTTCGGGATCGAGCAGCTCACGCCGCCGAGCACGATCGTCGCGCGGGCCTCACGCAGATCCTTGCCCGCCGCGTCGCGCACGTGCGTGACGATCTCCAGTTTCCAGCCCGCGGCCGCGGTGACGTCGCCGTTGCGCCAGCCGTCCTGCCGGATCAGCTGGTCGAAGGCGGTCACGCGGGACACGGTCAGGTCGGAGCTGGTCTTCTCCTTGCTGATGTTCTCGGCCTGGACCGTCGACACCGGCCCGAGCTTGAGGCCCTTGACGTCCACGCCCGAAGCGCCGGACGGCTTCAGCGCGCCACTCTCGTCGCGCACCCAGATCTTGGCCACGCTCGTCGACGACGTCGGCTTGCCCGGCGACGTGCAGTCGACGGCGCTCTTCGCGCCTTCGAGCACCAGCACGGTGTTGTCGGCGGGCTTCGCGCCGCCACGGCCGTTGTCGATCAGGGCGTAGTTGCTCTCCGCGACCGCTGTCGGGACGGTGGTCTGCTGCAGCGCGGCGAGCACGTTGTGGTCACGGCTGGCGATACCGGCGGGGTAGGGGTTCGCGGACGCGCCGTACCGGCCGAGGTTGACGTCCCAGTTGCCGCCGAAGGTCTTGCGCTCCCCTTCGTCGCGGGGGACGACCGTGCGGTCCGGGGAGAGTTTCGACTGGCCGGGCGTCAGCGGCGAACGCTGGGTCTCGGTGATCAGCGAGCCCGAGTTCCCGATCCGGACCGACGCCACGTTCGCGAACGACACGGGCCCCGTCTTCTCGTCGACGGCCTGCGCCGTCTGCGCCGAGGCGAGCCCCGGAACCGACGCCAAAGCGAAGGCCGCCGTCGCGGCGGCCAGCTTCGTCACGAAACGAGTCATATCTCCCCACTGCCTCTCCGGGCCCTCCGAGCGCGGTCGTCAGCGTACGAGAAGCGACGAAACGCTCCGCGACAACCTTGCACCGTCCGCGACCACATGCGAAGTGGAATGGTCATTTCTTTGCGAAGTCACCCGAATGGAGCAGTAACACCGCCGCCAACCGGTCGCCCGGTCGGCGAACAGACCGCCGGGGGCGGGAACACTAAGATGGACTGGACTGTTACTGGCAATGACTTCGGAAATCATGATGGACATGGAGGCGGCATGGCTACGGTGACCCCGGACTCGGCCGCCCCGGGCTTCACGGAAGACCCCGGACCGCATTCGGCCGCCCGGCCTCCCGCCGAACCCGCGGCGTCGGCTTCACCCGCCGCCCTCGCGGACGCCGGAGACCTGCTGCGCGCGCTCGCCGCGCCCGTGCGGATCGCCATCGTCCTGCAGTTGCGCAGCGCCGACCGATGCGTGCACGAACTGGTGGACACCCTCGACGTCGCACAGCCGCTGATCAGCCAGCACCTGCGGGTGCTCAAGACCGCGGGCGTCGTACAGGGCGAGCGACGCGGCCGTGAGGTGGTGTACCGGCTGGTCGACGATCACCTTGCGCATATCGTGGTGGACGCCGTAGCCCACGTTCAGGAGGGGAAGTGAGCATGAGTCCCACGACGGCCAACGGTTCCGCGCCGGTGCCGGGACGCCGGTCGACGAAACAGCGGGCCGCCGTAGTCGAGCTGCTCAAGGAGATCGACGACTTCCGTTCCGCCCAGGAACTGCACGACGAGCTGCGCAAACGCGGTGACGGGATCGGGCTCACCACGGTGTACCGGACGCTGCAGTCGCTGTCGGAAGCCGGCGAGATCGACACCCTGCGCACCGACACCGGCGAGGCCATCTACCGCCGCTGCTCGTCGCACCACCACCATCACCTGGTGTGCCGGCTCTGCGGCAGCACCGTCGAGGTGGAGGGCCCGGCCGTCGAACGCTGGGCCGAGAAGATCGCTTCGGAGCACGGCTTCTCCGACATCAGCCACACCGTGGAGATCGTCGGCACCTGCTCGAACCACTGACGAGCGCCATGAAAGGACCTTTCCTTGCAAATTTGGCAAGGAAAGGTCCTTTCATGGCATCCGGTCAGTACTCGTAGGGGTCCTTGGGCGCCGGCACCTGCCGCACCGAGGCGAGCGTGAAGTCCGGCATGTAGCTGTTCTCCCGCACGGCGGTGCCCGGCACGACCGTCCCGGTCACCTCCAGCCAGGTGTCGTTCCCGAACCCCGACACGCCCTCCCCCACCAGCCGCACGGTGATCGGGTAAGCGTCGGCCGCGCAGCAGCCGATGACCAGCCTGGCCAGCATGGTGTTGCCCTCGTTGTGCACGACGAAGCCGGACAGCCGCACCGTGCGCCCGTTCAGGGTTCCGCTCTTGTCCCAGCCCGCGCGGCTGACGAACTCGTTGACCTCCAGCGGCACCACGTCCCCGGCCGGCAGCGGCGGAAAGGCGGCCGCGTTGCTGGCCGAAGCGCTCTGCGGCACCCTGGCCTCGGTCCGGGTCACCGAGTCGGCGCCCAGCGCGGGCGGCGCGACCAGGAAGACGGCCAGCACCGGCACCATCAGCAGCCAGGCCGAACGGGTGTTGTGGTCGTGCGCGTGGACGTCACCGGCGACGACGGCGGCCGCGCGCGCGGCCAGCAGGTCGCGGACGATCGCGACCGCGCCCAGCGCCACCATCACCGCGCCACCGGCGATGATCCACGGCTGCTGCGCGGGTTTGACGTAGCGCAGGTAGTCGCCGTTGATGGTGATCTTGAGCAGCGCCCCGCCGAGCAGGATCAGCAGGATGTTCTGGGTCTCGCGTTTCACGCGCCACCTCCGAGGATCAGCGTGCCCGAGACGACGGCGCAGGACAGCGCGACGACGAAGGTCACCGGCGCGAACCGCAGCGCGAAGGATTTCCCGAACGTCCCGGTCTGCAGGGCGAACAGCTTGACGTCGATCGCGGGCCCGACCACCAGGAACACCAGTTTCGGCAGCAGCGGCATCGCGGTCAGCGAAGCGGCGACGAAGGCGTCGGCCTCACTGCACAGCGCCAGCACGACGGCGAGCACGGCCATCACCAGCACCCCGAGCACGATCTGCTCCCCCAACACCCCGAACCACTTGGCGGGCACGAGCACGTTCATAGCGGCGGCGATCATCGCGCCGAGCACGAGGAATCCGCCCGCCTCGACCAGATCCGCCCGCGCGGTCTCGGCGAAGGTCTTCCAGCGGGAACCGTGCTGGACCTCCGGGAGACGCCGCAGCGCCCGCTCCGCGATCCAGTCGAGTTTGCCCCACTTCGCCCACAGCCAGCCCATCACCATCGCTGTGGCGAGCGAACCGGCGAACCGGGCGAACACCATCTCCGGGTTCCCCGGGAACGCCACCGCCGTGGCGACCAGCACCACCGGGTTCACCGCGGGCGCGGCCAGCAGGAACGTCAGCGCGGCCGCGGGCGCGACGCCCTGGCCGATCAGCCGTCGCGCCACCGGCACCGACGCGCATTCGCAGCCCGGCAGGGCGACCCCGGCCAGGCCCGCGACACCGACCGCCGCCCCCGCGCGCCGCGGCAGCACCTTCTCCAGCACCCGCGCGGGCACGAACGCCGCGATCGCGCCGCTGATCAGCACCCCGAGCACCAGGAACGGCAGCGCCTGCACGCAGACCGCGACGAACACCGTCGAGCCGGTCCGCAGCGCGGGCACGTCGAACACCTGCTGGAGCCAGCTCTGCCCGAGGATCGCGATCAGCAGGATCGCGCAGAGCACCTCGATCGAGGTGATCTTGAACCGCCGGACGGGTTTCTTCTCCGGGGCGCTGCTGGAAATGGTTTCCACGTGCGAGATGATGCCAGGTGACCCTGTGTCCCGGAGGTCAGTCCCCGGGAGCCGTGCCCAGAAGATCACTTCGCAGCTGGGACGCGGTCGACACGACCAGCATGAGCAGCGTCCCGAGCGGCGAGGGCTCCATACCCTCGGCCGGGAACGCGTACCTCAGCGTGATGTCGATCCCCTTCTCCGAGCGCACGACCCCGAGCGTCCCGAACAGGCCCTGCCCGGCGCGCTCCGCCGCCGAGGCCGCGATCGCCGGATCGTCCGGCAGATCCCAGGCGACCACGCAGGTCAGGCTCAGCACGGTCAGCCCTTCGGCCAGCCGGGTCGCTTGGATGACGCAGGGGACGTCCGCGTGCGAGAAGGTCAGCGCGCCGTCGTCGTCGACGTGGACTTCGAGATAGCGCTCGAGGGCTTCCCGCGCCGACGTCAGCAAAGCCGCCGTGTCCACCGCTTCGGTGGTCATGAGGTTCCTTCCGAAGCCTTGTCGATGGCACCGCCGAAGCGGCGGTCCCGTTTCGCGAACTCGAGGCAGGCCCGCCACAGGTGGGTGCGGTCGAAGTCCGGGAAGAGCGTGTCCTGGTAGACCATCTCGGCGTAGGCCGACTGCCAGAGCAGGAAGTTCGACGTCCGCTGCTCCCCCGACGGCCGCAGGAACAGGTCCACGTCCGGCATGTCGGGCTGGTACAGGTACTTCCCGATGGTCTTCTCGGTGACCTTGTCCGGGTTCAGTTTCCCGTCGGCCACGTCCTGGGCCATCCGGCGCATGGCGTCGGCCAGTTCCGCGCGGCCGCCGTAGTTGACGCACATGGTCATGTTCAGCGCCGTGTTGTGCTTGGTCTTCTCCTCGGCGACCTGCAGTTCCTTGATCACGCTCGCCCACAGCTTGGGACGGCGCCCCGCCCAGCGGATGCGGACGCCGATCGAGCCGAGGTAGTCGACCTGACGGCGGATGGTGTCGCGGTTGAAGCCCATCAGGAAGCGGACCTCTTCCGGGCTCCGCTTCCAGTTCTCGGTGGAGAACGCGTACACCGACAGCCATTTGACGCCGAGTTCCACGGCACCGCTGGCGACGTCGATCATCACCGCTTCCCCGCGCTTGTGGCCTTCGATCCGCGGCAGGCCGCGCTGGTTGGCCCAGCGGCCGTTGCCGTCCATCACCAGCGCCACATGCTTCGGGAGGAGTTCCTTCGGGATCTCCGGCGGCCGGGCACCGGACGGATGCGGCTCCGGCGCGCGAAGTTCGAATTGTGACGCCTTGTTCTCGCGTCCCCTGCGCAGCACCTTCGAGCCTCCTGATCGAGTGAACCTGTGCCTGCGACCCTACTGCGCTCCGGTGACGCCCTCCCGCGCACGCCTCTCCACCAGCGGCAGTGACCGCAGCTGACGCTCCAGATGCCACTGCAGATGCGCCGCGACCAGGCCGGACGCGTCCCGCCGAGGCACCGGCGACGCCGCTTCGGCCACCGGCCACTCGCCGTGCAGGAGCGCCGCGAGCAGGGTCAGCACCTCCTGGGAGGGGTGGACACAGCCGGGAACCCGGCAATCCGGGCACATCGAGCCGCCCGCCGACACGCTGAACGCCTTGTGCGGGCCCGGCAGGCCGCACCGGGCGCATTCGGTGATCGCGGGCGCCCATCCCGCGTAGGCCATGGCCCGCAGGAAGAAGGCGTCGAGGATGAGGGAGCTGTCGCGTTCGCCGCCCGCGAGCGCCCGAAGGGCCCCGACGACGAGCATGTAGAGCTTGAGGACCGGTTCGCCCTCTTCGGCGGACAGCCTGTCGGCCGTCTCGGCGATGGCGCTCGCCGCGGTGTAGCGCTGATAGTCGGCCACCAGCGGCAGCGCGAAGGCGTCGACCGTCTCGACCTGGGTGATCACGTCGAGGGAACGGCCGGTGTAGAACTGGACGTCGACATGCCCGAACGGCTCCAGGCGCGCCCCGAACCGTGACGACGTCCGACGCACGCCTTTCGCGACCGCACGGACCTTGCCGTGCCGCCGCGTGAGCAGGGTGATGATCCGGTCGGCCTCACCGAGCTTGTGCGTCCGCAACACCACTCCGGTGTCGCGATAGAGGTTCACCACCCCGACATCGTCCCACCCGGGGCCGACATCGGGGCGGTGTGCCCCGGAATCAGCAGTAGCTGCCGTAGCAGCTGTAGGTCGCGGTCGAAGCCGCGACGATCGAGATGATGATCATCACGATGGCGAAAGCACAGCCCACGCCACCGATGATCGACGCGATCATGCACATGGTCCGCGTCGACCTCGACGCGTCCGCGGCGGCGGCGTAGTTGCCCTGCATCTTGTAGGTGTTGACCTCGTTGGACTTCATGATCGCGAAGATCGCGATGATCCAGCAGAGGAAGATGCAGCCGATCGCCCAGCCCTTGTAGTCCTTGATGGCGTTGATATCGCCGCCACCACCGGGCATACCGCCCGGCGCGCCGTAGGGAGACGGGGCGCCGTACGGGGCCGGCTGGCCGTAGGGAGCGGGCATGCCACCGGAAGGCGGGCCGTAGCCAGGCTGCTGCTGGCCATAGGGCTGCTGCTGGCCGTAGGGGTTGGTCATTTCGAATGGTCCTCGTTGTTCTTTCGGTCAGAACGCCGTCGCGGCGGCCAGGATGATCCAGAGAATGGAGAACAGGCAGCCGACGCCGCCGATGATCGAGGCGATCATGCACATGGTCTTCGTCGACTTCGACGCGTCCATGGCGGCGGCGTAGTTGCCCTGCATCTTATAAGTGTTGACCTCGTTGGACTTCATGATCGCGAAGATCGCGATGATCCAGCAGAGGAAGATGCAGCCGATCGCCCAGCCCTTGTAGTCGGGGATCGAGTTGATGTCCCCGCCACCGGGCATGCCGCCCGGAGCGCCATACGGCGCGGGCTGGCCGTACGGGGAAGGCTGACCGTACGGCGCCGGCTGGCCGTACGGCATGGGGTTCGCGCCCGAAGGCTGACCGTACGGTGCGGGCGTGGCGCCGGACGGAGGTCCGTAGCCGGGCTGAGGCTGCTGGCCATAAGGCTGCTGCTGGCCGTAGCCGGGCTGCTGGCCGTACGGGTTCGTCATCGGGTTCCCCACTTGTGTCGTGCTTCCCGGCGGGTGGATCCCGCCGGTCGTTCCGTTACTGCTGCGGTGTTCCGGGCCCGTTCGGCCCCTCCGCGCCGGGCAGCTGCTGCCTCAGCTGCTCCGGCGTGATCTTCTGCGTCGGCTCGGCTTCGTCGAACGCGGACGGCGCCTGCTCAGGCTGGTTCTGCTGCCCCGGACGGAGGACCTGGGTCGGCTCGGCCTCGCCGAAGCCCGGTTCGGTTTGGGACTCCGAGGACGGTAGCGCGGTTCCCTGCGGCTGCTGCCCGAACGGCTGCGACGGCTGGGACGACTGATGGGCCTGCTGCCCGAACGGCTGCGGCTGCTGGGCGGGCTGCCCGAACGGCGACGGCTGCTGCGGCTGGCCGAAGGCACCCGAGGGGGCCTGCTGCGGCTGGCCGAACGGCGACGGCTGGGCGGGGAACGGCGACGACTGCGGCGCGGGGAAACCGGCCTGGCCGCCGAACTGCTGCGCTCCGGGAACCTCGGCGTCGACGGGAAGCACGATCGTGCCGACGATCTTGTCCGAGAAGGTTTGCCGCTTCAGGTCCCACAGCGGCCACCAGTAGCCGAGACCGAAGAGGAAGTTGTCGAGGAAGTGGCAGAACTCGCGCGCGATCGTCATCCCGATGCCGAGCGGCTCGCCGGTGGCTTCCTTGAGCAGCTTGATCTTCATGAACCGCTTGCCGAGCGACTGCCCGGTGGTGCCCATCAGGATCCAGCGGTTCCAGATGGTGAAGCCGAAGAACGCGATCCCGGTGATGCCCATCGCCGCGCTCCCGACGGATTCACTCACCAGGAAGAGCAGTCCACCGATGAGGTAGACCAGAAGGACCGGGCTGAAGTCGATCAGCATCGCGGCGAGCCGCTTGCCCCAGTGGGCGTACGCGTGCGAGGGCAGGCCGTACGGCGAAGCCTGACCGAACGGCGCCTGCTGACCGAATGGGGGCTGGCCCTGCTGTCCGGGCTGCTGACCGAAGGGGGACTGCTGCTGCGGCTGCCCGAACGGCGACTGCTGCGCCGGCGGCTGCTGGCCGAACGGCGAGGACTGCGGCTGCTGGCCGAAGGGAGAAGGCTGGTCGCCCTGGGGAGGTTGCTGAGGCTGCTGACCGAAGGGCGAGGGCTGGTCACCCTGCTGGCCCTCCCCCGGAGGAGGCCCGAACCCGGACGGCGGCTGGTGTCCCGGCGGCTGCTGGCCGTAGGGAGTGGTCATCGAAATCCCCTCGCTGGTTCCTCGCCCCCTGGCGCACGGGGCCCTCGTGCGGCGACCCGGCCTGAATGTACGGCATGGGTACACACCGAGCAGACCGGTGCGCGGGAGCGTACTCGGTGCCACCGACGATCCGGGCCTCGGCCCGTCGCTCAGACGTAGAGCGAGGTGAACGGGGCGAAGGGCAGGTTACGAATGACGAACCAGACGACGAACACGACACCGAACGCGAGCGGCGTCCAGCGCCAGTGCAACCAGCTGTCCACCGCCCGGCCACGGAGCCTGCCGACGGCCCAGGCGACGGTGCTCCAGACGAGCAGCAGCAGGACCACAAAGGACACCGCGTTGTAGTGCAGCGCGGCGGGGATGTCGCCGTGCAGCGCGCTGTAGACCATGCGCATGCCGCCGCAGCCGGGGCAGGCGATGCCCAGCAACGCCTTGGTGGGACAGACCGGAAGCGGCCCGCCCGGGGTGGTGGGATCGCCCAGCCACAGTACGACGCAGCCGAGTCCGGCTCCGGCGGCGATGGCCAGCGGTGGCCCCAGCGCGCGGGCCTTCGCTTTGAACCCGCGCGCCGGGAATCCCGTGTAGACGGACGTCGTCACGGCGTGAAGCTTCCCGCCGACGCGCCGATGATGACCATCACCACAATGAAGATGATGTACAGCAGGAAAAGAACGCCGGTGGCGATCGCTCCCCACATGGACCACTTCTTCGCGTCGTCGGCGGCCTTCTGGGCTTCGGCCTGGAAGCCCTGCGCCCACAACGTCTGGACCTGGCTCGACTTCACGATCGCGACGATACCCAGCGGCAAGCAGCACAGCACCGTGCAGAGAATGGCCCACACGAGGTTGTTGTCCGGCGGCGGACCGTAATTCGGCATACCGCCGTAGTACGGCTGTTGCGGCGGAGGCCCGCCCGGAGGCGGGTAGTTCGGGTACTGGTCGGTCATGAGGTCTCCCCCTCGTTCGCCGGGATCAGCGGTAGTTGTTCACGTCCACCGAGGCCGCGAAGACACCGAGAACGACGAACAGGAGAATGTACAGGACCCAGAGAACCGCGGCGACGATCGCGGAGATGATGGCCCACTTCTTGGCGGCGTCGGCCGCTTCCTGCGCGGCGGCGGGCTGGCCCTGCGCCCAAAGGGTGTTCACCTGGGTCGACTTCACGATCGAGACGATGCCGAAGGGGAGGCAGCACAGGATGGTGGTGAGGATGGCCCACACCAGGTTGTTGTTGGGCGGCGGGCCGGGGTTGTTGAAGCCGCCACCGCCCTGAGGGTCGCCGGAGTAGTTGGGCAGGCCCTGGTTGTCGGTCATTTACCGCTTTCCCTTCACGAATGAGATGTGGAACTGACCCGGGGCGCGCCGCCCGATCAGCGATCACCGGAGTCGAGGAGTGAGACTCTAAGGTCACCCGTCCGGTTCCACACCATCAACCGGTCTCCGCGACCGAATCGAGACATACAGTTCAGTCAGAAGCCCAGGCGTCGCAACTGACGGGGATCGCGCTGCCACTCTTTGGCGACCTTGATGTGCAGGTCGAGGTAGACCTTCGAACCGAGAAGCCCCTCGATCTGCTGCCGGGCACGAGCGCCGACGTCCTTCAGGCGCTCCCCCTTGTGCCCGAGGATGATGCCCTTCTGGCTCGGTCGTTCCACGTAAAGGAAGGCGTGGACATCGATCATGTCGTCCCTGCCCTCGTGCGGCAGCATTTCCTCGACGGTGACGGCGATCGAGTGCGGGAGTTCGTCCCGGACACCCTCCAGCGCGGCCTCGCGGATCAGCTCGGCGACCAGGGTCTGCTCGGGCTCGTCGGTGAGTTCGCCGCCCGGGTACAGCTGCGGTCCTTCGGGAAGGTGCCGCACCAGCAGGTCCGCGAGCGCGCCGACCTGGAAACCGTCCACAGCGGACACCGGGATCAGTTCGGCGAACTCCATGACCTCCTGCAGGGCGAGCAACTGCTCGGCGACCTGCTCGGGTTTCACGAGATCCGTTTTGGTGACGACGCCGATCACCGGGGTGCGCTTGGCGATCTTCTTCAGTTCGGCGGCGATGAACCGGTCACCGGGACCGACCTTCTCGTTGGCGGGCACGCAAAGCCCGACAACGTCCACTTCGGACCATGTCGAATGGACGATGTCGTTGAGCCGCTCGCCCAGCAGCGTCCTCGGCCGGTGCAGTCCCGGGGTGTCGATGATGACCAGCTGGGCGTCGTCGCGGTGGACGATGCCGCGGATCGCGTGCCGGGTGGTCTGCGGTTTGCTGGAGGTGATCGCCACCTTGCTGCCGACGAGTGCGTTGGTCAGCGTCGACTTGCCCGCGTTCGGCCGCCCGACGAAGCAGGCGAAGCCCGAGCGATGCGGTTCGGCCATCAGTTCAGCACCTTGCCGCTCGGATCGACCAGATAGATCGGGGCCTCTTCGGCGATGTCCCGCACCGCGTGCACGGACGATTCCTTGAGCAGACCCTCGGGGCTGACCACGACGGCCGCCTCGATTCCTTCGGCCCCACTCGAAACCGCGGCCGCGACGGCGGCCTGCAGCGCGGTGAGCTTGAAGGAAGGCTGATCGACCGTGCTCGCCGCGTAGGTGCGGCCGTCGGTGTCGCGGAGCGCGGCGCCTTCGGCGGCCTGGGTGCGGGCTCGCGCGGACCTGGCCAGGGTCACCAGCTTCTCGTCCTCGGCGTCCAGCTCAGGCATGTTCGACACTCCTGTCACTTTCATCGGGCTGCGGGACGCGGGTACGGCGCCTGCCCTGGGCAGCGTCGGTCACCGCGTCCGCGTCGGCGGGGTGGACGACCACCGTGGTGATCCGCATCCGCCCGCGCCGGTCCTTACCACCTTCGGCGAACAGCCGAAGTCCGGCGACCTCGGCTTCGGCCCCCGGCAGCGGGACCCTACCCAGTCGCTCGGCGAGCAGCCCGCCCACGGTCTCCACGTCGTGGTCTTCGAGGTCGATCCCGAACAGTTCGCCCAGGTCGTCGATCGAGAGCCGGGACGAGACGCGGACCGCGCCGCTTTCGAGTTCTTCGACCTCGGGGCGTTCGTCGGTGTCGGATTCGTCGGTGATCTCGCCGACGATCTCCTCGAGGATGTCCTCGATGGTGAGCAGGCCCGCGGTGCCGCCGTACTCGTCGACCGCGATCGCCATGTGGTTGTGGGAGACCTGCATCTCCTTGAGCAGTTCGTCGAGCCGCTTCGAGTCCGGCACGAAACTCGCCGGGTTCATCAGCTCCTCGACCAGGCGCTGCGGACCGCCCTCGGCCATGTAGGCGGGCATGAGGTCCTTGATGTTGACGACGCCCGCGACGTCGTCGACGGATTCGCCGATCACCGGCAGCCGGGTGAACCCGGTGCGCAGGGCCAGCGCGAGCGCCTGGCGCACGGTCTTCTCGTGCTCGATCCAGACGATCTCGGTACGCGGGACCATGACCTCGCGCGCGACGGTGTCGCCGAGTTCGAACACCGAGTGGATCATCTCGCGTTCGGATTCCTCGACGACGCCGCGCTCCTGGGCGAGGTCGACCAGTTCACGCAGTTCGACTTCGGAGGTGAACGGGCCTTCGCGGAAACCGCGGCCCGGGGTGATTGCGTTACCGAGGACGATCAGCAGCCTGCTGAGCGGGCCGAGGATCGAACCGAGGACGCGGACCGGGCCCGCGACGACCAGGCCGATCCGGTACGGATGCTGGCGGCCGAGGGTGCGCGGGCCGACGCCGATGAGCACGTAGCTCACCACGACCATCACGCCCGCGGCGACGACGATGGCGAGCCACAGCGGCTCGATCCAGCCGAGGATGTCGACGGTGACCAGCACGGTGGCGGTCAGCTCGCAGGTCATCCGCAGCAGCAGGATCAGGTTGATGTGGCGGCGGCGTTCGGTGATGACCAACGCGAGCTGGCGCGCCCCCGGCCTGCCCATCCGGACCAGGCCGTCGGCGCGGGCCTTGGAGACCGTGCTGACCGCGGCGTCGGCGGCCGCGAACACCCCGGCGAGCAGGATCAGCGCGATGGCGATGACCAGCAGGGCCGTGGGACTACCCATGTCAGCGAACCGCCTAGGCGGGAGGTTCGTCGGCGGGCACGGCGTCGAGCCCGGCGGTGCCGAGGAGCCTGTCGTCCGCGGTGCGCTGCGCGTCGCGCCGGTTCACCGCGGCCACGGCCGCCTGGAACTCGCCGAGGATCCGCTTCTGCAACCCGAACATCTCGCGTTCCTCGGCGGGCTCGGCGTGGTCGTAGCCGAGCAGGTGCAGGACGCCGTGCGTGGTGAGCAGGTGCAGCTCGTCCATCAGCGCGTGCCCGGCCGTCTTGGCCTGGTCTTTCGCGAACGCCGGGCAGAGCACGATGTCGCCGAGCAGCGCGGGGGACGCGTCCGGCGCGTCCGGGCGGCGCGACGAGTCGAGCTCGTCCATCGGGAAGGCCATCACGTCGGTGGGACCGGGCAGGTCCATCCACCGTTCGTGCAGATCCTCCATCACCTCGAGGGTGACGAGCAGGATGGACAGCTCGGCGAGCGGGCTGACCTCCATCTTGTCGAGCGCGAACCGGGCGGCCGACACGATCGAACTCTCGTCGACGTTGACGCCCGATTCGTTGGCGATCTCGATGCTCATGAACGCCGCTGCCCTTTCCAGCCGTTGCTCTTGTCCTGGCTGTCCTGCAGGGCCTGCCACTTCTCGTACGCGTCGACGATGTCGCCGACGAGCTTGTGCCGCACCACGTCCTGGCTGGTGAGCTGGGCGAAGTGGAGGTCGTCGACGCCGTCGAGGATGTCCTTGACCACGCGCAGGCCGCTCTTCTGGCCGTTGGGGAGGTCGACCTGGGTGACGTCGCCGGTGACGACGATCTTCGCGCCGAACCCGAGCCGGGTGAGGAACATCTTCATCTGTTCCGGCGTGGTGTTCTGCGCCTCGTCGAGGATGATGAAGGCGTCGTTGAGGGTGCGGCCGCGCATGTACGCGAGCGGCGCGATCTCGATGGTGCCCGCCTGCATCAGCCGGGGGATCGACTCGGGTTCGACCATGTCGTGCAGCGCGTCGTAGAGCGGGCGCAGGTACGGGTCGATCTTCTCGTTGAGCGTGCCCGGCAGGTAGCCGAGGCGCTCACCGGCTTCGACCGCGGGCCGGGTCAGCACGATGCGGGTGACCTGCTTCGCCTGCAGCGCCTGCACGGCCTTGGCCATGGCGAGGTACGTCTTGCCGGTACCGGCGGGGCCGATGCCGAAGACGATCGTGTGCTTGTCGATCGCGTCGACGTAGCGCTTCTGGTTGAGCGTCTTGGGCCGGATCGTCTTGCCGCGCCGGGAGATGATGTTCATGCTCAGCACTTCGGCCGGTGACTCGTGGTCACCGGTGGAGAGCATGCCGACGGTGCGGCGGACGGTGGCCGGGTCGACCTGCTGGCCGCGGCCGGCGAGCGTCACGAGTTCGGCGAAGACACGTTCGGCGAAGGCGACGTCGGCGGGTGCGCCGGTCAGGGTGACCTCGTTGCCCCGGACGTGGACGTCGGCGGCGAGGAGTTCCTCGGCGACGCGGAGGTTTTCGTCCCTTGAGCCGAGCAGGCTGAGCGCGGCGGCGTCGGGGATGGGGAATCGGGACTGGGCCGCTTCGGTGACGGTGGCCTCGTCGGCCTTGGTCGCGGTGACGTCCGCGGGAACGTCGGGTCGGGCGGCTTCACCCGGTACGGTTCCGGCCACGTGGCCTCGGGCCTACTTCCTGCGCTTACGCTGCGATTTTCAACGACAGTGACAAGGTCGATGCTACTGGTTGCGGGTGGCGGCACGCAGTCCGGTTTCTCCTGGCCGCGCGCTTCAGCGCCCGAAATGCCCCAGCTGCTCGCCGCCGAGCACGTGCGCGTGCACGTGGAAGACGGTCTGCCCGGCGTCACGGTCGGTGTTGAACACCACCCGGTAGCCGGTTTCGGCGATCCCCTCCAGCTCGGCGACCTTCTTGGCGGCCGCCGCCACGTCGGCGAGCAACTGCGGGTCGGCGGAGGCGAGGTCGGCCAGGTTCCGGTAGCGCTTCTTCGGCACCACGAGCACATGTACCCGGGCCTGCGGCGCTATGTCCCGGAACGCATACGTCGTCTCGTCCTCGTACACCTTCTCGGACGGGATCTCGCCCGCGATGATCCGCTCGAACAACGTCTCCGCGTCACTCATTCCTTCACCCTAACGTCGCGGTTGGTCTCGGTGGTGATGTGCTCGAACAAACCGGCCTGGACGCGGGTGCGGACCCCTTCGGCCCACGGCTCGTCGAGCTCGCCGACGTCGAGGGCGGCCACGTTGTTGAGAAGCATGCCGAAGGCCAGGAACGATTTCACCGTCACCGGATCGAGTTTCGCGGCGCCCGCGACCGTGTCCCACATCCGGGCGAACCGCGTCCGCACGAACTCGCGGACCTCACTGTCCCCGCACGCCGCGAATCCCTGCAGCTGCAGCAAAAGCGTCGTCCGGTCCGACAGCAGCCCGTAGTACTCCGCACCCATCCGCGAAAGCGCGTCGAGTCCCTCACACCCCTCGGCGGCCCTCGCCATCCCCTCACTGAACCGGTCGAACGCCGCCCCCACCACCGCCAGGAACAACGCCTTCTTGGTCCCGAACATCCGGAACACATACGCCTGCGTGATCCCCGCCTCACGCGCGATGGCCTCCACCGACGCCCCGTGCAGCCCGTGCCCCGCGAACTCCCCCGCCGCGACCCTCAGCACCTGAGCCCGCCGCTCCGCCCCGCTCATCCGCCCCGCCCGGTTCACCACCCCCCGAACTTACCGCTCACTAACCACCAACCACACGCACCCGAGCCCCCACGCGCGGCGACAGCACGCGGTCGTGCCAGCCCGCTGTCCCCAATGCCACATTGGAGACACTGAGCGTCCCCAATGCCACATTGGGGACAGCGGGCCCGGGGCACTACGCGGAACCGCGCCGCGGCGCGGAATTCGGGGCGCGGCAATGAGCGAAGCGAACTCGCGAAGCCCCAAATGAAGATGCCGCGGCGCGGTGGACCCTGGGGGTCGGTCCACCGCCGCCGCGGCTCCGCCGGACCGAGGGGGGAGGTGCCCGGCGGGGATTCACGCGCGCGACCGGGCTTCATCCCCAGTGGCGCGCCGAAACCGTGTGTTGCGCGTCAGTTAACGAGAGTAACGGCTGTTTGCGTGATCGCGCCATAACTCGCCGCAAAATTGTGGGGTGTTTTTTCACTTCCAGCGGTCGGTGAGGACGCCGAGCGCGCCGAGGGCCACGGCCGCGGCGGTGGAGGTGCGTAACACGGTGGGGCCCAACCGGATGGCGGTCGCGCCGGCGTCGGTGAGGGTGGTGAGTTCTTCGTCGGTGATGCCGCCTTCGGGGCCGACGATGAGGAGGATGTCGCCTCGGGGCGGGAGTTCGATCTCGGTGAGCCGGGTGGTGATGCCGGATTCGAGGACCAGTGCGCGGGAAACGGTCTGGACGAGTTCGGCGAGTTCGCGGGTGTTCGCGGGTTCGGCGACTTCGGGGACGTGGGCGCGGCGGGCCTGTTTGGCGGCGGCGCGGGCGGTGGTGCGCCAGCGGGTGAGGGCTTTGTCGCCGCGGGTGCCTTCTTCCCAGCGGGCGACGCTGCGGGCGGCGCGCCAGGGGACGATCGCGTCGGCGCCGGCTTCGGTGGCGAGTTCGACGGCGAGTTCGCCGCGGTCGCCTTTGGCCAGTGCCTGGGCGACGATGACGCGCAGTGCGGGTGGTTCCTCGATCCAGTGTTCTTCGATGGCGAGGGTGAGTGCCGCGTCCCGGCCCGCTTGGACGGCTTCGACGACGCAGCGCGCCATGCCGCCTTCGCCGTCGGAGAGCACGAGGTGTTCGCCGACGCGGAGCCGCCGGACGGTGGCGGCGTGCCGGGCTTCCTCGCCGTCGAGGGTGGTGCGCCCGGACGTGGGCAGTGCGGCGGCGAGGAAGACCGGCGGTGTCGTCTCGGGCACGGGTTACCGGTGGTTCTTGGTGCGCAGCTTGGAGAACAGCCCGCCGGGTTTGGAACCGTTCGAGGAGAGCGAAGGGACGTCTTCGCCGCGCTGCTGGGCCAGTTCGACGAGGAGGTCGCGCTGGGCGTCGTCGAGTTTGGTCGGCACCACGACGTCGATGTGGACGTGCAGGTCGCCGCGGCCGTCGACGCGGCCGGAGGACCGCAGTCGCGGCATGCCCTTGGCGGTGAGCACGAGTTCGGTGGCGGGCTGGGTGCCCGGTTCGATGTCGAGTTCGTAGTCGCCGTCGATGAGGGTCTCGATGGGCACCGTGGCGCCGAGGGCGGCGGTGGTCATCGGGATGCGGAAGTTGCAGTGCAGGTCGTTGCCCTGACGGACGAACACCTCGTGCGGCGCCTCGTCGATCTCGACGTACAGGTCGCCGGCGGGGCCGCCGCCGGGGCCGACCTCACCCTGGCCGGACAGCCGGATGCGCATGCCGTCGCCGACGCCCGGCGGGATCTTGGCGGTGACGTTGCGGCGCGCGCGGACGCGGCCGTCGCCGCCGCACTGGCGGCAGGGGTCGGGGATGACCTCGCCGAAGCCGCGGCAGACCGGGCAGGGGCGGGCGGTGACGACCTGGCCGAGGAACGACCGCTGCACGGACTGGACCTCGCCGGCGCCGCCGCAGGTGTCGCAGGTCTTGGTGCCGGTGCCTTCGGCGGCGCCGGCACCGCGGCACAGGTCGCAGACGATGGCGGTGTCGACGGTGATCTCGCGGTCGACGCCGGTGGCGCATTCCTCCAGGGTCAGGCCCAGGCGGATGAGCGCGTCGGAACCGGGCTGCACGCGGCTGCGCGGGCCGCGGCCCCGGCCGCCGCCCCCTCCGGCGGCGCCGAAGAAGGCGTCCATGATGTCGCCGAGACCGCCGAAACCGGAGAACGGGTCGCCGCCGCCGGCCCCGCGTGCGCCGCTGTCCATCGGGTCGCCGCCGAGGTCGACGACCTTGCGCTTCTGCGGATCCGACAGCACCTCGTAGGCGGTGGTCACCTCGCCGAAGCGATGCTGGGCGTCCTCCGACGGGTTGACGTCGGGGTGCAGTTCACGGGCCAGTTTGCGATACGCGCGCTTGATCTCCTGATCCGTCGCGTTCTTCGCAACCCCGAGAATGCCGTAATAGTCCCTCGCCACCGTCTTCGCCTTCTCCTTCTGACTTCGACCTCAACGCCGCGTTCAGCGGCCGGAGAGGATCTGCCCCACGTAGTTCGCCACCGCGCGCACCGCGGCGATGGTGTTCGGGTAGTCCATCCTGGTCGGCCCGACGACGCCCATCCCGCCCAGCAGCATGTCGTCCATGCCGTAGCCGATGGACACCACCGAGGTGCTGCGCATCTGCTCGTCCTCATTTTCCTCACCGATGCGCACGGTGACCGCACCGGGGTTGCGGGCGGCCGCGAGGAGCTTGAGCACGATGACCTGCTCCTCGAGCGCCTCCAGTACCTGCCGGAGCGATCCCGGGAAGTCCGAGACGTTGCGGGTGAGGTTCGCCGTACCGCCCAGCACCAGCCGTTCTTCGGGATGCTCGACCAGCGATTCCACCAGCACGGTACAGACGCGGGTGAGGCTGTCGCGCAGGTCGCCCGGCGACTTCTCGGGCAGTTCGGCGACGGAGGCGGCGGCCTCGGACAGCCTGCGGCCCGCGAGCGCGCCGTTCAGCACCGTGCGCAGTCTGCCGACGTTCTCCTCGGTGATGACGTCGCCGAGGTCGACGGTGCGCTGGTCGACACGGCCGGAGTCGGTGATCAGCACCAGCATCAGGCGGGCCGGGGTGAGCGGCACCACTTCGAGGTGGCGCACCGCGGAGTTGGTCATCATCGGGTACTGGATGACCGCGACCTGCCTGGTCAGCTGCGCGAGCAGCCGGACGGACCGGCGCAGCACGTCGTCGACGTCGGTCCCGCTGTCGAGGAAGGCCGTGATGGCGCGGCGTTCGGCCGCGCTCAGGGGTTTGACCTCGGCGATCCGGTCGACGAACAGCCGGTAGCCCTTGTCGGTGGGAATGCGGCCCGCGCTGGTGTGGGGCTGTGTGATGTAGCCCTCTTCCTCCAGTGCGGCCATGTCGTTGCGCACCGTGGCGCTCGACACACCGAGATTGTGCCGGTCGACGATCGCCTTGGAACCGACAGGCTCCTGGTTGGACACGTAGTCGGCGACGATCGCGCGCAGCACTTCGAAGCGGCGCTCTTCCGCGTTGGCCACCTGCACCTCCCTCGGCTCGTCCTCACAACGAGTTTACGGAAGGAGGAGTGTCCAGGGGTAAAGGCCTCGTGAGTGGTAATGACGGTTAGAACCGTCATTACCACTCACGAGCGGCCTGCGGACCTCAGCTGTTGCGCGGGAACCCGAGGTTCACTCCGCCCTGCGAAGGATCCGGCCACCGCGAAGTGACCACCTTCGTGCGCGTGAAGAAGTGGAAGCCCTCCGGCCCGTAGGCGTGGGTGTCGCCGAACAGCGAGTCCTTCCAGCCACCGAAGGAGTAGTAGCCGACCGGCACTGGGATGGGCACGTTCACGCCGACCATCCCGACCTCGACCTCGTTCTGGAACCGCCGCGCGGCCCGCCCGTCGTTGGTGAAGATCGCGGTGCCGTTGCCGTAGGCGTTGGCGTTGACCAGCTCCAGTGCCGCGTCGTAGCCCTCGGCGCGGGTGACCGAAAGGACCGGTCCGAAGATCTCGTCGGTGTAGACCGGCATCTCCGGGGTCACGTGGTCGAACAGGGTCGGGCCGAGCCAGAACCCGCCGTCCTCGCCGTCGACCTCGACGCCCCGTCCGTCGACGACGAGCCGGGCGCCCGCCTCGACCCCCGCTTCCACATAGGACTCGACGCGTTCGTGGTGCGCGGCGGTGACGAGCGGCCCCATCTCCGACGTCGGCCGCCTGCCGTCGCCGACGCGCAGGCGCGTGATCCGCTCGGCGATCTTCGCGACCAGCTCGTCGCCGACCGGGTCGACCGCGACCACGACCGACACCGCCATGCACCGCTCCCCCGCCGACCCGAAGCCCGCGGAGACGGCCGCGTCGGCGGCGAGGTCGAGGTCGGCGTCCGGGAGGACGACCATGTGGTTCTTCGCGCCGCCGAGGGCCTGCACGCGTTTCCCGTGCCTGGTCCCGGTTTCGTAGACGTACTTCGCGATCGGCGTGGACCCGACGAACGAGATCGCCTTGACGTCGCGGTGTTCCAGCAACCCGTCGACCGCGACCTTGTCCCCGTGCAGGACGTTGAGGACGCCCTCGGGAAGACCCGCTTCGGCGAACAGTTCCGCGATGAACACCGCCGCGGACGGATCCTTCTCACTCGGCTTGAGCACGACGGTGTTGCCGCAGGCGAGCGCGTTGGGCACGAACCACAGCGGGACCATGGCCGGGAAGTTGAACGGCGAGATCACGCCGACGACGCCCAGCGGCTGGGCGATCGAGTAGACGTCGACGCCGGTGGAGGCGTTCTCGCTGAAGCCGCCCTTGAGCATTTGCGCCGCGCCACAGGCGAACTCGACGTTCTCGATGGCGCGCGCGATCTCACCCGCGGCGTCGGATTCGACCTTGCCGTGCTCGCTGGTGACGATCTTCGCCAGCTCGTCACGCCGGGCCGAGAGCAGCTCACGGAAGGCGAACAACACCCGCGTCCGCCCGGCCAGCGACGTCCCGCGCCAGCCCGGGAGCGCCCGGGACGCGGCCGCGACGGCGGTGTCGACGTCGTCCTGCGCCGCGAAGGCGACCTTCGCCCGCACCTGACCGGTGGCCGGATCGAACACGTCGCCGGACCGTTCGCTCACGCCCTCGAACGGTTTGCCGTCTATCCAGTGGTTGATGCGGTCGGTGATGCGGTCGGCCACGGGTTCTGTCCTCCTGATCGCCGGATGCCTGCTCCGGTCGAGTCTGGGTGCGCGCGCCACACCGACGCCATCGGCAACGTGTACGGACTCCCGGTCCCGGCCGTACAGTCTGTCTCTCTGCGTTCCGACCAGGTGGGAGGCCGATGTACCCGACCGTCGCCGAGGTGCTCGCGCTGCCGGTGCTGCGTCAGGGCAGGCCCCATGTGGTGGCGGGTGCCGCCGGGCTGGACGCGCCGGTCCGCTGGGCGCATGTCGCCGAGGTCGCGGACATCGCGCCCCTGCTGCGGGGCGGGGAACTCGTGCTCACCACCGGGGTCGCGCTGCCCGATGACGGCGCCGCGCTCGCCAGGTACGTCGCCGACCTGGCCGGGGTCGGGGTCGCCGGGGTGATCGTCGAACTGGTCCGTCATTGGAGTGACAAGCTCCCGTCCGCGCTGGTCGACGCCGCGGACCACCATGGCGTTCCGCTGGTGACCCTGTCGCGGGAAACCCGGTTCGTGTCGGTCACCGAGGCGGTGAACGGGCTGATCGTGGACGCCCAGGTCGACGAACTCCGGGCGGCGGAACGCGTCCACGAGACCTTCACCGCGCTGACGGTCGCCGGCGCCGAGCCGGGCGACATCCTGCGCGAGGTCGCGCGGCTCACCGAGCATCCCGTCGTGCTGGAGACGCTGTCGCACGAGGTCCTCGCCTACGACACGGCGGGCACCGACCCCGCCGAACTCCTGCCCGGCTGGCCCTCGCGGTCGCGACCGGTGCAGGTCGGCGAGCGGACCGGTTTCCACCCCGGCGCGGGCTGGCTGGTCACCGTGGTCGGCGCGCGCGGGCACGACTGGGGGCGGCTCGTCCTCGTCTGCGGGGATCCGCCGCCGCGGCGGCATGTCGTGGTCGCCGAACGCGCCGCGTCCGCGCTCGCGGTCCACCGGCTGGTCGCCAAGGACACCGACGGCCTGGAACGCCAGGCGCACCGGGCGATCCTCACCGAACTGCTGGCGAATCCGGTGCCCCCGGCCGAACTCACCGCGCGGGCCTCCGCGCTGGGTGTGCCGCTGACGGGACGGCTGCTGGTCGGGGTCGCCGTCCGCCCCCGGATCACCGAGACCGCCAGGACCGCCCAGTCGACCCCGGTGCTGCTGAGGGAATTCGCCGAGGCGACCGCGCTCGCCGCGCGGCGGGCGAAGGTGTCCGCGCTGGTGGCCGCCGACGACACCCTGGTCCGCGCGCTGATCGCGCTCTCGCCGGAGGCGGGGGTGGACGCGGTCCTGCGACGGCTGGCCACAGACGTCCACGAGGCCCGCTCCGGCGCGCCCGCCGTGGTCGCGGTGGGGACCACGGGCACCGGACCGGCCGAGGCACGCCGCACCCTCGTCGAAGCCGCGCAGGTCGCGGCCGCCGCACTGACCGGGAACGCCGAGCGCCTGGTCCACCGGCTCGACGACGTCCGGTTGCGGGGGCTCCTGCATCTGCTGGCGGGCGACGAACGGCTCACCGCGTTCGCCGCGCGGGAACTCGGCCCGCTGCTGAGCCGCGACGCCGCACAGGGCAGCAGACTCGTTCAGGCGTTGAGGCATTACTGCGAGCACGGCGGCAACAAATCGGCGGCCGCGGCGGCCGCGCACACCTCCCGCACCGCCTACTACCAGCAGCTCGCCCGGATCGAGCAGGTGCTCGGGGTCCGGCTGGAGGATCCGGAGTCGATGCTCTCCTTGTACGTCGCCCTGCTCGCCCACGACATCCGAGCAGCCGACGACCACACGTCCGGGTGAGTGAATCTCACCCGAGCGTGGAACACAGTGACCGGGTCACGTCAGCCGATAGGGTTGATATGGCTTTCTTCGAACCGATCGGCGCCTGCGTGCTCGCGCTGGCCTGCATGGCCCCCGCGCAACCGGCCGAATCCACGTTCCAGCTGACCAGCCACCACACCAACGGCCGGATCGGCACCGTCTCCCTCACCTGCCAGCCCACCGGCGGCTCACACCCGAAGCGCGGCAAAGCCTGCGCCAGTCTGTCCAAAGTGGACGGTAAGTTCGACAAGCTGAGCGGGGAACCGCGGACCTGCACACTGGAGTACGCCCCGGTGGACGTCTCCGCGGTCGGCAAGTGGCGCGGTGAGCCGGTCACCTTCCGCACGTCCTACCCGAACCCCTGTGTCGCCGACGCCGAATCCGACGGCATCTTCTCCTTCTGACCGCCAAGGACAGGTGACCGCCGGGCCTCCCCCTCGGTGGCCCGGCGGTCGCCGCCGTTCACCGCCGCCTTGATCGCCCTCACCCCCAGGAGGGCGATCAAGGCCGTGGTGCCACGGCTCAGCGACGGGCCGGGTAAGGGCATCTCGCCCCGTCCGCTGTGGCAACGGGGGTCTGACGCGCGAGGGCCCGGCTCAGGTTCCATTCACGCCAATCATCTTCCGAGATGCCCATCACGACCGGTCCGAGCACACAGGACCGCAGCGGCTCCGGGAGCCGGTCCGCCGCGGGGACGACGTCGGCGGAAAACCTCGACAGGTAACCGGTGTCGAGGGTCTTGCCCGCCGCGATCCGGTCGATGTTGCGGTCGGCGATGAACCGTTCCGGATCCAGGACGGCCAGTCCCAGCAGGGCCGCGACGGCGGCGCCGATGGCCGCACGCGGCAGCCACGCCGAGCGCAGCGGGACCAGAGAACCCAGGATCAGCAGGAAGATCAGGCCGATCCAGAGTTCGCAGACCTCGACCAGCAGCCGCAGCACGGTGAACCCGTACGCCTGCTGATATGTCCACATGCGACTCAACGCCGACGCGACCAGCACCAGGCTGAGCACGCTCAGCACGCCGAGCAGCCCGCGCTGCCACGCGCGGTCGGCCTTCGAAGACCTCGGCGCCCACCGCAGTGCCGCCGCGACCAGCAGCAGGGTCAGGACGGTGATGGCGGAAAGCTGCCAGAACCCGCTCCTGGCGTATTCGGCCGCGGTCAGGCCACTCGTGCGCAGGACGTACTCGGTGCCGCCGAACAGCACGACCAGGCGCACCGCGACGAAACTCGCGAACAGCAGCACGAGTACACCGAGCGGCAATGCCCATTCGAGCCGGTGTGCCAGTCGTCTGCGCGGAGCGTCGTCGTCGGCGGGCAGGGGCGGCGCCGCGAGGAGATAGCACGCGCCGATGACGGCGAACGCGGCCACGGTGAAGAGGAAACCCCAGCGCACGAACGTTTCCGGGTTCAGCTCGGGGATCACCGCGTCGACGACGTTCGCGAACGCGGCGTCGGCACCGCGCAGCAGCGGGACGAACACCAGCAGCAGCCCGGCGCTGGCCAGTACCGGCACCAGGAACCTCGGCCTGCCACGGCTTTCCGGCTTCTTGGCCAGTTTCCCGAGCCCGCGCCCGATCCACGGGATCGCGAGCAGTGCTTCGATCGGCACCGCGAAGACGTCGTAGATGATGGTGTTCACCGTGCGCTTCCCGACCACCGCGAGGGATCCCGCGACGCACGCGGCCAGGACGCACAACACGTTCAGCCACGTCGACGCGCGGAACATGCCGACCGCGAGCAGTCCGAGCGCGGCCACCGCCCACAACACGCTGGCCAGGCCGAAATGCGGCTCGGCGGTACCGCGGGCCCGCTTGTCGGCGAAGTAGACGGCCACCGCGAAGGCGAGTCCGGCCACGAACCAGCCGACGCCGGGATCGTCCGGCAGGGTGACGGCGGCGATCAGCCCTGCCGCGACCGCCGCGGGCAGGACCGAACCGGGCAGCGGGACGATCGCGGACTTCGGCGGGACCCGTGGCCGCATCAGCACCGGGATCGGCGGCGCGGGCGGCAACGTGGCCGTCGCCCCTGTCGCCGGGGGCGACGCGTGCGCCTGCCTGTCCTCTTTGTTTTCGCTCATCGAATCCTCGCTCATCGAATCCTCCAGTTTGCGAAAGCACATTCCGTGGCGGGCGAGGAGGGGCTGAAGGGGCCCTTCGCCTCATCTCATGCGGTGAAGGACGCTTTCGCCCCATCGCATGCGGCGAAAGTCCCCTTCAGCCCCTAAGGAACGGGGATCACGACGCGGATGACGCAACCCGGCCGGGCTTCGGGGCTGACGACGGCGATGCTGCCGTCGTGCAGATCGACCACCCACCGGGCGATCGCGAGGCCGAGACCGGTGCCCCCGCCGCCTGCCCGCTCACCGCGGGTGAACCGTTCGAACACGCTGTCCCGCTCCCCCGGCGGGATCCCGGGGCCCTCGTCCTCGACCTCGATGACGACGTCGGCCTCCCGCGCCTCCGCCCGCACCCGGACCTCGCCGCCGGACGGCCCGTGCCGGACCGCGTTGTCGAGGAGGTTCACCACGACCTGGTAGAGCCGGCCGCGATCGGCGACGGCCATCGCGCCGGGCGGCTGGACGTCGACGGCGAACCGCACTCCCCGGCCGGTCGCGGCCGCGGTCACCCCCGCCTCGGCGGCGACCTCCTCCAAAAGCAGTTCGAGGTCGAACTCCTCCAGCTGCAACGGGAACGCCCCCGCGTCGATCCGGGAAAGATCGAGCAGTTCGGAGACCAGCCTGCCGAGCCGTTCCGTCTGCTGCAGCGCGGTCTTCAAGGTCGCCGGATCGGGTTTGGCGACCCCGTCGACCAGGTTCTCCAGCACCCCGTTCAGCGCGGTGATCGGCGTGCGCAGTTCGTGGGAGACGTTCGCGATGAGTTCGCGCCGCCGCTGGTCGGCGACTTCGAGGTCGGCCGCCATCTGGTTGAAGGCGTGCGCCAGTTCGCCGACCTCGTCGCGCGCGGTCGCCCGGACCCGCCGGGTGTAGTCGCCCTTGGCCATCGCCCTGGCGGCGGCGGTCATCTCCCGCAGCGGCCGGGTCATCCCGTGCGCCAGGATCTGCGAGGTGACCACCGCGAGCACCATCGCGGCCATCGTGGTCCTCGGCGGCAGCCAGCCGATCTGCCAGTTGAAGAAGGCGAACGCGATGCCACCCGAGGACACCAGCAGGATCGCGAGCTTGAGCTTGATGGAGCGGACCGGGTCGAGCGGTCTCGGGAGCGCGTCGACGATCCTGCCGAACAGCGGGCGCGGCTTCACGAGCCCACCTCCAGGGCGTACCCGACGCCGTGCACGGTGCGGATGAGGTCCGCGCCGAGTTTCCGGCGCAGTGCCTTGATGTGACTGTCGACCGCGCGGGTGCCCGATCCGGTGCCGGCGACGTCCCAGTCCCAGACCTCGCTCAGCAACCGTTCCCTCGGCTGCACCGCCCTCGGCCGTTTCGCGAAGTGGACGAGCAGGTCGAACTCGATCGGCGTCAGCTGCGCGGGAGTGCCCGCCCGCGTGACCCGCCGTTCCTCGACGTCGATCTCCAGGTCGCCGAGCACGATCTTCATACCGGCTTCGCTCACGTCGGTCCGGGCCGACCGTTCGACGCGGCGCAGCAGCGCGTGCACCCTGGCCGAGAGCACCCGCATGGAGAACGGTTTGGTGAGGTAGTCGTCCGCGCCGACGCCGAGACCGATCAGCATGTCCGTCTCGTCCGACCGGGCGGTCAGCATCAGCACCGGGACCGGGCGGCGGGCCTGGATCCGGCGGCAGACCTCGAGCCCGTCGAACCCCGGCAGCATCACGTCCAGCACCACCAGGTCCGGTTCCCGCGCGGCGTCCACCTCGACGCCTGTCGGCCCGTCGTGCGCCAGGTCCACGGTGAAGCCCTCGGCCCGCAACCGCGCGGCGATGGCCTCGGCGATGGTCACGTCGTCCTCGACGACCAGCACCCGGCGTCCTCCCAGTTCCATGGGGATGACTGTAAGCACCGGCCGTGGAGACCATCCGGGTGAACTGTGGAGATCCTGTGGAGATGTTTCGCCCCGATTGCCGGATTGCGACGGCTGTGTGTGTGACGCAGGTCATGCATCAGGGGCCGCCGAACGCAATCGACAGTCTGCGCTCCGACGCCATCAACAGTGAACAGTCTGCCAGTCCCACCCGCGCGGCGCGGGCGAGCACGATTCCGCAATGGAGCCGACGGCACGCGGAACACAGCTCGTGCATCCTGATGGCCGGGTAGAACTCGGCGAGGTCGAGTCCTTGAAGGACAGCCGCTTCTACAACGAGGAACTCGCCCCGGTCCCGGTGGAAAAACGGACCTGGACCACCTACAACTACTTCGCGCTGTGGATGGGGATGGCGCACAACATCCCCTCGTACGCGCTCGCCGCGTCCTTGATCGCGCTCGGCATGGACTGGATCCAGGCGCTGATGACGATCACCATCGGCAACCTGATCGTGCTCGCCCCGATGCTGCTCAACAGCCACGCCGGGACGAAGTACGGCATCCCGTTCCCGGTGTTCGCCCGCGCCTTCTTCGGGATGCGCGGCGCGAACCTCGCGGCGCTGCTGCGGGCGTTCATCGCGTGCGGCTGGTTCGGCATCCAGACCTGGGTCGGCGGCGAGGCCGTCTACATCATCGTCGGACGGCTGGCGGGCTCCGGCTGGAAGGATTCCGCCGTCGTCCTCGGCCAGCACTGGACGCTGTGGCTTTCGTTCGGGCTGTTCTGGCTGTTCCAGATGCTTATCATCTGGCGCGGGATGGAGGCGGTGCGGAAGTTCGAGAACTGGACGGCGCCGCTGGTCTCGGTCGGCTTCCTGATCCTGCTCGGCTACGTGCTGGTCAAGGCGGGCGGACTCGGCCCGATCCTGTCCGAACCCGGGAAACTCGGCTGGGGCCCGGACTTCTGGAAGGTGTTCGCGCCCTCGCTGATGGCGATGATCGCGTTCTGGTCGACGCTTTCGCTCAACATGCCGGACTTCACCCGCTTCGGCGGCAGCCAGGGCAAGCAGGTCCGCGGCCAGATCCTCGGCCTGCCGACCACGATGACCTTCATCGCGATCGTGGCGATCCTGACCACCTCCGGCGGCAGCGTCCTCTACGGCGAGCAGATCTGGGACCCGGCGAAACTGGCCGACCGGTTCGACTCGCCGATCGTGGTGGTGGTCGCGCTGATCGCGCTGGTGCTGGCGACCGTGTCGGCGAACCTCGCGGCCAACGTGGTCAGCCCGTCCTACGACTTCTCCAACGCGTTCCCGAAGAAGATCACCTTCGCCGTCGGCGGGCTGATCACCGGGATCATCGGCATCGTCATCCAGCCGTGGCGGCTCTACTCCGATCCGAACATCTACATCTTCGCGTGGCTCGGTTTCTACGGCGGTCTGCTCGGCGCGGTCGCCGGGGTGCTCGTCGCCGGGTACTGGGTGGTCAAACGCACCGAGCTGAACCTGCGGGACCTCTACGCCGAGCGCGGCGTCTACTGGTTCAACGGCGGCTGGAACTGGCGCGCGCTGGTCGCGACGCTGGTCGGCGCCGTGCTCGCGGTCGGCGGCGCGTACGGCGGGCCGTTCCCCGCCGACGGGCTGATCCCGTTCCTGAAACCGCTCTACGACTACAACTGGGTCGTCGGACTGGCGGGCGCCTTCGTCGTCTACCTGCTGCTGGCCCTGCCCGAGCACAAGCGCACCGCCTATACAGAGGAGGAAGCAAGTGAGCGACCTGGTCCGAGCCGGATTGATCCAGCAGCGGTGGACGGGTGACAAGGAGTCGATGATCGCCAACGCGGTCGAAGCCATCGGCAAGGCCGCCTCGCAGGGAGCACAGGTCGTCTGTCTGCAGGAGTTGTTCTACGGGCCGTATTTCTGCCAGGTGCAGGACACCGACTACTACTCCTACACCGAGGGCATCCCCGACGGGCCGACGACGAAGCTCATGCAGGAGGTGGCCGAACGCCACGGCGTCGTGCTCGTCGTCCCGATGTACGAGGTCGAGCAGCCGGGCGTGTACTACAACACCGCCGCGGTTATCGACGCCGACGGCACCTACCTCGGCAAGCACCGCAAGAACCACATCCCGCAGGTGAAGGGGTTCTGGGAGAAGTTCTACTTCCGGCCCGGGAACCTGGGTTACCCGGTGTTCGACACCGCGGTCGGCCGCATCGGCGTCTACATCTGTTACGAGCGGCACTTCCCCGAGGGGTGGCGCGCGCTGGGCCTGGCGGGCGCGAAGATCGTGTTCAACCCGTCGGCGACCAGCCGGGGGCTTTCGGAGTACCTGTGGCGGCTGGAGCAACCCGCGGCCGCGGTCGCGAACGAGTACTACGTCGGCACGATCAACCGGGTCGGCGTGGAACCCTTGGGCGACAACGACTTCTACGGTCAATCGTATTTCGCGGACCCCCGCGGCCAGCTCGTCGGCGAAGCCGCGTCCGACACCGAGGAGGAGATCGTCGTCCGCGACCTCGACATGGCGAAACTCGCCGAGGTCCGTGATCTGTGGGCGTTCTACCGAGACCGCCGTCCCGACAGCTACGGACCCCTCGCGGAGGCGTGATGACCACCCTCATCAAGGGCGGGCAGGTGCTGTCCACGGCGGGCGCCTCGGCGGCGGACGTCCTCGTCGACGGCGAGACGATCGCGGCCGTCGGCGCGCCGGGCACCCTCGGGCCCGCCGACGAGACCATCGACGCCACCGGGAAGTACGTGCTGCCCGGCGGGATCGACGCGCACACCCATATGGAGATGCCGTTCGGCGGCACACATTCCGTCGACACCTTCGGCACCGGGACGACGGCGGCGGCGTGGGGCGGGACGACTACGATCATCGACTTCGCCGTCCAGGCCAAGGGCACTTCACTGCTGTCCACTATGGACAAGTGGCACGAGAAGGCCGACGGCAACTGCGCCATCGACTACGGCTTCCACATGATCGTCTCCGACGTCAACGATTCGTCGTTGAAGGAGATGCAGGCCTGTGTCGACGGTGGCGTCGGCAGCTTCAAGATGTTCATGGCGTATCCGGGGGTGTTCTACTCCACCGACGGGGAAATCCTGCTGGCCATGCAGAAGGCGCGCGAGATCGGCGCCACGATCATGATGCACGCGGAGAACGGCATCGCGATCGACCAGCTGGCCGCGCAGGCGTTCGCCGCCGGGAAGATAGACCCGGTGCAGCACGGCCTCACCCGGCCGCCGGAGCTGGAGGGCGAGGCGACCTCGCGCGCGATCCAGCTGGCCAAGGTGACCGGGGCGCCGCTGTACATCGTGCATCTTTCGGCGTCGCAGGCACTGGCGGCCGTCGCGGAAGCGCGCGACACCGGGCAGAACGTCTTCGCGGAGACATGTCCTCAGTATCTCTATCTGTCCATTGAGGACTTGGCTAAGCCGGAATTCGAGGGTTCGAAGTATGTCGCTTCTCCCCCGCTGCGGGAGAAGTCGCATCAGGCCGATCTGTGGCGAGGACTGCGCACCAACGACCTCTCGGTGGTGTCGACGGATCACTGTCCCTTCTGTTTCAAGGACCAGAAGGAACTCGGTCGCGGCGACTTCCGCGCGATCCCCAACGGGATCCCCGGCGTCGAGCACCGGATGGACCTGCTGCACCAGGGTGTCGTGGCGGGCGAGCTGACCCTCGGCCGCTGGGTCGAGACCTGCTCGACCACCCCGGCGCGGATGTTCGGCCTGTACCCGCGCAAGGGCGTCATCGCCGCGGGTTCGGACGCGGACATCGTGGTCTACGACCCGAACGCGAAGCAGACGTTGTCGGTCGAGACACACCACATGAACGTGGATTACTCGGCCTACGAAGGCATGGAGATCACCGGCAAGGTCGAGACGGTGCTTTCCCGGGGCCGCGTGGTGGTGTCACCGTCCGGGTTCTCCGGGAGTACGACGCACGGGAAATTCCTCTCGCGCGACCTGAACCAGTACCTGAACTGAGGTGGTGGCCATGGACTTCGGCATAGTTCTCCAGACCGATCCGCCCGCCCGCGAACTGGTGCGGCTCATGAAGGCCGCCGAGGACCAGGGTTTCCGCTACGGCTGGACGTTCGACTCGTGCGTGCTGTGGCAGGAACCGTTCGTCATCTACTCGCAGATCCTCGCGGCGACGTCGTCGATGATCGTGGGGCCGATGGTGACCAGCCCGGCCACCCGCGACTGGTCGGTGATGGCGTCGACCTTCGCCACGCTCAACGACATGTACGGCAACCGGACGGTGTGCGGCATCGGCCGCGGTGATTCGGCACACCGCGTCGTCGGGATGCCACCGTCCACTTTGGCCACCGTGCGCGACTGCATGCACGTGGTCAAGGAGCTGGCCGAGGGCCGCGAGGTCCTGTTGCGGGACAAGCCGGTGCGGATTCCCTGGATCCGCAACGGCAGGCTTGAGATGTGGATGGCCGGATACGGGCCGAAGGCGCTGAAGACGGTCGGTGAGCACGCGGACGGCTTCATCCTCCAGTGCGCCGATCCCGCGATCGCGCGGTGGACCATCGGTTCCGTCCGTGAGGCGGCCCGCGCGGCGGGGCGGGATCCCGGCGGGATCACCATCTGTCTCGCCGCTCCGGCGTATGTCGGCGACGACCTGGCGCACCAGCGGGAACAGCTGCGCTGGTTCGGCGGGATGGTCGGCAACCATGTCGCGGATCTCGTGGCGCGCTACGGCGATTCCGGTCCGGTGCCCCGCGAGCTGACCGACTACATCCGGGAGCGGCAGGACTACGACTACGCGCACCACGGACGGGCGGGCAACCCCTCGACCGACTTCGTGCCGGACGAGATCGTGGACCGGTTCTGCCTGCTGGGCCCGTCCTCGGCGCACGTCGAACGGCTGGAGGAGCTGGCTTCGCTCGGTGTCGACCAGTTCTCGTTGTACCTCATGCACGATCAGCGGGAAGAGACCCTGAAGCGGTACGGCTCGGAGGTCATCGGCCGCTGACGACCCGCGTTTCGTCCTCTGAATGCGTTCCTTGCACGCGCGACTACCGCATTCAGAGGACGAAATGCATGGGATCAGGCGCCGAACCAGGCGGCCAGGGCCTCGCGGAGGCCTTCGGTGTCGCCGTCGCCCGCCCAGGCGATGTACCCGTCCGGGCGGATCAGCAGGACGTCCGCGGGCCGGTCCTCGGCCTTCGCGGTGCGGACGTCCACAAGCCCTTCCGCCGGCTCGCGCAGTTCAGGACGGTCTGCGAGGTCGAGCAGGACGGGCCGCGCGTCGCGCAGCAACTCGGCGACGCTCGTCGCGCCCTGATCGGTCTCCAGCGCGAGATCCGGGACGAACGTGCCGGCGAGCGCGTGCGTGGAACCCGGCATCGGGTAACGCGTGTCGGTCCCGGCGACGTGGGAGGCCAGCCGGCGCGCAGCCTGCTCGTCGTCCAGAAGCTCCTGGAAGACCGCCCGCAGTGCCTCGGCGGCTTCGTCGTGCCCGCGCCGCAGCGCGACCTGCGCCCGGGACTGCAGCAACGCGCGCGCACCCGCGGCGTGCCGTTCCGCGTGATAGGTGTCCAGCAGTCCCGCCGGTGCCCGCCCCTGGATCTCGGCGGCCAGTTTCCAGGCGAGGTTGACCGAGTCGGACATGCCGACGTTGATCGCCGTCCCGGTCGAGGGCAGCAGGTGGGCCGCGTCGCCCGCCAGCAGGATCCGGCCCTCGCGGTAGCGCTCGGCCTGGCGGGCGGAGAACTGGTAGCGCGAGAGACGGACGGGATCGCCCAGC
Organism: Amycolatopsis orientalis DSM 40040 = KCTC 9412; assembly: GCF_000478275.1. GTDB lineage: Bacteria > Actinomycetota > Actinomycetes > Mycobacteriales > Pseudonocardiaceae > Amycolatopsis > Amycolatopsis orientalis. The sequence continues at coordinate 100,042 of NZ_ASJB01000061.1, forward strand.
GGGACGTCCCCGCCGAGCACGCGGCGGATGCTGTCCCCGAGTTCGGTCAGCGTCATCGGCACGTCGTCGTCGATCTCGCCGGGATCGTCCTCGGTGGTCTGGATGAACAGGATTCCCGGGGTGAGCGAGCCGAGCGCGAACACGCCGGTGCCGGTGCGGGTGAAGCCCGCCTTGATCCGGCCCAGTTCCGGCGTCTCGATGTCGCCGTTGTCGTGCACGGTCAGGCGATCGGGGATGCTCACCTGCCCGATCCGGTTGACCTCGGGATAGGTGGTGCCGGGGAAGCCGATCCCAGCCATCGAACGGACGGGACTGCGTCCGCCGTCGCAGCCCACGAGGTACTGGGCGGTGACCTCGTACGTCCCGTCCGGACCACGCACCTCGGCGGTCACCGACTCGTCGTCCTGGCTCACGCCGACGACCTCGTGTCCGCGGCGAAGTTCCGCGCCGAGGCCGGTGGCGTGCTCCTCCAGCAGCCCTTCCAGCAGCTGCTGGCGGACCGACAGCGCCTTCAGCGGGGGCTCCTCGAACCGGGTGAGGTCGACATGCACCCCACCGAACGGGAACCGGTCGGCCGGGACGGGATCGGTGACGAGTGCCCGCACCCGGTCCAGCAGGCCGCGGTAGTGCAGCAGGTCCAGGATCTGCCCGCTGAGGCCGTGGGCCTTCGGTGTCTTCCCCCGTTCCGGCCGCCGTTCCAGCACCAGCGGGCGCACGCCTGCCAGCCGCAGTTCCGCGGCCAGCATCAGCCCGGTCGGGCCGGCACCCACGATGATCACATCGACGTCCGTCAAGTTCACTCCTGTTCGACCTGTTCTTGCTACGGCCGAGGATTCTGCGGCACCACCGGGGTCTTGCCGCAAGCCCCCCGGTGCGCTATATGTTGACCATGGAGGGGTTCGCCCCACCATCGTTCCGGGTACGAGCACCAGGGACCACCCGCCCGCGAGGCGGAACCCTGGGCCGGTGACCAGATTCCGCATCGCCACTGTGCTCTCTCTCACCGCACTCGCCGCCGTCACCCTCGCGCCCGCGGTCTCGGCCGCGCCGAAGGGACTCGACTGGGGCCCCTGCCCGTCCGGATCGCCACCGGGCTACGACTGTGCCGAGATCGAGGTCCCGTTGTCCTATCAGGACCCGGGCGGTCCCCGGATCACCCTCGCGCTCGGCCGCCTCCCCGCGACGGACCAGAAGCACAAACGCGGCACCCTCTTCACCAACCCCGGCGGCCCCGGGAACCACGGCCGCTTCAGCAGGTTCCAGACCCCGTCCCTGCACCGGCAGTTCGACATCGTCGGCTTCGACCCACGCGGCGTCGGCGCCAGCACCCCGGTCCGCTGCTTCACCAGCGACGCCGAAACCGAGCCGCTCAAACGGATCCTGGGCAACTTCCCGATCACCACGGAGCAGGAGACCCGGCATTTCGCCGACGTCCGCGAGGTCGCCGCGTCCTGCGGCCGCAACGCCGGGCCGCTGCTCGGCCACCTGTCGACCGCGAACGTCGCCATGGACCTCGACAGGATGCGCGAAGCCGTCGGTGAGCGCCGCCTGCGCTATTACGGGCTTTCCTATGGCACCTATGTCGGCGAGGTGTACGCCAACCTGTTCCCGCATCGCGTCGGAGCCTTGGCACTGGACGCCGTCAACGATCCGATCGCCTGGTCGACCGGACACCGCCCGGAGGACGCGAACATCCCGTTCAGCACCCGGCTCGGCGGATTCCGGGACGCGGACCGCGCGCTCCAGGCTTTCCTCGACACGTGCGCGGCCGACACCCGGTGCACGTTCCGCGAGCCGGGGAAGGACTTGCGAGCCAAGTACGACGCGCTCCTCGATCGGCTCGAAGCCACGCCGGGACCGATCACCTATCAGGAGGTCATCCGGCGCACCCACAACGCGCTGACCGACGAGAGGAACTCCCCCGCGCTGGCGGAGTTCCTTCAGTCGGCGACGAAACCCGTCGCGGCGAAGGCCATCCCGACACCCTTCGATTCCGCGTTGGGCGGCGGCGGGACGATCTGCGCGGACACCGCGAACCCGCGTGACCCGGCCGCCTGGCCCCGCGCGGCCCGCGCGGCCGACCGGGAAAGCCGCGGTTTCGGTTCGTACGACACGTATCTCTCCCTGCCGTGCGCCTTCTGGCCCGCCGCCGACCCGGCGCGGTACACGGGACCCTGGAACCAGCCGACCGCGCCGATCCTGTTGCTGGCCAACGGCAAGGGCGACCCGGAAACGCCGTACGCCGGGGCGAAACGGGCCGAACGCATCCTCGGCAACGCGCGGCTACTGACGCTGGACGCCTGGGGGCATGGCGCGTTGAACCGCAGCGCCTGTGTCGACGCGGCACTCGAGGCCTACCTGACCTTCGGACGTCTTCCGGCGCGTGGCACCGTCTGCGCCCCGGATCACGCGCCCTTCGACGCCAGGTAGGCCAGGGAGATCTCCTCGTCGGTCAGCCAAGCGGCGTAGTCGGCGGGGTCGGAGAAGATCCCCGCGAACCGGTGCGCCACCTCGGGCACCGTCTGCGCGGCTTCCAGGGTGGCCAGCACGTGATCCGGCGGAGGCGCGAGCAGATCGTTGCTCAGCCGGGTCGCGTGCTGCGCCTTTTCCCAGTATTTCGCGAAAGTCCGGCGCTGGAACGCTTCGTCGAACGGGCGGTCCCCGTGGTCGAGGATGCTCCGCTCGTAGACGGCGGCCGCGTGCGCCGCCATGTTCGCGCCCTGTCCGGCGATCGGGTCGTTCGTCACCGCGGTGTCGCCCATCGCGAGCACTTTCGCCCCGGACGGCAGGGTCCCGACCGGGTCACGCACGATCGGCAGGACACGGCCGCGCAACGAGTCCAGCGGCCCGCTCGGGCGGGCGTCGGCGAGCGATTCCGCGACCCAGGGGAACTGCTTGCGCAGCAAGGTCATCGCGCGGTCGAAATGCTCGTCAGGCCCGGTGACGTCGTCCCAGACGTCCATGGGACCGCCGGGCACGCCGAAGAACCCGAGACCGAAAACGGGTCCGCGCACGGACAGGATCGGCAACCCGAACAGTTCACCGGCCCGCGACAGCCCGAACGTCAGGCCCGGGTACACCGGAAGCGGCTCTTCGCGTCCGGACACGAGGTACATGATCCCGATGGTCCGCTGCGGCTCGCGGTAGGGAGAACGCCGGTCGTCCCGGGGGAAGAGGCCGTCGAACTGCGGACCCCGGCCGGCCGCGACCAGCACGAGGTCGAACTCGCGGGCGTACTCCTCCAGCCCGTCGGTCGTCACCTTGCCGATCCGCACCTCGCCGCCGCGTTCGGCGAAGGCGGCCAGCCAGGCGGACACCTTGACCCGCTGGTCGACCGACTGCGCGGGGTGGTCGAACCGGGCCTGCCACGAGACGGCGGCCTCCGGGGTGTCCCCGGCGAGCCCGAACGACGCGCCGAGGATCTCCGGGGCCCGCCCGTCCCAGAAGTTGATGCCCAGTGCGCGTTCCCTTGTCAGCGCGGGATGGAATACGCACTGGTTCGAAATGAGCCTGCCGTCACGGATCGTCTCGGCGTCGCGGTCGGTGACCACCGTGACGGCGTACCCATGTTTCCGCAGGCCCAAGGCCAGTACCGAACCGGCCTGACCGGCCCCGACCACCACGATCCGGCGCATGGTTCCCCTTCCGCGTGAAGATCCCCAGTCTGGCCGGGTTTCCTTGCGCGGTAAAGGATTCGCCTGATGGACTGCCCGAAGAGGATCAGCCGGTCAGCGCCTGATAGACCAGATGACGCAGTTCGACGCGGATCGGATAGGACGACGACGGCAGCAGCTGGGTGAGGAACAGCACCGTGATGTCCTCGGCCGGATCGACCCAGAAGGCGGTACTGGCCGCGCCGCCCCAGGCGAATTCCCCGGCGCTGGCGGTGGTTTTGGCCTTCACCGGATCGTCGAGCACGGAAAAGCCCAGTCCGAAGCCGAAACCGTGGTAGGGCGCCTCGGAGAACGAGGGCCGCCCGTAGGTCTCCAGATCCACGCCGCCGGGCAGATGGTTGCTCGCCATAAGCCGCACCGTGCGCGGGCCGAGCAGCCGGACACCGTCGAGTTCGCCGCCACGCAGCAACATCTGCGTGAAACGGTGGTAGTCGCCCGCCGTGGAGACCAGGCCGCCACCGCCGGAGAGACACGTGGGCGCGACCCGGCCGACGGCACCCATCAGGTCGTGCCGCAGGGGCGCCTTGGTCTTCGGATCGGGCACGTAGAGGGCGGCCAGCCGGTCGAGGGCACCGGGGTCGGCCTGGAAACCGGTCTCGTACATGCCGAGCGGCGTGAAGATCCGCTCGGCGAAGAAGGTGTCGAGGGACCGGCCGGAGACGACCTCGACGAGCCTGCCGAGGATGTCCGTCGCGACCGAATAGTTCCATTCCGACCCGGGCTGGAACAGCAAGGGCTGCCGCGCGATCGCCTCGGAGACCCCGGCCAGGTCGAGCCCCGGTGCCGTCCCCCAGTCGAACCCGGCCTCCCGGTAGAGCGCGTCGACCGGATGCGTGCGGTGGAAACCGTAGGTGAGGCCCGCGGTGTGCGTGAGCAGATGCCAGAGCCGGATCGGCTCGGTGGCGGGCTCGGTCGCCATCCGGACCGAAGAGCCCTTCGTGAAGACCCGTGGCTCCGCGAATTCCGGCAGCCACCGCGCGATCGGGTCGGCGAGGTCGATGAGTCCCTCTTCGACGAGCATCATCGCGGCGACCGAGGTGACCGGCTTCGTCATCGAATAGACGCGCCAGATCGTGTCGGTCTCGACCGGCAGCCCGGCCTCGATGTCGCGTGACCCGTTCGACGCGAGATGCGCGACCTTCCCGTTCCTGCTCACCACGGCCAGGTATCCGGGAAGCAGATTCCGCTCCAGGTACCCGTCGAAATGCCGGTCGATCCGCTTCAACCGTTCCGCGTCGAAACCCACCTCGGCCGGGTCGACGTCCACCTTCAGCTCGAGCATGTGACCGAGGCTACGCGTTCCGCTCGGCCTGCTTCTCCAGTCGCCACGCCTCGTCGGTCTTCCCGATCCGCCAGTAGCCGGAGATCGACAGCAGGTCGCGCCGCATCCCCCGGTCGTCCAGCAGGTGGCGGCGCAGGTCGCGGACGAATCCGGCTTCGCCGTGGACGAACGCCTGCACGACACCCTCCGGCCAGTCCAGCGCGCGGACGGTGGCCGCGAGATCGTCGCCGCGGCTCCGGTGCAGCCAGGTGATCCGCGCGTCGGCCTTGGTGGTCAGCGACTGCTCCTCGGCGGCGTCCTCCACGAGGATGACGGCGTGCGCGGGAACGCCCGCCGTCATCGCCTCGAGTGACGCGGCGATCGCCGGCAGGGCGCTCTCGTCCCCGGCGAGCAGGTGCCAGTCGGCCTCCTCGCCCGGCCTGTACGCCCCGCCGGGACCGGAGATCACCAGTTCGTCGCCGGGTTTCGCGGCGGCCGCCCACGGTCCGGCGACCCCCTCGTCACCGTGGTGGACGAAGTCGAGGACCAGCTCGCCGAGATTCCGGTCGAAGGCCCGGACGGTGTAGGAGCGCATCCGCGGCCACTGCTCGCGCGGCAGTTCTTCGCGGATACGCGCCAGGTCGAACGGCTCGGGATAGGTGACACCGGGGACCCGGAAGTGCACCTTGACGTAGGCGTCGGTGAATTCGTTCGGCTGGAACGAGGCGATCCCTTCGCCCCCCGCCACGATCCGGACCATATGCGGGGTGATCCGCTCGGTACGCAGCACCCGCAAACGGGTCCCCGACACCGGCCTCCGCGCCTCGGCCATGCGCGATTCCTTTCCTGCAGCTTAGGTCAACCTAACCGAGCGTACGCCCTCCGCCGGTTGACCGGGCCGGGTCTCCCGTCATCCGATCAACCCCTCGCGGCCGGGTCGCTCACCCGCGTGTTCTGGAACGACGCGACGCGCCAGCCGCCGGATTCCTTCACGAGCACATACGTCAGCGTCGATTCCCGGCCCGGCTCGGGCTTGCCGCCCGCCAGGGACGACCCACCGCCCGCCACGACGATCGCGACGTCCGGCCGGATGAACCGGACCTTGGGCTCGCCGCCGCCGTCGGCCAGTTTCGACCCCTTGAGCGGGCCCTCGAACAGCGCCCGGTGCGCGCTTTCGATGACCGCGCGGCCCGGCATGTTCGTCCCGAAGAACGTCACGTAGTCGGCGTCTTCGGTGAACAACCGCGCGTACGCGGCGGCGTCGCCCTCATTCCACGCGTCGGCGAGGCGGCCCAGTACGGCCAGGACTTCGGTACGGGATTCGGTCATGATGCCCTCCAGTTGGACGAACAGTGTTCGTGTTACGAACACCGTTCTACAGACGAACACTGTTCGCGTCAAGTAGAGTTCCCGGTGAACCCCGGATCAGGAGGCGAACGAAGTGAGCAGGCCCCGGCGTCGCGCCGAGAAACCCGTGCTGTCCCAGGAGCTCGTGGTTAAGACGGCACTGGACCTCCTCGCCGCCGAGGGGCTGGAGGCGGTGAGCATGCGGCGCGTCGCACAGGCGCTGGAGACCGGTCCGGCGTCGCTTTACGCCCACGTCGCGAACAAGGAAGAGCTCCACGAGCTGATGGTCGATCACGTCCTCGACTTCGGCCCGATCCCCGAGCCCGATCCGGACCGCTGGGTGGACCAGGCGAAGGAACTGCTGCGGCAGAACGTGCGGGCGCTGACCGCGTTCCCCGGGATCGCGAAGATCGCGTGGGCCGTCCCGGTCCCGACCGGCGCGAACGCGTTGCACCAGGCGGAGGCGATGCTCGCCATCCTGCGCGCGGGCGGGCTGGACCTGAAGCGCGCCCTGTTCGCGGCCGACGCGTTGTGGCTCTACACCAAGGCTTACGCCTACGAGGGCGCCGGCTGGCAGTACGGCGACATCGACGTCACCGTGCAGGAGGAACGCGGCAGGCAGATGGTCGAGTACATGACGTCGTTCCCGCCGGGCACATTCCCGAATCTGCTGGGGGCGGGCGAGTACTTCTCCGCGGAGACCGCGCAGGAACGGTTCGAGTTCGCCATCGACCTTTTCCTGAGCGGCCTGGCGCGTTCCCGACCGGCCTCGTGAGTGGTAATGACGGTTCTAACCGTCATTACCACTCACGAGACTTGACCGGCCCGGTCGCCGGTGCCTTGGGTTCCGCGGGAGTACATGATGGCCCCTTTCTTGCGCCTGGCGCAAGAAAGGGGCCATCATGTACTCGGCAAGGTGTGAAGGCCGAGTTTCCTCGGCTGAGCCGAGGGAAGGGGGCCTTCACGCGCCACCGTTGTGACTAGTGGTGCTGGCGGCCATTTGTGGCGACCATCGAGTCCGTGAAGGGCCCCTTCCCTACCCTGAAGGTAGCGAAGGAGGCCTTCACGGGCCGGGCTGGGGACAACCGCCGCCTAAGACAGCAGGGCGACCGCGGCCGCGTACTGCGGCACCAGCCGGGCCCCGAGCGACGCCTTCATCTCCGACATCTTCTTGCCGAACACCACCTCGGGCCGTCCGGCCTCCACCGCCCAGCGCACGGCCTCGCCGTAGAAGTGGAAGTACAGATTGGGCCGCCCGCCCAGTTCCGGGGGCAGCGCCGCCCAATGGCGGGCGATCGGCAGGGTGGGATGGTCGAGGACGGTCGCGACGGCGAGCGCCCGGCCCGTGGTCGTCTCGCGGTACTCGACGACGTGCACGTCCGGCTGCCGCAGCAGCGCGCTCACGTACCCCACGAACGCCGGGAGCGGCACGATCGGTACGTCGTGATGTTTGGTTTCGTTGTACCGCAGCAGTTCCGCGACCTCGACCGGATCGGCCTCGGCACCGGGACGCATCCGGACCTCGACCGAGGAATCGGCGTCGAAGGTACGGAAGATCTTGCGCAGGTTCTGTTTCCGCTTCCTGGCCAGCGAATACATCCAATCGTCCCGGCAGGTGAACGGCGAGACGTCGAGTACGGCGATGTCCTCGGTCCGGCGCACCATCTTCAGCCCGCCCCGGACACTGTCCACTCCGGACTCACCCACCTGCCGGATCAGAAGCCCCCGCAGGCCGAAGCCGAGTTCGCCCCGCATCGCCGGGACGAACGACTCCAGCAGGCTGCCGACCCCGCCGTCGTCGTCCTCGGCGTCGAACCACCAGCCCGGTATCGCCCCGGAACCGGGTGCGCGGATGTCGAGCCCGCCGAGCCGCCCGCGTCCCGACGGCCTGGCGAACCGGTGCCGCCGGGTGAGTCCGGTGACCCACGCGGAGCTGACCACGCCACCCGGCTCACCATTTTCGAGCAGGACGGCGATCGGTTGCGCGGTCCGCGCCGACCACGCCTGGGTGGTGAGCACCTCCCAGCTCCAGTCCGCGCGCAGACCGGCCTTGGCCCGCAGCGCGCCCCAGTACGCGGGCTCCGGGTCGCGCCGGGGGTCGAGCACCTCGATCACCATCGGGTCACCGGCCTGGCCACGACGACCCCGAGCAGCGGAACCGGCTGGAAACCCAGGGTGGCCTTCAGCTCGGTCAGTCCCCGGCCCATCGACAGCGATTTGCGGTTGCCTTCGATCATGTAGCGCACGTTCCGGACGACGGCCTCGAAGTACAGGTGCTTCGGCCGCCCTTCTTCCGGGGCCACCGCGGCCCAGTGCTGGTGCAGCGGCGCCACGGGATGGTCGAGCACGTTGGTGAACGCGAGCAGCCGTCCCTCGGCGTCGTGGTAGGTCGAGGTGATCACGTCCGGCCTGCGGACGAGTTCGCCCAGGTACTCGGCGGTGATCGGGCCGCGCCGGTCGAATTTCACCACCCCCATCCGCGCCCGGTGCTCGCGCAGCAGGGTGGCGAGTTCGAGGGCGTCCAGATCGGTGCGGGCGGCCTCGGTGCGGACGACGACGTCCGGATCCGCCGCGATCTTCTTCGCCTGGCCGCGCAGGCTCAGCCGCCTGCTCCGGCGCAGGGACGCCAGCCAGCCCTCGACGTCGACGAATCTGTTCTCCAGCACCGAAGTCGGCATCGTGTCCCGTACCGGCCTGCCCCGGCCGGACACCATGCCGAGCGCGTCCGGCGGCACGGTCCGGTAGACGACGCCGAGGCAGCCGGGGCCGGTGAACCGGCAGACGGCCCGCTCGAACCGCCGCATGATCTCCCGCCGGTCGGCGGCGTCGGCCCCGTCCGCGAACAGCCACGGCGGGTACCCGGAAAGCCACGCGTGCTGGACCTCGACCCAGCGCGGGCCCAGTCTCGCCATCCCGCGCACCGCGCCCGGCCGTTCCGGGGAGACGGGGGCGCACAGCATCGCCAGTACCGCGGCGACGATCTCGCCGCCGTCGCTGATCACGGTGAGCACGTTGGGACTGCGGGAGAACCGCGACTCCACCCGGAGCAAGTGGTAGTCCCACGGGACGGGCGCCTGTTGCGCGACGAGGAAGTCCGCCCAGCCCTCGGGTTCCGGATCGGTCCGCGGGTCGAGTACCCGCACCTGCCAGGTCATCGGCCGAGCACCGGTCTCGGTACGGCGACCGACACCAGGGCGCGGGTGCCGAAGCCGAGCGCCGACTTGGCGGCCAGCATCGCCCGGCCCGCGGTCAGTTCGGGACGCTTGCCGGCGATCATGTGTTCCACTCCCCTGGCGTAAAAGTCGACATAGAGGCCCTTCCTTCCGCCGCTCGCGCTCGGCAGCGCGGCCCACTGATGCAGCGCGCACCCGTCCTCGGCGTCGAACAGCGTGCCGAAACCCAGCAGCCGCCCGGATCCGTCGTGATAGGTGCGGGTGATCACGTCCGTGCGCTGCACGAGCGCGTCCAGATAGGACGGTGCGATCGGGCTCCGGGTGTCCATGTGCAGCCCGCCGATCCGGGAGCGCTGTCCCTCGGCCCAGGCCCGGTCGTCCTGCCTGGCCCGGTGGGCGTTGAGCAGGACGGACAGTTCATGGACGTCCAGATCCGTCCGCGCGGTACCGGCTTCGGTCCACAGGTCTTCGTCGATCCGCAGGCCGTGCAGGGTCTTCCGCGTCTCTTCGCCGAGTCCCCGCTCCCAATCGTCCACAGTGGAGTAGGTGTTGGACAGTACGGCGGCCGGATCGATCTCGCGGGAGACTCGGCCGCGTCCGTCGAGCGCGGGCAGGAGCTCCGGATTCATCGCACGGTAGATCAATCCCAGCAGCCCCGGGCCGAGATGAGCGCAGAGCGCCTGCTCGAACCGGCGGATCGCCTGCCGTCGCTCGACTTCGTCCAGCCGGTCGTCGAGTACACAGGCCGGGTATCCGCTCAGCTGCCAGAGGTAGGCCTCGGCCCAGCGCGGCCGGAACCGCCCGCCCCGGACGGAAACCGGCGCGAAGTCACCGGCCCGCCAGCCACGGCACACCATGACGGTGAGCGCGCCCGCGATCTCGCCGCCCCGGCGGATCACCGCGAGCACCGCCGGATTCTTCGCCAGCCACGCCTCCCGGCGCAGGACCTCGTACTCCCACACCGGCCACAGCTTCGACCGGCGCAGGAAACCGCGCCAGCCCTCGGGTTCGGCCGCGTTCCTCGGGTCGAGCACCTCGACCTCCAGCGCGGTGCCCGGCGCCGCCACCTTCATCGTCACCATCCCAGTACCGGCCTCGGCACGGCCGCGGTGTACACCGGCCGCGCCCGGAAACCCAGCGTCGCCTTGAGTTCGGGCAGCCCGCGCCCCGCGGTGAGTTCCTTGACGCCGCGTCGCGTGGCGTAGCGCATGGCGTGGATGTAGGAGTCGAACAGCAGGCCCTGACGCCCGCCCTCGGTCACCGGCAGCGTGCCCCAATGCTGTTTGGCCGGGCTGTCCGGATGATCGAGCAGGGTGTTCACCGCGAGCAGCCTGCCGTCGGCGCCGGTGTAGGTCAGCGTGTGCACATCCGGCCGCCGCAGGAACCGCCGCAGGAAGGCGGCGGACGGCATCGTCCGGGAATCGAGCGCGAGCCTGCCGTGCCGTTCACGATGCGCCTGGATGAGCGCCGCGACCTCGGCACTGTCCACGTCTTCCCGGCCCGGCCCGCCCTTGACCACCAGATCCGGGTCGGCCGCGAGCCTGCGCCGCTGCCGCCGGAGCCCGCCACGCCTCGACTTGGGCAGCGACGCGATCCACTCGTCCTCCGAGCCGAACCGGTTCTCCAGCACCGCGACCGAATCGACGTGTTTCACCAGCCTGCCGGGTCCGCGGAGGTCCTTCGCGAACTCCTCCCCGAGTGCCCGGTACAGCACGCCCAGCAGCCCGGGCCCGAGCCGCCCGCGCAGAGCGCGTTCGAACTCCCGGATCAACGGACGGCGTTCGGCCGCGGCGACCCGTGGAGCGAACACCAGTCCCGGATAGCCGCTCAACCACGGCTGGCACACCTCCGCCCAGAACGGCCGCAGCAGCCGATGTCCCGGCGTGGGCGCGAACCGGGGCCGCAGCCGGGGACGGCAGACCAGGACCGACAGCGCGGCGAGGATCCCGGCGCCGTCGGCGATGGTGACCAGCATCGGCGGGTTCCGCGCGGTCCAGCCGTCGAGGCCCATCACCTCGTAGTCCCACACCGGATGCAGCCGGGCGGCGGGGACGAACTCCGTCCAGCCTACGGGAACGGGATCGGTGCGGGGATCGTGGAGCCGGATCTTCACGTGAGCACGACCGGGGTCCCGTGCCGGGGGCAGGGCGCGATCTCCCCGCGTACCCCGCCCGCGGGGAGCACGTCCACGAACCGCGGCGAATCCTGGCGCAGCAAGGTGAACGCGAGCCCGCCCGTGGTGGGGCGGGCGTAGACGCGGGGCCAGTCGAGATGCCAGCGGCCACAGGGTTCCAGCGCGCCGAGGTAGCCCAGCACCGGATCGTGCAGGACGCCGTACGGTCCGGTGTCCATTGTGTCCAGTTCTCGTCGCGGTACGGACTCGACCCGGTACGCGCGTTCTTCGGGCAGCGCGGCGGCGAACACCGCGAGCTGCTTGTCGTCGCCGACCGCGATCACCCGGCGGCCCCGGCGGAGCGCGGCGGACAGTTCGGCGAGCACCCCCGCCGACGGGACGTCGGGATCCACCACACAGCACCGGACTCCGCGGGGCAGGTCCGCCGGTGGCTGTAGACCGTCGCCGCCGAGGACCACGACCAGCGCGTCGCCGTCCACCGCCCGCGCCTTGCGCAGCACCGGGCCCAGCCCGCGGTTCGGCTCGATCCGCCGCGTGCCACCGGCGAGCGGCACCAGGTCGACGATCTTGTGCACCGCCTCGGCCAGCGCCGCCGCACCGGAATCCGTGCCGGTCCGGCCGGGTACCAGCACGGGATCCGTTCTGCCGTCCAGGGCCCAGCGCTCCCGGTAGAACGGCACCGTCGCGAAGGCCGACCGCACGGCACGCCGATAGGCCGCCCGCCAGGCAGCGTTCACCCCCAACTCCCACATGGCGCGGAATCATGCGTCATGCGCGCCGGTTTGGGAACAGGTGGCGCGGAGTTCACCCGGCTCGCCGCGAAGTCCCTCCTTTTCGACTGAGCTGAAAGGAGGAATTTTCCGGACACCCTGGCGAGAACAAAGCGAGTCTGCCTATAACACCGGGAACTTTTCGAGCCGGCACGATCTGCCGGCCGCCTGGGGTCAAGGGGACGCATGAACCGTGAACTCACCACGAGTGACGCTGTGAACACAATAGCGCACTCACCGCAGGGGATCGACAGATGAGCCGGTCGGTCCCCGGTCCCGCGCAAAGCGGACTCACCGTAGTCGTCCCGTGCTTCAACGAAGTCGACAACGTCGAGCCGTCGTACCAGGAGATCGTCTCCGCGTTGGGAAATCACCCACTCGAACTGCTCTATGTGGACGATGGCAGTACGGATGGGACACTCGATGTCATCCGGGCGCTCACGCATACCGATCCCCGGGTCCGATACGTCTCCTTCACCCGCAATTTCGGGTTCGAAGCCGCCTTTTCCGCGGGATATCGCTACGCGGGTAAGCCCTGGATCTTGCACATAGACGCCGATCAACAGTTCCCGGCTTCCGAGGCGGGGAAATTGATCGCCGCGGCGGAAGAGGGGAATGACGCCGTCTTCGGTGTGCGCACCAACCGGCAAGATCCGTTATTGCGCCGCTGGGGTACCGCGGCCTTCCATTTCCTCGGCCGCCGCGTGCTGCGCATCGAAATCCCGCCGGGGGCGACGGCCTTCCGCCTGGTCCGGACCGAACTGGCCCGCAAGATCGTCGACCTCCGCCTGGGGACACCGTATTTCCTCGCCACCGTGCCCAGGCTGACCAGCCGCTACACCACCGTCCCGGTGGCACACCGCGCACGGGAACGCGGGGAGTCCAAAGTGGGCTTCGGTTTCCTGTCCTCGCACGCCATCGAACTGTTCGTCGGATTCACCCGGCGCCTGACGACGGCGGCGTCGGTGACCGCGCTGTCGACCGCCGGGATCTCGCTGCTGGCGGGGATCGCGACCGCGTTCGGCCTGCTCGGCCTGCCCGCGACCTCGGCGCTGATGTTCGCCCTGTTCTCCGTGGTGCTGACGGTGCTCGCGCTGACCGTCCGCTATCTGGTCGTCGTCGGCGCGGGTCAGCCGAGACCACGGCAGTTCTACATCAGGGAGGCCAACTTCCCGGTCGACGAGGACGACCTGCTCTACACCCCGGCGGAAGCCGGGATCCATCCTGGGGAAAGGCAAGCGGGAGTGAAGAAAACCGGAGACACGGCGGCACCGAGGAGCCTGGTCATCCTGGGCGGGGCCGACGGTTCGGTCAGCACGTACCACCGGGCGCGGGAACTGGGCTTCCGCACCATCTGCGTCGACGTCCGCGCGGCCGCGCCCGCGGTGGCGCTCGCCGACGAGTTCGTCCAGGTCAGTGTCCGCGCGCCGGAACAGATCGCGGCCGCGCTGGAGGGACGGGACGACATCGCCGGGGTGCTCTGCCCGGCGAGTGACGTCGGGCTGCCCACGCTCGCCTGGCTCACCCGGCACTGGAATCTGCCGGACCCGCTGCCCGAAGCCGCCGTCGCCGCTTCAGTCGACAAGTCCGTCTTCCGCGCCTTGTGCGACAGGCTGCGCCTGCCGACCTACCGCAGTGTCGGCGGGAAACCCGGGCCGGACCTCGTCCTCGCCGCGCAGCAGCTGCGGTTCCCCACGCTGGTGAAACCGGTCGACTCCTCCGGGAGCCGCGGCGTGATCTCCTGCGCGAGCCCGGGTGGGCTGACCACGGCGTTCACCGAGTCGCTCGCGTTCTCGCCGTCGGGGCGGCTCGTCGTGGAGGAACACCTCGACGGCTCGCACTACACGATCGAGGCGCTCGTGGTCGACGGCCGGATCGTCTTCCACGCGGTCACCCGGCGCACCCTCACGCCGCCGCCGTTCTTCGTGACGGCGTCGCATCTCCTGCCCGCCGGGCTGCCGCCGGTGGTCGACCGCGCCCTGCCGCTGATGCTCGGCGCGCTGTGCGCCGAACTCGGCTATCGCACCGGGCCGCTCACCCTCGACGCCGTTCTCGGCCGCGACGGGAAGTTCTACCTGATCGAGATGGGCGCCCGGATGGGCGGGAACGGCCTGGCGGAGGCGATCGAACTCAGCACCGGCGTCGATCTGATCGCCGCCGGGATCGCCGCCGCGACCGGGGACGAGGTCGTGCTCTCGCCCCGTTCCCCGCGACCGACGCTGGTGCACATCCTCGCCTCCGACCGCGGTGGCCGGATCCTGCGGATCGAAGGCACCGACGAGGTCCGCGCCATGCCGGCGGTGAGCAGTCTGGAACTGTTCGCGGAACAGGATTCCTTCGTGAAGCCGTACGAACAGGCCGGGTACAAGATGGGCTACGCCGTGCTTTCGGCACCGACCGTGCCCGAAGTGCTCGCGGCGGAGGACGAACTGCGCGGCACCCTGAAGTTCCTGCTCGACGAGCAGGGCATGGCGGTGCCGCTCCCTTGACCGGTACCTCGCTCACCGGCGGCCCCGGCACCGCGGCGATCGCGGCGCCGAAGCCGGCGATGGTGCTCCGGCTGCTCGCCGGCCGGGGCGCCTTCCGCCTGGCGATCCAGGCCATGGGCGTGGTCCTGGTCACCGCGTGGGGAGCGCACGACTACGGCCGGTTCGCCACCGCGCTCGGCTTGATGACGTGGCTGAACTTCGTGCCGTCCTCGGCGGAGAAGTCGGCGCTGAAATGCCTGCCACGCCTGCGGATGACGCGGGACGCGGTCGCGGCGCTGGCCGTGCGGGTCGCCTTCGTGCCGGTCCTCGTGGTGCTGGCGGCGATGGCGGTCGCGCTGGTCGTCGCCCCGGAGTCGGACGCCGCGCTGTACCTGACGGCCGCGGGCTGGTCGATCTCCGGCGGGCTGCTGATGACCGTCTCCGGGCTGCACCGGTTCCGCGGCAAGTCCACTTTGGACGCCTTGGCCTTCACCGCGGGCGCGCTGGTGGTCGGCGCGGTGACCGCGGGCACCTGGTTCGTCCGCTGGTCGCCGCTGACCCATCTCGGCCTGCTGCTCGGCGGGATCCTGCTCATCCTCGGCTTCTCCGCCGCGCTGCTGCCGAAGGAATGGCTGCGTCCGGGCAAGGTGGACGGGCACCGGCTCCTGCCGGCGTTCGGCCGGACCACCGTCCTGCTGGGGATGACCGAGGTGCTCGACGTCCTGGCGACGTCGACGGTGTTCGGCGTGCTCGCGCTGGCGGGCCGGACCGTCGACAGTGGACCGTTCTACGTCGCCCTGCTGGCGAGCAGCGCGTTCTGCTCGTTGCTGTTCTATCAGCTGAGGTTGCACCAGCCCGCGATCTCACGCCGGATGCGCGGCGGCGGCGCGGCGGCGGGCCGCGCTCGCGCGGTGGAACTGCTGAAGCTGGTCGAGTGGGGCGCGCTGGTGTTCCTCGTCGCGGTGGGGATCGCGCTGGCGATCCCCACCGCCCGCGCGGTGCTGACCTCGGAAGGCACCACCGGCGCCTACCTGGTCCTCGGTGTCTTCGTGCTGGCCGAAACGGTGCTGTTCGCCGTCCGGCTCTACGCGGGCTTCCTGATCGAGAACACCAACAGCAAGGTCCTCACCCTCACCGCGTCGGCCTCGATCGCCGGACTGATCGCCACCCCGCTGGCCGCGGTGGCGCTGGTCCCGGCGATGGGCCCGGTCGGCGGGTTCGCCGCCCTCGTCTTCGCCATCGGCGCACGGGCCACCGTGCTCCGGCGGCTGCTGCGCCGCCACCACCCCGAACTCTGAATGTCGCACTGGAGAAGGAACATGTACGTACTGGGTATCAGCAGGGTCCACGATTCGGCGGCCGCGCTCGTGCGCGACGGCGAGATCATCGCGTTCGCCGAAGAAGAGCGTTTCACCCGGGTGAAGCACGACGGCGGTTTTCCGGCGCACGCCATCAGGTTCTGCCTCGACCGCGCCGGGATCACGCTCGCCGACGTCGACCACGTCGCCTACTACTGGCAGCGCTGGCGCGAAGGGGTGCACGCGGCGAAGGTGTTCGCGCGGTATTTCCCCGGCACGCTGGAGGTGTTCCGCAACGCGAACGGTGACGAGGGCGGCTCCTCGGCCGGTATGGTCGAGACCTTCAAAACCGGTGGCGGCAAAGGGGTCGACGACTATCACGTCGGCGGCGCGGTGCTGGCGCACATCAAACGGTCCTTCACGCTCGAACGGGACGTGAAGGAAGCCGCGGAATGGACCGGGCCGACGAAGTTCAAGACGCATCTGGTCGACCACCACAAGGCCCACGCGGCCAGCGCGTACTTCATCTCGCCGTGGGAAGAGTCGGCGGTGCTCACCTTCGACGGCATCGGCAGCGACGGGACCGCGACCTATCTGGGCCACGGCAAGGGAAACCGGATCATCGACATCCGCCGGATCAAGTTCCCGCATTCGCTGGGCGCGATGTACGCCGGTGTCACCGGCTACCTCGGCTTCTACCCCACCCGGGACGAAGGCAAGATCATGGGGCTGGCGCCGCTCGGCAACGACACCTATGTCGACGCGTTCAAGCAGCTGATCCACCTCGACGACGACGGCGGATACGAACTCGACCTGAGTTTCTTCGGGCACCACCGCACCGGCAAGCACGTCATGTCGAAGAAGTTCACCGACCTGTTCGGTCCCGCCCGCCCCAAGACCAGGGTCACCGCGGAGAACCCCGTACCGCAGCACTACTGCGACATCGCCTACGCGCTGCAGGTGACACTGGAGGAGGCCGGGCTGCACCTGGCGCGCTGGCTGCAGTGGGAGACCGGGTCGAAGCGGCTCTCCGTGGCGGGCGGGGTCGCGCTGAACAGCGTGATGAACGGCCGCCTGCTGCTGGAGACGCCGTTCGAGGACTTCTTCGCCCAGCCCGCGGCGGCCGACGACGGCTGCGCGCTCGGGTCCGCGCTGGAGGTGTCGGTCGGCACGTTCGGCAAGCCGCGTCCGCGCGACGGCTACACCTACACCGGCCCGGACTACACCGAGGCGGAGATGGAGCTGGCGCTGCAGGACGCCGGGGTCGCCTACACCAAGGTCGACGACATCGCCGCGCACACGGCCGCGAAGATCGCCGAAGGCAAGATCGTCGGCTGGGTGCAGGGCCGGATGGAATGCGGGCCGCGCGCGCTCGGCAACCGCTCGCTGGTGGCCGATCCGCGCGACCCCGACTCGAAGACGCGGATGAACGAGAAGGTCAAGCACCGTGAGGCGTTCCGGCCGTTCGCGCCGTCGTGCCTGGAGGAACGGGCGGGCGACTACTTCGTCAGCGACTACCCGTCGCCGGTCATGCTGCTGGTGTTCGACGTCCTGCCGGACAAACGGGACGAGGTCCCCGCCATCACCCACGTCGACGGCACCGCCCGCGTGCAGACGGTGAGCAGGACGGACAATCCGCTCTACTACCGGATGATCAGCGAGTTCGAGAAGCTCACCGGGGTGCCGATGGTCGTCAACACCTCGTTCAACGACAACAACGAGCCCATCGTCGCCAGCCCGGCCGACGCCGTGGCCTGCTACCTGAAGACCGACGTCGACGGACTCGCCCTCGGGCCGTTCTGGGCGGAGAAGGAGACCCTGTGACCGCCACCCTGCCCGACACGGCACCCGGGCCGAAGACCGGCTGGGTGCCCGCGCTCTACCGCCACCGCAAGTGGCTGTGGCTGGTCGCCGCGGTCCCGGCCGTGGTGACCACCCTGCTGATCATGGTGATCCTGCCGCCGGACCAGACGCTGGACAACGTCGTGGACTGGGCGTTCAAGCTGTGCCCGTTCGTGTTCGCGGTCGCCACGGTGGCGCTCTTCCCCCGCACCAAGTGGGGTCCGGCGCTGATCGTGCTCGCGGTGTTCGTCTACATGTCCTATTTGGACACCGAGCTGGTCATGCGGATCCAGGCGTTCGCCCGCAACGCCGCGACCGACGAGGACGCCTTCCAGCCGGTGTACCAGTTCGAGCTGTTCGTCGTGACGTTCATCGTCCTGTTCGGGCTGATGGCCTACCGGCTCGGCGGCGGCCGGACGGCGAACGTGCTCAAGACCGGGATCGCGGCGATCCTGGTGGTCATCTCGGGTGCCAACGACCTGACGTTCTGGGCGCTCAACGACGTCTGGTCCGCCGGGACGAAACCGACCGAGCTGAAATGGGCGTCGCATATGATCGTGTTCCTCGGCGGGCCGCCGAGCGTCCCGGCCGCGGTCGCGTTCATGCTGGTCCACCTGGCACTGGCGGCGCTCGTCGTCGCGCTGCCGGTGGGCCGGTGGGTGGACCGGGCACTCGGGCTGTCGTGAGCCCGATCGCTCAGGTGAGCCGGCGCACCAGACCGTCGGCCAGCAACCGCCCCCGGTCGGTGAGCACCGCGCGCTCCCGACCGTCCAAAGCGGACTGATCGAGCAGTCCTTCGGCGGCGGCGGCGCGGGCTTCGGCCCGGCCGTCGTCGTCAAGGGCGTCGAGCGGAAGTCCTTCGGACAGCCGGAGTTCCAGCATCACGCGTTCCAGATGCCGGTCTTCACCGGTCAGCAGTTCCCGGCCGGCGGCCGGTGAGTCCCCGGCGGCCAGCGCGCTCGCGTACCGGGCCGGATGCTTGACGTTCCACCATCGGACACCGCCGACGTGGCTGTGCGCGCCGGGTCCCGCGCCCCACCAGTCGCCGCCGCGCCAGTAGCCGATGTTGTGCCGGCAGCGGGCTTCCTCCGACGTCGCCCAGTTGGACACCTCGTACCAGCGCAAACCCGCCGAGGCGAGGACGCGGTCGATCATCTCGTAGTCGGCGGCGAGCACGTCGTCGTCCGGGGCGGGCAGTTCGCCGCAGCGGATCCGGCGGGCGAGCGCGGTGCCCTCCTCGACGATCAGCGCGTACGCCGAGACGTGGTCCACCCCCGCGGCCAGCACCGCGTCGAGCGAGGCCTGGAGATCTTCGACGCGCTCCCCCGGCGTGCCGTAGATGACGTCGAGGTTGACGTGCTCGAACCCGGCGGCGCGCGCCTCCTCGGCGGCCGCCACGGGACGGCCCACGGTGTGCACGCGGTCGAGGATCTTCAGCACGTGCCCCGCGGCCGACTGCATCCCGAGCGAAATCCGGGTGTACCCGGCGTCGCGGATGCCCGCGAAGAACTCGGGGGACGTCGATTCGGGGTTGGACTCCGTCGTCACCTCGGCACCGGCGGCGAGCCCGAACGTGTCGCGGACCGCGTCCAGGACACTGCGGAGGCCGTCCGCGCCGAGCAGCGACGGGGTCCCGCCGCCGACGAAGACGGTGTCGACCGCGGGCGGCTTCCCGAGCACGCGCGCGGCCAGGTCGAATTCGCGCTTGAGGCCTTCGAGCCAGGATTGCGGCGACGAACCGCTGTCCAGCTCGCCGGCGGTGTAGGTGTTGAAGTCGCAGTAGCCGCAGCGGGTCGCGCAGAACGGCACATGCACGTAGACGCCGAACGGTCGCGTGCCGAGCCCTTCCAGCGCGCTCTCGGGGAGCGCGGAGTCGACGGGCGTGGTGGTTTCGGGCAGCAACGCGGGCACACCCCAGTGTCCCCCACGCCGTGAAGGCCTCCTTCCCCGGGGAAAGAGGCCTTCACGGATCGCGCTATCTGTCGGCGATGTGCACCTTGACCGAGGTGGAGCGGGTGCCGTCCTCGAACCGCACCCAGACCAGGGTCTCCATACTCAACGAGTAGTCGTTGACCACGTAGTCCAGCGACCAGTCCCCGTTCTCGTCGGCCCGGACGTCGCGGCTCATGGCCATCTCGACCAGCACGACGTTGGCCAGATGACCCCGGGCCTTCGGCGAGCAGCCGACCGCCTCGAACCGGAACGAGCCGCCCTTGGGCAGCACCGCCCCTTCTTCGGGCGAAACCAGCCTGCAGCCCTGCTCGGCCCCGGAAGCGGTACCCGGGATCAGCAGGGACGCCAGCACCATCGCGGCGACCACCCATCGGCGCATGCGCAACTCCTCCGTCCTGTGTGGATCGGAGACCGAAGCTAGCGGCGACGGCGGTGACGCGCGGCCCCACTCACCCGAAGCGGTATCAGGCCAACCCGTTCGCGGCCAGCCACTCCGGTGAAGGCGGGATCACCTCGATGATGTCGATCAGGAAGCCGTTGAGGTCCTCGACGAAGAAGTGCCGCTGTCCGTAGACCTCGTCCACCAGCTCCTTGACGATCTTCACCCCCTCCGAACGCAGCCGCTCGTACTCCGCCGCCGCGTCCTCGACGACGAAACCGGCCATCGACCCCGCGACCTCCTGCGACCGCCACGGCTCGGGCGTCGACTCGTGCCCCGCTGGATGAAGCTCATCTCGTACCCCGGGACACCGAGGTTGAGACTGGAGAACCAGTCGAGTTCGACGGTGACCGTGAGCCCGAAGTGCCGCTGCCACCACCGGGTGGTCTCGGCGATGTCGTCGACGAGGATGCCCCCGCCGAAACCCTTGACCTGCATGTCGTTTGTTTCCTCCCAGCCGAACCACTTGATGCGTAGTACTATAGGCATAGTGGTTTGAACGAGGCAAGGAGAATGTCCCGATGCGACAGAACCCGGAGCGCCGGACCGCCCTCACCGACGCCGCCATCACCGTCCTCGCCCGCGAGGGCGCCCGCGGGCTCACCTACCGCGCCGTGGACGTCGAGGCGGACGTGCCGCCGGGGACGACGTCCAACTACTTCCGCAACCGGGACCAGCTGCTCGGCGAGGTGGGCGTCCGCGTGCACGAGCGACTGTCGGCACCCGCCGAGGTGCTGGCGAACCCGCAGGCCGAGACGCCGTCCCACGACCGGGTCGGCGTGCTGCTCGGCGAGCTCATGGGCAGGCTGACCGGCCATCGCGAGCCGTATCTCGCCCTGCTCGAACTCCGGCTCGAAGCCACCCGCCGCCCGGATCTGGCGGCCGAGCTGACCAAGACGATCCGCGAGAGCATCGACCTGAGCGTCGACTGGCACGTCGCCGCGGGGATGCCGGGCGGCCGGGCCGAGGTACTGCTGATGTATCTGGCGCTGACCGGGCTCACCGTCGAACGGCTCACCCTGCCCGACGTGCTCGCGGACGTCTCCGACGAAGAGGTCATCCGGGTCATCGTGGACCGCGTGCTCCCCTCTTGAGAAGTGCGCGTTCTGCGTCACAATGCCGGGTCACCGCCTCGGCCTTGACGCCCAAAGATGAGCTCTGACCTGCGGAAACGGTCGCGGTCGATCTGGGTTCCCAGCATTCGGACCGGCCTGGACCACATAGTGGGCGCGTGGCACGCTGAACCAATGACCCGCGCCGGAATCACCCTCGTGGCCCGCCGCCACGTGGATCTCCGTCGCGTGGCGAGCGCGCTCTGTGCGACGAACCGCTGACTCCCCGCCACCACCACGATCTGCCGGAGGACTCCCATGTCGTCGCCCACGCGCGAAACGCCTGCCCGTACCCCCCGGGTCAAACAGAAACGGGGCGAGGGACAGTGGGCTCTGGGGTACCGCGAACCGCTGAACCCCAACGAGCGGTCCAAGAAGGACGACAACCCGCTGAACGTGCGGGCGCGGATCGAGAACATCTACGCCCATCGCGGGTTCGACGCGATCGACCCCGGTGACCTCCGCGGCCGGTTCCGCTGGTTCGGCCTCTACACCCAGCGCAAGCCCGGGATCGACGGCGGCCGCACGGCGACGCTCGAACCGGAAGAGCTCGACGACCGCTACTTCATGCTGCGGGTCCGGCTCGACGGCGGCGCGCTGACCACCGATCAGCTGGCCGTGCTCGCCGAGATCTCGCAGACCCACGCGCGCGACACCGCCGACATCACCGACCGGCAGAACATCCAGTACCACTGGATCCAGATCGAGGACGTCCCGACGATCTGGGCCAAGCTGGAGAAGGCCGGGATGACCACGATGGAGGCCTGCGGCGACAGCCCGCGCGTCATCCTCGGCTCCCCCGTCGCCGGTATCGCCGCCGACGAGGTCATCGACGGCACGCCCGCGATCGACGAGATCAAGCGCCGCTACATCGGCGACCCGCGCTACTCGAACCTGCCGCGCAAGTTCAAGACCGCGATCTCCGGCCAGCAGGACGTCGCCCACGAGATCCACGACGTCGCCTTCGTCGGCGTCGACCACCCGGAGCACGGACCGGGTTTCGACGTCTGGGTCGGCGGCGGCCTGTCCACCAACCCGATGATCGGGCAGCGGCTCGGCGCCTGGGTCTCGCTCGACGAGGTCCCCGACGTCTGGGAAGGCGTGATCAGCGTCTTCCGTGACTACGGCTACCGGCGCCTGCGTGCCCGCGCGCGCATCAAGTTCCTGGTGAAGGACTGGGGCGCCGCGAAGTTCCGCCAGGTCCTGGAGGACGAGTACCTCAAGCGGAAGCTGGCCGACGGCCCCGCGCCCGAGGTACCCGCGACCCAGATCGACCATGTCGGCGTGCACCCGCAGACCGACGGCAGGTTCTACGTCGGCGCCGCACCGGTCGCGGGCCGGGTCTCCGGAGCCACCCTGCTGGCCGTCGCGAAGGCCGCCGAGCGCGCCGGATCGAACCGTGTCCGCCTCACCCCGCAGCAGAAACTCGTGATCCTCGACGTCCCCGAGGCCGAGGTCGGCGGGCTCAAGAGCGATCTGGCCGAGCTGGGCCTGCAGACCGAGCCGTCGCCGTGGCGGCGCGGGATCATGGCCTGCACCGGGCTGGAGTTCTGCAAGCTCGCCATCGTCGAGACGAAGGCCCGCGCGATCGAACTGGTCACCGAGCTGGAGAAGCGCCTCGCCGACATCCAGTCCGAGATCGAGAACCCGGTGACCGTGCACCTCAACGGCTGCCCCAACTCCTGCGCCCGGATCCAGACCGCCGACATCGGGCTCAAGGGCCAGATCGTGACCGACGAGGACGGCAAGCAGGTCGAAGGCTTCCAGGTGCACCTCGGCGGCGGGCTCGGCCTGGACGCCGGATTCGGCCGGAAACTGCGCGGGCACAAGGTGACCGCGTCGGAGCTGACCGCCTACGTCGAACGGGTCGTGCGGGCGTACATCGCCGGACGCGAACCCGGTGAGCGTTTCGCCCAGTGGGTCACCCGGGCCGAGGAAAGCGTCCTGCAGTGACCGAACGAGCGAGCCCGTACTACTGCCCTTTCTGTGGCGATGAGGACCTGCGGCCGGAAGAGGGCGGCTCCTGGCTGTGCTCGGGCTGCCGCCGGGTCTTCACCGTGAAGTTCCTCGGACTGTCCTTTCCGGAGGTGTCGCAAGGATGACCGCCACTGCCGACTACAAGACCCTCGCCGAACGGGCCTCGAAGGAGCTCGCGGAAGCGACCGCGACCGAGGCCCTCCGCTGGACCGCGGAGACGTTCGGCGACGACTTCATCGTCGCGTCGAACATGCAGGACGCCGTCCTGCTCGATCTGGCCACCCAGGTCAAACCCGACGTCGACGTCCTGTTCCTGCAGACCGGCTACCACTTCCCGGAGACCATCGGCACCCGTGACGCGGTGCAGGCGGTGTACCCCGGCGTGCGGATCGTCAACGCCGAAGCCGAACAGAGCGTCGCCGAACAGGACGCGGAGTACGGCCCGAAGCTGCACGAACGCGACCCGAACCAGTGCTGCCACCTCCGCAAGGTCGTACCGCTGCGGAACACGCTCGCGAAGTACTCGGCGTGGGTGACCGGCGTCCGCCGCGTCGACGCGCCGACCCGCGCGAACACGCCGATCGTCACCTGGGACGACCGCAACGGGCTGGTGAAGATCAACCCGATCGCGCCGTGGTCCGACGACGAGTTCAGGAACTACATCGACGAGCACGGGATCCTCGAGAACCCGTTGGTGTCCATCGGTTATCTGTCGATCGGCTGCGCGCCGTGCACCGCGAAGGTCGCTCCGGGGCAAGACCCGCGCAGCGGCCGGTGGGCCGGTCAGGGCAAGACCGAGTGCGGCCTGCACGGGTGAGAAGGGACGACATGACCACGCTCGAACCAGCGGCCACTGTGCTCTCCGGGGGCTCCCCCCGGACCCCCATCGCCACCGACAACCTGGCGGCGCTGGAATCCGAGGCCATCCACATCTTCCGCGAGGTGGCGGGCGAGTTCGACCGGCCGGTGATCCTGTTCTCCGGCGGCAAGGACTCCACACTCCTGCTGCACCTGGCGATCAAGGCGTTCTGGCCGGCGCCGGTGCCGTTCCCGCTGCTGCACGTGGACACCGGGCACAACTTCGACGAGGTCATCGACTTCCGCGACCGCGTGGTCGAGCAGCACGGGCTCCGGCTGGTGGTGGCGAAGGTCCAGGACTGGATCGACGACGGCAGGCTCGAAGAACGCGCCGACGGCATGCGCAACCCGCTGCAGACCACGCCGCTGCTCGACACGATCGCCGAGAACAAGTTCGACGCCGTCTTCGGCGGCGGGCGCCGCGACGAGGAACGGGCCCGCGCCAAGGAGCGGATCTTCAGTCTCCGCAACGCCTTCGGCCAGTGGGAGCCGCGGCGGCAGCGGCCGGAGCTGTGGAACCTCTACAACGGCCGTCACCGTCCTGGCGAGCAGGTCCGCGTCTTCCCGTTGTCCAACTGGACCGAGGCGGACGTCTGGAACTACATCGCCAGGGAGAAGGTCGAACTGCCGTCGATCTACTACGCGCACCGGCGCGAGGTCTACCAGCGCGACGGCATGTGGCTGGCCGAAGGCCCGTGGGGCGGCCCGCGGCCGGGCGAGGAAGTGCGCGAACTGACCGTGCGCTACCGGACCGTCGGCGACGGTTCGTGCACCGGTGCCATCGAATCGACCGCCGCCACGGTGGACGAGGTCATCGCCGAGGTCTCGGCCTCCCGGCTCACCGAACGCGGCGCCACCCGCGCCGACGACCGGATGTCGGAGGCGGCGATGGAAGACCGCAAGCGGGAAGGGTACTTCTGATGTCCAGCCTCCTCAGGCTCGCGACCGCGGGCAGTGTGGACGACGGGAAGTCGACCCTGGTCGGGCGGCTCCTGTACGACACCAAATCCGTGCTCGCCGACCAGCTGGACGCGGTCACCCGCGCCAGTGTCGACAAAGGACTGTCCACACCGGACCTCTCGCTGCTCGTGGACGGCCTGCGCTCGGAACGCGAACAGGGCATCACGATCGACGTGGCGTACCGGTATTTCGCGACCCCGAAGCGCAGCTTCGTCCTCGCGGACACCCCCGGCCACGTGCAGTACACGCGGAACACGGTGACCGGGGCGTCCACCGCGCAACTGGCCGTGCTGCTGGTCGACGCGCGCAAGGGCGTCATCGAGCAGACCCGGCGGCACGCCGCGGTACTCGCGCTGCTGGGCGTCCCGAACCTGGTGCTGGCGGTGAACAAGATCGACCTCGTCGGCTACGACGAAGCGACGTTCACCGTGATCGCCGAGGAGTTCGCCGGGCACGCCGCGTCGCTGGGCTACGAGCGGGGTTCCGTGCTCGCGGTGCCGGTTTCGGCGCTGGTGGGCGACAACGTGGCGGAGAAGTCGGACAAGACGCCCTGGTACTCGGGCCCGACCCTGCTGGAACACCTGGAAACCGTTCCGGTGGCACCGGATCCGCACGATTCGCCGTTCCGCTTCCCGGTGCAGTACGTGATCCGGCCGCGGACGGCCGACCACCCCGACTACCGCGGGTACGCCGGGCAGATCGCGGCGGGCACCGTCCGGCCGGGCGACGAGATCGTCGTGCTCCCGCAAGGACTCCGCAGCCGGGTGGAGGGCATCGACACCGCCGACGGGCCGCTCACCGAGGCAGTGGCGGGCGCCTCGGTGACGCTGCTGCTCGCCGACGACCTCGACATCTCGCGCGGGGACCTGATCGCCGCCGCCGACCGGCGGCCGGAGGTGACCGACGAGATCACCGCGACCCTGTGCTGGCTCTCGGCCAAGGCGCTCAACCCGGGCGCACGGGTGCTGGTGAAGCACGGTACCCGCACGGTGCAGGCCATCGTCGGCGAGCTCCACGCCCGCTTCGACGAGCAGACACTGTCCAGTGTGGACGATCCAGCCACCTTGGAGCTGAACGACATCGGCCGGGTGACCCTGCGGCTGGCCGAGGCGATCGGCGTGGACGACTACGGCGTCAGCCCGCGGACGGGCGCGTTCCTGGTCATCGACCCGAAGGACGGCGACACCCTCGCCGCCGGACTCGTCGGCGAAAGGTTCGCATGACCCCGAGCCGTACTCCGCCACTGGTCGCCGTCGCCCACGGCAGCCGCGATCCGCGGTCCGCCGCGACCATTCGCGCGCTGCTCGACGTCGCCCGCGGCCAGGCACCGGGTCTCGATCTCCGGGAGTCCTTTTTGGACCTCTCGGAGCCGTTGCTCACCGATTCCCTGCGCGGGCTGTACGCCGAGGGGCATCGCGAGGTCGTCGTGGTGCCGCTGCTGCTCGGCGTGGCTTATCACGCCCGGGTCGATCTGCCCGCGCTCGTCGCCGAGGTGACCGCGGACTGCCCTGGCCTCGACGTGCGCGTCTCCGGGGTGCTGGGCATCGATCCGCTCATCGAGACGGTCGCGCTGGACCGGCTCACCGAGGCCGGTGCCGATCTGGATGATCCGGGACTGGGCGTCCTGCTCGCGGGCGTCGGCTCGTCGAACGTCGCGGCGAACGACGCGGTCGCCGGGATCACCACCCGCTGGCACCTGCGGCGGGGGCTCCTCGCGACCCCCGCCTTCGCCAGCGCCGCCCAGCCGGACGTGCCCGCCGCCATCGCGCGGCTGCGGCTCAACGGCGCCCGGCGGCTCGCGGTCGCGGGCTGGTTCCTCGCGCCGGGACTGCTGCCGGACCGGATCGCGCGCCTGGCCCGCGAAGCCGACCCGTCGGTGATCATCGCCGGGCCGCTGGGACCGGATCCGCGGATCGCGGGCCTCGTCCTGGAACGCTACTCGGCCGCCGCGGCCCGGCTCGCCGCCTGAGTAGCGCGGCCTGTCCCGTTCGGGCGCTTGATACCGATCTTCGGAGGGTCTTGTTCCCAGTTCCGTGACGCCTCGCGTATGGGAACGGAGATTTCTTGACGAGTTACTTAACTTGCCGGTAACTCTCTAATCGCTGCGCAGCTCCCTTTCTCCCCATCGAACCCCCAGGTAGGTGGAACATGAAGGCTGCCATCCGTGCCCTCGTCTGCGCCTCGGCCGTACTCGTCCCGCTCGCCGGCCTCGCCGCACCGGCTTCGGCGGCGACCACCGTCGTCTTCGACTGTGAGGCGAAACCGCCGCTCGTCGGCAACAAGTACCTCAAGCTGAACCAGGACGCCGACGTCACCGCGCCGGCCACCGTCGCCCCCGGCGCCGCACTCGACATCGTCATCGACCCGGCGGCCAACACCGTCCCGGCCGAGGTCAGCGGCTACCAGGTCAAGCACATCAAGGACTTCGCGCTGAAGATCCCGATCCCGGCGAACTCGACCTGGGTGGGCGCCGACCTCACCGGCGGCTCCGGCATCGGCTCGACCCCGCCGAAGATCACCGTCTCGGGCAGCGTCGCGACGCTGAGCTTCCCCGGCCCGATCGCGGGCGGCTCGACGTTCGAACTGCCGACCGTGACCGCGCATCTCACCGCGGGCACCTCCGGCAGCATCGAGACGAAGCTGGGAGGGACCAGCTACGGCGACCCGGGGCTGACCTTCACCGCGGTGGTCAGTGCGGGCTTCGACGTCTCGGCGCCGACGTCCTGTTTCCCGAACCCGAGCCCGACCTTCACCACGACGACGATCGGCTGAACCGCGCCTGCGCCACCATCGGAGCATGGTGGCGCAGGCCACTGCCCGGCCTGACCGGGCTGTGCGAAGGTGTGGCCATGGCTGACGAACTGGTGCACTACGACGTGGTGGGCGGCACCGCCACGATCACCTTGGACTCCCCGCACAACCGCAACGCGCTCTCCGCCCAGCTGCGCCGTGAGCTGAGCGAGTCGCTGGACAAGGCACGGGCGGACGACACGGTGCGGGTCATCGTGCTCACCCACACCGGCCCGGTGTTCTGCGCCGGGATGGATCTCAAGGAGGCCCGTGGGGCGGGCGCGGGCGACCAGGGCGTCAACGAGTTCCCCAAGATTCTCGAACAGCTGTGGACCAGCCCCAAGCCGGTGGTGGCGAAGCTGGCGGGCCCCGCGCGGGCGGGCGGCATCGGCATGGTGGCCGCGACCGACATCGCCGTCGCCGTCCACGAAGCGACCTTCGCGTTCTCCGAAGTACGGATCGGCGTCGTGCCCGCCATCATCTCGCTCACCGTGCTGCCCCGGCTCACCGCCCGTGCCGCGCACGAACTGTTCCTGACCGGCGACACCTTCGACGCGAAGCGGGCCGTCGAGATCGGCCTGCTGAACTCGGCTGTCCCGGCCGAAGAACTCGACGGTGAGGTCGCCCGCTACGTCAAGGCGCTCGCCCTCGGCGGCCCGAAGGCGCTCGCGGCGACGAAGGAACTGCTGAGCAAGCCTCGCCCCGCGACGCCGAGTGAGGGCTTCGAGGCCATGAACAAGCTGTCCGTCGGTTTCTTCGCGAGCGAAGAGGGCCAGGAGGGCATCACGGCCTTCGCGCAGAAGCGCAAGCCGAACTGGGTGCCCGAAAGCTAGTCCGGCAGGACGACGGTGAGGCGCCGGGAGTCCCTTCGATCACCGGAGGGCCCCAGCGCCCGCTGCGCGTCGGAAAGCACGCTGCGGATCGCCAGGTACGCCTTGGGATCGCGGTCCCTGAGCAGCGAGGAACCGGACCAGATCAGCACATGCTCCCCCGCCGGGAGCCAGGACAGGTCGGTCAGGCAGTCGTAGAGCGCGTCGAGGTTCTTCCCGAAGTACTCGGGGAACGACAGGGCCTCCGCGATCGCGTCGAGCGTGGTGGCCTTGTCGACCGTCCGGCCGCCCTCGATCAGATGCGGACGCGCGCCCCGCGCGAATGCCTTGTCCGCCTCGCTCTTCTCCACCTCGCTCATCGGCTGGTGTCCACTACGACGAAGGACTTGTAGTGGTCCTCGGTGTAGTACAGCTCCTTGGCCGAGCCGGTCACCAGCCGCCGGGCGCCGCGATCCGGGCTGCCCGGCGTCTTGACCGTGTACTCCCGGTAGTAGCCGGAGTCCTTGGCTGGCAAG
Source organism: Amycolatopsis orientalis DSM 40040 = KCTC 9412 (assembly GCF_000478275.1). GTDB lineage: Bacteria > Actinomycetota > Actinomycetes > Mycobacteriales > Pseudonocardiaceae > Amycolatopsis > Amycolatopsis orientalis. The sequence goes on from NZ_ASJB01000061.1 coordinate 129,443, forward strand.
ACCTTCTCCCGGTTCTGGAAGGGGACGTCATCGTTGCGCGGATACGGGTACGGCCCGCCGGCCTTGATGAGGCGCCAGGTTTCCGACGCCTGAGGGGGCAGTCCCGTGAGCGGTTTGACCGGCAGCCCGGACTCCTCGCCCGCGACCTTGCCCTTGGCCCGGCTCGCCGCGGCCTCGCCCGACGGCCCGGCCGAAGCGGACGAACTCGCCGGAGCCGAGGTGCTCTTCGTGTCGTCACCGCTGATGCCGTCCTTGACGAACCAGCCGGCGAGCACCAGCACGATCAGCCCGATCAGGGCGGCGGTGATCCGCCTACGGTTGAACATGGTGCGCCAGCTTAGGAGGACCGGTCGGAGTCGTTCGCATCGCGGGCCGCGCCGAAGAGCCGGGCGACCTTGCCGAAGGCGGTGTCGAGCAGCCAGGCCGCGACCAGGCACAGCGGCACCACGACCGCCATGACCAGCACGAATTGCACGGGGAACGGGGCCTGCGCGAGCCACAGCTCGACGCCGTCCCACCAGTCAGCAAGCCCGTTGAACACACTGTGAGCCTACGCTCGCGGCCGCTGCCACCACCGGTCAGGCCATGTAGGTTGCTGACATGTTCGCCGTTTACGCTTCCGAACCCAACGCCGAAAAGCCGCTGGACTCGCTCGTGATCGGCGAGCGCCCCGAGCCCGAAGTGCCCGAAGGCTGGGTGCGGGTCACCGTCAAGGCCGCCAGCCTCAACATGCACGACCTGTGGACACTGCGCGGGGTCGGCATCAAACCCGAACAGTTCCCGATGATCCTGGGCTGTGACGGCGCGGGCACCCTCGACGACGGCACCGAGGTCGTCCTCCACTCGGTGATCAACGCGCCGGGCTGGCAGGGCGACGACACCCTCGACCCGAAGCGCACTCTGCTGACCGAGAAACACCAGGGCAGCTTCGCCGAACAGGTCGTCGTCCCGGCGCGGAACGTCGTGCCGAAGCCGGCCGGACTGAGCTTCGCGGAAGCGTCGACCATGGGCACGGCGTGGCTGACGGCCTACCGGATGCTGTTCGTGAAGTCCGGGCTGCGGCCGGGGCAGACGATGCTCGTCCAGGGTGCCTCCGGCGGTGTCTCGACGGCCCTGATCCAGCTCGGGCGTGCGGCCGGATTCCGGGTTTGGGTCACCGGGCGTAGCGAAGAAAAGCGTGCGCTGGCCGAGAATCTGGGCGCACATCAGACCTTTGAGTCCGGCGCTCGGCTGCCGGAGCGGGTGGACGCGGTCTTCGAGACCGTGGGTAAGGCGACGTGGTCGCACTCGGTCAAGTCGCTCAAACCGGGCGGCATCATCGTCGTTTCCGGGTCGACCAGCGGCCCGGACGCTCACGCGGAGTTGCAGCGTGTGTTCTTTCTGCAACTGCGCATCGCGGGTTCCACGATGGGGACCAGGGACGAACTGAACGATCTCCTCGCCTACCTGGAGCTCACCGGCGTCCGGCCGCACATCGGCGCCGAACTGCCGTTCACGGAAGCCGAGACCGGGTTTAAGAACATGCTCGAAGGGGAAACTTCAGGCAAGGTGGTTTTCACGCATTGATCGGAGGGGTGAGCCCACCCCCTCGCCGCGATCAAGCGCGCACATGAGCGCACGTCCGCGCGGTCGACGCAGGTCAAGCAGCCATTCCACGGTCTTGTCAAGTGTCAAGAACGTTATGACTCAGCGAGCTTTTCACGACCAAAGTTCGACCAAAATCCGACCTCTCGCGGTTAGCCTTGAGGTATGACCGCATCGCAGCGGCCCGAACCGGCGGACCCCGGGGGCCGGAGCAGCACCGACGCCGACCCGATCCGGGTCTCCTTCCGGCGCTACGCCGGGGTGCGCACCAGAGTGCTCGAAGTCGGACCGCAGCCGGTGGAGCCCGCCGACCGCGCCCCGCGGCGGGTGCTCGGCAAGCGGGCCACCGCACGCGGGCACGCGAAGCCGACGGCACCGAGGCTGGTACTGCTGCACGGCTACTGCGACAGCGCCGACACCTGGCGCCCCGTCCTGGAGCTGCTCGCGGCCGCCGGTGTTCCGGCGGTCGCGGTCGATCTGCCCGGATTCGGTGACGCTCAGCCGCTGCGGCCGGGCCCGATGCTCCCGCAGCTGGACGCCTTCACCGCGGCCGTGATCAAGGAGCAGGCCGTCCTCGGCACGGTGGTGCTCGCCGGGAACTCGCTCGGCGGCACGATGAGCCTGCGCGCCGCGGAGAACCACCGGCTGCCGGTCGCGGGCGTGGCGTCGATCGCCGCCCCTGGTTTCGTGGACAGCTGGCTGATCCGCACCGTGGCGCGCTATCCGCTGCCGCTGCGGATGTACTCGGCCCTGCCGCTGCCGATCCCCGGCTTCGTCGTCCGCGCCGTCGCCGAGCAGGTCGTGCCCCGCCTGCTCTACGCGAACGCCACCGCCGCGGACGCCGAGCAGGTTCGCCGGTTCACATCGCTGTTCCCGGACTATCGCTCCACCACCAGCCGGCTCGAACAGGCGAGGCAACTCGTCGAAGAGCTGACGGACGCGTACCGGCTCGAAGAGATCCGCGTCCCGCTCCTGGTCGTCGTCTGCGGCAAGGACAAGCTGGTCAGCGCCGCCTCCGGACGGCAGCTGCACGCGCTGGTCCCGCACAGCAGGCTGATGGTGCGCGAAGACTGGGGACACTGCCCGCAGCTCGACGATCCCCTCGAGATCTCCGAGTTGCTGACGTACTTCTCCGCCAGCGCGTCCAGGCCGTCGAAGATCGCCGCTCGCGTGGCGGCCGAAGTGAGCGAGGACACCGTCGCCGGATAGGTGCCGATAGGTGCGATCTCCTGTTATCCGACCAGCGCCCTGGCGATGGCGAGGAAGTCGCGGAGTGCGGGATGTGAGGAGTGTGGCGGCCAAGCCAGATATACGGTGACAGGGGGAGCGTCGCTGAGGGGAACGTAGACGATCTCGGGGCGCTGATACAGCTGGCTGCTCGGGTCCGGGGTGATTCCGAGTCCTGCCCCGGCCGCGATGTTGCTCAACCAGTCGTCGACGGTGGCCACCTCGACCGTGACGGCGGGTCGCCGGTTCTCTTCCCACAGGTAGGGCTCGGTCGTCCCGGAAGCGGTGTTGACGACCAGGTCGTACGGGACCAGCTCCCCGAGAGTCACCGATCGACGGTTCGCCAGCTGATGCTGAGCGGGGACCGCGGCCAGACGTGCCTCCCGATAGAGCAGCTCGTGCCGGTATCGCGACCCTGGCCGCTGTCCCCTCACCACGGCGATGTCGATGACAGCCTCGTCCAGCTTGACGTAGAGGTCATCGACCTGTCGCAGCTGCAGTGGGTATTCCGGGTGTTCGACCCGCCATCGCTGGATCAGGTTCGTGGTGAATCGCCCCAATGCCGCCCAGGCATGCCCCACTCGTAACGGCCTCGGGGCGTCGAACGGGCTTGATACGGCCTCGGTAAACGCGTTGACGGCCTGCGTCGCCTTTGCCCGGAAGGCCATTCCCGCGGCGGTGAGTTCCACTCCTTTTGCCGACCGGCGCAGCAACGTGGCTCCTACCTGCTGTTCGAGCTGGGAAAGCGTCCGCGACAGGGCGGGCTGGGTCACCCTCAACAGTCGCGCCGCGCGACTGATACTGCCCTCCTCGACTGCCGCGAGAAACGCTTCCAGGTGCCTGAACTCAACCCCCATAACCGCCAAGCATACCGTCATTCGAAACGAGCATTATCGCAAGGGTTTCGAGCGGTGCTATAAAGAACCGCACCCACCCAGCAGGAAATCGCACTCAGACAGCTGTGCGATGAAGTCGCCGCGCACAAGTCCGAAAAGTACGAACTTACCGGGAGGAAATCGGTGCGCTCTCATATCGTGGGCAAAGTCGAACTGGACAGGGTCAGACTTCAACAGGACCTTGAAGCACTGGCCGCGATTCCACGTGTCGAGGAAGAGTACGACGAATTCAGCTCCGGATACTGGAAGAACCTTTCGCTCTGGAACTCCAGCGGCGAGGCGGACGACACCATGTATCGGGACATCCAGGGAGCGGCGAAGCCGACAGCGCACGCCACCAAAGCACCTTACCTGGACGAACTGATCCGAACGGTTTTCGACCCGAACATCGTCAAGATGGCTCGAGCCCGCAACCTGGTGGACGCCATGGTCATCCCGCACCGGGACTTCATCGAGCTGGACAAGGACAACGACCAGTACTTCCGCACGTTCATGGTCCTCGAAGACAACGAATCCGCCTTCCATTCCGATGACGACACCGTTATCCACATGCGTCCGGGCGAGATCTGGTACCTCGACGCCGCCGCCCCGCATTCTGCGGTCAATTTCTCCTCGAACAGCAGGCAGTCCTTGTGCGTCGACTTCGCTTTCGACGGACCCTTCACGGAAGATCAAATATTCTCCGAAAAATCGTTCTATCAGCCCGCTTTGAAGCCAGATATCGTGGCCAGGAAGCCGTTCACCGACGAACATCGCAACAAGCTCGTCCGACTCGGCGAGGTCATCGACAAGGACAACTTCAAAGACATCTTGTTCTTGATGTCGCGGGTGCATTACCGGTACGACGTGCCTGCCGCCGAGACCTATACATGGTTCATCGAAGCCTGCCACCTGGCCGACGACGCGACATTGGTAGCGAGAGCGGAGGGGGTACGCGACTACATGATCGGTCAGCGCGCCCTCGGTGAGCGGCTCCTCGCAGTCGCCTGACCCACCTCGAAGTGGGGAGACCCGTTTTCCCGGGTCTCCCCACCCAAGCGGAAGAACCGGCCACCGATGCCCGAAGTCGCATCCCCATCCCGTGTCAGCCGGCTCAAGGTCGGCGCGCCGATAGCGTTCGTGCTCATGTGGGCCAGCGGCGCGATCGCCGTGCTGTACGGCCTCGAGCACTCCTCGGTGGTGACGTTTCTCCTGTTACGCGCCGTCGGCGCGGCCGCGATCTCCTGGCTGGTGTGGCTGGTCGTGCGTGATCGACTGCCCGCTCGCCGGGGACAGTGGGCACGCTTGATCGCTGTCGCACTCCTACTTCAGGTGTTTTACCAGGGATTCTTCTTCCTGGCATTGGGGACGGGGGCACCGGCGGGAGTGGTCGCGGTGCTGGTCGGCTTCCAACCGGTCCTCACCGCGATCTTGACCCGCCCCGGCTACGACCCCACCCTGTACGCGGGTCTGGCGCTGGGCTTCGCCGGGGTCGTGGTCACCTCCGCGTCGGGAATCGACCTGAGTGAGGTCGGCAGCGTGCTGGGCGTGGTGTTCTCCATCGCGGCACTGATCGGCATCACGGCGGGAACGCTGGTGCAGGCTCGCACGGTCGGCGTCGGGGTGTGGGCCTCCCTTGCTCTGCAAAGCACCATCAGTGCCGTCGTCTACGCCCTTGTCGCCCTCACCACAGGAACCGTGAGCGCGCAGGCGAATTTCGAGCTCGTCGCCGCAGTGGGGTGGATGGTCCTGGTCGTGTCCGTCGGAGCGACCGCGCTGCTGTACTTGATGATCGGCAAAGGTGAAGCCACCAAGGTGACCAGCTTGTTCTACTGCGTTCCACCGGTCACCGCGTTGCTGGACTGGGCGTTCTTCGGACGGTTCCTCACCGGCTGGGAGATCGCGGGCGTCGTTCTCGTCTCCTTGGCGGTCGCGCTGACTCAGCGCGCGAAAGAAAGTCACGCTCACAAACCGAGGCAAACCAGCGACGCATAGTGCACGAACAGCCCCCGAAATGGGGCACCCTGTTCACCCACTCGGAGGACGCAGCTTAGTCTCCCACTCGGACTGTGACCCAGTCCGAAGGCACAACCTGTTGGGAGACGACGATGTCCGCACCGCGCAGTCTGGGCTCGGGAACCGGGATATTCCGACGCAAACCGATCGATCAGATCCAAGAACTCGGTGACAACGGCGGCGGGCTGCACCGCACGCTGGGGCTCCGCCAACTGACCGCGATCGGCGTCGGCGGCATCATCGGCGCGGGGATCTTCTCCCTGGCCGGTGCGGTCGCGAACGAGAAGGCCGGCCCCGCCGTGCTCATCTCGTTCCTCATCGCGGGGATCGCCAGCGCGGCGGCCGCGTTCTCCTACGCCGAGTTCGCCGGGCTGATCCCCCGTGCCGGATCCGCCTACACCTATGGCTACACCGTGCTGGGCGAGATCGTCGGCTGGTTCATCGGCTGGGACCTCCTGCTCGAGTACACCGCGATCGTGGCGGTGGTCGCGATCGGCATCTCCGGCTACTTCAACGAGTTACTGGGCTATCTCGACATCAAGCTTCCGTTGTGGATGCTGGGCGCTCCGGGCACCGAGAAGGGCGACGTCGCGTCCGGCTCGTACAAGATCAACCTGTTCGCCGTGCTGCTGTGCCTGCTGATCGCCTTCATCCTCAACCAGGGTATGAAGAACGCGGCCCGGTTCGAGACGCTGCTGGTCTACCTGAAGGTCGCGCTGGTCCTGCTGGTGATCGTCGTCGGCGTGTTCCACATCAACACCGACAACTACTCGAACTTCTTCCCGTTCGGTCTCAGCGGTGCCTTCACGGGCGCGGCGACGGTGTTCTTCGCGGTCTTCGGCTACGACGCCATGTCCACCGCGGCCGAGGAATCCACCGACTCCCAGAAGCACATGCCGAAGGCGATCATCTACTCACTCGCCATTTCGATGGTGCTCTACGTGCTGGCCTGCCTGGTCCTGACCGGCATGGTCAACTACAAGGACATCGACAGCGAAGCCGCCTTCTCCAGTGCCTTCGCGGGTATCGGGATGAAGTGGCTCGGCCTGATCATCGCGGTCGGTGCGATCATCGGCATCACCACGGTGCTGTTCACCTTCCTCATGGGTGCGAGCCGCGTCGGCTACTCGATGAGCCGCGACGGTCTGCTGCCCAAGTGGTTCGGCAAGACCCACCCGGTGCGCAAGGTGCCGAGCCGGATGACTTGGGTGCTCGGCATCGCGTCGGCGCTCATCGCGGGTCTGCTGCCCATCGGCGAAGCCGCCGAACTGACCAACATCGGCATCCTGCTCGCGTTCGTGGTCGTCTGCGTCGCCGTGATCGTGCTGCGCTACAAGCAGCCCGACCTGCCGCGGTCCTTCAAGACCCCGGGCATGCCGGTCGTGCCGATCATCGGCGTCGTCTTCTCGATCTGGCTGATCACGTTCCTGGACCCGGAGACCTGGCTGCGGTTCGCGATCTGGTTCGCCATCGGCCTGGTCATCTACTTCGCCTACAGCCGCCGTCACTCGGCGATGAACGCGAACAGCGGCGACGCGAAGCAGGTCAGCGAAGACGACTCAACCGCGTAGCGGCTTCGCGGGCTTCGGCCTGGAGGCGTTCGACGATCGACGCCGCCGGGCCGGAGCCCGCGAGTTCGTAGGTCTGCCCGGCGTAGAGGGACATGATCTCCGCGTCCCCCGCCTTGCCCGCCGCCGCGCGGATCGGTTTGGTCAGATTGTTGACCTCCGGATACGCCGACGGCGCCGTGGCCGAGAAGTCCGTGACCGCGCGGTTGACCAGGGAGCGCGCGGGACGACCGCTGAACACCCTGGTGAACGCCGTCGGCCTGCCTCCGTCCGCCAGCGCCAGCCGGTGCGCGGGCTGTGTCCCGGCTTCGTCCGCCCTCAGGAACGCGGTGCCCAGCTGAGCCGCGACCGCACCCGCCGCCAGCACCGCCGCGATGTCGGCGCCGTGCACGAGACCACCGGTGGCGACGAGCGGCAAGTCCGTGCGCGCCGAAACCAAGCGAAGCAGGCTGAGCACGCCGTACTGCGGTCCCCCGCCTTCGGCCTCGGGTTCGTCAGCGAAGAGCCCTCGATGCGCTCCGGCCTCGAAGCCCTGGAGCACGAGAGCGTCCGCGCCGACCGCTATAGCCCTTTCGGCTTCCTCCGGGCTGGTGACCGTGACGGCCACTTCGCTCCCGTTGGCATGCAGGCGCCCGACGTCCTCCGGCGAGGGAACGCCGAAGGTGAAAGAAACGACCGGCACCTTCCGCTCCAGCACGACCTCGAGCTTCGCGGTGTAGGCGTCGTCATCCCAGCGTGGCTCACCGGGTTCGACGCCGTAACGCTCGGCTTCCGCACGCCAGCGCTCGATATGGCCGCCGAGGTCGGCCTCGGCGGCGCCACCCGGGACGAAGAGATTCACCCCGAACGGCTCACCCGTGAGTTCGGCCGTCTTGGCGATCCGGTCCGCGAGGGCGTCGGCGCTCAGATAGCCCCCGGCCAGGAAGCCGAAGCCACCCGCCGCGGTCACCGCGGCCACGAGTTCGGGAGTGGTCGGCCCGCCGGCCATGGGAGCCGCGATCACCGGGAAACGCAGGTCTTCGAACACGCTTCCGACGATAGTCCTCTCACCACGACACGGAATGTGACCTGCGAGTCACGTCAAGGTTCCTCCCTGGTGGTCTAGACCTTTGTCGGCGGAAATGCGACGATCGGACCGGTCGTGACGCGCGTCACGTCTCTCCCGTCCCCCAGGAGGCCCTGGTGAACAACTGGAAAGCACGGCTGGGCCGCGCCTTCGTCGGGGTGGCGCTGCTCGCCGGCGTCACCACCGCGGCCGCCCCCGTCGCCGGCGCGGCCACCCCGCCGCTGCAGGCGATCGTCCCCGCGCCGGTCTCGGCCCAAGCCGTCGCCGGCTCCGATCACGCCCTGACCGCGAACACGAAGATCTACACCCAGGCCGGTTCGGCACCCGCCAAGGCGGTCGGCGATCACCTCGCCGACGTCCTGCGCAAGTCCACCGGCTTCGCCCTGCCCGTTTCGGACGCGCCATCGGGCACCCCCACCGATGGCATCTCACTTCTGCTGTCCGGTGCCAGCCCCAGTGTCGGCGACCAGGGTTACCAACTGAGTTCGAGGTCGGCTTCGGTCGTCCTGCGCGCGACGACCGCGCAAGGTCTCTTCGGTGGCGTCCAGACGCTGCGGCAGTTGCTGCCCGGCAAGATCGAAAGCCCCACGGTGCAGGCGGGCCCCTGGCCGATCCCGGGCGCCGACATCCTGGACTACCCGCGCTTCGGCTACCGCGGCGCGATGCTCGACGTCGCCCGGCACTTCCATCCGGTCGCGACGGTCAAGCGGTACCTCGACCAGCTGGCGCAGTACAAGATCAACAACCTGCACCTGCATCTGGCCGACGACCAGGGCTGGCGGATCCAGATCGACAGCTGGCCGCGACTGGCCACCTATGGCGGCAGCACCCAGGTCGGTGGCGGCGCCGGTGGCTACTACACGAAGGCGCAGTACACCGAGATCGTGAACTACGCGGCTTCACGGTTCATCACGGTCATCCCGGAGATCGACATGCCGGGGCACACCAACGCCGCCCAGGCCTCCTACGCGGAGCTGAACTGCAACAACACCGCTCCCCCGCTGCGCACCGACACCGCGGTCGGCTACAGCTCGCTCTGCATCTCGAAGGAGATCACCTACACCTTCGTCAACGACGTCATCCGGGAGATCGCGGCGCTGACGCCAGGGCCGTACTTCCACCTCGGCGGTGACGAGGCCCAGGCCACCAGCGACGCGGACTACCGCACTTTCATGAACCGCGTGCTGCCCATGGTGGCGGCCGCAGGGAAGCAGGTCGTCGGCTGGCACGAGATCGGCAAGGCGACCCTGCCCGCGACGGCGACCCCGCAGTTCTGGGGGACGACGACGTCCAGCACGGAGGTCTCGAACGCGGTCGCCCGCGGCAGCAAGGTGATCCTGTCGCCGGCGAACAAGGCGTACCTGGACATGAAGTACAACTCCAGCACGCCGATCGGGCTCTCGTGGGCGGGCTACATCGAGGTCCAGGACGCCTACAACTGGAACCCGGGCGCCTACCTCTCCGGTGTGCCCGAGTCCGCCGTTCGCGGCGTCGAATCCCCGCTGTGGACCGAAACCGTGGTGACCCCGGCGAACATCGACTACCTCGCCTTCCCGAGGCTCCCGGCACACGCCGAACTCGGCTGGTCGCCGTGGTCGACGCACGATTGGAACGCCTTCCGGACGCGCCTCGGCGCCCAGGCTCCGCGCTGGCAGGCGCAGGGTATCGGCTACTACGCGTCGGGCCAGGTGCCCTGGGAGACCGGGTCCGGCAACCCCGGCACCTGCTCGCTCCCGGCGTGGGACCGCGCCGCCGTCTACACCGGCGGGGCGACCGTCTCCCACAACGGGCACAAATGGACCGCGCAGTGGTGGACACAGGGCGAGGAACCGGGCGCGGGCGGCCAATGGGGCGTCTGGCGCGACAACGGCACCTGCTGATCGCCACCAGCCCGCTCGGCCCCTTCACCGGGCCGGGCGGGCTACGGTGGATCCATGGCCGCAGACCTCGAACTCGTCCGCACTCTTTCCTTGCGTGAAAACGGACTCGCGACCGTCTCGACGGTCCGCGCGGACGGCACCGTGCACTCGTCGGTGGTGAATGCCGGGGTGATCGAAGACCCGGTCACGAAGGCGCCGGGAGTCGCCTTCGTCGCGATCGGCGGGGCGAAGAAACTGGCGCTGTTCCGCCGCGCGGGCCACGCCACGATCACCTTCCGCCGCGGCTGGGAATGGACGGCGGTCCAGGGCGGAGTCCACCTCATCGGCCCCGACGACCCGGACCCGGATTTCGATCCGGCCGGTCTCCCCCGGCTGCTGCGCGACGTCTTCATCGCGGCGACGGGGACCCACGACGACTGGGACGAATACGACCGCGTGATGGCCGCCGAACGCCGCGTCGCGGTCTTCGTCACCGCGAACCGCGTCACCGGGAATCGCTGACACGGAAAAGGCCGCCCGGAAACGCGTCGGGCGGCCTTTTCCGTGTGCCGTCTACTTCTTCTTGGTGTTGTCCTCTGTGGACAGTGCGGCGACGAAGGCCTCTTGCGGGACCTCGACCCGGCCGACGGTCTTCATCCGCTTCTTGCCTTCCTTCTGCTTCTCCAGCAGCTTGCGCTTACGCGAGATGTCACCGCCGTAACACTTCGCGAGCACGTCCTTGCGGATCGCGCGAATGGTCTCGCGGGCGATGATGCGGGCGCCGATGGCGGCCTGGATCGGCACCTCGAAGTTCTGCCGCGGGATCAGCTCACGGAGCCGGTTCACCATGCGGTTGCCGTAGTTGTAGGCGTCGTCCTTGTGCACGATCGCGGAAAACGCGTCGACACCTTCGCCCTGCAGCAGGATGTCCACCTTGACCAGGTCCGCCGCCTGCGTACCCGCCTCTTCGTAGTCCAGCGAGGCGTAGCCACGCGTACGCGACTTCAGCGTGTCGAAGAAGTCGAAGATGATCTCGCCGAGCGGCAGGTTGTACCGCAGTTCGACCCTGTCCTCGGACAGGTAGTCCATCCCGAGCAACTGACCGCGCTTGTTCTGGCACAGCTCCATGATCGTGCCGATGAACTCCGACGGCGCCAGGATGCTCACCTTGCTGACCGGTTCGAGCACCTTGTCGATCTTGTTCCCGGTCGGCCAGTCCGAGGGGTTGGTGACGTGGATTTCCTTGCCGTCGTCCAGCACCACGTCGTAGACCACGTTCGGCGCGGTGGAGATCAGGTCGAGACCGAACTCGCGCTCCAGGCGGTCACGGGTGATCTCCAGGTGCAGCAGGCCGAGGAAACCGCAGCGGAAGCCGAAGCCGAGCGCCACCGACGTCTCGGGCTCGTAGTCGAGCGCGGCGTCGTTGAGCTGGAGCTTGTCCAGGGCCTCGCGCAGGTCCGGGTAGTCCGAACCGTCCACCGGGTAGAGCCCGGAGTAGACCATCGGCTTCGGCTCGCGGTAACCGGCGAGCGGCTCCTTCGCGCCCTGGCGCTCGGAGGTGACGGTGTCACCGACCTTCGACTGCCGGACGTCCTTCACCCCGGTGATGAGGTAACCCACCTCGCCGACACCCAGCCCCTTGCTGGCCTTGGGCTCCGGCGAGATGATCCCGACCTCGAGGAGTTCGTGCGTGGCGCCGGTGGACATCATCTTGATGCGCTCACGCGGCGTGATCTTGCCGTCGACGACCCTGATGTAGGTCACGACGCCCCGGTAGGTGTCGTACACCGAGTCGAAGATCATCGCCCGTGCCGGGGCGTCGGCGTCACCCTGCGGCGCGGGCACCTGCTTCACCACCGCGTCGAGCAGGTCGCCGACTCCGACGCCGGTCTTGGCGGACACCCGCAGCACGTCCGAGGGCTCGCAGCCGATGATGTGCGCGATCTCGGCCGCGTACTTGTCCGGATCGGCCGACGGCAGGTCGATCTTGTTGAGCACCGGGATGATCTGGAGGTTGTTCTCCAGCGCGAGGTACAGGTTGGCCAGCGTCTGCGCCTCGATGCCCTGGGCGGCGTCGACCAGCAGAACGGCTCCTTCGCACGCCTCAAGCGCGCGAGAGACCTCGTACGTGAAGTCGACGTGCCCAGGGGTGTCGATCATGTGCAGGACGTGGTCCTGACCATCGACCTTCCAGGGCAGCCGTACGTTCTGCGCCTTGATCGTGATGCCGCGTTCCCGCTCGATGTCCATCCGGTCGAGGTACTGCGCGCGCATCGCCCGCTCCTCGACCACGCCGGTGAGCTGCAGCATCCGGTCGGCCAGGGTCGACTTGCCGTGGTCGATGTGCGCGATGATGCAGAAGTTCCGGATGAGCTCCGGGGGCGTGAACGTGGTGTCGGCGAACGTCGTCAACGGGTTTCCTCGCGAAGGTCGGGGTGTGCCAGCTCTATGCTCCCATGCCGCTCCGGGTGGGAGTGGGGGTCATCCCCGATGCGAGCCTTGGCGAGCTGTGGTGCCCTCGAAGTATGAGTTCATCACTGACCGAAATGCTCGATCGCACGTTCGGCCATCCCAGAGGACTGCTCGGCCGGTTCGGTGGCCTGGCGATGGCGCACGGCAACGCCGCCACCGAACTTCGTGTCGTCGAATTGGCGTCGATCGAATCCGGGGAAACCGCCCTCGTCGTGGGCCCCGGCCCGGGTGTCGGCCTGCAGGCCGCCGCCGAACGCGCCGGTCGCGCCATCGGTGTCGACCCGTCGGAGGAGATGCTCGCCCGCTCCCGCCGCCGGTGCGGCGACCAGGTGGAGCTGCGCCGTGGCACGGCGGACTCCACGGGTGAGCCGGACGAGAGCGTCGACGTGGTCCTGAGCGTCAACAACGTGCAGCTGTGGGAGGACCGGGCGGCCGGGTTCGCCGAGCTGTTCCGTGTACTGCGGCCCGGCGGCAGGCTGTTGCTGTCGTCGCACGAGAAGTGGCTGCCGGTGTCCCGGCACGAACTGGCTGACGAAGCGGCCGCGGCCGGCTTCACCGACCTCCAGACCTGGACCTGGGATCCGCCCGGGTTCGGCGCGTCCCTGGCCGCTCAGCTCCGCGCGGTCAAACCCCACGCGGGCAACCCCACGGCCTAACGTGGGTCGGTGCGCAAGGGATGCTCACGCGGCACCTCGACCAGCACGATCCTGGTGCCGTCCGGGTCGGCGATCCACGCCTCGTCCAGGCCCCACGGTTCACGGCGCGCTTCGCGGACCGGTTCCAGTCCCTTCGCGGCGAGTTCCTCGAGCGCCGCGGGCAGATCCCGGACCTGAAGCCACAAGGCGACGTCAGGCGTCGGACCGGTCTCCCCGGTTCCGACGATCTCGATCGACCCGTTCCCGGCGAAGAACACCGTCCCGCCGGGGAACTCCTTGTCGATCGCCAGGCCCAGGGTGTCCCGATAGAACGCCGTCGACACGTCGGGATCCTTCGGGTGGATCAGCACCCTGCTGCTCAGCACGTCCATGGCTCAATCCCTACCGGATGCGTTCACGCCATCGCAATCGCGGTGATGCCGGCCAGCACCACCACCGAACCCAGCAGCCTGCGGACGGCGTTGGCCTCCCTCAGCACCAGCCAGGCGGCCAGCCCGCCCAGGACGATGCTCAGCTCCCTCGCGGGTGCGACGAGGCTCACGGGAGCGATCTGGAGGGCGTAGAGGACCAGCAGGTAGGCGACTGGGGAGAGCACGCCGACGAGGATGATTTCGCGCTTGTGCTCGCGCCAGAGCCACGAGACCTCTTCGCGGTCCTTCAGCGCGTACGGAGCCATCAGCAGGCTCTGCACGATCGCCCCCGATCCGAAGTAGACGATCGGGGGCACGCCGAGACCGGTGACCGAATGCGCGTCCCACAGCGTGTAGGCGGCGATCGTGAGCCCGGTCAGCAGCCCGTACGCCACGCCCTTGCGTCGTGCGGCGTGGTCCGCCGCGTCGGCGTGCGCCGGAGTGCGCCCGGTACCGATGACCAGTACCCCGCCGACCACGAGGAAGGCCCCCACCAGGCCGAGCGGACCCGGCCGCTCACCGAGCAGCACCACGGCCGCGAGAACCGAGATCAGCGGGCCGGTACCGCGCGCGAGGGGGTACACGACGGACAGGTCGCCGACGGCGTACCCCCGCTGGAGGACGACGCCGTAGGTGACGTGCAACACCGCCGTGACCGCCGAGGCGAGCAGCCAAGTCCACTGTGGATGCTGTGGCTCCACGGCCAGCGCGATCACCATGACGGGGATGAGCATGACCGCGGAGAGGCTGTAGTAGGCCCAGACGAACCGGGCTCCGCCGCGGCGGATCCGCTTGGCGGCCAGGTTCCAGCCGGCGTGGATGACGGCGGCGGCGAGGACCAAGGACAGAGCGGTGGCGTTCACTGTGGACCTTTCATGTTTCCCGCGCATGCGGAAAACCCGGTCCTCCAGGCTTTTGTCCCGTCAGATGAACGGCGGCGCTTCCGGCTCCGCCGATGGTGCCGCTCGGACCTGACCCGCCTGCCCTGATTGTGTGCTTCGCTGAGCGGGCAAGCGGCGGAACCCTAGGCACTGCGATCTTCACCGTACCGCAATCGCACGTCCGGAGGCGGCCGCGATCGGCCCCGGGACGGCTGTTAAGCTGGCCCTTCACCGCCGTGTGGCATTCCGTCATGGAGGAAACCCGCGCCGCTTCCGAGCGCGCAGGGCCGGTCACAGCGCGGCGGTGAAACCACCGAGAGATCCAGAAGGAGCGCCCCCGTGGCCAACATCAAGTCGCAGATCAAGCGCATCACCACCAACGAGAAGGCGCGTCAGCGCAACCAGGCGATCCGGTCCTCGGTGAAGACCGCGATCCGCAAGTTCCGTGAGGCCGCCGACTCCGGCGACAAGGCCAAGGCCCTGGAGCTGCAGAAGGACGCGGCCAAGAAGCTGGACAAGGCCGTGACCAAGGGCGTTCTCCACGCCAACCAGGCCGCCAACAAGAAGTCCGCGCTCGCGAAGCGCGCGAACTCTCTCTGATTCGCCTTGCGAAGGGCCCCGGTGACGCGAGTCGCCGGGGCCCTTCGTCATGTTCAGCGGCCGGTGCCGTGCGCGTCGACGACCTCCAGGACAGCGCGTTGCAGCGCGTACTCCGGGTCGGCCGCGACCCCCTTGACCTCGGCGTTGAGCCGGGCGACGATCCGCATCGCGGTGGCGAGCCCGTCCTGACCCCAGCCGCGCGCCTGCCCCTGCGCCTTGCGTACCTTCCACGGCGGCATCCCCAGCTCGCCCGCCATCTGGTTCGGGTTCCCGCGCCCGGCGCCGGACACCCGCGCGATCGTCCGGACGGCGTCGGCGAGGGCGTCCGCGACCAGCACGTGCGGGACACCCAGCTGCATCGCCCAGCGCAGTGACTCCAGCGCCGCCGCCTTGTCACCGGCGACGGCCTTCTCCGCGACGGCGAACCCGTTCACGTCCGCGCGACCCCGGTGGTAGCGGCGGACCGCCTGCTCGTCCACCGTTCCCCCGGCGTCCGCCACGAGCTGTGTCGCGGCCGAGGACAGCTCACGCAGATCCGAGCCGACGGCATCGATCAGCGCGAGCACGGCCGCGCCGTCGATCTTCCCGCCCACCCGCCGGACCTCGTTCCGGACGAAGGATTCCCGCTCGGCGGGCTTGGTCAGCTTCAGGCACTCGACGACCTCCGCCCCGGCCTTCTTCAGGGCCGAGGGAAGCGCCTTGGCGGCCTTGCTCCGGCCGCCTCCGCTGTGTACGACGACGAGCACGATGCCCTCGGCGGGCGCCTTGACGTAGGCCATCACCCCGTCGGCGAGCTCCTGCGAGATGTCGTGCGCGGATTCGAGGACGATGACCCTGCCCTCGGCGAACAGCGAGGGGCTGACCATCTCCGCGAGTGCGGGAACTGTGAGGTCCGACACCCGGATCCGGGTGAGGTCCGCCGTCGGGTCGGCCGCTTTGGCCGCGTCCGAAGCGGCGCGGACCGCGCGTTCGATCAGCAGCTCTTCCTCACCGAGAACCAGGACCAGCGGCGATGGGGCGGAAGCTTGCGTCGTCACGGGGACGATCCTCCCACTCGTCCTCTCGTGTGCTTTGTCCGGTGATGTGTTCCGGGCACGGTGGCCGGACTCCGGCCCCATGTCGTACGGTGTTGGCGAGGCGACGCGATCATGCGCGTGCCGACAATCGAATACCGCTCATCCAGAGGGGCAGAGGGAACGGCCCGATGAAGCCCCGGCAACCGGCGTCAGCCTGTCATCCCGCGATCGCGGGGTAGCTGACGAACACGGTGCCAATTCCGGCCCGCCTCGGCGGGGCAGATGAGGAAAGGACCTCGCGATGACCGCAACCCTCGGCACGACCTCCACCACCAAGACCCCGGATCTCGGACCGGCCGTCGAACTGGTGTCGAAGGAAGAGGGACACCGGCAGCCGCTCGCCCCGGAATTCGTTTCCGCCGAGGACTTCTCACCGCTCGAGGTCGCCTACGACTTCGGCCGTGTGCGCCGCGAGGACATCGAAGCCGGGCCGAAGAACATCTGGCGCTACAAGAAACTCCTTCCCGTTCCCTCGAACGTCGAAGAGATCCCCAACACCGAACCCGGCGCCACCCGCCTCGTCCAGGCCGACAGGCTCGCGAAAGCGTTGGGTGTCAAGAAGATCTGGGTCAAGGACGACACCGGCAACCCCACCCACTCGTTCAAGGACCGCGTGGTCGCGGTCGCACTGGCGGCCGCACGCGAGTTCGGGTTCGAGGTGCTCGCCTGTCCGTCGACCGGCAACCTGGCCAACGCGGTCGCCGCCGCCGCGGCCCGCGCCGGCTGGCGGTCGGTCGTGCTGATCCCGAAGACCCTGGAACGCGCCAAGATCCTCACGACCGCCGTTTACGACGGCGATCTGATCGCGGTCGACGGCAACTACGACGACGTGAACCGGCTCGCCACCCAGCTCGCCGCCGAGCAGGAGAGCTGGGCGTTCGTGAACGTGAACGTCCGGCCCTACTACTCGGAAGGCTCCAAGACGCTGGCCTTCGAGGTCGCCGAGCAGCTCGGCTGGCGCCTTCCGCCGCAGATCGTGGTGCCGATCGCCTCCGGTTCCCAGCTCACCAAGGTGGACAAGGGTTTCCGCGAGTTCGGTCAGCTCGGCCTCGTCGAGGAAACCCCGTACAAGGTGTTCGGCGCGCAGGCCACCGGCTGCTCCCCCGTCTCGGCCGCGTTCCGCGCGGGCCACGACGTCGTCCAGCCGGTCAAGCCGGACACCATCGCCCGGTCGCTGGCGATCGGCAACCCGGCCGACGGCCCGTACGTCCTCGACGTGGTCAACCGCACCGGTGGAGCGATCGAAGACGTCACCGACGAAGAGGTCGTCGAAGGCATCCGGCTGCTCGCCCGCACCGAAGGCATCTTCACCGAGACCGCCGGCGGGGTCACCGTGGCGACGGCCAAGAAGCTGATCGAGACCGGCAAGCTCGACCCGGACGCCGAGATCGTGCTGCTGATCACCGGAGACGGCCTCAAGACCCTCGACGCGATCGAGGACAAGGTCGGTCCGAAGGCCACCGTGAGCGCCTCGGCCGACGCTGTCCGCGACGCACTCGGCATCTGAGTCCCGCCGGCCCGTCTCAGGAACGAGGCGGGCCGCGGGGCTCACCCCGGCGTTGCAGGGCGAGGCCTCGCGCGTCGGTGACGACAGCGGTGTCGCCGTCCGTGTCCGTCCTGGCGATCGAGGCGCCTACGGCCGCCAGATTGTCCAATGTGGACTTGTTGGGATGACCGTAGGGATTCCCGGCGCCGACGCTCACCAATCCCGCCCTCGGCGCGACGGCGTTGAGGAAATCCGGTGCCGTGTAACGACTTCCGTGGTGCGGCACCTTCAAGACCTCGGCACGCAGATCGATCCCTTCGGCCAGCAGGTCGGCCTGCGCGGCGAGTTCGACGTCGCCGGTCAGCAGCACCCGCCCCGCCGGTGTCCCGGCGCGCAGGACGACCGAACCGTTGTTGATCACCGTGCCGTCCTGTTCGCGGACCGATCGCTTCGTGACGTACCGCGGGCCCAGCACGTCCAGTGACAGCCCTGGCCATTCCAGCCGTTGCCCGATACCCAGCTCCAGCAAGGGAATCCCGCGGCGCGCGGTCTCCTCGGCGACCTGTCGCCACGCCCAGGCCGGCGCGCGGCCCGGGCCGACGGCGACCGCGCCGACCGACCGGCCCTCGAAGACGGATTCGAGGCCGCCGATGTGGTCGGCGTGCAGATGGCTCAGCACGATCAGCGGGACCCGCTCCACGCCGAGCCTGCGCAGGCAATCGTCGACCGGCCCCGGTTCCGGCCCGGTGTCCACCAGGACCGCCCTCCCCGGCTCGGCCGTGGCGAGGACCACGGCATCGCCTTGTCCGACGTCGCAGGCGACGGCGCTCCACGACGCCGGTGGCCACGCGGGGGCGAGCACCCGCACCGGCACGAAGACGAGGAGCCCGCCCGCCAAGGCGATCGCCAGCAGGATCCTGGCGTGCCGCAGCCGGATGACGACGAGCAGCACGACGAGCAGGCAGGCCGCCAAGAGCCCGCCCCACCAGCCGCCCGGCCACCCCACGACCGCTCCCGGCGCTCGGGCGCCGTGACGGGCCACGGTGATGAGCCAGCTCGCCTCGGGTTCGGTCAGGCGGACCAGCGACCTGCCCGCCGACGGCCACCACGGTCCGATGACGGTGGCCAGCACGCCGAACACGGTGGCCGGGGCGACCACCGGTGCGGCGAGCACATTGGTGATGATCGAGACGAGACTGACCGAGCCCGCCATACCCGCGATGACCGGTGCCGTCATCACGAACGCGGCCACGGGGACGGCCAGGCCCTGGGCGTAGCCGGACGGCACCCCACGTCCGGCCAGCCACTCGGCCCACCGCGGAGCCAGCAGGACCAGCCCGGCCGTGGCCAGCACCGACAGCGCGAACCCGAAGTCGGCGGCCATCGCGGGATCGGCCACGACGAGCAGGGCCACCGCGAAGCCCAGCGCGGGCAGCGCCGAGCCCCGGCGCCCCAGCGCGAGCGCCAGCAAGCCGACCGCCCCCATCACCCCGGCACGGAGCACGCTGGGCGCGGGCCCGGCGAGGACCACGAACCCGGCGAGCCCCGCCGCGGCCACGGCGGCTGACGTCCGCGGCCCGATCCGGAGTGCCCTCAGCAGGAGAAGGATCGAGCCGCAGACGATCGCCACGTTGCCACCGCTCACGGCCATCAGATGGGACATGCCGGAGTCCGTGAACTCCCGCTCGACCCGCGGGGCCAGTGCGCTGGTGTCCCCCACGACCAGTCCGGGCACGAGACCGGCCTGCTCCTCCGGGAGGACGGCGCACAGTTCCCGGAGCCCGGCGCGCAGCGATTCCGCGGCTCGCTGCCACCAGGGCGCCTGCCCGAGGGCCGACGGCGGGCCCCGCACCGAGAGGACCGCGACCGTCAGTTCGGCCCCCTTGGCCGGGGCGAGCCGCCCGGAGGCGGTGACCTGCTGCCCGGGCAGCAGGTCCGTCCACCCCTCGGCCGGAGCGAGCAGGAGGATTCGGCCGTCCGAATCCACCGCTCGCTCCTCAGCCACCACGGCGTCCACCGTCGCGGCGATGACCACCAGGCGGGTGCCTGCCCGGCGATCGGCGTATCCGGCACCGCGGACCGGACGTGGCCGCTCGGTGACCACCATTCTCACGGTGGCGTCACTCCCCCGTGCGGCGGCGGCACGGAGGTCGTCCTGTTCGGCGGCCCTGATCCGCAACGCCACCGGACCGGCCGTGAGTACGCCCAGAACCGCGAGCGCACCCAGGCCCGCCACCCACCGGGACGCCGTCCGGCGGGCACGGACGCCGGCGATGATCGCGAGCACCGCGGCGGCGCCACCGCAGAGCATCGTGATCCACCAGCCGCCGAGCAGCCCGGAAAGGGTGCCGAGCCAGGCCGTCGCCGCGGCCGGTATCAGCCGCAGGTCCTGCCCTCGCCACGACGCGGTGTCCACTTCGGACGGATCGGCGGACGGGTTCATCCGACGGACACCAGTTCCCGGACCTTCTTGAACTTGCTTTCGCCGATCCCTTCTACTTCGCGGAGTTGCTCGACCGTGGTGAACCCACCGTGCCCGGACCGCCAGTCGACGATGCGTTTCGCCATCACCTCGCCGACCCCGGGCAGGGTGTCGAGTTGCTCGGCCGTGGCCGTGTTCAGGTCGAGCTTTCCGGGTGGTGTCCCGGGACCGGCCGCGGCCGGTCCCGGGACACCGACGGCCACTTGCTCGCCGTCGGTGAGCCGCCGGGCCAGGTTCAGCCCGGTCAGATCCGTTCCGGGCGATGCCCCACCGGCCGCCGTGAGGGCATCGGCGACCCGTGCGCCCGGAGGGATCGTGACCAGGCCGGGATTGCGTACCCGGCCGACGACGCTGACCACCAAAGGCGCCTTGACCGCCGCGGCGGGGGCGTCTCCGGCGGCCTTTGCCGACGGCAGGGGCGGTGGGGGCTCCGCCCCTGGCCGGTGTCCGAACAGGGCGACCGCGCCGGTCACGATCACGGCCACCGCGATCAGCACGGCCGCCACGGCGAGCCACCGCCGTTTCACCGGGATCCCGTCCGCCGTGAACCGGGCGGGCACCCAGCGGCGTACGAGCCTGTCCGCGGGGAGGCCCCGGGTGGGTGGCGACAGCTGCGCGGCCAGCCACGCCAGCCTGGCGTTGGCGGAGGAGCCCGGTGGACGGGCGGTTCGGTCGAACACGTGAACGACGCTACGGAGCGGGGGCGGCGGGCGGGAAGGGGTGAATCCCGAGGCTGTGGACAAGTGGGGTGTTGTGGACAACCTGGCCCCGGCCGGGACCGGATCGCCGGTTTCCGTCGGTGCCGTATGGGATGCTGGCGGGTTCCGCTGATCGAGCCCGAACGTCAGCGGGCAGGACCGGGCGGCTGGTCAGGCCCGCTGACCCGCCCGCTGGATCACCACACCGCGCACGCCGGGGCCGGTGTGGGCCCCGATGACGGCGCCGAGCTCCGACACCACACACCCCTCCGGGCAGGTGATGGACTCCTCCAGCCGGTTGGCCAGTTCGACGGCGCGTTCCGGTGAGGCCAGGTGGTGGACGGCGATGTCGGCGCGGCCGCCGTCGGCCGCCATCACGGCGAGTTCGACCAGCCGCGCCACCGCGCGGTTCATCGTCCGCACCTTTTCCAGCGGCTGGATTCTGCCTTCGGACATGTGGAGCACGGGTTTCACCGCGAGCGCCGTGCCGAGCAGGGCCGCCGCCGGGCCGATCCGCCCGCCGCGGCGCAGGTATTCGAGGGTCTCGACGGCGAACAGGGTCTCCGAACGGCTCACCGCGTCGACCGCCGCCGCTTCCACCTCCACCGGATCGGCCCCGGCCGCGGCGGCGCTCGCCGCCCGCAGGGCCGCGAAGCCGAGCCCCATCGCGGTGCTGCGCGAATCGACCACGCGCACCCTGTCCGGTCCGACCTCCTGGGCCGCGAGCACCGCCGCCTCCCAGGTCCCGGACAGCTCCCTGGACAGGTGGACCGACACGACGGCGTCCGCGCCCTCGGCCAGCGCGGCGCGGAACTCCTTGACGAATTCGGCGGGCGTCGGCCGGGACGTCGTCACCAAGCTGCGTTTACCGAGCGCTTCGGCCAAGGCCGCCGGACCCATTTCGACGCCGTCGAGGAAGACGACGCCGTCGACGAGCACATGCAGCGGGACCACCCGGATCCCGTTCCGTTCGGCGAAGCCTTCCGGTAGATGGGCAGTGGAATCCGTGACTACGGCGACCGACACGCCAGTCAGCCTACGTTGCCGCGGGGCGCAGCACCGGAGCCATCAGTCGGGCCATCTCCGCGCCGACGGCGGCATGTCCTTCCCAGCCCCAGTGCATCCCGTCCGGATTCCCCCGGCCGCTCAGCACGTGGTCGCCGACGACGGCTTCGAGATCCAGCAGCGGGACGTCCGCGCGACGCCCCCAGGCCGCGATGGCGGCGGCCGCGCCGGCGCGGGCGGTGTGCACGCGCCCGTAGGCGTCGGACCGGTGGACGGAGGGCAGGATGCCGAAGATCGGCAGTTCCGGCCGCAGCACCCGCAAGGCTCCGACAGCGGTGTCGAGGTACTGGACGGTCAGCTTCGCGGGCAGGACGACGGGACGCCCTCGCAGGGCGATCGCGAGCCGGGGCTGCGCGGCCAGGTATGTCTTGCGCACCACCCGCCGCAGCGGGTCGGGCCGCAGATAACGCAGGCCGGTGCGCAGATAGGTGGGCAACGGCGAGGGCAGGGTGTCCATGCTCCCGACGGCCAGCACGACGGCGTCGACATGATGGAGATCGGCCCAGACCCGTGGATCCCCGATCAGGGACCACCAGGCGTCACGGGCCGTCCAGCCGAATCCGGCGACGAGGTCCGCGCCACCGCCGAGTGCCTCGGCGGCGATATTGGGCCACAGGCGCGCGTCGTCGGCCGCGAGCGGGCCGTCCGGGCCGTGGAAGCTGAGGGAATCGCCGAACACGAGCAGGCGCGGGGCCATGGGTCAGCCGGTGATTCCCGCGTTGTAGGCGGCCAGGCGCCAGTTCCCGTCACGCCGGGTCAGCTCGACCCAGTGGCAGTTCGCGATCCCGCCCAGCGCGGGCCAGGACGGCACCGGCAGACCGAGCAGCTTCGCGGTCAGCGCGATGATCAGGCCGCCGTGCGTGGCCAGGAGCACGGTGTCACCGGCGTCGGCGTTGGGCCGGTCCAGATCCGCGACGACCTCCAGGGCACGTGCGGCGACGTCCACCCGTGATTCGCCGCCGGGCGGCGCCCAGGTGGCGTCGACCCGCCAGTGGGCACGTTCGCCGGGGTAGGCCTCGTCGACCTGCTTGCCGGTGAAACCCTGCCATTCACCGAGGTGGGTTTCCCGAAGGCGCTTGTCGATCCGCAGCGGGACGCCGATGGCCTCCGTGAGCACGGTGGCCGTGTCGGTCGCGCGGCGCAGATCCGAGGCGATCACCAGGTCCGGGGAGAACCGGGCGAGCGCGGGGACGGCGAACCGGGCCTGGTTCCAGCCGACCGGCGTCAACGCGGAGTCCAGATGCCCCTGCATCCGGCCCGCCGCGTTGTAGTCGGTCTCGCCGTGGCGCCAGAGCACCAGCCGCCGCGGACTCACGAGGCGCCTTGCGCGTCGGCGGGGTCCTCCTCGGCTGGGTCACCGTCGGCCGGCACGGCCAGACCGTCGACCTCGATCCGCGGGCAGTCCTTCCAGAGCCGCTCGAGACCGTAGAAGGAGCGCTCCTCCTGGTGCTGGACGTGGATGACGACGTCGACGTAGTCCAGCAGGACCCAGCGGCCCTCGCGGGCGCCTTCCCGGCGGACCGGCTTGTGCCCGTTGAGGCGCAGCTGCTCCTCGACGTTGTCGACGATCGCGCCGACCTGGCGCTCGTTGGGCGCGGACGCGATGACGAAGGCGTCGGTGATCACCAGCTGGTCGGACACGTCCAGCACGACCACGTCGCTCGCCTTCTTGTCCGCCGCCGCATGGGCGGCCGCTACGGCCAGCTCTCGTGCCTCGGACGTGGCTGTCACAGTTCTCCTCAAACAGATGGCTTTACTCGCGGGTGCGCCCGACGAGGGTACCCGGTCACGCTCCCCGGTCTTTGCGATAGAGGTCCTTTTTGGCGATGTAGCGCACCACACCGTCGGGGACGAGGTACCAGACGGGTTCCCCGCCCTCGACCCGTTCGCGGCAGGCGGTGGACGAGATCGCCATCGCGGTCACCTCGACCAGGCTCACCTTCCCGCTCGGCAGATGCTGCGAATTGAGCCGGTAACCCGGCCTGGTGACGCCGATGAAATGCGCCAGATCGAACAGCTCGTCGGCGTTGCGCCAGGTGAGGATCTGTTCGAGCGCGTCCGCGCCGGTGATGAAGAACAGCTGGTCGTCGGGATATTCCGCGCGCAGGTCGCGCAGGGTGTCGACGGTGTAGGTCTGCCCGACGCGATCGATGTCGACGCGGCTGACCGAGAAGACGGGGTTGGACGCCGTCGCGATCACGGTCATCAGGTACCGGTCCTCGGCCCGGGTGACCACCCGGTCGGACTTCTGCCACGGCTGACCGGTGGGCACGAAGATGACCTCGTCGAGCGCGAACCGGGACTGAACCTCGCTGGCCGCGACGAGGTGCCCGTGGTGCACGGGGTCGAAGGTGCCGCCCATGACCCCGATCCGGCGTGGTGACATGGGTCGTGAGCCTATACACCGCCACCGGCTCCCCGCTCGGGTCGCCGGACCCACCGACGAGTGGTGATCTAGGTCACATTGCAGTCCGTTCCATGGATGAACGGTCCGTTGTGAAGCCAAGTTGGGCGCGAAGCGCCTCCGTTGAGGGTGGCGGCGGGGGCATGGATGGACACGCCGATCGCGCCTTCGTCGGTGGCATGGGGTAGAGGTGGGGACGTGGACACATCGACTCTCCGGGAACGCGCCGAGACCCTCCTCCGGGCATTGGCGGGCGATGGCGCCCGGCTGCGCGACGACCAGTGGACGGCCATCGAGGCGCTGGTCGCCCACCGCCGTCGCGCCCTCGTCGTGCAGCGCACCGGATGGGGGAAATCGGCGGTGTACTTCCTGGCCACCGCTCTGCTGCGGGAACGCGGCGACGGCCCGACGGTGATCATCTCGCCGCTGCTCGCGCTGATGCGCAACCAGATCTCCGCGGCGGCGCGGGCGGGTATCCACGCCGCGACGATGAACTCCGCGAACCCACAGGAATGGGACCAGGTGCAGGCCGCGATCGCGGCGGGCGAGGTCGACGTCCTCCTGGTCAGCCCGGAACGGCTCAACAACCCCGACTTCCGCGACACCGTCCTGCCGAAACTGACCGCGAGCGCCGGTCTGCTCGTGGTCGACGAGGCGCACTGCATCTCGGACTGGGGCCACGACTTCCGGCCGGACTACCGGCGGCTGCGGACGCTGCTGAAGGATCTGCCCGAGGGCGTGCCGGTGCTCGCCACCACCGCGACCGCGAACGACCGGGTGGCCACCGATGTCGCCGAACAGCTGGGCATCGGCAACGGCGGCGGCACCCTCGTCCTCCGCGGCCCCCTGGACCGCGAAAGCCTCCACCTGTCGGTGGCCAAGCTGCCGACCTCGCAGGCCCGGCTCGCCTGGCTGGCCGAACACCTGGAGGAACTGCCGGGGTCCGGGATCATCTACACGCTCACCGTCGCGGCCGCGCACGACGTCGCGGGTTTGCTGACCGAGCGCGGATACCCGGTCGCCGCCTACACCGGGAAGACCGATCCGGCGGACCGGCAGGCGGCCGAAGACGATCTGCTGAACAACAACGTCAAGGCGCTGGTGGCCACCTCGGCCCTGGGCATGGGCTTCGACAAGCCGGATCTGGGTTTCGTCGTCCACCTCGGCGCCCCGTCCTCGCCGATCGCGTACTACCAGCAGGTCGGCCGTGCCGGACGTGGCGTCGACCGCGCCGAAGTGATCCTGCTGCCCGGTCACGAGGACAAGGACATCTGGGCGTACTTCGGCTCGCTGGCGTTCCCGGACGAACTGCGGGTGACCCAGGTACTCAACGCGCTGGCGTACGCGGACCGTCCACTGTCGACACCCGCGCTCGAACCGTACGTCGAGTTGTCCCGGTCCCGGCTGGAGATGGTCCTCAAGGTGCTGGACGTCGACGGCGCCGTACGCCGGGTGAAGGGCGGCTGGGAAGGCACCGGCGAAGAGTGGACCTACGACAGGGAGCGCTACGCCCGGGTGAGCGCGGCGCGGACCAATGAACAGAACGCGATGCTCGCCTATCTCGAAACCACCGGCTGCCGGATGGAATATCTGCGAAAGCAGCTGGACGACCCCGAAGCGACACCCTGCGGACGCTGTGACAACTGCACCGGGAAGCATTGGGACACCACGGTTTCCGAGGACGTCGTCGACGCCACCCGGCAACGTCTGCGCCGTCCCGGGGTCGAGGTCGCGCCCCGGAAGATGTGGCCGACCGGGATGGCGGGGCTGGAAGTCCCGCTCGCCGGACGGCTGCCGGCGGGTGAGCAGGCGGAAACCGGCCAGGTCGTCGGCCGGGTGACCGACGTCGGGTGGGGTACGCGGCTGCGCGAACTCGTCGGCCCGTCGGCTACCGACGTGGAGCTTCCCGATCCGGTCTTCCATGCCTGTATCGAGGTTCTCAAGGGCTGGCAGTGGGCGGAACGCCCGGTCGCGGTGGTGGAGATCCCGTCGGCCACCCGTCCCCGGCTGGTCCACAGTCTGGCGACGAAGCTGGCCTCGATCGGACGGCTGGAGTATCTCGGCACCCTCGCTTCGGCGGGGCCGCCCCCGCGTCAGGCGAACAGCGCGCAGCGGCTGGCCGATCTGTGGAAGCGGCTCAGCCTTCCCGACGACCTCGCGGCCGGGGTCGCCGCGGCCGAGGGCCCGATCCTATTGGTCGACGATCTGATCGACACCGGCTGGACCATGACACTGTCGGCGCGCCTGCTGCGTCAGGCCGGGGCCCGCGCCGTTCTGCCGTTCGCTCTCGCCAGCACTTCGTGACTCAGGAACGCTGACCCGGTACCGATCCCGGCATACGACAGGTTCTTTCCCCAACGAGAACTTTCTGGCAAGGTTCCGCCCACGCGCGAGTACGGAGGTGCCGATGGCGGACTCAACGACGGAACGGCTCGGACACCGGCTCCCGGTACGCAAGCTGTTCGCCGCCAGTGTCGGGAACGCGCTGGAGTGGTTCGACTGGACCATCTACGCCACTTTCAGCATCTACTTCGCGAGTGAGTTCTTCCCGAAGGGCAACGAAGCCCTCGCGTTGATCAACACCTTCGCCACGTACGCGCTGGCGTTCTTCTTCCGGCCGCTGGGCGGGATGCTGCTCGGCCGCTTCGCCGACGTCAAGGGCCGCAAGCCCGCGATGCTCCTGACCATCGTGCTGATGGCGGGTGGTTCGGTGGCCATCGGCCTCCTGCCGACCTTCGCCCAGGTCGGCTGGCTGGCGCCGATCCTGTTGCTGCTGGCCAGGGTGGCGCAGGGACTGTCGCTCGGTGGCGAGGTCTCCAACGCTTCGGCGTACTTGGGCGAGATCGCGCCGCCGTCCCGGCGAGGGCGGTATTCCGCCTTCTTCTACATCTCCACCGGTTCGGCCGTCCTGCTCGCCTCGGTCCTCGGGTTCGTACTCGCGCGGACGATGTCCAAAGCGGACTTGACGGCGTACGGCTGGCGGATCCCGTTCCTGCTCGGCGGTGTTCTCGGCATCGTCGGCCTGTGGCTGCGGCGCAGTCTCGCCGAAACCGAGATCTTCGAAGAGCGGAAGTCGACGGCACCCCGCGTCGAGCGGCCGCTGCGCACCACCCTTCGCGAACACCCCCGCGCCGTCGTGCAGCTCGTGGGTTTCTCGATGCTCTCGACCCTTTGCTACTACACCTTCTTCAGTGCCTTGACCTCGTTCGCGGTCAAGACCCGCAAGGCCGACGATGTCGACGTCTTCCTCGCCCTCTCGATCGCGACGGCGTTGTTCGTCGCCCTGCAATATCCGATGGGTGCCCTGTCGGATCGCTTCGGCCGCAAGCCCCAGCTGCTCGTCTGGGCCGCGGCGACCGCGATCCTCATCGTTCCCCTGTCCACTTTGGTCCGGCCGGGGTTACCGGGGCTGCTGGTCGTGTTCTGTGTGGGGCTCTGCCTGTACACCGCGATGACGTCGATCGCGCCCGCGATCATGAGTGAGCTGTTCCCCACCGAACTGCGCGGCCTGGGCATCGGTGCCTGGTACAACCTGACCGTCGCGTTGTTCGGCGGCACCGCTCCCCTGGTCCTCACCGCGCTGTCGGACGCCGGGCTGTCGACGCTGTTCTTCTGGTACGTGGCTGCCGGAGCGGCGATCGCGTTCTTCGTCATCCGGACCCTGCCGGAGACCAAAGGCAGCGACCTGCGCTGAAAACTCCGTCGCCGACGGCGGAGCCAGGTGGTTACCCTCGCGCTTCCACGACAAGCGCGAAGGAGGGGCACCGTGTTGTTCGGCGATGTGAGCGAGGAATTGTCGCGACGCGTGGTGGAGGCCCTTCGCCACGTCACCGACATCGAGCCGGCGGCCGCCCTGGTGCGGGTCTCCGCGCAGAGCGGGGTCGACTACCAGTGCGATCTCGCGATGAGCCTGGGCAAACGGCTCGGTAAGCCACCCAGGGAGATCGCCGCCGCCATCGCGGCACGGCTCGACGTCGCCGATCTCGCCGAACCGCCGGAGATCGCGGGACCGGGTTTCCTCAATTTCACGCTGCGCGAGTCGTGGCTGGAAGACCGGACGACCGCACTCGACGGTGATCCCCGGCTGGGCGCCGCCACGACACCACGTCCGCGGCGGATCGCGATCGACTACAGCAGCCCGAACGTGGCGAAGGAGATGCACGTCGGGAATCTCCGCGCGACCATCATCGGCGACGCCATCGCCCGGCTGCTGCGGTTCTCCGGGCACGAGGTCGTCCCGCACAACCATCTCGGCGACTGGGGGACCCCGTTCGGCATGCTCATCGAGCACCTGCTCGACGAACGCCCGTCGGGGCCTCACGCGATCGGTGATCTCAACGGCTTCTATCAGGCGGCCAGGGCGAAGTTCGATACCGACGAGGACTTCGCCATCCGGTCACGGGAGCGAGTGGTGCGGCTGCAGAGCGGCGACGAGGCGACCTTGACGCTCTGGCGTCGGCTGGTCGACGAGTCGACACGACATTTCGCTCAGGTCTACGACCTTCTCGGGATCGGCCTGTCGAGCGACGACGTCTACGGCGAGAGCTTCTACAACCCGTTTCTGGCCGCCGTCGTGGACGATCTGACCGCCGCCGGGCTGACCGAGATCAGCGACGGCGCCGTCTGCGTCTTCCCCGACGACTTCCGCAACCGGGAAGGCGAGCCGCTGCCGCTCATCGTGCGCAAACGGGACGGCGGTTACGGCTACGCGGCCACCGATCTGGCGACCGTGCGCTACTGGACGGAGCAGCGCGGCGTCACCGACCTGCTTTACGTCGTCGGGGCACCCCAAGCACAGCACTTCGCGATGGTGTTCGCCGTCTGCCGGGCCGCCGGCTGGCTCCGCGAGGAGCATCGGGCCGAACACATCGGCTTCGGCACGGTGCTCGGTGAAGACGGCCGCGCCATGAAGACCCGCTCGGGCGAGTCGGTCCGCCTTTCCGATCTGCTCACCGAAGCCGTTTCCCAGGCCACCGAAGTGATCGAGGGCCGGGGCGACCTCTCCCCCGAGGTCAGGGAAGAGGTCGCCAGGGCGATCGGGATCGGCGCGATCAAGTACGCCGATCTTTCCGGCGATCGCGAGCGTGACTACGTCTTCTCCTGGGAACGGATGCTCTCCAAGAACGGGAACACCTCGGTCTACCTGCAGTACGCCAACGCCCGGATCCGTTCCGTGCTGGCGAAGGCGGACCAGGATCTCACCGGTGCGCGGGTCCGGCTCGGCCATCCCGCCGAACGGGCACTGGCCCTCGCCCTGATCCGGTTCCCCGAAGCCGTCGGCGCGGCGGCCACGGGACATCTCCCCCACAAACTGTGCACCTACCTCTACGAAACCGCGGTCGTGTTCTCGCGGTTCTACGAACAGTGCCCGGTGTTGGACGCCGAGGGTCCTGGCGCCCGCGACTCCCGGCTGTTGCTGGCCGGGCTCACGTCGAAGACGCTGACGCTGGGCTTGTCGCTGCTCGGCATCCCCAGTCCTGACCGGCTATGAGTCGCCGTGGTCGCTGAAGACCTTGCGCTTCAACGGGGGAACGGCCTGGAAGAAACGGAACATCCCGCGCGCCATGGTGCGGCCCGCCCGGTTCTCCGACACGAACTGGCGCGCGCTGCGCTCCGAGTCCCGCACCGCCGCGAAACCGTAGTCCCGCATCCGCTGCTCGTAGTCGGCGACCGCGGCGCGCACGGCACCGGTCCGCTGCGCGGCGACGAGGTTGCGGCACAGCAGTTGCGCGTCGCGGAGCGCGGTGTTCGCACCGATGCCGCGGAACGGCGTCATGCTGTGGATCGCGTCCCCGAGCAGGGTGATGTTGCTCGTCGGCCACGGCGCGACGGGTTTCGACGTGAAGATCGGCAGCCGGGACACCGTGCCCGCGGGTGAACCGGCGACCAGTTCCTTGAACGCGGGATCCCAGCCGTCGATCAGGTCCAGTACGAGAGACCGCAGCGCTTCACCGTCCCTTGAGGACAGGTCGGCCGGATAGCGCCGGTCGTCCGCCGCGAACGCCCACATGACGTAACTCGCGGTGTTGTCGAACAGGACGGGGTCGTACCCGGCGGTCTCGTCGTTGACCGACACGGCGCCGCTCAACTCGTGCGGTGCGCTGAACAGTCCCGCGCCGGTCCGGGGCATCACCATGGCCGGGCCGTCGGTGAGCCGCGCGGGCAAGCGCTTGCGCGCCTCCTCGGTCAGCGGATGCTTGCCCGCGATCGCGATGATCCCGGTGTCGACGCGGGTGGCTTCGGGCAGGAACTGCTTGCGCACCCGCGAATTGGCCCCGTCGGCACCGATGACGAGGTCGGCCTCGACGGTGCTCCCGTCGGCGAACTCGCAGACGACCACGTCGCCCTCGCGGCGGTACCCGACGAATTCCTTGTCGTGCCGCAGGACTCCGTCGAGTCCGTCGGACAGCACCTGGTGCAGGCTGATCCGGCTGACCGAATGGTGGCTCGACGCGGGGTCCGGGCTCCAGGTCAGCTCACTGTCGATCACCATCAGCTCGTTCAGCCGCTCGGTCAGGAACGTGAACGCCCCGTTCGTCGTGCCGGTGGTCGCCAGGAACCGTTCCCAGAGCCCGGAGGGCAGGCATTCGCGCAGCGCGGCCGAGCCGTGCGGGTTGATGTGGACGCGATAGCCCTGCAGCCGTTCGGTGCGGGTGCGGCTGCGCTCGTAGACGGACACGTCGATCCCCGCCTTGCGCAGCCCTTGCGCCAGGCAGAGCCCGCCCGTTCCGCCGCCGATGATCGCGATTCTCGTGGTCATTCGCTCTCCTCTCTCCGCGACCCACTATCAACCAAACGGATAATAAAGTCAACCAGACGTTTGAAAGAGTCAGCGACTAAGGTGAACGCATGTCCGACGCCGCTCCGCGCAGTCCCCGTCGCGCTCCTGTCGAGCGCCAGCGCGATCCCGAACGCACCAAAGCGCTACTGCTGGAGGCGGCGAAGGCCGAGTTCGGAGCGAAGGGCTACGCCGCCGCGCGCGTCAGCGAGATCGCCGCGAAGGCAGGCGTGAACAAGCAGCTGATCTCGTATTACTTCGGCGGCAAGGAAGGGCTGTACAACGCGCTGACCGCGACGATGTACGACGACTACGTCGCGGCCTCCGAGCACGACAAACCGTTCGCGGAGGTCGTCCGGTTCTTCGTCCAGTCGGGGATCCGGGACCACGATCTCGCCAAGCTGTTCCTCTGGGAGAACCTGACCGACGGCGCCCCCGACGCGATCGGCGTCGAAGGACAGCGGGACTTCCTCCAGCGACAGGTGGAGTACGTCCGGGCGCGCCAGGCCGCGGGCGATTTCCCGGAGGGCCTCGACCCGGCGTTTCTGCTGGTGATCTTCATGGCCGCGTCCAGCGCGGCCTTGGCGCTCCCCCGCGTCGTGCGCGCGGTCTCAGGCCAGGACCCGAACTCGGCCGAGTTCGCCGACGCCTATGGTGACCAGCTCGCGCTGCTCATCGGGCACCTCGCCGATCCGAAGAAGCGATAGCAAAGGTCCCTTGCTACCGCCTCGACGGAGGCTCGGGTGCTTAGCGGCTGAGGGGGACGAGGTCGTCGGCGTGGACGACCTCGCGCCGCTGCTCGGCGGGCAGGTCGTGAGTGGAGCGGCCGATGAGTTCGGGCAGTTCGCCCGCGTCGAAGGCGACGACACCCCGCGCCACGGTGCGCTGCCGCAGATCCACCAGGTCGACGACGTCGCCCGCCTGGAAGTCACCGTCGACGCCGGTGATCCCGGCGGCCAGCAGGGAGCGGCGGCGCCGGACGACGGCCGTGACCGCACCGTCGTCGAGGTGCAGTTTCCCGGACGCGCCCGCGGCGTAGCCCAGCCAGAACCGGCGGGCCGACAGCCGGGAATCCGCGGCGGCGAAGGCCGTGCCGACCTCGGCGGTGGTGAGGGCGCGCGCGGCCTCGGACGCGGCGGCGAGCAGAACCGGGATGCCGGCACCGGCGGCGGTACGGGCCGCGGCGAGCTTCGAGACCATGCCGCCGGTACCGAGCCCGGAACTCGACATGCCGACGGTGATCCCGTCCACATCGGACTCGTCCGCGACTTCGGCGATCTTGCGGGTCGCGCCGTCACGGGGATCCCCGTCGTACAGACCGTCCACATCGGACAACAGGATGAGCCCGTCGGCGCCGACCAGGTGCGCCACGAGGGCGGCGAGCCGGTCGTTGTCGCCGAAGCGGATCTCTTCGGTGGCCACGGTGTCGTTCTCGTTGACCACGGGGACCGCGCCGAGGGCCAGCAGGCGGGTGAACGTGTTCTGCGCGTTGCGGTAATGCGAGCGTCGGACGACGTCGTCCGACGTCAGCAGAACCTGGCCCACCGTCAGGGAAAACCGGCCGAACGACTCGGCGTAGGCGTGGGCCAGCGCGAGTTGCCCAACGCTGGCGGCGGCCTGCTGGGTGGCGAGGTCGCGCGGTCGTTTGCCGAGGGAGAGCGGCGCGAGTCCCGCGCCGATCGCCCCCGAGGACACCAGCACGATCTGGGTGCCGCGGGAGACCCGGTCGGCGATCGCGTCGACCAGCGCGTCCAGCCTGGTCACGTCGAGGCCGTCACCGGCGGTGGTCAGCGCGGAGGAACCGACCTTGACGACCACCCGTTTCGCGGAGGCGAGTGCCTCACGGGTCGAACTCACTCGTCGTCCATCTCGTCTTCGACACCATCCGGGCCGTCACGGCGGATGCGGCGGGCTTCCTTGCGTTCGGCGGCGCCGATCCGGTTGTTGTTCTCCAGCCGCACGTCCGTACCCCGGCCCGACATGTGCACCGCGACCCCGGCCGGGGTCGACGGCTCCCATTCGAACTGGACGTCGCCGATGGTGACCGGGCTGCCGGGGACGGCGCCCTTCTTGGCCAGCGCCTCTTCGACGCCGAGGCGCTGCAACCGGTCCGCGAGGTAGCCGACGGCCTCGTCGTTGCCGAAGCTCGTCTGGCGGATCCACCGTTCCGGACGGACACCGCGCACGATGAAGGCGCCTTCCTCGTCCGGATCGTGCTCGACGGTGAAGCCCGCGTCGTTGACGGCCATCGGCCGCAGCACGACCTTCTCCGGCTCCGGTTCCGGCTGCTCGGAGCGGTACTTCTCGACCACGGCGGCGAGCGCGTAGGTCAGTTCCTTCAGCCCCTGCCGCGACGCCGTGGAGATCTCGAACACGCTGAGGCCGCGGGCTTCCAGCTCCGGGCGCACGAACTCGGCGAGTTCGGCGGCGTCCGGGACGTCGATCTTGTTGAGCACCACCACCCGCGGCCGGTCGGCGAGGTCACCGCCGAGACTCGGGGTGTAGCGGGCGAGTTCCTCTTCGAGGGCGTCCATATCGGACACCGGGTCGCGGCCGGGTTCGAAGGTGGCGCAGTCGATGACGTGCACCAGCACCGCGCACCGCTCGATGTGGCGGAGGAAGTCGAGGCCGAGGCCCTTGCCCTCGCTCGCGCCGGGGATCAGGCCGGGGACGTCGGCCATGGTGAACACGGTCGATCCGGCGGTGATCACGCCGAGGTTCGGCACGAGGGTGGTGAACGGGTAGTCGGCGATCTTCGGCTTGGCCGCGGACAGCACCGAGATCAGCGACGACTTGCCCGCGGACGGGAAGCCGAGCAGGCCGACGTCGGCGACCGAACGCAGCTCCAGGACGAGGTCGCGGCTCTCCCCTGGCTCGCCCAGCAGGGCGAACCCGGGTGCCTTGCGGGTGCTGGAGGCCAGCGACGCGTTCCCGAGGCCCCCACGGCCGCCCTGGGCGGCGACGAAGGTGGTGCCCGGGCCGACGAGGTCGGCCAGGATCTCGCCGTCCTCGGTCATCACGACAGTGCCGGAGGGGACGCGCATTTCCAGCGTTTCCCCCGCCGCGCCGGACCGGTTACCGCCCTGGCCCATCTTGCCGTTGCCCGCCCGGGCGTGCGGACGGAAGTGGAAGTCGAGCAGCGTGTGGACGTTCGGGTCGACGATCAGCAGCACATCGCCGCCGTTGCCGCCGTTGCCGCCGTCCGGGCCGCCGAGGGGTTTGAACTTCTCCCGGTGCACCGAGGCGCAGCCGTTCCCACCGTCGCCGGCGGTCAGGTGGATCACCGCGCGGTCCACGAAACGGGACGCCATGACTTGCCTCTATTCACTCGCACTGGGTCATTCGAAAGACCGGGATATACAAAACAAACGAGGGGTGGGCCCGGATATTCCGGCCCCACCCCTCGTCAGAGGTTCTTGCTCGAAGCCGAATCTCAGGCTTCGGACGGCACGATGTTGACCGTCTTGCGGCCACGCTTCTCGCCGAACTGGACCGCACCGGCGGCCAGCGCGAACAGCGTGTCGTCGCCGCCACGGCCGACGTTCACGCCGGGGTGGAACTTGGTGCCACGCTGGCGGATGAGGATCTCGCCGGCGTTGACCTCCTGGCCGCCGTAACGCTTGACGCCCAGCCGCTGCGCGTTCGAATCGCGACCGTTGCGGGAGCTGGACGCACCCTTCTTGTGAGCCATCGCTCAGCCTCTCCCTGAAGATCCGAATTACTTGCTGATGCCGGTGACCTCGACGCGGGTCAGCTTCTGCCGGTGACCCTGGCGCTTGTGGTAGCCGGTCTTGTTCTTGAACTTGTGGATCCGGATCTTCGGACCCTTGGTCTGCTCGACGACCTTGCCGGTGACCGAGACCTTCGCCAGAGCGTCGGCGTCCGTGGTGACGTCGCCACCGTCCACAAAAAGGACTGCGGGGAAGGTGTGCTCGGTACCCGGCTCGCCTTCGAGCTTCTCGACCTCGACGACGTCGCCGACGGCCACCTTGTACTGCTTGCCGCCAGTCTTGACGATCGCGTACGCCGACACGGAAGTCTCCTGCTTACTCGACAACGGGTGGGGGCTTGCGTAACCGGCCCGCCGGATCTCTCTCGGCGGTCCAAGGTCTGCGCAAGGTGCCCGCTCTAGGTGCGGGCCGTTCTACAGGTTACGGGGGCCTCCCCGGTGCGATCACACCGGGGTGCCCCTAGGTGTTCGTCAGCTCTGTTCCGACGCCTTGACCGGGGGACCCGCGGGCCGCGAGGCCGCCCGTCGCGGACGACGGCGGGTGGTGGAGCGGCCGGCCGGGGCCGGGACGTCCACCTCGGGTCCGGTCTCCTCCTGGGTCACCGGAACCTCGGGGGCCTCGGGCTCCGGGCCCGATTCCCCGACGACGGCGATCTCTTCTTCGCGCACGGCCGGGGCCTCGTCGTCCGAGGTCGTCACCGGTTCACCGGCGAGTTCGGTCGCGGGTGCCTCGGCGACCGGCTCGGAAACCGGCTCAGCAGCCGCCTCGGCCGCCTGCTCGACGGCCGCCTCGGAAACGGTGTCCGAAGAGTCCCGCACCGGCTCAGCGGCCGACTCGGCGGCCTGCGGCGCGTGCCCGTTGAGGGCGGCACCCTCGACGTTCTCGGTGACCTCGTGAGCGTGCTCACCCTTGGCCGCCTTCGCGGCGTTGGCGACGGCCTGGACCGCCGAAACGACCGACTCGCGCTGCGCAGGGGCCTGCGGAGCCTCGGCCTTGGCCGCCGCGGGCTCGTTCTGGCCCTGCTCTTCGCCCTTGCCGCGGCCACGGGACCGGCGGGAGCCCTGCTCCTTGCCGCCCCCGCCACCGCCACCGCCGTGGCTGTGGCCGTTGCCGCCACCGGCGGTGCGCTGCGGCTCGGTCGAGACGACCACGCCGCGGCCCTTGCAGTGCTCGCACGGCGTCGAGAACGCCTCGAGCAGGCCGGTGCCGATCTTCTTGCGGGTCATCTGCACCAGGCCGAGCGAGGTGACCTCGGCGACCTGGTGGCGGGTGCGGTCGCGGCCGAGGCATTCGGTCAGGCGGCGCAGCACCAGCTCACGGTTGGATTCGAGCACCATGTCGATGAAGTCGATGACGATGATGCCGCCGATGTCCCGGAGCCGGAGCTGGCGGACGATCTCCTCCGCCGACTCCAGGTTGTTCCTGGTCACCGTCTCTTCGAGGTTTCCACCCGATCCGGTGAACTTGCCGGTGTTGACGTCGATGACCGTCATCGCTTCGGTCCGGTCGATGACCAGGTAACCACCCGAGGGCAGCCAGACCTTGCGGTCCAGTGCCTTGGTGATCTGCTCGTCGATCCGGTGGTCGGCGAAGGCCGAACCGGTTCCCGTGTACCGCTTGACGCGATCGGCCAGGTCCGGCGCCACGTGCTGGACGTAGTCGTAGATGGTGTCCCAGGCCTTGTCGCCCTGGATCTCCAGCTTCGCGAAGTCCTCGGTGAACAGGTCGCGCACGACCTTGACCAGCAGGTCCGGCTCTTCGTAGAGCATGACCGGCGCGCTGTTCTTCTTGCCGCCGTTGCCCGCTTCGGCCTTCTCCTTGATGACGTCCCACTGCGCCTTGAGGCGGCGGACGTCGCGGTCCAGCTCCTCCTCGCTGATGCCCTCGGAGGCAGTGCGGATGATCACACCGGCGTCTTCGGGGACGATGCGCTTGAGGATGTCCTTCAGACGGCGGCGCTCGTTCTCCGGAAGCTTCCGGGAGATCCCGGTGGCGCCGCCCGCGGGCACGTACACCAGGAACCGGCCCGGCAGCGAGATCTGCGTGGTCAGCCGGGCGCCCTTGTGCCCGACCGGGTCCTTGGTGACCTGGACCAGCACGGAGTCGCCGGTGGAGAGCGCCTGCTCGATCTTGCGGGCCTTGCCCTCGAGACCGGCGGCGTCCCAGTCGACCTCACCGGCGTAGAGCACGGCGTTGCGGCCGCGGCCGATGTCGATGAAGGCGGCCTCCATCGACGGCAGCACGTTCTGCACGCGGCCGAGGTAGACGTTGCCGACGATCGAGCCGGTGCCCGACGACGTCACGAAGTGCTCGCACAGGACGCCGTCCTCGAGCACGCCGATCTGGGTGGAGTCACCCTTCTCGGCGACGACCATGGTGCGCTCGACCGACTCGCGGCGGGCTAGGAACTCGGCCTCGGACAGGATCGGCGCGCGACGGCGGCCTGCCTCCCGGCCGTCCCGGCGACGCTGGCGCTTGGCCTCGAGCCGGGTCGAGCCGCGCACACTGCGGACCTCGTCCCTGGCGGGACGCTCGGTCTCGGCGGCCTTGGCCTGGCGCACGTGGACGACCGTGTTGGGCGGGTCGTCGGTGGTGGCCTCGGCGGTGTCGTCGCCGTCCCCGCCCTTGCGACGACGGCGACGACGGCGGCGCTTGCTGCCGTTGTCGGAATCACCGTCATTGTCCGAATCGGACTCCGCTGAATAACCCGAAGCGGACGCCTCTTCGGCGTTCTCGGACTCGGCCTCTTCGGCTTCGGTGTCCTTGGCGTCCTTCTCGGACTTGTCGTTCCGGTCCTTCCCGCGCGGCTGACGGCCACGCGAAGGCTCGGGCTGCTCGTCGTCGTTCTCGGAGTCGGCCGAGTTCTCGTCGCCGCCCTTGCCCCGGCCACGCCCGCGACGTCCCCGACGGCGGCGGCGACGGCTGTTGGCGTCGTCACCGTCCTCGTCGGCGCCGTCCTGGCGATCGGTCTGCTCGGTCTGCGTCTCGTCCTCGTCGGATTCGTGCTCGTCGGCGGGCGTGAACGCCGGCTCCGGCCTGCGGACGGGCTTCGCGGCGACCGGCTCCGGCGGCAGGAACACCGGCGAAGGGGCGGCGAAGACCGGGACGTGCACGGCGGCCTTCGACCGCCTGGTCGTGGTCTGCGGCGGCTCCGGGGTCACCGGGGTGGCCAGCGCGGGCGGGACACGCCGCGAAGGCGCCTCCGCCTGCGGAGCGGGCTCCGGCTCGGCCTGGGGCTTCGCCTCGGCCTTGACCTCGGGCTCGGGAGCCGCCGGGGTCTCGGCGACGGGCGCTTCGGCGGCCGGGGCCGCTTCGGCGGTCTCGGGCTCGTCTCCGCCGGTGAGGGCTTCGGCGAGCTTGATGGCCACATCGCGGGTGACGCTGGACTGCGCGCTGCGGACGGTCTCGCCGAGCTCACCGAGCTTGGCCATCAGTTCACGGCTGTTGGATCCCAGGAGCTTCGCCAGGGCGTGCACCCGGATCCGGGGAGGCAGTTCGGCCAGCTGGCCTGCGATGGGTGTGGCGGTATTCCCGCCGGTGACGGCGGGTGTGTCCGCGTTCGACATATATCTCCTCCGCCCCCGGGCGCGTCGGCTGGCTCACACCGGCTCGACGCGGCCGCGCAGGGGCCCCTTTCTGTTCGTTCCGCCGTGGTGGTCACCAGCAGCGGGAATCCTTGCCCGGCACCGCGACGGCGCCGGGTTGACCGGGCGCCGTATACGGCTGAAGGTCTGCTCGGCGGAGCGCTGGCCACGTTCGCGACATCGGGCCGCCCGCCACGTCGTCGAGCCGCCTGGGAAGGCGGCGACGCGTGTGGAGGATGTGCAGCACACCACCGGGCCACGAGACCGCGAGCGCCACCTCTCACGTGTGCCCGTCGGCCAGCGGCCACCGCGAGTATCCCACACACCGGCCCCACTCCGGTGTACTCGGTGCCACAGGCCTGACTCCCGGGCGCGCCGCGACCACCGGCTGGGCGAACTTCACGGGAGAGCTTGTCGACCCGGCCGCGGGTGGCTAGCGTGCCGCTCGGGGATGCCGAAGCCCAGGCCGAGGCGTCCCCGGTAGTCCCCCTGTTCTCCGCTGGGAGGTCCG
Organism: Amycolatopsis orientalis DSM 40040 = KCTC 9412; assembly: GCF_000478275.1. Lineage (GTDB taxonomy): Bacteria > Actinomycetota > Actinomycetes > Mycobacteriales > Pseudonocardiaceae > Amycolatopsis > Amycolatopsis orientalis. Next base: position 168,472 of record NZ_ASJB01000061.1, read on the forward strand.
GTGTCCCTGCTGGGGCGGTCCCTGCGAGCGGCCGTATGCGCCTTGGTGGTGTTCTGCGGTTCGGTCGCCGCCGTCGCGACGGCCGAAGCGGAGTCATCGTGCCATCCCGCCGGCCGGACGCTGCGGTACGTCGTCGCCTTCGACCGGGGGACCTCCGAAGCCGAGGCCAGGGCGGCCATCACCGCGGGTTGTGGCAGCGCGACCGTGTACTACCCGCAGATCGCCGTGGCCGTCGCGACCTCGGCCGACCGGGACTTCGCCGAGCTGGTCAAACCGGCCGCGGCGTTCAGCGCGCAGGCGGAACGACTCGCGGTGCAGCGGGCCACCGGCACGCCGTCGGCCAAACCGGCGCCCGCGCGCGCCGAACTCGAACCGACCGATCCGGCGAAGGTGCCCACGGCCGACCGGACCGCCGAGCAGTGGGACATGCGCGCGATCGGCGCCGACAAGGCCCGCACGATCGAACGGGGCCGCCCGGACGTCGTCGTCGGCGTCCTCGACTCCGGCGTCGACGCCACCCATCCCGAGCTGACGGCCGCCCTCGACCCGGACAGGTCCGCAGGCTGCCTGACCGGCGCGCCCGACCGGAACTGGGCCGCGACCACGTCGGCGCACGGCACCCACGTCGCGGGCATCATCGCCGCGGCCGACGACGGCAAGGGCGTCACCGGCGTGGCGCCCGGCGTGCGGATCGCCTCGGTGAAGGTGATCGACGACCGCGGGTACGCCGACCCGGAGGCCGCCGTATGCGGGCTGATGTGGGCCGCGTCACAGCGCATGACCGTGACGAACAGCAGCTACTTCGTCGATCCGTGGTCCCTCTCGTGCGCCCACGCCGACGCGCGGGGCGTGGTGAACGAGGTCATGGCGCGCGCCGTCGAATACGCGACCTCGGCGGGCACGCTCACCGTGGCGGCGGCGACCAACGAGGCCGTCGGGCTGGTGCCGTCGCCGCACTCGGGGTCCGGCACCCAGGCCGAAGGCTGCCAGGCGCTGCCCGCCGGCCTGCGGGACGTCGTCGCGGTGTCGTCCGTGAGCGCGGACCGGGTCAAGGCCGGCTACAGCTCGTACGGGCTGGGCGTGATCGACGTGGCCGCCCCCGGCGGCGAGGCCGGGCGGTGCGTGCTCTCGACCGTTCCCGGCGGGTACGCGCCGCTCTGCGGGACGTCGATGGCGGCGCCGCACGTCGCCGGTGTCGCGGCGCTGCTCGCTTCGGAACACCCCGGTTACGGCGCCCGCCAGCTGAAGCGGACGCTGGACGCGCAGGCGACGCCGATCGCCTGCCCCGCCGACTACGACCTGACCGGTGACGGCTCGCAGGACGCGTACTGCACCGGGTACGCCGGGTTCAACGGCTTCTACGGGCACGGGATGGTCGACGCGCTGGCCGCCGTCGCGCCGCGGGTGAGCGGTCCGAACCCTGCTCGCTGAGGTCCGGCGCCCCGCATTTAATCCTCTGGATGCGGGTCGAGGTCAGCGCAGCAGCAGCTTCCCGAACCGTTTCGAGGACGCGTAGATCCCGACCGCCGCGAGCGCCAGCAGGTACGCCACGTTCCCCAGCATCCCCCACGACAGCACGCCGACCGAGAGCCCGCGCATCAGCTCGATCCCGTGGTACAGCGGGAAGATCCGCACGATCCACTGGATCGCCTCCGGGTACACCGAGAGCGGGTAGAACGTGGTGGAGAAGAGGAACAGCGGCATCAGCACGAGGTTGATGTAGTCGAACTGCGAAACCGAGCGCAGGAAGGTCACCAGCACGATGCCGATGGCCGAGAACGCCATCGCGATCAGCAGCGCCGCCGGGATCATCAGCACGGCCCACCAGGACCCGGGCAGCCCCATCGCGGTCATCACGCCGAGGAAGGTCACCGAGTAGATCCCGCCGCGCAGCACCGACCAGCCGACCTCGCCGAGCGCGATGTCCAGCGGGCCGATCGGGGTGGCGAGCATGGCGTCGTACAGCTTCGCGTACTTCAGCTTGAAGAACAGGTTGTACGTCGAGTCCAGGATGGCGCCGTTCATCGCCGACGCCGCGAGCAGGCCGGGCGCGACGAAGGCGACGTAACTCATCACCTGGCCGCCGGGCCCGACGACCTCGCCGACGAGTTTGCCGAAGCCGAGCTGGAAGGCCATCAGGTAGAACAGCGGCTCGAAGGCCCCGGACACGAACAGCATCCAGACGTGCGAGTAGGTCAGGAACGTGCGTTCCATGACCGCCTTCGACCGGCCGCTGTACATCGACGGCGGCAGGACGCGCAGCAGCACCCCGCGCGGCGGGGCCTCGGTGAGAACAGCCACTTCAGACCACCAGCCGTCGGTAGAAGTACTTGTGCGCCAGCGCCCAGCCCACCCCGGCCAGCACGATCAGGAAGGCGAGGTGCCCCAGCGTGGCGAGCGGGCCGACGGTGCCGAGGCTGACCGCCCTGGCGGCCTCGTTGCCGTGCCACAGCGGGGAAAGCCAGGCGATCCACATCAGCGGGGCCGGCAGTTCGGAGATCGGGAAGAACGTGCCGGAGAACAACGTCATCGGGATCAGGATGAACCGGAACACCAGGCCGAACCGCGAGCCCTCGTCGTAGGTGGTCGCGGCGAGCGCCATCACCGGGGTGCCGCACGCGATCCCGGTGAGCGTCCCGATCAGGATGACCGCGAGGACGCCGAAGCCGGTCCACGCGCCGAACAGCGCGGCGATGACGGCGTAGATCGTCCCGGCCAGGGTCAGCCGGATCCCGACCCAGATGATCTGGCTGCCGAGGACCTGTCCCGGCGTGATCGGCGACGCGGTCACGGCCACATAGCTCTGCTGCCATTTGAACCCGGACAGCACCGGATAGCTGGACTCCCCCACCGCCAGCTGCGCCGCACCGGCGACGAGCAGCGCGGGCGCGACGTACTCGAGGTACGGGAACCCGCCCGTCGCGGCACCCGCCCGCACCTGCGAGCCGAAACCGAGGCCCATCGCGGCCAGGAACAGCACCGGTTGCAGCCCCGTCGAGTACAACGTGGACAGCCAGTACCGGCGGTACCACAGCCAATACGCCTCGACCCGCAGCCAGGCGCCGCGCCAAGCGGGCACCACCCGGCCCGTCGAGGTCTTCGTCTCCGCCGTGGTCATCAGTCCACCAGCGTCCGGCCGGTGAGGCGGAGGAAGACGTCCTCCAGCGAGCTGCGGCGGACCAGGCTCGACAGCGGCCGCAGCCCGCGCGCGTGCGCCTGTTCGAGGGTGGCCTCGCCGGTCATCGTGTAGAGCAGGACGCGGTCCGGGAGCACTTCGACGCGTTCGGCGAGGCCTTCGATCCGCTTCGCGGCCGCCTCCTGCTCACCGTTCGGGAACCGCAGTTCGACGACCTCACGGGTGGAGTACCGGCTGATCAGGTCCGCGGGCGAGCCTTCGGCGGCGATGCGGCCGTTGTCCATCACGACGAGCCTGTCGCAGAGCTGCTCCGCCTCGTCCATGTAGTGCGTGGTGATGATCAGCGTGGTGCCGCCCGCCTTGAGCCGGAACAGCCTGTCCCACAACAGATGCCGGGCCTGCGGGTCCAGCCCCGTGGTCGGCTCGTCGAGCAGGAGCAGCTCCGGATCGTTGACCAGGGACCGCGCGATGGTCAGCCGCCGCTTCATCCCGCCGGAGAGCGAATCGACCTCCGCGTCCGCCCGGTCGGTGAGCTGGGCGAACTCCATCAGCTCCTCGGCCTTGCTCCGCACGTGCGCGCGGGACAGGCCGAAGTAGCGGCCGTAGATCTGCAGGTTCTGGCGGACGGTGAGCTCGGTGTCCAGGTTGTCCTGCTGCGGCACCACCCCGAGGCGGGCGCGGATCTTCGGCCCTTCGAGGTCCGGATCCATGCCGAGGACCCGCAGGTCACCGTCGCTGCGGGGCGAGACGCTGGCGATCATCCGCATGGTGGAGGACTTGCCCGCGCCGTTGGGCCCGAGGAAGCCGAACGCCTCCCCCGGCCGGACATCGACGTCGATCCCGCGTACGGCTTCGAAGTCGCCGAAGCGCTTGACCAACGCCTTCGCCTGCACCATCGCCGATTCGTGCTCTGAGTCACCCACGATGAAGACCCTAGGACCTGGCACCGACAAAATTCGACCGGTTTACCGACACCCTTGTTGGACGGTCCCGGCTCGTCGATACTCACCGACCATGAGTCTGAAGCCCAAAATCGCCTTGTTGTCCGTTTTTGTCACCGCCGGGCTCTTGGTGGCTCCCGCCGCCCAAGCGGTCGGGAGCACCGCGGCCGGGACCACTGTGGACGGCCGGACCGTCGATCCGCGGCCCTCCACCGCCAAGCTGGCCTTCGAACTGCACAAACTGGCGCTGCTGAGCCACGGCAAGATCCGGGTGAGCGAGATCGGCCGCAGCAATCAGGGCCGTCCGGTGTGGGCGGCCAGGGTCGGCCACGGCAAGACGCGGATCCAGTACGTCACCCAGCAGCACGGCGACGAACCGCTCGGCACCCCCGCCGCGCTCGAGTTCCTGCGCAAGGTCGGCGTCGGGCACAGCGCGTGGGCTCAGAAGCTGCTGGCGAAGGTGACCGTCGACATCGTCGTGCGCGCCAACCCCGACGGGCACGAGCACGACTGGCGCTACAACCACGACCCGAAGGCCACCCCCGAGTACGGCGAAAAGGGCAAGGGTTACGACATCAACCGCTACCACGACCCGGCCGTCGCGCCGGAGGACAACCCGGCCACCGAAGCGGGGCTGATCCAGCGGCGGAACGCGGCGTTCAAGCCGGACATCATGGTCGACTACCACATGCAGGGCCGGTACCGGGACGCCGACGGCAGGGAGATCACCGCTTCGACGATGTGGCCGACACATCCCGGCGTGAAACCGTCCGATGTGGACTTCGCGAAGCAGATCGCGGTCGTGGTGCGGCGGTCGATCGACGGCAACGGCGGCTACGTCTCGCAGTACCCGGGCGGTGACTACCAGGGCATCGCGCGCAACGGGTACGGACTGCTCGGCAACGGGAGCGTGCTGATCGAACTGAGCCTCATCCCGGAGCGTGAGCAGGCGCAGATCCAGGACGCGCTGGCGTCGATGCTCGCGATCGCGCAGGCCGCGGCCGACGGTTCGGTGCGGAAGGTGGACCCGGCCGATGCCGAGGCGATCCCGCCTCGGGGACCGGCGTTGCCGGGCACGGTCGAAGAAGGGGACGAAGCCGCCTGACGTGTGGGCTGAAGACAACTTGCAAGTAGTCGACTGCTTGCGAGGAAGGCCTGGTCGCGGATGTCTTCTTCCTTCCGCAAGGCGGAAGGGGCTCGAGCGTGGAGGATTCGGGACGTTGAACGTCCCGAATCCTCCACGCTCGCCGATGCCACACCATCGGCCAGAGCCACCACCCCAGTCACCAGCCCCGAAAGCTCCTGGTCGTGAGTGTTGAGTGTCGTTAGAACGACACTCAACACTCACGACCTCCGGAAACCCAGGACGAAGCCGCCTGACGTGTGCCATGAAAGGTCCTTTCCTTGCGAAATTTGCAAGGAAAGGACCTTTCATGGCACTAGCGGACGGTGACCGAAAGGCTCCGTGTGACCCCGTTGACGGTGACCGAAAGACGCGCGACCCCCGGCCGCAGCGCGGTCAGCACACCGGTCCCCGGGTCGAAGGACGCGACGTCCCACGGCATCGCGGGCCGGAACCCGTCGGCGACGTGCGTGCCCCACCCGCCCGTCCAGTCCGCGCTGACCGGGTACGACACCGGAACCTGACGCGTTCCCTGCGTCACCGTGGCCCGGACGTCCGCCTTCTCCCCGCGCGCCAGCGAAGAAGGCCCGGACAGCGTGAGCGCGTCGACGTTCGGCCGCGTCTCGAAGCGCACCGGCTGCGCCTTGTCCCCCGGCTCGAACCGGACCATCGTCCAGCCGACGAACCCGCCGTCGCCGGGCGCCGCCGCGGGCGACTTCCCGGAGTTGCCGTTCACCAGATACGGCACGCCGTCCACCCTCGACAGGCTGAACACGCCCGCGTGCGAAGCGATCGCGGCCGCCTGCTTCCCCGACTCGCGCTCGAACGCGGTCAGCCAGCCGGTCAGCAACGCGGCCTCCTTGCGGTCGGCCAGTTGCGAATTCCCGGCAGGGCTCGGGTCCTTGACCGGATGGTGCATCGCGACGGCCACGCCGCGGATCCCCCTGTCGGCCTTCGCACCGTCCAGCGCCTCGCGCAGCATCCGGATCTGGTCGAACCCGCCCGCGCGCAGGGAACCGCGTGAGGAGTCCAGCAGTACCAGGCGGATCCCGGCGACGTCGACGACGCGATGGGTCTGCCCGAACGCCGCCTGGAACTCGGCGAGCCCGTGCCCGCCGTCGGCCTCGTGGTTGCCGGGGACGTAGTACCAGGGCACCTTGCCGACCAGTTCCTCGTCGATGACCGAGCGCGCCAGCACGAAGTCGGCGGCCGTGCCGCGATCGACGAAGTCCCCGTTGATCAGCACGAGCTCCGGTTTCGCCGCCACCGCCTCGCGCAGCGCGCGCCGGGCCTGGGCGACCAGCGGGCCGTCCGGGGCGTCGGCGGTGAACTGCGCGTCGCTGACGACGGCGATCCGCAGGCCGCCCGTCGCGGTGCCGTCGGTGATCAGCGCCGGATCACGCGGCGCCGGATCGGCCGGGACGGCGGCCGCGGGCGCGACCTCGAAGGTGAGGTCGTCGAAGACCAGCCGTCCCTCGTACTGCTGGTCCGGGACGTTCTCGACGGCGTAGAACTTGGTCAGCCGTTGTCCGTCGGGAAGGCCGGCCGGGATCGCGGCGCGAACGTAGCGCCAGCCCGTCCAGTCCACGCTCAGCGAAAGGTCCACAAGGGACGGAACGTTGGCGGCGTCGCGGAGTTCCGCCCGCAGCCAGGCACCCTTCGCGTCGCCGTTGACCCACAGGCCGACACGCTGGGTGCCGGGCGGCAGCGCGATCGGCGCCGCCGAGTTGACGTACGCCGCGCGCGTGGCGTTGGTCCCGTTCAGCCGGTAGTCCAGCGCCAGCCCGCGGCCGCCGTCCCGGCCGGGTGCCTCGGCAAGCGCGGCGCCCACGACGGCCGGGAAGACACTGGCGCTCCAGCCCGCCGGACCGTCCAAGGAGGCCACCACCCGGGATTCCGTGCCGACCGATGCCGCCAGATGCGTCGACTTCCCGCCCGCGGTGGCCGTGATCGCCGAAGCGCCCGAAGCCTTCAGCGCGGTGACCGCGAATCCGTCGCCGGACGGCTCGATCCGCACCACGGCGGGGTCGTAGTCGAGTTTGACGTCGTCGGGCTCGATCCACGTGCCGTAACCGTCGGCGTCGTAGCCGAAGACCTTGAACGTGCTCCGCGCGCCCTCCCCCGACAACGCGACCTGTTCGGTGCTGGTGCCCAGCCGGACGGGCGAACCGAGCACGTTCAGCGTCGTCTTGCCGAGGACTCCGCCGCGCTTGGCGTAGACATCGACGTTCGCGGGCGCGTCCGGCCGGAGCCGGTCGGCGTGCGCGGTGAACACACCCTCGGTCACGGTGCCGCGCAAGGGATTCGTGCTGAGCCACCGGGCTTCCCCGTCGACGGCGGCACCGGTCTCGTCGTGGCCTCCGGCGGCGAGTTTCCGCGTCAGCCCGGAAAGCACCCGCGCCGCGTCGGCGGTGTCCTGCGCGGGACGGGGCGAGAACCCGGTCAGCCGCCCGCTGCCCGGCACCGTGGCGACGCCGATGCCGTTGGGTACCAGGCGTTCCCCACCGTCCGACGGCGAGTTGCGGATCAGCGGCGCCTTCTCGCCCTCCTCGCGGGCGAGCATCGTCGAGGAGCCGCCGCCGTCGAGGTTGATGGCGTCGTCCGCGCCGAGCGACTTCAGATGCCGGGCGAGTTCCAGTTCCGTCATCCCGCGGCTGTCTGCCTGGCGGCCGTCGACCGTGGCCAGCCACATCTTCGTGCCGTCGGCGGAGAACCCGACCGCGGTCCGGGGGTGCATGGCGACGTTGTCGACCGGCTGGACCGCGCCGTCACGCAGCAGGACCTTGTTCCCGCCGATGGAGACGGAGAGCTTGCCCAACTCACTCTTCGGCGCGTAGGCGACGCCCACCCGGTCGCCGATCTTCAAGCCGGACAACGGGTCCACGCCGCCGTCACGGGCGAGCAGGACCGTCGCGCCCGCCGCGATCGGGCCGTCGGCGGGCTGCGGCCGCACCTGTGTGACGACGCCGCCGGAGACCTCGACCTCGACGACGCTCCGCGCGCCCGCGACCGAGGTCCGCCGCGAAGACGCGCCCCACAGCGGGGTGTAGACGCCGATCGCGTCGCCGCTCAGCACGGGGCTGTTGAAGTTCGACGCGGGCACGACCTTGCCGTCGGGCAGGGTGACCGATGCTTCGAGGAACACCTCCGCGAGCCGCGCCTTGCCCTCCTCGGTGATCGACGCGGTCAGGTTGTGCCCGCGCGCGGGCGCCGTCTGCAGTTTCCCGGCGTCGATGCCGACACCGATCGGCGCGCCGCTGGCGTTGATGTCGAAGAAGTCGCCGTTCACCCCGGCGATCGCGCCCGCCCTGGCGACCTGCTGCGAAAGCGGTGTCCGCGCGGAAACCGTGCCGGGGCTGAGATAGGTCGGTTTCAGCGTCTTGCTGGTGAGGTCGATGGCGAGGGTGTCGCCGCGAATCCAGCCCGCCGGGTCGTACCGGTCGAATTCGGTGAGGCTCAGTCCCGGTGCCACCCGCGAGGTCGCGCTGGTGGTGACGAGACCGTCGTCGGGCGCGGCCACGGCGTACGCGGACGGGCCTTCCTTCGCCGAAGAGGCCGCCGGGGCGGCTTCGACGGGTGCCGGGCCGAGTGGTGCGGTGAGCGGATCGGCGTGCGCCGGTCCGGCGATCAGTGATCCGGGCAGCAGAACAGCGAGCGCCCATAGGCGTGAATTTCTCACGGAATACCCCACGATCGAGTGAGAGTCGGCTCAGCTCAGCACAGCGGACGCGAGCCGCCAGGAGAAGACCCGGAGGTGAACGTGAACCGAACGGCGTAGGGCGCCGAAGATCAGGGCGTGAACGGCCCGGCAAGGAACGTCTTGGCCGCCGCGGCGTCACCGGTGATTTCGAGGCTCGCACCGTCGAGGCCGACCCGTTGCCACAGCAGCAGATCCAGCCCTTCCGCGTGCCCTTCGACGACGGCTTCCGCGGCTTCGGCGGGATCGGCGCGCCGCGAGCCCGGGACGTCCTCGACGGGAGGCGTGATCAGCCAGGCGTGTCCGGTGTCGGAGGTCTTCAGCAGCAACGGAACGGTGACCGCGGGCGGGGTGTGCCAACGCTTGATCTTCGGCAGCATGCCGAGGAGGACCTCGTCCACGCCGTCGGCGGCGAGGGCGGGTTCGAGGGTGTATTCGGTCCCGGCCGCGCGGTGCGCGTCGAGCAGGTGCACCGCGGTCTCGTGGACCTGGCGGCGGAACCAGAAGGACTTGGTCTTGACGGCGGCGGTGAAGTTCCAGGCGCCGTCGTCCGGGGAAACCCCTTGAAGCGCCTCGATCAGGCCGTCCGCGCTTTCGCCGTACCAGGCGGCGAGATCCCCGTCCGGTTCGGCTTCGAAGATCTGCGGGGCGGGTTCGCCGGTGCGGACGATCCCGGCCGCCCAGCGATGCACGTTGCCGAGGTGGACGACGAGGTCACGCAGCCGCCAGTCGCCGCAGCACGGCACGGGAGCGGCGTGGTCCCCGGTGCGCGCGACCCGCGCGAAACCGGCGGTGAGTTCCCGCAGTCGTGCCAGGTACTCGTCCGGTGTCATCGAAACCCCCAGATCCGTGGGTGGCGCGGGGTTCCCGCGCCACCCACGAGTGTGTCAGACCTCGGGGAACCAGAGCTTGAGCTCGCGCTCGGCCGACTCCGGGGAGTCCGAGCCGTGCACCAGGTTGTACTGGGTCTCCAGGGCGAAGTCGCCGCGCAGGGTGCCCGGGGTGGCCTTCTCGACCGGGTCGGTGCCGCCGGCGAGCTGGCGGAAGGCGGCGATGGCGCGCGGGCCCTCGACGGCGATCGCGACCAGCGGACCCGAGGTGATGAACTCGAGGAGGTCGCCGAAGAACGGGCGCTCCTTGTGCTCGGCGTAGTGCTCCTCGGCGACCGAGCGCTCGACGGTGCGCAGTTCGAGGGCGGCGAGCTTCAGGCCCTTGCGCTCGATGCGCGAGATGACCTCGCCGACGAGGCCGCGCGCGACGCCATCGGGCTTGACGAGGACCAGCGTGCGTTCAGTCACGACGGTATTTCTCCTTGGGTGGGTTTCGTGCTATTCGCCCGGAGCTTATCCGCCCGGGTCATCGGCGCTGCGGCTGCAGGGTCTTCGACCACAGTGACGCACCCGTGGCGTCGCGCAGATCGACCGTGAGCGCACCGCTCGCGCCGTCGATGTTGACCTCTCCGAAGTGCTGGAACCCGTCCGCGGGCGACGTGTTCGCGGCGGGCGGGGCGTGCACGAAGACCGCCTCCGGCCCGAAAGTCGGGTCGAGGGTGTTCGGGCCGAACGCGCCGGCGTTGAGCGGACCGGAGACGAACTCCCAGAACGGGTCGAAGTCGGGGAACGAAGCGCGATCCGGCGAATAGTGGTGCGCGGCGGTGTAATGCACGTCGGCGGTCAGCCAGACGACGTTGCGCACCTTGCGCCGCGAGATCTCCCGTAGGACCCAGGCGAGTTCGGTCTCCCTGCCGCCGGGAGCGCCGGGCAGGCCGTTCGCGACTCCTTCGATGGCCTTGCCGTCCGGGACGGTCAGGCCGATCGGGAGGTCGGCCTGGATGATCTTCCAGGTGGCCGTGCTGCGGTCGAGGGCGTCGACGAGCCAGCGCGCCTGACGGTCGCCGAGGATGCGGCCCGGTTTGGTCTGGTCGGCGGTGTTGGCGTCCTTGTAGGTCCGCATGTCCAGCACGAACACCTCGGCGCGGGAGCCGTGCCGGAAGTTGCGGTAGACCCGGCCGTCGACGGCCTGGCGGCGGTCGATCGGATGCCATTCGTGGAACGCCTGGAACGCCCGCGCGGCGAGCACGTCGACCCGCTTCTCGGTGTATTCGGGGCGGTCGTTGAGGATTTCGCCCGGGTACCAGTTGTTCACGACTTCGTGGTCGTCCCACTGGACGTGGGTGGGCACGGTCGCGGCGAACCGCTTGAGGTTGTCGTCGAGGAGGTTGTAGGCGAACTGGCCTCGGTACTCGTCGAGCGTCTCGGCGACCTTCGCCTTCTCCGGGGTGACGATGTTGCGCCACACGCGGCCGCCGGGCAGCGCGACGGTCTCGGTGAGCGGTGCGTCGGCGTACACCGTGTCGCCGCAGTGCAGGAACAGGTCCGGCCGCCGGTCGGCCATCGCGCGGTAGATCGTCATCCCGCCGCGTTCGGGGTTGATCCCCCAGTTCTGCCCGGCGACGTCGCCGGACCACAGCAGGCGCACGTCCGAGCGGCCGACCGGAGCGGTGGTGAACCGGCCGGTGACGGCCTCGCCGCACGTCCGGCCGTCGAGGGCCTCGGCGGTCACGCGGTAGTGGATTTCGGTCCCCGGCGAGAGGCCCGCGACGCGCACCTTGCCGGTCCCGCCGGTCTCCGGGCTCATCACCGGCCCGCGCACGCGGCGCGCGTGACGGAACGAGGGATCCCTGGAGACCTCGACGATCAGCCGGGAAGGCCTGTCGGCACGCGACCAGATGATGCCGGAGCCGGTGGTGACGTCGCCGGACTGGACGCCGTGGGTGAGCAGCGGGCGGTCACCGCGGATCAGCGGAGCCGCGGTGGGGGCCGCGGTCGCGGTCGCGGGGAGGAGCAGCCCGCCCGCGACGGCTCCGGCGCCGGTGAGACCGGCTTTGAGCAGCGTGCGGCGGTTGTGGTGGGAAGCGGTCATGGCGCGGTTCTATCCCGCGGCCACGGCCGACGGGCCAACGGCGGTTTGCGGGCCGGTGAACCTCGTGAGTGGTAATGACGGTTCTAACCGTCATTACCACTCACGAGGCCTACTGCTGAGGTTGCTGCTGCTGGCTGGGCAGTGTCCCGGCCGCCATGCGGCGTGCCACGTCGCGCCGCAGCCACAGCAGCCACAGCCAGATCCCGAGGAAGATCACCCCGAGGATCGCCACGGCGGGCAGCGCGACGAAGAAGGCGATCAGCGCGACCTGCAGCACGAGCACCGCGGGCACCGCCCACGGCTTCTTCAGGAAACCGCACAGCACGATCAGCGCCACCGCGATCACGATCACCGACCAGCCGGTGAGCGAGCCGACCCCGCCGCCGAGTTTCGCCACCACCGGCAGCGCGAGCGCGACGGTGATGCCCTCCATGATCAGCGAGCCGGCCATCACGCCGCGGAAGGACTTCATCGGGTCCTTGGCGGGCGGCTTCGGGGTCTCGTCGGTCACGCCGGCTCCTTACCGAACAGGGTCCTGGCCTCGCCCGCGGTGACCACCGAGCCGGTGACCAGCACACCCCCGCCCGCCAGCGGCTCCTCGGGGTCGTCGCTCTGTTCGACGAGGCCGATGGCCGTTTCGATCGCGGCGTCGAGGCTCGCTTCGGCGACGACACGGTCTTCGCCGAAGATCGAGATGGCGATGTCGTTGAGTTCGTCGAGCGGCATCGCGCGCGGCGACGAGTTCTTGGTGACGACGATCTCGGAGACGACCGGTTCGAGGGCGTCCAGGATGCCGCGGGCGTCCTTCTCGGCCATGACGCCGACCACGGCGACGAGACGGCGGAACGCGAACTCCTCGGCGACGGTGGTGGCGAGCGCCTTGGCGCCGTGCGGGTTGTGGGCGGCGTCGAGCAGCACGGTCGGTGCGGCGCGGACGCGTTCCAGCCTGCCGGGGGTCTCGACCTCGGCGAAGGCCTCGCGGACGGCTTCGACGACCAGCTGCTTGTCCTTGCCCGCGCCGAAGAAGGCTTCGACGGCGGCCAGCGCGAGCGCGGCGTTGGCGGCCTGGTGCGCGCCGTGCAGCGGCAGGAAGATCTCGTCGTAGACCCCGCCGAGGCCCTGCAGTTTCAGCATCTGCCCGCCGACGGCGATTTCGCGCTCCAGCACCCCGAACTCGCTGCCCGCTCGGGCGACGCTCGCGTCGACCTCGACGGCGCGTTCCAGCAGGATCTTCAGCACTTCGGGCTCTTGTTCGGCGATGACCGCGACACTGCCGGGTTTGATGATCCCGGCCTTCTCCACCGCGGCCTTGGCCGGATCGCCGCCGAAGTACTCGACGTGGTCGACGCCGATCGGCGTGATGACGGCGACTTCGCCGTCCACGACGTTGGTGGCGTCCCACGAGCCACCGAGGCCGGTTTCGACGACCGCGGCCTCGACGGGCGCGTCGGCGAAGGCCGCGAACGCCATCCCGGTGAGCACCTCGAACTTGCTCATCGGCACCGCGTCGGGACCGCCCGCGTTGTCCACCATGGTCACGTACGGCGCGACGTCGCGGTACAGATCGACGTACGCGGCGGCGGAGACCGGGGCGCCGTCGAGGGCGATCCGCTCGGTGACCAGCTGCAGGTGGGGGCTCGTGTACCGGCCGACGCGCAGGCCCATCCGGGTCAGCAGCGCGTCGATCATCCGGGTGGTCGAGCCCTTGCCGTTGGTCCCGGCGACGTGCAGCACCGGATAGCCGCGGTGCGGCTCACCCATGAGGTTGACCAGCGCCGCGATCCGGGCGAGGGACGGCTCGATCTTCGTCTCCGGCCAGCGCAGGTTCAGCTCGGCCTCGACAGCGAGCAGCTCGCGGCGCGCCTGCTGCCCGTTCGGGTCGGCCGGGGTGAGGTCGTCACCCTGATCGTCCAGTTCGTGCAGCTCCATGTCGTCCGGGGTGACCAGGTCGGGCACCGGGCCGAGCGCGAGGTTGTCCCCCAGCTGCCCGATCCCGCCGATGCCCCCACCGGCGCCGCCGCCCGCCTGGTACGCGGCGTCGGGTGCGTCCAGATCCGGGTCGGTGTCGTCGGACGGATCGTGGGCACGCGCCCCCAATTCGTCCACACCGGCGAAACTGTCCAGATCTGCCAGGTCCGGGGATTCTGCGAATTCTTCGGAATCCCGGCCGTCACCTCGCGGCACGAACTCTCCTCTTAAGCCTTGCTCATGGTCGTGCCGAGTCTACGTGCGGCTTTGCTGGCACTCTCGACGCATGGGGTTCAACCACAACGATCACTACCATCCGCTGCTGCTCGATCTGCTGCCCCCCGGCCCGGGTGTCGCGCTGGACGTCGGCTGCGGTGCCGGCCGGTTCGCCCGGCGGCTCGCGGCGACCGGGATGCACGTCGAGGCGATCGACCGGTCCGGCCCGATGATCGACCTCGCCCGCGCCGCCGGCTCGCCGGGCCCGGGCACCATCTCCTACCGGCAGGCCGACGTCGCCACGCAGAAGCTGCCGGTGGAGGCGTACGACTTCATCTCCTGCCTCGCCTCGCTCCACCACGTGCCGTTCGACACCGTCACGAAGCTGCGGGACGCGCTGGTCCCCGGCGGGGTGCTGGCCGTCCTCGGTCTCGGCAGGCCCAGCACGCCCGGCGACTACGCCCGCGCGCTCGTGGCCTCGCCGGTCAACGCACTGGCCAGGATGGTCGTGTACGCGGGTGAGCGGCTGAACGGCGGGATCGATCCGCTGCCGTCGGCGCCGATCGTGGAGACGTACCCGCCGATGAGCCGGATCCGGCACGACGCGGCCCGGCTGCTGCCCGGGAGCAAGCTCCGGAACCTGCTCTTCTTTCGCTACCTCCTCGTGTACCGCAAAGAGGAAGATGATCACCCGATGTGACACCCCAAGCGGGTGAAGCCGCGGCCCGACCACCCGATCGGCGGCGCCGGACCGTCCGGACGCGGTTCATTTTTGAGAGGCCATCCAGTCCGGAGATCGGGGTCCTCATGCGCTTCAGACGTGTACTCTTCGCGGCCGTCTCGACCGTTGTCCTGCTGATCGTCTCTTCCACGGCGGCCACCGCCGCCGAGCGGTCCTACCGGAGTTACGTCGCGCTGGGTGACTCCTACACCTCCGGGCCGCTCATCCCGCTCCCCCGGTTCGATCCGCTCTTCTGCGGCAAATCGACGCAGAACTACCCGTCGATCCTCGCCGCGGCGCTGCGGGTCCGCTCCTACACCGACATCAGCTGCGGCGGCGCCGACACCACCAACATGACGCAGCCGCAGAGCGTGTTCCTCGGGCGCAACCCGGCGCAGTTCAGCGCCCTGAGCCCCCGGACCGACCTGGTCACCGTCGGCATCGGCGGCAACGACTACGGCGTCTTCGGCACCCTGGTCGGCACCTGCCCGTCATTGCGGGCGAGCGACCCCACCGGGAACCCGTGCCAGGACCGGTTCACCGCCGGCGGAGTCGACACCGTCAAGGCCAAGATCGCCGACACCGGCAAGAACGTCGAGAAGGTGCTGGCCGGGATCCACGCCCGCTCCCCGCGCGCCGACGTGCTCGTCATCGGCTACCCGCGGATCGCCCCGGAATCCGGCTACTGCCCGAAGATCCTGCCGTTCGCCGAGGGTGACTACGCGTGGCTCAACGACGTCGAGAAGGCGTTGAACTCGGCGATCGAGAAGGCCGTCGCCGCCGACGGCAAGTCGTCCTTCGTGGACACTTTCGGCCCGTCCGCCGGGCACGACGCCTGCGCGCCGAACGGCGCGGCGTGGATCAACGGGCAGCACACGAACCTGCTCGCCGCGGCGGCGTATCACCCCTACCGCACCGGGATGGCGGGAGTGGCCGGAGTGATCCTGCGGCACCTTCGCTGACCAAAGCGGGCTGAAGGGGCCCTTCACCGCATCGCACGCGGCGAAGGGCGCTTTCCCTGCATGTTATGCGGGGAAAGCGCCCTTCAGCTCCGTGAAGAACGGACCGGCCCGGATCAGGAGGCGGGCAGTGTCGCCAGCCGGGCGTTGATGCGCTCGATGTCGGCGACCGCGGTCTCCTTGCGGGCCCGGATCTTGCCGATCACCGGCTCCGGCGCCTTGTCGATGAACGCCTGGTTGCCGAGTTTGGCCTCGGCCTGCGCGAGTTCCTTCTCCGCGGCGCCGAGGTCCTTCTGCAGGCGCTTGCGCTCCGCGGCGACGTCGATCGTGCCGGACAGGTCCAGTTCGACGGTGACGACACCGGCCGACAGCCCGACCTCGATCGACGCGCTCGGCGCGAAGCCCTCTTCCGGCTGGGTGAGCCGGACCAGCGCGCGGATCGGCTCGTCGTGTCCGGTGATCTCGGCGAAGCCGTCGCCGGACAGCCGCGCGGCCACCTTCTGGCTGGGCTTGAGGCCCTGGTCCGCGCGGAACCGGCGGACCTCGGTGACCAGCTTCTGCACGTCCGCGATCCGCTTGTCCGCGACCGGGTCGGCGTACGAGACGTCGGCCACCGGCCAAGGGGCGATCACCAGCGACTCGCGGCCGGTCAGCGCCGTCCACAGTTTTTCGGTGATGAACGGGATGAACGGGTGCAGCAGCTTCAGCACGGTGTCGAACACGTGCCCCAGCACCGCGCGCGTCGCCGTCAAACGGGCCTCGTCACCCTGGAACACCTGGACCTTCGACAGCTCCAGGTACCAGTCGCACAGCTCGGTCCAGGTGAACTGGTAGAGCGTGTCGGTGGCCTTGGCGAACTGGTAGTCCGCCAGGTAGCCGGTGACGTCGTCGACGACAGTGCCGAGCCTGCCGAGGATCCAGCGGTCGGCCTCGGTGAGTTCGGCCGCGGCGGGCAGCGGGGCATTCGCGTCCGCGCCGTTCATCATCGCGAACTTGGTGGCGTTCCAGAGCTTCGTGGTGAAGTTCCGGGAGCCCGCGACCCACTCCTCGCCGATCGGGACGTCGGTGCCCGGGTTGGCGCCGCGGGTGAGGGTGAAGCGCAGCGCGTCGGTGCCGTAGCGGTCCATCCACTCGATGGGGTCGACGCCGTTGCCCGCGGTCTTCGACATCTTCTTGCCGAACTGGTCGCGGACCATGCCGTGCAGCGCGATGGTCTTGAACGGCGCCTCGCCGGTGGCGTAGAGGCCGAACATCATCATCCGCACGACCCAGAAGAACAGGATGTCGTAGCCGGTGACCAGCACCGACGTCGGATAGAACTTGTTCAGGTCCGGGGTCTTCTCCGGCCAGCCGAGGGTGGAGAACGGCCACAGGCCCGAGGAGAACCAGGTGTCGAGGACGTCCGGGTCCTGGGTCCAGCCCTCGCCCGAGGGCGGCTCCTCGTCCGGTCCGACGCAGACGACCTCGTCGTTCGGGCCGTACCAGACCGGGATGCGGTGACCCCACCACAGCTGACGCGAGATGCACCAGTCGTGCAGGTTGTCGACCCAGTCGAAGTAGCGCTTCTCCATCTCCGGCGGGTGGACGTTCACCCGGCCGTCGCGCACCGCGTCGCCGGCGGCCTTCGCGAGCGGGCCGACCTTGACGAACCACTGCAGCGAAAGCCGCGGCTCGATCGGCTCCTTCGACCGCTCGGAGTGCCCGACGCTGTGCAGGTACGGACGCTTCTCGGCGACGATGCGGCCCTGCTCGCGCAGCTTCTCCCGCACCGCGACGCGGGCCTCGAACCGGTCCATGCCGTCGAACTCGGTGCCGGTGCCGTCGATCCGGCCCTGCTCGTCCATGATCGTGATCATCGGCAGGTCGTGCCGCTGGCCGATCTCGAAGTCGTTGGGGTCGTGCGCGGGGGTCACCTTGACCGCGCCGGTGCCGAACTCCGGGTCGACGTGCTTGTCCGCGACGATCGGGATCTTGCGCCCGGTCAGCGGCAGTTCGACCTCGGTGCCGATGAGGTGCGTGTACCGCTCGTCGTCCGGGTGGACCGCGACGGCGGTGTCGCCGAGCATCGTCTCCATCCGGGTGGTGGCCACGACGATCGCGTTCTCGCCGTCGCCGTAGCGCATCGAGACGAGTTCACCCTCGACCTCTTCGTGCTTCACCTCGGCGTCGGACAGCACCGACCGCAGCTCCGGCGACCAGTTGACCAGCCGCTCCGCGCGGTAGATCAGGCCGTCGTCGAACAGCTTCTTGAAGATCGTGTTGACGGCCTTGGACAGGCCGTCGTCCATGGTGAACCGCTCACGGGTCCAGTCGACGCCCTCACCGAGGCGCTTCATCTGGGCGAGGATGCGGCCGCCGTGCTCCTGCTTCCACTGCCAGACGCGCTCGACGAACGCCTCACGGCCGAGTTCGCGGCGGCTGGTGCCCTCGGCACGCAGCTGCTTCTCCACCAGCGCGTGGACCGCGATGCTCGCGTGGTCCATCCCCGGCAGGTACAGCGTCTCGTCGCCGAGCATGCGGTGGTAGCGGGTGATGGCGTCGATCAGGGTGTGCTCGAACGCGTGCCCGATGTGCAGCGAGCCGGTCACGTTCGGGGGCGGGATGACTACCGTGAACGGCGGCTTGTCCGACGTGGGGTCGGCCGTGAAGTACCCGGCGTCTACCCAACGCTGGTAGAGCGAGGCTTCTTCGTCGGCCGGGTTCCAGGCACCCGGTAGGTCGGTCTGCTGCTGCTGGGCGTTCTCGGTCACAGTTGACAAGTCTACGAACCCCGTCATCCGACATCCTCACCGGCCGTAACGCCCGCCGTTCCCAGCCGATGAGGGGATGTCGTCACGCACTGGGGAGGGGCTGGCTCATGGAAGACCGGCGGCTGGAGACGCATCCGGACCTGATGGATCCGAACTGGCGCGAGCACGCGGAAGTGGACGCCTGGCTCGGCGCGAAGAAGGACTGCTCGCCCTGCTGTCCCCGAACGAGCGCGCCCGGCTCGAACCGACGCTCACGAACGCGCTCACCGTCGAAAAGGGCAGGTACCTGACCCTCATCGGCCCGAACCGCCTGCTGCAGGTACGTCCGCGCATGACCGGCTCGCTCACGGCGAAGCCCGGCGACGAGGGCGAGCTGATCGTCCACGCGAGCTACACGACCGCCTACGCCTTCGACGCGCTTCCGAGCGAGGCCCGCAGACCGGCCGACATCGTCCCGTTCCTTCGGGACGAACAGGATTACGTCATCCGCAAGGCCCCGCCGTTCGCGAAGGCCGACGCCGGACTCGGCTTCGGAGAGGGCGCGGGCTACCACTCGAACATGGCGTGTGACGCGATCAAGACCGGCATCCTCGCGCCCCAGTACGCTGACAAGAGCAAACCCGTCGACGGCGCGATCGCGGTCGACGAAGCCGACACGTACGACCCGACGAAACCCCTGCCCTCGACGGGCAACTGCGCATAGCCGAACCCGGGGGAAGAGGACCGAGATGGACGAAGAAGACCGGCGGATCGAGACCCACCCGGACCTGGTCGACCCGAACTGGCAGAAGCACGCCGAGCTGGACGCGTGGCTGGGCGCGAAGAAGGAACTCAAGAAAAAGCGCCGTAAGCAGCGCAAGGCGGCCGCGGCCTCCGGTGGCGGCTACCGCGAGCCGGGTTCGAGCCGGTGGCCGGGGATCGCGGCGGTCGTCGGCCTGATCGTGCTGCTCGTGGCCGCGGTGACGGTGAACGCGGTGCAGGAACGCGGCGTCAACGAGACCCCCTGGTTCCCCTTCGACGAATCGCAGATCGCCCGGATCGTCACCGACGCCTGACCCGCCCTTGCGTTCAGCCCCACCGCATTCAGAGGACGAAACGCAACGTCGTCGGCCGCCCCTCGGTCGTGCCCCTCGGCCGACCCTCGGTCGCGCCCCGCGGCGGCAGGGCGCACGATGGTGGCATGACCCGCGAAGCACCCGCGAACGACGTTGACGAGACCCAGCTCGAGGTCGGGAAACCGAAGAGCTGGGCGGCCGGGATCCCCGGGGTCGCCGTCTCCCTGATGCGCGGCATGGAGCAGATGGGCGCCGCGCGCACGGTGAAGACGCTGCGGCTGCTCAACCAGCGTGACGGCTTCGACTGTCCTGGATGCGCCTGGCCGGAGCCGCGGGAGGTCGACGGCGAGCACCGCAAGCTCGCGGAGTTCTGCGAGAACGGCGCGAAGGCCGTAGCCGAGGAGGCGACGAAACGCCGGGTCGGCCGCGAGTTCTTCGCCGAGCACTCCATCCACGACCTGGCGGACAAGACCGACTTCTGGCTCGGTCAGCAGGGCCGGATCACCGAGCCGTTCGTGCTGCGCGAAGGCGCCTCGCACTACGAGCCGATCTCCTGGGACGACGCGTTCACCCTGGTCGCCGACGAACTGCGGGCCCTGAGCGATCCGAACGAGGCGATCTTCTACACCTCCGGCCGCACCAGCAACGAGGCCGCGTTCCTCTACCAGTTGCTCGTGCGCTCCTACGGCACCAACAACCTGCCCGACTGCTCCAACATGTGCCACGAGTCCTCCGGTGCCGCGCTCGCGGCCACCACCGGCATCGGCAAGGGTTCGGTGTCGCTCGCGGACATCCACAAGGCCGACCTGATCGTCGTGGTCGGCCAGAACCCGGGCACCAACCACCCGCGCATGCTGTCCGCGCTGGAGGAGGCCAAGGGCAACGGCGCGAAGATCATGGCGGTCAACCCGCTGCCCGAAGCCGGCCTGATGCGGTTCAAGAACCCGCAGAACGTCCGCGGCGTGATCGGCAAGGGGACCCCGCTGGCCGACGAGTTCGCGCAGATCCGGCTCGGCGGCGACCTCGCGCTGTTCCAGGCGATCGGGCATCTGCTGCTCCAGTGGGAGCGGGAGACGCCGGGCACGATCGTCGACCGCGCGTTCG
Organism: Amycolatopsis orientalis DSM 40040 = KCTC 9412; assembly: GCF_000478275.1. GTDB lineage: Bacteria > Actinomycetota > Actinomycetes > Mycobacteriales > Pseudonocardiaceae > Amycolatopsis > Amycolatopsis orientalis. Next base: position 189,064 of record NZ_ASJB01000061.1, read on the forward strand.
TCGAGTCGTCCACCGAGGGGTTCGAGGCCTACGCGGAGCACCTGCGGGAGATCGACTGGTCCGAGGTCGGCGCCGCGACCGGGCTGCCGCGGGCGCAGATCGAGCGGCTGGCGCGGATGATCGCGACGTCGCGGCGGACCATCTACTGCTGGGCGATGGGCCTGACCCAGCACAAGCACGCGGTGCAGACCATTTCCGAGATCGCGAACCTGGCATTGGTGCGCGGCATGATCGGCGAACCGGGCGCGGGCCTGTGCCCGGTTCGCGGGCACTCCAACGTCCAGGGCGACCGGACGATGGGCATCTGGGAGAAGATGCCGGAGTCCTTTATGGACGGTCTCGACAACGAGTTCGGCATCAAGGTGCCGCGCGAGCACGGGTACGACACGGTCGCCGCGATCCGCGCGATGCGGGACGGCAAGGGCAAGGTCTTCTTCGCCGTCGGGGGCAACTTCGCCTCCGCCACGCCGGACACCGAACTGACCGAGAAGGCGCTCAAGTCGTGCTCGCTGACAGCGCACGTGTCGACGAAGCTCAACCGCTCGCACGTCGTTCCCGGCAAGACCGCGCTGATCCTGCCCACCCTCGGCCGCACCGAACGCGACACGCAGGCCGGCGGCGACCAGTTCGTCACCGTCGAGGACTCGATGTCGCAGGTGCACACCTCACGCGGCAGGCTGGCCCCGGCGAGTGAACACCTGCTTTCCGAAGTCGCGATCATCTGCCACCTCGCGGAGGCACTGCTGGGTGCCGGGCACGCCGTGCCGTGGCGGGACTTCCACCGCGACTACGACCTCATCCGCGACCGGATCGCCCGCGTCGTCCCCGGCTGCCACGACTACAACGCCCGGGTCCGCGAGCCGGACGGGTTCGTCCTCCCGCACGCGCCGCGCGATTCCCGGCAGTTCAGCGGGACCGCCAACGGCAAGGCGAACTTCACCGTCTCCGGACTCGAGTATCCGCGAGTACCCGAGGGCAGGCTGCTGTTGCAGACGATGCGCAGCCACGACCAGTACAACACCACGATCTACGGCCTTTCCGACCGTTACCGCGGGATCGAGGACGCCCGGCGCGTGGTCCTGGTCAACCCCGACGACCTGGTCTCGCTCGGCCTGACCGACGGCGCGATGGTCGACCTGGTCTCGGAATGGCGGGACGGCGACCGCCGGGCACCGCGGTTCCGGGTGGTCTCCTACCCGACGGCCCCCGGCTGCGCCGCGGCGTACTTCCCCGAGGCGAACGCCTTGGTACCGCTGGATTCGGTGGCGGACAAGTCGAACACCCCGGTGTCGAAGGCGATCGTGGTGCGGTTGGAGCCGCTGGGCTGAGCGGCTCCAACCGTTCGACGGCTAGCCCTCGGCGCGCAGGATCACCGGGGGCCCGGACGTGAAGCTGTGCACGAACGCCCAGATCACCCCACCGGACCGGCTCGTCGTGATCACACCACCGTTGCCGGCGAGCGACTGGTCGGCCACCGGGACGTCGTTCCAGCTGTCACCGTCCCAGACACCGAAGAGGGGCCGGTTGCCCCCGCCTCCGCTGTCGGACCTGGCACTGGAGACCCACGCCTTGCCGGTGCCGTCGACGCTCAGCGCACCGCCCCTGCTGGTCGGTCGCCTCAGCTCCGGAGGCAGTTCCGGTCCCCGTTCGAAGGCGGAACCGTTCCAGCGCTGGATCAGCTGGTCGACGTCCGCCTGCCCGGCCAGCCACACCTGGCCGGCCGCACCGATGGCGATCCGGTTGGCGAAGCGCAGGAAGTCCTCCGGTGCACCGGGTTCGGGCGCGGTGGGCACGATCGTCCACTGTGTACCGTCGAAGCGCTCCACCAGCGCACGGTACCGTTCCTCGCCGTTGTCGAGGCGGACGTAGGCGGTGCCCGCCACCCAGACCTCCTGGCCGCGGACGGCCACGGACGCGAGAGAGGCGTGCCGCGTGCCGGCGGGCACCGGAACCGCGACCTCCTGCCAGGAGGAGCCGTCCCAGCGCAGCACGTACGGCCGGGAATCGGCGTTGGGCCGCTGGACCGCGTCGATCCCGGCCGAGCCCACCGCCCAGACGTTGTCCGCGCCGTCAGCGTCGACGTCGTTCAGCCGGGCGATCTTCTCCGGGACCTCCGGAATCGCGGTCCGGGTCCAGGTCGTGCCGTCGTTGTGCACCGCCTCCGGCCTGCTGTCGTTGTTGGCGTCGTAGCTCGTTCCGACGGCCCAGACGTTCGTGTCGTCCAGAGCGACAGCCCCGCTGAAACCGCCATAGAACTGCGGGATCTGTTCACCCTGCCACGCCGCGCCATCCCACTTCGCGATCTCGGCGGCCGACCAGCCGGAGCCGACGGCCCATGCCTTCCCGGTTTCCGTGGTGGCGAAGTCACCCACCGAATACAGCGACGTGAGCGCGTCGGTCGGTGTCTTGACGAACTCCTGTCCCGGCACCGCCTGCGCGGCCGGCGCCGTCGCGAGCACCACCCCGGCCAGCAGCGCGGCCCCCAGGACCGTTCTTCGGGCATGACGAATCGATGCGGACATCGGCTACTCCCCAGTTACTCGAGTTGTTCGACTCTGCCGGCCCAAACTATCCGGCGGCGATCATGGACCGGTAGGCCCGAAAGGGTCGAAGCGACAAGAGGCTTTCTCGGCCCGGACCGGCAACGGATGGCGGAGTTGTCCGGACCTTGCCGGCACCTCGGCCTGAGCGTCAGTCGATGCATCCCTCGGTGTCGGCGGTGATCGGCTGGTCTCCTTGACCGGCCGCTCCCCCGCCACCGGAGGACGAGCCCGGTCCTTTGTAGACCTGGCCGAGGACGACCTCGATATGGCCGGCCGGAACGGAATCGGCCTGCTGGACGGCCAGCCCGCCGAGGAGTTTCGCGACCTCCGCCGCACGCTCGGACGCGTCGCCGAACCGGACCACGGAGGTCCGGCGCTGAGCTTCGGCCTTCGTCTCGCCCTTGGCGAAACCCTTCTCCGTCAACAGATCCGAGATCCGGGCGGCGAGGCCGTCCTTACCGCTCGCGTTGACGACGTCGACGGTGGGCCCGGCGGGCGCCTGCGGGGTCGCGGGCGGGGCGCCGATCAGCGAGGCGGCGAAGGCGCGCACCTGGGCGGGATCCACCTGCACGGCGGTCCACGTGGGATGTTTCGGGTCGTAGCGGTAGTCGGGGTTGACCACCGGGATCGTTTCGAAGGCGATGCCGCCACCGGAGACGCCGCGCATCTGCCGCACGAAGTCGAGCAGGTCCCAGGAACTGTCGATGATGACCGAACGCTTCACCGCGGCGATCAGTTCGGAGACACGGGCCGGATTCGCCAGTGTTCCCCCGGAAAGGGTCTGCTTCGCCAATCCGGCGAGGAACACCTGCTGACGACGCACGCGGTCGAGGTCGCTCCGAGGAAGGTTCTTGCGCTGGCGGACGAAGGCGAGCGCGTCCGCACCCTGGATCGTCTGCCGTCCGGCGGGGAAGTCGGCGCCGGAATCGCGGTCCTTGGTCGCCTTGTTCAGGCATACCTCGACCCCGCCGACGGCCTTGCTGATCTCGTAGAAGCTCAGCAGGTTCACCTCGGCGAAGTGGTCGATCTTGATCCCGCTGAGCTCCTCGACAGCCTTCAGGGTCGCCTTCCGCGCGGCGGTGATCGCCTGCTTTTCGATCTCGGCCTTGTCGGTCTTGCCCGCCTTGCGCAGTTCGCCCGCCTTCGCGAACTTGGTGCGGCCGAAGATCTCGTTGATCTTGCTCTTGTCGTTCCCGCCCGGTGCCGTGACCCAGGAGTCACGCGGGATGGAGAACGCCTTCACCGCCTGCTGCCCGTTCGGGATGCGCATCACGATCAGCGTGTCGGTCAGGTCGTCACCGTTCGCGCCCGCCCGCAGTTCGCGCAGGATCTCCGGCGGCAGCGGGTTGCCCTGCTGGTCGGTCCGGGAATCGCGACCGACCAGGAGGATGTCCAGCGACCCGTCGGCGGGCTGTTCCCCCGGTTCCGGCGCGTCGATCACGTCCTCACGGGAGACGCCGTCCAGCGATTCCAACGTCGTGTATCCGTACGCGGTCCCGCCGAACACCGCCGCCGCGAGCGCGGCGACGAGGACCTTCCCCAGCTTGTGCACGTTCCTTAGACGCGCGGGAGGCCGTCAATGCTGCACGGGTGATCCAGTTCACATCCGCAGATGCGACGCGCCGTTGAGGTCGAGGATCGCGCCGGACGCCCACGTGGCCTCGGCGGAAGCGAGGTAGACCACGGCCGCCGCGACCTCCTCCGGCGTGCCCACCCGGCCGAACGGACTCTCCCCGCGCAGTACCTCCCCGCTCGTGCCGTCGAGCTTCGCCGCGACCCGGTCCGTGGCGGTGAAGCCGGGTGCGACCGAGGTCACCGCGATGCCGTGCGGGGCGAGGGCGACGGCGAGCGACTGCCCGAACGAGTGCAGCGCGGCCTTGCTCGCGCCGTACGCGGGGAAGTCGGGCTCGCCCTTGAAGGCGCCCCGCGAGCCGATGTTGACCACCCGGCCGGGTACGCCGCGCTCGATCATGTGCCGCGTCACGCAGAAGGTCACGTTCGCGGTGCCGAGCACGTTGACGTCGAGCATCCGCCGCCAGACCCGCTGCCAGTCCACGTAGGACACTTCGGCAGGCGGATGTGCCGACGACGCGGACGGCGCGAAGGCGGCGTTGTTCACCAGGACGCCGACACCGTCCACCAGCGCCTCGGCCTCGTCGGCGACCCGCCGCGCCACCTCGGGATCCGAAAGGTCGCCCTGGACCAGCCCGTGGCCGGAACCCGGCAGCTCGCCGAGTGTCCGCTCGGCGTCCTCCCGGTTCGAGGCGTAATGGACGGCGACACGGTCGCCCTTTTCCGCGAAGGCCCGTGCGATCGCCCGGCCGATGCCACGCGACGCCCCGGTCACCAGAACTCCCACGGACCGAGCCTACTCAGCCGCCGAAGAGCTGGACCACCTTGCGGAACAGTTCGTAGACGCCGTAGGCGAACGGGACCGCGACCCACAGCCAGGCCAGCACCATCAGCCCGGTGCGGCGGCGCTCCGGAGCCTCTTCGGTCATCGGGCCTCACTCCTCGTGGGCTCGCCGGCGGGGACCGGCTCGTGGAACTTCGGATTGACCGGCCGCACCAGCTCGTTGGCCACGAACCCGGCGACCAGCAGGCCGATCATGATGAACAGCGACGTCGAGTAGAGGTCGGGGCCGACCTTGCCCGCCGCCTTCTGGCTGTCGGAGATGGCGTTGACGATGAGCGGGCCGAGTACACCCGCCGCCGACCACGCGGTCAGCAGCCGCCCGTGGATCGCCCCCACCTGGTAGGTGCCGAAAAGGTCCTTCAAGTACGCCGGGACGGTCGCGAAACCACCGCCGTAGAAGGACAGGATCAGCATGGCGCACAGGACGAACACGAGTTTCGAGGTGTTGGTGGTCAGCGCGATCACCAGGTACAGCAGGGCGCCGGCGCCGAGGTAGAGCCGGTAGATGTTCTTGCGCCCCACCAGGTCCGAAGTGGACGACCAGACGAACCGGCCGAGCATGTTGGTCAGCGAGAGCAGGGCGACGAAGCCAGCCGCGGCCGCGGTGCCGACCGGGGTCGAGGTCTCGCGGAAGAAGTCCGCGATCATCGGCGACGCCTTCTCCAGGATGCCGATACCCGCCGTGACGTTGAAGCACAGGACCACCCAGAGACACCAGAACTGCGGGGTCTTGATGGCGTTGCGCGCCGACACGTTCGCGGTGGTGATCATCGCGTTGCCGTGGTCGGTCTTCGGCTCCCAGCCCTTCGGCTTCCAGTCGTCGGCCGGGACCCGCACCAGCAGGATGCCGAGACTCATGAAGACCGCGTAGACCAGGCCGTGCACGAGGAACGCCGTCGCGACCGTGCCTGCCGACCACGGCGCCGCGCCCAGCATCTGCGCCGACCACGGGGAGGCGATCAGCGCGCCGCCGCCGAAGCCCATGATCGCGATCCCGGTGGCCATGCCCGGCCGGTCGGGGAACCACTTGATCAGCGTCGACACCGGCGAGATGTAGCCGATCCCGAGCCCGATCCCGCCGATCCCGCCCCAGCCGAGGACGACGAGCCAGTACTGCGACGTCGCCACGCCGAGCGCGGAGAGCAGGAAACCGGAGCTGAAGCAGACCATCGAGACGAACATCGCCCAGCGCGGGCCGTTGCGCTCGACCAGCGTCCCGCCGAACGCCGCCGAGAGGCCGAGCATCACGATGCCGAGCTGGAACGGGAGCGCGCTCTGCGTACCGGTGAGCCCGAGGGTCTTCTCCAGCGGGGGTTTGAAGACGCTCCACGCGTACGCCTGGCCGATCGACAGGTGGACGGCGAGCGCGGCGGGCGGCACGAGCCAGCGGCTCCAGCCCGGTGGTGCGACGATGCGGGAACGATCCAGGAAGCCGGCAGCCATCCGACGCCTCCGTACTCTGGGGGTGGGCACTGGGAATGTATTACTTAATTCCCAACGTTGCAGTAGCCAGGTGTCGAATGAACCGGTCAGAAGGGTGGACAAGTGGGCAGGGTGACGGTGCGGCGTCCGGTGCGGATGATCTCCGCGACCAAGGACGTGCGTCGGCCCGACGCGCTGGCGGCCGAGGAACCGCTGGAGATCCGCGTCGGCGGCAAGGCGCTCGCGGTCACCATGCGGACTCCCGGCAACGACGTCGAGCTGGCGCACGGGTTCCTGCTGTCCGAGGGCGTGCTCGCCTCCCGGGAGGACATCGCCGTCGCGCGGTACTGCGACGGCGTCGACGACCAGGGGCGCAACACCTACAACGTGCTGGACATCGCGCTGGCCGAAGGGGTCGCGCCGCCGGAGACCGGGGTCGAGCGGAACTTCTACACGACGTCCTCGTGCGGCGTCTGCGGCAAGGCCGCGCTCGACGCGGTCAAACTGCGGAGCCGGTTCTCCCCGGAGAAATCCGAGTTCGCGGTGAGCACCGGCGTCCTGACGACTCTCCCGGACACCCTGCGCGCACAGCAAAAGGTCTTTTCCAGCACCGGCGGGCTGCACGCCGCCGCCCTGTTCGACGCCGAGGGGAACCTCGCCGTCGTCCGGGAGGACGTCGGCAGGCACAACGCCGTCGACAAGGTCCTCGGCTGGGCGCTACAAGAGGGCAGGATCCCGGCGGCGGACACCGGTCTGCTGGTGTCCGGCCGCGCCTCGTTCGAACTCGTGCAGAAGGCCGCCATGGCCGGGATCGGCCTGCTGGCGGCCGTTTCCGCGCCGTCGTCGCTGGCCGCGGAACTGGCCGAGGAGAACGGCATGACCCTCATCGGTTTCCTGCGCGGCGACAGCATGAACCTCTACACCGGCGAGCATCGAGTACTCGGCCTCGGCTGACTCAGGCGCCCACCCAGTTGCCGTGGAAGCCGTTGGGGACCCGGTCCGGCAGGTGGACGGCGCCGACCGTCTCCAGCGTCCTCGCGTCCAGGATGGTCAGGTCGCTCTTCTGCGTGGCGGCGTCGTAGACGAAACCCATCAGGACGCCGTCGTCCTCACCGGCGTCCACAGAGGACGGAACGAAGACGAACTCCCCCACCTGCGCGCCTTCGCCGAACTTCCTGCTCTGGACCGACCGCTTCCATAGATCGTGCTTCAGCAGCGCACCCGAGGACGCCGATCCGTCTCCTGTGGACACCGAGTAGCCGAACCGGTGCTGACGCCCGACCAGCCGCTCGTCGACGCGCGGGAACTCCTGCCCTTGATCGTCGAGACGTTCTTCGATCACCTTGCCCACGTTCAGGTCGACGGTCCAGCGGTCCAGGGTCGGCGGCCCTTCGGCGGGCCCGCGCAGTTCGCTGTCGAACATCTTGGGGTGCCGGACCACGTCCAGCACGACGCTGTCGCCGTCGTCGTAGGCGTTCATCGGGTGGAAGACGTAGCACGGCTCGACCTCGAACCAGCGGACGTCGCCGTTGCCGCCCTCACGCGGCATGACCCCGATCCGCGCCGGGTACTTCGGGTTCCAGCGGTACGGGAAGTCCGCGTTGCCCTGGACCCGCTGACGCAGCATCGCGCTGATGGGATCCGGCACCTTCACCTTGCCCACGAGGGCGGACACGACCAGTTGCGCCGGGGTGCGCAGGAACGACGGGACCGACGCGGCGACGGCCTGCTCGACCTCGAAGGTGACCGGCAGGTCGTAGAAGACGACGTACTTCTCGGTCAAGGAGAAGTCGTGCATCATCGGCGAACCGGCGACCTCGATGTCGACCTTGCGCCGGGCCCGGCCTGCCGCGTCGATCACCGAGTACTGCACCTTGTTGCCCCAGCCGAAGAAGTACGACACGGCGTGCAGTTCACCGGTCTCCGGATCGCGTTTCGGGTGGGCGGTGTAGCCGCCGGGCAGGGTGCCGTCGAAGTCGCACGCGCCGACGGTGTCCAGCTCGTCGGTCAGCTCGACGTTCGTGACGCCGCCCTCGATCAGGGCGAGGGTCTTGCCCGCGTGGCCGATCACGTTGGTGTTGGCGCCGAGCGAGGCGATCCCCGAGACCGAGCCGCCCTCCCAGCGCTCGCCGAGCCGTTCGGACAGTCCCGGGGTGCGGACCCAGCGGTTGCGGTACCACTCGGCGCGGCCGTCGCGCAGCCGCACGCCGTGCACCATCCCGTCGCCCATGAACCAGTGATAGGCCGCCGGGTCCACTTCGGACAGCGGGTTGGGCCCGTTCCGCAGGTAGCGCCCGTCCAGGTACTCCGGGATGTGCCCGGTGACGCTCAGTTCGGTGATCGTGTGCTCTTGGCTGACCGGGGCGAAGTTGCCCTGGAGGAACTTGTTGCCCATCGCAGGCCCCCTAGCGAGGATATAACGCGGTTATGGATACATTTATAACAGGGTTATGGAATACTGGCAACCATGTCACCGAAACCCGCGGCCGCCGAGGTCAAGGCCAAGCTGATCGAAGCCGCGATCCGGTTGCTTTCGGACGGTGGCCCGGAGGCGCTGCAGGCCCGCAAGCTGGCCGCCGAGATCGGCGCGTCGACGATGGCCGTCTACACCCATTTCGGCGGGATGGGCGCGCTGGTGGACGAGGTCGCCCGCGAGGGATTCCGGCGGCTGTCGGCCAATCTGGGCGAGATCGCCGAAACCGAAGACCCGGCGGCCGACATCCTCACCCTGGCGCTGGTGTACCGGCGGACCGTCGTGGAGAACCCGCAGCTCTACGCGGTGACCTTCGGCCAGAGCCAGCCCAACGGGCAGAAGGCCGCACTGGGCGACCTGACCAGCGAGGAGACCCGCCGGACCCTCAGCGACGAAGGCATCGAAGCCTTCAACTACCTCGTACGCGGCGCGGAGCGGCTGATCAAGGCGGGCCGGTTCCGCCCGGCCTCGGAGTTCGCCGTCGCCGCCCAGCTCTGGAGCGCCGTGCACGGCTACATCACGCTGGAGGTCGCCGGCCACTTCGGCGACGGCGAGAATGGTGTGGACCACATCCTGGTTCCCCTGGCCACCGCACTCGGGGTGGGGCTCGGCGACACTTTCGAGGCCGCGACGCGGTCCGCGCGGATCTCGATCGAGTCATGGCGCGCGAAAGAGGGAAACATCGGCACCTGATCCGGCGATACCCCGGTCACAGGTCGGCGACACGTGCAACCTTCGAGCCGAAGCGTGCGTCTGACCTGGTAGAAGTGCAACGGGGGAACGGGGACGGGTGAACGACGACGACCAGGGGCAGACGACGCTGCCGGGGGTGCAGGGCGCCCGACGGTGGCTGAGCCGCCGTTCCGTGCTGATCGCCGGCGCTTCCGGCCTCGGTGTCGCGGGACTCGCCGCCGGAACAGCCTCCGGAGCCCTGCCCTTCAGCGAAGCGCTCCAGCGAGCCTTGGGCGTCGCGTCGCCGACTCCGGCCACCCAGCTGGGCAGCCCTCGGGTCGAACGCGTCTACTCCGAAGCCCGCGGGCGCGAAGTCGATCTCGTGCTGATGCTGCCGACCAAGGCGCCGCCCAAGGGCCTGCCGATGTCGCTGATGCTGCACGGTCTCCACGGCACCGCCCGGCACGCGGCCCCCACCGGGCTGCTCAAGCAACTCGGCAGTGACGTCGCGCGCAAGGCCGTGCCCCCGTTCGGGTTCGTCGCGGTCGACGGCGGCGATCACTACTGGCACGAGAACCAGCCCGGCGACAACCCGATGGCGATGCTGCTCGAAGAGGTCCCCCGCTGGCTGGCCGCCCGCGGCCTCGGCGGCCGGGACGGGCTGCCGTTCGCCGCGACCGGGCTGTCGATGGGCGGCTTCGGCGCGCTGCTCTACACCCGGCGCCGCCTGGAACGCCGTCGCCCGCCCGCCGCGGTCGCGGCGCTCGCGCCCGCGCTGATCACGTCGTGGGCGGAGATGAGCAAACGGCGCGCGTTCCGCGACGCCACTGACTGGGGTTCGCTGGATCCGTTGCGCCACATCGAGATCACCAAGAAGGTGCCGACCGGGATCTGGTGCGGCACCGAGGACCCGTTCATCGGCGGGGTGCGGAAGTTCATCGACGAAGCACGGCCCGCGGTCGCGCACACCGCGCGCGGCAAGCACGGCGACACCTTCAACCGCACGGTCGTGCCGAGCCTGATCGCGTTCCTGGGCAAGCACGTCCCGAAGAACGCCTGAACCGCTCGTGAGTGGTAATGACGGTTAGAACCGTCATTACCACTCACGAGCGGTGACGGAAGAAGATCCTCGTGACGGTGGAGCCCGGCCGGAGGTATTGGCGGACCAGGTCGGCGACCTGGTTCACCAGGACCAGGCCGCGGCCGCCGATCTGCCCGGGGGTGGCGGGCCGCCTGCCCGCCAGCGGATCGCTCAGCGTGCCTTCGTCGACGACCTCGCAGAGGACATGGTCCCCTTCACTCCAGATGCGGACGACGCCCTCACCCGAGCCGTGCAGCACGCTGTTGGTGGACAGTTCCGCCACGGCGAGCACGAGATCCTCCACCCGGCCCGGTCCGAGCCCGCTCACCTCGGCGCGTTCCTGGGCGAACCGGCGTACCGCGGAGAGCCTGGAGAGATCGAAGCGGAACGTGTCGGCCGTCCGCGGTTCGGGCAGCGGCAGGTTGTACTTGTCGACGACCGCGTCGGGGGCGTAGCCCTCGCTCGGGCGGTCCCCCTCGGCGCCGGAAAGGATCGGGTGGGTCCGCTCGGCGTCGGCGAGGACGTCGTCGTCGAGACGGGTCCGGTCGTACGGGCACAGGATGCTGAGGTCGCGTTCGCCGAACGCGAAGTTGATCAGCGCCTCGTGCTGCGCGCACGCCGGATATTCGATCTCGGACCGCCCCGCCCAGATCGGCTCGCCGATGATCCGTACCGGCCCCGGCCGGTTGTCCGCGAACGCGAGGAGCACCCCGGGGAGGATGCGGCCCGGATTGCGGCCCGCTTCGGTCATGTCGATGAGTTCGACTTCGGCGGCCGCGTCGCCCAGCGCCTCTTCGATGAGGGTGAGGTTCCGGCCGGGGACGGCCACGGCGACGGGCTCGTCACGCTTCAGACCCTCAAGGATGTACGGAAGTGTTCCGTCCAGGTACTCGGAGTCACCGGAGTAGAGCAAGCCCACGTGGAGGAAGGGCCCCGCGGTGACTGTCACGGTCTCGTCTTACCCCGTCGGGGCGATTCTGAAACCCTGCTAACGGAGGGAAACGAAAGAAAATCCGCCGGGCCGATCAGCCGACCCAGCGTCCCGCCATCGAGATCAACCAGAATCCGGCGAGCGTCGCAGCGGTGAACAGCCCCGTCCAGGCGACGAGCGCGCGATTCGCCTCCGCGCTCCGCGCCGCCTTGACCCGGATGAGCGCGTAGCCCGAAACGGCGAACAGGGGCAGCGGGATCAACGGCAACGGCGACAACCGGACGACGCCCGCCACCAGGCAGGTCGCCACCAGCACGCCGAGCGTGATCGTCAGCGCGCGCGGGATCCACGGGTGCCCGCGATAGGCCCCGATGACGATGCGTTCGGTGAGTTCGACGAGTCCCCTGACCTCGCGTGGACTCGCGGCTGCCAGCTCGGGAGCCTCGTTCTCGTCCTTCGTGGAAGTCAGCGGCACCATCGCATCCTATCTCGATCCGGTCACCGGCCGGACGGGACCGGAGAAACCGATGCCCCGGCCGGAAGCGTCCGGCCGGGGCATCGGTGACGAAGATCTCGCCGTGGTCAGGCGGACTTCTCGCCGCGCTCGCTACTGCGACGGCGTGACGGCTGACGCGCCACGATCGTCGGGTTCACGTTCTCGCGGACGGTCTGCTCGGTGATGACGACCTTCGCGACGTCGTCGCGGCTGGGGATGTCGTACATGACCGGCTGCAGGACCTCTTCCATGATCGCGCGCAGGCCGCGGGCGCCGGTGCCGCGGAGCACGGCCTGGTCGGCGATGGCCTCGAGCGCGGTCTTGGTGAACTCCAGCTCGACGTTGTCCATCTCGAAGAGCTTCTTGTACTGCTTCACCAGCGCGTTGCGCGGCGTGGTCAAGATGCTGACCAGCGAGTCCTTGTCCAGGTGGGTCACCGTCGCCACGACCGGGAGCCTGCCGATGAACTCCGGGATCAGCCCGAACTTGATCAGGTCCTCCGGCATGGTGTCGGAGAAGATGTCGCTCTCGTCGATCTCGGCCTTGGTGCGGATCTCCGCGCCGAAACCGAGGCCGCGCTTGCCGACCCGCTCGTTGATGATCTTCTCCAGCCCGGCGAACGCGCCGGCCACGATGAACAGCACGTTCGTCGTGTCGATCTGGATGAACTCCTGGTGCGGATGCTTGCGGCCGCCCTGCGGCGGCACCGAGGCGGTGGTGCCCTCGAGGATCTTCAGCAGCGCCTGCTGCACGCCCTCACCGGACACGTCGCGGGTGATCGACGGGTTCTCCGACTTCCGGGCGATCTTGTCGACCTCGTCGATGTAGATGATGCCCGTCTCGGCCCGCTTGACGTCGTAGTCCGCCGCCTGGATCAGCTTGAGCAGGATGTTCTCGACGTCCTCGCCCACGTAACCGGCTTCGGTGAGCGCCGTGGCGTCCGCGATCGCGAACGGGACGTTCAGCATCTTCGCCAGCGTCTGGGCCAGATAGGTCTTGCCGCAGCCCGTCGGCCCGAGCATCAGGATGTTGGACTTCGCCAGTTCGACGGTCTCGTCCTTGGAGTCCTTCGGCCCGGCCTTGTCGTCGGACTGCACACGCTTGTAGTGGTTGTACACCGCCACGGCCAGCGAACGCTTCGCGTCGTCCTGGCCGATGATGTACTGCTCGAGGAATTCGTGGATCTCGGCGGGTTTGGGCAGCTCGTCGAGCTTGACCTCACCGGCCTCGGCCAGTTCTTCCTCGATGATCTCGTTGCAGAGATCGATGCACTCATCGCAGATGTAGACCCCGGGGCCGGCAATGAGCTTCTTCACCTGCTTTTGGCTCTTGCCGCAGAAAGAACATTTCAGCAGGTCGCCGCCGTCACCGATCCGTGCCATGGCCGTTGACCTCGTCCCCTCCGGCGCGCTCTCTGCGCCTGCACTGTCGCGCCCGCACTGCCGCGCCTGACTGTCGCCCCCGGTCACGCATGACCGATCGGAGCCTCACACATTGCCACTGACGGTACCCGCCCGATGCCGCCGGCGGGAGAACCAACGTCACATCTGAGCACGCCAGAAGCTGACCATAGACCAGGGATCCGGTGCGTGTCGTCACCCGACACGCACCGGTCCCGTCCGCGATCAGCTGCTCGAAGCCTTCCGGTACTCGAGCACCTCGTCGACGATCCCGTACGCCTTGGCCTCGTCGGCCGTCAGGATCTTGTCGCGCTCGATGTCCTTCTTGACGTCGTCGGCGTCCTTGTTCGTGTGCTTGGCGAGGATGACCTCCATCTGGCGGCGCACACGCTGGATCTCGTTGGCCTGGATCTCCAGGTCCGAGACCTGGCCGTAGGTGCCCTCGGTGGCGGGCTGGTGGATCAGCACCCGCGAGTTCGGCAGCGTGAACCGCTTGCCGGGGGTACCGGCCGCCAGCAGCACCGCGGCGGCCGAGGCGGCCTGGCCGATGCACATGGTGACGATGTCGGGCCGGACGTACTGCATCGTGTCGTAGATCGCCATCAGCGCGGTGAACGAGCCACCGGGCGAGTTGATCAGGATCATGATGTCGCGGTCCGGGTCCTCGTGCTCGAGGTGCAGCAGCTGGACCATCACGTCGTTCGCCGACGCGTCGTCGATCTGCACGCCGAGCATGATCTGACGCTCTTCGTAGAGCTTGTTGTACGGGTTCGACTCCTTGATGCCGTAGCTGGTGCGCTCGACGTAGGAGGGCAGGACGTACCGCGACTGCGGCAGCTGGAGCCGCGACTGCGGTCCCTGGGCCTGCGACCCGATCGGAAGCTGGAAGTTGCTCATGGGGAATTCTCCTGTGTGCCGGCGCGGATCAGCGGTTGGGAAGCGGGTTCTCGCGCGTGAGGACCTGGTCGACGAAGCCGTAGTCCTTCGCCTCCTGCGCGGTGAACCAGCGGTCGCGGTCGCCGTCCTTGACGATCTGCTCGACCGTCTGCCCGGTCTGCTCGGCCGTGATCTTGGCCAGCTCCTGCTTCCACTTCCCGAACACCTCGGCCTGGATGGCGATGTCGGAGGCGGTGCCGCCGACGCCGGCCGAGGGCTGGTGCATGAGGATGCGCGCGTGCTGCAGCGCGTACCGCTTGCCGGGCGTGCCGGAGGACAGCAGGAACTGCCCCATCGACGCGGCCAGGCCCATCGCGTAGGTCGCGACGTCCGGGCGGATCAGCTGCATGGTGTCGTAGATCGCGAAGCCCGCGGTGACCGAGCCACCGGGCGAGTTGATGTAGAAGCGGATGTCCGACTCGGAGTCATCGGCGTCCAGCAGCAACAGCTGGGCGGTGATCCGGTTCGCGACCTCGTCGTTGACCTCGGAGCCGAGGACGACGATGCGTTCCTGGAGCAACCGCTCGAAGACCGAGTCGGTGAGGTTGAGCCCTGCGGTACCGGTCCGCGCCTCGGGCGTGTGCTGCGTCACGTCTGCCTGCCTTTTCGCCGACGGCGGCGTGGCCGTGCCTCGCCGCCGCTGTTGTGTCCAGATGCTGCGTGTCCAGATGCTGTTGCCGTCTCCAGATGCTGAAGATCTTGCAACCGACCCTAACGAACTTGGGCGGTGCAGAATGCCTGACACCGCCCAAGTTCGCTTACAGCTTTACGGTCCTTTTCACGCGGACCGCGTATTCCCTACTCGGCCGCAGTCTTCGCGGTCTCTTCGGTGACCTGCGTCTCCTCGGCTGCGGGGCCGAACAGCTCCTCGAGGTCGACCGCGGTGCCCGAGGCGTCGGTCACGGTGGTCTTGCGGACCACCGAGGCCAGCGCCTTGCCGCGGCGGACGTCGGCGTAGATCGCGGTCAGCTGACCGGACTGCTGCGCCCGCTGGACGTACTCGTCCGGGCTGACGCCGAAGCGCTGCGCCTGGTAGATGATCCGCTCGGTGAGCTCGCCGTCGTTGACCGACGTCTGCTCGGCGTCGGCGATGCTGTCCAGCAGCAGCTGGGTGCGGACCGCCTTCTCCGACTCCTCGCGAACCTCGGCGTCGAACTCTTCGAGGGTGCGGCCTTCGGCTTCGAGAGCCTTGGCGAACTGCGCCTCGTCGTGGTCGAACGGGTGGATCGCGTCGTGCTTGCGGTTCTCGATCTCGGCTTCGAGGACCTTCTCCGGGATCGCGACCTCGGTGCGCTCGAGCAGCTCCTCGAGGACCTTGTCACGGGCCTGGACGCCCTGCTGCATCTTCTTGACGCGGCCGAGGCGCTCGCGAAGGTCGCCCTTCAGCTCGTCGATCGTGTCGAACTCGCTCGCCATCTGGGCGAACTCGTCGTCCGCCTCGGGCAGCTCGCGCTGCTTGATGGTCTGCACGGTGACGGTGACCTCGGCGTCCTTGCCCGCGTGCTCGCCGGCGACCAGCTTCGTGGTGAAGGTCTTGGTCTCGCCCGCGTTCGCGCCGATGATCGCCTCGTCGATACCGTCGACGAGCTGGCCGGAGCCGATCTCGTAGGACAGGCCGGTGGTCGAGGCCTCCTCGACCTCCTGGCCGTCGACGGTGGCCGCGAGGTCGATCGAGACGAAGTCGCCGTTCTCGGCGGGCCGGTCGACACCGGTCAGCGTGCCGAAGCGGGCGCGCAGCTCGTCGAGCTGCTCGTCGACCTCGGCGTCGGTCAGTTCGACGTCGTCGACGCTGACCGAGAAGCCTTCGAGGTCGGGCAGCGAGATCTCCGGGCGGATGTCGACCTCGGCGGTGAACTCGAGCACCTCACGGTCCTCGAGCTTGGTCACCTCGAACTCGGGCTGACCCAGCGTGCGGACCTCGCCCGCGCGCACGGCCTCCATGTACTTGGCCGGAATGACCTCGTTGACGACCTCGTCGAGCACCGGGGCTCGCCCGATCCGGCTTTCCAGCACGCGAGCCGGCGCCTTGCCCGGGCGGAAGCCGGGGATGCGCACCTGCTGGGCGATCTTGCGGTAGGCGCGGTCGAAGTTCGGCTTGAGCTCGTCGAACGGCACCTCGACATTGATCTTGACTCGCGTCGGGCTGAGCTGCTCGACGGTGCTCTTCAACGTATTCTCCTCGAGCGGTAAACGATGTGATTGAGCATCCGCATGTGCTGCACAGCGGATGTCCCCTGGTCGCCTTGCAGACCGGGCCGTCCGAGTCTAGGCCCCGCGGATCGTCGCCCCGGGTCCGGGGCCGCCCGAACGGCCTCCGGCCCCTCGCCCCGGGCCGAGCACAGGTTTCGGGGACCGTCCGGCGAACCGGCCCCGGACCACCCGATCGGATCAGTTTTCGGTTCTTCTCTGTTACGAAGCGGACCTTTCCTGGACACGGTCGTCGGTAACACTCCACCATCGGGCGCCGTCACAAGGCCATTCGGCAGGTCGTTGAAGTTTACAAACCAGTACTAATTGTCTACGGTGTGACGGCTTGTCCCGGCAGCATCGACCGAGGGGACCGATCGATGACCGTCACCGCCACCCGGTCCGAGGACACGGGGAACCTTCCGGCAAGACCCGCGTCACGCGGTGTGCCCAACCCGCGGATCCCGCTCCCGGTGGTCTCGGTGCCGACGGTGCTGCTGTTCACCGGCGGGGTGATGGTCTGGACGGGCGCCACCTGGCTCGTGGTCACCGAGGCCGCGTCGTTGTGGGTGACCATGCCGCTGCACGCGCTGGTCACCTTCACCATGTTCACCGTGCTGCACGAGTCGACGCATCACGCGGCCGGGCAGCTCACCTGGGTCAACGAACTGCTCGGCAGGCTCGCGATGCCGTTCGTGGCGAGCTACGGCTCCTTTCCCCTGGTGCGCTACATCCATCTGGAGCACCACCGCAACACCAACGAGGACGCGCACACCGATCCCGACGCGTGGACCGCGCACGGCCCCTGGTGGCAACTGCCGCTGCGGTGGCTGACCATCGACTTCTGGTACGCCCGCTTCTACGTGGCGCGGCAGCGCACGCGGCCGCGGTCGGAGCGGATCGAGACCGCGGCCGTCGTCACGCTGAGCCTCGCCGCCTTCGCCTGGCTGGCCGCGACCGGCCACGGCTGGGAACTGCTGGTGATCTACCTGATCCCGCAACGCGTCGGGCTGGCCGTGCTGGCCTGGTGGTTCGACTGGCTCCCGCATCACGATCTCGGGGCCCGACGGCAGGACCGGTTCGGTGCCACCCGCGTCCGCGTCGGGCTCGAATGGCTGATGACACCGATCATGCTGTGCCAGAACTACCACCTGGTGCACCATCTCCACCCGGCGATCCCGTTCTACCGGTACCTGCGGATCTGGAAGGACAACCGCGACGCCTACCTCGCCAGGGACGTCCCGATCGCGACCGCCTGGGGCCGCGAGCTGACGTCCTCGGAGTACCGCGAATGGCGTCAGCTGACCGGCTCGCTCACCGAGGAGCCCCCGGCTCCCCAGCCGCCGCGGCCGAGCCTGTTCCACCCGCTGCGGGTCGCCGAGGTCCGGCCGCTGTGCGAAGGTGCCGTCACCGTGACGTTCGACGTGCCGGAGCGGCTCAGGGAGACCTTCCGGTTCACCCCCGGCCAGCACGTCGTCATCCGCGCGGAGGTCGACGGCGAAGAGGTGCGGCGCGCGTACTCGATCTGTTCGACGCCGGAGTCCGGGGTACTGCGGATCGCGATCAAGCATCAGCTCGGCGGCGCGTTCTCGACGTTCGCCACCACCGAACTGGCGGCGGGCGACGTGCTGGACGTGTTACCCCCTGACGGTATGTTCACGCTAACCCCCGAACCGGGCCGCACCGGCCGGTACGTGGCGCTCGCCGCGGGGAGCGGGATCACGCCGATCCTGTCGATCCTGGCCTCGACCCTGCTGACCGAACCGCACAGCCGGGCGACCCTGCTGTACATCAACACCTCCGGCGCCAGCACGATGTTCGCCGACGAACTCGGCGGCCTCGCCGCGCGGCTCGGCGGACGGCTGCACGTCGTGCACTACCGCACCGACGAACGCGACCCGGATCTGCGCAGGCAACGGACCGAAAAGCCGTTCGACACCGTCGGGGAGGCGCTGGCGATCTCGCACGAGCGCTACCAGCGCGGCCGCCTCGACGGCATCCGTCTCCGCGCGCTGCTGCAGGCGCGGCTGCACCCGGCGAAGGTGGACGACTGGTTCCTGTGCGGTCCGCGCGATCTGGTCGACATGGCCCGCCGGACGCTGGCGGACAAGGACGTCCCGGAGGAGAACGTCCACTTCGAACTGTTCCAGGGCGCGCTCCCCGTCCGTCCGTCGCGGCGGCCGGGTCCGGTGCTGACCGTGACCGCCGGCGGGAAGACCGCCGAAATCCCCGCCACAGCGGGCGAAACCGTGCTCAGCGCGGCGCTGCGGCACGGTGTCGACGCGCCCTACGCGTGCGTCGGCGGGGCTTGCGGGACGTGCCGGGCGTCGGTGGTGCGGGGCAGCGCGCGGATGGACGTGCACTACGCGCTCGCCGCCGAGGAGGTCGCCCAGGGGCGGATCCTGACCTGCCGGGCGGTGGCGACCTCGGACGAGCTGAGCGTGGACTACGACCGCTGAGGTGCCCGGGTCGTGAGCTGAAGGGCGCTTTCCCCTCATCGCATGCGGGGAAAGCGCCCTTCGCCGCGTGAGATGAGGGGAAAGTCCCCTTCAGCTCCCGGCACACAGGGGGCTCACAGGCGGGACACACCGCGCGCATACGACCGCGGCGCACCCTCGGGCCATGGCACCCGGATCGGTCCCGTCCACCGGCCCGCGCCGGTGGATCCGGCCCGGGCGGCTTTCCTTGCGCACCAAGCTGACCGGCTCGATGGTGCTGCTGCTCACCTTCGTCTGCCTGGTGATCGGCGTCGTCAGCGAGGTCGCCCTGCGGTCGTTCCTCATCGATCAGATCGACGGTCAGCTCTCGGCGGCGTCGGCCCGCGCGCACGACTACGCGAACCGGCCGCCGGACGGTCTGCCCGGCCCCGGGCCCGATCCGCTCGACGCACCCGGCCAAGCCTCGGGGACGCTGAGCGTCCGGTTCACCGGCGACCGGGTCCTCTACGCCGGAGTCCTATCGGTGCAAGGACTTCCGCAAGGCCTCTCGACCGCGCAGGAGGCCGGGTTGCTGTCGTTGCCGGTCGACCGGCCGCCGATGACCCTGGCGCTCGGCGGCCTCGGCGAGTACCGGGTGCAGGCCGTCTCGATCCCCGACGGCGTCGTCGTCACCGGCCTCCCGCTCGGCCCGATGCAGGACACCCTGACGACGGTGGGGTGGATCCTGTTCGGCGTCGCGGCCGCGGGAGTAGTCGGAGCGGGGTTCCTCGGCGCGTTCGCGGTCCGGCGCACACTGCGGCCGCTCGACCGGGTCGCGGCGACCGCAGGCCGCGTGTCGGCGATGCGGCTCGACCGCGGCCAGGTCGCGCTTTCCGTCCGGGTGCCCGAGGCCGACACCGATCCGCGTACCGAGGTCGGCCAGGTCGGTTCGGCGCTGAACCTCATGCTCGGGCATATCGCGCAGGCCCTGGAGGCCCGGCACGCCAGCGAAACCCGCGTCCGCCGGTTCGTCGCGGACGCGAGCCACGAACTCCGTACCCCGCTCGCGGCGATCCGCGGCTACGCCGAACTCGCCGGCCGCGGTAGCGCGCTGGTGCCACCCGAGGTCGCGCGTTCGCTGTCCCGCATCCAGTCCGAGTCCGCCCGGATGACGACCCTCGTCGAGGATCTCCTCCTGCTGGCGAGGCTCGACGCCGGACGGCCGCTCGAAGCGGGGGCCACCGACCTCACCCGGCTGACCGCGGACGCCGTCGGCGACGCGCGGGTCGCCGGTCCGGACCACCGCTGGGAACTGCGGCTGCCGGACGGGCCGCTGCCGGTGCGCGGCGACGTCCAGCGCCTGCACCAGGTGCTGGCGAACCTGCTCTCCAACGCGCGCACCCACACCCCGCCGGGCACCACGGTGATCACCGCGCTGAGCCACTCCCACGACGGGACCGCGGTGCTGACCGTCACCGACGACGGCCCCGGCATCGCGCCGGACCTCCTGCCGAGCGTCTTCGAACGCTTCGCCCGCGGGGATTCCAGCCGCTCGCGCACGGCGGGCAGCACCGGGCTCGGGATGGCGATCGCGTCGGCGATCGTGGTGGCACACCACGGCACCATCGAGGTGCACAGCCGTCCCGGGCGCACGGAGTTCGCCGTGTACCTGCCGGTGATCGAATCCCCACAGCGGGTACACAGCTTGGGCACAACCACACCCCAGGTCGGCATCCGACCCTGAGGCCATGACGCTCCTCGCCTCCCGCGACGCCGCCGACGAAGACACCGAAGACGCCGCGACGGCGAACCAGCCGTCCGGCCCGCGCCGGGCCCGGCCTTCCGTCGCCGCGCTCCTGCTCGCCACCGCCGTCCTCTACCTCTGGAACCTCGGCGAATCGGGCTGGGCCAACGCCTTCTACTCGGCGGCGGCGCAGGCGGGATCGGTGAGCTGGAAGGCGCTGTTCTTCGGCTCGAGCGACGCCGCGAACGCGATCACGGTCGACAAGACCCCCGCCGCGTTGTGGGTGATGGGCCTTTCCGCACGGCTGTTCGGCGTCAACGCCTGGAGCGTCCTCGTGCCGCAGGCGCTGATGGGCGTCGGCTCGGTGGCGCTGCTGTACGCCACCGTGCGGCGGACGTCGGGTCCGGCCGCGGGTCTGCTGGCGGGCGCCGTCCTCGCCCTCACCCCGGCCGCCGCGCTGATGTTCCGGTTCAACAACCCCGATTCGCTGCTCGTCCTGCTCCTGGTCGCGGGCGCGTACTGCGTCGTGCGCGCGCTGGAGAACGCGAGCCCGCGCTGGCTGGCGCTGGCCGGGGCCGCCGTCGGATTCGGCTTCCTCGCGAAGATGTTGCAGGCGTTCCTGGTGCTGCCCGCGTTCGGACTCGCCTACCTGATCGCCGCGCCGACGCCGGTACGCGAACGCCTGCTGCATCTGCTCGGAGCGTTGTGCGCGACCATCGCCTCCGCCGGCTGGTATCTCGCCGTCGTCGCGTTGTGGCCCGCCGCCGACCGGCCGTACATCGGCGGCTCGCAGGAGAACAGCCTGTGGGAACTCGCCCTGGGCTACAACGGTTTGGGCCGCATCACCGGCGACGAGGTCGGCAGTGTCGGCGGCGGCCGGAACGGTGGCTGGGGCGGCACCGGCTGGGACCGGTTGTTCGGCACCGAGATGGCGGGCGGGATCGGCTGGCTGCTCCCGGCCGCCGTCATCGCGCTGGCCGCCGGTTTGTGGTTCACCCGCCATGCCAGGCGCACCGACCGGGAGCGCGCGGCGCTGATCCTGTGGGGCGGCTGGTTCCTGGTGACCGCCGCGGTGTTCAGCTTCATGAGCGGCATCATCCACGCGTACTACACGATCGCTCTCGCCCCGGCGATCGCCGCGCTCGTCGGGATCGCGGGTGCGCAATTGTGGCGTGCCCGCGGCAATCCGGCCGCGGCGGCCACCTTGAGCGCCGGGATCGGGCTGACCGCGCTGACCGCGTATCTCCTGCTGTCACGGCATTCCACCTGGCTTCCCGGACTCGCGATCGCGATCCTCGTGGCCGGTCTCCTGTGCGCGATCCTGGTCTTCTTCGCTTCGCGGTTGCCTGTGGCCGCGAGACGCCTGGTCGCCGTCGGCGCGCTCGTCACCGTTCTCGCGGGCACCGGTGCGTACACGGTCGCCACTGCGGCCACTCCCCATTCCGGCGCACTGCCCTCGGCGGGCCCGAACAATGGACGCGGCATGGGACCGGGTGGCGGCGGGATCGTCATCGGCGGACAAGGCGGGCCTGGCGGCGCGGGTGGCGGTCTGCTGGGGACGAGTCTGCCCGGGGAGAGCCTCACCGCCCTGCTTCGACAGGACAGTGCGAAGTACACCTGGACGGCCGCGACGGTGGGCTCGAACAACGCGGCGGGTTACCAGCTCGGCAGCGGCGCGCCGGTCATGGCCGTCGGTGGGTTCAACGGCACGGATCCGGCTCCCACCCTGGAACAGTTCCAGGAATATGTCCGAAGTGGACGGATCCACTACTTCCTCGGTGACGGCATGATGATGCGCGGCGAGACCGGCAGTGACGCCGCCGAGCGGATCGCCGCCTGGGTCGCGGAAACCTACCAACCGACCACTGTGGACGGTGTCACCGTCTACGACCTCACCCGGTGAACCCGGTGACGGAACACAGCGACGGCACAGGCGGGACACAACCCCGCCTCAGCGCGATGGCCGAGGTTGAAGACATGACAGCCGCGATCATCCCCGGCGCCGGCACCGGCCGCCGCCCCGCCATCATCCCGACCGGCTCCCCCGTCCTCGACATCGTCATCCCCGTCTACAACGAGGAAGCCGACCTCGAACCGTGCGTCCGCCGTCTGCGTGATCATCTGCTGGAGCAGTTCCCCTACCCGTTCCGGATCACCGTCGCGGACAACGCCAGCACGGACGGCACGCTGCCCGTGGCGAAGAGGCTCAGCCGGGAGTTCGACGAGGTCGAAGTCCTTCACCTCGACGAAAAAGGACGCGGCCGCGCGCTGCGCGCGGTCTGGTCCACATCGGACGCCCCGGTGCTCGCCTACATGGACGTCGACCTCTCGACCGATCTGGCCGCGCTCGGCCCGCTCGTCGCGCCGCTGCTCTCCGGGCACTCGGATCTGGCGATCGGCAGCAGGCTCGCCCGCGGCGCGCGGGTGGTGCGCGGACCCAAGCGGGAGTTCATTTCCCGTTGCTACAACCTGATCCTGCGCGGCACACTGGCGGCGAGGTTCAGTGACGCGCAATGCGGGTTCAAGGCGATCCGCGCCGACGTCGCCGGACAGCTGCTCCCGCACATCCAGGACACCGGCTGGTTCTTCGACACCGAACTGCTCGTGCTGGCGCAGAAGGCGGGACTGCGGATCCACGAGGTCCCCGTCGACTGGGTCGACGATCCCGATTCGTCGGTGAACATCGTCGCCACCGCGACCGCCGACCTCAAGGGCATCGCGCGGCTGACCAAGGCGACGCTGACCGGCGAGGTGCCGATCAGCGGCCTGCGCGAGCAGCTCGGCCGCGCGCCGATCCAGGTACAGGCGCCGGGTGTGGCGCCGAGCCTGGTGCGGCAGCTGGTGCGGTTCGCCGCCGTCGGCGTCGCCAGCACCCTCGCGTACCTCGTGCTCTTCCTGCTGCTGCGGACGTTCACCGGCGCGCAGGTGGCGAACCTGGTCGCACTGCTGGTGACGGCGATCGGCAACACCGCGCTCAACCGGCGGCTGACCTTCGGCATCCGCGGCCGGGCGGGCGCCGGACTGCACCAGTTCCAGGGCCTCATCGTGTTCGGTCTGGGGCTCGCGCTCACCAGTGGCGCGCTGGCGCTGCTGCACACGATGACGGCGCCGGGGCTGCCGCTCGAGATCACCGCGCTCGTCCTCGCGAACCTCGCGGCCACCGTGCTGCGTTTCCTGTTGCTGCGCGGCTGGGTGTTCCGCTCCCGCCGTCAGCCCGCCACCGAGATGGAGAGCTGAACCCATGACCACCACCGCCCTCGCTTCCCGGGTGGAACCCGGCCCTGTCAAGGAAAACGTCACGGAACCGCCGAGCCGCTGGGTTCGCCCCGCCGTCTTCTCACTGCTCGCCGCGACCGCGCTGCTGTACTTCTGGAACCTGACCGCCTCCGGCTACGGCAACTCCTTCTACGCCGCAGCGGTCCAGTCCGGCACCCAGGACTGGAAGGCGTGGCTGTTCGGCTCGCTCGACGCGGGGAACGTGCTGACCGTCGACAAACCCCCGGCCGCGCTGTGGGTCACGACGGCGTTCGCGCGGCTCTTCGGCTTCTCGAGTTTTACCGTGCTGGCCCCGCAGGCCCTGATGGGAGTCGCCTCGGTCGGCCTGCTGTACCTGACGGTGAAGCGGACCTCCGGGCCGGTCGCCGGCCTGTTCGCCGGTGCGGCGCTCGCCGTCACCCCGGTCGCCGCGCTCATGTTCAAGTTCAACAACCCCGACGCGCTGCTGACCCTGCTGCTGATCGCCGGCGCGTACTGCACTGTCCGCGCGATCGAAAAGGCGAGCCCGCGCTGGCTGGCCTTTGCCGGGGTGGCCATCGGATTCGGCTTCCTGACCAAGATGATGCAGGCGTTCCTGGTGCTGCCCGCGTTCGGGCTCGCCTACCTGATCGCCGCGCCGGCGTCGCTGGGCAAACGCCTGCTCCACCTCGGCGGGGCGGTCGTCGCGGTGGTCGTCTCCGCGGGCTGGTTCATCGCGCTGGTCGACCTGTGGCCGACCGGCTCCCGGCCCTACATCGGCGGATCGGCCGACGACAGCCTGCTCGAACTGGCACTCGGCTACAACGGGCTCGGCCGGATCTTCGGCAGGAGCGGCGGGGGCATGATCGTCGGCGGTTCGGGCGGGGGCATGGGCGGCGGGAACGTCGGCTTCGGCGGTGAAAGTGGCCTGACCCGCATGTTCGGGGCCAGCTTCGGCGGCGAGGTGTCGTGGCTGCTGCCCGCCGCGCTGATCGGCCTGGTGGCGGGACTGTGGTTCACCCGACGGGCCTCGCGTACCGATCGGACCCGGGCCGCGCTCGTCGTGTGGGGCGGCTGGATGCTCGTCACCTCACTGGTGTTCAGCTACATGAGCGGCATCGTCCACCCGTATTACTCCGTCGCGCTGGCGCCGTCGATCGCCGCCGTGGTGGCGATCTCCGGGACCTCGCTGTGGCGTGGCCGGGCGCATCTCGCGCCGCGGGTGTTCCTGTCGCTGATGATCGCGGCCAGCGCGATCTGGGCGTACATCCTGCTCGACCGCGACGCCGACTGGCTTCCCGCGCTGCGCTGGATCATCGCGGGCCTGGGCCTGGTGACCGCGACCGTCGTACTGGTGGGTGTCCCGCCGCTGCGCAAACTCGTCGCCGTCGTCGCGGCGGCGGCCGTGCTGACGGTCGGGCTCGGCACCGTCGCATACGGCGTCGAAACCGCTTCACAGGCGCATTCCGGCTCGATCCCTCTGTCGGGGCCGAACACCGGTGGCGAGCGAGGCATGGGCGGACCGGGCATGGAAGAAGGCTCCTCGGCGGAGATCGGTGCCGCACTCGCCGCGACCACGACGAAATGGGCGGCGGCGACGTCGAGTTCGCAGTCGGCGGCGAACCTGGAACTCGCGAGCGGGAAGTCGGTGATCGGCATCGGCGGCTGGAGCGGCCAGGACCCGGCGCCGACGCTCGCGGAGTTCCAGCGGTACGTGGCCGACGGCGAGATCACCTACTACGTCGAGGGCGGCCGCGGCGGCGGGCCCGGCGGCGGCTCGGACGAGATCGCCGAATGGGTCGCCGCGCATTTCACCGCCACCACGGTCGGCGAGCAGACGGTGTACAAGCTGCTCTCCTGAAAATGCGTCGACAGCCACCGGGGCGCACGGGAATCCTGGACGGCGTGAATCGGCCGTACCGCTGGGATCTCGTGCGCCCCGACCAGCTCGGGACGCTACTGGAACGCGCCGGAAAACCCGCGTTGTGGTTCCTGGACGAACTGATCGAATGCGCGGCGAAGGTGATCGCCCGCGCCGGTGACGCGGAGCTGTACTTCGTCGGCCGCTCGGCGGACAGCGTCTACGACCTGCTGAGCGGAACCCCTTGGCGGCAAAGGATCCACCGGCTGCCGTTGTCGTTCGCCGGAACCGGTGACGGCCTCGCGGATTCCGATGTGGACAGTCTCCGCGCACATCTCGCCTCGGCAGGCCTCAGCCCGTACGATCTCGCCCGCGGCAGACCGAAGGTGTTCGTCGACCTCGTCTACACCGGAGGCACTTTCACCGAACTCTACGGACTTCTGCGCGAGTGGATCGAAGACGAGCGAGAGGCCTGGAGCATCATCCGTGGACGGCTCCGCTTCCTCGGCATCACCATTCGCGAAGACACTTCACCGTCGGCGTTCCGCTGGCAGCAGACCTTCGACTGGCCCGCCGAACTGCCCGCGAACGCCGTCCGGAACATCTCGCTGGAGTGGCCGGTGTGGAATTATCTCGGGAACACGCAGCCGAAGCTCACGTCGTCGTTCCCCAAGCCTCGCTGGTCGGACGAGAACGGGAGCGCGCCCGAGCATTCCGGGGAGCGGCTCAAGGGGCTGGCCGAGGCGGTGGAGATCGTCCAAGCGGGGCGGTCGAAGGCTACTCGGGATCTGTTGGTGCGGCATCTGCGTCGCGAACCGGCGATGGCGGAAAGCTGGCTGCGGACGCTAGTCACACGACTGCGGTAGGCCCCGACTTGGCGGGCGGCTGGGTGCTTGGCGGCTGGGTGCTGCGCAACTGAGTGGGCGGCTGCCTGGCCGCATTTAGTCCTCTGGATGCGAGCATGCCGCATTTAGTCCTCTGGATGCGGATCCGGCCGTCGCTTTGGGTCACCCTGCGCGGCTTTACAAGAGGGGTCGTGAGTGCGTTTCGTGGCGATCCCTCGGCGACTTTCGCATTTAGTCGACTAAATGCATTGTTTCGCACCGTAGTGGACCTAGCCGATGAGCCACCCATCGGTGTTATGGAT
>NZ_ASJB01000062.1 GCF_000478275.1 Amycolatopsis orientalis DSM 40040 = KCTC 9412
CCTCCCCTACCCGCCCTCCCCGCCACCTCCCCTCCCCACCTCGCCAGAAAGGACCGCTCCGCCCGCACTCCTTCCTTGATCGCCGTCGCTCATCGAAAGGATCGCTACTGCTATGTCCTTGAAACGACGACTGGGCGTGCTCGTCACGTCGATGGTCACCGCTCTGACAGGCGTCGCGCTGCCGTTGCAGACCGCATCGGCGCACGAAGCGGCCACGGTGCTCGTGTTCTCCAAGACCGCGGGCTTCCGGCACGATGCGATCCCCGACGGGATCAAGGCGATCAAGGAACTGGGTGCGCAGAACCACTTCGGGGTGGAAGCCACCGAGGACGCGGCGGCCTTCACCGACGCGAACCTCAAGCGGTTCGCCGCGGTGGTCTGGCTTTCCACCACCGGTGACGTGCTGAACGCGGACCAGCAGGCCGCGTTCGAACGGTACGTGAAGGGAGGCGGCGGGTACGTGGGTGTACACGCCGCCTCCGACACCGAGTACGACTGGCCGTGGTACGGCGAACTGGTCGGGGCGTACTTCAAGTCCCATCCGCAGATCCAGCAGGCGAACGTCAAGATCGAAGACCACGATCATGTGTCCACTGTGGATCTTCCGGCGACCTGGCCGCGCACCGACGAGTGGTACAACTACCGCGAGAACCCGCGCAGCAACGTCCACGTGCTCGCGAGCCTGGACGAGAAGAGCTACCAGCCCGGCGACGGCGCGATGGGCGACCATCCGATCGCCTGGTGCCATGAGAACTCCGGCGGCCGCTCCTGGTACACCGGCGGCGGGCACACCAAGGCCTCCTACACCGAACCGGCCTTCCTCAAGCATCTGGCCGGTGGCATCAAGTACGCCACCAAACTGAGCGCGGCGGGCTGCGCCAAGACCCAGGAAGACCCGGTCGACGCGGACTTCGACCAGATCACCCTGGCCAAGGGCGAGGAGAAGACCGGCGAGCCGATCGCGCTCTCGGTGCTGCCCAACCGCGACGTCCTGCACACCTCGCGCGACGGCCGCGTCTGGTACACCAGCTCGTCGGCGACGACTTCCCTGGCCGGGCAGATTCCCGTCTACAACCACGACGAAGACGGCCTCCAGGGTGTCGCCATCGATCCGGACTTCGCCAGGAACCGCTGGGTCTACCTGTACTACGCGCCCAAGTTGAACACCCCTGCCGGTGACGCGCCGGAGAACGGCACCCCGGCCGACTTCGCCCCGTTCAAGGGCTACAACCAGCTCTCGCGGTTCAAGTTGGGCACCGACAACAAGCTTGACATCGCCAGCGAGCAGAAGATCCTGCAGGTCCCGGCCGAACGCGGTATCTGCTGCCACGCGGGCGGCGAGATCGACTTCGACGCGAAGGGCAACCTCTATCTGTCCACAGGGGACGATTCCAACCCGTTCTCCTCCGACGGGTACACCCCGATCGACGAACGCGCCGACCGCAACCCGGTCTACGACGCCCAGCGCACTTCGGCCAACACCAACGACCTGCGTGGCAAGGTGCTGCGGATCAAGGTCGGCGCGGGCGGCAAGTACACGATCCCCCAGGGCAACCTGTTCCCCAAGGGCACGGCCAAGACCAAGCCCGAGATCTACGCGATGGGGTTCCGCAACCCGTTCCGGTTCGCCGTCGACCGCAAGACCGGCTGGATCCACCTGGCCGATTACGGTCCCGACGCCGGTGCGGCCGACCCGAAACGCGGTCCGGGCGGTACGGTCGAGTTCAACCTGATCAAGAAGCCGGGTAACTTCGGCTGGCCGTACTGCATCGGCGACAACCAGCCGTTCATCGACTACGACTTCGCCACCAAGCAGTCCGGTGCCGCGTTCGACTGCGCCAAACCGAAGAACACCAGCCCGCGCAACACCGGGCTGACCGACCTGCCGCCGGTCGAGAAGGCGTGGATTCCCTACGACGGTGGTTCGGTGCCCGAGTTCGGCACCGGCCCCGAGTCGCCGATGGGCGGCCCGGTCTACCACTTCGACGCGAAGAACCCGTCGCCGACCAAGTTCCCGGAGTACTTCGACGGCAAGACGTTCGCCTACGAATGGGAACGGGGCTGGATCAAGGAGATCACCGTCGGGCCGAACGGTGAACGCGGCGCCATCAAGCCGTTCTTCGACTCGATGGACCTCGTCCGCCCGATGAACCTCGAATTCGGCCCGGACGGCGCGCTCTACGTCCTCGACTACGGCACCGGCTACTTCGGCGGCTCCAAGGAATCGGCCGTCTACCGCATCGACCACACGAAGGGCCGCCGGACGCCGATCGTCAAGGTTGCCGCGGACAAGACGTCCGGCCAGGCGCCGCTGACCGTCAAGTTCGACCCGGCGGGGACGAACGATCCCGACGGCGGCGCGCTCACCTACGCGTGGGACTTCGACGGCAACGGTACGACCGATTCCACCGAGGCCGCACCGGTTTCCCACACCTACTCAGCGAACGGCCAGTACACGGCGAAGCTCTCGGTCACCGATTCCACCGGGCTGACCGGCTCGGCGAGTGTGGTGGTCACCGTCGGCAACACCGCGCCGGTGGTCACGCTGAAGACCCCGGCCAACGGCAGCGTGTTCAGCTTCGGCGACATGGTGCCGTTCAAGGTCGAGGTGACCGACGCCGAGGACAACCCGATCGACTGCTCGAAGGTGACCGTCGAATACATCCTCGGCCACGAGGGCCACGGGCATCCGCTGAGCCGCGCAACCGGATGTGAGGGCACCATCGCCACCCCCGCCGACGAAGGTCATGGCGCGGACGCCAACGTGTTCGGTGTCATCAACGCCAGCTACACCGACAACGGCGGCAACGGCGTGCCGGCGCTCACCGGCGAGGCGGAGTCCATCCTGCAGCCGAAGCTGAAGCAGGCCGAGTTCTACAGCCAGTCCAGCGGGATCGAGGTCGTCGCGCACGCCGGGGCCAGTGGCGGCAAACGCGTGGGCCACATCGAATCCGGTGACTGGATCAAATTCGACCCGGTGAACCTCGTAGGCGTGAGCGGCATCGGCTACCGGGTCTCGTCCGGCGGCGCGGGCGGCACGATCGAGGTCCGCTCGGGCGCGGTGGACGGGCCGCTGGTCCAGACGGTCACCGTCGCCAATACCGGTGGCTGGGACACCTATGCCGACCTCCCGGCCACCGCCATCACAGACCCCGGTGGGACCGGCCCGTTGTTCCTGGTGTTCAAGGGCGGTTCCGGTGGCTTGTTCGATGTCGACGCGATCACTTTCGAGGAGTCCTGATGAGTCGTCCGATCACTCTGTTCACCGGCCAGTGGGCGGATCTCCCGTTCACCGAGGTGTGCAGGCTGGCCAGCGAATGGGGCTACGACGGCCTCGAAATCGCCTGTTCCGGCGACCACTTCGAGGTCGACCGCGCACTGTCCGAAGAGGACTATGTGCCCGGACGCCTGAAGCTGCTGGCCGACCACGGCCTCAAGGTGTGGGCCATTTCCAACCACCTCGTGGGCCAGGCCGTCTGCGACGACCCGATCGACGAACGCCACCAGGCCATCCTCCCCTCCCGGGTGTGGGGCGACGGTGAACCGGAAGGCGTCCGGCAGCGGGCGGCGAAGGAGATGGCCGACACCGCCCGCGCGGCGGCGAAACTCGGGGTGGACACGGTGATCGGCTTCACCGGTTCCAAGACCTGGAAGTACGTCGCGATGTTCCCGCCGGTCTCGCAGGCGGTCATCGACGACGGTTACCGGGATTTCGCGGACCGGTGGAACCCGATCCTCGACGTCTTCGACGAGGTGGGCGTGCGGTTCGCCCACGAGGTTCATCCGTCGGAGATCGCCTATGACTACTGGACCACGAAACGTGCGCTCGAAGCTGTCGGCGACCGTCCGGCATTCGGGCTGAATTGGGATCCTTCGCATTTCGTCTGGCAGGACCTCGACCCGGTCGGTTTCATCCTCGATTTCGCCGACCGGATCTACCACGTGGACTGCAAGGACACCAGGAAGCGGTTCGACGGGCGCAACGGCAGGCTCGGCTCGCATCTCCCCTGGGGAGACCCCCGACGCGGCTGGGACTTCGTTTCGACCGGACACGGCGACGTGCCGTGGGAGGACTGTTTCCGGGCACTGAATTCGATCGGCTACTCCGGTCCGATCTCGGTGGAGTGGGAGGACGCCGGGATGGACCGGCTCCGGGGCGCGGCGGAGGCCGTGACCTTTCTGCGGGGGCTCCTGTTCGACAAGCCGTCGGCGGCCTTCGACGCGGCTTTCAGCAACCAGAAGTGAGGGCGGTTTCATGTGCGGTGAAGAAGCTGAGCAGTTCCACTCTCGACGGGCGCTCCTCCGCGGCGCGGCGACGGCGGCGGTCGCGGTCGGCGCCGCGGTAGCCCTGCCGGGTCTTGCCAACGCCACCAACGCCACCACCTCCACCTCGGTCGAGGCGGAGCCCCAGGGACACGGCCACCACGGTCGGGGCCGGGTCCCGGTGGAGAAGATCAGCATCCAGCTCTACTCCCTGCGCACCGCGCTGCAGGCCGATCTGCCGGGAACCCTGTCCGCGCTGGCGGACATCGGCTACCGGAAGGTCGAACTCGCCGGGACCTACGGCCGCACGGCCGAGGAGTTCCGTGCGCTGCTGGACAAGAACCACATCAAGGCGACGTCGACGCACGTCGGCATCGACGGCGATCTCGACAGGACCATCGCGGACGCGAAGGTCCTCGGGAACATCCGCGCCAACGTGCCGTGGGCGAACTTCGACACCATCGACGGCTGGAAGCAGTTCGCGGGACGGCTCGACACGGCGGCGCGGAAATTCCGCCGGGCCGGTATTCCGCTCGGCTACCACAACCACGCGCACGAGTTCGCCCCCATCGGCGGAGTACGTCCCTACGACGTGCTCACCAGGAACACGAACCCGCGTTACGTGCACCTGGAGATCGACCTGTTCTGGGCGGTGGAAGGCGGGATGGACCCGGTTTCGCTGTACCGGCAGCACTGCCCGCGCGTGGTGCAGTACCACGTCAAGGACCGGACGGCGGACGGGAAGATGGTCGACCCCGGCAAGGGCGTCATCGACTTCCCGCGCATCTTCTCCCGCACCCGTCCCCATCTCGCCGAGTACATCGTCGAGCACGACAACCCCACGGATCCCCTGAGCACCGCCCAGACCGGATTCACCTATCTCCGTAACGTCCGCTTCTAGCTGGGGAATCCACAATGGACAAGAACAACCGCGGGCTGTCCCGCAGATCGATGCTCGCGGGCACCGCGGCCGGGGTCCTCGCCCCGGTCGTGGTGTCGGCGAGCGCCGGTTCGGCGCCGGCCGCCGCGGCCGGGATGACCCGCAACATCACCATCTACGCCGACTACGTTCCCGGTTCGACCCGGGTCGGCTACGGGCTCGAACCCGGTAAGCCGACGATCCCCGGGCCGCTCCTGGAGTGCTACGAGGGCGACACCCTGGTGATCGAACTGGTCAACAACACCGACCAGCGGCTCTCCATCCACCCGCACGGCGTCAACTACGACACCAAATCCGACGGCTCCCCGTTCAACGACTCCTTCAACAAGCCCTACGAGACCAAGACCTACACCTGGAAGACCAGGACCGCCTACCAGGCGGCCACCGGTTTCTGGATGCCGGGCAGCGCGGGGTACTGGCACTACCACGACCACGCGTTCGGCGGCGACCACGGCACGGTGGGCCTGATGAAGGGCCTCTACGGCGGCCTGATCGTGCGCAAACGCGGGGATCTGCTGCCCAGCAAGCAGTTCACCGTGGTGTTCACCGAAATGTGGATCAACCACCAGGTCGCCCCGAACACCCCGATCTTCGAGGCGAACCTCGGCGAACGCGTCGAGTTCATCTGCATCGGGCACGGCAACCTGATGCACACCTTCCACCTGCACGCGCACCGCTGGGCGGACACCCGCACCGGCATGCTCACCAGCGCGACCGACAACGCCCCGATCGTCGACAACAAGACCCTCGACCCCGGCAACTCCTTCGGGTTCCAGGTGATCGCCGGTGACGGCGTCGGGCCGGGCGCGTGGATGTACCACTGCCACGTCCAGCAGCACTCGGACGACGGCATGTCCGGGGTGTTCCTGGTCCGCAACGCCGACGGCGGGATGCCGGCGGGCGCCCAGGAGGCGATCGACCGCTTCAAGGGACACCAGCACAGCACCACGTCCACTCCGGACGCCACCGGCGCTTCGGCCCACCACCACTAGTCTTCGAAAGGAGCGAGAACTTGAGACGAATCTTTTCGCAACGTCGGCTCCGCAGACGGTCACTGGCCGCACTGGCTGTCGGCGCCGTCGTCACCTCCGGCCTTCCGCTGGCCATCGCACCGGTCGCCGCCGAAGCCGCGACGAACGTCCCGGTGAACGTCCTGGTCTTCCACGGAACCGCCGCGGACCAGAAGGACCCCGTCCTGCGCGCCACGGACGCGATCGCGAGCCTGGGCCAGGCGAACGGGATCTCCGTGTCGTCCTCTTCGGACCCGGCGGTGTTCACGCCGTCGAACCTCGCGAAGTACCGCGGTGTCGTTTTCCTGTCCGCACAGGGCATCACGCTCAACCGTGACCAGGAAACCTCGCTGCAGAACTACATGAAGGCGGGCGGTGGTTTCCTCGGGCTCTCCGACGCCGCGCGGGCCCAGGACGGGTCGCAGTGGTTCTCCGGGCTGATCGGGGCGCGCCCGGTGGGTGCGCGCCCGACGCCGGAAGCGGTCGCCTCGGTCACCGCGAGCGCGGAGAACCCGCCCAACGAGACCAAGGAAAAGCTGGCCGACAACAACGAGAACACCAAGTGGCTGGCCTTCGCGTCGACTGGCTGGGTCGCCTACAAGCTGGCCGCCCCGGTCGCCGTGAGCAGCTACGCGCTCGTCTCGGCGAACGACTTCGCCGGGCGTGACCCCAAGAACTGGACCCTGCAGGGCTCCAACGACGGGACCACGTGGACCGATCTGGACACCCGCACCAACGAGACGTTCCCCGACCGGTTCGTGAGCCGGACCTTCACCTTCACCAACACCACGGCCTACTCGAACTACCGGCTGAACATCACCGCCAACGCCGGTGACTCGATCATCCAGCTGGCCGACTTCAAGCTGTTCAAGGACAACTCGACCACCCCGCCGCCGCCCGAGCCCGACCCGGCACAGGCCACGGTCGACGTCCTCGACAAGGCGAACCCGGCCACCGCCGGCCTGCCGCAGAAGTGGGTCCGCACCGACCGGTGGCTCAACTGGGAGGTCAACCCGGTCGGCACCGTGCACACCGTCGCGCAGGTCGAGGAATCGACCTACAAGCCGGGTGTCGGCGCCAACGGCGCGTTCCACCCGATCTCGTGGTGCCGTGACTACGACGGCGGCCGCTCCTTCTACACCGGCATGGGCCGGACCGAGGCGAGCTACGGCGAAGCCCAGTTCCGCAGCCACATCCTCGGCGCGCTGAAGTGGACCACCGGCATGGTGCGCGGGGACTGCAAGGCGGGGATCGCGGCCAACTACAAGGTCGAACGCCTGACCGGGATCAACCAGACTGGCCAGCTGGACCAGATCGGCGAGCCGCACGGGCTCACCATCGCGCCGAACGGCCGGGTCTTCTACATCGGCCGCGCGGCCTGCGCCGGCAACGTCGTGCCCGCGCCGAACGACTGGACCAACCCCGAGATCGGCGCCGGTTGCGGCACGATCCACCAGTGGGACCCGGTCACCAAGAAGCCGAAGCTGCTCACCACGCTGAAGGTGATGGGCAACCGCGGCAGCGGCGACGAACTGGTCAAGAACGAGGAAGGCCTGCTCGGCCTCGTACTGGACCCGAAGTTCAGCGAGAACGGCTTCATGTACGCCTACTGGATGCCGCACGCGTCGGTCGACATCGACAAGCGGATCGGCAAGCGCACGGTCTCGCGGTTCACCTACGACCTGAAGAACCAGACGCTCGACCAGGCCACCCGCAAGGATCTGCTGTCGTGGGACGTCCAGGTCCACAGCTGCTGCCACGCCGGCGGCGGGATGGACTTCGACAAGGACGGGAACCTCTACATCGGTTCCGGTGACAGCAACTCGTCGCAGGGTTCCAACGGGTACTCCGGCAACAACTGGACCCAGGACTACAAGGGCGTCTCGTTCCAGGACGCGCGTCGCACCGCCGGGAACACCAACGACCTCAACGGCAAGATCCTGCGGATCCACCCGGAGCCGGACGGTACCTACACCAACCCGGCCGGGAACCTGTTCCCCGAGGCGAACGACCCCGGGAACAAGACCAGGCCCGAGATCTACGTGATGGGCGTGCGGAACATCTCGCGTCTGCAAGTCGACAAGAAGACCAACTGGCTGACCGCCGCGTGGGTCGGCCCGGACGCGACCTCGCCGAGTCCGGAACTCGGCCCGGCCAAGTACGAGACCGCCACGGTCATCACCGAGGCGGGCAACCACGGCTGGCCGTACTGCATGGGCAACAAGCAGCCCTACCGTGACCGCAGCAGCACCGACGCCGCGGTGCTCACCGGCTGGTACGACTGCGACAACCCGGTCAACACCTCGCCACGCAACACCGGCCTGGTGAACCTGCCGCCGATCAAGAAGAACATGATCTGGTACTCGCCGGACGGCGGCGGACCGGTGTTCCCCAACCGGCCGAACAGTTCCGTCCCGACGTACAACGCGGCCGAGGCCACCTACACGCAGCCCTACCTCAAGGGCGGCGGCCAGGCGGTCATGACCGGGCCGACGTACCACCGCGAACTGGTCAACACCAACAGCGGCGTCGCGTGGCCCGCGTACTGGAACGACAAGTGGTTCATCGGTGACCAGAGCAACGGGCAGAACCGGATCGCGGTCACCCTCGACCCGAACGGCGTCGCGAAGCAGGATCCGCCGGTGTTCGCCGAGACGGTGCGGCAGATCATCCCGACCGGTGGTGGCGACACCAAGCTGAACCAGTGGATGGACGCCAAGTTCGGGCCGGACGGCGCGCTGTACGTGCTCGACTACGGCGGCGGCTTCTTCACCCTGACCAACAACCAGAAGCTGCTGAAGATCAGCTACGTCGGCGGCGAGGCGACCCCGTCGGCCGCGGCGGCGTCGACCATGGTGCAGAACAAGCCGCTCACCGCGGCCTTCACCGGGTCGAAGTCCGGCGGCGTCTCCTACAAGTGGGAGTTCGGCGACGGCACGATCTCGACCCAGGCCGACCCGCTCCACACCTACCCGCGCACCGGGCTCTACACCGCCAAGCTGACCGTGACCTACGCGGACGGCGAGACGGTGACCACGCGGAACTCGGTGAGCGTCGGCTGTCTCGTGGCGGATTCCGGTGCCACGGTGACCATCGGCGACACCGACACCGGGGTGACCAACCGGAACGCGGGCGGTGGCTGCACGGTCGACGACCTGATCGACGACGAGAGCACGTGGACCTCCCACGCCGGTTTCGTCAACCACGTCACCCAGGCCGTGAACCGGCTGGGCGACCTCGGGGTGCTGAACGGCGCCGAGTCGGACAAGATCAACGCCGCGGCCGCCGCGTCGCCCATCGGCAACCCGGGCGTCACCGGCTACGACGCGATCTACGACGGCACGGCCGCGTCGTTCCGCAACTGGTCGCAGGCGCCGTCCGGGCAGTTCGCCATCCAGCCGGACGGGTCGCTGCGACCGTCGGGCGGGCTGGGGATGCTGTGGTACTCGGCGCGGCAGTTCGGCAACTTCTCGGTGAAGCTGCAGTTCAAGGACATCGCGCCGACCGGCAGCGCCAACAGCGGGGTGTTCGTCCGGTTCCCGGACCCGCGCACGCCGCTGGAGCAGCGTCCGCCGGGCAGCTGCGGCACGGTCGGTTCGGCGAGGACGTCGCAGGCCTGGGTCGCGATCTACTGTGGACACGAGGTCCAGCTGTACGACGGGGCCGCCGGTGAACCGCAGAAGACCGGGTCGATCTACAACTTCGACCCGCGGACGCTGGACCAGGCGGGCGTGAAGCCGAAGGGGACCTGGAACGAGTACGAGATCAAGGTCGTCGGGCAGAAGTACACGATCATCCGCAACGGCGTCGTGATCAACGAGTTCGAGAACGCGCCGGGGATTCAATCGTCGCGGGCGGGCGATCCGTCGACCGACTTCCGGCAGTTCGTCAGCGGGTTCATCGGTCTGCAGAACCACGGTGACAACGACCTGATGGAGTTCCGCAACATCCGGGTGCGGCAGCTGTAGCGCGAAAGCCGGCCGGGCGCGACCTCCCTCGCGCCCGGCCGGTCTCCCTTGTACGGAAGGTTTCCCTGCGATGTCCCCAAGAACCCTCGTCGTGGCCCTGGTGGCCGTGACGCTCGCACTGGTGGGCCTGGTGTTACCGGGCTCGTCCGCACCCGCCGTCGCCGCACCCGTCCAGACCCTGGAATGGACGGCGGGCGACAGCACCGACCACTATCTCAGCGCGCCGTCCACCGCGGTGGCGGGCGAGACCACGATCCTGTTCAAGAACACCGAAGCCCTCGGCTCGACGATGTCGCACACGCTGACGTTCGATACGTCGACGCCGGGCTACAACCACGACGTCAACCTCAACATCCTCGCCAACCCCTACGACGAGCAGAACGGCGAGCACCAGGCCACGGTGACGCTGACGCCGGGGAAGTACCGGTACTACTGCACGATCCAGGGGCACAGCAAAATGGTCGGTGAGTTCGTCGTCACCGACGGCGGCGGCTCCGACACCACCCCGCCGACGGTCACCGCGAACGTCACCGGCACCAAGGACACCGCCGGGAACTACGTCGGTTCCGCGACGGTGAACCTGGCCGCGTCGGACAGTCAGTCCGGTGTGGACAAGGTCGAGTACCAGCTCGACGGCGGCGCCTGGACCGCATACACCGCGCCCGTGGTGGTCTCCGCCGTGGGCTCGCACATGGTCCACTACCGCGCGTCGGACAAGGCGGGCAACGTGTCCCCGGAAGGGATGGCGTCGTTCAGCGTCGTCACCGGGCAGCCCGGCGACACGACACCGCCGACGGTGACGGCCGAGGTGACCGGGACCAAGGACGGTTCGGGCAACTACCTCGACACCGCCACCGTGAAGCTGACCGCCACCGACGCCGGCTCCGGCGTCGACAAGGTCGAGTACAAAGTGGACGAAGGCGCGTGGACCGCGTACAGCGCCCCGGTCGCGGTCACCGCGCCCGGAATGCACATGGTCTCCTATCGCGCGTCGGACAAGGCGGGCAACGTCTCGCCGGAGGGCATGGCGCACTTCACCGTGGTCAGCAGCGACACGACCGCACCGACGGTGACGTCCGAAGTGAGCGGGACCAAGGACACCGCGGGCAACTACGTCGGCAAGGCGACCGTGACCCTCACAGCCACCGACGCCGGGTCCGGGGTCGGCAAGGTCGAGTACAAACTCGACGGTGCCGCCTGGATGACGTACTCGGCGCCGCTCGCGCTGACCGTGGTCGGCGCGCATACGGTGAACTTCCGGGCGACGGACAAGGCGGGCAACGTCTCGCCCGAAGGCACGGCGACGTTCACCATCGTCGAAGGCGGCGACAGCACCGCACCGGTGGTTTCCGTGGTGGTGAGCGGTGATCTGGACGGAAGCTGGTCCTACATCGAGGACGCGACCATCAACCTGACCGCGACCGACACCGGGTCCGGCGTCGACAAGATCGAGTACAAACTCGACGGTGGGGCTTGGACGGTGTACACCGCGCCGGTCAAGGTGACCGCGCTCGGCACGCACACGCTGACCTACCGCGCGTCGGACAAGGCGGGCAACGTCTCGGCGGAACAGGGCGGCGCGTTCACCATCGTCGCCGCGCCGCCTGGCCCGGACGCGTGTCCGGACTCCGACGTCCGGGACACGGTGATCCTCGGCTCGGCGGACAGCCAGGTCGAGAACCGCGACACCGGCAACGGCTGCACGATCAACGACGTGCTCGACGACGAGTCGGACTACTCGTCGAACGACCAGTTCGTGGGCTATGTCCGGGCGGTGACGCAGGAACTGCTCGACCGCGAGGTCATCTCGCCCGACGAGCGGGACCTGATCGTGACGGCGGCGATCGAGTCCGGCATCGGCGGCTCGACGGCCGAGCCCGAGCCGCAGAAGCGGCCGGAGACGAAGAACCCCGGTATGAAGAAGGTCGTCAAGACCCCCATCCGGGACGTCTAGACCGGTCGTGAGTGGTAAGTGCCGTTAGAACGACACTTACCACTCACGACCACCTCGGCCCACGCCTCGCGCGTCCTGGAGGGGCTGAAGGGCGCTTTCACCGCATCTCATGCGGGGAAAGCGCCCTTCACCGCATCTGATGCGGTGAAGGGCCCCTTCAGCCCCGCCGTCGGTTCAGCCCTCGTGAGTGGTAAGTGCCGTTAGAACGACACTTACCACTCACGAGGTCTTGTTACCTTTTTCGCGCCGTGGTCGTCATGTCCATGACGGATCAGGCGCGAGAAAGGTAACGACATGACCGGCGAAGCCCTGGCCAGCGCGTTCGAGGAGCAGCGCGGCCGTCTGGTGGCGGTGGCCCAGCGGATGCTCGGCTCCCGCGCGGACGCCGAGGACGCCGTCCAGGAGGCATGGCTGCGGCTGGCCCGTCAGGACGCCGAGACGATCGACAACCTCTCCGGCTGGCTGACCACCGTCGTCGGCCGGGTCTGCATCGACGTCCTCCGCTCCCGCAAGACCCGCCCCGAGGACTCGTACGACGAGCCGCCCGAGCTGCTGGTACTCGAGGACACACCCGAAGAGGACGCGATGCTCGCCGACTCGGTCGGGGTGGCGCTCGTCGTGGTGCTCGACACCCTCGGCCCGGCCGAGCGGCTCGCGTTCGTGCTGCACGACCTGTTCGCGGTCCCGTTCGCCGAGGTCGGCGAGATCCTCGGCAAATCGGCGGACGCGGCCAAGATGCTCGCCAGCCGCGCCCGCCGGAAGGTGCAGGGACGGCGTCCGGCCGACGAGCCGCGGCAACGCGCCGTCGTCGACGCGTTCCTCGCGGCCGCGCGCGAAGGCGACTTCGAGGGCCTGCTGGAGATGCTCGACCCCGACGTGACCTGGCGTTCGCAGACCCGGCACGGGGAGGTCGTGCGCCTGGGCGCGGCCGAGGTCGCCACGCGGGTCCAGCGCGGGGCGCGCTCCGCCGTCAACACCCGTGCCGCACTGGTCAACGGAAAGCCCGGCGTCGTGTCGTGGAGCCGGACAGGCAAGGTGCTGGGCGTGATGAGCTGCACGATCGTCGACGGCCGCATCGTCGGCATCGACTCCGTTAGTGATCCACGTCGCCTCGCGGCCATGGGTGTTACCTCTCTGGAGGCCCCCTCGTCGAAGTAAGTGAACACCGACGAGAAGGAGAAAATCCCATGCAGGCAAGGCTGGAAGTCTTCAAGACCGCTCTCGCGCCGAAGCTCGTGAAGCACCTCGTGGCGGCGGGAAGGACCCTCGAAGGCAGCGAACTCCCCGCCACGACAAGGGAACTGGTGAACATCCGGGCCAGCCAGATCAACGGCTGCGCCGGCTGCCTCGACATGCACACCAAGGACGCCGCGGCGGCGGGGGAGACCACCGTCCGGTTGAACCTGGTCGCGTGCTGGCGGGAGGCGACGGTCTTCACCGAGGCCGAACGCGCCGCGCTGGAACTCACCGAGGCGGGCTGCCGCATCGCCGACAGCGCCGGTGTCAGCGACGAGGTGTGGGAGGCCGCCGCCAAGCACTACGACGACGAACAGCTCCTGGCCCTGACGATGCAGATCGCGCTCATCAACGCCTTCAACCGGCTGAACGTCATCACCCGGCAGCCGGCGGGCGACTACACGCCGGGCCAGTTCGCGGCGCACTGATGGACACCGCGCTGTGGATCGTCGCCGGACTGCTGTCCGTCATGTATCTCGTGTCCGGCGTCGGGAAACTGTTCCTGGCAAGGGAAACGGTCGCCGGAGTGGCCTCCGGTGCGAGCTGGGTGCTGGATTTCGGCCCCGGCACGGTGAAATTCATCGGGCTGGTCGAGGTCCTGGGCGCGGTCGGCCTGATCCTTCCGGCCTTGCTCGACATCGCACCGGAACTGGTGCCGCTGGCGGCCCTCGGGCTGGCGCTGGTCATGGCGGGGGCGCTCGTCCTGCGACTGCGCCGCCGCGAGCCGCTGCTGGCGCTGGTGGACCTCGGTTACCTCGCGTTGTGCGCGTTCGTCGCCCTCGGGCGCGCCTGAACCGCGTGATGGCCCCCTTTCTTGCGCCTAGCGCAAGAAAGGGGGCCATCATGTACTGACTAAATCGTTCAGGCGCACATTAATCGGACAATCAGAGTCTTCGCGGATCCTTTGTGGACAGTGGGAGAGCCTCGGGCGCTCCCATTCGAAGTTCCTGGCATTGGGCTTCAGTGTCTCCAGGGAGCCGTGCTCTCACCCCATATGGTCACATGTCGTGACTGGTGGCGCGTGAGGGTTCCCGCGAGTGAGGGGTGTGTGGAAATAGGGACGTTCAACGTCCCTATTTCCACACACCCCTCGCGTCAGTCGCCGTTACGGCACCACTCTCGGCTCACCTGAGCGGCGCCTATGCGACTTGGCCCCCTTCCCTCGACTCAACCGAGGGAAGGGGGCCTTCACGCGCGATCAGCTCAGGAGCGCTGTTTCGCCCGTCCGAGGAGGCGACGGCGGCCGGCGCCGTTGGTGCGTTCCTCGTGGAGTTCCTTCAGCGACAGCATCATCGCGTCCTCCTGCTTCATCAGCGGGTCGTTGCGCAGGTCCTTCCAGACCGACACGCACAGCCCGACCATCACGAACACGAACGGCACCGCGATCAGGATGGTCAGATTCTGCAGGCCGGTCAGCGCCTTGTCCCCGCCGACCAGCAGCATCACCGCCGCGACGGCGCCCATCAGCACACCCCAGAAAATGACGACGTTCTTCTTGGGATGCACGCTTCCGCGCTGGGACAAGGTGCCCATCACCACCGACGCCGCGTCCGCACCGGAGACGAAGAAGATGGACACCAGGATCATCACCAGGATCGCGATCGGAATGAACCACGGCAGTGTTTCGAGCAGCTCGAACGTCGCCGACTGGGCACTGCCCGCGCCCGCGATGTCCGTACCGGCCCGCTGCCTGCTGATCGCCGCGCCGCCGAAGATCGCGAACCAGATCAGGCTCACGATGCTCGGGATCGCGATGACACCGAAGATGAACTGGCGGATGGTGCGGCCGCGGGAGATCCGCGCGATGAACATGCCGACGAAGGGCGTCCACGAGATCCACCACGCCCAATAGAAGACCGTCCAGCCGCCGAGCCAGGTCTGCATCTCGTCGCCGCCGGTCATCCCGGTACGGCCGGACATCTCCGCCAGTTCACGGAAGTAGTCGCCGATCGCGCCCGGCACGATGTTGAGGATCAGCACGGTCGGCCCGACCACCAGCACGAACACCGCGAGTACCGCGGCGAGCACCATGTTGATGTTGGACAGCCACTGGATTCCCTTGGCCACCCCGGAAACCGCCGAGGCGATGAACGCGATGGTGAGGATCGCGATGATCGCGACCAGCAGGCCCTTGCCGGGGTTGTCGATCCAGCCGACGGCGCCCATCCCGCCACCGACCTGCAGCGCGCCAAGGCCGAGGGAGGCGGCCGAACCGAACAGCGTGGCGAAGATCGCCATGATGTCGATCGCCTTGCCCAGCGGGCCTTCGGTGCGCCGCTTGCCGATCAGCGGCGCGAACACCGAGCTGATCAGCTGGGTGCGGCCCTTGCGGAAGGTGCTGTAGGCGATCGCGAGGCCGACGACGGCGTAGATCGCCCACGGGTGCACGGTCCAGTGGAACAGCGTCGTCGCCATCGCGGTGTGGACGGCTTCGTCGGAATTCGGCGCCGCGGTGCCCGGGGGCGGGCTCGCGAGGTGGGAGACCGGTTCGTACACACCGAAGAA
This sequence comes from Amycolatopsis orientalis DSM 40040 = KCTC 9412, assembly GCF_000478275.1. Taxonomy (GTDB): domain Bacteria; phylum Actinomycetota; class Actinomycetes; order Mycobacteriales; family Pseudonocardiaceae; genus Amycolatopsis; species Amycolatopsis orientalis. Next base: position 15,877 of record NZ_ASJB01000062.1, read on the forward strand.
CATCAGGCCGATGCCCATCCCGGCGCTGAACATCATCGCGATCCACGACGACGTCCGGAATTCGGGAAGTTCCTTGTCCCCGCCCAGCGGGATCCGGCCGTAGCGGCTTATGGCCAGACAGACCGCGAAGAGCACGAAACCGCTCGCGGTGAGGACGAAAGCCCAGCCGCCGTAAGGGATGACGGCGTCGTTGAGCAGGGTCGACGCGACACTCGCGAGGCTACCCGGCGAGAGGACGCCCCAGACGATGATCGCGAGCGCGAGGGCCGCCGCCACGCCGAAAACGGTGCGGTCGGTTTCGGCGGGGCGTTCGGCTGCGAGGTCGAGGGGGACGTGCTCATCGGGTGAGTGCCCCGGACCTGTCGTATCCGGTGCGTGTGCGAGGTCTGTCGCGGTCTCCGCGACGGCCTCTTCTTCCGCTTGCTTACCGTCCTGCGAACTCATGTTCAGCCACGCGCCGATGACGGCGCGTTCTCCTTCCGCCCGAGTTAACCCGTTTGCACCACTGCACCCTAACCAGAAAACTGGTAACCGGCAGAAAATGCGGGCGAAGAGGTTTAAACCGGTGAAGGTGGGCGTGACCTCGGCGAACGCGGGTCTCGCCACCCGTCCGGGCGGGGAACGTGTCGCTCGTGACACCGTTGTCAGGAGATCGGGCCGAGTTTCTCGCAGAGAGCCCTGGTGAACCGCGGTTCCTTGGCGAGGATTTCGTCGCAGCCCGCGGATTCGACGTTCATCACCGGCTGCCAGCCCTCGGGTGCCCAGCGGTAGAGCACTCGGATCGAGGGGCTCCGATGGAAATTGACGCGGTCGACGACGAGCCACTCCTGGTCACAGGCGCGAGTGTCCGTGTCGATGGCCTCGCCGTAGGTCTGCGCGACCCGGACCGGAGCGCAGTGGTCGGCGGGTGGGTCGCAGCCCAGCGCGCCGCAGTGACCCCAGGTGCCGTCGGGCAGTTTGTGCCAGGCCGCCGTGGTCTGGCTGTTGAGTACCACGGTCCGGTTCGCGATCGGGGAGGTGGCGGTGAGCCTGATCTCCGTCGGTGCCGTCGATCGGCAATCGGCGCCGGTCAGCCCGCTGATGACGGTGCCGGCGTAGATGATGCCGTTCTCTTCGGTCAGGCCTTCGATCCGCGGGTCGCGGGCACAGTCCGGCGAGCCTTCCGGTATCCGCACCTGGATCAACAGGGTGCGGTCGTCGGCCCCTTCGCGGAGGCCGGTGGCTTCGACGGTCCGAGTCCTCCAAGGGGATTCCACCGCGGCCGCGGCCGAAGTGGCCGCCGACGCCATAGGCGCTGTCGTCGGCGCCGGGGTGGTGTCCACATAGGGAATGTCGGCCGCCAGCACGGCGGCGAAGAGCACTCCGCCGCCGGCCAGAACGGCCGCACTCCACAGGACAGGACGAAGAAAACGCCGTCTACCGGCCATGCAAACCCCCCAGGTTCCGAGGGGAGCTTAAACCGTGGCACCTCCTCGCCAGAAGGGCTGACCGAGCGGGTCGCCGCCGGCGACGTCCGGCCGTCCCTGCCGCACGTGGTTGTGGTGCAGGAGGTAGGTGACGAGGGCGATGAGGGAGAGGGTGACGATGATTGCGGTCATGGCAGTAAGTTTGCGCCGCTCGACATCCTGCCAAAAGTGGCAGTTCTGTCGTTGTGCGTCAAAATCCTGCCAGCTATGCTTCGGTCATGCTGAAGAGCGTCGCCGTGGTGCTGATCGATGACTTCGCCGCCTTCGAGTTCGGCGTCGTCTGCGAGGTGTTCGGCTACGACCGCACCGATGACGGAGTGCCACTGCTCGACTTCCGCGTGTGCGGGGAGCGGGCGGGAGAGCCGCTGAACCTCGGACACGGGGTCACGATGACCCCGCCACTCGGTCTCGAAGCCACCGAGGACGTGGACCTCGTCGTCGTCCCCGCCTGTGACGTGCGTGACGAGTACCCGCCCGCGGTGCTCGAAGCGCTCCGCGCGGCTTCGGCGCGGGGAGCCACGCTGCTTTCGGTCTGTACCGGCGTGTTCGTGCTGGGGGCCGCGGGGCTGCTCGACGGCAGGCGGTGCACGAACCACTGGCGGCAGAGCGCCGCGTTCCGGGCGCGGTTCCCGCAGGCGCAGCTCGACCCGGACGTCCTCTTCGTCGACGACGGCGACATCATCACCAGCGCGGGAACGGCCGCGGGCATCGACGCCTGCCTGCACCTGATCCGGCGTGAACTGGGCACCGCCGCGGCCACCGCGATCGCCCGGCGCATGGTGGTCCCGCCGCAGCGCGAGGGCGGACAGCGCCAGTTCGTCGAGGTGCCGATCCCGGAATGCACCAGCGACAGCCTCCAGCCGGTGCTCACCTGGATGCTCGACACCATCGACCGGGAACATCCCGTCGCCGATCTGGCGCGCCATGCCCGGATGTCCGAGCGCACCTTCGCCCGCAAGTTCGTCGCCGAGACGGGGACCACGCCGCATCGGTGGCTTTCGATGCAGCGGGTGCTGCACGCGAGGTCGCTGCTGGAGGCGACGACGATGGGCATCGACGAGATCGCGCGCCGCTGCGGATTCGGCTCGGGTGCCTTGCTGCGCCACCATTTCCACAAGGTCGTCGGTGTTTCCCCGCAGGACTACCGCCGCACCTTCGCGCCGCAGCGCGTCTGATCCACCGCCCGCCGTCCACAAAGGACCTCGTGAGTGGTAATGACGGTTCTAACCATCATTACCACTCACGAGGCCCACCCGTGACTTGGGTCAGTCCTTCGGTGCTTTGTTGAAGAGGCCCAGGGACTGGGCCAAGACCGCGCCGCCGACCATCGCGGCGATCGGCAGGGTCTTGATCCAGAAGGCGCCCGCGTCGAGCGAGACCAGCAGCGCGATCAACCCGCCCGCCAGGGCGAGCAGCACCAGCATCCCCAGCGCGACGCGGGGCTTCGAGACCATGAGTCCTCCAAAGGGATCGGAGGAGCCAGCCTGGCCGCGATCTCGATGCTCGGCGAGGTCATTTTTGCCGGTCGCTCACCGGCAGCGCGAACTTCCGTCGACCGAGGTCCAGATCGGGTGCGGGGCGATCTTGGCGACGTTGAGTTTCACGCACTTCCCCTTGCTCTTGGCCACCTTGGCGGTCACGACGACGACCGCGAACCCCGCCGCGCACGCGCCGTTGCCGGGGGTGGGGATCACGCCGCACAGGCCCACCGCGGCGAGGCCGTCCTTGGCGATGGTGTTCGTCGCCTTCTTGCTGAAGACGTAGCTGCAGGTGGCGATCCCGCAGTCGAAGTCCCCGGTCACCGCCGTCTCCGCGGCGTTCGCCGGTGCCGCCGAGGCCAGTACGGTGGCGCCCACGACGAGGGCGGAAAGCAGTCCGAGCTTCCTGGTGGTGTTCATCTCGACCGTCCTTTGTAGTCACTTACTGGGACGGGATCGACGTTAGAGAGGGCCGCTGGGCAGCCGCTAAGGATCTTGGACGCGGCGGTGTAGCGCGTCCCTCGGTCAGGTGACCGGTCCGGCTCGTGAGTGGTAATGACGGTTCTAACCGTCATTACCACTCACGAGGCCGGGCACCTACGGAATCCGCAGCTCGTTCGACAGGGCCACGTCCAGGGAGAGGTCCAGCTGCCGGTCCAGGAAGCCGAAGACCGTCTCGATCATCCCCGCGACGACGTCGCGCTGGTCCGGGGTGACCGGCTCCCCGAGGAACTCCGGAGCGGCCACGGCGGAACGGCCGGACAGGTAGTCGAGCCGAAGCTCACCGGCGGCCTCGACCTCCGAGGCCAGGACCGCGGTCCCCGCGAGAAAGACGTCCGTCGCGGTCGAAAGGACCTTGGTCAGCCACAGCCGCGACATCGGATCGGGATGCCCGGTGGCCAGTTGCGTCAGCACGACCCGGTGGTGCCGGTGCACGTCCATCGTCCGGCTCAGGTAGTAGAACTCCAGGGTGTCGCCGGCGTCCCAGCCGAGGAGTTCGTCCAGGTCGAGCGCCTTCCAGTCACGGAGGAACCCGTCGGCGCGGGCGGTCAGCCCGGCGACCCAGTCGTTCACGGCGTGCTCCAGGCCCGTCGACGGCGCCGCGTACCGGAAGGCGTTGCGCCCGACGTCCGCGTAGCCCATGACGTCCATCGCCCACAGTGGCAGAAACCGTTGCAGCGCCTTGATCGCGGGCACCCGGTCGCCGCGGTGACGGATCCACGTGTAGAACGGATGCGTGGCGTGCCGGGCCTGGCGCTCCCGCAGCAGTTCCGCCAGGGACTCCTGCGTGGGATGCACGGCACTCCGGCCGGCCGGGACGGAAACGGCGTGGACGGCGGGTTCGGGCGCGCGAGGGCGCGGCGGAATCCCGGTGACGACGTGTTTCAGCACATAGCCGTGGATCGCGTCAAGGATCTCGCTGAACACCCCGATCATGACGTCGGCCAGTTCACGCGCCCGTTCGCGGTGCGCGTCGTCCAGCACGACGGACTCGAAGACGCCCTCGGCGCCCTCGCCTTCGGCCTCGATGTGGTGGGCGCCGAAGTACAGCATCGTCAGTCCGGTGCGCTCCGCGAGCTGCCCGGCGACCGCGGAGATGTGCTTGAAGAACAGCTCCCGCGCGCACAGTTCGCCGACCTCGGCGTGCGCGAACCGCAGGAGCGGGTCGCCCCCGTCGGCCGCGGCGATCGAGAGGAAGTACAGGCATTTGTCGCGGATGACCTCGTTGACCTCGGCCTGGAACAGCCACCACAGGGTGTCGGAGGCGTCCCAGCCCAGACGGCGATCCAGCCCCAGCCGCCGCCAGTCCTCCAGGAACAGTCGCGAATGGGTCTGATCCTCGAAGGTGTGGATGTTGATGCCGCGTTCGAGGTCGTTCGCCGCGTTCGGGTAGCGCAGCACCCATTTGTTGACGTCGCGGAACCCCATCGCGACCGTGGCGACCGTCGGCAGGATCATCAGCCGCTCCTTGAGCGGCGTCTCGTCCGAGGCCAGCCAGCCGAACAGCGGATGGTCGTCGAGCGCGGCGACCTTCTCCTCGACGTAGTTCAGGATGTCCTTCACGTCGCGCTCCTCACCGGATGCCGAACTTGTTCGAAAGGGCGACGTCGAGGGAGATCTCGAGCTGTTCGTCGGCCGCGTCGAACACGGTCTCGATCATCTCCGCGGCGATTTCACGGCCCGCCGCGTCCATCGGACGGTCCTTGAACTCGAGCGCCAGCGGCGAGACCGACGGCTGGTGCGCGATCTCGTGGCGGTCGCCGAGATAGTCGAGCCGGAGGTCCGTGTTCGCCTCGACCTCGTCCGCCAAGGCCTTGGTGTGTCGGAAGAACGGCTCACCGCTGGTCTCCAGCGCGTGCATGAGCCACAGCCTCGAAAGCGGGTCCTCGTTACCCGCGGCCAGCTCGGTGAACCGGACGATGTTGCGCCGGTGCACGTCGGTCTGCGGGTCCAGGTAACAGAATTCGAGGGTGTCGCTGCTGTTCCAGCCGAGGATTTCGTCCAGCCCCAGCTGCTTCCAGTCGTCGAGGAAGAGCGTGTTGTGCGTGGACAGGTCGTCGACCCACGCGTTCACCGTGCGGTGCAGGTCGGACGACGGCGCCGGATACCGGATCGCGTACCGGTTGAGGTCGCGGTAGCCCATGACGTCCATCGCCCACATCGGGATGAACCGCCGCAGCGCCTGCAGGGCCGTGATCCGGTCGCCCCGGTTCTCGAGCCAGGAATAGAACGGGTGCGCCTCACTGCGCTTCCGGCGTTCGGTCAGCAGTTTCTGCAGCGGCTCCTGGCTGGCGTGCACGACGCCGCCGGTGCCCGGCCGCAGCCCCGGCAGGCCCGCGGCGGCACGATTGATCGTCGGCCGGAGACCGGGACGCGGAGGAGTTCCGGTGGAGATGTACTTTTCCGCGTAGATCATCCACATGTCGAGCTGGTCGGAGAAGATCTCGTAAATCGTGTCCGCCAGTTTCAGTGCCTGTGCGAGCCGTTCGTCGTCCAGTTTCTGCTCGACGAAGAGATCTTCACAGTCCATATGTCCGGATTCGAGGGCGAGGTGGAACGGCCCCATGTACGGGAGTTCGATTCCGGTGCGCTCGGTGAAGCCGATGGCGATCTTCGACGCGTGCTTGAAGAAGACCGAGCCCAGTGCTTCCATCATTTCCGACTGGGCGAACCGCAGGAGCGGATCCTTGGTATCGGCGATGGCCATCGACAGGAAGTACACCCCGTGCCCGCGGGCGACCTCGTTCGCCTCGGACAGGAACAGCCACCACAGTGTGTCACTGGCCGTCCAGCCGAGTTTCTCGTTCAATCCCAACAGCTTCCAGTCCTCAAGGAACAGCCGCGAGTGGGTCTGGTCCTCGAAGGAGTGGATGTTGATCCCGCGTTCCAGATCGTTCGCCGCCTTCGGATACCGGAACACCCACTTGTTCACGTCGCGGAATCCCATCGAAAACGTCGCCATGGCCGGCATGATCAGCAACGGATCCGGAACCGGCGTTTCGGCCGAGTTCATCCATTCGAACAATGGGTGTCGATCGAGATCTTCCTGACGTTTCGCCACCAGTTTCAGGACGTTCTCCACAAGACCACCTCATCTCCCCCCGCCAGATGCAGGGCTTGCCTGACTTGGTGACAATTCTCCGGGCGGCGAAGACGGGGCTGCATCTTCGCAGGTGCGCCGGTTTCGAGTGGGCCTCCCGCACGTGAGAGGATGACCGCCGGAAGTGTGCCCGATTAATGTTCGGCACCATGCATCCACGTTACCGGCATGCCGCTGCGATCTATGACAAGGCATTTCCGTTCTTCTCATTCGGGGCCGGTCCGAAGATCCACGAAATCGTCGCGCGGACGGTCGCGGTGTCCGACGGCGGCACGGTGGTGGACGTCGGCTGCGGGACCGGGCTGATGCTCGCGATGCTGCGTGAGCGCGTCGGCCCGTCGGGCCGGGTGATCGGGATCGACATGACCGAACCGATGCTGGACCGCGCGCGGCAGCGGGTTTCCCACGGTGGCTGGAAGAACGTCGAACTGCACTGCGCGGACATGACCGAGTTCGACCCGGGCACCGAGGCCGACGCCGCGGTCTTCGCGCTCAGTCTCAGCGCCGCCGAACCGGCCGCCACGTTCCATCACACGCTCGGCTATCTGCGCCCCGGCGGCAGTGTCGTGATCGCCGACGGGATCCCGGCGCGAGGCCGCTGGTATCACCCGGCCATCAACGCCTACGCGCGCTTCCGGGCGCCGCTCGTCGGCTCTGATCTCGGCCGGGCCAGGGAGATCGAGCGGCTGGCGCACGAACATCTCGAAGACGTCCGGACCCGGGTCATCTGGGCGGGCCTGTACACGATCATCAGCGGCCGCGTGCCGCGCAAAGGGGGGTAACCGTGTCCGTTCAACCGAAGGAACTGTTCGGTCCCGAGTTCATCCGTGATCCTTATCCGACCTACGCCTGGCTCCGCGAGCACGATCCGGTGCACCGGTTCCTGCTGCCGCAGGGCATGCCGGCGTGGCTGGTCTCGCGGCACGACGACGTCCGCGCGTGGCTCGCGGATCCGCGGCTGGCCAAGGATCTGGAGCGGTTCCTGCCGCCGGACGCCCTGCCGGGCCACCACGTGCGCGACGTGCTCACCAAGAACATGCTCGCCAGTGACCCGCCCCGGCACACCCGGCTGCGGCGGCTCGCGTCGAAGGCGTTCACCGCGCGCCGCGTCCAGTCGCTGCGGCCGCACATCACGCAGTTGGCCGACGAACTGCTGGACGAGATGGGCGACGAGGGCACCACGGATCTGATCGACACGCTCGGCCTGCTGCCGATCACGGTGATCTACGAACTGCTCGGCGTGCCACAGCGCGACTGGGAGGCGTTCCGCGCGTGGTCGGTGCTCGGATCCGACGAGCAGTCGACCGGCAGTGAGGACTTCGAGACCTCGACCAAGTCGCTGAAGGAGTACACCCAGGCCCTGATCGCGGACAAACGCGTGACGCCGGGCGAGGATCTGCTCTCCGACCTCATCGTGGCCCGGGACGAAGGTGACGCCCTCTCCGACGACGAGCTGGTCGCGATGGTGTTCCTGCTGCTGCTCGGCGGCCAGGAGACCAGCATCAGCCTCATCGGCGCGACCGTCTACCACCTGCTGGGCCATCCCGAGCAGCTCGCGCTGCTGCGCGCCGAGCCGGAACGGCTGCCGTCGGCGATCGAAGAGGTGCTGCGGTTCGACGGCCCGGCGATGAACGCGAGTATGCGGTTCGCCGTCGAAGACATCGAAATCGGCGGCGTGCCGATCCCCGCGGGCGGCATCGTCTTCCTCGGGCTCGGGTCGGCCGGGCACGATTCGGCGCACGTCCCGGACGGCGACAGTTTCGACATCCGCCGGTCCGCGTCCAAGCACCTCGCCTTCGGACACGGTGTGCACACCTGCATCGGGTCGGCGCTGGCCCGCCTGGAGGGCGAGATCGCGATCGGCAGGCTGCTGGCCCGCTACGGCGAACTGAGCCTGGCCGTGCACCCGGACGACCTGAAATGGCGCCCCGGCATGCATTTCCGCGGTCCGGCCGAACTGCCGGTCAGCTACCGGGTGGAGCCGAGGTGATGCCGGAGATCGCGGTCGCCCCGGAGCGTCCCCGCGGCGATCGGCTCGATATCGACATGTCGACGGTGCTCGACTGGTTGCGCGACTACGTGAGCGCGCCTTCGGAGCACATCGGCAGGCCCGGCCCGGTCTGCCCGTTCGTGCCCGGCGCGCTGAAGGCGGGTGCGATCCGGCTCAGCTTCCATTACGGCGTCGACGCGTGCGACGCCGACGAGCTGCGCGAACTCGTCACCGCGGAGCTGCGGGAGTTCAAACGGCTGACTGAGCCACCGAAGCAGTCGGGGATCTCGCTCGACAGCGTGCTGGTGGTGCTCCCCGACGCGGTCGAGGAGGGCTGGCGGCGGATCGACGAAAGCTATGGCGGGCTCAAGGATCTGGCCGTCGGGGAAGGGCTGATGATCGGCCAGTTCCACCCGGCCTGCGCGGAGGTCGCCGTCCGCAATCCGCGGTTCCCGGTGTCGCGTTCGCCGATCGCGCTCTACGCCATCCGGCATATGGCCCCGCACGACGCGTTGTTCCTGCACGTGGAGCGGGGCTGGTTTCGGAAGTACGCGGCGCGGTTCGCCTTGCACGCCAGGCGATCGCGCACCGATCCCCTGATCAGCGAGCTGTACCACCGGGCCTGGAACCGTTATGGAGGCGGGAAATGACCGAGAGTGTCCAGCTCCGGCAGATGGTCTTCGGCCAGTTGCTCTCCCGTGCCGTGTGCACGGCGGCCGAATTCGGGCTTTCCGACCGGCTCGCCGCCGGACCGCTGTCGGTCTCCGAACTGGCCGGGCAGGCGGGTGCCGATCCGAGGCGGCTCGCGCAGCTGATGCGGGCACTCGCCGCGTTCGGGCTCTACACCGCTCGCGACGACGGCGCGTACGAACTCGCCCCGCTCGGCGCCGCGCTGCGCACCGGCGCCCCCGGCTCCGCCCTGCCGACGGCCTTGCTCGCGGCGGGGGAGATCGGCGTCGCGTGGACGGGGATGGCGGAGACCGTGCGCACCGGCGCGCCCGCGTTCGACCGGCAGGTGGGGGTGGACTTCTTCACCCATCTCGGCCGCGATCAGCGGCTGCGGACCCTGTTCGACCGCTCGCAGACGCACGACCAGGAACTCGAGATCGACCAGCTGACCGCGCAGGTCGACTTCTCGGGATTCCGCCGGATCGTGGACGTCGGCGGTGGCGACGGGGCACTGCTCGCCCGGTTGCTGAGCGAGAACCCGGGCGCCGAAGGGGTCCTGCTGGACAGCCCGAAGGTCGCCGCGACGGCGAGTGCGCGGATGCGGAGCGCCGGGCTGGCGGCACGGTGCACCACCCTCGGCGGGGACTTCTTCGCCGAGGTGCCCGGCGGTGGCGATCTCTATGTGCTGCGCCAGATCCTGCACGACTGGGACGACGAACGCGGCGTCGAACTGCTGCGGGTCTGCCGCCGCGCGATGCCGAGGGCGGCGCGGCTGATGATCATCGAGCGGGTGGTCGAGGAGGGCGGGACCGGCGAGGACGCGCGGTTCGCGGCGCTCATGGACCTCTACATGATGACCGTGCTGGGCGGTGAGGAACGCTCCGGCCGCGAATTCGGTGACCTGCTCGGGAAAGCGGGCTTCACGGTGCGGCGGATCCATCGGCTGCCCACCGCGGTCGCGGTCATCGAGGCGGATCGCTGAACGGCGTGATCACCAGGTGGGGCGCGTGGACACGCCGCCGTCCACGGTCAGGGTGTGCCCCGTGATCCACGCCGCGAGCGGTGAGGCGAGGAAGACGCAGGCGTTCGCGACGTCGGCGGGAGTGCCGAGCCTGCCCAGCGGCGCGGCCTGTTCCCAGCGGCGGACGCCGTCCGGCCAGTCGTCGCCGAGGCCCGGACGGTCGATGAGGCCGGGGGAGACGGCGTTGACGCGGATCCCCCTCGGCCCGTATTCGAGCGCGGCGGCACGGGCGTGCATGACCAGGGCGGCCTTGGCGCTGCTGTAATGCGCGTGCCCGGGCGCGGGCTGGGCGGCCTCGATGGAGGCGATGTGGACGACGCTGCCGCCGGTCATCACCTCGGCCGCCGCCTGAGTGCAGGAGAACGCGCTGGTCAGGTTCGTGTCGAGGACGGCGCGCCAGCTCGTCACCGACATCCCCGGCAGCGGCTCGACCGGCTGCACGCCGGCGTTGTTGACCAGCGTGTCCAGCCGTCCGGTCCAGGCCGCGGCGTCGGCCACGAGCCGTCGGCAGCCGTCGTCAGCGGAAAGGTCGGCGGCGAACGCGGCGGCGGTGCCTCCCGCCGCCTCGATCCGTTCGACGAGCGCGCCCGCCGACGCCTCGTCGCGGTGGTAGTGCACGGCGACGGCGCTGCCCGCCTCGGCGAAACGCAGGGCGAGGCCCCGGCCGATACCGCCGCTGGCCCCGGTGACGAGGGTGGTCGTGCCGGTGAGGTCGAGCATCGAGGTCCTTTCGGGCGCGTTTCGTTTCGCGGACGGCGGGGTTCGTCTGGGGTGCTGCGCCTCCCGGTTTCGGGGGGCACTCTTGATCAGGCCGGAAGGCTCCCCTGGCAAGGTGCACCCGGACCCCGTTCCCTGGCCTTGGGAAGCGGGCTCCGAAGCGGTTTTCGCTGCTCCGGAGCCCGCTCGCGGGTCATTCGCCGTCGTGCAGTGTCCGCAGTGGTGACCGGCCGTAGGCGGCTCGATAGTAGTGCGCGAACCGGCCCGGATGGAGGAATCCCCAGCGGGCGGCGACCTCGGTGACGGTGAGCCCGGTCGTGGGATCGGCGGCCAGCAGTTCGCGATGCGCGTGGTCGAGGCGGACCCGGCGGAGGTGTTCGGTCGGGGTGGCGCCGAGATGACGGCGAAAGGCGTACTGCAGTGCCCGGATGGTGACGTGCGCGGCGGCGGCGATGTCGGCGACGGTGATCTCCCGGTGGGCGTCGGACTCGATGAAGGCGACCGCCCGGCGCACCGTCCGCGGATGGGCGTCCCGGCGGTCCCCGTCCGCGGAATCGCCGACCGCGGTGTTCGGGAACGCGGTCAGCACCGCGGCGGCGAGCATCGACTCGGCACCGGCCACGACCAGGGAGGTGCCCGCGAGCGGCGGAACCGTCCGCAGGGCCTCGGTGACGTAATCGATGGTGGCGGTCAGATGCCGCGCGGCGGCCGGGGTCACCGGGCGCAGGTCGATGAACCGGATCCGCTCGGCCTCGGTGATCCGCGTCAGCAGCGGGAACGGAAGGGTGACGGCCTGCATGACGCCGTCGGCCCAGTGCGCCCCGAAGGGCTCGCCGTCGGGGGCCGAGGAGGCGAGGAAGACGTCGCCGGGGCCGAAGTGGTAATCGGTACCACCGCGGTGGTAGTCCATCACCATGGTGCGGGGACGGCCGACCAGCATCGCGGGCAGCGGGCCGACGCGGTAGACGATCTCGTCGGTCTGCGAGCTGTAGTCGATGGCGAAGGAACCGGCGGTCAGCCTGGAGTGGCGGAAGGAATAGCCCTTCCTGCGGCCGGTCATCCGCACACTGGGGCCGTACATCTTCACGAGGTAGTCGCCGGCGCTGTCGCAGTCGGTTGTCTGGAACGCCCAGTGCTGTGGAACCGGCATCGCCCCTGCGTACACCGGTTCACCGGTGCTTGGGAGCCCGCATTTAGGTGACTAAACGCGTTTCCGCAGGGCGAGGACACCCGAAGCGAGGAGGAAGACCAGGCCCGCCAGGACGTAGCAGTTCCCCAGCCACTGCTGGGCCGTCGTCCACGTCTGGCCGGGCCGGTCGAACGCGGGGAAGTACCGGAACGGCGCGGCGACGAAGACCGTCGCGACGACCCCGGTGACGGCGAGCCAGGCCAGCGCCCGGCGATGGTCGCGGCGGTGGAGGACCACGCAGGCCGCGGTGGTGAACAGCGCCGGGGCGATCCACACCCAGTGATGCGACCACGACGTCGGCGAGATGAGCAGGGCGAAGGTCGCGTTGAGCAGCAGCGCCTGCACGAGGGAGGAGCGGTACATCGTCAGCGTCACCAGCGCCAGCAGCACGATGGTCAGGACGAGCCACAACGGCTTCGCGGCGGCCGAGTCGACGCCGAACCGCGCCAGTACGGCCTGCAGGGTCTGGTTGGTGTGGAACGACGTGCCGCTGATCCCCGACGCTCCGGCGAAGCCGCCGAACCAGTAGCGGGCGGAGGCTTCCGGGGCGATCGCGAACGCGACGGCCGAAGCGGTCACGAAGGTGCCCACGGCGGTCAGCGCGCCGCGATAATCCTTGCGCACCAGGAAGAAGAGCAGGAACGCCATCGGCGTCAGCTTGACGGCCGCGGCGAGACCGACGCCGATACCCCGGTAACGGCCCCGCGCCAGCAGGCAGTCGGCCGCGACGAGCCCCATCAGCAGCAGGTTGATCTGGCCGAAACCGAGGGTCTGGCGGACCGGTTCGAGGAAGAGCGACGGCGTGACCGCCAGCGCCGCGACGAGCAGCGCCTTCCGCCGGTCGCCGGACGGCCACAGGACACGGGTGATCGCGTAGAAGGTGATCCCCAGCGCGGCCAGGCTGAGCGCGAACAGCAGGATGACCGCGCCGGTCCACGGGAGCAGCGCCAGCGGGGTGAGCAGCAGCGCGGCGAACGGGGGATAGATGAACAGCAGCGGGATCCCGGCGTCCGAAAGCGGCAGGGCGCCGTAGAGATCGCCGCCCTTCCAGAGGGCGTCGACGCCGAAGCGGTAGATCTCGAGGTCGCTGTGGGAGTCGCCCGTCGTCGCCCAGGCCACGGCGCACGCCATCGCCAGTGCGGCGAACGCGCCGAGGGACCACGAGGTCCGCCCGCGCGACGTGGCGGGAAGCATCGCGTGGTGGCCCCTTCAACGGCGGTGAACGCCCCGAACTGTACCTGGACGGTGGACCGGTGCCCGCTCACGAGTCCTTCGCGACGTGGCCGCGAGTGGCAGATGGGCTCTGGTCTCGTGAGTGGTAATGAGGGTTAGAACCGTCATTACCACTCACGAGTCCTGTGCGGGGGGCGTGTGGTGGGGGCTGGGTCTGTTCGGGTGGAGGGTGTCGCGAGGGCCTCCTTTGCGACGTTGACCGTCTCAAAGGGGGCCTTTGCGACGTAGCCGTGAGTGAGCGGGCGGGTTCCGGTCTCGTGAGTGGTAATGAGGGTTAGAACCGTCATTACCACTCACGAGAAACGACTTCCGTCGGCAGCGGCGGCCTCGCGTATTGGTCTAGACTTTTCATCTCCCAGTGTGGTGAAAGGGACGGTCCATGCGCGGAACGACGGTGTTGCCGAGGACGCCTTGCCTGCAGCCGAAGGCGGGCGAATTGCCTTTGCACCGGCTGGAGGTCCGCGCGCCGGACGCCCTGCCGTTCACGGTCGGCACCTTCGACACGATCGGGCCGATGTCACGGGCGGATTTCCCGCATCGGCACACCTTCTACGAAATCGTCCACGTCACCGGCGGGACCGGTGACCACGTCGTCGATTTCACCCGCTGGGAATTGGGGCCGCCACAACTCGCGGTCATCACACCGGGGCAGGTACATCATTGGGATGCCCGCGGTCTCAGCGGGGACGTGGTCCTGTTCACCGACGATTTCCTCCTCGAACATCCGGCGGATCGCGAAACACTGCGAAGACTGAGTCAACAGCCGTGGCGGCTCGGTGAACGCGCGGCCGAGGAGACGGCGAGGCTGATCACCGAATTGGTCGAGGAGTTCCGCCATGGCGGACAGGGCACCGAATCGGTGCTGCGGGCCCTGATGCACGTCCTGATCGTGCGGGCAGGACGGCTTCCGGGACTGGCCGACGCGCGCCCGCCCGCGCGGGCACAGGCGGTGGGGACGGAATTCGCCCGCCTGCTCGGCCGTCCCGACCTCGGCCTGTGGTCGGTCGGCGCGCTCGCGGAACGGATCGGGGTCACCCCGGGATATCTGACGGACGCGGTGAAAACGGCGACCGGCCGGACGGCGGCGCAGTTGATGCGCGAGGCCAGGACGCGGGAGGCGAAACGATTCCTGCGCGGTACCGATCTCTCGGTACGGCAGGTGGCCAGCCGCGTCGGCTTCGCGGATCCCGCGTATTTCTGCCGGTTCTTCCGGCGGGAAACGGGGTTGAGCCCCGGTGATTATCGCCGGACCGGAGACGCGCCCCCGGAGATTCACCACGACTGACCAAGTCAGTCCATCGTCCGCAGCTGATCTTCTCCATACCGTCGAGGGTGATTCCCGAAGCCCCCACGAGGAGCAGGTATGGACGAAGAGAACAAGCTCAGCCGGAAGACCGTGCTGAAGGCCGCGCTCGCCGCGGGTGTGGCGGCTCCGGTCGCGCTGATCGGTGGCCCGGCCCTCGCCCGCACCACCGTCGCGAACGGCCAGGCCCCCGAGCTGACCCCGGCCTGTGACGACGGTGACGACCCGACCCCGCCGCAGACCGAAGGTCCTTATTTCAAGCCGAACTCCCCACAGCGCACCTCGCTCGTCACGCCGGGCACGCAGGGGACGAGGCTCACCGTGTCCGGCTACGTCTTCGGTCTCGGCTGCCTGCCGATCGCGCGGGCACTGCTGGACTTCTGGCAGGCGGACGTCAACGGCGCCTACGACAACGTGGGGTACACCTTCCGCGGTCACCAGTTCACCAACGACCAGGGCGCGTTCACGCTGAGCACGATCGTGCCCGGTCTGTACCCCGGCCGTACCCGGCACATCCACGTCAAGGTGCAGGCGCCCGGCAGGCCGGTGCTGACCACGCAGCTCTACTTCCCCAACGAGCCGCGCAACAACACCGACTCGATCTTCGATCCGCGCCTGCTGATGACCGTGCGGGACGCGGGCACGGCCAAGGAGGCCGCGTTCGACTTCGTGCTCAACGTGCCGCAGACGCCGACGTCGACCTCCCGGCCGACCAGTACGACGCCGACGACGTCGACCTCGACCTCCAATCCGCCCGGCGGGACGACCTGGGCGGCGGGAACCGGCTATTCCGCGGGCGCCCGGGTCACTTACAGCGGTCGCGGTTACGTGTGCTTGCAGGGGCACACGGCCCAGCCTGGCTGGGAACCGCCCGTCACGCCCGCGTTGTGGCGCGCGGAGTGACGCACGGCCGCTGTGGAGGGAGATAGACGCGGGCGGACTCCGGCCGCCGGGACCCACACCCCGGCGGCGGGGTCCGCCCGCCTTTCCGCGCGGGGTGGGGTTTTCCCCACCCCCAAGTAGGAGCTTCGCTACAGCGCGCCCGCCCCGGTCCGCGGACGATGATCGGTTTCGACATCGGAGCGAAGGGGTGAAACGGTATGACGGACAACCGGAAGCGTTGGGGGAGAAGGGGAGTGATCGCCGCCGCGGTGGTGCTCACCGGCGCGGTGCTCGCGCCCGTGGCGAGCCCGGCTTTCGCGGCGGACACGGACACGGCCACGGCCTGGCGCGACCCGGTGCGGTCGCTGGACCGGGCGGCGCATCCGCTGCGCTCGACCGAGCCCGGCCGGAACACCGCCGACCTGCGGGCGCTGGGCGGGATGATCGGTGCCGCGAAGGTGGTCGGCCTCGGCGAGGCGACGCACGGCTCGCACGAGTTCTTCACCATGAAGGAGCGGGTGTTCCGTTATCTCGTCGAGGAGAAGGGATTCCGGGCCTTCGCGCTGGAACTGAGCTGGTCCGCGGGGCTGGAGATCGACGAGTACGTCCAGAATGGCCATGGCGACGCCCGCGAACTCGCGAAGCGGACGTTGGCCGGTTCCCCCTGGGACCGCGAAGAGTTCGTGAGCCTGATCCGGTGGATGCGCGATTACAACCGCGCCCACCCCGGCCGCACCGTGCACTTCGTCGGCGACGATCTCGGCGCGCCTTCGGTGAACGACGGGTTCTTCGCCAGGATCACCGACTACGTGCGGCAGCACCATCCGGCGGCGCTGCCCCGGCTTGAGCGGCTCTACACCGGCCTGCGCCCGATCGACGACGCGTTCGCCTACCTGCGCAAACCGCTCGACGAACGACTGCGCCTCGCCACCCAGGCCGAGGAGGCCCAGAAACTGATCGAGGGCCTGTCCGGCGCGGACGCCCTGGACTGGACCGGCCAGCACGCCCGGTTCGTCGCGCAGACCGCCCGGTTCCTCGCCGTCGACCTCGCGGATCCGCACGGCCTGCCCGCCGCGCAGATCCTGCGCGACCGGGCGATGGCGCAGAACGTCGCCTGGTGGCAACGGCGGACCGGCCACAAGATCCTGCTCTCCGCGCACAACGGCCACGTCTCCTACGTCACCGACAATCCGGGGCTGTACCCGAAGACCCAGGGCGCCTTCCTGCGCGAAACGCTGGGCCGGGACTACCTGCCGATCGGGTTCAGCTTCGACCGGGGTTCGTTCCTGTCCAAGGACAAGGCGCTCGAGGGCGAGTGGAAACGCTTCTCCGTCCCCGCCGCGCCGTCCGGCTCGAACGAGCACACCCTCGACCAGGTCCGGTTCGAGGACTTCTACCTCGACGTCCGCACCGCGCCGCCGTCCGCGCGCACCTGGCTGGACACCGCCCGGCCCACGCGCACCATCGGCACGCAGTTCCCCGTCGATCCCGCGGCCATCTCGCTCGGGCGGTCCTACGACGTCGTCATCCACCTGCACGACGTCCGCCAGGCCGATCTGAGAAGGTAGTGACACCGCGCCCGTTTAGGGGTTTTTAACCCGGTTTGCCTGGCGGGCCGCGGCGGATCTCGGTAGTAGTCGAAGTGTTCCGGTACCCCCTGTTCCAGTACCCAGCGGAGGAAATCCCTGATGTTCAAACGGATGCTCAGCGCCTTCGGGGTCGGCGGCCCGTCCGTCGACACCGTGCTCGACTCGCCGCACGCCGTTCCCGGCGAGGTGATCACCGGCGAGGTCCGCATCCAGGGCGGTTCGAGTGACGCCCAGATCGAGGAGATCCTGCTTTCGCTGGTCACCCGGGTCGAGGTGGAGCACGGCGACCACGAGCGTGCCGGGACCGCGGAGTTCCTGCGGGTCAGCGCGGGTCACCGGGTGCCGGTGACGGCCGGGCAGCTCACGACGGTCCCGTTCCGGATCGCCCTGCCGTGGGAGACGCCGATCAGCGCGGTGGGCGGGCGGGAGCTGCCGGGCGTGGTCGTCGGCGTGCGCACCGAACTCGTCATCGCCGGCGCGCCGGACAAGGGCGACCTCGACCCGGTGCTCGTCGGGCCGCTGGAATCGCAGGACCGGGTGCTGGAGGCGTTCGGGGAGCTGGGCTTCTCCTTCCGCAGCGCCGACGTCGAAGCCGGGCGGCTGCACGGGGTCCGGCAGGAACTCGGGTTCTTCCAGGAGATCGAGTTCTTCCCGCCGTCGCGCTACGCCGGCCGCGTCGGCCAGGTGGAGCTGACCTTCGTCGCGAGCCAGGACGACCTCGTGGTGGTGCTGGAGGCGGACAGGCGCGGTGGCATGTTCCGCTCCGGCGGAGACTCCTTCGGCCGTTTCCACGTCTCGCACGAGGAAGCGCTGAGCACCGACTGGGCCGCGGCCATCGACGGCTGGCTGGCCAAGGTCGCCGAATCCGGCGGCGGGCACGCCATGTTCGGCGGGCACCAGGAGCACTACGGCCACGACTACGACCACCACGGTCACCACGGCAGGCGTGGTCCCGGGATGGGCGGCATGGTCGCCGGGGCCGCGGCCGGTGTGGTGGGCGGCATGATCCTCGGCGAGGTCATGGAGGACGTCTTCGACGGCGGTGAGGGCTTCGAGGAGTGACCCAGGCTGGTCGTGAGTGTTGAGTGTCGTTAGAACGACACTCAACACTCACGACCAGCAGCGTCAGAACCAGTGCAGGCAGTGCGGGGGACGCTCGGCACGGAAAAGCGCGTCGGCGAGCGAGGACGCCTCCGGGTGGTGGGCACGGATGCGGCCCGCCCGCACGAGCGTGCCCGGGGCGGTGCCGCCGAGATAGATCGAGCCCAGGTCGCTCACGTCCAGGGACAGGTCGGGTTCCCGGTCCGTCGGTACGCAGTCCGCCGCTCCGTTCCGCACGGTGAGCAGGTAGCGGCCGTGCTCGCCGAGCGCCGGGTCGTCGACGTCGAGGACGAGTTCGCCGTCGGTGGGCCAGCCGCGGGCGGTGAGCGCGCGGGGGATGTCGAGCAGCCGCACCCAGAGCCAGTCCGTGTCGCCGCCGACTTCGGCGGCGCGGAAATCCTCGAGCTGCCACCGCAGCGGATGGTCGGGCGGGCAGTGTTTGAACACGACCTCGGTGATCAGGTCGTGGCCGAGCAGGAACCCGGCCAGCGCCGTGGACACCTCGTCGTCGACGGCGATGACCTCGTCGACGGTCAAGGTGCTCGGCTCGGTGAGCGAGTAGGAGGCGTACCCGTCGGGGACGCCGTCGGCGTCGCGGTGCACGGCGATGTGCCGCTGTGCCAGGGAGATCGGTGCCTGTCCGGCGCCCGAGGCCCACCAGTGGTGCGGACGCGACAGCGCGCCGGGCCGGGTACGGCGGTACCGGTCGTAGATCGCTTCCAGGATGTCGCCGCAGTCGGCCCGGCGCAGCAGTTCGATCGAACCGGTGACCGCCGGGGTGACGGCGAAGGCGGCCTGATGGCGTCGCACCGTCAGGCGGCTGGTGTAGGTCGCCGGCCCGTAGCCGAACCGGCGGTAGATCAGGGCCTCCGACGCCAGCAGGACGGAGAGGATCTCGCCGCGCTCGCGGAACTCGGCGAGCTGGTGCCGCATCATCGCGCTGAGCACACCTCGCCGCCGGTGCGTGGGGAGGACACCGACGGCGGTCACCCCGGCGGCCGGGACGACGACCTCACCGGGCAGGGTGAGTTCGAAGGAATACGCGGCGGCCGTGCCGACGGGCCGCCCGTCCCCGGTCACCGCGAGCAGGCCGCGGTCCATTTCGAGCGCGGACCAGGTCTGCGCCGCGGTGTCCGGGAAACGGGCGAACGCGGTGAACATGGTGTCGACGAAGACGTCGCGGTCCTCGGCGGTCGTGGAACGGATCTGCATCCGCACAGTGCAGGGCCGTTCCCGCGTGGCGTCAAGCGATTTGCAGGTCGAGGAACCCGGCGTACCGGCCGCCGAGCCGGACCAGCTCCTCGTGGGTGCCGTCCTCCACGATCCCGCCGTCGTCCAGGAAGACCACGCGGTCGGCCCGCCGCACGGTGCGCAGCCGGTGCGCCACCATCACCACGGTCCGGCCTGCCATCAGCCGCTCGATCCCTTCGTGGACGGCGGCTTCGTTCACCGGGTCCAGCGCCGAGGTCACCTCGTCGAGCAGCACGATGGGCGCGTCCTTCAGCAGTGCCCGCGCGATCGAGACCCGCTGGCGTTCCCCGCCGGACAGCAGCGCGCCGCCCTCGCCGACGTTCGCCGACCAGCCTCCTGGCAGTCGTTCGATCACCTCGTCCAGCCGGGCCGCCGTCGCCGCGGCCCGCACTTCCGCGTCGTCGGCGTCCGGACGGCCGAGCCGGATGTTCTCCTCGATCGTGCCGTCGAACAGGTAGACGTCCTGGAACACGATCGCGATCCGCGACATCAGGTCCTCGGTGCTGATCGCGCGGACGTCGACCCCGCCGACACGCACCGCGCCCGCATCCACGTCGTGGAACCGCGCGAGCAGCCGCAGCATCGTGCTCTTTCCCGCCCCCGACGGGCCGACGACGGCGAGCCGCTGTCCTTCGTGGACGGACAGCGTCAGCCCGTCGAGCACCGTACGGTCGCCGTGGGCGAAGACGGTCGCGTCGAACTCCAGATCGTGCCGTTCCGGGCGGACCGGCTCCAGTGGTTCCGGCAGCGGCTCGGTCCGCAGCACCGTGTCGAGCCTCGCCAGCACCGAACGCGCGCCGCGGAGTTTGCCGCCGATGTCCGTCAGCGAGAGCAGCGGATCCGCGCAGCGGGCGGCCAGCACGAGGATCGTCAGCACCTCCACCGCCCCGATCCGCCCGCCGAGCGCGAGGAAAGCGCCCAGTACCAGCAGAATGGTGAACATCGCCTGCACCGTGAAGGTCAGGCCGACGACGCCGGGCAGCGCCGACAACGTGGACCGGCGGTTCGCCCGCTGGAGATCGCGCAGCGAGTCGTCGAGCAGCCGGAACCGTTCCGTGGTGCGGCCGCCCGCCCGCAGCACCGGCTGGGCCTGCAGGTACTCGATGACCCGGCCGGTGGCCTCGTGGCCGCGTTCGGCGCCTTCCTCGTCGGCGGCGGCCGTCGACCGGCCCGTCCAGACCTGGATCGCCGCCACCACCGGGACGGCGATCAGCGCGGCCAGCCCCAGTCGCCAGTCGAAGAAGAGGATGACGAACACGATGGTCAGCGGGGTGGCGCAGGCGGAGATGAACGGCGCCAGCAGATGCGCGATCACGCTCATCGCCCGTAGCACCCCTGGCCCGGCCAGCGCCGACACCTCGCCGACGCGGTTCGTGCTGTACCAGCCGATCGGCAGCCGGGCCAGATGGTCGCCGAGCCGGTGGTACATCCCGCGCAGCAACGTCGTCCCGACCCGGAAACCGGAGAGATCGCTGCGATAGCGCAGGATCGCGAACACCGCGACGGCCGCCCCGAACGCGATCAGCCAGGCCCACGCGTCGCCGGGAGTGCTCCCGAAGAGCGCCTGCAGCAAGGGGACCAGCAGGGCGTAGGACAGGCCTTCGACGATCGCGGTGGTCGTCATCAGGGCCACGGTGCGCCGCACCGGCGGGGCGTACTCGGGGCCCAGCACCCGCAGCAACATTCGGATCATCGGAGTTCCCCCAGGGTTTCGGCCGGGCGGTTGGCGTTCCAGAAGGCGGCGAACTTCCCGTTCCGTGCCAGTAGTTCCGCGGGCTTGCCGCGTTCGGCGATCGTGCCGTTCTCCAGCAGGACGACGGTGTCGGCGTCGACGACGGTTTCCAGGCGGTGGGCGATGACCAGCGTCGTCCGGTCACCTCGGGCCGCCGTCAGTGCCCGGCGCACGGCGAGTTCGGTCTGCGGATCGGCGAAAGCGGTCGCTTCGTCGAGTACCAGGACCGGTGCGTCGGCGAGCAGCGCGCGGGCGAGGGCGATCCGCTGAGCCTCCCCGCCGGACAGCCCGGTTTCCTCCTGCAGCACCGTTTCGTAGCCGCGTGGCAGTTCGAGGATCCGGTCGTGGATGTTCGCCTGCCGGGCGGCGCGGACGACGTCGTCGAGGCCCGCGTCCGGGACGGCCAGCGCGATGTTGTCCGCGACCGACGCGCGCAGCAGGCGGACGTCCTGGAAGACGAAGGAGACGGTGCGGTACAGCTCGCGGCTGCCGAGTTCGCGGAGGTCGACGCCGCCCAGCAGGACCGATCCCTTCGTGGGGTCGAAGAATCGCGGCAGCAAAGTGACCAAAGTGGACTTCCCACTGCCCGACGGCCCGACGAGGGCGGTGACCGTCCCCGGTTCGAGCACCAGGTCGATCCCGTGCAGGACTTCGTTCCCGGTCTCGTAGCCGAAGTGGACGTCGCGCAGTTCGACGCGGTGACCTTGTGGCGCGACGGGGTTCGACGGCTCCGGCAGCGGCGGCTCGCCGAGCACCTCGCGGATCCGGCCGACCGCGCGCCGGGCGGCCTGGAGTTCGTCGAAACCGTGGCCGAGTGCCGCCACCGGCGCGGTCAGCCCGAGCCCGAGTACCAAGAAGGGCAGGAGATCGACCGGGGCGAGACCGCCGTTCGCGATCAGGACGGTGCCGCCGATCAGGACGACCAGCAGCACGAACGGCGGCGACAACGCCAGCTGCATCCCGGCCGCCGTCCCGGCCATACCGCGTACCCACCGGGTGAAGGTGGCGACGAAGTCGTCCGCGGCGGTGCGGAACCGGCGGTGGGCGCGCCCGGCGCCACCGAACGCCTTGACCACCGCGATGCCCTGGACGAACTCGACGACCGAACTCGAGATCCCCGCCATCCCGCGGTCGAACTCCTCCTGCTCGCGCAGCCGCGACGGCGTCATCATCAGCGGGACCAGCGCCACCGCCAGTACCACCGGGATCAGCGTGATCAGGGTCAGCCGCCAGTCGATGGTGAGCAGGTAGACCAGCGACACCAGCGGGACGACGAACGCGGAGACGAGTTCGCCGGGGGTGTGCGCGATGAACGGGTGCACCGCGCCGACGTCCTCGCCGACGACCTTGGCCAGTTCGCCGGTGCGGCGCCGCGAGAACCAGCCCAGCGGCACGCGACCCAGGCGTTCCGCCAGCAGACGGCGGAAGGCGAGCTGGATCCGGCCGTCGAGCAGATGCCCGATCCCGGACGACGCGGCCGTGAACAGCAACCGGACGAACAACCCGGCCGCGCCCACCAGCACGGCGGTCCAGACACGGCTCTCGTCGACCGGACCGGGCGCGAGCAGTGTCCGGCCCAGTTCGACGACCGCCAGCAGCGGCGCCAACCCCGCGATGGCGCCGATGACCTGAAGGACGACGACGGTGGCGAAACTCCCGGCGTAGGGGCGCAGGAGGCGGGCCAGGGCCGGCGTCCGCTCGGTGGTCGTCATCACTCGGCCAAGGCGCGGCGCAGGGCCTCGCCCAGTTCGGTGAGTTGACGGCGCGACACCTCGGCGGACAGGATCGCCTGTGAGCCGTGGAAAGTGCCCGCCCACTGGTGCAGCTCGACCGAAACACCCGACCGCATCAGGCGGACCGCGTAGTCGATGTCCTCGTCGCGGTTGGGGCAGAACTCCGCGGTGGCCACGTAGGCGGGCGGCAGTCCGGACAGATCGGTGGCCCGCGTCGGGGCGGCGTAAGGCGAAGAGGCGGGCTGTCCCGCCAGGTAGTGCCGCCACATCGCGGAGACCTTCTCGCGGTTCATCCAGGGCGTGTCGGTGAAGGAACGCGCCGACCAGCTCTCCTGCCGATCGTCGAGGCCGGGCTGGTTGAGCAGCTGGAAGCGGATCGACGGGCCCTGCTCGTCGCGGGCGCGCAACGTCGTCGCCGCCGCGAGGCCGCCGCCCGCGCTGTGCCCGCCGATCGCGATCCGGTCCGGCGTGACGCCGAGTTCCGCCGCGTTCGCGGCGGCCCAGTTGAGCACGGTGTAGACGTCGTCGAGCGCGGCCGGGAACGGATTCTCGGGGGCGAGCCGGTAGTTCACCGAGATCACCACCGCGCCGGAGCCCTCGGCGAGCCGGGCC
Organism: Amycolatopsis orientalis DSM 40040 = KCTC 9412; assembly: GCF_000478275.1. Taxonomy (GTDB): domain Bacteria; phylum Actinomycetota; class Actinomycetes; order Mycobacteriales; family Pseudonocardiaceae; genus Amycolatopsis; species Amycolatopsis orientalis. The sequence goes on from NZ_ASJB01000062.1 coordinate 39,444, forward strand.
GCCCACGGGTGTTCGGTCTCCAGGTCGCCCATCACCCAGCCGCCGCCGTGCAGCCAGACGATGGCGCCCTGCGCCTCGTGCGGGCGGTAGACGCGGATCGCGACGTCCGGGTCGCCGGGGACCGTCCGGTCCTCGACGGTCATCGCGGAGGTGTCCGGTCGCGGCACCGACGCGGCGAGCTCGGCGAAGTTCCGGCGTTCGGTGATCGGGTCGTCGAGCTTCCCCTGGGGGAACAGGGCGATGAACGCTTCCAATTCGGGATCCATGCCGATCATCCTTCCGGTTCCCGGCCCGGAGGTCGGCCGCCAACCGTCGCGCGTAATCGCCACCTCGCGCGACGATCGCCGCGTACGCTCGCTTTCATGGAGGCACTGGCCGCGCGGTTGTCGCATTTGGACCCCGACGTCGAAGGCATGATCCGGATCGTGATGTTCTACGACACGCTGATGCGGCGGCGGGTCGATGTCCCCGCGCTCGCGCGTGCCACGGCCGGCCTGGCGGAATGTGTCGCGGGCGTCCGGCTCCACAGCACGGGCCGCACACTCCGGGTGGGGCCGGACGGCCGGGAAGCCACCATCCCGCCCGCAGCCGAATCCACCACGGTGGCGATCACCCTCGACGACGAGGAGATCGGCACGGTGTGGCTGGAACGCGACGGGGTGCCCGGCGCCCTCGACGAAGCGGTCTTGGACCGGCTCGCGATCGCGGTGGCGACGGTCGTCGAACGCTACGGTCCGGCCCGCACCACCATGGCCGACCCGGCGCTGGTGGAACTCGTGATCAGCTCCACCAGCGACGACGCCGCCAGGAACCGGGCCCTGCGCCTGCTGGGCTTCCCCGCCGATCTGCCGATCAGGGTGGTCGCCGTCCGGGCGGGCATCCCGCTCGACAAGATCGGCGGCCTGATCTGCCCTGGCCGCCTGGTCAAGGCCGCGCCGCTCACGGACGTCGGCATCATCCTGGCCGCCACGGTGGACGCGGCCCGCTTCCCGGAAGGCGTCCGCGCGGGCATCGGGGCCGCGGGCTGTCCGCAGCGGTCCTGGCAGGACGCCCGGGCCGCCCTTCGCTTCACGAGCGCGCGCCAGCCGGTGATCCACTACGGCGACCTCGGCGCGCTGGCGCTGCTCGCCCGGATCCCCGAAGACGACACGCGGGCCAACGCCGACGTCGTCGCGATCGCGAGCCTGGCGGCGGATCCGGCGGATCTGGAGACCCTGGACGCCTACTGTGCGACGGGTTCCGTGCGCCAGGCCGCCGATTCGCTGCACCTGCACCACAGCAGCGTCGCCCGGCGGCTCGCGCAGATCGGCAAGAACCTCGGCATCGACCTGAACGAGCCCGGCGGTCTGACCCGGGCCAGGCTCGGCCTCACCGCTTGGCGGCTTCTCGACGACTGACGCCCTGCTCATCTCGTGAGTGGTAATGACGGTTAGAACCGTCATTACCACTCACGAGAGGTGGGGACTACGTAATGATCTTCGTTCGCTACTCAACGATCGCCGTCGTCCGTCACGGAAATAAATAGGTACTCACCGCGAACTTTCGTCGGTGTCCGGCTTCCCTTGGCAGCACACAGAATCAGCGCGTCGATCCCCACTGATGCGGCCGGGACCCGGCCGCGGAAATGAGTCGGAACATGCGACTGCGCTCTCTTGTCCTGCTGGCGGGCACCGCCTTCATGGCGTTGCTCGGCACGACCGCCCCTGCCGCGACCGCCGCCGAACCCTCCGGCGTGCAACCGATGATCATCGGTGGCCAGTACGCGCAGAGCGCTCCCTGGGCGGCCCGGCTGTTCGTCAACGGCCAGCAGAACTGCACCGCGACGATCATCGCGCCGCAGTACATCCTCACCGCCAAGCACTGTGTCGCGAGCAGCGGCAGCTACACCTTCCGGATCGGCAGCCTCGACCAGCAGAGCGGCGGCACGATGGCCACCGCCGCGAGCATCACCCGGCACTCGGGCGCGGATCTCGCCATCGTCCGGCTGACGAGTTCGGTCAACGCCACCTACGCGCCGCTCGGCACCACGAGCAATGTCGCGGTCGGCCAGAACGTCCAGGTCTACGGCTGGGGCGCGACGAGCCAGTGCGGTTCGGAGATCAACTGCCAGTCCCGCTACCTGAAGGTCGCCACCGTCCGGGTCAACTCGGTCAGCTGCAGTGACTACAACGGCGGCGTCGCGGTGTGCGCGAACTGGGTCGACGGCATCACCGCGGGCGGCGACTCGGGCGGCCCGATGTTCTCCGGTGGCCGTCAGGTCGGTGTCGCCTCGACCAGCGACCGGTCGAACAACACCGCGTACACCAACGTCACCCGTTACCGCAGCTGGATCCAGCAGGTAGCCGGCGTCTGACCCGCGGAGCCGAAGGGCGCTTTCCCCGCATGCGACGCGGGGAAAGCGCCCTTCACCGCGTCGCATGCGGGGAAGGAGGCCTTCACGGACTCCTTCCGTGGGGACCCATGTGACCGAAGCACAAGACAGAAAGGACTCATTTGTCAATTGACACTCAACCCGGCGGCGATTGACGCGATAATGTGGCGGTCGGCGCCGGCGGGTCGGCGCCGTGGACCTTGGGAGGGGGCCAGTGGCGCGACCGACGCAGGCTCTCGACCGCACGATCGTCGTGGTGGATGTCGCGGGATTCACCGCCCCGGACAGGTACCTTCCCGATCGGCTGGCCGTCCGCCAAGGCATGTACGACGTGCTGAAGACCGCGTTCGCCGAAAGCGACGTCGACTTCGATTCCTGCGCGCGCGAGGATCGCGGCGACGGCGCGCTGATCCTGTTACCGCCTGGCACGACCAAAAGCCTCGTCGCCGACCGTTTACCGGATCGGATCACGGTCGCCCTCCGCCGGTACAACCACACCCGGACTCCGCAGGCGCAGATCCGGCTCCGCGTGAGCCTCAACTCCGGCGAGGTGCTGAACGACGGCAACGGCTGGGTCGGCGAGGCCGTCGACACCGCCTTCCGCATTCTGGACGCGCAGCTCGCGAAGGACGCGTTCGCGGAATCCGGCCGGATGGTCGCCTTCATCTCTTCGGACCGCTTCTTCGCCGACGTCATCGAGCGCGACCCCGGCCTCTTGCCCGAGTCGTACACGCCGATACCGGTTTCAGTGAAGACTTTCACCGGAACGGCTTATTTACGACTACTCGGTGAGCCCGCGGCATTGATCTCGAAACCGTCCGCTCTCCTGCCGGAACCGCTGGACGACCTGTTTCTCGCCGATGTGAACAGCGCCGTTCTGGATTTGGTCCCGCGCAAGGATCTCGCGGGCCTCCATCACCATTTGACCCGGATGGAGGTCCCCCATTTGGCGGTGATGGTGAGCCGCGCGCTCGGTCCGGCGGTCCCGTTGCCGCGGCTGGAGGGGATCACCGACGCGTGGAGCGCCTTCCACCTGCTCACCGACTTCAACGCCGGTCCGGACGGGATCCCGCCCGCCATAACGTTTCTGCGCCTGCTCGCCGAAAGCGCGGAAGGGGAGCCCGGCGCCATGATCGCCGGCTGGATCGCCGACCAGGCCCGATCGCTGCGCCTCGGCCCCGCCCTCGGCTACCAGCGGCAGAACAGGCCGCCGATTCCGGACCGGCCGCATTTGCATTTGATGATCATGCTCGAACCCGTTTCCGCGGATCCGACGAGATGCACTCTCGCATTCTGGCGTCAGGATGACCCGGAAGTGTGGCCGCCGGCGCTCGGCGGGGTGCGCGAAATCGGAATAGACGAGGTCGAGTTCAGGGTCGATGACGTCATCCTGGAGACTGAGGGAGTCTGGGCAGCCCAGAGTGTGTCCGCTTCGGTGGAATTCCTGCTGCCGAGGACGTTGATCAATTTGCCCGTGCAGCGGTGGGCCAAGGAACATGGGACCGGCCAGCCCCAGCCCCTGCGCTACGGGTACCGGCTGGGAATACGGTCTCTGGAGAGGATGCGGGCGAGGCATTGGCATCGCGCATGGCATGTCCGCTGGGACTCGATGGTGAAGGATCCCTCCGCCGATCGCCTGCACTATTCCGGCTGTTCGGAGTTCGGGGAGCATCCGATCGACGCGATACTGAGCGACGATCACTGGGTCGGGCTGGTATTGGCGAAACCGCCGCCGTCCCAAGCGGAACCGGGTGCCGAACCGGACGAGCTGACCTGTGCCCTCCGCAGTGGACTGCCGGTGGTGCTGTGGCATCCGGACGCCGAGCCGGAGGATCTGCGCGAGTTGCTCGACTGGGTATTGGCCGCGGAGTCCGGATTCATCGAACTTCCGGACCGCCGGAAGTTGGCGAATTCCGGTACGGCGGTACCGTTCAAGAATTCTCTGGCTCACGATCTGGTGGTAATGTGGGACGATCCGAAACGCGTAATCGTTCTAGACCAGCCGTTGATCCCGAGCCGACAGTGAGGGGATGCCGCGGATGAGCGTGAACGATCAGGACGCGACGGTGGACGGCCGGACGCCGCAACTCGATGCACCCGATTGGTGGATTTACCGGGGCACCGGCAGGCCGATCCACGACATCGATCTCGCCCAGCTGTTGCCCGCGCCGCCGCCGTGGCGTTCCTATCGCGGCGACCCGCCGCCGGAACACGACGTGCCGCCGCCGGACGACGGTGAGGCGGAGCGCCGTCTCGGCACCGCGTTCACGCTTTCCGAGCAGGACACCGACGCCGGCGAATTGAACATGGTCAACGCCGCCCTGTATTTACGGCGTCCCTTGCTGGTCACCGGAAATCCGGGCACCGGGAAGTCCAGCCTCGCCTACCGGATCGCCAGGGAACTCGGCCTCGGCCGGGTGCTGCGCTGGGCGATCACCAGTCATACCGCGCTGAGTTCGGGGCTGTACGGCTACGACGCGATCGGCCGGGTCCAGGCCGCGGCGACCAGCCAGGCCCAGCGCGGCGGTGAGGCCGAGGAACCGCCGATCGGCGATTTCGTCCGCCTCGGCCCGCTCGGCACCGCGTTCCTGCCCAGCAGGCTGCCCCGGGTGCTCCTGATCGACGAACTGGACAAATCCGAGGCGGATCTGCCCAACGACCTGTTGTCGATTTTCGAGGACGGCGAATTCTCCATCGAGGAATTGGCCAGGGTGCGCAACCGGAATCCCGAAGTCACCGTGCACACCGCCGATCCGCAGCGCACCGCCGTCGTCCGAGACGGCCGGATCGCCTGCCACGCCTTCCCGATCATCGTCATGACCAGCAACGGAGAGCGGGAATTCCCGCCCGCGTTCCTGCGCCGGTGCCTGCAATTGCGCATCGAGAACCCGGATCACGACCAGCTCGCCGCGATCGTGGCCAGTCATCTGGTCAGCGAGAACGGCGAACACCGCGACAAACTCATCCGCGAATTCGCCGAACGCAGCAAGGCGGAAGGCGGCCTGCCCACCGACAGGCTGCTCGACGCCGTCTACCTGGCCACTTCGGGCGCCTACCAGCCGGATCAGGAGGCATGGCCGCGGCTGGTGGACGCGCTCTGGCAACGACTGACGGTGCGGTGACATGGGCGGGCCGGGCGGTGTTCCCGACTCGCGCTCCGTCCCGGCGGCGGAGCGGCGGACGACCGACTTTCCCCAGCGCGGCAGGCGGTTCACCTTCGAGGACCTGAACTGGACCGACGTCGCGGACATCGTGTGGCTGGCCGCGGCCATCGCGCCCGCCTCTCCCGCCTCTGCCGCACGCGAGGCGGGTCGGCCGGATCCCGTCCAGGAGCCGAAACCGGCGGACGAGGACGTGCGGATCCGCAACGCCCCGTCGGAACGCCGGGAGATCTCCCCGCCGCCCGAACCGCGACGGTCCCCGATCCCCGACGTCCCGTCACCGGGCCAGGACGGGGGAGAGGGGACCGGGATCGGCGCCGTGCGCGGTGAGCTGCCCGAACCCGCGGTGGACGGCACCGGACCCGGCGGCGCCGCGCTCCTGGAATCGCTGGAGTACTTCCGGGCGCTGAGAACGTTGAAACGGGAGACGCCCTCACGGCGACACAACAATGTGGTCCTGGACGAAGAGGCGACCGCCGTCCGGGTCGCGGAGACCGGCCGGTGGTGGCCGGTCACCCGATCGAGAAAAGAGCGCTGGCTGGACCTGACGCTCGTCCTCGACAATGGGCCGTCGATGGCGTTGTGGCGCCCCCGGGTGTCCGCTTTCGTCGAATTACTCCGGCAGGTGGGTGCCTTCCGCACCATTCAGGTCCGCCTGTTGGAAACCGCCAAGGACAACGGCCAGGAGGATCTCGTCCTCCGTGGCGGCACGGCGGGCGCGGCCGCCCGCGACCCGAACGAGATCCTGGACGCGTCGGGACGGCGTGCGGTGTTGTTGCTGACCGACGGGGTCGGGGACGCCTGGCAGAAGAAGGACGCGCTGTACCCGATTCTGGCGCGCTGGGGCGCGGCGATGCCGGTGAGCATCGTGCATCTGCTCCCGCAATGGCTGTGGGGACGCTGCGGGATGAACCCCCACAAGGCCCGGCTGCGGGTGCCGAACGCGTTGGCCCCCAACGGCCGGTGGGCTTTCGACCTCACCGACTCCTGGCTCGAACCCGGTCCGCCGGTACCCGCCGGTGCCGTTCCGGTACCGGTACTCGAACTGCGCCCGCGCGCGCTGGCGTGGTGGGCCGGACTGATGACCGGCGAAAACGCCGCCGCCGTCGAAGGCGCGATAGTGCTCACCACGGAACGGACTTCCCGGTCCGATTCCCCCGACCCACCGGTAACTTTGTCACCCGCCGAAAGAGTGCACCGATTCCGCAGTGTCGCGTCGCCGCCGGCGCTACGCTTGGCCCAGTTGCTCGCGGCGGTGCCGGTCCGTCTCGACGTGGCGAAGCTGGTGGGACAACGGTTCGTGCCGGAAGCGGGACTGGAGCACCTCCTCGAACTTTTGCTTTCGGGGATCATGTACGCTCCCGGACTCAGGGAAGGGAAGTCCACTTGGGACACAGGTGGGGTCTTCGCTTTTCCCGAGGCAGTCCGGGAATTGCTGCTCAGCGGCGCGCGCCGGTCGGAAACGGCCAAGGTCGTCCGAGTGGCCGCCACCCATTTCGGTGGCCGGATTCCGCTGCTCGGTCACCTCCGAGACGCCATCGCCGACCCGAACAACACGCCGGATCCGGTGCTCACCCAGGAGTCCTCGTCCGACGTCGAACTGGAAAGCGCCGTCATGCGCGCGCTGTCCGGGCCGTATCTGTCGCGCGCGGATCGGTTGAGGAACGTCGTTCAAAGCCAAAGTGCAGCCCTGTCCGAATCTGAATCAATCAAGACATCAATCAAGAGTGAGAGCCCAAAGATGCCTGAGACGGCCGAACGTCCACCTGCCTCGACACCTGCGACGCAGGGACGCTCGTCTTACCTCAGTGAACCGGAATTGAACGAGCCGACGACCAGGATCGTTCATCCCGCGGCTTCGAGCACCTCGCGCACCTTCCCGGCGCGCCAGCCGGACGACCCGCCCTTGGTCTTCGGGAACGTCCCGCCGCGCAACCCCAACTTCACCGGTCGCGACGAGCTGCTCGACCAGCTCACCAAGCGGTTGAGCAGCGGTACCACCGCGGTGCTCCCGTCGGCGTTGCACGGTCTCGGCGGTATCGGCAAAACGCAGATGGCCACCGAATACATCTATCGGCATCTCCAGGATTACGACCTGGTGTGGTGGATCGACGCCGCGCACACCACGCAGATCAGGGCTGGCCTCACCGAACTCGCCGGGATCCTCGGTCTGCAAGGCGCGTCCGAGGCGAACGTCGCGGTCCCCGCGGTGATCGAGGCGCTCCGGACCGGACGGCCGTTCCGCCGCTGGCTCCTCGTCTTCGACGCCGCGGAAAGCCCGGAGACCGTACTGCCGTTCTTCCCGCGCAACGGCCCCGGCGAAATCCTGATCACCTCCCGGAACTCCGACTGGGCCGGAATCGCGCGCCCGCTCGAACTCGCGGTCTTCAAACGCGAGGAGAGCATCGAACTGCTCGGCCGCCGCGGGCCGGAGATCGACCCGCACGACGCCGACGAACTCGCCGAGAAGCTCGGCGATCTGCCACTGGCCGTCGAGCAGGCGGCGGCCTGGCGTGCGGTGACCGGGATGCCGGTGCAGGAGTATCTGCGCCTGTTCGACGAATCGGTCGAGGAAATCCTCGACACCGCGTCGGCGCCGGATTACGAGGTCTCCGTCGCCGCGGCCTGGAACGTCTCGTTCGAGGAGCTGAAGACCCGTAACCCGGCGGCACACCAGATCCTGCACATCTGTGCCTTCTTTTCGCCGGAACCGATTTCGCGTGATCTGCTGACCGGGGTCAGCCGGGTGTCCATCTCCCCGGAACTCGACGCCGCCCTGCGCGAGCCGATCAAACTGGCCCGCGCCATCCGCGACATCAACCGGTACGGCCTCGCGAAGATCGACCACGGCAGCAACACCCTCCAGCTGCACCGCCTGGTCCAGCTGGTACTGCGCAACCGGGTCATGGCTCCCCAGGTGCACGCGCGGATGCAGCACGGCGCGCATCAGCTGCTCGCCGCGCTCGACCCGAACGACCCCGAATCCAGCAGGCACTGGTCGCGCTACCGCGAACTCCTGCCGCACGCGTACGCGGCGAACGTGCTGGCCTGCGACGACGACTGGCCGCGTCAGCTCCACATCAACCTGATGCGCTACCTGTTCGAATACGGTGACCACGAAGAAGCCGCTCGTCTCGGCCTTCAAGCGCGGAGTCATTTCACCGAAACCCTGGGCCCGACCCATCCGCAGACGCTCGAAGTCTCTTCGCGGCTGGGGCTTTACCTGTGGGCGATCGGCCGCTACACCGAGGCCGCCGAACTCAACCAGCGCACGCTCGCGCTGCGACTGCAGGTATCCGGTGAGGAGAACGAGGAGACCTTCGCGCTCCAGCGGAACATCACGATCGACCTTCGCGCGCAGGGGGATTTCGCCGCTGCGAACAAACTGAGCGAAGAGGTCTATCTCAAGGCCAAGCGCATGTTCGGCGAGGACGACCCGGAGACGCTGAACGCGGCGTTCCAGCACGGGATCAGCCTCCGGCTTTCCGGTACTTACCGGGCCGCGCTGGAACTGGACCAGGAAACGCACCGGCGGCGCATCGAGGTCCTCGGCCGTGATCACGTTCGCACCTTCAGCGCGAACAGCGCGATGATCGTGGACCTGCGCGAGGCGGGCGAATACGGCCAGGCCCGGGTCCAGCAGGAACGGCTCACCGAGAACTTCCAAGCCCGCTACGGCGAGGATCAGCCGGACTCCGTCACCAACGCCTGCCTTCTCTCGGTGGCCCGCCGGAAGGACGGCGACCACCCCGGCGCGCTGGCCCTGTCGACGGACGCGCTCCGCCGGTTCCGGCTCGTCTACGGGGACGAGCACGCCACCACGATGGCCTGCGCCCTCGCCCACTCGATCGACCTCCGGCACGCGGGCGAACTGGCGGCGGCGAAGAAACTCGGCGAGGAGACCTTCGACCGGTACCGCAACGGCCTCGGCGAGCACCACCCGCACACGCTGGCCGCCAGCGCCGACCTGGCGGTGACGTTGCGGCTTCAGGGTGACATCGCGGCCGCTCGCACCCTCGACGAACGTGCCCTCGAGTACTTCCGGGCCGGCATCGGCCCGGATCACCCGTACGCGGTCATCGTCACCATCAACCTGGCCAGTGAACTGTCCGCGTCGGGTGAACTCGACAAGGCGATCGAGCTGGGCAGGGACGCCGTCGAGCGGGGTGGCCAGGTGCTCGGGGAGGATCACCCGACCACGTTGGCCGCGAGTTTCAACCTCGGCCTGGATCTCGCCGCCGTGGGCCGCACGGAGGAGGCGGCTCCCTTCCAGGACCCGATTCTGGGCAAGTACCGCCGGGTCCTCGGCGAGGCACACCCGGGAACCCAGGCGGCGGTGCGCGGTACTCGCGCCGACTGCGACATCGACCCCATGCTGATGTGACGTCTCAGCCCGAAACGCCCTAGCCCGAAACGAGCTTGCCGATCCACGTGGCGATCCGCTCCACCGACGGTGCCGGTGGAGCCAGCGTCCGCAACTGGCGGTGCACCGCGCGGACGAGTTCCGGGCGGTGCAGCAAAGCGCGGGCGGCCGGGTCCGGACCTCGCGCGGAGAGCGCGAGGCCGAGCCCGACCAACGAGACCGGACGGTCGGGATCCGCGGCGAGTTCCGCGCGATAGCCCGCGATCGCCTCGGTGAATTCGCCTCGGGCGTAAGCGAAATCGGCGGCGGTGGCGCCGGGAACGGCGGGCCGTCCCGCCGGGTCGAGCGGTGGCACGGCGTCGCTGACGGCGAGCCGGATCAGATCGGTCCTGGCCGGGGACCAGGCGCCGTCCGGCACCGGCGTGGGCGGCAGATCGGTGGCGTGCAGGGTGATGGGCGGTCGTGAACGGCCGCTCAGCCATGCTTCCGTCACCGCGGTGACCAGCGCCGGACTCGGGCGGAGATGACGGACGCGCCAGCCGGCGAGATGGTCCCGGCCGGCGGCGTCGGCCAGTTCGCTCGCCTCGGCCGGGACGCTCTCGTCCTGCCAGGGGCCGAGGCGTTCCGCGATACCGTCGAGGAAACGACGGCCCGCGTCGGTGAGCGTCGAGTCCGTCCGCAGCACTTGCAGGGTGCGCCAGGTCTGCCCGCGCCAATAGGCGTATTCGAAGGCCGAGCGCCGTGTCCGCAGCCCGGCGTTGGCGAGTGCCCGCCAGAAGGCCGTCGCGCCGAAGAAGGCGTAGACCCCTTGCAGCGCACCGCTCAACGGCCGCGGATCGTCTCGCCAGGCGACGTAGATCCGTTCCCTCGGATCCGGTTCGTACAGCTCGACCAGATGCAGCAGGCCGCCGAGCACGATGTGCTGGAATTCGTGGATCAGGGTGTCGGCGAGCGCCGCGCCGTCGGTGGGCAGGGCGACCACCGCGCTGCCGAACGCCTCCCCGGTCGACGCGCTCGGATTCCGGAAAGGCACCCGTGGTTTGGGTACCAGCGTGGCCAGCCCCACCGGCATGATCCGGGCCAGTGACGGCAGATGGTCGGCGATCAGGCGGCAGGACTCGTCGATCAGCCGCTGCCAATCCGTGACGTCCTTGTCCGGCAGCCGATCCGGCGGGATCGGCTCGTAGAGGCCGCGGTACGGGTCGAGATCGTCGAGCAGGAGCGAAAACCGGTGCGCGCCGACCTGGCTCCGCACGCGGCGGATTCCCCACCAGCCCGGAGTGTCGGAATCGGGCGCGGCCGGGAGGCGGACCGTCGTTTCGGCGTTCGTGACGGAATACCGCCCGCCCACGCCCCGCACGACGGCCGACGAGAACGTGCCGATGCCCGGGAACCTGGCCATGCCGAGGGAGGGGAGCATCGCGTTGCCGTGCCATACCGGGATGGCGGTCTCGAAGTCCAGCCCCGCCCGGATCGCCGCGGCCGCCGCGATCGCGTGCGCGTGGCCCAGATGCATCCACAAAGGACCGACGCCGTCGATTCCGTTGCGCAGCAAGCGAGTCGTGTAGCCCGCCCAGCTACCGGTGTACGGATTGGTGAGCACCCGGTTCACCGTGCGCGGTTCCCTCGCTTCCGCGCGGGCGAAGAGTTCCCAGGCGGAATCCAAGGGCGGCAACGGCCCCGAGTGGCCGGGGATCTTCGTGGCGTCGGTCAGCAGCGCGTGGATCAGCAGCTTTCGTCGGCTCCGCTCGGCCCGGCGCAGGCGGCGAGCCATGTCCTCGTCGCCTTCGAGACGTGCGAGTGCGTCGAAATCCCGCCAGGACAGGCGATGGAACGCGGGGCCGGTCTCGGCTGCGGGCGCCATCAGTCGATCCGCTCGCCACCTGTGGCGTTCTGGCTCCGGTAGCGCGCGTGCACATGCCTGGTGCGTTCGACGACGTGGTGCGCCGAATGGCGGAAGGCTTCACTGTCCAGTTCCCGTAACGCGGTGAAAGAGACCGCGTCGAGATCGATCAACGCGGATTCGATGTCCGGTTCCGTACTAGCCGAGAAAGAACTCATCGTGCCGATTCCCTCCACCCCGTGAAACGGTTGCGAGAGTTGAACCTTGACAAGGATAGCCGAGATCTCGTGACCGATCAGTCCCGTTCCGGCGGGGGCGGTCGTCCGGCGGCCAGTTCGCGGAGCGCGCGGGGCCGGGTGATGGTGACGCGCTGGCGGGCGGTGCGCACCACGCCCAGGCGGCGCAGTTCGTCGAGGCCGCGGATCAGGGTGCTGCGCGAGACGCGCGCGAATCCGGCCAATTCTCCTTGGTTGAAGCGGAGTTCGACCTGTTTTTCGGCCGTCCAGTCGAGGTCGTGCTGGAGTGCCAGTTCCACGAGTACCGCGGCGAGCCGCTGCGGGAAATCCGGTCCGCCGGATTCGAGCCGCAGGCGGTCGGACTGCTGCAGCCGGATCGCCGCGGTACGGAAGATCTCCTCGGCGATCCGCGGCCATTCGCGCAGTACGCCGAGCAATCTCTCCCTCGGCACGATGAGCGTGTGCACCTCGTCGATCGCCGACATCGTCGCGGAGCGGGGGAGCCCGCTGATCGGGGCGAGTTCGCCGACGATCTCCGCGGGACCGCGGGCGGCCAGTGGCGCGTCTTCGCCGCGATAGTTCGTGGCGCTGATCTTCACCCAACCGCGCAGGACGACGAACATACCGGCCGGCGCGCTGCCCTGGAGGGCGAGGATCTGGCCGGGACGCCAGACCTTCAGATGACCCGCGGCCCGGAGCGCGGCCTGCTCGCCCACCGTGAGCCGTCGCCAGGTCCCGGGTTCTCCCGGCTCGCCGTCGGAGGAACCGGTCATCCCGGCGCTGCCGCTTCCACGGGAATCGGATCGGCGCTCTGTTCCATTTGACGCATCAGCAACTCCCCCGACTCGTCACCATGGTCAGTGGGCAGAACGACCCGGAAGTTTCGCACCGCAACAAGTAATTGTGCCAGGCACGGGGTGAGTTCACCAGGCCTCGGGCCGGCGACGGGGGAGGATGTCATGCGCAGTGCCGAAAGTGTCATGGGACCGCCGAAGGATCATGGCCGGCCGTACACCGGGTCGGATCCGCTGACCCCCAAGGCGTTCGGGCGAAGACCGGCGTTCTTCGCGCCGCATCCGCCGCTGATGTCCGGCGGGTGGTACCAGGGCGCCGATCACGAGGTCGTCGGCCCGGGGCGGTATCCGGTTCCCCGTCCGCCCGTCAAATCCGTCAAGGCCGCCTTGCTGTGGACACTTTTCCTGGGCCCCTTGGGGTTCTGCTACGTGTCACCCGTCGGCGGGCTGGTCGCGACGGCCGTGTCGGTCACGGCGATCACCTTCGGGGGAGCCTCGGTGCTCGCCGTGATCTGGCCGGTCGCGATGGTGCTCTCGCTGGCGGCCCTGCCCCGGCGGTCCGAAGAGAGGGAATGAGCGTCCGGCCGGTTCCGGCCGGATGAGCCGGGTGGGGGCCGCTCAAGGGGGGCGGCCCCCACCGCGGGCTTCTTCCGCCCGGGTCGGGTCGTGCCACCATCCGAAAGTCGTGTCCTCTTGCTCCGATCATGCAGCCCACCGTCCGAACTCTTGAACCCGAGCAGCCCACTATGTTTACATCTGCTCGATAGCCGCGCCAAAGGTGCAGTTTCGAACACATTCGAACGGGTTCAACGCAGTTCCTGGAGGGCTCCGTGCGCCGTCGTACCCTGCTGAAGGCCGCTGGTGCGGCTTCCGCCTTCACCTTGCTCCCGGCGAGTGTCCGGCAGGCGCTCGCCGCCGACGCGCCGACGGGCGGACTCGACGTCATCGAGCACGTCGTCGTCTTCATGCAGGAGAACCGGTCGTTCGACCATTATCTGGGCACGCTGCGCGGGGTCCGGGGGTTCGGCGATCCGGCGGCGATCAAGCTGCCTTCCGGGGCTTCGGTCTTCCAGCAGCCCGACGGTACGGGCACCTTGCTTCCCTACGCGATCGACGACCAGTTCATGGCCGACGTCGACCACAGCTGGTCCGGCGGGCACCGGGCGTGGAACAAGGGCCGTCACGACGGGTGGCGCGCGGCCAAGGGCGTGCGTTCGCTGACCTATCACACGCGATCCGCGCTGCGGTTCTATCACGAGCTGGCCGACGCCTTCACCGTCTGCGACGCCTACCACTGCTCGGAAATGGGCCCCACCAACCCGAACCGGATGTACCTGTTCACCGGCAAACTCGGGTACGAGCCGGACGGTGTCACCCGGGCGATCGGCAACGCGGCCTGGCAGAACCCCGGGCACACCGGCTACACGTGGAAGACCTACGCCGAGCGGCTGCAGACCGCGGGCCGCAGCTGGCGGGTTTATCAGGAATGGGACAACTACGGCGACAATTCGCTGGACTACTTCAGCGATTTCCTGGCCGTCGGCACCAAGGCGCTGTCGAAGGTGAAGGACTCCGCGGGCAAGGCCTTCCCGAAACTGGAGTACTTCTACTACGCGTTGGATTCGGCGTCGTCCACGGAACGGACCCGCCTGCTCGACGGACTGGCGGCGGGGGTCGCGACCCTGTCCGCGGACGAGCGCGCCCTCTACGACCGCGGCCTGGCCAGGGTCGCGCCGAAGCAACTGCTGAGCACCTTCAAAAGCGACGTCGACACGGGCAAACTGCCGTCGGTGTCCTGGATCGTCGCCCCGGAGGCGCAGACCGAACATCCCGCGTGGGGCCCCAACACCGGCGCCGATCTGGTCAAGGGAATCCTCGACACCATCGCCTCCCGGCCCGACGTGTGGAACAAGACGCTGTTCCTGCTGACCTACGACGAGGACGGCGGCTTCTTCGACCACATGCCGCCGCCCGCGCCACCCGCGTCCGACTCGGAGGGCAAGAGTTCCGTCGCCACGACCGACGAATTCGTCTCCGTCGAGCCGATCGGGCTGGGCGTGCGCGTGCCGATGTTCGTCATCTCGCCGTGGAGCCGGGGCGGGAAGGTGTGCTCGGAGGTCTTCGACCACACCTCCGTGCTGCGGTTCCTGGAGCGGTGGAGTGGCGTCGCCGAACCGAACATCTCGCCGTGGCGGCGCACCGTCTGCGGTGATCTGACGTCGGCGCTGGACACCACGGCGCCGAACGCCACCTACCCGGCGCTGACCAAACCGGTGCCGACGAGCGGACCGTGGAACACCCAGCCGCAACCGCCGTCCGTGCAGAAGGCGCCCGTGCCGGAAACCGGGGTCCGGACGGCGCGGCCGTTGCCGTATCAGCTGACGGTGTCGGGGCGCGTGACGGCCGAGCGGTTCTGGATCGACTTCGCCAACACCGGAACCGCCGGCGCGCATTTCTACGTCTACGCCACCGCGTACCGGACCGACGGGCCGTGGCGCTACACCGTCGGCGCCGGGGCGACCCTCTCGGATTACTGGCAGGCGGGCACCCCGGAAGGCGCGTACGACCTCACCGCCCACGGCCCCAACGGTTTCCTGCGGCGGTTCGCGGGCAACCGGCTCACCGCGACCACCGCGGGCAAACCGAATCCGGAAGTCGTGCTGCGGCAGGGTTCCGGCGTCGTGTACCTGAAGATGACCAACACCGGCGGCGCCGCCTGCGAGCTGACCGTGCGCACCGGCAACCGGGGCGGCGGCCCGTGGACGTACTCGGTCGCGCCGGGCGTGACCGTCGAGGACTGGTTCAGCACCGAAGGCGGCATGAGCGGCTGGTACGACCTGACCGCCCAGGGGCCCGACGGTTTCCTGCGCCGCTTCGCGGGCCATGTCGAGACCGGCGCCGAGAGCGTCAGCGACCCGGTCATGGGCTCCGGACCGCTCCCGGCCACCGTCCGCTCGGCCGACAGCCAGGAGACCGTGGGCGAATCCGGTGCCGCCACGAACGCCGTCGACGGCGCGCCCGGCACCCTTTGGCACACCAAGTGGTCCGGCGGGGCGGATCCGCTGCCCCACGAACTCCAGCTCGATCTGGGCGCCACCCGCACCGTCACCGGCCTGACCTATCTCCCGCGCCAGGACGGCTCCGCGAACGGCCGCGTCGGCCGATACGAGGTCTACCTGAGCGCCGACGGTGTGGCTTGGGGAAGTCCGGTCGCCACCGGGACCTTCGCCGACGACGCCGTCCTGAAGACCCTGCGGTTCTGGCCGTCGCGGGCCCGCTACGTGCGTTTCCGCGCGCTCACCGAGGCGGGTGGACGTGGCCCGTGGACGTCCGCGGCGGAGGTCGTCCCCCTCGGCTGGTCCTGACCGCACGGGCGGAATTCGGCTCGCGGCGAAGGGCGCTTTCCCCTCATGGCATGCGGGGAAAGCGCCCTTCGCCGCGTGAGATGAGGGGAAAGGGCCCTTCAGCCCCCTCTCACCCGACGCCAGGTTGCGAGGGTGCGAGGTCAGACCTGGTCGTGAGTGGTGGGTGTCGTTCTGGTCAGGAGGCCTTCTGGTTCCGCTCGGTCGCGGACCAGCCGTCCTTGTCCCGCGCGAGGCCGTAATCGGCGCCGTAGAAGACACTCTTGGCGTTTTCGTCCCCGGCGAGGTGGTACTGCAGCCAGGCGGTGATCGCGCCGATGACGCGGTAACGGCTGTCGCCGTCGAGGAAGTGAGTGGCGCCCCTCGGCTGGCCGTATACGGCGGGAACCTGGTCGCAGGCGAGAAAACGGCTGTGTACGTAAAAAGAGGGCACGATGATGTCCGCTTGCCCGGACACGAAGAAGGCGGGACCGTGCAGTTTGTTCACGTTCCCCTGCGGGCCCGGCATGATCGGCAACGTGGTCTTCACGGACGGCTCGGACCATCGCCACCAGGCTCAGTGGCACCACCAGTCACAGCGGTAGCGCGTGAAGGCCCCCTTCGCTCGGCTCAGCCGAGGAAACTCGACCTTCACACCTTCCCCGGTACATGATGGCCCCCTTCCTTGCGCCAGGCGCAAGGAAGGGGGCCATCATGTACTTCACCGCGAGCAAAGCCGCAGGCCACGAGTGGTACCCAAGTGAGGGACGGGTAGAACCGTCATTACCACTCACGAGGATTTACGCCCAGGTGACGGGCAGGGCGTGGACGCCGTAGATGTTCATGTCGGTCTTGAGCCGCACCTCGTCGGCGGGCACGGCGAGTTCGAGGGTCGGGAAACGCCGGAGCAGCCCCTCGAAACCCGCGCGCATCTCGATCCGCGCCAGCTGCTGGCCGAGGCACTGGTGGATACCGTGACCGAACGACAGGAGACCGCGGGCGTTGCGGCGGATGTCCAGGGTGTCGGGGTTCTCGAACCGCCGCGGATCGTGGTTGGCGGCCAGCAGCGAGACGATGACGGTCGATCCCTCGCGGATCGTTTCGCCGCCGAGTTCGAGGTCTTCCGTGGCGTAGCGGAAGAAGATGTCGGCGACGGACAGGTAGCGAAGGAGTTCCTCGACGGCGCCGGGCAGCAGTTCCGCGTCGGCGCGCAGTTCGGCCAGCTGCTCGGGGTGTTCGAGGAGTGCGAAGGTGCCCAGCGCGAGCATGTTCGCGGTGGTCTCGTGACCGGCGAGCAGCAGGAGGAAGGCGGCGCCCGCCAGCTCCTCGATGGTGAGGTCGTCGTGCTTGCCGAGGTCGGACAGGATGTCGTCGCCGGGTGTCTCGCGTTTGCGCGTGACCAGTTCGGTGAGGAAGGTGTTCATCCCGATGAACGCGGCCATCTTCTCCTCCAGCGTCTGGTCCCTGACCATGAGCTGCGCGGAGTTGGCCTGGAACTTCTCCCGGTCCTCGTAGGGGACACCGAGCAGTTCGCAGATCACCAGCGACGGCACCGGCAGCGCGAACTCCTTGACCAGGTCGACCGGCGGGACGAGGCGGGCCATCGCGTCCAGCTGCCGCTCGGTGATCTCGACGATGTGCTCTTCCAGCTGTTTCATCCGTTTCACGGTGAAGGCGCCGGTGAGCCGCTTCCGCAGCCGTCCGTGGTCCGGCGGGTCCATCGCGATGAACATGCCCGGCATCGGCGGGGAAGGTTCGGTCGGCGCGGGCATCCCCGGCGTCTCGTAGGGCATGTGGAGGATGCCGATGTCCTGGCGGGAGCTGAACCGGGTGTCGGCCATCATCTGCCGGACCTCGTCGTAACCGGTGACGAGCCAGCCCTCGTGACCGTCGGGGAAGACCATCGGACTCACCGGGCGGGCGTCGCGCAGCCGGGTGATCTCGCGCGGCGGGTCGAAGGGACCCGCGTCACGCAGCATCGGGAGGCCCTGCGGGACGGGAACCGTCTGAGTCATCGGGTTTCCTTTCGTGGTGGTTGTGCCGACCACCCTCGCCGCCGGGCCTGACATCCGGCTGACACGGCACTGACACCGGCGCCGCGGAATCCGTGTCAGTGGCGTGGCGGGAGCGTGTCAGCCAGGCCGCCCACAGTGGCTCCCATGACAGAAACAGCGATCGCGGTCTCCGGGCTACGGAAGACCTTCGGTGACAAGGTCGTGCTCGACGGCATCGATCTCGACGTCCCGGCGGGCACCATTTTCTCCCTGCTCGGCCCGAACGGGGCGGGCAAGACGACGACGGTGAACCTGCTGACCACCTTGACGCGGGCCGACGGCGGGACGGCGAGGGTCGCCGGGCACGACCTGGTGAGCGAGGCCAAGGCGGTGCGCGCGGCGATCGGGGTCACCGGCCAGTTCGCGGCGGTGGACGAACTCCTGACCGGCCAGGAGAACCTGCGGCTGATGGTGGACCTGAGCCGGGGTTCCGCCGGTGGCGACAGGGTCGTCGACGAGCTGCTGGAACGCTTCGACCTGGTGGAATCCGCGCGGAAACCGGCGTCGACCTACTCCGGGGGCATGCGCCGGAAACTGGATCTGGCGATGACGCTCGTCGGCGGTCCGCGGATCATCTTCCTCGACGAGCCGACCACGGGACTGGACCCGCGCAGCCGTCGCACGATGTGGTCGATCATCCGCGAGCTGGTGGCCGACGGCGTCACCATCTTCCTCACCACCCAGTACCTCGAGGAAGCCGACCAGCTCGCCGACCGGATCGCGGTACTCGACCAGGGCCACCTGGTCGCCGAGGGCACTCCCGGCGAACTCAAGCGCCGGATGCCGGGCACGCACGTCCGGCTCCGGTTCACCACCGTCGCCGAACTCGACGCGGCGGCGCGGATCTTCCCCGGCGCCAGCCGGGACGACGAGACGCTGACCCTGCGGGTCCCCAGCGACACCGGGACGAAATCCCTGCGGGCGCTGCTGGACCGGCTCGACGAGTACGCGATCGCCGCCGACGAGTTCTCCGTCCACACCCCTGATCTCGATGACGTTTTCCTCGCCCTGACGGGCCACGACACGGAGGCCGCACTGTGAGCACCACGATCATGAGCACCAGCACCGCCCGCACCGGGACCACGCGGGCGAAGTCCCCTTCCGTGGTGATGTTGCGCCGCAACTTCAAGCACCTCACCCGCAATCCGACCTCGGTGTTCAACGCCGTCCTCATGCCGGTCGTGATGATGCTGATGTTCGTCTACGTGTTCGGAGACGCGTTCAGCGTCGGCGTCGACTACATCGACTACGCGACGCCGGGCTTGATGCTGATGGCCGTCTGCTACGGCCTCGGTGCCACCGCGACGGCGGTCAACTCCGACATGACGAAGGGCATCATCAACCGCTTCAAGGTCATGGACGTCTCCCGCGGCGCGGTGCTGACCGGGCATGTGGTGGCCAGTGTGCTGACCAACCTGGTCGCCATCGTGGCGCTCGTCGGGGTGGCCTTCCTGCTGGGTTTCGCGCCGGCGGCGGGTTTCCTCGACTGGCTCGGCGTGGCCGGGATCGTCGTGCTGCTCGGTTTCGCCGCGGGCTGGCTCACGGTCGCGCTGGGATTGGCGGCGAAGTCCCCGGAAACCGCGGGAATGGCCTCCGTGCCGTTGGTCATGCTGCCGTTCTTCAGCAGCGCGATCGTGCCTGCCGAGAAGATGGGCCCCGGCCTCCGGGAGTTCGCGGAGTACCAGCCCTTCACGCCGATCATCGAGACCCTGCGCGGGCTGCTCAACGGCGCACCCGCCGCCGGCGACGTGATCCCGGCCCTCGGGTGGATCGCCGGGATCGCGCTCGCCGGGTACCTGTGGGCGTCCTCGACGTTCAAGAAGCGAGCGTGACCTCGACCAGCTGTTTCCAATCCGCTTGGGTGCCTTCCCGCGCCGCCTCCGCGAACTTCGCTTCGCCGAGGCGGCGCAGCACTGTCCGCTCGATCCTGGCCACGTCCGGACGGGAACGATCCGGCAGCCCGCGCAGTTCGTCCGCCGCCGCGAGCAGGCGCGCGGCCTGCTCGGGCTCGTCGCGGCGCAGCGCCTGGTCCGCGACCCCGACGATCATGTGGGCGATCAGGGGCACGTGCTGCGCCTCGGCCGCCGCCTGGCAGGCCGCTTCGCGGTGCTTGCGCGCCTCCTCGAGATCGTCCGCGAGGTAGGCCAGCAGGTCGTGGGTGATGGCACGGACGTGCCCGAGTTCCGCTTCCTCGCCCATCACGCTCGCCGCGAGGGCGAGCTGCCGGGACGCCTCCTCGGCTTCGCCGCGCCAGTGGGCGAGTTCCGCCCGCGAAAGGGCCAGCATGCCCAGCGCGTCCGGCCAGGTGACCCGATCGACGTGGCGCAGCGCTTCGGCGGTGGAGGCGGCGCTGGCGTCCTCGTCACCCAGCAGCCAGTACAGCTGGGCCTGCCGCGACCGCAGCCGGATGAGGTCTTCGACGGCACCGACCTCGGTCACGACCGTGATCGCCTGTTCGTAGTAGTCGCACGCGAGCGCGAACTCGCCGCGCATGGCCATCCGGTCCGCCAGCTCGGTGAGGGCGAACGAGATCCCGAACCGTTCGCCGATCGCCCGGAACTCGGCGAGCGCCTGCTCGAGATGGATCTCCGCCTCCGGTCCGGGGTGGCCGAGCACGATCCGCATCTTGCCGAGGTGCAGCCGGGCCAGTGCGCGCACCCAGGGGTCCGCGTCCTCGAGCACCGGTTCCCACGCGGACAGGAAGTCCGCCCCCTCCAGCATGCGGACCAGCGGCACGACGAGCCCCGTCAGCGGATGGGCCGACTCGCTGAGCCTGCTCAGCCGGTACGACTCGTGGATCCACTTCGCCGCGGTGTGCTCGTCGGCGAAACCCGAGCTCACGAACAGCGAGACGAGCCCGTACACCACGGCCGCGACCGCGTCCGGCGACTCGCCTGGCGTCGCGACGGCCGCCCTGACCAGCTCCATGCCTTCGCCCCGGTGGCCGCTGAGCCACCAGTACCAGCCGGAGGCCGCCGCGAGCCGCATCGCCTCGGGCGCCTCACCCGCCGCGAGCGCGCCGCGCATCGCCGAACCGATGTTGTCGTGCTCGGAGTTGAGCTTGGCGAGCCATTCCAGCTGTTCCGCGCGGCGGAGCATGGGCTCCGCGGCCTCGGCGAGTTCGGTGAAATACGTGAGATGCGCGTGGCGCGCCAGTTCCGATTCCCCCGCTTCGGCGAGCCGCTGCGCCGCGTACTCCTTGATCGTGCCGAGCATCCGGTAGCGCGGTGCCTCGTCGCCCGCGGCGACCAGCAGCGACTTCTCGGTCAGCGCGGTGAGCAGTTCGAGGACCTCGTACTGCTCGACGGCCTCGCTGACGCACACCCGCTCGGCCGCTTCCAGACTCGCGCCGCCCGAGAAGACCGAAAGCCGGCACAGGACCGTCCGCTCGGCCTCGGACAGCAGCTCCCAGCTCCAGTCGACCATCGCGCGCAACGTCCGGTGCCGGGGCAGCGCCGTCCGGCTGCCGCCGGTCAGCAGGCGGAACCGGTCGTCGAGCCGGTTGGCGAGCTGGTCGATGGACATGGTGCGCAGCCGGGCCGCGGCCAGTTCGATCGCCAGCGGCATCCCGTCCAGTACCCGGCAGACGCGCGCCATCGTCGACAGCGTGCCCTCGTCGGCCACGAAATCCTTGCGCACCACGCGCGCCCTGTCGCGCAGCAGCCGGACGGCGGGGGAGGACTCGATCTCGCCGGGGGACGCGTGCTTGTCCGGCAGGGCCAACGGAACGACGTGCCACAGGGCTTCCCCGGTGATGCCGAGCGGTTCCCGGCTCGTCGCCAGGATCCGCAGTCGGCGGCATTCCCCGAGCACCCGGTGGGCGAAGGCCGCGGCCGATTCGATCACGTGCTCGCAGTTGTCCAGGATCAGCAGGACTTCGCGGTCGCGGATCGCGGCGATGACCCGGTCGGTCGGTTCGGCGCCGGTCGAGTCGCCGAGCAGCGCGTCCCGCAGGCTGAGCGCGGCGAGGGTCGCTTGCGCGATGTTGTTCCCACCCTTGTCGTCACCGTCCGGGCCGAGGGGGGCGAGTTCGACCAGCCAGGCCCCGTCCGGCAGGTCGCCTAACAGGGTGCGGGCGGTCTCGGTGGCGAGCCTGGTCTTTCCCGAACCGCCCGGCCCGATCAGCGTGGTGAGCCGGTGCTCGGCGACGAGATCGCGGACCGCGGCGACATCGTCGTCCTTGCCGACGAAACTGGTCAGTTCGGCGCGCACATTGGTCTTGCGGTTCTCCTCGCGTCGTCCCAGTTCTCCACGCAGCAGCGCGACGTGCACCGCGGACAGCTCCGGCGAGGGATCGACGCCCAGCGCGTCGGCCAGTGCCTCCCTCGTGCGCTGGTAGACGAGCAGCGCCTCGGTGTCGCGGCCGGTCGCGGCGAGGGCGCGCATCAGCGCGGCGACGAGCCGCTCGCGCATCGGATGCGCGGCCACCAGGTCGGTCAGCTCCGTGACCAGGCCCGCGCCGTGGCCGAGGTCGAGTTCCGCGTCGAACCGGTCCTCCATGGCCGTCAGGCGCAGCCCTTCGAGCCGGGTGACCGCCGCGTCGAACGCGCCGCTGTCCGGCAGGCCGACGTCCTGCATGGCCGCGCCACGCCAGAGGGCGAGCGCCTCACGCAGCCGTCGCGGCCCCTCGTCGCCGCGGGCCTGCCCGACGAGCCGTTCGAACCGCACCGCGTCGACGTCGTCGGGCGCCACTTTCAGCCGGTAGCCGTCCGTCTGGCCCTCGACGACGCCGTCCGGAAGCACCTTCCGCAGGCGGGAAACCAAGCGCTGCAAGGCATTCGTCGCGTCGGCCGGTGGCTGTTCACCCCAGATCCAGTCGACGAGCGTCGCCTTCGGGACCACCCGGCCCGGTTCGAGCGCGAGGGCGATCAGCAACCCGCGCAGCCGGGCGCCCGGCACGTCGGCGAGGCCACCGTCGTCCGTGCGAACCTCGAAGGGGCCCAGCATCCCGATCTGCATTGGGCCGATTTTGCCACGATGATCGGCCGGTCCTACGACTTACCGCTGATCCTGGCCGAACCGACCGAGGCCGCGGTGATCGCCCTGGCCGCGGTCTGGGTCGACGAACCGGAGTTCAGGCTGGTCAGCGACGTCCGGTCGAGGGCGTGCACGACGAATTCGTAGGTGTTCACCGTCGAGGGCGAGCAGGGGCCCTGGTAGCCGTAGAGGCTCGCGCTCCCGCGGTAGTAGACCTGCCTGGCTCCCGCGGGCACCGATGGGCGGTAGGCGTGCTGGACGTTCTGGGGGAGCGACGTCGTGCTCACCGGGATGTCGTAGATGACCCAGTGGATGAGGTTGGAGTTGTCGAGGTCGCGCATGACGATCGCGTAGCTCTTTGCGTCGGCGGGGGCGCCTGACCAGGCCAGTGGCGGGGACTCGTTCCGCTTGGCCGGATCGTTCCCGCCGCCGCTGGTGCACTCGTGGACCTTGGGGATGACGCCGCCGTCGGCGAAAGCGGTGCTGGACAAGGTGAACGCGCTTTGCCCTGCCGACGCGGCAGGGGAAAGGGCGGTGGCGCCGAGGACGAACAAGGCGCAGAGCACGATTTTTCTCACTGGAGGCTCCCGACGATACTTCGGTCCGTGGGGCGATGGGTGCGCGCGCTGGACTTCAGCGTAGGGAACCCGGATTCCGGCGGCTAGCGCACTTTCCGGGGGTAACAAGGTGAATTCGCCGGTCCCGTGGCTCGTGAGTGGTAATGACGGTTAGAACCGTCATTACCACTCACGAGCCACGAGGGTGTTCAGAACGTGAGGGGAGCGCGAGGGTCACTCGGGGTGAGGGGTGTGTGGAAATAGGGACACTGAACGTCTCTATTTCCACACACCCTCGCATCGCCGGTCCCGTGGCTGTGTCCTGAAGGACCCCTTTGAGACGGTGAACGTCGCAAAGGGGTCCTTCAGGACGCCCTCCGCTTGCCGGGGCCATCGCTCCTGGGCGATTTGGAACACCTCGCCGAATCCCCCATCGCAGGTCGGCAGTAGGTACGGAAGGGTCTCGGGTCGAGGGGAGCGCGAGTGTCACTCGGGGTGAGCCGGTCCAGTTCTCGTGAGTGGTAATGACGGTTCTAACCCTCATTACCACTCACGAGAACTGGACTGAGGGCGTCAGGGGCGTACGAGGACGGAGAAGTAGATCGGCTTGCTGGCGGGGAACAGTTCCCGGTCCTGTTCGTCGACCATCTTCCAGAAGACCTTGCAGTCCACCGGCGCGGTCGGTGGGGTGCTCACGGTCACCGTCACCTGCACGTGGCCTTGCGGGGCGGTGTCGTTGACGGGGATCCGTTCCGGGGTGCGGCAGGCGCCGGGCGCGACCGGGAGGTCCGTGCGCCGCAGGTACCGCTTCCGCCACTCGACCGTGCCGGTGTTCTTGATCTCCCACACCTTCACGAACTGGCTGCCCGGCTTGACCACGGTTTCGTCGGGGATCGTCACGTCGCTGACGAACCGGCTGGAGTCGCCGGGATGCGGTGGCCCGGCCACGTCGTCACCGCCCGGCGCCACCAGGATCACGACGACGGCGGCGATCGCGGCGACGAGGACGAGGGCCAGCGGAACCAGCACGCGTTTGGACCGCCATCGCGACCGGACGGGCGCGGGCGCGGGGTCCGGCTCGCGGTCGCCGGAGAGGACGAGCTGGACGCCCTGCCATCGGGCGTGCCATTCCTCTTCGTCACCATCGCAGGCGCGGACGAACTCGCGCACGGTCTCCCACGGCTGCAGCCGTCTGCCGGTGACGGTGAGGTGCAGTGTCGCGTGGGACACCGCGCCGGACTTCGCGGCCATCTTCCGGAAGGACGGCTCCCCGGCCCGCGTCCGGAGCTTCCGGAGCTCGGCCATGAACGCTTCCAGCTCCGGTGCCCGTTCTCCCGTTCGCGGTCCCGGCACGCTCCCCCTCGCGATCGTGTCCAACGTGACAACGTTCTTCGTCACTCTGCGCGGCCGCGTAAGCATATCGCGAACCGCGTCCCGATCGCCGCGCCGACCAGCGGATTCGGCCGGGCGACGCGGCTGTCAAACGCTGTCAACCTGCGCTTTTGACGTCAGACGTTCCGTACAGGCGGTTCCGGACGCCCCCTCGGCCGGGCCAGTGTCGACCACGAGCTGTTCACCGGGAGCAGCACCGAGAGAAGGAGCAGTCATGCGCAAGGTGGCAACCGCCGCGATGTTCACCGCTCTGTCCGGAGCCGCGCTCATGGGGGCGACGGCGGGACAGCCCGCGGTGGCCGCGCCGTCGGTCAACATGGAGGCCGTGGTCAAGGCCGCCATGTGGGATCCGTACAAGGCCGACCAGTCGATCACGCCGGGTTCCGGTCCGAGCGTCAAGGTGGTCGAGGAAGCGCTGGCGGCGAAGAACCTGCTCGACAAGAAGCAGGTCGACGGTCACTTCGGCACTTCGACGGTGACCGCGTACAAGAAGTACCAGAAGTCACTGGGACACAGCGGCCTGGCCGCGAGCGGTCTGCCCGGCAAGGGTTCGCTGACCGAACTGGGCAAGGGCCGCTACACCGTGTCGGCGCCGATCGGCGTCGGTGCGAAGACCAGCCTGGACGGCAAGACGGTGAACAAGCGCACCGCCGACATGATCGCGGCCGCGGAGAAGAAGGCCGGGGTCAAGTTCACCGTCACCCAGGGTTCGTACAACGCCGGCGGCGTCGGAGCCTCGGGTGGCACGCACGACGGCGGCGGTGCGGTCGACATCTCGGTGAGCAACCTGTCCGACAAGACCGCGGCGGTGAAGGCGCTGCGTGAGGTCGGGTTCGCGGCTTGGCACCGGACCCCGAGCCAGGGGAACTGGGCGGAGCACATCCACGGTATCGCGATCAGCGACACCGACATGTCGCCGCAGGCGCAGGCGCAGGCCGGTGACTACTTCGAGGGGCGCAACGGCCTGGCGAACCACGCCAAGGACGACGGTCCTCAGGTGAAGAAGGTGACCTGGGAGGAGTTCAAGCGCGGATGACCGCGGTGACCCGGGCGGGGCGGGCGGCTTCGGCCGTCCGCCCGCTCGCGCCGGGTGATCGCGAGCCTCAGCGCTCTCGACGCCGTTGTGGTGCTCCTCGCCGGCGGGTGCGAACCACGCCGATCCACAACAGCACCGACACCAGCGCGCTGGGCACCACGATCAGATAGACGGGCCACGCGCGGAATCCCGACACCCACAGCATCGTCGCCAGGCCGAGGGTGATGAACGTCCACGCCATCGCGAGGGTGTTGCCCCGTTGCCTCCAGCGGACGATGACGCCCCGCATCCCCGCTGCTCTTCTCACACCGCTCGGCTGGTCCACGTCGCCTGGGTACCCGTTCTTCGCCTGGTCAACCCAAGAAAATCAGCCGCGGAGGTAGCCGGTGATCATCGCGACGAGTTCGTTCTCCAGCCGGGTCGTGTCGATGGAGGCGGGCGCGGCGATGAGCTGATGCACGGTCAGCTCCACGGTCGACGCCACGAGCCGGGCCGCGGTGTCCTTGTCCTCGACGTGGACCTCGGGGTGAGCGTGGAGCAGATCGCGCAGATCGGCGATCATCTCCCATTCCAGCCTGGTGACCCGCGCCAGTACCTCGCCGGAGCGGGGTGCCTGCTCGATCATGATCCGCAGCAGCTGCGGATCGTCGAGGTGGTTGTCGATCACCACGCGCACGAACTCCCGGACGATGGTCTCCAGCGATTCCGGCGATTCCTTGTAGCGGCGGAGGGTCGCGGTGGCCCGGTCGCCGTCGAGATGGCGGGTCAGCAGCTCGGCCAGGATCGCGTCCTTGTTCGGGTAGTACTGGTACAGCGAGCCGATCGAGATCCGCGCCCGTTCGGCGATGCGGTTCGTGGTCCCCGCGGCGTACCCGTACTCGGCGAAAATGTGAGCAGCGGCGGTGAGGATGCGCTGCCGGGTCAGCTCGGCCCGGACCTGACGCGGTCGTTTACGTGGCTGAAGCCGTCGTTGCTCCGACGTCATGACACCCCCTGCGAAGCGGCCCGAAAGCGAGTAGCCAGCGGACTGAACAATTGCTCATAATTATGGCATGACCAGCAGTTATCTCGTCCGTGACCGGCGTCCGCGCCGCCTCTCCTTCGACGAGGTGCGTGCCCGGCTCGGCGAGCCCGAGGCCATGATCAAGGCCAAGGTCCACGACCGCCTCGACCGGCACAGCCACCGCTTCATCGCCCATTCCCCGTTCCTGGTGACGGCCACGGCGGACGCGACCGGCCTGCCCGACTGCTCACCGCGCGGCGACTACCCGGGCTTCGCCAAGGTGCTCGACGAACGCACGCTCGCGATCCCGGACCGGCCGGGCAACAAACTCGCCGACACCTTCCGCAACCTGGCCGAGAACGACGGGATCGGGCTGATGTTCGTGGTCCCCGGCGTGCGGGAAGTGTTGCGGGTCAACGGCCGCGCGTATCCGACCGACGAACCGGACGTGCTCGCCAGGATGCGGACCGAGGGCAAGGACGCGGAACTCGCGATCATCGTTGACGTGGCGGAGGTCTTCTTCCACTGTGGACGCGCGCTGATCCGGTCCCGGCTCTGGGATCCCGCGAGTCAGGCGCTGGCGGAGGAGTTGCCCTCCGTCGGCGAGATCGCCACCGACCAGATGGGGCTCGACGTCGAGCCGTCGGTGCTGGAGGCCATGCTCGAAGCCGGCTACCGGCAGTTGTACTGAGGGGAACCCGATGATGCAGCGAACGATTCTCGACCACGTGGAGCCGGTCGCCGAGGGCGCCGTCTCGCTCGTCCTGCGTGGTGCCGAAGGCCCGCTGGCCCCCTGGGAGCCGGGAGCGCACGTCGACCTGGCGCTGCCGAACTGGCTGACGCGGCAGTATTCGCTGTGCGGTGACCCGGCCGATCGTGAGAGCTATCGGGTCGCCGTCCGGTACGACCCGCTCAGCCGGGGCGGCTCGGATTACGTCCACCTCTTCCTGCGCACGGGCCGCACCCTCGAAGTCTCCTTGCCGCGCAACAACTTCCCCTTGCTGCCCGCGCCGGAGTACCTGTTCCTCGCCGGCGGGATCGGCATCACGCCTCTCGTGCCGATGCTGGCGGAGGCCGTCGGGGCGGGAGCGTCGGCGAGGCTGGTGTACGTGGGCAGGTCGGCGGCCACCATGCCGTTCGCCGCCCACCTGGAGGCCGCCTACGGCGACCGGCTGCGTGTCTACGCCACCGACGACGACGGCAGGCCCGATTTCGCCGCGTTGGCGGCCGGACTCGGCCCGGGGGCGCTCGTGTACTGCTGTGGCCCCACCTCGATGCTCGACGCGGCCGAGGCGGCGTTCCCCGCGTCGCGGCTGCACGTCGAGCGGTTCCGCCCCGTCGCCAAGGAGTTCGGTCCCGGCGAACCGTTCGACGTACGGTGTGTCCGATCAGGACGGACGGTGCAGGTCGCCGCGGAAGAGTCCATGTTGGACGCGTTGAACCACGCGGGGTTTCCGATTCCGTCCGGTTGCCGCGAAGGGGTGTGCGGCAGCTGCGAGATCGCGGTCGTCGGCGGTGAGCCCGAGCACCGCGACGACATCGGCGCACCACCAGGACGCATGTACTGCTGCGTTTCGCGTGCGTCGTCGTCCACTCTCGAGGTTGACCTCTGACCGGGCGGAGATCGACGTTTCGAATTGCCGGGGGCAGGCGGCGGTGTAACCCTGGAGGTACCGAACGACACCACCACCACGAAGTACAGGAGTCGTTATGACCACCACCGAAATGCCCGCTGTCCACGAATGCACCGTCAGTGGCTGTTCCTACAACCACGACGGGTGTCACGCTTTCGCCATCACGGTCGGCGGGGGCAACGGATCGGCCGATTGCGGCACCTTCGTCCCGCTCAACACCAAGGGCGGTCTCGATCGGGTGACCGCGCAGGTGGGCGCCTGTTCCCGTACCGACTGCCGCCACAATTCGGCGCTGGAGTGCACCGCGTCGAGTGTGCGGGTGGGCCCCGGCGAAGGTGACCACGCTGCCAACTGTCTGACTTACGCTCCGTAACGTGTCGACGGAGCTGAAGGACGCTTTCCCCGCATAAGATGCGAGGAAAGCGTCCTTCACCGCGTGAGATGCGGGGAAAGGGCCCTTCAGCTCCCGATCGCCCACGTCTGGAGTGCGGAACCGGTATCGGCCCGTTGCGTCACGGCCGCTCCGTCCGAAGTGGACGCCGTGGTCAACAGCAGGCCGGAGCGCACGCTCGTGAGCTTGTACAGTCCGGTGGACTGCTTCGCCGCGGTCCACCGCTGGTTGGCGCCACCGGTGCACGTCCACTGGATGACGCGCGCACCCGCGGCGGTGGACCCGCCCTCGACGTCGGCGCACAGCTTCGAATGCACGTTCGTCAGGGTGTAGGAACCGTCGGACTGCCTGGCGAACAGCCACTTCTGGTTGTCGCCCGCGTTCGGCGCCCAGGTGATCAAGGGTGTGCCCGCCGAGGTGGACGAGTCCGGGTCGTCGAGGTTCTTGCCGGACGCGGCCAGGGTGTGGATCCCGTCGAGGGTGCCCGCGCCGAGGTCGGTGAACTTCAGCGTCTGCTCGGCCGCGGTCCGGCCGCCGCCGACGGCGTTTCCGGTGGTGTCGGTCCATGACCGCAGCGGGGTGGTCTCCGCCAGTCGCGACGTCTTGCCGGAGAGGCCGAGCACGAGCCCGCTGTAGCGGTTCACCAGCCGGAAGGTCCCGGCGTCCACAGTGGACGGGATGACGAACCACTGCTGGCCCACGGTCGACGACGAGGTCACGGTGGGTTTCGCACCCCATGCCCGGCCCGCCTGCACGGCGTCGACGCCGAGGAACTGGCCCGTCGCGGCGTTGGTGACGCGGTACGAGCCGTCGCCGTTCGCGGAGAACTGCCACGCCTCGCGGCCGGAGCCGGTCGCCGCCGCGACGGACGTCGCCTCGGTTCCGGTTCCCTGCGCGAGAACCCGGCCGTCGCCGAGACCGATGCGGTACTTGCGGGAAGTGTCCACAGGGGACGGTGCCGGTGCGGACGACGTGATGGTCTGCGTGGTGTACTCGCCGCCCGCGCCGCCGGAGCACGCCACCGCGCAGTACGACCGGAACTGCTTGCCGATGATGGTGGAGTTCGTCTTGTTCGCGGCGTCGACGAACCAGCGGTACCAGGACTGGTTGGTGTAGCCGCCGGTGTCGCCGATCAGCCGCCATTTCTGGGTCGACAGGTCATCGGTCGCGTAATAGCGCTGCGGGACGACGCTGTCGACGGCCTCCGGTGCCCCGATGTAGAGGCCCAGATGCGCGTTGTAGGCGATGTTCATGATGAACAGATCGGATTTCCGCGGCAGCTGGCCCGCTTCGATCTGCTGGGTGACGTTGCCGGTGTTGGCGGGGTCGTAGTCGTCCGCGACAGGGGTGTAGCCGGTGTCGCCCGCCGAAACCACGGGCACCATGTTGCTCTCGCGGCCGCCGACGCCGGGCTGGCTCCAGCCGCCGTCGAACCACTTCTGCCACGAGCCGGTCGCCATCTTGCCCGAGATCGGCGCGCGGGCGACGTGGGCCAGCCCGGTCATCGGGCCGCCCGCGCCCGCCTTCGGCACGATGCGCGAGCCGTAGTAGACGTAGAAGTAGCCGGAAGCGGTGTCGACGAACAGGCGCGGGTCGCCGTCGCCATAGTCGAACGTCTGGTGCGGGAAGGCCGAGGTGTCCCCGCGTTTCGTGCTGTAGTGCGAGGTGATCGCGTGGTCCTTGACGGCCCAGGTCCGGCCCTGGTCCTTCGACACCGCCCAGTCGATCGCGTCGTAGTGGGAGAACGAATACGCGCCGAACGGCTCGGGGGTGAACTCGTTGTGGATCAGGCCGTACCAGTCGCCGGTGTCGGGATCCACCCAGACGCCGACGAGGTCGCAGAAATTGCGCTGCGAGTAGCCGGATCCGGCGGGCGGATAGGTGGATTCCTTGCCGGTGGGGCTGTTGTTGCACCGCCAGGTCGTGTCGTCGTTGCGGTCGGCGGGGTTGGCCGGGTTCACCGCGTCGCTGATCGCGTTCTTGGTGAAACCATCGAAATCGCGGCCGCTGTAGAAGTCCCATTCGCGCGGCTGGTCGGCGCCGTAGAGGGCGGCCGCCTGCTGGAAGTAGAAGGTGCCGTCCTTGTCGATGTAGGAACTGGCAGGCGTGTCGGTGGTCGGGCTGAACGACTTCTTGGCGTCGACAGTGACGGTGTACGTCGCGTCCGGCGGCGCGGCGTCGGACGACGCCGGTGCCACCATGGTCGCCGCCACGGCCAACGCCGCGGCGCCGAGAAGAGGCAGGGTCCGCATGACTCTCTCCCAAGGGTGACCCGCACCACAGTTGGCGGGGCGGTCGCCGATGTTATGAACGTTACTGCACGTAAGTCAACGCGTTCGCTCAACTTCGCGCGTTGTTCATGCACTTAATGCGCGGAAAGTCCAAGTGGTGCCGTGCGAAGTCCAAGCTCAGCCGGACTCGTCCGTCGGCACCAGCGGCGGGTCGTCGGGGGAGGGGATCCGCGAACTCCAGCCACCGGGGACGGCCTGGGCACGTGAGTCGCGAAAACGGCCGGGGGAGACGCCGACCCGGCGGGTGAAAAGCCTGCTGAAGTAGGCGGCGTCCTCGTAACCGATCGCCTGGGCCACCTCCTGCACCGGCATCCGCGTGGTGGCCAGCAGCTCCTTCGCGCGATTCAGGCGAAGTGTCAGGAGGTGATCCTTCAGCCCCGATTCGGTACTCCGGCGCACCGCCGCGCGCAGTTCGGGCAGGGTCATCCCGCGGCGGGCCGCGATCTCCGCGACGCTGATCGGCAGCAGCGCGTCCCGCGCCAGTGCCTCCAGCAGGGAACCGCCGCTGGGCGTGCTGTCGGCGCGGGCCCGCCGCAGCGCCACCAGCAGGTGGTGCACGGCCGCCGAGGCGTCGACCTGGGCCAGCGGGCTGCCGCCCCGCGCGCAGCGCACGATCCGGTTCACGATGTCACGGACCGGCACGACGTCGCTCAGCGCCACCACCGGCGCGCCGGGCGTGACATAGCCGAGCTCCACATAGGACTCGACGGCACTGCCGTCGAAATCGACGAAGCATTCTTCCCAGCCCTGCACG
Organism: Amycolatopsis orientalis DSM 40040 = KCTC 9412; assembly: GCF_000478275.1. GTDB lineage: Bacteria > Actinomycetota > Actinomycetes > Mycobacteriales > Pseudonocardiaceae > Amycolatopsis > Amycolatopsis orientalis. The sequence goes on from NZ_ASJB01000062.1 coordinate 71,642, forward strand.
GGATCGGGCGCGTAATGGTGCGCGACGCCGGGGACGAGCCACAGCAGTGCGGGCGCGACGACCTCCTGCCGTTCCCCGCCTGCCACCGCGAACCAGCCGCGGCCCTTGGTCACCACGACGGCCACGTAGTGGTCGAGCACGCGTGGTCCCACGGCGGGAAGGACGCCGTGCTGGAGTCCGACCCCCAGGCACACCAGGCCCAGCCGTCGGTGCACGGCGGACGGTGTGAAGTACCGCATCCAGGTCCGGTAACCCATGTCCGCATCTTCGCGCAGGGATCCGCCCGCGGCCCGCCGGGCCGCCGGAAACTCCCTTTGGATCTTGTTTCACGGCGAAATCCTCAGCCGTGCTCCGCCTTCCGGGTCGCCGATGGAAATTCAGGTATATGTGGAAGGGACGGCGTTGCCGGGGAGGACGGCACGCTGATTCCGCAAGGGGGAAATCGATGTACGACACACGTATCGCCATTGATCGACTCAGTCCGGCCGCCAAGCCGAAGATCAGAATCCTGTTCTACACGGATTTCGTCGGTTTCACCGGGAACAATGGCTTCGCACTGGGCATTCTCCGTGATCTGATCTTGGGGAACCAGCCGTTCTTCGCGGAGTTCGAAGTCGATTTGATCAACCGGCACGACGGAGACCAGGCCGCCAACAAGCTCACCGCCGACCTGCTCGGCCGGTACCAGCAGGTGTGGTTCTTCGGGGTGCGGCTGTGCGATCTGCCGAATGAGCCGGAGAACGAACTCGTGGACGCCGAGGTCGCGGCATTGCGGTCCTGGATGGACGCCGGCGGCGGTGTCCTCGTCTGCGGCGACCATTCCAATCCGCGTCCGGTGGAGGCGGACCCGTCGTTGCCCGATTACCTGAATCTGGGGCGCGCGCTGGGTCATCGCATTCCGCGCGCGGGTGAATTGCGGGAATGGAACGACCGCCCGGATTCGAGTATCGAATTCAGCCACAACACCCATCAGCCCGACCCGTGGGGCAGCGACGTCAACATGCCCATCCCGAACGATCTCGACCCTTATCCGCAGGAACTGATCCTGCGCAGATGGGGCGGCAGGCCGCACGCGTTGTTCCAGGGCAGACGCGGTCCGATCACCGTCTTCCCGGACCACATGCACGAAGGCCAGCTGCTCATTCCCGAGCGGTATCCGGCGGAGGTGTGGCCGTCGGGCCGCGCAGGGCAGCCGAAACCCGAGATCGTCGCGCGCGGCACCGACAAGCGCGACGGCCAGGTCTACGGCGTGACCAGCGCGTACGACGGGGCGGCGGCCGGGGTCGGGCGGATCGTCGCGGATGCCACCTGGCACCACTACTTCGACCTCAACCTGTGGGGTTTCCAGAAGGGTGGCGAGGTGCTCGGCAGGCTCACCGAGTACTACGTGAACCTCACGCTGTGGCTGACGCCGAAGCCGGTCAAGCAGGAGGTCAACGCGCAGTTGCTGTACTGGCTGTCGCACAGCATGAGCGTCCGCGCGGTGCTGCCGGAGGGCTTCCGGGTACCGGGGATCACCGCGGCGGGCCTGGTCCGCGAGGTCGGCGGGCAGGGTGTGCTCGACGATCTCGTCTGGCCGCTGGAAGGGACACCGGCGGTGCCCGAGGAACTGCTGCTCGGCGCTGTCGTCAAGGAGTCCGTCGCCGCGCTGGACGGTGGGGACGCCGAGTCGTTCGACAGCGTCGGCGTCGTCGAGCGGGGCCTGCGCGCCGGGGCCGGGGAGTACGCCGCCGAACTGCGGGCGGCGCTCGGCGAGCTGGACGGCCTGGACGAGTTCATCTCGCAGGGCCTCCGCTGATCGATCGAACGGCGGCCCTGGCGCATCCGGTGTGTCAGGGCCGCCGTTCCGCGCGTTCTCCGGCCGGTTCGAGGCCGAGCGCGAGGTGCAGCTGACGCGCCCACCAGTGGATCTGGGCGGCCGGATCGTCCGCCGCCTCGCCCGTGAACCCGGCGCTGCGCCGGAAGTCGCTTCCGTACAGAGCCTCCATCGCCATCGCCTGGTGCAGGGCCGCGACCGCGAGCCGGGTGTCGTCGATCGGGCTGCCGGGTGGCCGGAGTCCGTGGAGGGCGTCGACGAGCGGGGCGAGCATGCCGCTGCCCGGGTCGCGCCAGCCCGCCGCGTGCAACGCCACCGCCAGCTCGCCGAAGCCGCCTTGGTACAGGGAGTGCAGCGCCTCGACGAGTTCGAGCAGGTCGGCGTCGTGGTCCAGCCAGCCGGCGAGGAGTTCGCGGAGCGCGTCCCGAAGACGACGGCCCCCGTGCCGGAGGAGTTCGGCGAGCAGCTTCTCGCGATTGCCGAAGTGGTGCGCGACGCCGGCGTCGGTCATGCCGACCCGCGCGGCCACCGCGCGCATCTGGACGGCGGCCACCCCGGATTCGGCGAGCAGCGAAGCCGCGGCGTCGAGGATCTGACGGCGAGCCTCCTCGGGCGTCCGCCGTGCTCGGGGTGTCGTCACGATCGGCATCCTACCTTGAGGCGCCAAGGTGCCTGCGCTACCTTGACATCTCAAGGTAGTGGCGACGGAAGGGTTCCCCATGACTCGATCAGCGACGGCCGAAGTCAGTCTCGACCTGGGCGAAGTCACCCTGCGGGGCACGGTGACCGGCGCCGGCCCGACGATCCTGCTGCTCCACGCGGGCGGGGAACGCCGCGACGTCTGGGTGCCGGTCGCCGCGGTGCTGGCCCGGCACGGGCTCCGGACGGTGGCCTTCGACCTGCGCGGCCACGGCGAAAGCTCCGGCCGGGCGACCACCCTCCGCGTCCTCGCCGATGACGTCGTCGCGATGATCGGCCGCGAACCGGCGCCGATCGTCCTCGTGGGCGCCTCGATCGGCGGACTGGCCGCCATCGCCGCCCTCGCGGATCCGGCCGTCGCGGCACGCGTGGCCGGTGTCGTGCTCGTCGACGTCGTCCCGGACCCCGCTCCGGCCCGGGCGCGCTCGTGGCTCGACTTCCATGGCCTCGGCGACCGCTACACCCATCTCGTGGAGGACGTCCTCGGTTCGGGGCCGGCCCTGCTCGCGACGGCCGGGGCGCTGGACCTGCCGATCCTGGTCGTGCACGCCGGGCGGGATTCGCCGCTCAGCGACTCCGACGTGCGCCGCCTGCGCGCGGCCAACCGCCGGGTCACCGTCGCCCACATCCCGGCCGCCGGGCATCTCGTGGCCAGGGACGCGCCGGAGGAACTCGCGAAGCTGGTGCTGGAGCACGCGGCGTTGTGGCAGGGTCACACTGGGTCGCGCAGCTAGGTCGGCGCTTGAGGTACGTGTGACCTGAGGCACGAGCCTCGCGGGACCCCGATCGTGACCGCCAGTGACACATCATGGCCGCCCGTGATCGACAACGCCGATGACCAGGCGTGTGACCACCGGGTTGTCGCCGCCCCGAGTTCGTCACTCTACCGGTCGGTAACCTACCGTTGGCCTATTGAGAACCACGTAAGGGCCGGGATCGGCGCGCTGCTTACACTGCTGGGCATGACCTACAGCGAACCAGCACCGGCCGCGGACAGCCGCACGCGTTCGCTGGCGTCCGCGTCCTCCTCGGCCGTCCTGGCAATGGGGATCACGATTTACGGATGCGGACAGGACGAGGCCGCCTTGTTCCGGGAGATGGCACCCCGTTTCGGTGTGCTGCCCACCATCGTGGACGCGCCGGTATCCGAGGCCAATATCGATCTGGTGGCCGGAAACCGGTGCATCAGTGTGGGTCACAAGAATCGAATCACGAACTCCACGCTTCGCGCGCTCAGCGAGGCGGGCGTGGTGTATGTCTCCACGAGGAGCATCGGGTTCAACCATATCGACGTGGACTACGCCGCGAGCGTCGGTATCACCGTCGGAAACGTCTCCTATTCGCCGGACAGTGTCGCCGACTTCACGTTGATGCTGATGCTGATGGCGATCCGGAACGCGAAATCCATCATCCGCAGGGCGGATGTGCACGACTACCGGCTGCAGGACGTACGCGGGAAAGAACTGCGCGATCTGACGGTCGGCGTGATCGGCACCGGGCGCATCGGCGTCGCTGTCCTCCAACGACTTCGAGGCTTCGGCTGCGAGGTGCTGGCCTACGACAAGTACCCCCAGGCCGACGCCGATTACGTTGCCCTCGACGAATTGCTGCGGCGGAGCGACATCGTCACGCTCCATGCCCCACTCGACGCGGATACCCACCATCTCCTCGATCGTCACAAGATCGAGGAGATGAAGCACGGCGCGTTCGTCATCAACACGGGACGCGGTGCGCTGATCGAAACCGAGGCCCTCATCGCGGCCTTGGACAGCGGCAAACTGGGCGGTGCGGCGCTCGATGTCGTCGAAGGAGAGGAAGGGATTTTCTACGCCGACTGCAGCGACAAGGCCATCGACAGCAAGCCGTTGCTGCGGTTGCAGGAGCTGCCGAACGTGCTCATCAGTCCGCATACCGCCTATTACACGGATCACGCACTGAGTGACACCGTTGAAAACTCTATCGTCAATTGCCTGAAATTTGAAAGCGGGAAACAGCATGGGTAGGTTGAAACTCGGCATCATCTTCGGGGGAACTGGCGAAGAGCACCCTATCTCCGTCAAATCCGCGCGTGAGGTGGCGAACAGCCTCGACATCGAAAAGTACGAGCCGTACTACATCGGTATCACCCTGAACGGCGAATGGAAGCTCTGCGACGGCCCGAGCGCGGACTGGGAGTCCGGCAACTGCCGCCCCGTCATCGTGTCGCCGGACCGGAGCGCGCACGGCCTGCTGGTCCTCGACGAGGGCAAGTACGAAACGATCGCCCTCGACGTGGTGCTGCCGGTCCTGCACGGCAAGTTCGGCGAAGACGGCGCGATGCAGGGCCTGCTGGAACTCTCCGGCATCCCCTACGTGGGCTGCGACGTCCAGAGCTCCGCCCTGTGCATGGACAAGTCCCTCACCTACACCGTCGTCCGGAGCGCGGGCATCGCCACGCCGAACTTCTGGATCGTCACCGCGGACAACGACGTCGATCCCGACGAGCTCACCTACCCCGTCTTCGTGAAGCCGGCCCGTTCCGGTTCGTCCTTCGGTGTCAGCAAGGTGACCAGCAAGGAAGAACTGGCGGCGGCACTGGAAACCGCGCGCGAGTTCGACTCGAAGGTGCTGATCGAAGAAACCGTCATCGGCAGTGAGATCGGCTGCTCCATCCTGGGCAACGACGGGGATCTGCTGGCCGGCGAGGTGGACCGCGTCGCGCTGACCCACGGCTTCTTCAAGATCCACCAGGAAGAGAGCCCTGAGACCGGCTCCGAGAACTCGACGTTCATCGTGCCCGCCGACATCCCGGCGGAGTCGCGCACGCTCGTCCAGGAGACGGCGAAGGTCATCTACCGCACCCTGGGCTGCCGGGGCCTCGCGCGCGTGGACCTCTTCCTCAAGGAAGACGGCAGCGTCGTGCTCAACGAGGTCAACACCCTGCCCGGCCTGACCTCGTACAGCCGTTACCCGCGGATGATGGCCGCCGCCGGTATCCCGCTCGGCGACTTGATCGACCGGCTGGTGACGTTGACCTTGGCGGGCCGTAACGGATGAAGGATGATTTCGTCTACGTAGACGAGGTCGTGCCCGGAATCCGCTGGGACGCCAAGTACGCCACCTGGGACAACTTCACCGGCAAGCCGGTGGACGGGTACCTCGTGAATCGGATCGTCGGCACCAAGGCGCTGTGCGCGGCCCTGGAAAAGGCGAGGGACAAGGCCGAGTCTCTCGGCTTCGGCCTGCTCCTCTGGGACGGTTACCGTCCTCAGCGTGCCGTGAACCGCTTCATGAGCTGGGCGGAAGAGCCCGAGGACGGCCGGAAGAAGTCCCGGCACTACCCGAACATCGACCGGCCCCAGATGTTCGAAAAGGGCTACGTGGCGACGAAGTCGGGGCACAGCCGGGGAAGCACGGTGGACCTGACGATCTACCACCTGGCCACCGGCGAACTCGCCCCGATGGGCGGCGACCACGACCTGATGGACGTCGTCTCGCATCATGGCGCCGAGGGGGTCACGCCGGAAGAGGCGAAGAACCGCCTGCACCTCCGCGCCATCATGGAGGACTGCGGCTTCAACTCGTACGAGTACGAGTGGTGGCACTACAACCTGAAGGACGAGCCTTACCCGGACACCTACTTCGACTTCCCGATCGAATAGGCGGTCGGTCCGGAGCAGAGGGCTGAAGGGCGCTTTCCCCGCATGCGATGCGGGGAAAGCGCCCTTCGTCGCGTGAGATGCGGGGAAGGGCCCCTTCAGTCCAAGCCTCACCGCGGTCTGCGAGGGGGGCCGCGGGCGGTGTTGACTGGAGGGCATGATCAGCAGCGAACGAGTACGGACCACGGCCCGCCGGATTCCCGGGCTCCTCGTCTCGGTGATCCGCCGGGTCCGGAGCACCCTCGCGGCCGGGCGGCGTGGCGCGCTCGGCAAGGAGCACGGAGCCGTCCCCCGCGGCACGACCGTCTTCGACGACAGGGTGCCCGGCGTGGCCAACCTCGACCCGGCCCTCCTCGCCGCTCTGCGCAAGGCCGCGAAGGACGCCGCGGACGACGGTGTCGAGCTGTTCGTCAACAGCGGCTGGCGCTCACCGGAGTATCAGACCAAGCTTCGCCGCGACGCGGTCTCGAAGTACGGATCCGAAGAGGAAGCCGCCCGGTGGGTCGCCACGCCGGAGCGGTCCATTCACGTGGCGGGCCGCGCGGCGGACATCGGGCCGCCCGCTTCCGCGGCGTGGCTGTCCCAGCACGGCGCCCGGTACGGATTGTGCCGGATCTACCGCAACGAACCCTGGCACTACGAACTGCGCCCCGAGGCGATCGAGCACGGCTGCCCGCCCATGTACCCCGACCCCAGTCACGACCCGAGGTTGCGCGACTGATCCGAATGGGTGGGCGGGTGAATCCCGTTGGAAGATTACCCACCACGCACCGCGACATCGGACGGCGGCCCATCTCGGACCGCTATTCCGGAATCCGGGCTGGGTCCGGGGGACGTCCGGCGGAAAAGGCCACGTCATCGTCGCAGGACGGCCGGTCGCGGCACCGGACAGGGCATCCCGAATGTCGGATCGACAAACTCGGGTAAACCACACCGACGGGACGCTTGTTGTCAATCCCGGAGACACCTCGGCGCCATTCGTCACCAATAACGCGCCCTGATGTCCGCGTTTTCACTCACGCAGAGTGCCCATTCTCGCCGGACCGAACCACCTTTCACGGCACTGCCGCTCGATCAGCCTGTGCCCGCCCCGTGTCGGAAGGGGTGGGCACGCCGGCATCCTGCCGACCATGGCGTCGCGGATGCCTCAACACCCTGTCCAGCATGGCATCGACCGCTTTGCTCATGGGGTTCGACGGCTCACGGGGTCCCCGGCCGTCCGGTGTCGTCACCTGGGGATTTCGTGTTTCCGGAACTCGATCGGCGTAAGGGACCGAGGAATGGAACGTCGATTCGACCATTCGTGTGAATAATTGTCGATGGACGGAACGTGGCCGCCAGGTGCCATGATCATCCCGCCCGGAAAAGCAAGCCCTGCGAACGGACCAATCTTCCCTGCGAACAGCCTAGCCGGGCGCCTCAGGGTTGCGCGGGTATCACGCGGGGGCGTTGTACTAAAAGGGTGGGGAACGAGTCAATAGCCAAGAGAAAAGTTCCGGAAAGTGATCTTGTAAGCCGACCTGGCTGCGGAAATCACACTGTTTGTCAATTGCCGACAACGATTGATCATGTCATGCTGCCATGGTGAGCACTCACTGGGGCTGTGCGCACTAACTGGGGCTGAGGGGGTGCGACGGTGACTCGCGATCATGAGGAAATCGTGGACTTTCCACGGTGAGACCACTGATTCGAGCGCGAGGCCGGGTTCATCCCGCGATCTTGTCCAGTAGTGCGCGTTGGCTTCGTCCAACAGAACGTAAGACGGCTTGCCCGGTCGAGGCAGTCGAGTAGAACTGAAGGTAGCCCGTGTGCATGCGGGGCTGCCGACGCTTTTCGAGGGGGATCCTCAACGTCGAGGACACCCCGCCGCGCAGCCGAGTCCGGCGCCGGACGGGATCTTGGTGTCCAACCATCGAGGCTGAGCACTTGGACTGCGCGGTTTTCCATGCCATACCGCGAAGTTGCCGTATAAAAGATTCAATGGGGGCTAGGTGGATCCGACGAGAGTTGACCTATCCGCTCTCCCGATCGTCGAGATCGAGCTGTCCAGGCTGTCCTCCGTACGTTCGCCGCGAACCTCGGGCGAGGATCCGGAGCACGTCGAGGCGCTGTTGTCGGCCGAGTGGGAGCTTCCGCCTATTCTCGTGCACCGTCCAACGATGCAGGTGGTCGATGGTCTGCACCGGTTGAAGGCGGCGCGCGTCAGGGGCGACACGAAAATCCGCGCCAAGTTCGTCGACGGCACCGAATCCGATGCCTTCGTCCTGGCCGTGGAAGCGAACATCCGGCACGGCCTGCCGCTTTCGCTCGCCGATCGCAAACGGGCGGCCGTCCAGATCATCGGGACGCATCCGCAGTGGTCCGATCGGCGGGTGGCCTCGGCGACCGGTATCTCCGCCGGCACGGTGGCGGATCTGCGCAAACGTGGTGGTGAAGGCGGGAACGAGGCCAGGATCGGGCGGGACGGGCGGATCCGGCCCGTCGACAGCACGGAGAGACGAAGACTCGCCGCCGACCTGATCCGCAACGATCCCGGCCTTTCGCTCCGGCAGGTCGCCAAGCAGGTCGGCATCTCGCCGGAGACGGTCCGGGACGTGCGAGGACGGCTGGAACGCGGGGAGAGCCCGACCCCGGACGGGAGCAGGAGGTTGCGGACCAAGACACATCCGCTGAGCCTGACGGAGTCCGAACTGGGCCATGCGCTGGATCGCGAGCGGGTCGCCGTGCTGGAGCGGCTCAAGGCCGATCCCACTCTGCGGCTGAGCGAGGTCGGCCGGATCCTGCTGCGGATGCTCGCCATGCACTCCATCGACGGACAGGAGTGGGAGAGGATCCTGCGCGGGGTCCCGCCGCACCTGTACGGCGTGGTCGCCGGCTTCGCCAGGGATCATGCCCGGGTCTGGGCGGGTTTCGCGGATCATCTGGAGAACCGGGCGACCGATCTGGCCGCCGGCTGAGCGGGTGGCCCGCGGCGGACGTCATGGTCCACAGTGGACATCACGACTCGTTCCGCCGCGGTGCCCAGTCAGTCGCTCGACATCGGCCGGTGCGCGGCTTAAGAAGTAGAGGTGACCATCGAGAAGGTGCTTGTCGTCGGGACCGGGCTGATCGGTACCTCGGTCGCGCTGGCCCTTCGCGAAAAGGACGTGGCGGTCCACCTCTCCGACGCCGACGCGCGGGCCGCGGCGCTCGCACGGGACCTCGGTGCCGGCCGGGAATGGGCGGGCGAAGAGGTCGACCTGGCCCTGATCGCCGTTCCGCCGCACCTGGTGGGGGAGCGGCTGGCCGCGCTGCAGAAGCGAGGGGCCGCTCGGGCTTACACCGACGTGGCCAGCGTCAAGGTCGATCCGATCGCCGACGCGGAACGGCTCGGCTGCGACCTGACCTCTTACGTGCCCGGCCATCCGCTCGCCGGCCGGGAGAAATCCGGACCGGCGGCGGCCCGCGCCGATCTGTTCCTCGGCCGTCCCTGGGCACTGTGCCCCGGCACGGAGACGGACGCGGATGCCTTGCGGCTGACCGGGGAACTGGTGTCGTTGTGCGGGGCGAAGGCCGTCACGGTGGACGCGCGCGAGCACGATGCGGCGGTGGCGCTGGTCTCGCACGCCCCGCATGTGGTGGCGTCGGCGATGGCGGCGAGCCTGACGGGTGGTGACGACGTCGCACTGGGCCTGGCGGGGCAGGGATTACGGGACGTGACGCGGATCGCGGCCGGGGATCCCTTGCTGTGGCGGATGATCCTCGCGGGGAACGCCCTGCCGGTCGCGGGAGTGCTCGACCGGATCGCGGGCGATCTCGCGGCGGCGGCCTCGGCGTTGCGGTCCGGCGACCTGGACGAGGTGACGGATCTGCTGCGGCGCGGCGTCGCGGGACAAGGCCGGATCCCGGCGGGTTCCCCGGGACGCTGAGACGGCGAACGCCGCCTTCGTGTTTTCGCTGTACAGCAAGCGAATTCCGTTCTTGCCGGGAGTCACCGGCGATTCCCCGGAAGTGCGATCCCCGACGCGTCCAAGTGTCGAAAATGCTCGCTTGGACCCACTCGTGGACATCGACTCGATTAAGCACGATTGAGATCGCCGACTTGGCTTACGAGAGAGGTGACCGGATGGAAGTGGTGTTGCGCTTCGAGGGGGTGGACAAGAGCGAGAACGACCCCGATCCCTGGGTGACGAAGGTCCGCAAGGGGACGGTGCGCCGGGTACTCGCCTACTTCCGCCCGCACATCGGCAAGGTGGCGCTCTTCGTTCTCGTCGCCGTGCTGGAGTCGCTCATCGTCGTCGCAACCCCCTTGCTGCTGAAGGAACTCATCGACGGCGGCATCGTCAAGAACGATCCCGGGGTCGTGGTCCTGATGGCCTCCCTCACGGCCGGACTCGCCGTGCTGGCCGCGGCGCTGGCGCTGCTGTCCGGCTACATCTCCGGAAAGATCGGCGAGGGGATCACCTACGACCTCCGGGTGCAGGCGCTCGACCACGTCCGGCGGCTGCCGATCGCGTTCTTCACCCGCACCCAGACCGGTGTCCTGGTCGGCAGGCTGCACACCGAACTGATCATGGCGCAGCAGCATTTCACCGGTTTGCTGATGGCCGCCACCAGTTTGGTCATGGTCGTGGTGGTGCTGGCCGAGCTGATCTACCTTTCGTGGCTCGTCGCCGTCATCTCGCTGCTGCTGATCCCGATCTTCCTCGTGCCGTGGATCCGGGTCGGGCGGGCGATCCAGCGGCGCAGCATCCGGCTGATGGACGCGAACACCGGCCTCGGCGGACTTCTCCAGGAGCGGTTCAACGTCCAGGGCGCGATGCTCTCCAAGCTCTTCGGCCGTCCGGACGAGGAGATGGCCGAGTACGCGGACCGCGCCGGGAAGATCCGCGAGGTCGGCGTGAGCCTTTCCGTCTGGGGCCGGATGGCCTTCGTGATGATGGGGCTGATGGCCTCGCTCGCCACGGCGCTCGTCTACGGGATCGGCGGCGGGCTCGTGCTCGCGGGGGCCTTCCAGCTCGGCACGCTGGTCGCCATCGCCACGCTGCTTTCGCGGCTGTTCGGGCCGATCACCCAGCTGTCCGGGATGCAGGAGCTCGCGCAGACCGTCGTGGTCAGCTTCTCCCGGGTCTTCGAGCTGCTCGACCTGAAGCCGCTGATCCAGGAGCGTCCCGACGCGGTCGAACTCGAAAAGGACGTGGCGCCGGACATCGAGTTCGAGGACGTGGTGTTCCGCTATCCCACCGCGGACGAGGTCTCGCTGGCGTCGCTGGAACACCTGCGCGCCGAGCGGGAGCGCGGGGAGGTGTCGCCGGATGTCCTGCGCGGCGTGAATTTCCACGTGCGGGCCGGAACGCTCACCGCGCTCGTCGGCCCGTCCGGCGCGGGGAAGAGCACCATCACCCACCTGGTGTCCCGGCTGTACGACCCGAACTCCGGAAGCGTCCGCGTCGGCGGGCACGATCTGCGGGACCTCAGCTTCGCCTCGCTCCGCGACACGGTGGGCGTGGTCAGCCAGGACGCCTACCTCTTCCACAACACGATCCGGGAGAACCTTCTCTACGCGCGTCCGACAGCCACCGAGGACGAGCTGATCGAGGCGTGCAAGGGGGCCCAGATCTGGGACCTGATCGAATCCCTCCCGCTCGGGTTGGACACCGTCTCGGGTGATCGCGGCTACCGCATGTCGGGCGGGGAGAAGCAGCGACTGGCCATCGCCAGGCTGCTGCTGAAGGAGCCGACGATCGTCGTGCTCGACGAAGCCACCGCGCATCTGGACTCCGAATCGGAGGCCGCCGTCCAGCGGGCGCTCAAGACCGCGCTGCGCAGCCGTACCTCGCTGGTGATCGCCCACCGGTTGTCCACGATCCGCGAGGCCGACCAGATCCTCGTGATCGACGGCGGCCGGGTGCGGGAGCGCGGGACGCACGACGAGCTGCTGGCCGAAGGTGGCCTTTACGCCGAGCTCTACCGCACGCAGTTCGCCGACCCGGCGAACGACGCGGCCAAGCCGGAAATCGAAGAAGCCGAGCTGGACGAGCCTGAGCCTCAGCCGGCGATCCAACCCATTGGCTTCGGAGGATGACGATGAATTCCGCAGCGCGGACCCCCGCGACGGTGCTGGAGCTGTTCGCCTCGCGGGTGGGGCGGACGCCCGGCGCGGTGGCCGTGGTCGACGGCGACCGGGTGCTGACCTACCGGGAACTCGACGAGGCCGCGGGCCTGCTGGCCGGACGGCTGGCGGGCCGGGGCATCCGCCGTGGCGACCGGGTCGCGGTGATGATGGGCCGCTCGGCGGATCTGCTGGTGGCGCTGCTCGCCGTGTGGAAGGCGGGGGCGACGTACGTACCGGTGGACGCCGCCTATCCGGCGCCGCGGGTGGAATTCATGGTGCGCGATTCGGCGGCCGCGCTGATGGTGTGCTCGGTCGCGTCGCGTGACGCCGTACCGGAGGGCGTCGATTCGCTCGTGGTGGACGCCGTCACGGACGAGGACGGGCGTGCGCCGACGGCCACGGTGCGCCCGGAGGACCTGGCGTTCGTGATGTACACGTCCGGCTCCACGGGCAGGCCCAAGGGGGTGGCGATCACCCAGGGCAGTGTCGCGGACTTGGTGCGGGACCCCGGTTGGGCGATGGGGCCGGACGACGCCGTGCTGATGCATTCACCGCACGCCTTCGACGCGTCCCTGTTCGAGGTCTGGACGCCGCTGGCCTCGGGCGCGCGGGTGGTGATCGCCGAACCGGGTTCGGTGGACGTGCGGCGCCTGCGCGCCGCGGCCGCGGCCGGGGTGACGCGGGTGTACCTGACCGCGGGGAGTTTCCGCGCGGTGGCGGAGGAGGCGCCGGAGTCGTTCGCGGCGTTCCGTGAGGTGCTGACCGGCGGTGACGTGGTGCCCGCGCACGCGGTGCAGCGGGTGCGGCAGGCCTGTCCCGAGGCGCGGTTCCGGAACATGTACGGGCCGACGGAAGCGACGATGTGCGCGACGTGGTACCCGCTGGAACCGGGCGAGGTGCTGGGTGCGGTGGTGCCGATCGGACGTCCGCTGGCCGGCCGCCGGGTCCAGGTGCTCGACGAGTCGCTGCGCCCGGTGGAGCCGGGCGTGGTCGGCGACCTGTACCTCTCCGGATGTCTGGCGGAGGGCTACTTCGGCCGGCCGGGGCTGACGGCGGAGCGGTTCGTCGCGGATCCCTCCGCGCCGGGACAGCGGATGTACTGGACGGGTGACCTCGCCCAGTGGACGGCGGACGGTGAGCTGCTGTTCGCGGGCCGGGCCGACGACCAGGTGAAGGTCCGCGGGTTCCGGATCGAGCCCGGCGAGATCGAGGCCGCGCTGATCGCCCAGCCGGAGGTCCACGACGCCGTGGTCGCGGCGATCGAGGGACGGCTGATCGGCTACGTGGTGGCCGATGAGGACGTGGATCCCGTCGTCGTCCGCGAGCGCCTCCGCGCGGAATTGCCGGAATACCTGGTTCCCGTCGTCGTCCTCACGCTGGACGCGTTGCCCTTGACCCGTAACGGAAAGGTGGACAGGGCGGCGCTGCCCGCGCCCGAGTTCGCGACGGGCGCCGCGGGCCGTGAACCCGCCACCGAGGAGGAACGCGTCCTTTGTGGACTGTTCGCCGACGTGCTCCGGCTCGACCGGGCCGGGGTCGACGACGGCTTCTTCGACCTGGGCGGGGATTCGATCTTCGCGATGCGCCTGGCGGCACGCGCGGCCAAGGCGGGCCTGCTGGTGACACCCGTCCAGATCTTCGAGGAGAAGACCCCCGCGCGGCTGGCGGCGGTGGCGCGTCCGGTACCGGCCGACGAGCCCCTCGACGGCCCCCTGCTCGATTTGACCGAAGCGGAGGAGGCGGAGCTGGCGATCGCCGCTCCGGGTGCCGAGGAGATCTGGCCGCTGGCGCCGTTGCAGGAGGGGTTGCTCTTCGAGTCGATCCTGGACGACGAGGGCTCCGACATCTACCAGGTGCAGGTGATCCTGGAGCTGAACGGGCCGCTGGACGAAGCCCGGCTGCGGGCCGCGTGGGACACGGTCGTCCACCGGCACCCCGAGCTTCGGCTCACCTTCCACCGGCTCGAGTCGGGCAAGACGGTGCAGGCCGTCCACGGGGACGTCGCCGTGCCGTGGCGGGCGGTGGATCTGGCGGGTGCCGACGACGTCGACGCGGCCGTCGGGGCCTTGGCCGGACAGGAACAGGGAAAGCGGTTCGATCTCGCCAAGGCGCCGCTGGTCCGGCTGGTGCTGATCCGGATCGGCGAGGACCGGCACCGGCTGCTGTTCGTCATCCACCACATCCTGGTCGACGGCTGGTCGGTGGCGGTGATCCTCAACGAGGTCGCCGACGCGTACACGGCGGGCGGACGGCTGCCGGAACAGCGCGGCGGCGCCTCCTTCAAGGACTACCTGGCGTGGCTGGACCGGCAGGACAAGGACGCGGCGAGGGCGGCCTGGCGCGACGAGCTGGCCGGTCTCGACGAGCCCGCGCTGATCGCGACGACGTCCGTCGAGACGGACTACGACTACCGCGCCACCCACCTGACCCCGGCGCTGCACACCAGGCTGCTGGAGTTCGCCCGTGAGCACGGGCTGACGCCGAGCACGGTGGTGCACGCCGCCTGGGCGCTGGTGCTGGCGCGTCTCACGCGGCGGACCGACGTGGTGTTCGGCACCATGGTCGCGACCCGCCCCGCGGAACTCGAGGGTATCGAGTCGATGCCGGGCCTGCTGATGAGCGCGGTGCCGGTGCGGGTGCCCCTCGACGGCGGCCAACCGGTCGTGGACCTGCTGACCGACCTGCACACCAGGCAGACGGCCCTCAAACCGCATCAGCATCTGGGCCTGCCGGAGATCCAGAAGGCGGCCGGACCCGGCGCGGGCTTCGACACGCTGCTGGTGATCGAGAACTACCCGCGGGAGTACGCCGCTCAGTTCACGCATCTGCGCACCATCGAAGGCACGCACTATCCGCTGACCCTCGGCATCACGCCCGGGGAGCGGTTCAAGATCCAGCTCGGCTACTGGCAGGGACAGGTTCCCGACGCCGTCGCCGAATCGCTGCTGGAGTGGTTCGTCGGCGCGATCGGCGCGCTGGTCGCCGATCCCGCCCGCCCGGTGGGGCGGATCGGGGTGGGCACGGCCGAGACGCGCGAGTGGGCCGCGCCGTTGGTGGCGGGCGAGCCGCTGCCGTCGCTGGTCGGACGGATCGCGGCGCGGCTGCCGGACAACGTGGCGCTGGTGGACAGCGAGGGTGAGCTGTCCTACGCGGAGTTGTGGGAGCGGTCGCTGAAGCTCGCGGCCGTGTTGCGGGACAACGGTGTCGGGTCCGAAAGCCGGGTCGGCCTGGTGGTGGGGCGCTCGTCCTGGTGGACGGTCGGCATGCTGGGCGTGTTGCTGGCGGGCGGCACTTTCGTGCCGGTGGACCCGGCCTATCCGGACGAGCGCAAGGAATGGATCTTCCGGAGCGCGGATCCGATGCTGGTGGTGTGCGAGGGGACGACGCGGGGAGCGGTGCCCGTCGAGTTCGCGGACCGGCTGCTGGTGGTCGACGACGTCGACCTGTCGGCGACTCCGGAAGCGGAGCTGCCGCGAGTGGATCCGCGCAGCGCCGCGTACGTGATCTACACGTCGGGGTCGACGGGAACTCCGAAGGGAGTCGTCGTCACCCATACCGGCCTGGGAAACCTGGCGCTGGCGCATATCGACCGGTTCCGGGTGACGCCGTCGTCGCGGGTGCTGCAGTTCGCCGCGCTCGGCTTCGACACCATCGTGTCCGAGGTGATGATGGCGTTGCTGTCGGGCGCGACGCTGGTGGTGCCGCCGGAGCAGGAACTGCCGCCCCGGATGGCGTTCTCCGAAACGCTGGAACGGTGGGGCATCACGCAGGTGAAGGCGCCGCCGTCGGTGCTGGGCACGGTCGACGCGCTGCCGCCGACCGTGGAAACGGTGGTGGCGGCGGGCGAACTCTGCCCGCCGGGTCTGGTGGACCGGCTGTCCGCGGACCGGCGGATGATCAACGCCTACGGGCCGACCGAGACCACGATCTGCGCGACGATGAGCCTGCCGCTGACGCCGGGTCAGCATCCGATCCCGTTCGGTGGCCCGGTTCCCGGGGTGCGCGGATATCTGCTGGACTCGTTCCTGCGTCCGCTGCCTCCCGGGGTGACCGGTGAGCTGTACCTTTCCGGGATCGGGGTGGCCCGCGGCTATCTGGGCCGTCCGGGGCTGACGGCGGAGCGGTTCGTCGCCGATCCGTTCGCCCCCGGTGAGCGGATGTACCGGACCGGGGACCTGGCCTACTGGACCGACCAGGGTGAGCTGGTGTCCGCCGGGCGCGCCGACGACCAGGTCAAGATCCGCGGGTTCCGGGTCGAACCCCGCGAGATCGAGTTCGCCTTGTCCGCCTACCCCCGGATCACGCAGGCCACGGTGACCGTCCGCGAAGACCGCCTGCTCGCCTACGTGACACCGGGCGACATCGACACGCAGGCGGTGCGGAAACATCTCGCGTCCCGGATGCCCCAGTACATGGTGCCCGCGGCGGTGGTGGCGCTGGACACCCTGCCGCTGACGGCGCACGGGAAGATCGACCGGCGCGCGCTACCCGATCCCGAGTTCACCACCGGGGCGCCCGCCAGGGAACCGGCCACCGAGACCGAGCGGGTGCTGTGCGAGTTGTTCGCCGGTGTCCTCGGTCTGGAGCAGGTCGGGGTGGACGACAGTTTCTTCGATCTGGGCGGGGACTCCATCCTTTCGATGCAGCTGGCGGCGCGGGCACGGCGTTCGGGGCTGACGTTCTCCGCCGCCGACGTCTTCGACGGGAAGACACCGGAGCGGATCGCGCGGCTGGCGGAGGAATCGGCGCCGCCGGAGCCGGGGCGTCCGGCGAAATCCGACGGTGTGGGCGAGGTCCCGTGGACGCCGGTGACGCGGATGCTGGGCGACGGCGTCACGGGATCGGCGTTCGCGCAGTGGATGGTGGTGGGCGCGCCCGCGGATCTGACGGAGAAGACGGTGGCGGCCGGGTTCGCGGCCGTGGTGGACGCGCACGACATGCTGCGGGCACGGGTCGTCGACGACGAGAGCGGCCGTCGCCTGCTGGTCGGCGAGCGTGGTTCGGTCACCGGGTCGGTCACCCGCGTGGGACTCGACGGCCGTCCGGTGGACGAGGTCGTCGAGGAGGCGGCGCGCGACGCCGTGAGCAAGCTGGATCCGTCGGCTGGCGTGCTGGCGCGGGCGGTGTGGGTGGACGCCGGACCGGACCGGATCGGGCGGCTCGTGGTGGTGGTGCACCACCTGTCGGTCGACGGTGTGTCGTGGCGGGTGCTGCTTTCGGATCTGCAAAGCGCTTGCGAGGCGGTGGCCGCGGGCCGGGAGCCGGTGCTGGAGCCGGTGGAGGTGTCCTTCAAGCAGTGGGCGGGCCTGCTCGGTGAGTGGGCGGTCTCCGCGGAGCGCGTCGGGGAATTGGCGGCGTGGAAGGCGATCCTCGGACAGGAGCAGCCGGCCGCCACCCGTGAGCTGACCACGAGTCAGGCCGCGAAGGGCGAAGTGCGCTCGCGGTCGTGGGTGGTGCCGAAGACGGAGACGTCGGCGTTGGTCGGGCGGGCACCGGTCGTGTTCCACTGCGGCGTCCACGAGATCCTGCTCGCCGGGCTGGCCGGAGCGGTGACGCGGTGGCGTGGCGGGGACACGGTCCTGGTGGACGTGGAAAGCCACGGCCGCCATCCGGCCGACGGGATGGATCTGTCCCGGACGGTGGGCTGGTTCACCAGCGCGCATCCGGTCCGGCTGGAAGTGGCGGGGACCGAGCTGGCCGACGTGCTCGCCGGTGGTCCGGCGGCCGGGCGTCTGCTGAAGACGGTCAAGGAGCAGTCGCGGGCCGTGCCCGGCGACGGGCTCGGCTACGGACTGCTGCGCTACCTCAATGACACGACCGCGCCGGTACTGGCGGAACTGCCGTCGGCGCGGATCGGGTTCAACTACATGGGCAGGTTCGCCACCGGTGAGGACAGCGGGGTGCGGGCGTGGCAGCCGGTCGGGGACATCGGCAGCTCGCTCGAACCCGGAATGGGCCTGCCGCACGCGATCGAGGTCAACGCGATCGTCCAGGACCTGCCGGACGGGCCCGAACTGACGCTCATGCTGGAATGGCAGGAGGATTTGCTCGGCGAAGCCGAGATCGACCAACTGGGCCAAGGGATGCTGGCCGTGCTGGCCGGGCTCGCCCGGCAGGCGGAGGATCCCGCCGCGGGCGGGCACACCGCGTCCGACTTCGCTCTCGTCGCACTGGGCCAGGACGAGATCGAGGCCCTCGAAGCCGAATTCGCGGACGCCGGTGGGGTGGCCGACCTGCTGCCGCTGTCACCGTTGCAGCACGGTCTCGCCTTCCACGCCGGTTTCTCCGGTGACGGCGTCGATGTCTATACCGCGCAAGCGGTGCTGGAACTGACCGGTCCGCTGGACATGCCGCTGCTGCGGAAGTCCGTCCGCGCGCTCCTGGACAGGCACGCGAATCTGCGCGCCGGCTTCCGGCACGCCGCCGACGGGTCCGCGTACCAGGTGATCCCCGGTGCCCTGGCGGTGCCGGTGACCCTGGTGGACGTGACCGGGTCGGCGGATCCGGAGGCCGAGGCGGCGGCGGTGGCCGCGGCCGAGCGGGCCCGGCCGTTCGATCTGGCCAAGCCCCCGCTGCTGCGGCTGACGGTGGTGGCCTTGGGCGAGAACGACCACCGGCTGGTGCTGACCAACCACCACATCCTGCTCGACGGCTGGTCGACGCCGCTGCTGCTGGACGAACTGCTCACGCTGTACCGCGACGGGGCGGTTCCGTCCGCGCTCGCGCCGGTCAACCCGTACCGGGAGTACCTGGCCTGGGTGCGCGAAACCGATCGGGACGCGGCGATCACCGCCTGGCGCGACGCCTTGGCGGGACTGCCGGAGCCGACGCTGGTCGCGGCCGACCGGGCGGTCCCGGTCCAGGTGCCCGGGCAGATGTGGGCCGAACTGGACGAGGCGTTCGCCGGTGCGCTGGCCGCGCGGGCCCGCGAGTGCGGGGTCACCGTCAGCACGATGCTGCAGGCGGTGTGGGGCATGGTGCTGGCCGCGATCACCGGACGCGACGACGTCGTGTTCGGGGCGGTGGTGTCCGGCCGCCCGGCGGAACTGCCCGGCATCGAGACCATGGTCGGGCTGTTCATCAACACCGTCCCGGTCCGGGTCCGGATGGAACCCCGGCACACCTTCGCCGAACTGGTGAAGGAAGTGCAGGACGAGCAGATCGCCTTGCTGGCCCATCACCACGTCGGCCTCACCGACATCCAGCAGACCGCCGGACTGGGCAGGCTGTTCGACACGCTCGTCGTCTACGAGAACTACCCCCGGCCAGCCGAGACCGCCGACGCGGAACCGGATCGGTTGCGGGTGCTGGGAATGACCGCCGCCGACGCCACGCACTATCCGCTGGCGCTGGCCGTCGTCCCGGGCGAAAGCCTGCGGCTGCGGCTGGAACACCAGCCCGCGATGTTCACCACCGAGCAGGCGGCCGCCGTGCTGGACCGGTTCACGCGGGTGCTCGAAGCCGTGGTCGCCGATCCGGGGACGCCGCTCGCGGCGGTGCCGATCCTGTCCGAGTCCGAACAGCGAGAGCTGCGGGCGCGCAACGACACCGCGGTGCCGGTGCCGGACCGGACGCTGCCGGAGTTGTTCGCCGCGCAGGTCGCCGCCACCCCGGACGCGACCGCGGTGACCTTCGAGGACCGGTCGCTGTCCTACGCCGAACTCGACGCCCGCGCCGATCGGCTGGCACGCCGGCTCATCGAGCGGGGTGTCGGTCCCGAAGGCCTGGTCGCGGTGATGATGCCCCGGTCGCTGGACCTGGTCGTCACGGTGCTGGCGATCACCAAGACCGGAGGAGCCTGGCTGCCGATCGACCCGGTCTACCCGGCCGATCGTGTCACCTACATCCTCGACGACGCCCGGCCGGCACTGGTGATCACGAGCGCCGCGCTGGCGGACTCGCCCGCCGGTGAGGTGCTGGCGGCACGGCCGGCGACGGTGGTGCTCGACGATCTCGCGACCGCGGGCGGCGAGCACACGCCGGTCACCGACGCCGATCGGATCCGGCCGCTGGATCCGCGTCATCCGGCCTACCTCATCTACACCTCGGGCTCGACCGGCCGCCCCAAGGCCGTCGTCGTCACCCACCGGAACCTGGCGAACTATCTGTTCCACTGCGGGAAGAAGTACCCGGGGCTGCGGGGACGGTCGCTGCTGCATTCGTCGATCGCCTTCGACCTGACGGTCACCGCGATGCTCACCCCGCTCACCGTCGGGGGAACGGTCCAGGTCGGTGCGCTGGAAGACCTGATCGGCACGGTGGAAAGCGCCCCGGCGCTGTTCCTCAAGGCCACGCCGAGCCATTTGCAGACGCTGGAGACCGGCTCCCGGGAGATCGCCGTTCCCGGTGATCTCCTGCTCGGCGGCGAACAGTTGTCCGTCGAGACGGTCGCCGACTGGCGCCGGACGTATCCGAACACCGTGGTGGTCAACGAATACGGGCCGACGGAGGCGACGGTCGGGTGCGTCGAATACCGGCTCGAACCCGGGCAGGCGGCGCCGTCCGGCGACGTGGTGCCGATCGGCACCCCGATGACGAACATGCGGGCGTTCGTCCTGGATTCGTGGCTGCGGCCGGTGCCGCCGGGCGCGGTGGGCGAGTTGTACGTGTCCGGTGCGGGCGTGGCACGGGGTTATCTGGGGCGGGCGGGGCTGACCGCGACGCGGTTCGTGGCCGATCCGTTCGGTGCCGGTGAACTGATGTACCGGACCGGGGACCTGGTGCGGTGGAACCCGGACGGGGAACTGGTCTTCGCCGGCCGTGTCGACGACCAGGTGAAGGTGCGGGGATACCGCATCGAACCCGGTGAGATCGAGGCGGCACTGGAGGCGCACGAATCGGTGGGGCAGGCCGTCGTACTGGCCAGGGACAGTGCTTCCGGCAAACGACTGATCGGCTATGTGACTCCCGCCGGGGACACCGGGGTGGACGTCGCCGCGGTGCGCGCGGCCGTGGCGGCCCGGCTGCCGGAGTACATGGTGCCCGCGGCGGTGGTGGTGCTCGACGCGCTTCCGTTGACGGCCAACGGGAAAGTGGACCGGGACGCGCTGCCGGATCCCGACTTCAACGAACGCGTCTCGGGCCGGGAACCCGTCACGGAGGCCGAACGGCTGCTGTGCGCGCTTTTCGCCGAGGTCCTCGGCCTGGAGCGGGCAGGCGCGGACGACAGTTTCTTCGAACTGGGCGGGGATTCGATCCTGTCGATGCGACTGGCGGCGCGGGCGCACCGCGAGGGAATGGCCTTCGGCGCACGCGAGGTGTTCGAGCTGCGGACGCCCGCCGGGATCGCGGCGATCGTCGAGCGGGCACCGGATGTGCCCGCCGCGGCGGACTATGCCGGGTCCGACGTCGCCCTGCTCGAACTGAACCAGGACGAAATCGACGAATTCGAAGCCGAGTTCGACGCCTCGTGAGTGGTAATGAGGGTTATTTGAGGGGTAGGGCAAATGTGTCCCCAATGTGGCATTGGGGACGTTCAAGGTCTCCAATGCCACATTGGGGACACCGGCTCCGAAACACGGGCCCGGATCCCGTTCTGAAGGGAAGGTTCGAGACGCTCCACGTCTGAAAGGGGCCTTCAGGGCACCCCAGGCCGCGAAAACCCCACCTGGCCCAGGGTGCACCACGCAGCTGTGTTTGCCTTACCTCTCAATAGAACCGTCATTACCGCTCACGAGAGCGCGAGTTGTCACTCAGGGTGAGAGGTGTGTGGAAAGAGAGACGTTCACCGTCCCTCTTTCCACACACCCCTCGCATCTCCACCGGTCTGGCCGAGGTGACCGGGCTGATCGCGCGGGACTGTGTGGATTTCTGTTCATCTAACGGAACAAAATCCACACAGTCGGCGCCCTTCGGTGGGTCGTGAGTGGTAAGTGTCGTTAGAACGACACTTACCACTCACGACCCGCCAGACCCACCACTCACGAGGCCGCGGGGAGACTGGACATGTTGTCCGGTAAGGCCTTTCAGGCGGATGATTCTGCTGCCGGGGGGACAGGCGGGTTCCGATGCCGCCCTCCTCGAGCCGAATCGAGACGGGATCGTCGAATTCGAACCCGAATTGGACGACGTACTTCAGGCCCTTCGCTGATTGAGGGAGATATCGATGAACCAGTCGCGGATTGAGGAAATCTGGCCGCTGTCGCCATTGCAGGCCGGGTTGCTCTTCCACGCGGTTTACGACGGCGAAGGGCCCGACGTCTACATAGGACACTGGATCCTGGACCTGACCGGGCCGGTGGACGCGCCCAGGCTGCGCGCGGCCTGGGAGACGCTGCTCGCGCGGCACGCCCCGCTCCGGGCCTGCTTCCGGCAGCGCAAATCGGGTGAGACGGTGCAGATCATCGCCCGGCAGGTCGACCTGCCGTGGCGGGAGATCGACCTTTCCCACCTCGACGACCCCGAGAAGGCCGTGCGGGAGCTGGCCGAAGAGGACCGGACGACGAGGTTCGACCTCGCGCAGGCGCCGTTGCTGCGGCTGACTTTCCTCCGTCTCGGCGACGACACGTACCGCCTGGTGGTGACCTGCCACCACACGATCATGGACGGCTGGTCGCTGCCCATCGTGCTGGACGAGATGTCGAAGCTGTACGCGGCAGACGGCGAATCGCCGGGCCTGCCGGAAGTGACGTCCTATCGCGACTATCTCGCGTGGCTGGGCAGGCAGGACAAGGAGAAGTCGCTCGCCGCCTGGGCGGAACGCCTGCGCGGAGTCGACGAGCCGACGCTGGTGGTGCCCGCCGATCCGGGCCGTGCGCCCGCCGAACCGGAGAGCGTCGAGGTCGGGCTGCCGGAGAACCTCACGCGATCGCTGGGCGAACTCGCCCGCGCTCACGGGCTGACGCTGAACACGGTGGTGCAGGGCGCGTGGGCGCTGGTGCTGGCGCAGCTCGCGGGCCGGACCGACGTGGTGTTCGGCGCGGCGGTCTCGGCGCGCCCGCCGGATCTGCCCGGCGTGGAAGGCATGGTCGGGTTGTTCCTCAACACCGTTCCCGTGCGCGTGCGCCTGTCCGGCGCGACGCCGGTCGTCGAGCTGCTGACGGAAGTGCAGCGACGGCAGTCGGCGCTCATCCCCGACCAGTACGTGGGGCTGGCGGACATCCAGCAGGCCGTCGGTCCCGGCGCGGTCTTCGACACGTTGATCGTCTTCGAGAAGTTCCACCACGATTCCGGCGAACTGGGTTCCGCGGACACCTTCGGCATCCAGGTCCATCAGGGCCGGGTCGCCGCCCACTATCCGCTGACGCTGGTCGCCGTCCCCGGCGAGTCGATGTACTTCAAGCTGGACTACCTGACGGAGTTCTTCGACCGGGACGCCGCGCTCGCCATCGCCGAACGCTTCACCGGCGTGCTGCGTCAGCTGACGCGTGCGGGCGACCTCACGGTGGCCGACGTCGAGGTGGCGAGCGCGGCCGAGCGTGCCTTGGTGGTCGACGCGTGGGGCGTGACGTCGCAGGCGGCGCCGGGCGTGCCCGCGCTGGATCTGTTCGACAGCCAGGTAAAGCGCCGGAGTGACGAGGTGGCGGTCGTCGACGGCGATCGGACGCTGACCTACGGAGAACTCGCCGGGCAGGCCGAGCGGCTCGCCGGATATCTGCACGACCGGGGAGTGCGGCGCGGGGACCGGGTGGCCGTGGTGCTGGACCGCTCACCCGAGCTGATCGCGACCCTGCTCGCGGTGTGGAAGGCGGGCGCGGCCTACGTGCCGGTGGATCCCGCCTATCCGGTGGACCGCGTGCAGTTCATGCTGGCGGATTCCGCGCCCGCGGCGGTGGTGTGCGCGGAGCGGTACCGGGACGCCGTGCTGGACACCGGCCTCGCCCCGGTCATCCTGGACGATCCGCGTACGCGGCGGGAGGTGGCGGACTCCGCTCGCCTGTCGGCCGTCACGAGTGCCGACGACCTCGCGTACGTGATGTACACGTCTGGTTCGACGGGGACGCCGAAGGGCGTCGCCGTGTCGCACGCCAACGTCGCGGCGCTGGCCGGTGAACCGGGATGGCGGGTGGGTCCCGGCGATGCCGTGCTGCTGCATGCCTCGCACGCCTTCGACATCTCGCTGTTCGAGCTGTGGGTGCCGCTGCTGTCGGGCGCCAGGGTGGTGCTGGCCGGATCGGGTGCGGTGGACGGCGCGGCGCTGGCCGCCCATGTGGCCGCCGGTGTCACGGCCGCCCACCTGACCGCGGGGGCCTTCCGGGTACTGGCCGACGAGTCGCCGGAATCCGTCGCCGGGCTGCGCGAGGTGCTGACCGGTGGCGACGCGGTGCCGCTCGCGGCGGTGGAACGCGTCCGCCGGGTGTGCCCGGACGTGCGGGTGCGTCATCTCTACGGCCCGACCGAGGCCACGCTGTGCGCGACGTGGTGGCTGCTCGAACCCGGTGACGAGACGGGCGCGGTACTGCCGATCGGCCGTCCGCTCGCGGGGCGGCGGGTCTACGTCCTCGACGCGTTCCTGCGGCCCGTGCCCGCCGGGGTGGCCGGCGAGCTGTACGTCGCCGGAGCCGGTGTGGCGCGGGGATATCTGGGCCGTCCGGTGCTGACGGCGGAGCGGTTCGTCGCCGATCCGTTCGTGCCTGCCGGGCGGATGTACCGGACCGGGGACCTGGCGTACTGGACGGATCAGGGCACGCTGGCCTTCGCCGGACGGGCCGACGACCAGGTGAAGATCCGCGGCTACCGGGTCGAGCCCGGCGAGATCGAGGCGGTCCTCGCCGGCCTGCCGGGGGTCGGCCAGGCCGTGGTGCTGGCCAAGGGCGAGCACCTGATCGGGTATGTGGTCGCCGAAGCGGGACAGGACGCCGATCCGGCGCGGCTGCGCGAACTGCTCGCCGAGACGCTGCCCGAGTTCATGGTCCCGGCCGTCGTCCTGGTGCTGGACGAATTGCCGTTGACGGTCAACGGAAAGGTGGACCGGCGGGCACTGCCCGAACCGGACTTCGCGTCGAAGTCGGCGAGCCGGGAACCGGTCACCGAAGCCGAACGAGTCCTTTGTGGAGTGTTCGCCGACGTGCTCGGTCTCGACCGGGTCGGTGTCGGGGACAGCTTCTTCGAGCTGGGCGGCGACTCGATCTCCTCGATGCAGGTCGCCGCTCGTGCACGTCGCGAAGGGATTTCCCTTACCCCGAGGCAGGTTTTCGAGCACCGGACACCCGAACGGCTCGCGGCCCTCGCCCAGGAGGCCGTCACGGCGCCCCGCGCCGAGGCCGTCACCGGCGTGGGCGAGATCCCGCGGACGCCGGTGATGCGGGCGCTCGGGGAAGACGCGCTGCGCCCCGGTTTCGCCCAGGCGAGGGTCGTCGTCACCCCGGCGGGGATGAACCCGGAAGCGCTGGTGGGCGCCCTGCAGGCGGTGCTGGACACACATGATCTGCTGCGGGCGCGGGTCGAGCCGGACGGACGGCTGATCGTGCCCGAGCGCGGTGCGATGGACGCGGCCGGTCTGGTCACGCGGGTCGCCGGGACGGGCGACCTCGACGAGATCGCCGAGCGCGAGGTCAGGACGGCGACGGGCACGCTGAACCCGGCGGCGGGCATCATGGCGCGGGTCGTGTGGGTCGACGCCGGGGACGCCGAGCGGGGCCGGCTGGCGTTCGTGGCGCACCACCTCGCGGTCGACGCGGTCTCGTGGGGCATTCTCCTGCCGGATCTGCGGGCGGCCTACGACGCGGTCGTCTCCGGCGGGACCCCTGCCCTGGAAGCCCCGGTGACGTCGTATCGGCAGTGGGCGCTGCGGCAGACCGAACAGGCGCTCAGCGAGCGCACCGTGGCCGAACTCGACCAGTGGGTCGCCCTGCTGGACGGCGCGGACCCGGCACCGGCGGGTGACTCCGGGCAGGCGCACTCGTGGTCCACGAGGCTGTCCGGCACCGAAGTGCGCACCCTGGTTGCCCAGTTGCCGGGCGCGTTCCACTGCGGGATCCAGGATGTCCTCCTGGCGGGCCTCGCGGCCGCGGTGGCGCGGGTGCGCGGTACCGGCGCCGGGTTGCTCGTGGACGTGGAAGGACATGGCCGCGAAGCCGCCGACGGCGAGGACCTGCTGCGCACAGTGGGCTGGTTCACCAGCGTCCACCCGGTCCGCTTCGATCTGTCCGATGTGGACCTCGCGGCCGCCGGACGGTTGCTGAAGACCGTGAAGGAACAGATCCGCGCCGTGCCCGGCGACGGATCCGGCTATGGGCTGTTGCGCCACCTCAATCCCGACACCGGGGCGAAGCTGGCCAAGTCGCCGTCGGCGAGGATCGGCTTCAACTATCTCGGCCGGACCGTCCTCGCCCCGCGGGCCACCGCGTGGGAGCCGGTGGGCGAAGGCCCGCTCGGGGCGGGTCCGGACATGGTCCTCGCGCACGCCGTCGAGGTCAGCGCGGAGGTCCAGGACACGCCTGCCGGACCTCGGCTGGGGCTGGCCATCGACGCACGGGACGCCGACCCCGCCACGGTGGAGCGCCTCGGCGAAGCCTGGCTGGAGACGCTGACCGCTCTCGCGGCTCTCGCCGGGGATCCCGCCGCGGGCGGGCACACGCCGTCCGACTTCGATCTCGTCGGCCTGACTCAGCAGGACGTGACGGAGCTGGAGGCCGCGGCCCCGGGGCTGACGGACATCTGGCCCCTGTCGCCGCTGCAGGAAGGCATGCTCTTCGAACGGGACTTCGACGCCGACGGGGTCGACGTCTACCAGAGCCAGCGGATCCTGGACCTCGACGGGCCACTCGACGCGGAACGGCTGCGCGCGGCCTGGGACCGGGTCCTCGCCCGGCACGCGTCGCTGCGCACCGGTTTTCACCAGCTGGGGTCCGGCGAAACGGTGCAGGTCGTCGCCGGTGACGTCGAACTCCCTTGGCGGACGGTGGATCTTTCGTCTCTCGACGAGGCGGCCGCGGCCGCCGAGGTCGAGCGGCTGCTGGCGGAGGACCAGTCCCGGCGGTTCGACGTGACCGCACCGCCGCTGCTGCGGCTGTCGCTGATCCGGCTCGGCGCCGACCGGCACCGGCTCGTGCTGACGTCGCACCACCTCGTGCTGGACGGCTGGTCGACACCGCTCGTCGTGGGCGAGGTCTCGATCGCCTACGCGGGTGAGGAGATCCCGTCGTCGGCACCGTCCTATAAGGACTATCTGGCCTGGCTGGGCGAGCAGGACGAAGACGCGGCGCGAGCGGCGTGGCGGGCGGAGCTCGCCGGTGCGGACGAACCGTCCCTTGTGGACGCCGAAGCCGACAAGACGCTGGTGATGCCCGGGGATCACGCCGAATGGGTGGCCGAGGAGACGACGCGCGCGCTCGCCGAACTGGCCCGGGGCAACGGGTTGACGACGAGCACGATCCTGCAGGCCGCCTGGGCGCTGGTCCTGGCGCGGCTGGCCGGCCGGACGGACGTGGTGTTCGGCTCGGTGGTGTCGGGACGCCCGGCGGAGGTGCCGGACGTCGAGCGGATGGTGGGGATGTTCATCAACACCGTCCCGGTCCGCGTGCGGCTCGACGGCGCCCGGCCGGTGCTGGAGCTGTTCCAGGACCTGCAGGCGCGCCAGGCGGCGTTGACCGAACACCAGTACCTGGGGCTGCCGGAGATCCAGAAGGCGGCGGGGACGGGCGCGGTCTTCGACACCATCGTGATGATCGAGAACTACCCGCACACCGCCGACGGTCTCGGCGACGACGGCGGGGTCGCGATCAGTTCCGTCACCACCCGGACCGGCACCGGCTATCCGCTGACCATGAACGTCAGCCTCGGGGACCGGTTGCGGATCAACGTGGCCTACCGCCCGGACCGGATCGACGGCGCGACGGCCGCCGAGGTCGCCAGGCAGCTCGTGCGGGTGCTGGACCAGGTGGTCGCGCGGCCGTCGCTGCCGGTGGGCCGCCTCGGCGTGACGAGCGAAGCGGCGCGCGCGTCGGTGGTGGAACGCTGGAATGCCACGGGTAAGGCGGCCAGTGAGACGTCGGTGCTGGAGTTGTTCCGGCGTCAGGCCGGTGCCTCGCCGGACGCGGTGGCGGTCACGGACGGGGAACGCACCCTGTCCTACGCCGGCCTCGACCGGGAATCCGATCGGCTGGCCGGGCAGCTCGCGGACGCCGGTGTGCGCCGTGGTGATCGCGTCGGCGTGGTGATGGACCGCGGCGCGGATCTGATCGTCGCCCTGCTCGCGGTCTGGAAGGCGGGTGCCGCGCAGGTCCCGGTGAACGTGGACTACCCGGGGGAACGGATCGAGCGGATGCTGGCCGACGCCGGCGCGTCGGTCGCGGTCTGCCTCGAAGCGAGCCGCAAGGCGGTGCCGGACGGCGTCTCGCCGGTGGTCGCGGACGTCCCGGCGATCGACGGCGGGCGGCACGAGGCGCCGCCGGTCGCGATCGGAGCGCAGGACGTCGCCTACGTGATGTACACGTCCGGGTCGACAGGTGTGCCGAAGGGCGTCGCGGTGCCGCACGGCAGTGTGGCGGCACTGGCGAGCGACCCGGGCTGGGCGCAGGGGCCTGCGGATCGCGTACTGCTGCACGCGTCGCACGCGTTCGACGCGTCGCTGGTCGAGATCTGGGTGCCGCTGGTCAGCGGGGCCGGCGTGGTGGTCGCGGAACCGGGCACGGTCGACGCGGAACGGCTTCGCGACGCGATCTCCCGCGGCGTGACCACCGTCCACCTGACGGCGGGCGCTTTCCGTGCGGTGGCCGAGGAAGCACCGGAGTCCTTCCGCGGCCTGCGCGAGATCCTGACCGGTGGGGACGCGGTACCGCTCGCCTCCGTCGAGCGGATGCGCCGGGCGTGCCCGGACGTCCGGTTCCGGCAGCTCTACGGCCCGACCGAGATCACCCTCTGCGCCACCTGGCTCGTCCTCGAACCGGGGGAGGAGACGGGCGGCATCCTGCCGATCGGCGGTCCGCTGGCCGGACGGCGGGCCTACGTACTCGACGCGTTCCTGCAGCCGGTGGCACCGGAGGTCACCGGCGAGCTGTACCTCGCCGGTGCCGGATTGGCGCACGGCTACCTGGGCAACACCGCGGCGACGTCGGAGCGGTTCATCGCCGACCCGTTCACCGACGGCGGGCGGCTGTACCGCACCGGCGACCTGGCGCGCTGGACGGCTCATGGCGAGCTGGTCTTCGGCGGGCGCGCCGACTCCCAGGTGAAGATCCGGGGCTACCGGGTCGAACCCGGCGAGATCGAGGCGGCGCTGACCGAGGTCCCCGACGTCGCACAGGCGGTCGTGGTGGCCAGGGAAGAACGGCCCGGCGAAAAGCGGCTGATCGCGTACGTGACCGCGGAATCGGGGCGGGGGCTGGAATCCGCCGAGGTTCGCGCGCAGCTCGCGGCGCGGTTGCCGGAGTTCATGGTGCCCGCGGTGGTGCTGGTGCTGGACGGTTTCCCGTTGACACTCAACGGGAAGATCGACCGCGCGGCCCTGCCCGCCCCCGAGTTCACGCCGAGAGCGGCCGGTCGCGAACCCCGCACGGAGACCGAGCGGGTGCTGTGCGGGCTGTTCGCCGAGCTGCTCGGACTGGACCGGGTCGGCGCCGACGACGGTTTCTTCGAACTGGGCGGGGATTCGATCCTCTCGATGCGGTTGGCCGCCCGCGCTCGTCGCGAGAATCTCGTCTTCGGGGCGAAACAGGTCTTCGAGCACAAGACTCCCGCCGGGATCGCGATGGTCGCCGAGCACGGCGGACGGATTCGGGACGAGGACACCGAAGGGATCGGCGAAGTCCCGTTGACGCCGGTGATGCGGGCGCTGCTCGAACGCGATCCGCGCGGGCTGACCCGTGAGGGCATGGCGCAGTGGGTGATCGTGGAGGTGCCCGGCGACCTTTCCGTGCCCGCGCTGGCGGCCGGTCTGAGCGCGGTGCTCGACACGCACGATCTGCTGCGGAGCCGGATCGTCGAGACCGAGGGCGCGGAGCCCCGGCTGATCGTGGCCGACCGGGGAACGGTCGACGCGGCGACGCTGGTCGAACGGGTCGACGCCGCCGCGGGCGATCTCGGTGAGATCGCGCAAGCCGCGGCGGCCCGCCTCGATCCCCTCGCCGGGGTGATGGTCCGCGCGGTCTGGGCGGACGCGGGCAAGGGCCGCGCCGGGCGGCTCGTGGTGGCCGCGCACCACCTCGTGGTCGACGTGGTGTCGTGGCGGACCCTGCTTCCGGACCTGCAGACGGCCTGTGAAGCCGCGGTCGCGGGCGTGCGGCCGTCGCTCGACCCGCCGGACGTCTCGTTCCGGCGCTGGTCGCGAACGCTGACCGAAGAAGCGGCGACCAGGACCGCGGAACTGCCGACGTGGACGGAGATCCTCGACGGGGCCAAGCCGCGGCTGGGCGAGCTCGATCCGATGTGCGACACCGTGTCGACCGCGGGACGCCGGTCCTGGACCGTGCCGCGGGAACACGCGGGCACGCTCGCCGAGAAGGTCACCTCGGCCTTCCACTGCGGTGTCCACGAGGTGCTGCTGGCCACCCTCGCCGGTGCGGTGGCGAGCTGGCGCGGCGGCGCCGACGTCGTGGTCGACGTCGAAGGGCACGGCCGTCAGCCGCTCGGGGAGCTGGACCCGTCCCGGACACTCGGCTGGTTCACCGACATCCATCCGCTCCGGCTGGACACGACCGGGGCCGACCCGGCCGAGGCGATCGCGGGCGGGGCCGCCGCCGGGCGGTTACTCAAGCAGGTCAAGGAAAACGTGCGAGCCGTACCCGACGGCGGGCTCGGTTACGGACTGCTGCGCCACCTCAACGCCGAGACGGCGCCGGTGCTCGCTGCGCTGCCGAAGGCGGAGATCGGGTTCAACTACCTCGGCCGCTTCTCGTCGCGGTCCGGCGGTGACGCGAAGCCTTGGCAGATCACGGGAATCGCCGGTGGCGCGGCGGAGCCGGAAACGCCGTTGCGGCACGTCCTGGAGATCGACGCCGTCGTGGTGGACGGCGCGGACGGCCCCGAGTTCAGCCTGACCGTGACCTGGGCACGGCGGATCCTCGACGACGCCGGGGCCGAGTCGTTCGCCGAGGCGTGGCTGGCCATGTTGACCGGGCTCGCCGTCCACGCCGGCCGCGAAGGCGCCGGTGGGCACACGCCGTCGGACTTCCCGCTCACCGCGCTGACCCAGCGCGAGGTGACGGAGGTCGAGGCCGCCGTGCCGAACCTGTTCGACATCTGGCCGCTCTCCCCGCTCCAGGAGGGCTTGCTGTTCCACGCCACCGACGAGCGCGGCCCGGACGTCTACGCGAGCATGCGGAAACTCGCCCTCGACGGTCCGCTGGACGTCGCCCGCTTCCGCGCGTCCTGGCAGGCCCTGCTCGACCGGCATCCCGCCCTGCGGGCGAGTTTCCGGCAGCTGGAGTCCGGCAAGTCCGTGCAGGTGATCGCCCGCGAGGTGACGTTGCCCTGGCGGGAGACCGACCTTTCCGGGCTTCCCGAGGACGCGGCGCTGGCCGAATTCGACCGGCTCGCGGCGGAACTGCACGCCGAACGCTTCGACCCGGCGCAGGGACCGTTGCTGCGCCTGCACTTGGTGCGCCTCGGCGACCGCAGGCACCGGCTGATCTTCACCTCGCACCACATCGTGGCCGACGGCTGGTCGCTGCCGATCATCGCCGACGGGGTGCTGACGGCGTACGAAGCGGGCGGTGACGTCCGGGCGCTGCCCGCGGCGACGTCGTATCGCGACTACCTCGCCTGGATCGCCCGTCAGGACAAGACGGCCGCCCGGGAGGCGTGGCGGGACGAACTCGCGGGTCTCGACGAGGCGACCCACGTCGTGCCGCCGGAGTCGATCATCACGCCGGTCGAGCCCGAACGCGTCGGGTTCGAACTCGACGACGAGACGAGCAGGCGCCTGGTGGAGTTCACCCGGCTCCACGGCGTCACGGCGAACACCCTCTTCCAGGGGATCTGGGCACTGCATCTGGCCTGGCCCGCCGGACGGAACGAGGTGGTCTTCGGTGCCGCGGTCGCGGGGCGCCCGCCGGAGATCCCCGGCGTCGAGTCCGCGGTCGGCCTGTTCATGAACATGGTGCCGGTCCGGGCCCGCCTCACCGGCGCCGAACCGGTCGTCGACATGCTGAAGGACCTGCAGGAACGGCAGGTCACGATGATGTCGCACCAGCACATCGGGCTGTCCGAGATCAAACAGCTCGCCGGTCCGGGGGCGGCGTTCGACACGATCGTGGTGTTCGAGAACTATCCGTACTCGCCGCCCAGGTCCGGCGGCCCCGACACGCTCGTCATGCGCTCCACGGGGATTCCCAACGACACCGGGCACTATCCGTTGTCCCTGCGCGCGTCCGTCGCGGGCGGCGCCGTCCGCGGTGAGTTCATCTACCGGCCGGACGTGGTCGACCGGACCGGGGCCGGGGAGATGCTCGCGACGCTCCTGCGCGCACTCGACCAGGTGCTCGCCGAGCCGCGGACGCCGGTGGGCCGGATCGGCTTGATCGGCCCGGAGCAGCGTCGTCTGGTGGTGGACGAGTGGAACCGGACCGACGCGCCGCTCACCGCGGACACGCTGCCGGTGGTGTTCCGCGGGCAGGCGGAGCGCACGCCGGACGCGATGGCCGTCCAGGACGGGACGCGGAGCCTGTCCTACCGCGGCCTGCTCGACGAGGTCGAGGCGCTGGCGAGCCTGCTCGTCCGGTCGGGCGTGCGGCGTGAGGACCGCGTGGGTGTCCTGGTCGAACGCTCGGCCGAGCTGGTCGTGACCCTGATGGCGGTGTCGTTCGCCGGTGGGGTGTTCGTGCCGGTCGACCCGGACTATCCCCGTGAACGCGTCGAATTCATGCTGGCCAACTCGGCACCCGGGGTGCTGGTGTGCACGACGACGACCCGGTCGGCCGTCCCCGCGGAGTTCGCGGGCACGGTGCTGGTGCTCGACGAGCTGCCCACCGCCGGTCCTGCCGTCGATTTGCCGCCGGTGGCACCGGAAGACGCGGCGTACGTCATCTACACGTCGGGGTCGACAGGGGTGCCCAAGGGTGTTCTCGTCACCCACTCCGGCCTCGTCAACCTGGGGTACGCGCATATCGAGCGGATGGCCGTCACGTCGTCCTCGCGGATCCTGCAGCTGTCCGCGATCGGCTTCGACGCCATCGTCTCCGAGCTCTACATGTCCTTCCTGGCCGGCGCGACCCTGGTCCTGCCGGACGCGGCGAACATGCCGCCCCGGATGACGCTGGGCGAAACGATCCGCCGGGCGGACATCACCCACCTGACCGTGTCGCCGAGTGTGCTGGCGAGCGAGGACGACCTGCCGGACACCCTGCGGACCGTCCTGACGGGCGGCGAGGCCCTGCCGCCCGCGCTGGTGGACCGCTGGTCGCCGGGCCGCCGGGTGATCCAGGCCTACGGGCCGACCGAGACCACCATCTGCTCGACGATGAGTGCCCCGTTGTCCCCGGGCCACGAACAGGTCCCGCTCGGCGGCCCGATCCACAACGTGCGGCACTACGTGCTCGACACCTTCCTGCGGCCGGTGCCGCCGGGCGTGGTCGGCGAGCTCTACATCACGGGTGTCGGACTGGCTCGCGGCTACCTCGGCCGCCCCGGCCTGACCGCGGAACGGTTCGTCGCCAGCCCGTTCGCGCCCGGTGAGCGGATGTACCGCTCCGGCGACCTGTTCCGCTGGACCCGGGAAGGCCAGCTGCTCTTCGCGGGCCGGGTCGACGCGCAGGTCAAGGTGCGCGGATACCGGGTCGAGCCCGCCGAGATCGAGGCCGTGCTCGCGGAGCATCCGGGGGTCGGCCAGGTGGTGGTCTCGGTCCGCCGGGACGGGCCGGGTGACAAGCAGCTGGTCGCCTACGTCGTGCCATCGGCCGACGCCGAAGGCGAAGACCTGATGTCCGCACTGCGCGAACTGGCGGCCGAACGCCTGCCGGAGTACATGATGCCGGCGGCCTTCGTGCCGCTGGAGCAGATGCCGCTCACCCCGAACGGCAAGCTCGACCACCGCGCGCTGCGGGCCCCCGACTTCGCCGGGATGTCCTCGAAACGAGACCCGCGCACGGCCATGGAGGCGCGGCTGTGCGAGCTGTTCGCGGAAGTGCTGGGGCTCCAGCAGGTGGCTCCCGACGACAGCTTCTTCGAACTCGGCGGCGACTCGATCACCTCGATGCAGTTGTCGGCCAGGGCCCGCCGGACGGGACTGGAACTGACGCCGTGGCAGGTGTTCGAAGAGAAGACACCGGAACGGCTGGCGGTCCTCGTCAAGGACCTCCCGGCCGAGGGCGCGGAAACCGCGGCGCCGGAGCCCGCCGCGGGCACGCTCGTGGAACTTTCCTCTGACCAGATGGACCAGCTCGTGGCCGGACTGGCCGGTGACTGACCCGTCGACGCGCGTGACCACTAAGGAGCAGATCGTGACCGTTGACGACACTCGTGCGAAGCCTCGCTCCAGCGTGGAAGACGTCTGGCCGCTTTCCCCGCTGCAAGAAGGGATGCTCTTCCACACCGTCCTGGACAAGGAGGGACCGGACACCTACACGGTCCAGACCGTCTACGGGATCGACGGCCCGCTCGACGCGGGGCTGCTGAAGAGGTCGTGGCAGGCGCTCGTGGACCGGCATGCCGCGCTGCGGGCCTGTTTCCGCTACGTCAGCGGCGCCCAGATGGTGCAGGTGATCGCGCGGAACGCCGAAATTCCTTGGCGCGAAACGGATCTTTCCGGGCTGCCCGGCGACGGTGCCGATGGCGTCGAGAGCGCGGTGGACCGCCTGGCCGCGGACGAGGTGGCCGAACGGCTGAGCATCGAGTCGGCGCCACTGATGAAACTGCACCTGATCCGGCTCGGCCCGGAAAGCCACCGGCTCGTGCACACGCTGCACCACGTCCTCGTGGACGGCTGGTCGATGCCGATCCTGCACCGGGAACTCGCCGAGATCTACGCCGCGGGCGGTGACGCCTCCGGGCTCCCGCCCACCGTGTCCTATCGGGACTACCTCGCCTGGCTGGGGCGGCAGGACAAGGAAGCGGCCCGGGCGGCCTGGCGGGCCGAGTTCGCCGGGCTGGAGACCCCCACCACGGTCGTCCCCGCCGATCCCACCCGGATACCGGACATCCACACCGAAGTCGTCGAGCTGTCCGCGGAGCTGACGGACGGCCTCGCCCGGCTGGCGCGCGGCAACGGGCTCACCCTGAACACCGTCGTGCAGGGCGCGTGGGCCGTCGTGCTGTCGCAGCTCGCCGGCCGCACCGACGTGGTGTTCGGCGCGACCGCCTCGGGGCGGCCCGCCGATCTGCCCGGCGTGGAGTCGATGGTCGGCCAGCTGCTCAACACCCTGCCGGTGCGGGTCCGGCTCGACGGCGCGCGGCGGGCCGTCGAGCTGTTCGCCGACCTGCAGCGCGACCAGGCGGCGCTCATGGCGCACCAGTATCTCGGCCTCCAGGACGTGCGGACCGTCGCCGGACCCGGAGCGGTCTTCGACACGCTCGTCATCTACGAGAACTTCCCCCGCACGGGACTCGACCGGCCGTCGGACGGCGGCCTGAACCTGCGCCCGGTGAAACGGGGGAGCAACTCCTCGCACTATCCGTTCACCCTGGTGACCGGTCCGGGCGAACGGATGCCGCTCATCCTCGACTACGACCACGGCCTGTTCGACCGGACGGCCGCCGAATCGGTCGTCGGCGCGATGGCGCGCGTGCTGGAGCGGCTGGTCGCCGAGCCCGACGTCCTCATCGGCCGTCTGCCGACAGTGAGCGAGGCCGAGCGCGCCTTGGTGCTGAACGACTTCAATGCGACCGCGGGTCCGGTGCCGGGGGAGTCCGTCCCCGCCTTGTTCGCCCGTCGGGTGGCCGCGGCGCCGGAGGCGGTGGCGATCGTCGATGCCCACGGTGCGAACCTGACCTACGCCGAGATCGACCAGGCGTCGGATCGGCTGGCGGGCCACCTCGCCGGTCGGGGCGTCGGCCGCGGTGACCGCGTCGGCGTGGCCATGGAGAGGTCACCGGAGCTGATCATCGCGTTCCTGGCGATCTGGAAGGCGGGCGCCGCCTACGTTCCGGTGGACGTCGAGTACCCGGCCGAGCGGATCTCGTTCATCCTCGAGGACTCCGGCGTCTCGACCGTCCTGTGCACCGAAGCCACCCGCGCGGTCGCGTTTAGCGGGCTAAACGCGATCGTGCTCGACGCGCCGGAAACGCGCGCGGCCGTCGACGTCTGTGCCGCGCCGGAGATCCGGCTGTCCGCGGACGACCTCGCGTATGTCATGTACACCTCCGGATCCACCGGTCTCCCGAAGGGCGTGGGAATCCCGCACGGTGCAGTCGCCGGGCTGGCGGGCGACGAGGGCTGGCAGATCGGCGCGGGCGACGGCGTGCTGATGCACGCGACGCACGTCTTCGACCCGTCGCTCTACGCGATGTGGGTGCCGCTCGTCTCCGGGGCGCGAGTCCTGCTCACCGAACCGGGAGTGCTGGACGCGGCCGGGGTCCGGCAGGCCGTGCGCCGCGGCGCGACCTACGTCCACCTCACCGCCGGTACCTTCCGCGCGCTGGCGGAGACGTCGCCGGAATGCTTCGACGGCCTGGTCGAGATCGGTACCGGCGGCGACATCGTCCCCCTGCAGTCGGTGGAGAACCTGCGGCGGGCCCAGCCCGGTTTGCGGGTGCGCAACACCTACGGTCCGACCGAGACCACCCTGTGCGCGACGTGGCTGCCGATCGAACCCGGAGACGTACTCGACCGGGAGCTGCCGATCGGGCATCCGATGACCAACCGCCGGATCTACATCCTCGACGCCTTCCTGCGCCCGGTCGCGCCGGGTGTGGCGGGCGAGCTGTACATCGCGGGCACGGGCCTGGCCCGGGGGTACCTGAACGCGCCGGGCCTGACTGCCGGCCGCTTCGTGGCTTGCCCGTTCGCCGCCGGGGAACGCATGTACCGCACCGGCGACCTGGCGCGCTGGACCCGTGACGGCGAAGTCGTGTTCCTCGGCCGTGCGGACGACCAGGTGAAGATCCGCGGTTACCGGGTCGAACTCGGCGAGGTGGAGGCCGTGCTGGCCGCCCAGCCGGGAGTCGTCGAGGCCGTCCTGCTGGCACGGGAAGACCAGCCCGGCGAAAAGCGACTGGTCGGCTATTTCGTTTCGGACGGCGGCGACGCGGGACCGGAGGAGATCCGGCGGCAGATGGCCAAGGTGCTGCCCGACTACATGGTCCCGATCGCGGTCGTCGCGCTGCCCGGCCTGCCCGTCACCCCCAACGGGAAGGTGGATCGCCGGGCCCTGCCCGCCCCGGATCTCGCCGGAGGCTCGTCGGAGAAGGCGCCGGAGAACGAGACCGAAAAGGTGCTGTGCGCGCTGTTCGCCGAGATCCTCAGCGTCGACCAGGTGGGCGTCGACGACGCCTTCCAGGACCTCGGCGGCAGTTCGGCGCTGGCCATGCGGCTCGTCGCGCGGATCCGGGAGGAACTCGGCGAAGACCTGCCCATCCGGCAGTTGTTCTCCTCGCCGACGCCCGCGGGGCTGGCCAGGGCGCTCGCCGCGAAGTCCCGCCCCGTCCTGGAAGTCGCCCAGCGACCGGAGCGGGTACCGCTCACCGCCCGCCAGCTGCGCGCCTGGCTGCTGGCCGATCCGGGCGGGGAGACGGCGAGCCTGACCACGTCGGTCGCGCTGCGCCTGCACGGCAGGCTCGACGTGCCCGCGCTGACGGCCGCGCTCGGCGACGTCGCGGCCCGGCACGAGCTTCTCCGCACGACCTTCCCCGGCGACGCGCAGAGCGTCCACCAGCACGTCCACGACACCCTGGCGGTCGAGCTGACCCCGGTCGCGGCCACCGAGGACGACCTCCCCGGCTTGCTCGCGGAGCTGCGTGAGTCGGTCTTCGACCTCACTCGGGAGGTGCCGTGGCGGTGTGACCTTTTCGCGCTCTCGGAGAAGGAGCACGTGCTTCACCTGCGGGTGCACCGGATCCTCGCCGACGACGACTCGCTGGACGTGTTCTTCCGCGACCTGGCGGCCGCCTACGGGGCGCGGCGCGAGGGCCGGGTCCCGCAGCGGGCGCCCCTGGCCCTGCAGTTCGCCGACTACTCGCTCTGGGAGCGGCGTCTGCTCGAGGACGAGGACGAGCCGGGCAGCCTGGTCAACGAGCAGGTCGCCTTCTGGCGGGACAACCTGGCGGGCATCGACGGGGAGACGGTGCTCCCGTTCGACCGCCCGCGGCCCGCGGTCCCGTCGCGGAGGGCGGGTTCGGTGGCGCTGCGGCTGGACGCCGGCCCGCACGCCCGGCTGGCGGAGACGGCGGAGTCGGCGGGCGCGGAGACGCTCCAGCTGGTGCACGCCGCGCTCGCCATGCTGCTGACCAGATCCGGGTCGGGCGACGACGTGGTGATCGGCACGACGCTGCCGCGGGACGAGGAACTCTTCGACCTCGAACCGATGGTCGGCCCGTTCACCCGGCCGCTCGCCCTGCGGACGGACGTCTCGGGCGATCCGACCTTCCTGGAGGTCGTCACCCGGGTGCAGGAGGCCGTCCAGGCCACGAACCAGCACCTGGACGTGCCCTTCGAACGGATCGTCGAGCTGCTGGATCTGCCTGCCTCGCTCTCCCGCCACCCGGTGTTCCAGGTGGGACTGGAGGTGGACGAGGAGGACATCGACGGCTGGTCCACGGCGGAATTGCCCGCGCTGCGCACCGGTGTCGAACCCGCCGGGACCGACGCGATGGAGCTGGATCTCGCGGTCAAGCTCACCGAGCACTTCGATGACGACGACGAAGCGGGCGGCCTGGAAGGCGCGCTGCGCTACGCCACCGATCTGTTCGATCAGGCCACGGCCGAATCGGTCGCCCGGCGGCTGGTCCGCGTCCTCGAACAGGTGGCGGAGGATCCCCGGCGGCGGGTCAGCGAGCTGGACCTCTTCCTGGACGACTTCGAACGCGGCCGTCCGCCGATCGCCCCGGCGCGGTGGGCGGGTGCCGTCCCCGCGGTGGTCGCCGAGCTGGCCGGGGACGACCCGGTCGGCGCGCTGGTACTGGACGAGCTGATGCGCCCCGTCGCGCCAGGCGCCGTCGGCGATCTCTACGTCACCGGTCCGGCGGTGGACACGGCACCGGCCGGCCTGCCGACCGTGCCCTGTCCGTTCGGCGAGGAAGGGCACCGGATGCTGCCGACGGGCCTGCTCGCCCGCAAGACCCCCGCGAAGACCTTGGTCGTCGTGGGGGAGCGGCGGCGGGCGAGCACCGCGGTGAAGACGGGTGACTTCGAAATCCTGTTGCCGCTCCGCGTCGGCGGCGACCGCCCGCCGCTGTTCTGTGTCCACGCGAGCGGTGGCCTGAGCTGGAACTACGAACCGTTGCTGCGGTATCTCCCGGCGAACCAGCCGGTCTACGGCGTGCAGGCACGCGGCCTGGCCAGGACGGAACCCCTGCCGGGCAGCGTCGAGGAGATGGCGGCCGACTACCTCGCGCAGATCCGCGCCGTGCAGCCGTCCGGGCCGTACCACCTCCTCGGCTGGTCCCTCGGCGGCCGGATCGCGCAGGCGATGGCCAGGCTGCTGGAGCAGGAAGGGGAGAAGGTCGGCCTGCTGGCGCTGCTCGACGCCTATCCCGTCTACATGGGACGCAAGACGACCGGCGCCGCGAGCGAAGAAGCGGCCCTGTCGAAGCGGAACCAGGCGGATCTGGACCTCGCGGGTCAACTGGTGAAGAGCGAGGCCGCCCGGGCGCGCCTCGAAGCCGTCATGCGGAACCTCTGGGACATCGGGCCACGGCACGTTTCCTCGCCCTTCGCCGGCGACATCCTGCTCTTCGTGGCCACTGTGGACCGTCCCGAACATCTTCCCGTCTCGGTGGCGAAAGCCAGCTGGAAGGAGTTCACCACCGGGACCATCGAGGCCCACGACATCCCGTCCAACCACTACGACATGGTGCAAACCGCGGCGCTGGGCCAGATTGGATCCATCGTCGCCGAGAAACTCCGGCAGCGGCCGGAAGGTGAAAGGACACAACGATGACCAACCCCTTCGACAACGAAGACGGTTCCTTTTTCGTTCTGGTCAACGACGAGGGGCAGCACTCCCTGTGGCCGTCCTTCGCCGAGGTGCCGTCGGGCTGGACCCGGGTGCTCGGCGAGACCACCCGCCAGGAATGCCTCGCCTATGTCGAGGAGAACTGGACGGACCTCCGGCCGAAGAGCCTCATCCAGGAAGCGGGCGCCTGAGCGAACGGGTGTCCAGCCGCTCAACGCGGACGGTTGGACGGTGCGGTGGCGTAGTTGGGCCGTGAAGGCCTCCTTGAGGGAACCAGAGTCCCTCAAGGAGCCATTCACGGACCACCCCTGCGAAAGGACCTTGTGCAGTGTTCGAGGAGAAGAACGCCCTCCGGGGAACGGAAATCCACCGGAGAGAGCGGTTCGACCCGGGACCGGAGCTGCGTGCGCTGATGGCCGAAGGCCGCATGTCCGTGATGGAGTCGGAAGAGTCCCCGGGCGGGCGTACCGGGTGGCTCGCCACCGGGTACGAGGAGACCCGCCAGGTGCTCGGCTCGGACAAGTTCAGCGCCAAGCTGCTGTTCGGCGGGACGGCGGCGGGCCGCATCTGGCCCGGGTTCCTCAACCAGTACGACCCGCCGGAGCACACGCGCCTGCGCCGGATGGTGGCCTCCGCGTTCACCGTCCGGCGGATGCGGGATTTCCGGCCGCGGATCGAGGCGG
Organism: Amycolatopsis orientalis DSM 40040 = KCTC 9412; assembly: GCF_000478275.1. Classification (GTDB taxonomy): domain Bacteria; phylum Actinomycetota; class Actinomycetes; order Mycobacteriales; family Pseudonocardiaceae; genus Amycolatopsis; species Amycolatopsis orientalis. Next base: position 112,495 of record NZ_ASJB01000062.1, read on the forward strand.
TCGTCAAGGCCACCCTGGACGACATCGAGGCCACCGGCGGGCCGGTGGATTTCGTGCCCCGGTTCGCGTGGCCCATCGCGACGACGGTGATCTGCGACTTCCTCGGCATTCCCCGTGACGATCAGGCGGAGCTGTCGCGCGTCCTGCACGCCAGCCGGTCCGAACGGTCGGGCAAACGGCGGGTGGCGGCGGGGAACAAGTACTGGACGTACATGGGCCAGGTCGCGGCCAAAACGCGTCGCGATCCCGGTGACGACATGTTCGGTGCCGTGGTGCGCGAACACGGCGACGACATCACCGACGCGGAACTGCTGGGCGTCGCCGCGTTCGTGATGGGCGCCAGCGGGGATCAGGTGGCGCGGTTCCTCTCGGCGGGTGCGTGGCTGATGGTCGAGCACCCCGAGCAGTTCGCCGTGCTGCGCGACGACCCGGACAGCGTCCCGGATTGGCTGAACGAGGTGGCCCGCTACCTCACCAGCGACGAGAAGACCACTCCGCGCATCGCGCTGGAGGACGTGCGGATCGGTGACCAGCTCGTCAAGAAGGGCGATGCCGTCACCTGTTCCCTGCTGGCTTCGAACCGGCACAGGTTCCCCGACCCGGAGGACCGGTTCGACATCACCCGGGAAAAGCCCTCGCATGTCACGTTCGGGCACGGTATCCATCACTGCCTCGGCCGTCCGCTGGCGGAAATGGTGTTCCGGACGGCGATTCCGGCGCTGGCGCACCGGTTTCCCACGCTCAGGCTGGCCGAACCGGATCGCGAGATCAAACTGGGCCCGCCGCCGTTCGACGTGGAAGCCCTGCTGCTCGACTGGTGACGCCGGTGGTCGGTGGCGGCCGTGTAGGCGTCACCACGCCGTGAAGGCCTCCTTACCTACCTTGAGGGTAGGGAAGGGGCCCTTCACTACCTGGCAGCAGGCAAGGGACTGTCCGCTGAGGCGGGGCGCGTCCCATGACGGTCCTGAACGGGGTCGTGAGTGGCAAAGAGCGTTCTAACGCTCTTTGCCACTCACGACCACCTCGCGAAACCATGCAAACTGCTCAAATCGGACGCTTATCTCCCGAAAAGTGTCTCTTGTGGACACCCGGAGCCGCGACCCGGCTTCCGTCAGCCGGTCCGGACCCGCGCCGGGAGGTCGGTACCGGTGGTCGTGAGTGGTAATGACGGTTCTAACCCTCATTACCACTCACGACTCCTTCCCAAGCAAAGGAGTTTTCCCGTTGAGCGAGGACGACCCGCGCCCGCTGCACATTCGCAGGCAGGGCTTGGATCCGGCGGACGAACTGCTCGCCGCCGGAGCGCTGACGAGGGTCACCATCGGATCCGGAGCGGACGCCGAGACCCATTGGATGGCCACCGCGCACGCCGTCGTCCGGCAGGTGATGGGTGATCACCAGCAGTTCAGCACCCGGCGCCGCTGGGACCCGCGGGACGAGATCGGCGGGAAGGGCATCTTCCGGCCGCGGGAACTGGTCGGCAACCTGATGGACTACGACCCGCCCGAGCACACGCGGCTGCGGCGGAAACTGACGCCCGGCTTCACCCTGCGGAAAATGCAGCGGATGGCGCCGTACATCGAGCAGATCGTGAACGACCGCCTCGACGAGATGGAGCGGGCGGGATCCCCCGCGGATCTGATCGCGTTCGTCGCCGACAAGGTGCCCGGCGCCGTGCTGTGCGAGCTGGTCGGGGTGCCGAGGGACGACCGCGACATGTTCATGAAGCTCTGTCACGGGCATCTCGACGCCTCGCTGAGTCAAAAGCGCCGGGCGGCGCTCGGCGACAAGTTCTCGCGCTATCTGCTGGCGATGATCGCCAGGGAACGCAAGGAGCCGGGTGAGGGGATGATCGGCGCGGTCGTCGCCGAATACGGGGACGACGCCACGGACGAGGAGCTACGCGGTTTCTGCGTTCAGGTGATGCTGGCGGGCGACGACAACATCTCCGGCATGATCGGCCTCGGTGTGCTGGCGATGCTGCGCCATCCCGAGCAGATCGACGCTTTCCGCGGCGACGAGCAGTCGGCGCAACGGGCGGTCGACGAGCTGATCCGGTACCTGACCGTGCCGTACAGCCCGACTCCCCGGATCGCCAGGGAGGACCTCACCCTCGCGGGGCAGGAGATCAAGAAGGGGGACAGCGTCATCTGCTCGCTCCCCGCGGCCAACCGTGATCCCGCGCTGGCACCGGATGTGGACCGCCTCGACGTCACCCGCGAGCCCATCCCGCATGTCGCCTTCGGGCACGGAGTCCACCATTGCCTCGGCGCCGCGCTGGCCCGGCTCGAACTGCGCACGGTCTTCACCGAGCTGTGGCGGCGTTTCCCGGCGCTGAGGCTCGCGGATCCCGCACAGGACACCGAATTCCGGCTGACCACTCCCGCGTACGGATTGACCGAGCTGATGGTCGCCTGGTGATCGACGGCTCCGTCCACGCGAGGTCGCTGGACGTGCCGCCTGATTACCGGTGAAATTGGGACGTCGGCGTGTTCGGGTCGATAAAGCCGAACGGCACTTTCCCGGTCAACCAAGGAGCTTCCAGTCGGATGGGGCACGATATCGATCAGGTCGCGCCGCTCCTGCGGGAGCCGGCGAACTTTCAGCTGAGGACGAACTGCGATCCGCACGAGGACAATTTCGGGCTCAGGGCGCACGGCCCTTTGGTGCGGATAGTCGGCGAATCGTCCACCCAGCTGGGCAGGGACTTCGTCTGGCAGGCCCACGGTTACGAGGTCGTGCGCAGGATATTGGGTGATCACGAACATTTCACGACGCGGCCGCAATTCACCCAGTCGAAATCCGGCGCCCATGTGGAGGCCCAGTTCGTCGGGCAGATCTCCACTTATGACCCACCCGAGCACACCCGTTTGCGGAAAATGCTCACGCCGGAGTTCACGGTCCGCCGGATCCGCCGGATGGAGCCCGCGATCCAAAGTCTCATCGATGATCGCCTCGATCTGCTGGAGGCCGAGGGGCCGTCCGCGGACCTCCAGGGCCTGTTCGCCGATCCGGTCGGCGCGCACGCCCTGTGCGAACTGCTCGGCATCCCGCGCGACGACCAGCGTGAGTTCGTCCGGCGGATCAGGCGGAACGCCGACCTGAGCCGGGGACTCAAGGCACGGGCCGCCGACAGCGCGGCGTTCAACCGGTATTTGGACAACCTCCTCGCCAGGCAGCGCGCCGACCCCGACGACGGTCTCCTCGGCATGATCGTGCGGGACCACGGCGACAACGTCACGGACGAGGAACTGAAGGGCCTCTGCACGGCGCTGATCCTCGGCGGTGTCGAAACCGTCGCCGGGATGATCGGTTTCGGTGTCCTCGCCCTCCTGGACAATCCCGGACAGATCGAGTTGCTTTTCGAGTCCCCCGAAAAGGCCGAACGCGTCGTCAACGAACTCGTCCGGTATCTGTCCCCGGTGCAGGCGCCGAATCCGCGTCTCGCCATCAAGGACGTGGTCATCGACGGGCAGCTGATCAAGGCGGGGGACTACGTCCTGTGCTCGATTCTCATGGCCAACCGGGATGAGGCGCTGACCCCGGATCCCGACGTCCTCGACGCGAATCGCGCCGCGGTGTCGGACGTCGGATTCGGGCACGGCATCCATTACTGCGTCGGCGCGGCCTTGGCCAGATCCATGCTGCGCATGGCTTATCAGACTTTGTGGCGGCGATTCCCGGGACTGCGGCTGGCAGTGCCCATCGAAGAAGTGAAGTACCGCAGCGCGTTCGTAGATTGCCCTGATCAGGTACCGGTCACCTGGTGACCGCAGGCCCGGCGAAATGACACACGACAGAGGAATGGTGGGAAATGTCGGTCGAAGATTTCGATGTGGTGGTTGCCGGTGGCGGGCCGGGTGGTTCGACCGTGGCCACACTGGTCGCGATGCAGGGCCATCGGGTGCTGTTGCTGGAGAAGGAGGTCTTTCCCCGGTACCAGATCGGTGAATCGCTGCTGCCCGCCACGGTGCACGGCGTGTGCCGGATGCTCGGCGTCGCCGACGAGCTGGCGGGGGCGGGGTTCCCGATCAAGCGGGGCGGCACGTTCCGCTGGGGTGCCCGGCCGGAGCCGTGGACATTCCACTTCGGCATCTCCGCCAAGATGGCCGGCTCGACGTCGCACGCCTACCAGGTCGAGCGGGCGCGGTTCGACGAGATCCTGCTGAACAACGCCAAAAGCAAGGGCGTCGTCGTGCGGGAAGGCTGCTCTGTCCACGATGTGGTGGAAGACGGTGAGCGGGTCACCGGCGCGAAGTACACCGACCCCGACGGCAACGAGCGTGAGGTGTCGGCGCGTTTCGTGATCGACGCGTCGGGCAACAAGAGCCGCCTCTATTCCAAGGTCGGCGGTTCACGGAACTACTCGGAGTTCTTCCGCAGCCTCGCGTTGTTCGGCTACTTCGAGGGCGGCAAGCGGCTGCCGGAGCCGGTGTCGGGGAACATCCTGAGCGTGGCCTTCGACAACGGCTGGTTCTGGTACATCCCGTTGAGCGACACGCTCACCAGTGTCGGCGCGGTGGTGCGCCGGGAGGACGCCGACAAGATCCAGGGTGACCGCGAGAAGGCCCTCAACGCCTTGATCGCCGAATGCCCGCTGATCTCGGAATACCTCTCGAACGCGACCAGGGTGACGACCGGCAAGTACGGGGAACTGCGTGTCCGCAAGGACTATTCGTACCAGCAGGAGACCTACTGGCGGCCGGGCATGGTCCTGGTCGGCGACGCCGCGTGCTTCGTGGACCCGGTGTTCTCCTCCGGGGTGCACCTGGCGACCTACAGCGCGCTGCTCGCGGCCCGGTCGATCAACAGCGTCCTCGCCGGCGATCTCGACGAGAAGACCGCGCTGAACGAGTTCGAAGCGCGGTATCGCCGGGAATACGGCGTCTTCTACGAATTCCTCGTTTCCTTCTATCAGATGAACGTCAACGAGGAGTCGTACTTCTGGCAGGCCAAGAAGGTCACCCAGAACCAGAGCACCGACATCGAGTCGTTCGTCGAACTGATCGGCGGGGTGTCCTCGGGGGAGACCGCGCTGACGGCCGCCGACCGGATCGCCGCGCGCAGTGCCGAATTCGCCGCCGCGGTGGACGAGATGGCCGGTGGCGACGGGGACAACATGGTGCCGATGTTCAAGTCGACGGTCGTCAAGCAGGCGATGCAGGAGGCGGGCCAGGTCCAGATGAAGGCGCTGCTCGGCGAGGACGCCGAACCCGAGCTGCCGCTGTTCCCCGGCGGACTGGTGACTTCGCCCGACGGCATGAAGTGGCTGCCGCACCACCCGGCCTGAACCTTCGGACCCAGGAAACAGGGGAAGCGAAATGCGTGTGCTGTTGTCGGTGTGCGGAACCCGCGGGGACGTCGAAATCGGGGTGGCGCTGGCGGACCGATTGAAGGCGCTCGGCGTCCAGACACGGATGTGCGCGCCGCCCGCCGCCGAGGAGCGGCTGGCGGAGGTCGGGGTGCCGCATGTGCCGGTCGGCCTGCCGCAGCACATGATGTTGCAGGAGGGCATGCCGCCGCCACCGCCCGAAGAGGAACAGCGGCTGGCGGCCATGACGGTCGAGATGCAGTTCGACGCCGTCCCCGGGGCCGCCGAAGGGTGTGCCGCGGTGGTGGCGGTCGGCGATCTGGCCGCCGCGACCGGTGTCCGGTCGGTGGCCGAGAAACTGGGCCTGCCCTTCTTCTATTCCGTCCCCAGTCCGGTCTATCTGGCGTCCCCGCACCTTCCGCCGGCTTACGACGAGCCGACCACGCCGGGCGTGACCGACATCCGGGTGCTGTGGGAGGAGCGGGCCGCCCGGTTCGCCGACCGGTACGGGCCCACGCTCAACCGTCGCCGGGCCGAGATCGGCCTGCCGCCGGTGGAGGACGTCTTCGGCTACGGCCACGGTGAGCGGCCCCTGCTGGCGGCGGACCCGGTACTGGCGCCCCTGCAGCCGGACGTCGACGCGGTGCAGACCGGTGCGTGGCTCCTGTCCGACGAGCGGCCGCTTCCCCCGGAGCTGGAAGCGTTCCTGGCCGCCGGGTCACCGCCGGTGCACATCGGTTTCGGCAGCTCGTCCGGCCGCGGGATCGCCGACGCCGCGAAGGTGGCCGTCGAGGCGATCCGGGCCCAAGGCCGGCGGGTGATCCTCTCGCGGGGGTGGACCGAGCTGGTCCTGCCCGACGACCGTGACGACTGTTTCGCCATCGACGAGGTGAACTTCCAGGCGCTGTTCCGCCGGGTGGCCGCCGTCATCCACCACGGCAGCGCGGGTACGGAGCACGTGGCCACGCGGGCCGGCGTCCCCCAGCTCGTGATCCCCCGGAACACGGACCAGCCGTACTTCGCCGGGCGGGTGGCCGCGCTGGGGATCGGTGTGGCGCATGACGGCCCGACGCCGACCTTCGAGTCCCTTTCGGCCGCGCTCACCACGGTGCTCGCGCCGGAGACGCGGGCGCGGGCGGAGGCCGTGGCGGGCATGGTCCTCACCGACGGGGCGGCGGCGGCCGCGGATCTGGTGCTCGCCGCGGTCGGCCGGGAGAAGCCGGCCGTTCCCGCGTGAACCACACCGAGCGGGCCCGCCGGGACCCGGCTGACGGCCCAGAACCCAGGAAACGGGGAAATACGTGATGCGTGTGCTGTTGGCGACGTGCGGAAGTCGCGGGGACGTCGAACCCTTGGTGGCGCTGGCGGTCCGGCTGCGGGCGCGCGGTGCCGAGGTGCGGATGTGCGCGCCGCCGGACTGCGCGGACCGGCTGGCCGAGGTCGGGGTGCCGCATCTGCCCCTCGGCCGGTCGGCGCGCCCGGCGGCGGCGGGGGAGGCGAAGCCCTTGACGGCCGAGGACATGCTCCGGTTCACGACCGAGACGATCGCCATGCAGTTCGACCGGATCCCGGCGGCCGCCGAGGGGTGCGACGCGGTGGTGACGACCGGGCTGCTGGCCGCCGCGCTCGGCGTCCGGTCGGTGGCCGAGAAGCTGGGGATCCCCTACTTCTACGCCTTCCATTGCCCGAGCTACGTGCCGTCGCCGTACTACGCGCCGCCGCCGCCACTCGGCGAGCCGCCCGCGCCGGAGGGGACCGACATCCGGGCGTTGTGGGAGCGGAACAATCAGAGCGCCTTCCGCCGGTACGGGGCCCCGCTCAACAGCCAACGGGCCGCGATCGGCCTTCCGCCGGTGGAAGACATCTTCGAACACGGCTACACCGATCACCCGTGGATGGCGGCGGACCAGGTCCTGGCCCCGCTGCAGCCGACGGATCTCGACGCGGTGCAGACCGGCGCGTGGATCCTCCCCGACGAGCGGCCGCTTTCCCCGGAGATGGAAGCGTTCCTGGACGCCGGGACACCGCCGGTCTACCTGGGATTCGGCAGCCTGCGTGCCCCCGCCGACGCCGCGAAGGTGGCCATCGAGGCGATCCGGGCCCACGGCCGCCGCGTGATCCTCTCCCGTGGCTGGGCCGATCTGGTCCTGCCCGACGACCGTGACGACTGTTTCGCCACCGGTGAGGTGAACCAGCAGGTGCTGTTCCGCCGGGTGGCCGCCGTCATCCACCACGGTGGCGCGGGGACGACGCATGTGGCCACGCGGGCGGGCGCACCCCAGATCCTGGTGCCCCAGATCGCGGACCAGCCGTACTACGCCGGCCGGGTGGCCGAACTCGGGATCGGCGTCGCGCATGACGGCCCGACGCCGACCTTCGAGTCCCTTTCGGCCGCGCTCACCACGGCCCTCGCGCCGGAAACGCGGGTGCGGGCGGAGGCCGTGGCGGGCACCGTCCTCACCGACGGGGCGGCGGCTGCCGCGGATCTGTTGTTCGCCGCGGTCGGCGAGGAGAAGCCCGCCGTTCCCGCGTGAACCGCCCCACGAATTCTTCGAGCACAAGCACAGAGGAGACCCATGTCGACCACGTCCCAGTGCCGTATCTGTGACGGCACCGTCACCGAGTTCATCGACTTCGGACGTCAGCCGCTTTCGGACGCGTTCGTGGTTCCCGGTGACGAGAAGAAGGAGTTCTTCTTCCGGCTCGCCACCGGGATCTGCGAGTCCTGCACGATGGTGCAGCTGATGGAAGAGGTCCCGCGGGACCTGATGTTCCACGAGGCATACCCCTACCACTCGTCCGGTTCGGCCGTCATGCGCACGCATTTCCACGATCTGGCCAAACGCTTCCTGACCACGGAGCTGACCGGCGAGGACCCGTTCATCGTCGAACTCGGCTGCAACGACGGCATCATGCTCAAGGCCATCGCGGAGGCGGGAGTGCGCCAGCTCGGCGTCGAACCCTCCGGCGGTGTCGCGGATCTGGCCGCGGCCAAGGGAATCCGCGTCCGCAAGGACTTCTTCGAAGAGGCGACGGCGGCCGACATCCGGAAGAACGACGGCCCCGCCGACGTGATCTACGCGGCCAACACCCTGTGCCACATCCCTTACATGGACTCGATCCTCAAGGGCGTCACCACCTTGCTGGGCCCGAACGGCGTGTTCGTGTTCGAGGACCCGTACCTCGGTGACATCGTCGAGCGCACGTCGTTCGACCAGATCTACGACGAGCATTTCTTCTTCTTCACCGCGCGCTCGGTGCAGGAGATGGCCCGGCGCAACGGGCTCGAACTCGTGGACGTCGAGCGCATCCCGGTGCACGGCGGCGAGGTCCGCTACACCCTCGCCCTCGCCGGGGCCCGCAAGCCGACCGAGGCCGTGGCGGAACTCCTGGCGTGGGAGGCGGAGCGCAAGCTGTCCGAGTTCGCCACGCTGGAACGCTTCGCCGCCAACGTGAAGAAGGTCAAGGAAGACCTCATCGCGCTGCTGACCAAGCTCCGCGCCGAGGGCAAACGCGTCGTCGGCTACGGCGCGACGGCCAAGAGCGCCACGGTGACCAACTTCTGTGGCATCACCCCGGATCTGGTCGAGTTCATCTCGGACACCACTCCCGCCAAACAGGGCAAGCTCAGCCCGGGGCAGCACATCCCGGTCCGCGAGTACCGGGAGTTCGCCGACGATCACCCCGACTACGCGCTGCTGTTCGCCTGGAACCACGCCGACGAGATCATGAACGCGGAGCAGGCTTTCCGTGACGCCGGTGGGCAGTGGATCCGGTACGTGCCGAACGTGCACGTGAGCTGATCGCCATGTCCCAAGACCTCCACACGGGCCGGATAGTGGCGATCTCCCCGCATCTGGACGACGCGGTGCTGTCCTTCGGGGCCGGTCTCGCCCGGGCCACGCGGGACGGCGCGAAGGTGACCGTCCACACGGTGTTCGCCGGTACCGCGGTGGCACCTTTCTCGCCGGCGGCGGACCGGCTGCATTCGATCTGGGGCTTCTCCCCGGAGCAGGACGCGTCGCTTCATCGCCGGAACGAGGACATCGCCGCGCTCGGCCACTTGGGGGCCGAATACCGGCACGGCCGGTTCCTGGACGCCATCTACCGCAAACTCCCGGACGGCCGGTGGCTGGCGGACCACGTCCCGGGACGGCAGAAGCTGGCCATCGGTGAACTGTCGCCGCAGAGCGATCCGGAGCTGTTCTCCGCGGTCAAGGACGACATCGAGGCCGTCGTCGAAGAGTGCGAGCCGACGCTGATCCTGACCTGTGGCGCCATCAGCGGTCACATCGACAACAAGATCGCGCGGGACGCCACGCTGCTCGTCGCGCGGGACAAGGGCATCCCGGTGCGGCTGTGGGAAGACCTTCCGCACGCGCTCTTCGCACCGGACACACCGGAACTGCCGGAGGGCTTTCAGCTCGGCCCTCCGATCCACGCCTCCGTCGAACCCGACCTTCGGACGCGGAAATTCGAGGCTCTGCGGCGCTATCCATCGCAGATGTTGATGCTTCACGGACCCGACAAGGATCTTTTCGCTCAACTGGACGGGCATGCTCGGAAGAGCTCGGCGCAGCCCGGCTACGGCGAACTGACCTGGCCTGTCGTCTCTCGCTGAGACAACGGCCGAATCATTCCGGAGAAGAACATCGATCAGGGGGGTTGTCCTCATGAGTGAACAGTTGACGCGTAGCCCGTTGCGGACCGCGTACGCCGACGTCCTGCTGGCTTCGGCAGGCGAGCGAGGCGTGCTGTGCGGTTTCTACGACGAGGCCGCCGCGGAAATCTACCGGGATCTGGTACAGGACGGGGACGGCGGCCCGGAAGTGCGGGCGATCGCCGCCCGCGTCCGCCCGGGCTCCGGGCCCGTCTTGGAACTCGCGGCGGGTATGGGCAGGCTGACGTTCCCGTTCCTGGAGCTCGGCTGGGAAATGACCGCGCTGGAACTGGCTCCCGCGGTGATCACCGCCTTCCGGGACCGGCTGGCCGCAGCGACGGCGGACGTCCGTGATCGATGCACGGTCGTCCAGGGCGACATGAGCGATTTCGCGCTGGGCAAGCGTTTCGGCACGGTGGTCATCAGCGCCGGCTCGCTCAACGTCCTGGACAGATCCCGCAGACCCGGCCTGTACGCGTCGGTCCGGGACCATCTCGAGCCCGGCGGGAAACTGTTGTTCGGCGTGCCCAAGCCGCCGCCGGCCAAACCCGAGCCCGAGCCGCTGGAGCGCCGGCAAGAGTTCACGGGCCGGAGCGGACGGCGGTACGTGCTGCACGCGAGGAACATTCCGGCGGAGGAGACCCAGGAGATCACCATCCACCCCGCCGACGTGACGGCGGATCCCCTTCTCGTTTGCACGCACCGAATCTGGCATATCGGGGTGGAGCAGGCCATGGAGGAACTGACGCTGGCGGGCTTCGAGGTGACCGCGCCGAGTTCATTCGGGTCCATCGAGGGAAGCAGTGACGACATGGTGCTGGTGGAGGCGGTCGCCCGCGAAATCACGGAAGGCGCGGAGTGATGAGCGCCGCGAGCCGCGAGACGCCTTCTTCGATCAGTTCCGGCGTGAGCAGGCTGATCGAGAGCCGGAGCTGGTGGAATCCACCCTTGCCACCGAAGAAATGATGCATCGGCGTGAACAGCACGCCGTGATCGCGGGCGGCGCGTTCCAGCAATTCGTCGTCGACGACGAAGGGCACGGTGACGGTGACGAAGAAGCCACCGGTCGGCGTGTTCCAGGTGACGTCGGGGAACGCGCCGAGCCTGCGGTCGAGTTCGCCCAAGGTGAGCCGGAGATTGCGCTGGTAGATGTCGACCTCGCGGGCGTTGGCCTTGACCAGGCTGAAACCGTTGAGAAGGAGCTTTCCGGCGATCACCGCCTGCGCGATGGGGGAGGTGTTCACCGTGAGCATGCCCTTGAGCTTCGAAAGCTGGTCGGCGAGCAGACCGCCCCCGGGCACCTGCTGATCCGCCACCACGTAACCGACCCGGGCGCCCGGCATGCCGGTCTTGGCGAAGGAACCGATGTAGACCACGCTTCCCGACCGGTCGAGGGATTTCAGCGAGGGAAGCCGCTCGGCGCCGAAGAGCCCGTACGCGTTGTCCTCCAGGAGCAGGATCCCGTGCGCTTCGGCGACTTCGAGGAGACGGTGGCGGGAAGCCAGGTCCATGCTCGTGCCGGTCGGGTTGGCGAAGTTCGGCGTCACATAGCAGGCCCGGACCCGTTTTCCCTGTTCGTCGGCGCGCTTCAGCTGGAGCGCGAGGTCGTCGGGGTCGATGCCGTTCTCACCTGACCGGACCGGCCAGACCGGGGTGTCGGTGAGCAGCGCCGCCCCGGTCAGGCCGACGTAGGTGGGGGCGGGGGCGAGCAGCACGTCCCGCTCGCCCGCCCGCAGCGTGCGGAGGACCAGGAACATCGCCTCCTGGGCGCCCACGGTGACGACCACGGATTCGGGGGCGGCGTCGATGTCCTCGTCCTCGGCGAGATTGCGGGCGATGAGATCGGCGATGACGCCCTTGGTGGTCCCGTATTGGAAGAGCGTGCGGGTGACCGCCGCTTCGTTCAGTTTCCGGTCACCGCGGAGGTGTTCACAATAAGCGTCGATGTATTCGTGAATGAGCCGCACGTCGAAGAACTCTTCGTACGGGCGGCCCGCCGCCATGGAAATGGCGACAGGATATTCGTCGATCAGCTCGTTGAGCAGGTTCATCGACGAGATGGCCGGATCGGTGAGTGATCCATGCAGTGTTTCCATGCTCAACTGAGTGGACAAACCGTTCGAATCCATAAATACTAGGATTTCCATCCGCCGCCGAAGTGTCAAGCGAGGTTCGTGGACGAGGCGCGCGTTGGTCGTGAGTGCCGTTGGTCGTGAGTGTTAAGTGTCGTTAGAACGACACTTAACACTCACGACCCGGGTGCGCGGGCAGTGCCTGTCCATCACCGGCTTCTCCAGATAATCGATATCCGAAGGTACGGTCACATCTGTGCGCTGTAGACCGGGGAGAAAACGTTCTCCACGGTCACCGGCCGAGTAAGTGGCGCTGGACCGCACGCTCCACATCAGACAGAACCCCGGCGCCGGCGGCATTCGCCGGCGGTCATGTTGCTGCGCGCCGCGAATACGCGGTGAGCGGGGAAGGACCATCATGCTGATGACAACCGAGAACGGGATCCGGTTGTCTTACCACGACCAAGGCTCCGGTCCGGCTGTCCTGTTGCTGACCGGGACCGGGGCGCCGAGTTCCGTATGGGATCTGCATCAGGTGCCCGCGCTCCGTGCCGCCGGATTCCGGGTGATCACCATGGACAACCGGGGGATCCCGCCGAGCGACGACGGTGCCGGCGGGTTCACCATCGAAGACCTCGTCGCGGACGTGGCCGCCCTGATCGACTACCTCGACGCGTCGCCGTGTCACGTGATCGGCACGTCGATGGGCTCGTACATCGCGCAGGAACTGGCGCTCGCGCATCCGGAGCTGCTGGAGTCCGTGGTGCTGATGGCGGCGTGCGGCCGGAGCAGCCTCGTCCAGCGGGTGCTCGCCGAGAGCGAGGCCGAGCTGATCGGGCGGGGGACCGAACTGCCGCCGGGGTATCTCGCCGCCGTGCGCGCCATGCACAACCTGGGGCCCGCCACCCTCGCCGACGACGATCTCGCCGGCGACTGGCTCGACCTGTTCGAGGCGTCGGGGAACTGGGGGCCCGGGGTCCGCGCGCAGTTGTTGCTGAGCGCGCTGCCCGACCGCCGCGAGGCCTATCGCGCGATCAAGGTGCCCTGCCACGTCATTTCCTTCGAACACGACCTCGTGGCGCCGCCGGCCGCGGGACGGGAGCTGGCCACCGTGATCCCTGGCGCCACACACCACACGATCCCGGGTGGTGGGCATTTCGGCTATCTGGAGAACCCGGAGGCGGTGAACCACGAGTTGCTCGGGTTCCTGCGTTCCGGGTCCGGCGCACGCCTGGGGGAGACCGCATGACCGAGACGACCATGTCACCCGATCTCGCCGTACCCGCGGCGGGCACGACACCCGCGCTGTTCGAGGCGACCGCCGCCTCGGTGCCGGACAGGCCCGCCGTCGCGATGGGCACCACCACCCTGACCTACGCCGAGCTGAACGCGGAAGCCAACCGGCTCGCGCGGCGGCTCGTGGCGCACGGGGTCGGCCCGGAACGGCTGGTCGCGCTGGCCATGCCGCGGTCGATCGAGTTCGTCGTCGCGATGCTGGCCGTGCACAAGGCGGGCGGCGCGTACGTGCCCGTCGATCCGGACTATCCCGAGGAACGACGGCGGCACATGCTGGACGACGCGTCCGCGCACTGTCTGCTGTGCCTGCCTGGACAGGACGTCTCGGGTGCCGGGGACATCATGAGCGTGGTGCGGGAGCCGGGCGCGTCCGAGCCGAACCTGGACGATCAGGACCGGCTCGGCCCCTTGCTCCCCGATCACCCCGCCTACGTCATCTACACCTCGGGCTCGACCGGACGGCCGAAGGGCGTGGTGGTCACCCATCGCGGCATCCCGAACCTGGCCGCGGACTACGTGCGCCGCCAGCGACTGGGGCCGGACGACCGGTTGCTGGCCTTCGCGTCGCCCAGTTTCGACGCCGCCGTCGCCGAGTTCTGGCCGATGTGGGCGGCCGGTGGCTGCCTGGTGCTCGCGCCCGCGCCGGATCTCGTCCCCGGCGAACCGCTCGCCCGGCTGGTCCGGGAGCAGGCCATCTCCCACGTCACGTTGCCGCCGTCCGCCTTGGCGCCGCTGGAGGACGCCGGCGGCCTGCCGCCGGGGGTGACGCTCCTGGTGGCGGGCGAGGCGTGCCCGGCGCCGGTCGCGAAACGCTGGGCGAGCGACCGCGTCATGATCAACGCCTACGGCCCCACCGAGACCACGGTCGCGGTGACCGCGAGCGACCCGCTGACCGGCGACGGCACCCCGCCGATCGGGAAGCCGATCACCGGCGTCCGCGCGTACGTCCTCGACGACCGGCTGCGGCCCGTCCCGGACGAGGACGAGGGCGAGCTTTACGCCGTGGGTCCCGGCCTCGCCCGGGGCTACCTCCGCCGGCCGGGCGCGACCGCGGTGCGGTTCCTGCCGGATCCCTTCGGTGAACCGGGCGGCCGCATGTACCGCACCGGCGACAGGGTGCGGAGGCGGCCGGACGGCCAGCTCGTCTTCGTCGGCCGCGTCGACGACCAGCTGAAGGTCCGTGGCCACCGGATCGAACCGGGGGAGGTCGAGACGGCGCTGCTCGCGGCCGGCGGGGTGGCGCAGGCCGTCGTGACCGAGCACGAGAACCGGCTCGTCGCCTACGTGGTCGGTACCGCGGGCGAACGGGTTTCGGCCGAAGAACTGTTGCCACCGCTGCGAAAGCGGTTGCCCTCGTATCTCGTCCCCGACGTGGTCGTCAGCCTGCCGAGCCTGCCGGTCTCGCCGAACGGCAAGGTCGACCGGACCGCCCTGCCCACTCCCGAAGAGGAGCACGCCGGGCGGTCGGCCTCGGGCCGGGCGCCGCTCACCCCCACGGAGATCATCCTGGCCGAGTTGTTCGCCGAAGTGCTCGGCGTCGGCAGCGTCGGCGTCGAGGACAGCTTCTTCGAGATCGGCGGCCACTCGCTGCTCGCGACCCGGCTGGTGAGCCGGATCCGCGAACGCCTGAAGACCCGGCTGAGAGTGCAGGCCTTCTTCGACGCGCCGACCGTGGCACAGCTCGCCAAGGTGCTCGACGGCGCACTCACCTGACCAGGAGACCCTTGATGCAGACGACCACAGCCGTCGACCTCGGCAACCCGGATCTGTACACGACCTTGGATCGCCACACCCGCTGGCGTGAGTTCGCGACGGAAGACGCGATGGTGTGGAGCGAGCCGGGCAGTTCGCCCACCGGCTTCTGGTCCGTCTTCTCGCACCGGGCGTGCGCGGCGGTCCTCGGGCCGTCCGCGCCGTTCACCTCCGAGTACGGGATGATGATCGGCTTCGACCGTGAGCATCCTGACACCTCGGGTGGCCAGATGATGGTGGTCTCCGAACAGGATCAGCACCGCAGACTGCGCAAGCTGGTCGGCCCACTGCTTTCGCGGGCGGCCGCGCGGAAACTCGCGGAGCGGGTGCGGACCGAGGTGCGCGGTGTGCTCGACAAGGTGCTCGACGGCGAGGTGTGCGACGTCGCCGCGGCGATCGGCCCGCGTATCCCCGCCGCGGTCGTCTGCGAGATCCTCGGTGTGCCGGCCGAGGACGAGGACATGCTCATCGACCTGACCAACCACGCGTTCGGCGGCGAGGACGAACTGTTCGACGGGATGACGCCGAGGCAGGCGCATACCGAGATCCTCGTCTACTTCGACGAACTGATCGCCGCCCGCCGCGAGCGTCCCGGCGACGACCTCGTCAGCACGCTGCTGACCGACGACGAGCTCACGATCGACGACGTGGTGCTCAACTGCGACAACGTGCTGATCGGCGGCAACGAGACCACCCGGCACGCGATCACCGGCGCGGTGCACGCCTTCGCCACCGTGCCGGGCCTGCTCGCGCGGGTGCGGGACGGCGACGAAGACGTCGACACCGTGGTGGACGAGGTGCTGCGCTGGACCTCGCCCGCGATGCACGTGCTGCGGGTGACGACCGGCGAGGTCACGATCAACGGACGGGACCTCGCGCCCGGGACGCCGGTGGTCGCGTGGTTGCCCGCCGCGAACCGGGATCCCGCCGTGTTCGACGATCCGGACACGTTCCGCCCCGGGCGGAAACCCAATCGGCACATCGCTTTCGGGCACGGGATGCACCACTGTCTCGGCTCCGCGCTCGCCCGCATCGAACTGGCGGTCGTGGTGCGGGAACTGGCCGAACGGGTGTCGCGAGTGGAACTGGCCAAGGAACCGGCCTGGTTGCGCGCGATCGTCGTGCAGGGTTACCGGGAACTCCCGGTGCGGTTCACCGGGCGCTGAGCCCACGTCCGTCCGATGTGGACGGAACTGTCAAACGGACAGCGTTGATGCGAAATGGGGTTCGCGTCATCCTGACCATGAGGATCACATCTATTCCACGGAGGAATGTCTTGTCTTCTCAAGAGAGCATGCAGAATTTCGAGATCGACCAGGTGGAAATGTATGTGGCCGACCTCGAGGCGGCCGCGTCCGGCTGGATGGACAAGTACGGGTTTTCCGTCGCCTCCACCGACCGGTCGGCCGACCACCGGAGCGTGACGCTGCGGCAGGGGCCGATCGCGCTGGTCCTCACCGAGCCGACGTCGGACCGGCACCCGGCGGCCACCTATCTGCAGACCCACGGTGACGGGGTGGCCGACATCGCGCTGCGGACTTCGGACGTGGCCGCCGCTTTCGAGGCCGCGGTGCGGGCCGGGGCACAGCCGATCCTGGAGCCGGGTGAGCGCGCGGAGGGGGTCATCACGGCCACCGTCGGCGGTTTCGGCGATGTCGTGCACACCCTGATCCAGCGTGACACCGTCGAATCGCCGGAAGCCTTCCGCGGCAGGGGCGGTATCGACCTGCTCGCGATCGATCACTTCGCGGTCTGCCTGAACGCGGGGGATCTCGGCCCCACGGTGGATTACTACGAGCGCGCCCTCGGGTTCAAGCAGATCTTCGAGGAGCACATCGTCGTCGGTGCGCAGGCGATGAACTCCACCGTCGTGCAGAGCGCGTCGGGGGAGGTCACCCTCACCCTGATCGAGCCCGACAAGACCGCCGACCCCGGCCAGATCGACGACTTCATCAAGGAGCACCACGGTGCGGGCGTCCAGCACATCGCCTTCACCAGTGCGGACGCGGTCCGCGCGGTCAAGGAGCTTTCCGCGCGGGGCGTGGAATTCCTGAAGACCCCGGACACCTACTACGACCTGCTCGGCGAGCGGATCCAGCTGGAGACGCATTCGCTGGACGATCTGCGGGAGACGAAGCTGCTCGCCGACGAGGACCACGGCGGCCAGCTGTTCCAGATCTTCACCGCGTCCACGCATCCGCGTAAGACCATCTTCTTCGAGATCATCGAGAGGCAGGGCGCCGGCACCTTCGGCAGCTCCAACATCAAGGCCCTGTACGAGGCCGTGGAGCTGGAGCGGACCGGGCAGAGCAAGCTCGGCCCCGCCCGTCGATGACCCACCTGTGCCTGGACGACCTCGAGCGGGCGGCGCGGACCGTCCTCCCCGGCGAGATCTGGGACTTTCTCGCCGGGGGCAGCGGCGCGGAGGCCTCCCTGGAGGCCAACCGCGCCGCGCTCGAGCGGATCTTCGTCATCCCCCGGATGCTGCGGGACCTGACCGGCGCCACCGGCGAGGCCGAGGTCCTCGGACGGCCCGCCGCGGTGCCGATGGCGGTCGCTCCGGTGGCGTACCAGCGGTTGTTCCATCCCGAGGGCGAACTCGCGGCCGCCCGCGCGGCACGGGACGCGGGTGTGCCGTACACGATCTGCACCCTGAGCAGTGTCCCGCTGGAGGAGATCGCGGCCGTCGGCGGACGGCCGTGGTTCCAGCTGTACTGGCTGCGCGACGAGAAACGCTCGCTGGAACTCGTGCGCCGCGCGGAGGACGCCGGCTGCGAGGCGATCGTGTTCACCGTCGACGTGCCGTGGATGGGGCGGCGGCTGCGGGATCTCCGGAACGGCTTCGCGCTGCCGGATTCGGTGACCGCGGCCAACTTCGACGCCGGGGACGCCGCGCACCGCCGGACCCGCGGGCAGTCGGCGGTGGCGGAGCACACCGCGCGCGAATTCGCGCCCGCCACTTGGGAATCGGTGGAAGCGGTCCGGGCGCATACGGACCTTCCGGTGGTGCTCAAGGGGATCCTCGCGGTCGAGGACGCGACCCGCGCCGTCGACGCGGGTGTCGGCGGCATCGTGGTGTCCAACCACGGAGGCCGTCAGTTGGACAGTGCCGTGCCGGGTATCGAAATGCTGGGTGAGATCGCCGCCGCCCTCTCCGGATGGGACGGCGAAGTACTGCTGGACGGGGGAATCCGGAGCGGTGGCGACATCCTCAAGGCGCTCGCGCTGGGGGCGTCGGCCGTCCTGGTCGGGCGGCCGGTGATGTGGGGACTGGCCGCGGGCGGCGAGGACGGCGCCCGGCAGTCGCTCGAGCTGCTCGCCGTCGAATTCCGGAACGCGCTGGGTCTCGCGGGCTGTGACTCGGTGAGCGCTGCCCGGCGGCTGGGCACGAGGGTCCTCAGCCGCTGACGTCGATCAGACCTTTCCCGAAGGAGGAAAGTGCTTCTCTCGCTTCCCGCGCCGATCGCGCCGATCGCCGCGCACAGTCTCCTGCTTTTCCTGCTCCAGGCGGGTTTGCTGCTCCTGCTCGCGGTCACCTTCGGGCGGCTGGCCGCCCGGTTCGGGATGCCCGCCGTCGTCGGCGAACTGTTCGTCGGGGTGATCCTCGGCCCGTCATTGCTGGCCTGGGCAGCGCCGGGGCTGCACGGCTGGCTGTTCCCGGCCGTCGCGGAGCAGTACCACCTTCTCGACGCCGTCGGCCAGATCGGGGTCCTGCTGCTGGTCGGTCTCACCGGGATGCAGATGGACATGCGCATGGTCCGGCGGCGGTTCGGTGCCGCCGCCGGGGTCGGCCTCGGTGGCCTGATCATCCCGCTGGGGCTGGGGATCGGCGCGGGTTTCGTCTTGCCGAAGACGTTGATCCCCGGAGGCACGGACATCACCGTCTTCGCGTTGTTCCTCGGCGTGGCGATGTGCGTCAGCGCCATCCCGGTCATCGCGAAGACGCTCATCGACATGAATCTGCTGCACCGCAACGTCGGACAGCTCACGCTCGCGGCGGGCATGATCGACGACGTCTTCGGCTGGCTGATGCTGTCCGTCGTCAGCGCGATGGCGGTCCAGGCGGCGAGCGCCGGAACGGTGCTGCTCTCCCTCGCGTACCTGGTCGCCATCGTCGCCTTCGCCTTCACTCTCGGCAGACCGTTGACGCGAGGCGTGCTGCGTATCGCCGGCAAGTCCGACGGTCCGTGGGCCACGGTCGGCACCGTCGTCGCCCTGCTGCTCCTCGCCTCGGCCGGCACGCACGCCCTCGGGATGGAGGCCCTCTTCGGTGCCTTCGTCTGCGGCATCCTGATCGGCACGGCGGGCAAGGTCGACCCGGCCAAGCTCGCCCCGCTGCGCACCGTGATCCTGTCGGTGTTCGCGCCGCTCTTCTTCGCCACGGCCGGTTTGCGGATGGACCTCACCGCGCTGGTCCGGCCGGAGGTCCTGCTCACCGGGCTGGCGGTGCTGCTGCTGGCCATCATCGGCAAGTTCGTCGGAGTGTTCGCCGGTGCGCGGTTCAGCGGCCTGAACAAATGGGAAGGACTGGCGCTCGGCGCCGGGCTGAACGCGCGCGGGGTCATCGGGATCATGGTGGCCACGGTCGGCCTGCGGCTGGGCATCCTCGGCGTGGAGATCTACACGATCGTCATCCTCGTCGCGATCGTCACCCCGCTGATGGCGCCGCCGATCCTGCGGTTCGCGATGAAGAGACTCGAGCAGACCGCCGAAGAACAGGTGCGCGAAACCGAACAGCGGGCCTGGAGCACGCAAACGACGGTGAGTGAACAGGAACAGCCGCTCCATTGAGGAGTGAGCCCGGCGTCGCGGCTCTGGCGCGTTCGGTGCCCCCAATGTGGCATTGGAGACCTTGAGTGTCTCCAATGCCACATTGGGGGCAGCGGCTCCACGACGCGGGCCCAAATGCCCGTTCTGAAGGGAACTTTCGAGACGTTCAACGTCCGAAAGGGAGCCTTCAGGACACCTCAGGCCGCGAAAAACGCACCCGGCCCGGAGCGTGCCGACCCGCCACGTTTGCCTTAGCCTCAATAAAACCCTCTTTACCACTCACGACCCCTTTCGCGGTCTTTGTCTTGTCCCTCAAGGGGATTGGACGATCTGGACCACTGTGATCGCTCGAAGCTACCTTTCAAGGGACACGGGGGTGACGTAGCGACGACGGTCGGTACCCGCGTCGAAAGCCCGAGTACCGCGAAACGGTCATGGCGAGGAGCCCTGTGATGCTGTCTTGGCTGGAGCCTCCCGGCACGGTGCGTCCCCGCGACGATCGCGACCACGAGGAGCGCATCGCCTTGTCGGCCGCGAACACCGCCGGTGTGCAGATGCGGACCGAGGACGTCCGCGCCTGGATCGCGGAACGCCGTGAGGCCAACGTCTTCCACGTCCAGCACATCCCGTTCGCGGAGCTGGACCAGTGGCGTTTCGAAGGCGGGACAGGCAATCTCGTGCACGCCAGCGGACGGTTCTTCACCATCGAGGGCCTGCACGTCGTCGAACACGACGGCCCGCACGGTGACGGCCCTTACCGCGAATGGCGGCAGCCGGTCATCAAACAGCCCGAGGTGGGGATCCTCGGCATCCTCGCCAAGGAGTTCGACGGTGTCCTGCATTTCCTGATGCAGGCCAAGATGGAGCCGGGAAACCCCAATCTGGTACAGCTTTCGCCGACCGTGCAGGCCACCCGCAGCAACTACACCAAGGCGCACGGCGGCTCGAACGTCAAGCTGATCGAGTACTTCGCCCCGCCCGACCCCGACCGGATCATCGTCGACGTCCTCCAGGCGGAGCAGGGCTCGTGGTTCTACCGCAAGTCCAATCGCAACATGATCGTCGAGACCGTCGACGACGTGCCGCTGTGGGACGACTTCTGCTGGCTCACCCTCGGCCAGATCGCGGAACTGATGCACGAGGACGAGACGATCAACATGAACGCGCGGAGCGTGTTGTCGTGTCTTCCCTACCGTGACACGGCTCCCGGCGCGGTGCTCTCCGACATCCAGCTGCTGTCGTGGTTCACCAACGAGCGTTCGCGGCACGACGTGCGCGTCAGCCGCATTCCGCTCAAGGACGTCCACGGCTGGAAGCAGGGCGCCGAAGCTATCGAGCACGAGGACGGCCGCTACTTCAAGGTCCTCGCGGTGGCCGTGAAAGGCAGTAACCGCGAGAAGGTCAGCTGGACCCAGCCGCTGCTCGAATCGGTCGGGCTGGGTGTCGCCGCTTTCCTCGTACGCGACTTCGGCGGCGTACCGCACGTTCTCGTGCACGCCCGGGTCGACGGCGGTTTCGTGGACACGGTCGAGCTGGCGCCGACAGTCCAGTGCACGCCCGAAAATTACGCGCACCTGCCACCGGAAAGCCAACCGCCCTTCCTCGACACCGTCCTCGACGCTCCGCCGTCGCGGATCCTTTACGAGGCCATACATTCCGAAGAGGGCGGCCGCTTCCTCAACGTCAGGGCCCGCTATCTCGCGGTCGAGGCGGACGACACGGTCGAAGCACCGCCCGGCTACGCCTGGGTCACCCCGGCCCAGCTCACCGCGCTCACCCGGCACGGGCATTACGTCAACGTCGAGGCGCGCACGCTGCTCGCCTGCCTCCACGCCGCGGCGGCACAGCCCCGGATCGGCGCGTGAGATGAAGACGATCACCGTCCTCGGCGCGTCGGGCTTCGTCGGCTCGGCCGTCACGCGCGCGCTCGTGCGGCAGCCGATCCGGCTGCGCGCGGTGGCGCGCAGGTACTTCACGCCGCCGGCGGGCCGGGCCGAGACCACCGTCGTCGCCGCCGATCTCACCGACCGCGCGGCGCTCGCCGAAGCGGTCGCGGGATCGGACGCGGTCGTGTACCTGCTCCTCGCCGACGGCGGCTGGCGGGCGGCCGAAACCACGGATGCCGCCCGCGTGAACGTCGGCGTGATGCGGGATCTCGTCGAGGTCATCGGAAGCGGCGGCGGAACGCCCCCGCTGGTGGTGTACAGCGGCACCAGCATGCAGGTCGGCGTGCCCCCTCGGGAGCCGCTCGACGGCAGCGAGCCCGACCTCCCGGTGACTCCCTACGCCATGCAGAAGCTGGCGGCGGAAGAGATCCTCAAGAAGGCCACGGCGAACGGCCGGGTGCGCGGTATCAGCCTGCGGCTGCCGACCGTTTTCGGGGAGAACACGGTGGAAGGCGGGAAGCACGACAGCGGTGTCGTGTCCGCCATGGCGCGCCGCGCGCTCGAAGGCCAGGCGCTCCCCATCTGGGGCGACGGGACGGTGCGGCGCGACCTGGTCCACGTCGACGACGTCGCGGCCGCGTTCACGGCCGCGCTGGCCGCACCGGATTCGCTGGTGGGCGCCCACTGGCTGCTCGGCGCCGGACGGGGCGATCGGCTGGGGGAGGTCTTCCGGCTGGTGGCGAGGGAAATGGCCGAGCACACCGGACGGCATCCGGTCGAGGTGATCCGCGCGGAACCACCGGCACACGCGCCCGTGACGGATTCCCTGAACCTCGTCGTCGATTCCACGCCGTTCCGGAAGATCACCGGCTGGCGCCCGGAGATCTCGCTGTCCGACGGAGTACGCCGCACCGTCGCCGCTTTGACGTCATCAGTTGAGGGAAAGGTTCGCACATGACCACGCGTGTATGGGACTACCTGGCCGAATACGAGGCCGAGCGGCTCGACCTGCTCGACGCGGTCGAGACGGTCTTCAACTCGGGCCAGCTCGTTCTCGGCGCGAGCCTGCGCGGCTTCGAAGCGGAGTTCGCCGCCTATCACGGGGTCGGTCACTGTGTCGGCCTCGACAACGGCACGAACGCGATCAAGCTCGGCCTGCAGGCCCTCGGGGTCGGACCGGGCGACGAGGTGATCACGGTGTCGAACACCGCCGCCCCGACCGTGGTCGCCATCGACGGCACCGGCGCCACCCCGGTCTTCGTCGACGTCCGCGAGGACGACTTCCTGATGGACACCACACAGGTCGAGGCCGCGATCACCGAGCGGACCAAATGCCTGCTGCCCGTGCACCTGTACGGCCAGTGCGTGGACCTGGCCCCGCTGAAGGAACTCGCCGCGAAGCACGGACTGTCCCTTTTGGAGGATTGCGCCCAGGCACACGGGGCCCGGCAGAACGGGACGGTCGCCGGTTCGACCGGTGACGCGGCCGCGTTCTCCTTCTATCCCACCAAGGTGCTCGGCGCCTACGGCGACGGCGGCGCGACCATCACGTCCGACGAAGCCGTGGAGCGCAAGCTGCGGAGGCTGCGGTACTACGGCATGGAAGAGCGTTACTACACGGTGGAAACGCCCGCCCACAACAGCCGTCTCGACGAGGTCCAGGCCGAGATCCTGCGGCGCAAGCTCAAGCGGCTCGACGCCTACGTCGACGGACGCCGTGCCGTCGCCCGGCGCTACGAAGAAGGCCTCGGCGACACCGAGCTGAAACTGCCGAAGACCACCCCCGGCAACGAGCACGTGTACTACGTGTACGTGGTACGCCACCCGCGGCGCGACGAGATCCTCGAACGCCTCAAGGCGTACGACATCCACCTGAACATCAGCTATCCGTGGCCGGTGCACACCATGACCGGGTTCGCCCACCTCGGCTACGGCACGGGTTCGCTGCCGGTCACCGAGAAGCTGGCGGGCGAGATCTTCTCGCTCCCGATGTATCCCGCGCTTTCCACCGATCTGCAGGACAAGGTCGTCCACGCGGTCCGCGAAGTGCTGTCCGCCCTCTGACCGCTCCACCATCAGGAGTAGCTGTGCAAGCACGCAAACTGGCCGTCGAGGGCGCGATCGAGTTCACTCCCCGGGTCTTCCCCGACGACCGCGGCCTGTTCGTCTCGCCGTTCCAGGAAGAGGCCTTCGCCGAGGCCCGCGGCGGTCCGCTCTTCCGGGTGGCGCAGACGAACCACAGCATGTCCAAACGCGGCGTGGTGCGGGGAGTCCACTACACCATGACGCCGCCCGGGATCGCGAAGTACGTCTACTGCGCCCGCGGCAGTGTCCTGGACATCGTGGTCGACATCCGGGTCGGTTCGCCGACGTTCGGCCGGTGGGACGCGGTCCTGCTCGACCAGCGGGACCACCGGGCGATGTACTTCCCGGTCGGCGTCGGCCACGCGTTCGTGGCGCTCGAAGACGACAGCGTCATGTGGTACATGCTCTCCG
Source organism: Amycolatopsis orientalis DSM 40040 = KCTC 9412 (assembly GCF_000478275.1). Classification (GTDB taxonomy): domain Bacteria; phylum Actinomycetota; class Actinomycetes; order Mycobacteriales; family Pseudonocardiaceae; genus Amycolatopsis; species Amycolatopsis orientalis. The sequence goes on from NZ_ASJB01000062.1 coordinate 136,738, forward strand.
CGAGCTACGTACCGCGGAACGAACTCGCCCTCTCGGCGCTGGATCCCGCGCTGGACCTGCCCATCGACGCGAGTGTCGAGCCGATCCTGTCCGATCGGGACAAGGTGGCCATCACCCTCGCCGAGGCCGAGCGGCAGGGGCTGCTGCCGGATTACGCCACCAGCCTGGAACTCGAGCGACGGCTTTCCGAAGTCCCGCTCACCGCCTGACTTTCCCGCCAAATGCCCATTTCGATCCGAAAGGTGAGATCAATGCCCGCTGCGCAGGTCAAGCAGCTGCTCCGAAGCAAGCTCAGAACTTGGGGATGGATGTATCGATGACTACCGGAATCGAACTCACCGAAGAGCTGTCCGTCCTCAATGGACTGACCGAGATCACCAGATTCGCCGGCGTCGGGACCGCGGTCTCCGAGACGTCCTATTCGCAGACCGAGCTGTTGGACATCCTCGACGTCGAGGATCCCAAGATCCGATCGGTCTTCCTGAACAGCGCGATCGACCGGCGTTTCCTCACCCTGCCACCGGAGAACCCCGGCGGGGGACGTCTGGCGGAACCGCAGGGCGACCTCCTCGACAAGCACAAGAAGATCGCCGTCGACATGGGCTGCCGCGCGCTCGAAGCGTGCCTGAAGTCGGCGGGGGCGACGCTTTCGGACCTGCGTCACCTGTGCTGCGTCACCTCGACCGGGTTCCTGACCCCCGGCCTGAGCGCGCTGATCATCCGCGAGATGGGCATCGACCCGCACTGCAGCCGCTCGGACATCGTGGGCATGGGCTGCAACGCCGGACTGAACGCGCTGAACGTGGTCTCCGGCTGGTCCGCGGCCCATCCGGGCGAACTCGGCGTCGTCCTGTGCAGCGAGGCGTGTTCCGCCGCCTACGCCCTGGACGGCACCATGCGGACCGCGGTGGTCAACAGCCTCTTCGGCGACGGCTCCGCGGCCCTCGCCGTCATCTCGGGCGACGGCCGGGTGGCCGGCCCGCGTGTCCTCAAGTTCGCGAGTTACATCATCACCGACGCGGTCGACGCGATGCGGTACGACTGGGACCGCGACCAGGACCGCTTCAGCTTCTTCCTCGACCCGCAGATCCCCTACGTGGTCGGTGCGCACGCCGAGATCGTCGTCGACCGGCTCCTGTCCGGGACGGGACTGCGCCGCAGCGACATCGGCCACTGGCTGGTGCATTCCGGCGGCAAGAAGGTGGTCGACGCCGTCGTCGTCAATCTGGGCCTGAGCAGGCACGACGTCCGGCACACCACCGGGGTGCTCCGTGACTACGGGAACCTGTCCAGCGGCTCCTTCCTCTTCTCCTACGAGCGACTGTCCGAAGAGGACGTCACCCGCCCCGGAGACTACGGCGTGCTCATGACCATGGGGCCCGGGTCCACGATCGAAATGGCGCTGATCCAATGGTGAGGCATGGCGAAATGAACGGCGAACTTGTGCTGCGTCTCGACGGCGCCCGTCCGCTTTCCCCCGCGTCGGTCGAGGAGCTGAGCGCGCTCTGCGACCGCGCCGAGGACGACCGGGAAGCGGGTCCGGTCACCGTCCACGTCACGGGCGTCCCGTCGGCGGGATGGACCGCCGGGCTGACGGTCGGGCTGGTCTCCAAATGGGAACGGGTGGTGCGCCGGTTCGAGCGGCTCGGCAGGCTCACGATCGCCGTCGCGTCGGGCGAATGCGCCGGAACGGCCTTGGACCTCCTCCTCGCCGCCGACCTCCGGATCGTCACCCCGGGGACCCGGTTGCGGCTCGCCCCCGTCGGCGGTTCGACCTGGCCTGGGATGTCCGTGTACCGGCTCACCCAGCAAGCCGGTGCGGCGGGGATCCGGCGGGCCGTGCTGCTCGGAACCCCGATCGAGGTCGACCGCGCGCTCGCCCTCAACCTGGTCGACGAGGTGTCCGACGATCCGGCGAAGACGCTGGCCGGACTGGCCGAGGCGGCCGCCGCCCTCGACGGCGCGGAGACCGCGATCCGCCGTCAGCTGATCTTCGAAGACGGCTCGACCACCTTCGAGGACGCGCTCGGCGCGCATCTGGCCGCCGCGGACCGGGCTTTGCGACGGGAAGCCACGTCGTGACCACGGATTCCCCGACGCTGTCGCTTTCGCCGGGGCTCGACCATCGAGCCCTGGCGAAGGCGGCACAGCGTGTCGACGAGCTGCTCGACGGGTTGCCGTCGCCCTCGGCCAGGACGCCCGCGCAGCGTGAGGCCGCGTCCTCGGCGCTGGACGAGATCAGGGCGGCGCGGACGGAGTACGTGGAAGCGCACGCCGAGGAGATCTACGACCGGCTCACCGACGGCCGCACCCGCTATCTACGCCTCGACGAACTCGTCCGGGCCGCCGCGTCGGCCTATCCCGGCCTGGTGCCCACGGAGGCGCAGATGGCGGCCGAGCGGTCCCGACGGCAGGCGGAGAAGGAAGGCCGTGAGATCGATCAGGGCATTTTCCTGCGCGGGATCCTGAGCGCGCCGAAAGCCGGGCCGCATCTGCTCGACGCCATGCTCAGGCCCACCGCCAGGGCGCTGGAGCTGCTGCCGGAGTTCGTCGAGACCGGTGTGGTGCGGATGGAGGCCGCCTCCCTGGAGCGCCGTGACGGCGTCGCGTACCTGACCCTGTGCCGGGACGACTGCCTGAACGCCGAGGACGCCCAGCAGGTCGACGACATGGAGACCGCGGTCGATCTGGCGCTGCTCGACCCGGCCGTCCGGGTGGGGATGCTGCGGGGCGGCGTGATGAGCCATCCCCGGTACGCGGGGCGCCGGGTGTTCTGCGCGGGGATCAACCTCAAGAAGCTGAGTTCGGGCGACATCCCGCTCGTCGATTTCCTCCTGCGGCGGGAATTGGGCTATATCCACAAGATCGTGCGCGGGGTGGCCACGGACGGTTCGTGGCGAGCACGGGTGATCGACAAGCCCTGGCTGGCGGCCGTCGATTCCTTCGCCATCGGGGGCGGGGCCCAGCTCCTGCTGGTCTTCGACCACGTGGTGGCGGCGTCCGACGCCTATTTCTCCCTGCCCGCGGCGACCGAGGGGATCATTCCCGGCGCCGCGAACTACCGGCTTTCGCGGTTCACCGGGCCGCGGCTCGCCCGGCAGGTGATCCTCGGCGGCCGCCGGATCACGGCGGACGAGCCGGACGCCCGGCTGCTCGTCGACCAGGTCGTCCCGCCGGAGGAGATGGACGCGGCGATCGAGAGCGCGCTCGCCGCCCTCGACGGCGACGCGGTGCGCGCCAACCGGCGCATGGTGAATCTCGCCGAGGAACCGCCGGACGGATTCCGCCGGTACATGGCCGAGTTCGCCCTGCAACAGGCTTTGCGCATCTACGGCGCCGACGTGATCGGCAAGGTCGGCGGCTTCGCGGCGGGGTCGCGATGAGCGAAACCCGGGTGCGGTACGAGAAGAAGGACCACGTCGCCTACGTGACGATGGACCGGCCCGCCGTGCTGAACGCGATGGACCGGCGGATGCACGAGGAACTCGCCGGGATCTGGGACGACGTCGAGGCCGACGACGACGTCAGGGCGGTGGTGCTGACCGGCGCCGGGGACCGCGCGTTCTCCGTCGGGCAGGACCTCAAGGAACGCGCCCGGCTGAACGAATCGGGCGTCGCGCCCACGACGTTCGGCAGCGGGGGACAGGCGGGACATCCCCGGCTGACGGACCGGTTCACGCTGTCCAAACCGGTGGTCGCCCGGGTGCGCGGGTACGCGCTGGGCGGCGGTTTCGAGCTGGTGCTCGCCTGCGACATCGTCATCGCCGCCGAGGACGCGGTCTTCGCGCTGCCGGAGGTCCGGCTCGGCCTGATCGCCGGGGCGGGAGGCGTGTTCCGGCTGCCCCGGCAGCTGCCGCAGAAGGTGGCGATGGGCTATCTGCTGACGGGGCGCCGGATGGACGCGGCCACGGCGCTGCGCCACGGGCTGGTCAACGAGGTCGTCCCGGCGGCCGAGCTGGACCAGTGCGTCGCGGACTGGACCGACAGCCTGGTGCGGGCCGCCCCGCTTTCGGTCCGCGCGATCAAGGAGGCCGCGTTGCGGTCGGTGGACCTTCCGCTCGAAGAAGCGTTCACGACGTCCTATCACTGGGAAGAGCGCCGACGCCGGAGCGCGGACGCGATCGAGGGTGTCCGTGCCTTCGCCGAAAAACGCGATCCGATATGGACGGGGCAGTGAACCTTTCGTGAGGCCCAGGCTCGGGGGCTGAAGGGGCCTTTCCTCTCATCTCACGCGGCGAAGGGCGCTTTCCCCGCATCGGATGCGGGGAAAGCGCCCTTCAGCGCGAACCAGGATGAAAAGGCTCATGGGTGACTGCCCGAAGTAGGGCGACACTGGACACGGCCTTTTCCGATATTTTGAGTGCTGGATGACCCGGTAATCCCGGAATCGAAAGTCCGTTGTGGCTTTCCACGCTCCTTCTTCGTCGTTCACCCGAGACCGCCGGCCGGGCCGGCAGAAACCTTGGATATCTGTGATGACAACCATTGCCGCTGTCGATCTCGACAACCAGCGCATCGACCGGATGGTCCCCTTGGTCACTCCCGCCCTCCTGCACCACGAACTCCCGCTCAGCGCCACCGCGGCCGACACGGTGCGGGAAGGCCGCGAAACCGTCGTCCGCGTCCTCAACGGTGAGGACGACCGGCTGATCGTGATCGCCGGGCCCTGTTCCATCCACGACCCCGCCGCGGCACTCGAGTACGCCGACCGACTCGCCGCCATCGGCGCCCGGTTCGTCGACGACCTCGTGATCGTCATGCGCGTGTACTTCGAAAAGCCGCGGACGGTCGGCGGCTGGAAGGGGCTCATCAACGATCCCCATCTCGACGGCAGCGGCGACGTCAACCACGGGTTGCGCATCGCCAGGGATCTCCTTCTCGAACTCGCGGAAGGCGGCCTGCCCACGGCGAGCGAATGGCTCGACACCACCATTCCGGCCTACCTCGCCGACACCGTCTCCTGGGGCGCGATCGGCGCCCGCACCGTCGAAAGCCAGAACCACCGCATGCTCGCCAGCGGACTGTCGATGCCCGTCGGCTTCAAGAACCGCCGTGACGGCGATGTCACCGTCGCGGTCGACGCGATCCGTGCCGCCGAGGCACGTCATGTGGTGCCCGGCGTCGACCCCAGCGGCCTGCCCGCGATCCTGCACACCGTCGGCAACCCCGACTGTCATCTCGTGCTGCGCGGCGGGAACAGCGCGCCCAACCACTACCCCGCCTCGGTCCGCGCGGCGCTCGCCACGCTCCAGAACGCCGGGCTGACCCGCCGGGTCGTGATCGACGCCAGCCACGACAACAGCCGGAAGGACCACCTCCAGCAGCCCGTCGTCGCCGAGCAGATCGCCCAGCAGATCAGGACCGGCCAGCGCGGGATCGCCGGTGTCATGCTGGAGTCCAACCTCAAGGCGGGCCGCCAGGACCTGCACCCCGACCAGCCGCTCACCTACGGCCAGTCGATCACCGACGCCTGTATCGACATCGCCGCCACCCAGAACGTGCTCCAGACCCTCGCCACGGCGACCGCCGCCCGCCGCCGCAGCGGCAAGCGGGCGGACGACCGGTAGCGGGCCTCAGGTCCCGACGGCGTCGAGCAGCGCCAGCTCGTCCTCGCCGAGCCGGAGCGCGCCCGCCGCGACGTTCTCCTCCAGGTGGGCGGGGTCTCCGGTGCCGGGGATGGCGAGGACGTGCTCGCCGCGGTGCAGCGTCCAGGCGAGCCGGATCTGGGCCGGGGTCGCGCCGTGCGCGGCGGCCACCCTGGCGACTTCGGCCTCGCCGGGAACGGTGTCGCCCGTTTGCGGGGTGGCACCGGGAACCTCGGTCGTGACGGCGAAGAAGGGCACGAACGCGATGCCGTGCTCGGCGCACAGGGCGAGCAGGGCGTCGTCCTGCCGGTCGGTCAGGCCGTACCGGTTCTGCACGCAGACCACTGGCGCGATCGCCATGGCCTCGGTCAGCTGGTCGGCCCCGACGTTGGAGACGCCGAGGTGCCGGATCAGCCCGGCCTCGCGCAGGTCCGCGAGCACGCCGAAGTGTTCGGCCAGCGAACCGGGTTCCTTGCCCATCGCGGCGCCCCAGCGCAGGTTGACGACGTCGAGGTGGTCGAGGCCGAGCTGGCGGATGTTCTCCTCGACCTGCCCGCGGAGCCGGTCGGGCCGCGCGAACGCGAACTCGCCGTCGCGGTCACGGCCGGGGCCGACCTTCGTGGTGATCACCAGGTTTTCGGGGTAGGGCTGGAGCGCGGTGCTGATCAGCTCGTTCGCCGAACGCGTGGCGGTGAAGTAGAACGACGCGGTGTCGATATGGTCGACGCCGAGTTCGATCGCGCGGCGCAGGACGGCGATCGCGCCGTCGCGGCTCTTGGGTTTCTCGTCCCAGGGCATCCCGGTCAACCGCATCGCGCCGAGCCCGAGGCGGTTGACGGTGAGGTCGCCGAGCCGCCAGGTGCCGGCGGCGTCGGCGGACGGTGCGGTGTCGTGAAGGTTCGTCATGCCGACCAGAGTCGTGACGGGGAAGCCGGAAGTCAGGAAATGGCAACAAGCTGCCACCTGGTCGCGGACGACGATGCTGGGGCAGTATCGGGGTATGCGGACGAATGACGGCCTCACTCGGGCGGGCGACGCGGTCACAGTCGTGCAAGGCGAGGAAGAGCTGTTCCGGCGGGTGGGGCATCTGTTCGCCACCGTGACCGACCTCGCATGCGCCGCCAACGACCTCGCGACCTGGGTGGCCGATCGCCGGTCGGACGAGGTCCCCGAGCCGGCGGAACGCCGTGCGGGTGACCTGCGGATCCGCAAGATCTACCGGTCCGGCGTGCTGCTCGATTCGGTGTCCGCGCAGGAACTCGCGCGGCGGCGTGACCGGTTCGGCGCGCAGATCCGCATCACCACCGAGGACCTCAACGAGACGATCATCATGGACGGCAGGGTGGTGATCCTGGCCGGTGACCTCATCGCGGGGCAACGCGGCTACAGCGTCATCACCCAGCCGGAAACCGTTCAGGGCGTGATTTCGCTGTACGAGACGGCCTGGCGATCGGCCACTGATCTCGCCGTCTTCGACGCGCGCGTCTCCGAAATCCGTCAGCTCGCGCCCGCGGTGCTGGACCTGCTCGGCAGCGGCGTCAAGGACGAAGCCGCCGCGCGGTCCCTCGGCCTCGGCGTGCGCACCTACCGGCGCCGGGTCGCCGAACTGATGGCCGCGCTGGGCGCCGAATCGCGGTTCCAGGCGGGCGTCCGGGCACGGGAACTGGGCCTGGTCTAGGCCGCAAGTCGGGTCGTGAGTGGTAATGACGGTTAGAACCGTCATTACCACTCACGAGTCCGTCAGCCGTTCGGAGCCGTGATGACCGCGAACTTCGAGCCCTGACTGGCGATCCGCTCGCTGAGATCGGTGGTGATCGTCTCGATCGGCGCGTAGTTGTTCAGTTCCCCGGCCTGGCACGGGCCCGACCGGGACTGCTGGTTGCCGATCAGGATGCCCAGCGCCGTGTGATCGGCCTGGCTGAACAGCGGTCCGCCGCTGTCGCCGGGACGGGCGCACAGATCGGTGTTGATGCCGACGTCCGTGGACAGGACACGGCCGCACCGGGTGCCGACGAGGTAGCCCGCGCCCGCGCCGCTGTCGACGGAATCGGGGTAGTTCACCGCGCTCGACGCCGTCCCGCTGGCGCAGACGACCCAGCCCGCCTTGATCTCGGCGAGCTTGTGGGTGCCGGTGATGTACTCGTCCACCGACGTGGCCTGCCGGCCGCACGGGGTGTCACTGTTGCTGTCCATGCCACCGTTGCGGCAGTACTTCAGCACCCGGTTGCGCCCCGTCTGGCCTTCGAGCCATTTCGTGGCGGCCGCGTCGTTCACGTACGGCAGCGCCGCGTAGTCGTACGGATAGGAACTCTTCTCGATACCGTGCTGCTGTACGACATCGTTGCCGTTGTGCTGGGTCGGCGTGTTGTTGGTCTTGGTCCGCATGCAGTGACCGGCGGTCAGGACCCAGCCCTTGCCGGGGAAACCGCCCCCGGTGGACCGCAGGTTGAAGGCACTCGTGCAGCCGCCCCAGGTGCCGTCGTCCCGCTTCATGTCCAGCCGGAGACCACCCCGCATGGGGCCGTAATTGCTGCAGTAGAGCGGATGACAGAAACCGAGGTCCACATTCGGCGTGGACAGCGCGTTCGGATTCGCCAGCACACGGGAGACGACCATGCCGGATTCCGCCGCCGTCGCCCGGCGCGCGGTGTCCGTTTCGGAGGCCGCGCGCGTGGACACTCGTTCCTGCGCCACCCAAGCACGTTCCCACAGCACGACGCGGTTCTCGGACTCACTCACCGCCGGCAGGTAGACCGCTTCCGGCCCCGCACCGACCTTCGCCGCGACGCGTTCCTTCGCCGCCGTCAGCTGCCGCAACGAATGCTGGACCCGCTGCGTACGGACGCCGGACCGGTCGGGCATCGCCTTCAGATACGGCTCGGCCGCCGCCGGTTCGGTCATGGCCACCACGAGCTGACCCTTGCCCTGGTCGAGCCACATACCCCCGTACTCCGCGCCGCGATCACGGCTCAGCAGCTCGTCCAGTTTGACGCCGTCCGTCTGCAATTCCAAGCGACGTAACGCTTCCTGCTCGTCCACCTGGTAGGTCCGGACGAGGTACTGCACCGATTCCCGCACCGCGGCGGGGTCGAGCGAGATATGGAACGACGGCACGGTTTCGGCCGACGCGGGGCCGCCCAGCGCGGTCGTCGCCGCCAGAACCGCAACGGCCAGTGCCCCCAGCCTTCTAGCTCTCCGCACGAGATCTCCTCACCTGTCGGGGACTTCGTGACCATTCAACCGGAGTACACCCGGCGAAGGGGCGGTTTTCCCGGGACATTTAAGCGGAAGGCAGACGTGGCGCGATCGGCTCACTGCCGTGAAGGTCCCCTTGCCTACCCTCAAGGTAGTGAAGGAGGCCTTCACCACTTGGCGACCTACGTGGGACTCCCTCACGAGACCGGGGCCTGTCCACAAAGGACAGTTTTCGGCGACTCGGCGTCCGGTTGATGCCTGAATGCACGTTCCCGAACGGGGTCGTGAGTGGTAAAGAGCGTTCTAACGCTCCTTGCCACTCACGACCACCCCGCGAAACCGCACAAACGACCCAAGCCGGACACTTGTCTTCAGGAGAGTGTCTCTCGGAGCCGCGGCCCGGCTTCTGCCAGCCAGTCCGGACGCTCGCCGGGGCACGACATCTTTGCCTCACTCCTCAAATAACGGCGGGCATGGGAGTCCCGAATGAAGCGAAAATGTCCACAAAGGACAATTCCCTGCGCCTAGGCGTCCGATTGATGCCTGTATGCACGGTCACGACCATCTCGCGGAGCCATCGCTCGGCCGCCGTCAGCCAGGCCGAACCCACTTGGACACCGTCATCGGACCGCGGCTTTCCGGCGCGCGGGTGTCCAGTCGAAGGGATGTGCGGTCAGCGCCAGCGCGACACTGGCGAGGACGCCGAGGACGCCCCCCGTGACGAGAGCGCCGGCCGTGCCGATCAGCGTGGCGGCGGTACCGGCGAGTGCGGTGAAGACGATGAAGCAGATGTCCTGACCGCTGCGGGTGAAGCCGATGACACGGCCTTGGAGATGCGACGGCGCGCCTTCGTGGAGCACGTTCAGCAGGATGATGTTGAGAACGTTCCAAGCCCATCCACCGGCGGCCCTCAGCACCACCGCGAGAGCGAGCCAGGGAACGGCGGGCAGCAGTCCGAGTGCGCACGCGGCCACGGCGAGGCAGACCACGGCCGCTCGTTTCGGCGACGTGTGGCGCGCGAGGATCCCGGTGGTGAAGCCGCCTCGGCGGAGCGCCGGTGTCGTCGTCTGGCCGGTGGACGCGGGCGCCGGACGGCAGGGCGACGAGCGTGGCGACGGCGGCCAGGACGAACGTGGCGGCGTTGACGAGGTACGCCTCGCGGGCGTGGCCGACGGCGACGAGGGAGCCGCCGAGGAGCGGTCCGGCGAGCTGACCGATCCTCCTGCCGGACCACCGGGAGCGGGGTGGCGTAGGCGAAGACCACGACCAGCGCCGCGGTGGCGAGGTTTCCCGAGACGAGCCGGGCGTGGGCGGGAAGCCGGTCGACGAGCACGCCGCCGAGGACGGCACCGAGCAGATTGCCGACGCCGAAAGCGACCAGCACGAATCCCAGCGTGCGCGGCGAACCGGCGGAAAGGGAAAGGGAGGCGATGAAGGCGACGAGGAACACCACATCGCCGAATTCGGACAGTCCGGCGCCCGCCGTCAGGGCCGCCAGCCGGGGATTGACCGATTTGCGCCGCGGAACTTCGTCTTCCTCAGGCCCCATCGCACGGCTTTCCGCCGCGAGCGTGGTGCGCCCGAGATGACCGGATCGCAGCGAGCACGAACTCCCCCCTCACCCCTTTTCAGTTGTACCAGCAAGCTTGAAGCGTCTCCGCCTTCCAGGACGCCGGCGTTCATTCCGCGCGCAGTGGCAAGATCACGTCGGTGAGGTAATCCGCCGGTTCCGTCACCGTGTCCGGACCGGTCAAGTACAGCTCACGCGGCGGCCCGGCCGGAGTGCGTCCGTGTTCGCGGACCCAGGTGAACAGGGCCTCGTACGCGGCACCGACCCGGTCGTAAGGTCCACGGTGCGAGGTCTTCGCGACCGGGCCACCGGGCAACGTGACGAAGTCGATGCCGCCCTGTGCCGGGGGAGCGCCGTCGATGGGCACGTAGAGGTCGACGTCGACCTCGCCGCCCGGCTGGAAATCGCCCGGATAGGCGGCCTGGGGCGGCCCGGCCGGTATCGCGCCCGCACCGGTCACGAAGGTGTAGAGCTCCTCGAAACCGGCACCCACTGTCTTTCCGATCTCCTCGGTCGTGGTGTGCCGGTGCAGATGGGCGGTGGTCACGGGTTCGACGTCGGTGAGATTCACTTGATAGCTCATGGAATGAGCATCTGCCGCCGTCTCGGCGACAGGCAGTGCCGAATGGCCCGGAGGGCCGGGACCTGGTGCCCCCGAGGGAGATCGGCGACGGAACCGCAGCGCCACGCCGACCGTCGCGAGCAGGACGGCGCCGGCGGTGAGGAGCAGTACACCGCCGCTCACGGCCCCGTCCGTCCAGTCGCCGATCGCTTCGGGAACAACGATGGTGGTCGACACGATCCCGGTGATCAGCGGCACGATCCGGCGTGTCCGCCAATGAAGCACGAAACCCGAGACGGCCAGCGCGGCGGTGAGCGCGTATGCCATCCACGCGGTTTCTGGCTTGCCCAGTGCCTGCTGCGCGCCCAGCAACGCCACGGCCGACCCCAGCGCCAGCCCGAACTCCGCCTGCTGGAGCAGGCCTCCCGCGGCCAGGACGATCTCGACACCGCCGACGATGAAGAGCGCGGCACCTACCGCGACGGGAGTGTCGGAGATGAGATCGCTGGTCCACACGCCCGCCGTGGCCGCGCCCGCCACGACCAGGAGCAGATGCCCGACGGGGGTCGGCAGCAGGAGCTGCCCGAGGACCGCGATCACCAGGCAGGTCGTCGTGGCGGCGAGGAACTCGTGGCTTCCCACGGCGGTACCGGCGGCGAAGGCCGCGGTCACCGCCGACAGCGAGAACAGGGCGCTGACGACGCGCCGCCGCCAGTGCGTGAGCCCGTGCACCGCGGCAGGGCCGCCCGCGAAGACCAGACCCGTCACGACGAGCGTCGCCGTGGCGGCCCCCAGCAGGGCCAGCCGCCCGGCGCGCGGCAGCTGCTCCCATGAGGTGCCGATGAGCAGGGCCGCGCCGCCGAGCAGAAGACTTCCGCCGAGGTAACCCGCGACCTCAAGGAGCCGGGGCGACGTGGCACGTGCTGGGCCGGGCTCGTCAAACGCCTCGCGGACGGCCTGTTCCTGTGCTGGAGACAGCGTTCCCGTCATCGTGAGGTGCCGCAGCGCGTGCTTCTGGCGGGTCGTGAGTGCCATTACTCGTCCGGAGTGTTCGTGACCTCGACGCCGCCGAAGATCGCGGTGCCGTTCACGGTGAGGACGGGGGCGTCTTCGGGTGTTTTCCCGGAGCCGTTGGTCTTGTCTTCGAGGCCGCCCATGAACGGCAGGCCGCCGAGTTCGATCCGCCAGCCGGGAGGCACCAGCACCTTCACCCCGCCGAACAACGCGAACGCGTCGACGGTCGCACCCGGGTCGATCCGCGCTTGGCGGAGATCGAGGGTCGAGCCGCCGAAGATCGCCGAGACGTCGGTGTGGCGTAGGTGGCTGGACTGTTCCCTTGTGGTCGCTCCGCCGAACATGACGAGCGGGGTCCGGCTGCTGTGCTGACGGCGTAGCCCGGTGAGCACGGCGAGACCGGCGATGGCCAGGATCGTCGGCCACCACAGGTCCCCGGTGGTGAGGTCGAGGGTGCCCGCGAGCAGAACGAGGCCGATCACCGTGACCATGGCGGGCCCGATCGAGACGCGGCGTTGCGAGAGCATGGCGACGACTCCGAGGCCGGCGAGGGCGGCCGGCCACCAGCTCGCGATCACGTCTCCGGATTCGAGGACACCGGTCGCGTCGAGGATGCCGAGTACGCCGAGCGTGACCAGGACGAGTCCGACCCAGAAACGGACGGGTTTCATGACGCCCGCTCTTCCGGCGTGTTGTCGTCGCGGTGCTCGACCTCGATCGACCACGGTCCCACGATGGCCGCGATCGCGCCGGCCGCGGCGACGGCCGGGGCCAGGACCGCGGCGACGAGACCCGCGTTCACCGGGATGTCGAGGACGGTGCGTTCACGGCTGTCCCTGACCACTATGCGCCGGACGTTGCCTTCACGGAGAAGGTGCTTCGCCTTCTCCGCGAGGACCTCGTTCCGGGTACGTGCCGGCTCTGCCGTCCGATCGTTTTCCTGGTGCACAGGCATGGTTTTCTCCCTTCCCTCACCACAATGAGCCGTTCGCCGTGCCGGGCGGCAGTGACCTTCGGTCCTTCACGGTGGGCACAGAGTCGTCAGTGCGCACGCGGGATCACCGTGGCCCGGCGATCACCCGTGCGGCGTCCTGAGTCAGCCGCTCGGTAAGGCTCAGCAACCGTGCGGAGCGGACGACCGTCGGTGGCCGAGGCGCGGAGATCGTCAGCGCCGCCGAAGGCAACCGGGCCAGATCCCGTCGGCACCGCTGCCTCGCCGCGTCGATGGTGTCGGGTCCATCGAGCCGCCTGCCCGCCCGCATTACCGGGTACAACAGCGTTTCCGTGTCGTCGGGAGCCGGCTCCGTCCTGAGCGCGAGCAGGTCGACGGCGCCCCGGTGGACCTGTTTCGCGCCTGGCGCGGTGGCCTTGCCCTCCGACAGCTTCAGTACCGGCCTCTGCGCGTACTCGACGAGTTTGTATGCGGTGTCGAGAGACGGCGCGTCGGCGGAAACGCCCATCTTCGTGCCGACGCCGTAAGCGTCTATGGGTGCTTTCGCAGCGGTGAGCCGGGAGAGTTCGTATTCGTCCAGCCCGCCGCTCGCCACGATCCGGGCCTTCGTCAGCCCGGCCCGATCGAGCATGACCCGCGCCGTACCGGCCAACGCGCCGAGATCGCCGGAATCCAGCCGGACGCCGAGATGACGGTCGGGGATACCGAGGCCCTCGGCGACTTCGACGGCCGCGCGGATTCCGCCCACGGTGTCGTAGGTGTCGACCAGGAAGATCGGGTCGGCGGGGAAATCCTCGGCGAAGGCCCGGAACGCGTCCGACTCGCGAGGGAAGGCCTGGACATAGGAGTGGGCCATCGTGCCCGCCGTTGTCAGCCCGTATCGCTGAGCGGCGGCGACATGGCTGGTCGCGTCGAATCCCGCGATCGCCGAAACCCTCGCGGCGGTGAAGGCGGCGTCACGCCCGTGCGTGCGGCGGGCGCCGAAGTCGATCAACCGGGCGTTCCCGGCGGCGATCCGGCATCTGGCGGCCTTCGTGGCCACCGCGGTGGCGGAGGTGACGAAGTTGAGCATCGCGGTTTCGACCAGCTGTGCCTCAGGGAGCGGGGCGGTGATCTCCAGGAGCGGCTCGTCGGCGAGGACGACCCGCCCCTCGGGAACCGCCATGACGTCACCGGTGAAGCGCAACCGTGCCAGCGCTTCACGATCTCGATCCACCAGGCCGGCGCTCGTCCGCAGATAGTCCAATTCGGACTCGTCGAAGCTGAACGTCTCCAGGAAGTCGAGGCAATCGGCGAGCCCGGCGGCGACGAGGAAGCCCCGCTCGGGGGGAAGTCGCCGGGCGAACAGGCTGAAGGTCGCGGGCTGCGTCATCCCCCGGCGCAGGTAGCTCGCCGCCATCCTGATCTCGTACAGATCGGTGTGCGATCCGGTCATGGCCTGATCCTCGGCTGCGGGGACACCCGAACCACCTCCCGTGTCAAGGGAAACCTGGGTCGCCGCGTCGAGCCAGGTCCCTAGGTCTCTCCTGCCGGCGTCCTTGGTCCCTTGCCGGCCCCGCTGGGTCTTCGCTGGTCACCCGTGTTCGCGGACACCGTCACGACGGGACCTTCGTCCCGGTAAGGAGAGAAGGCGGACTCTGGCCCGGCGGGACCTCGGTACGTGACGTTGGGTGGCATACCCGATTCCGCGAGAGGAAGGAACGACGATGGCATCCTTGCTGCCCAGAACCTCACGCTTGCCCGCGGTCTTCCACTGGCTCAAGCCACGTATCGGAGGTCGTCCTTCCATCCCGCTGGAGGACTTCGTCGCCGATGACCGTTACGTGCTTCGAGCCGAGCTACCGGGGCTGGATCCCCAGCGCGACATCAAGGTCTCGGCGACCGGCCGCAACCTCTCCATCGTGGCCGAGCGCCGTAAGGAGGAGAAGGCCGAAGGCGCCGGCGAATTCCGTCATGGCGAGCGTTCCCGCGACGTCGAACTGCCGGTGGAGGCCGACCTCGCCGGGATCGAAGCCCGCTACCACGCCGGGATCCTGGAGATTTCGGTGCCGATGGTAGGCGTCGGGAAGACGCACACCATCCCCGTCAAAGCCGGTTGACGACGGCTCCGGCCACCTCGGCGATATCGTCGAGGTGGCCGGAGCGTGGTCACCTCACGTCGACGGCGGGGTCACCAGCGCACCGCTCCGCCACGGGCGAGCTCGTGCTCCATGGCCAAGGTGGCGGTCCGGATGCGACCTCGGGAGTCCTCCCGCGTGTCCGGGGCGACGACGACAGGGCAACGAGCGCCGTGCAGGGCACCACTCGTGATCGACATGGAGAGCGCGTCGCTGAAGACGCCGTAGCCGCGGGCGCCCACGACAAGGAGATCGGCCTCGCGGGCGAGCTTTCCCAGCGTTCCGGTCACCGTGCCCGTTCGTTCGTGGCTGTCTCCCTGCCGGATCTCGAACAGGACCTCGACCTTGGCGAGCGGACCGGTGAGGATTTCCGTCGCCAGGGACCGAAGGAGCCGTTCGGGACCGGTCAGTTCCCCGGCCGTGGCGGTCGCATCCATGATCAACTCGGCGGGCGGAAGACGGCGGGGGATCAGGACAGTCGGTGCGGCGACGTGGACGACATGCAGGACACATCGGCCGCCTCCGATACTCCGGAACAGGGTTTCGTTGGCGGCCCACCACAGGGCGTCCCTCGCGCTGAAGCTGTCTTCGACGCCGACGACGACACGACCGTGCGTCTGTTCCGGGAAAGTGTCTCCGCTGGGCACCACCGCGACCGGGCAGGTCGCGAACGCGACACTCCGCCAGGCCACCGACCTGAACACCTCGGCGAACGCGCCGTGTGCGTGCGATCCCACGACGAGCAATGCCGCGCCATGCGAGGCGGCGACGAGAGTTTCAGGCGCCTTCGCGGCCACGGAGAGGGATTCGATTTCCACCGGCGGTGGCGAGGTGAACGCCAGCTTCAGCACTTTGTCCAGATCGACGCCTTCGGTGCCTTCGGGATGGCTGTGCACGACGTGCAGGTGAGTGTGACGGAGCCGGGCCTCTGCAGCCGCCCACCGGAGCGCGGAAACCGATTCCGGTGACTCGTCGACTCCCACGACGATCCGATCGCGGCTGCCGCACAGCGGGGTGTGGGTGTGCCGGGGCATGGGATTCCACCCGGCCGGCGGTTCGCCGGTCGAGGTCATCGTGGCCGATTCCTGTCTTGACACCATCGTCTCCCTTCACCGTGGTCTGATGTTCGCCCCTGCGGCGCGGTGACCGTTCGCCCGAGAACCGGTTCCGCCGCGGCTCAAGACCGTGCGACGCGGTCGCGCACCTGGACGTAGTTCCGGATGCCGAAGAACCGCCACGCGCGGGCCCGGCTGCGGGAAAGCTGCGGGAGAGCGGCGTCCGCGTCGATGACCGTGGGAGCCATGACCTCATGGCTTTCGCCCTTCGTCTCGATGGTGGCCCCGCCCGTGGCGAGCATGTTCCTCAACCAGTCGACCCGCGTGCCGTACGGCAAGGGGATGATGAAGCCGTTCGCGGTGCGCTCCACCACCACGGGGGTGGCATACCGTTTCCCGGAACGGCGGCCGGTGTGCCGGAGTACGGCGGCGTACCAGTATCGCTTGCCGGCCAGCCGCAGCATCACCGGATTCAGGACACGCTTGTTGAAGGTGCGCACGACGTCTCTTCCACGGTCGCGTCCGGTGCGGATGTGGTTCCCTGTCACCATTCCTGCCTCCTGGGTTCGGGTGCACCATGCGATGGTCCCGGCCGGCACCCGGAGCGGGTGAGGGACGAAAGACCTTCGTCGGTGGGTCCTCCGGCCGCAGCCGGGACCCACCCTGGATCGGACAGTGGGAACCACGGCGAAGATGACGTGGCTCGGTCCGTCCCCGTGTCCATAATGGACAGTGCTCCGTCCTCTGTTCCCGGAATCGGCCAGGCGAGAGGAAGAGACAGATGGGGCTGGTGCGCTTGACCCATTCCGAATGCGTCAAGCTGCTCCGATCACCCGGACGACGCCGGAACGCGCTCGTCGCGGTCGACGGACGTGCTCAGGTGGTTTTGCCTTGCTTCATGCTCGACGACGGGGATCTGCTCATGCCCGGCGGAGACTCCTCGGCGATCTTCCATGCCGCCGCGCTCCGGCCCGTCACCGCCGAATTCTCTCACTTCGATCGCCACGGGGCAGGCGGCTGGACCATCACGGGCATGGGGATCGCGTACCCGATGACGTACCCGGATCACCGCGTACCCGTCATGCCCGTCGCCACCCGTCAGCGGAATGCCACGGTCTTCGAGAACGGTCTGCGGGTCCGGGTCGCCCGCCTCACCGGCCATCGCACCACGGGTGAACCCGCCGTTCCCCGGCAGCGTGACGGCCGGTCGTGATCAGACCTTCTGCTGTCACCGGCCGGATTCCGGACGGTGCTCGACGATCCGGAAGACCGGATACCGCGCGGCCACGGTGGCGAGCTCGTCCCTTGACGGTTCCGCGCTGACACCGAAGTAGTGTCGCGCCTCGGACGCTCGTCCCCATGAGCGGCCGGATCGCCCGGCCCGGCCGAGGTAAGCCTGGATCACCGGCGGCCGTTCCTCGGCAGGGACCTCCAGCAACGTCACCGCGCGGCGTTCCCGGCGGCCGAGCACCGCATGGCCGCCGGCGGCGCGGACGTTGCGGACCCAGTCCGATTCACCGGCCAGTGACACGAGATAGTGCTGTCCGTCGAGCGTGACCCGCACCAGCGATGTCCGGTGGATCACCGAGCTCCGGCGTCCTGGTACCTCCAGAACCACCGCGTACGCCGGGCTGAGCCCATGGCCGATCAACCACCAACCCAGTGGTTGCAGCCGTCGGTACAGCCAGGGCGTCCGGCGGTACCGAACAGATGCGGTGTAGTCGACCGGCCCGATGATGCCTTCGACGATCCGGTGTTCGTCCGCGCCTGGCATGCGTGACCTCCTTACGGGTATCTGTGGTGGTCCGAACGAGGATCACCGTTTGACGGCGTTGTGCTCCAACAGGATGCGATGGGCTTCCTGCGCGGCCTTGCCGGTGTGGTCCGGTGCGGGTTCACCGGCGGGGAGACACTCGAGGCCGTGGGCGAGTGCGCTGACGGCTTCGGTGAGTGCCTGGACCTTGCCCTCCAGTTCGTCGATCCGCACTTGTTCCCCGGCCAGCTCGGGCCGACCGGACGGGGCGGTCGCCGCTCCCTCGAGTTCGCCGCGCAGCCCGGCGGGCATGAGCGTGAGGACATGTTCGAGCTGTCCGGGTGAACACAAGGCGCCCAGGCTCGCGGATACGGCGCCCGCGACCGCGGGCACATCGGCGGGGGAGATGCCGGCTTCCTCGGCGAAGTGGTCGATGAACCAGGTGCGGTCGTACCGCACGGGCACCCGGCTGGGAGTCCACCCGTCGTAATAGACGCCGCGTAACAACTCGGGAAGCTGAGCGCCGAAATGCACCGCACTGTCGACGGTGAGCCGATCGCGCACGAGGCGGAGCCACGTGCGCAGCACGCGGAAGGCATGGCGGCGGTCCTCGGTACCGAGGCCGCGTGCGACGGCCGCCAGCCAATCATGCGCTTTCTGCTCCGCGGGGGCGAATGGGTTTGGTTGGTGTGTCACAAGATATCTCCCGTTCTGTTCGCGATCCGGTCCGTTTCGTCCACTGTGGACGGCAAAGCGTTGTCTCGCCGCGGGACCGTATACGTGTCGTCCAGCAAGTCGAGCACCTCCTCGTCGTGGAGCTGAGGGAAGGCGTCGTAGCACTGGCCGATCGAGGGGATCGAGCGCGGCGAGTATGGACAGACCACTTGGTCGACCTCGTTCCTGAGCCGGTCGAGGACGCGTTCCGGACCGACCGGGACCGCGAGGATGATCTTGCCTGCTCGTCGGCCGCGTAGCACCCGGACGGCCGCGTGCGCGGTACTGCCGGTGGCGACTCCGTCGTCGGCGAGCACCACGGTCTGCCCGGCCACCGGGAGCGGCGGGCGGCCATGCCGGTAGACGGCGATGCGGCGGGCCAGCTCCGTACGTTCGGTGCGGGCGGCGGCGGCCAGCTCATCCGGGCTTATCCCGCATGCGCCGACGACATCGTGGTCGGTGACCAGGACACCGCCCTCCCCCAGCGCGCCCATGGCGAGTTCGGGCCGGCCGGGGACTCCCACCTTGCGGACCGGCAGGATGTCCATCGGAACCCGGAGGATGTCGGCGATCTCCCTGGCGACGACGACGCCACCTCGGGGCAGGCCGAGCACGATGACGTGGCGGCCCTGGAGATACCGGAGTCGCTCGCCGAGGGCTCGGCCGGCTTCTCGACGGTCCCGGAAACGCATAACGGCTCCTCACGCGGCTACTCGACGGCGGCCGGGATCAGCCGAACCCTGACCGGAGAACGAGCATCGCCGACGGATCCGGGTGGCGGCGAGGGGCGTAGGTCCTTCCGAACCGGCCTTTTCGTCCTCAGCGAAGCCTCACCCCGCGATGACGTCGCCGGCGGAGTCCGGGTTCGCGGCGCGCGGCGCATGGCCGAGTGCGGCCAGTTCGACCGCGCGCGCGAGGTCTTCGGCGCTGACCACTCCGGCCAAGCCCGCGGCCTTGGTGACCAGGACGAGGTCGCGGCCGTGCCCGACGAAGGCGCCGGACATCAGCTCGGTGACTGGGGCGTCGACATCGGCGACGGTGACCGTCGGCTCTTTTCGCGCGACGTCGGCGACCCTGGTCACCCTTCGGTCCTTTTCGGACAGATGGGCCAGGTCGCCGAGACTGACGATGCCGATGGGGACGCCGTCGAACGACAGTACGGGGTAGACGCGGTCGCGGCTCTTGCCCGCGGCGTAGGTGGCGAAAGCGTCCACCGTCCACCAGCCGGGTGCGATCACCGGTGCCGGATTCATGATGTCGCCGACCCGCAGTCCTTCGAGTCGTTCACGGAGCAGTCCGGTGGTGAGCTCGGCCTGGGCGGCGAAGACCAGGAACCAGCCGAGCAGCATGAGCCAGAGACCGCCGAACTGCCGGAGCAGGATCAGTTGCGCGAGACCTGCCGCGCCGAGGAGGGCGCCGAGGACCTGCCCCGCCTTCGCCGACACCGCGACCGCCTTGACCCGGTCGCCGCGCCACTGCCAGACCAGCGCCCGGAGGATCCGGCCGCCGTCGAGCGGGGCGCCCGGCAGGAGGTTGAAGACGGCGAGCACGAGGTTGCTGACGCCGAGCCAGACCAGGCCGCCGACCGGAAGCGGGGGCAGGGTGCGAGCGGCCAGCATCGCCGTGCCGAGTGCTGTCCCGCCGATCACCAGGCTGGCAACCGGCCCCGCGACCGCGATCCGCAGATCCGCTCGCGGGCTCGGCGGCTCGTCCTCGAGCTCGGCCGCACCGCCGAGCATCCACAGCGTGATCCGTTTGACGCCCACCCCGTACCGTCGCGCCACGAGGGCGTGGGACAGCTCATGCAGCAGGAGCGAGATCAGGAACCCGATGGCGGTCAGTCCCGCCGCGACCCAGTACGACGTGGTCGTTTCGCCGGGGGCGGCTTGCGGGAGGACCGTGGACGCCAGGAGATCGGCGATCAGGACGAGCACGACGAAGACCGACCAGTGGGCGCCCACGCGGATTCCCGCCCAGTGGCCGAGGGGGATGGCGGTACGGAACATCGGAATCCTTCCTTCGGCCCTGCTGTGCAACGGACCTGATCCACGTTCGGGCCGCGGGAAATGAGTGACCAGGGCCGAACAGCCTCGATCGGCAGGCCGTTCGCCGCCCACGGGACCTTCGGCACTTTCCGCGGTCACCACGGCGGGAAGACGGTGGGAGGGTCGGAACGTCGCATGGTCAAGGAGGCCGGAATGCAAGAGAAGCAGTGGACTGTGGAGATCTTCATCGACGAGCACGAAGGACGGACGCGGGCGACGGCGCGGTTGCACAACCGGGACGAGACCGGGTTGACCGGGACCGGGCTCGCGCGGCTGAACCCCGTCGATGCCGATGTTCCGGAGATCGGCGACGAACTGGCCACCTCGCGCGCGTTGAGTGAACTCGCGCATCGGCTGCTCGAAGCCGCCGCGTCGGATATCGAAGGAGTCACCCGCGAACCGGCACGTCTCACTCGCTGACCCGGTCAGGGACGCCGCCCGACCAGGTCGCGAGGGACTGATCATCGCGGCCCTTCGCCGCCCGGGCGGGGGACGGAAGACCCTACGGACGCCGGTGCGCCGCCAGAAGACTGAGAGGGTGACGAAACGCATCGTGATCCTCGGCAGTGGTACCGGCGGTACGCTGGCGGCCAACCGGCTCCGGCGGGCATCGGGTGAGCAGGTCAAGATCACCGTCGTGGACCGCGACGACGACCACGTGTACCAGCCCGGGTTGCTGTTCGTGCCGTTCGGCCTGGCCGCCCCCGAAGACCTTGTCCGCTCGCGGCCTCGCCAGCTGCGCCGAGGCATCGAGTACCACCGCGGCGACGTCGACCGGGTCGACCCCGACGCCGCACGGGTGTACTTGCGGGACGGGACGGTACTGGCCTATGACGCGCTGGTCGTCGCGACCGGCGCCCGGCTGGTGCCCGAGGAGACCGAGGGGCTGACGGGTGCGGGCTGGCGCGACACGGTGCACACCTTCTACGACTACGACGGGGCGATGGCACTGGAGGCCGCGCTCGACGGGTTCACCGGCGGCCGGCTGGTCGTGAACGTGGTCGATCTGCCGATCAAATGCCCGGTCGCGCCGCTGGAGTTCTGCTTCCTCGCCGACTGGTACTTCACCGAGCGAGGTATCCGTGACCGGGTGCGGCTGACCTACGTCACGCCGTTGGACGCGGCGTTCACCAAACCCGTCGCCGCGGCGGCCCTCGCCGGCCTGCTGGCGGAGAAGGGCATCGAGCTCGTGACGGAGTTCAACACCGGCGAGGTCGACGGTGCGGGCGGGCGCCTGGTCTCCTATGACGGCCGCGAGGTCCCGTTCGATCTCGCCGTCCTGGTCCCGCTGCACAGTGGACAGTCCTATGTGGATCGTTCGCCGGGGCTGGGAGACGAACTCGGTTTCGTCCCCGCGGACCCGCACACCCTCCAGGCCAAGGCTCGGCCGGACATCTTCGTCATCGGGGACGCCGCGGCATTGCCGACGTCGAAAGCCGGTTCGGTCACCCACTTCGAAGGAACGGTGCTGACCCGCAATGTCCTGCGGTACCTGGCGGGGCGGCCACTGGACACCGGCTTCGACGGGCACACGAACTGCTTCATCGAAAGCGGATTCCGCAAGGCGATGCTCATCGACTTCGACTATGACACCGAGCCGCTGACCGGACACTTCCCGGCGGCGGTGGGCCTGCCGTTGCTGAAGGAGTCGCGGCTCAATCACTGGGGGAAGCTGATGTTCTCCTGGCTGTATTGGCACAGTCTGCTGCCCGGTCGTGACATTCCCGGCATCTCCACGCGGATGCCCCGCGCGGGCAAGCACTTTCCCGTCACCGCCGACCACTGACAAGCCAAGGAGGACGCAGACATGCCCACGGCGACCTACGCGGGTACCGCGGTGCCTGTGAACGACGAGGGGTTCTTCACCGACCCGCGGAGCTGGACCGAAGAGATGGCCCCAGAGATCGCCCGCGAAGCCGGCATCGAGGCGCTGACCGATGAGCATTGGCAGGTGATCAAACACATGCGGCGCGAGTACGCCGAGAAGGGCACGGGGCCGACCGTACGAGCCCTGGGCCGGACGTCCGGGGTCACCATCAAGCAGCTCTACCGGCTCTTTCCGAAGGGCCCGGCCAAGATCGCGGCGAAGATCGCCGGCATCCCGAAGCCTCGCGGCTGTATCTGACAGGCGGCACATCATGAGCGACAAGATCGAAAAGGTCTCCATCATCATCTCCAAGGGCTCCTTGGAGGCCATCTACCCCGGGCTGATCATGGCCAACGGCGCCCGCGCCGAGGGCATCGAAGCCAATCTGTTCTTCACCTTCTTCGGCCTGGACGCCGTGCACAAGGCCCACCACGAGCACATCAAGCTCGCCACCGTCGGCAATCCCGGACTGCACCTGGCCACGTGGGCGGGCGGCTTCCCCGGCGTAGCTTCGGTGATGACCCGGTTCATGGCGCACAAGATGGAGAAGCTGGACATCCCGTCCATCCCGGAGTTCGTCGAAATGATCTCCGACACCGGTGCGGGGCTCTTCGCCTGCAAAGCGTCGGTCGATCTGTTCGGGCTGGACAAAGACGACCTGATCGAGCAGGTGCAGGACATCATCACCGTCGGAGAGTTCTACGAGCGGGCCGCGGGCGGTCAGATCATCTTCACCTGAGCGAGCGCGTCCGCTCTCCGTCACTTCGTGTGCCGGTACGGCCGTGTGTGGCCGGTTTCGGCGTTGTGCTTGGTGATGTGATCGATCCCGCTCGCCTCGAGCCGCGGGTACTCGGTCACCTTGAACACGTTGTCGTCGCGGCGGTGCGGGTAGATGTCGTGTCCCTTGCCCGGCCAGCTGGGGAACACCACGTGCGTGTCCTTGTTGGAGTTCTTGGCGAAGGTCTCGGAGACGTAGTCCCATTTCTCCTGGACGAGCGGCTTCCTCGGGTCGTTCGGATCGTTGATCCACCCGGGCATCCTCACGCCGTTGTCCTTGAGAGTCCCTTCGAGCGTGTTGCCGCCGTTCTGCTTCGCGATCTTGGTGGCCTTCTCCTCGACCGAGCCGAGGTACTCGTCCTCTTCCCCGCGCTTGCGCTTCTTGTGGCCACCGGACCAGAAGAAGTGCTTGTCGGCTTTCAGCATCTTGTCGAGTTCCGGCTTGAACTTCTCGAATTCCTCTTTGGACATCTTGTCGACGCGGACGTGGCCCCGCGGGCTCCTTCTCGGCGGCTGGGGCTGCCCGCCGGAACCGACCGGCTGTGGCCGCGACTGGCTGCCCGGCCCGTTCTTGCCGCAGGAGCCGACGAGGCCGAGCGGGTCGCCGGCGAGCAGCGGCTGGCCGACATAGCCGACGGGGTTCGGCGCGGCCGCGAGCCCGAGCGGATCCTGGCTGAGGTAACGCGCGGTCCGCGGGTCGTAGTACCGGAAGACGTTGTAGTGCAGCCCGGTTTCCTCGTCGCGGTACTGGCCGGGGAACGCCAGCGGCATCGCCGCGGGATCGGCGCCGGGCACCGGCGCGCCCCAGAAACTGCTGTGATCCCGCCAGACCAGGGTGCCCCGCTCGTCGAGCAGTTCGGTCGGTGTTCCCGCGGGCGACGTGATCACCGCCCGGAACCGCGCCTCGCCGACGTCGCCGGTGTGCTCGACCTGCACGACGGGGCGATCGTCGTCATACCGCTCCCAGGTGAGGAACCGATAGGACCCGTCGGCGGGACGGTGTTCCACCCGCTCGACGAGGGTCATCTCGCTCCACAGGAACCGGACGTCCACGGTGAGCTCGGGCTCGCCGTCCGGGCCGGTCGTCCAGCGGCGTTTGGCGAACCGCCGCCCCAGCGGGTCGTAGTGGTAGGTCCAGAGCGCGCCGTCGGACGTCCGGGCGGAGCGCAGCCGGTCGAGGTGGTCCCAGGTGAGGACGCAGGACCCGTCGGCGTGCTGCCAACCGGTGACCCTGCCCTGTTCGTCGGCGCCGTAGCGGGTTTCGCCGGCGGAGACGAGCAGGTTGCGGTCGTAGATCCGCGGTCCCGGCAGCGACGGCGTCACCGCCGAAGTGATGTTGCCCGCCGCGTCGTGGGTGAACCGCTCCACACCGGCGGGGCCGCGCGCCTCGCTGACCCTTCCGGCGCTGTCGAAGGAGAACCGCCACGGCCGGATCGCGTCGCCGACCGCGGCGAGCCTGCCGTCCGGGCGGTAGCCGTAGGTGCGGGTCCCGACGCCCGCGACGTCTTCCTCGGCGAGCCGGTCCTCCGCGTCGAATCGCCGCCGCAGTACCGCGGAGCCGTCGACGTCACGCCTGATCTCGCGTCCGGCGTCGTCGTAGGTGAAGGCGACCTCGTGCCCGGCGATCCGCAGCGACCGCGGCAGCCCCGAATCGTGGAAGCGCCACTCACTGTCCACTCCGGACGATGTCCGGCGGACGAGCGTCTCACCGTCGTAGCGCCAGCACACGCCGAGCCCGTTGATGGTGTCGACGACGACGGAGTCCGTGCCGTCACGGCGGATTTCGACCCGCGACTCGGCGTTCTCGGCGACGGTCAGCCTGCCGAGCGCGTCGTATTCGTACCGCGTGACGTCGTCCGGGGTACGTCGTGCCACGACGTTGCCGAGGAGGTCGTAGTCGTACTCGGTCACCTGGCCAAGGCCGGTGGTCATGCGGCGCAGCTGCCCCGCCGCGTCGTAGGCGTAGCCGATCCGGCGGCCGTCGTAGTCGACCTCCTCCACGAGCCTGCCCGCGGCGTCACGGACATACCGCCAGACGAGGCCGTTCGGATTGGTCACCGAGCTGAGCCGCAGCTCCCCGTCGTAGCCGTAGAGCGTGCGGCCGCCCGCGGCGTCGGTCTCCTCCAGCACGAGGCCGAACGGACCGTACTTCCGGCGCCGCGCGGCACCCGTCGCGTCGCGGTACTCGACGACCTGGCC
The DNA here is from genome assembly GCF_000478275.1 of Amycolatopsis orientalis DSM 40040 = KCTC 9412. Classification (GTDB taxonomy): domain Bacteria; phylum Actinomycetota; class Actinomycetes; order Mycobacteriales; family Pseudonocardiaceae; genus Amycolatopsis; species Amycolatopsis orientalis. The sequence continues at coordinate 162,143 of NZ_ASJB01000062.1, forward strand.
CTCCGCGTCGTGCACCCACGTCTCGCGCTCGCCGTGCGGCCCGAGCCGCCAGGCACGACGGCCGTCGATGGTCCAGCCGAGTTTCACCGTGCCGCCGGAGGCCGTGTGCACCACGCGAGGGCGGCCGTACGGATCGCGATCGCCGGGGCGGACCGAGCGGTCCGTCACGGGGGCGTCGCCGAGCGGATCGGGCGCGTCGGGGACGGCCACCGGCAACCCGGCGCCGACGAGTGTGGTGGCCGGGTCGAACGCCGGGACCACCCGTTCGGTCTCCCCGTCGTCCGCCCGCAGCCGGACCTCGCCGCCGTCGGCGGGCGCCAGCCGCACGGTGGAACCCCCGGGACGGTTGACGGCCACCAGCTCGCCGTCCTCGTCGTACTCGTAGCCGGTTTCCCGGCCGAGTTCGTCCACTTGGGACAGTAGTTCGTCGCGGTGGTTCCACCGGTAGCGCCGGGAATTGCCCAGTGGGTCGATGCGCTCGATCAGCTGGTTGGCGTCGTTGAGGCGGTAGGTCCACGTGTGACCGACGGCGTCGGTGTGCCGGGTCACGCCGGGCTCGTAGGCGAACGTGGCGTTGTAGTAACCGTTCGCCCCCACGGCACGGACGCAGCGCCCGGCGTCGTCGTAGACGTACCGGTACCAGGTGCCCGTGCGATCCCGCCAGCCGACGAGCCGGTGCCCGAAGTCGTAGTCGAGGGTCATCGGACGGCCGGCGAAGTCCAGGACGGCGCTCAGCTGGCCGTGCCGGTTGTACGAGAAGCGCACCAGCGGTACCTGTTCCGGCGCGCCGAAAGCGACGATCCGCCCGTTCGCGGTGCTGATCACGAATTCGACACCGTCGTCACGCCGGAGCTTCACAGGCGTGCCGTCGGCGGCGTAGTCGAATTCCGTGCGGGCGCCGTCCTGCTCGATGGCCGTGAGCGGCAGGATGCCGGCGGTACCGGCGAAATGCAGCTCACGATCGCCGGCCGAGAGGCGGTAGCCGTCCGGTGTGCGGTGCAGCCGGTGGCGTGGGCCTTGCCGCGGCAGCACAGGTTCGCCCGCGGGGACGGGAAAGTCCAGCACCATGCCGTCTTCGGCGTGGAACCGGATCAGGTCGCCGCCGAGTTCCAGTCGCTGGTCCACTGTGGACGTCCATGATGGACCGAACCAGCGGCCCGCGGTGTAGGACGACAGATGCGTGCGGGACAGCTCCAGATCCGCCGCGTCGCCAGGCAACGTCACGTCGACCTGGGTCATGACGACCTCGCCGGTCGCGACATCGACAGGGTCGCCGCAGTAGTTCTTGGAATCGGACGGAATCGAGCGGTCGCTGTTGCCGTCCTTCTTGGTGGAGTCGTCGCGGTTGCCGCCCCGATCGCCGCTGCCACCATTGCCACCGTTGCCGCTACCGCTGGCGTTCGTCTGGTCGTTGTCCTGCTTGGTGTTGCCCTTGTCGCCGGTGTTGCCACCGCCGTCGTTCCTGCCGCCGCCGTCGCCCTTGCCGTTGTGGTCGGCGCCGGAGGAGGTGGTGCTCTCGTCGTGCTTGTCCTTGCCGTTGTCGAGCCCGCGGTCCCTGGTCTTGACCGGGGGAGGGGTGTCCACCTTGCCGCCCTGGAGCTTGCGCATGGCCTTGGCGGCGTCGTCGAAGAGCGTGTCGGCCCGCTTCAGCAGCGGCATCAGGCCCTTGAGCGCCTTGACGAGCTTGGTGGTGATGTCGGCGATCTTCGAGGCGGTCTTGGCGACCGCGGTCACGACCTGCGGCACCACCCAGGTCAGCCCGATGCCCAGGGTGAACAGCACTTGCAGCGCCCAGCTGATGAGGTGGCCGACGAGTTCGGCGATGATGTCGCGGACGAGGGTGCGGACGGCGGCGACGACCTCACCCGCGGTCTTGACCCCGCTGGACGCCCCTTCGCAGCCCTTCTGCGCGGCCGTGAGGACGTCGGTCATGTCCGTGGTCCGCTGCCGGTACTGATCCGCGGCGGTGCCCGTCCACGACTGCAGATCGGCCTCGACCATGCCGGTCAGGTCCGTGCCGATGGTGCCGAGTTCCTTGGCGGCGTTGGCCCAGGTTTCGGCCTGTGCCCTGATCTGGTCCGCGTCGCCGGTCAGGGCGTCGAGCGCGTCGGAGAGCGGGCCGACGTGCTCCAGCAACCAGCCGACACCCGCGGCGAGGATCGAGCCGAACGGGTCCATGGCCATCGACAGCGCGTCGAGGGCCGTGCCGACGGCCCCCATCGCGACCGACGCCCAGTCGCCCTTCTCGATGCCTTCCTTGAGGTCGTTCGCCGACTCGAGCAAGGGCATGCCGGAGTAGCCCTTGGTGGAATCCTGGCGTTCAGCGATCAGGGGGTTCGCCATGCGGTGTCGTCTTCTTCCTCGGGATCCTTGACCGCCATCCATACCATCTCCGGGAGCGCTTCCCCACGACCCTGAGAAGATCATGCCCCTTCACCGGGGAGGATGGAACTGAAGGGCAACGCCCGAGGATCACGCCTGGCCGGGTGGGTCGCTCAGAAGCTCACGACCGACAGGCCGTCCGCCACGACGACGCCGTCGTGCAGCACCGTGCGATCCTTGCCGCGGTCCATCACCGCGCTCGTCGGCGTTTCGCCGTCCACCAGCAGCAGATCGGCGCGGTCACCCACGTCCACGCCGGGACGGTCGGCGATACCCGCGAGCCGCGGGACGTCGTGGCTCATGATCGACGCGCCCCCGGTCGTCGCGACGGCCAGCGCCATTTCGATCAGGTCGTCGCGGCGGAAACCGTGCGTGAAGGCCAGCTGCCAGGTGCGGTCGAGCAGGTCGCAGTTGCCGTACGGGCTCCAGTAGTCCCGCTGGCCGTCTTCCCCCAGGCCGACACGCACACCGGCCGTCGTGAGGTCCGCCAGGGACAGCTGGCCGTCGACGGACGGCGCGACGGTCGCCATCGCGATGTCCAGCTCCGCGAACGTGTCGATCAGGCGGCGGCTCACCGACTCCGAGACCGAACCCAGCCCGTACGCGTGCGACAGGGTCACCTTGCCGCGCATGTCCAGGGCACGCACCCGCTCGATCACCAGATCCGTCGAGAACACGCCCAAGTGCCCCGGCTCGTGCAGGTGGATGTCCACCTCCACGCCGTATTTCTCCGCGAGCCCGAACACGACGTCGAGATGTCCCTTGGGATCCCTGTCCAGCGAGCACGGGTCGATCCCGCCGACGACCGCGGCACCCGAACGCAGCGCGGCCTCCAGCACGTCCGCGGAGCCGGGCTCGCGCAGGATCCCGGCCTGCGGGAACGCGATCACGTCGACGTCCGCGTGCCCGGCGAACCGTTCCTTCGCGGCGAGCACGGCGTCGAGCCGCTCCAGCCGGCAGTCGACGTCCACCTGCGCGTAGCTGCGCACCCGCGTGGTCCCGTTGGCGATCATGCGCTCCAGCGTCCCGGCGACGCGCTCGGGCAGCGGAACCTCGGCGTCGCGCCAGTTCTCGCGGTCGTTGAGCATCATCGCCCAGACGCCCGGCGCGCCCGTGTGCGGCCGGAACGGGAGGCCGATGCGGGTGGAGTCGAGATGGACGTGCACGTCGCTGAACGACGGGAACAGCAGCCGCCCGCGCCCCTCGACCGTGTCCGGCGCGGGGGTGACGGCGGGATCGTGCGGCCGCACCGCGGTGATCCGGCCGTCGGCCACCTCGACGTCACTGCGCTGTCCACCCCACGGGCGGACGTCACGGATCAACACGGAGAGCACCTTTCTCGACGGGGCCAGGTCTCGTGAGTGGTAATGATGGTTCTGTTGAGAGGTAAGGCAAAGGTGGCGTGTTGCGCGCGCTATCGGCTCGTGCCGCGGTCTGATGTCTCCAATGTGGCATTGGGGGCACTCAGTGTCCCCAATGCCACATTGGAGACATGCCCGGCTCCCGGAGTCTTTACCGACATGATCGGCAGCTGCGGCTTCGGGAGAACGCGGAGTTGGGGTGTCGGTCACGACAACTTTGCCTCACCCCTCAATAACCAACCCTCACTTGGGGACCTACTCGTAGCCTGCGGCTTTGCTCGCGGTGAAGTACATGATGGCCCCCTTCCTTGCGCCAGGCGCAAGGAAGGGGGCCATCATGTACTGGGGAAGGGGCCTTCACGCGCGACCGCCGACGAACTCACCCCCTCGGGTCAGGGGTGGTAGATCTCCTTGACCATGGTGATCTCGTCGTCGCCGTTCACGCTGATCCGCGCGAGCACCGGGTTGCCGTCCCTCAGCTGCTGGATCAGCTGGTCCTGACCGCAAGGCAGGTCGCCGTAGCCTTCGTCATCGATGGTGACCGAGTCGCCAGGGCACAGCGTGGCCGCGCTGAACACCTGGCCGCCCTCCTGCAGCGGAAGCCGGTAGGTCTGGCCGCTCCGCGCGTCGTCGATCAGCTGGAAGCGCACCATCCGCACCACGGCGTCGTACCCGCTGAACTGCACCCGCTGCGTGGAGTTCGGGAACTTGCGGGCCTGCCGGTCGGGTGCCTTCCCGGCACCGCCCGAGGGCCTGGTCTCCAGCTGCAGGGAATCGTTGGGCACGCCGCAGACCACCGCACCCTGGCCGCCCGCGGACCCCGCCTGCCGGGCACAGGTCCACCTCCCCTGGACGTCCAGCACCCGCTCGCCGGGCCCCTCGGCCTGTGGAAGCTTCTCGTAGTACTCGGTGATCACGTTGAACGCCTCGGTGCAGCCCGGTGTGGTGCCGTCGGTGGCGGCCACCGCGATCAGGTCCATCTTCGGCCGCCCCGGCGCACCGACCTGGCCACCGTGCTCACTGCAGTTGACGTCGCCCTCCGCCGCGCCGCCGGTTCCGCCGGTGGCCGCACCCTGGGCGCCGCCCACCGATGCCTGTCCGGCGGCCGCCGCGTTCTTCACCGGCGAACCATTTCCGGCGACATTGTTTCCGCTGCACGCGGAAAGGAGTGCGGTGGCCGCGACAGCCCCGCCGACAATGAGCGTTTTGATCGTCTTCTTCGCGGTGAATTCCATTTCAGCGCCCCTCTCGCAGACTTTGGTGAAGCTTTGTCCGGAAGACGCCGGGAATGGAATCGGGTTGCTCTGCGGAGTCGTCTCGCCACAGACTTGCCCGAAGGTTCGATCCGGCCTGTCCACTCGGGCAGGACCTCGACTGGCCGAGCAACCCCCTGGTGGAAGACACAATCCAGTCGCTCGTAACCTGCGACGAGCAGCCGGTGCGCCGCCCGGGAGTCCGGGCGACGCACCGGCGACGGTGTGGATCTCGCCGCGACGGGTTACGGAATGACGCGGTTGCGCAGGTTGTTCGGGTACGGGCCTTCGCCGTGGATGTTCAGCTCGTTGCCCACTTCGAAACTGTAATACGGGTGCGACGTGAAATAGCTGTCCAGATTGGTGCCGCCGAAGCAGATCAGATCCGCCCCGCCACCCGAATTGGGGCCGTTGCACAGGCTCAGCGTCGGATAGCGGAACGAGTCCAGCGGCCGGAAACCGGCGCCGCCGGGCCCGGGTACGGGCAGATGCCCGATCAGGCCGCCGGGATCACCCGGCCAGTTCGACTCCACGGGCTGCCGCCGCCCGTCGGCGAACAGGACACCCTGGATGTTGCGTCCGGGCGGCTCGGTCTCCAGCACGGTCCCCGCCACGAGCGCGCCGAGGCTGAACCCGACGATGTACACCTTGGTGTCGAGGTCGCAGCCGAAGGTGACGTAGAGGTTGTAAAGCGCGGTCCTGAGGTTCGCGACACCGGCGTCGACATCGGCGTACAGATTGATGTCACCCGCGCCGTTCGGGTACGGGATGCGCACCGGATCGGCGCCACCAGGCGCCAGCGCCGGGTCCAGCAGCTTCTGGGCGCCGCCGTCCTGATACCCCGGCACGACGAACATGACCGGCCCGCACGGACCGTCCGGCCGGGCCGCGGCCGCCTGCGCCGCCCCCGCACCGGCGATCGCGCCTGCCAGGGTGACGACGGACAGGACGGCCGTCGCGAGTAAGCGTGCTCTGCCTTTTTTCATCGGTTTCTCCCCGCTGTCGAATTCCCGGATGAACGGTAATGAGGGCCGATGAAATACCGATGAAATAGAAGGATTCGCGCAGGTCGGAAGGGATCGGGACATTCGATGTCCCGATTCCTTCATGGACAAACCAGACAAACCCGTGGCAGAATAGTACCCAAAGATGTCTTTTCAGACTCTCGGCCGTGGGCCGGACTCCGGTCACAGTGGGCCTATGAGCGGAACCACCGAAACAAGCGTGCGGAGGAGCGAAGTCCAGGTCGACGGCGAATCGGCCAGCTACCTGACCGCGGGCCGGGACGGCCCGGTCGTGCTGTTGCTGCACGGAACGTATTGGAGCCGGGTCTGGCTTCCGGTGCTGGGCCGGCTCGCGGAGGCGGGCCTGCGGCCCATCGCGGTCGACCTCCCCGGACTGGGGCGCTCGGGAGGCGAGCTCACCCGGGAAACGGCGACCGTCCCCGCCCTCGCGGAGTGGGTGGCGCGCTTCGCGTCCGCGATGGAGATCTCCGGGCCGGTCGCCGTGGCGGCGCATGACATCGGCGGCGCCATCGCCCAGCGTCTCCTCGTCCACGGGCAGCTGGAGGTGTCCCGGCTGGCCTTGGTCAACTCGGTCACCTACGACTCATGGCCCGCGCCCCACGTGGCCCGGTTCCGCGACCCGGCGGCCACCGGCGACGATCTCCTCGCCGCCCGGCGGCGGGCCGTGGCGTCGGCGCTGGCCGGGGCCGCCACCGAACAGCTGATCGCCGAGTATCTGGACCCGTGGACCGACCCGCGGGTCCGCCGCTCCTGGGTGGCTCTGGCGGCTGCGGCGGAAAGCCGCTACACCCTCGAACTCATTCCCGCGCTGAAGCGGTCCACGACACCCAAGTTGCTGATCTGGGGCGAGGACGACGAATTCGAGACGGTGGAGTACGCCGAGAAGTTCGCTCGGGAGATCCCGCACACCACGCTCATCCGGATTTCGGAAGCGGACCACATTCCCACCGAGAACGCTCCCGGCCGGATCGCCCGCGCACTCATCGACTTCTTCACGACTTGATGAGCGAAGGCCGAGCTAACCGTCGATCGCCTTTTCGATAGGGGTCTCGCCGCCGACCACGACGTAGATACGGCCGACGGTGCCGGGCCGGTCGAGCAGGGCCACGAGCACGGCGGCGACGTCGTCCCTGGCGACCTGGTCGTACCGGACCCGTTTCGATCCGATCCTCTCCCCGGCGGTGAGCTCGACGGTGCCGTCGCCGTCTTCGTCGGTGAGCACGCCGGGCCGCAGTACTGTCCAGTCGAGGTTCTCGCGGGCGAAGATGTGCTCCTCGGCGGCGCGCTTGGCCCGCAGGTAGGTGGCGTACCCCTCGCCGATGCCGCTGTCGTCGGCACCGCCGACGTTGATGGAGCTGACGTGCAGGAACCGCCGCACACCGGTCTTTTCGGCCGCGTCCATAACCAGCACGACGGCGGCCCGGTCCATCTTGTCCCGGCGGGCGGAGGCGGCGCTGTTGCCCGAGCCCGCCGAGAAGACGGCGGCGTCCGCGCCGGCGAGGGCCGCCGCCACCTCGTCCACCGTGGCCTGTTCGAGATCGAGCACGACGGCTTCCCCGCCCGCGCGTTCGATGTCGTCGACGTGGCGCGGGTTGCGCACGATGCCCACGACGGAGTCGCCGCGTGCGGTGAGGAGCCGGGTCAGCCGCAGGGCGATCTTGCCGTGGCCGCCGGCGATGACGATCTTCATGGTGTTCCCGATCGGGTTCCGGGGCTACAGCGGTCGAACGAAGACCGGTTCGCCGTAGTGGGTGCGGTCAGTGCCCTGGAAACCGCAGCGGCGCCAGAAGCCTTCGGCGCCGCCCTTGACCGGTACGACGCTGGTCTCCAGCGTCTTCCAGCCACTCGCGCGCAGTTCGTCCACCAGTAGTTCGACGGCGCGGCCGCCGATCCCGCGGCCTTGGTGGTCCGCGTCCACCATGAACCTGACCAGGTGCGGGGTTCCGTTCTCGACCTCGACGAGCAGGACGCCGACCGGTGTGTCGTCGTGGTGGATGGCCCGCAGGACCGCGCCGGGCTCGTAATTGCCTTCGGCGACGGTGTAGGCGGCAGGAGCGACGAGATGGCGTTGGTCCTCGGCCAAGCGAAGTTCGCAGACCGCGCGGACGTTCTCACGGGACAGCGGCATCAACGACACAGGCATCGCCCGACTCTATGGCACTCTCCGAGGTTCCGGGCCATTTCGGGCAACCCCGGCGCGCTCACCCCCGGTTGTAGGAGGTGTGAGCGAAAACCATGGGAGGCCTGGGTGAAGCGGTCCGACGAAACGGCGTACCGGGAGTACGTCACGTCCCGGATGGAGGTGTTGCGGCGGACGGGCTATCTGCTCTGCCGCGACTGGCATCTCGCGGACGACTTGGTGTCGATCACGATCGCCAAGCTCTACCGGCATTGGAAGCGGGCGAGCGGCGTCGACCACCTCGACGCCTACGTGCGCCGGATCCTGGTGCGCACCTGGCTCGACGAGCGCGGCAGGCCGTGGCGGCGGGAAGAGCTGTCGGGCGATCTGCCCGAACCGGCGATGGAGCCGAATTCGGAGGTACTGGACCGGGCGCAGCTGTTCGCCCTGCTCGAAGCCCTGCCGCCGCGCCGCCGCGCCGCTGTCGTACTGCGGATCTACTGCGACCTCTCGGTCGAGGAGACGGCCGCGATCCTCGGCTGTTCGGCGGGAACGGTGAAGAGCCAGACCGCCCGGGGCCTCGTCACGTTGCGTGCGCGGCTGGCCGAAACCACCCTGAGCTGAAGGAGATCGAGATGACCAAGGAACGGATCGACGAGATCATCGGCGCGACTCCTCCGTCCACTGTGGACGTCGACGCGATCGTGGCGCGGGAGCGGAAGACGGCCTGGCTCCGGCCGAATCCCTGGGTGGTGACGGCCGCGGGCGTGGCCGCCGTCGCCGTCGGGGCGGCTTTCGTCCTCGCCCCCGGATCATCCGGCACGGTGCGTGCGGCGGCTCCACCGTCCTCGGCGCCGGAACTGCCGGAACCCTGCAAGATCCCCACCCTGATGGGCCCGGTGCCGGCGGAGAAACCGGCCGACGCGACGACGCGGCTCACCGGGGTGCTGTCCGCGGCGGTGACCGCCCGGCTCGCGGCGGGCACGACACTGGCGCCCAACGCGGTGGCCTACCCCGTGGGAGACCCCGGGCGCGGACCGCTGCAGGTCGTCCATTCGGCGAGGCCGGTGAGCAACGACGGCGGTGGCGTGTGCAGTGGTGGCGAGGACGAGTTCCTCGCGGGGGCGGCCACCGTCCGGTCGGGCAAAAAGGGGAGTGTCCAAGCGATTCTGGGGCGGATGGGCGGCCGCCTGAACCTGCCCGCCGACTGTGCGGACCAGGCACCCGTGGATATGGAACAGGTGTGCCGGCGGTCGTTCGGGCCGAAGGGTGAGGTCATCGTGGCGGCCACCTTGACCGTGCGCGGCGGGCCGACGATCCATCGGGTCGACGTCGCCCGCGCCGACAAGATCGGGGTGGTCCTCGAGGCCGCGAACACCGTCGACGCCAAGCGGGACCGGAAACCGGACAGCCCGGTGCCGCCCCTCACCCTGGAGCAGCTGACCGAGATCGCGCTCGATCCCGGGATGACGCTCTACCCGTGAGCCGTCACGAGTTCCGCGCCGTCCCGGTGGAGGCCGGGACGGCGCGGAACTCGGGGGTCAGTGCCCGGTCGCGGTGGTGATGAGCCGCGCGATGGCTTCGGGCGCGCCGAGCATGGCCAGGTGACCGGTGGGCACCTCGACGACGTTCGCGTTCATCCTCCCGGCCATGAATCGTTGCCCGGCAACGGGGATCATCCGGTCCTCGGTGGCGATCGCGTAGTGGACGGGGTGCCGCTTCCACGCCGGGGCACCGGCCGGTTCGAGCATCGCGGCCAGCGCGAGCGGACGCTGGTTGACGGCCAGCAGGGCGGCGTCCGCCGCCGTCGTGTCCGGGGCGAAGACGTCGTGGAAACGAGCGGGGTCGATGCTCAGCTCGACCCGTGGCGGCCCGTCGGGGTCGGCCTCGTCTGCTCCCGGCAGGGGCCGTGCGGTGGTGACCTCCTGGGCGACGCCACCGAAACGCCGGTCCAGTTCGCCCGCGGACTCGTCCTGGTCCGGGGCGAACGCCGCGACGTAGACCAGCGCGCTGACGTTCTCGGCCTCGGTGGCCGCCTGGGTGATCACCGCGCCGCCGTAGGAATGGCCGACCAGCACGATCGGGCCGGGGGTGGTGGCGAGCGTCGTGCGGAGGTAGTCCGCGTCGTGGTGGAGGCCGCGCAACGGGTTGGCGACGGTGACGACCCGGTGGCCACGGCCGAGCAGGAGGCGGGTGACGCCGTCCCAGCTGCCGGTGGCGTCGGCGAACGCGCCGTGGACCAGGACGATGGTGGGCTCGCTCATGACGGTGGTGCCTTTCTCGAAAGGGATTCTCGGGTCAGGGGTGGATCTGGCGCGCGGCGGCTTCGACGACCTCGGCGGTCGTGCCCGGCTGGGAAACGGTGACGGCGTGGCTCGCCCAGCGTTCGACGACGCGGGCGTGCATCCGCTCGGCCATCTGCCGCTGGCCCGACGGCGGGATGATGCGGTCCTCGCGGGTGAGCAGGTACCAGCTGGGCAGCGACTTCCACGCCGGCGGACCGGCGGGCTGCAGGAGCGCGGCCAGTGCGAGCGGGCGCTGCCCGTCGGCCATGTTCGCGGCCTGCTGCTCCGGCACGTCCTGGGCGAAGTAGTGGCGGAACTTCGCCGGGTCGATGGTCAGCTCCACCGGCGGGATCCCTCCCGGCAGGCCGGGCATCCCGGTGGGCAGCGGGTAGGGCCGGGTGGTGGTGATCTTCCCGGTCGGTCCGCCGAAACGCTGATCCAGTTCCTGGACGGTTTCCCCGGCGTCCGGGGCGAACGCGGCGACGTAGACCAGCGCGGCCGCTTTGGTGGAGCCGGTCGCGGCGCCGGAGATGACCGCGCCGCCGTAGGAATGGCCGACGACGACCGTCTTGCGGGGCAGGGATTCCAGCACGCCGTGGACGTAGGCGACATCGTCGGTGAGGCCGCGCAGTCCGACCGCGGCCATGGTCACCTGGTAGCCGTCCTGGCGCAGCCGGGTCGCCACCCCGTCCCAGCTGGAGGCGTCGGCGAAAGCACCGTGCACCAACAGGATCGCGGGTTTGACCGCTCTGGTCACCTCCGGTGCGGAGTCGGCGCCCGCGCTGGTGGTCCCGCTCAGGGCCACCGTGACGGCGGTGGCCAGCAAACCGGCCTTCAGCAGGAGTTTGCGGTGTGTCGTGCTCATCGTGGTTCTCATTTCTTCGTTCGGGACTGGTGATCGGCGCGGTCGGTGATTTCGAGCCGGCCCCAGGTGACCTGGCCGGTGATCCGCAGCCGGGGCTTTCCCGGCCGGGGCGGGCTGCCGAGGGTGGTCCGGATCCCCGCGCCGCTCGCGGAGACCTCGGAGGTGAGCACCGTCCATCCGTCGGGGACCACCAGGACGATGCGGCCCGCCTGGCAGTTGACGTGCACCTCGACCTCGTCGTGCGGACAGTGCGCGGCGGTGAAGTCGAGCGTGATCGACCCCATCGTGGAGGTGGCGTTGATGAGCGGCGGCACTTGCCACGGCCCGGTTTCGGTGATCGCGCCCCAAGTGCTGTTGAGGTCGAGTGAGGAGGTCATGACCGGTACTGCCCTTCGGGAGCCGGAACGGGAAGGAGGCGGCCGCGTTCCTGGACGCTGGTCCGATGGCGGCCGGTGCGGTCGTAGAAGGCGGTGACGGAGAGCCCGGCCGCGAGGCTGACCACCAGCCAGGCGGCGACCACCAGGACGCTGCCGGTCAGGTCGGCGGTGACGGGGAAGATCAGGTCGCGGGTGGCGTCGGTGGTGTGGCGCATCGGCAGCACGTCGCCCAGCCGCCGGAACAGGGGCGGCTGGAGTTCGGGCGGGAAGGCGCCGCCCGAGGACGGCACCCCGAGCACCACCAGGATCACCGTGGCCAGCAACGCGCCGGGGGAGCCGAACACCGCGAGCAGCACCAGGGGCAGCACACCGGCGGTGGCGACCGCGAGCATCGAGAACAGCCACAGGCCGACGGGATGCTCGGCAGGCATGCCCAGGGCGAAGACGGCGACGGTCTCGATCACGGTGGCGGCCACGATCGAGCAGCCGATCATGAGCGCCGCCTTGGCCAGCAGCGTCTGCACCCGGTTGATGGGGAACGGCGGATGGGTGGCCCGCTTGTGCAGGAACTCCCTCGGCGCGAATCCGAGTACGCCGTCGACGGCGGAATGCAGGACCTGTGCCAGCAGGAAACCGGTCAGGATCAGCACGAGGGTGTAGTAGAAGGCCGCCATCCCGCCCGCGCTGTGCGGCGGGACCGGTCCGACCGGGACCAGGGTGACCTTGAGGGGATCCGCCACCGGCAGTTTCCCGCCGAGGGTCTCCGACATCCCCGCGAGCACGGCCTGTGCCGTGCCGGTCGCGGTACCGCTGGCCGCCGGGCCGGCGATGGGGTTGGTCAGCACCGTCACCCGCACCGGGGACGGGGTGCCCGGGGAATCGCCCAAGGCGGCGATCCTGGCGGAGAAATCCGGCGGGATGAGGACGGCCGCGTAGGCGGTGCCTCCGGTGAGCAGCCGTCGTGCCGCGGCTTCGTCTTCGACCGGGAGCCAGTGTGCGGCGCCTGCCTGGCCGCCGGTGCGCACCTGCTCGGTCAGGGCGGCGCCGAAATCGTGGCCGCCGTCGCCGCGATCCGCGTTCGCCCAGGCGATGGGCACCCGCTGGCCGGGCACGCCGGTGTCCAGTGAACCGCCGAGATAGCCCGCGGTCAGTACGAGGGCGAGCACCGCGCCGATCAGGGTGAACGCCCAGATCTTGGGACTGCGCAGAAGTGAGATGGCGCGCATGTCGGTCTTCCTTCGGGGTGAGGGGCGGCTGTCGTGACCCGAACCCTCACCGAGACCGATGAAGAACGAATTGTTCGCCGTCGTTTATCGGGTGTTTATCCCGGACGGCCGAGCACCGACCGTATGCTCCGCGAGACATGGTCAACTTCCTCGTGCTGGGCCCGCTGGAGGCCCGCCTCCCCAGCGGCCCGGTGCACCTCGGCGGCGCCCGGCACCGCGAGATCCTCGCCCGCCTGCTGCTCGCGCGGGGCCAGGTCGTCGCCATCGACCGGCTGATCACCGACATCTGGGGCGACGATCCGCCCCGGCACGCGATCGCGACCGTGCGCACCATCGTGTTCCACCTCAGGCAGGTGCTGGAACCGGACCGGCCACGACGCACCCCGGCCCGCGTGCTGGTCACCGTCGCACCCGGCTACGCGGTGCGCGCCGAGGCCAACGCCGCCGATTCCTGGCATTTCGAGGCGTTCACCGACCAGGCCACCGAGTTGCTCGGCCGCGGCCGTCCTGCCGAGGCCCTGCCCCTCTTCCAGCAGGGCCTGCGACTGTGGCGGGGCGGCCCCTACGCCGAGTTCGCCGACGCCGAGTGGGCGCGCGTGGAGATCACCCGGCTCGCCGAACTGCGGGTCACCGCGCGCGAAGGCCTCGCCACCGCCCTGCTTGGCCTCGGCCGGGCTGCCGAAGCCCTGCCGGATCTGCAGGCCTTGGCAGGCGAACACCCGCTGCGCGAAGAAGGCAGGCGCTTGCACGCGCTGGCCCTCTACCGCGCCGGACGCCAAGGCGAGGCACTGGCCGCGTTGCGCGAAGTGCGGACGACCCTGCGGAACGAACTCGGCATCGACCCCGGTCTGCCCTTGCGCACGCTGGAAGCCGAGGTCCACGCCCAGGTGCCCGCGCCTGTGCCGTCGTCACCGGTGAGCGTGCCTGCCCCGGTGGCCGAGACCACCACGCACGAACCACTCCTGGGGAGAACGTCCGAAGTGGACACTCTGGTCCGGCTGGCCTCCGCCGCCAAGGCCGGGACCGGGCGGATCGCGCTGCTGGAGGGACCCGCGGGCATCGGCAAGACCGCACTGGCCCGGCACCTGCTCGCCCGGCTGCGCGACGAAGGCTGGTCGACCGCGACAGCCCGGTGTCCCGAGGTGGCGGGCGCCCCCGGAGGCTGGCCGTGGCTGGAGGTCGTCGACCTGCTTACCGTCCACCGGCGACCGCCGCCGGAACTGGAGGAACTGTTCGCCGCGGCCTCCCGCCCCATGGGGACGACGAGCGTGGACACCGCGACCGCGAACCGGTTCCGGTTCTGTCGCCTGCTCGCCGGCTATCTGGCGGCCGTCGCGGGCGACCGGCCACTGCTGATCGTGCTCGAGGACCTGCACCTCGCGGACGCCGACACCCTCACGCCGCTGGTCGAGGTCGCGCGCCTGCTCGCCGACCATCCGGTACTCCTGATCGGCACCTTCCGCCCCGCCCCGCACCATCCGCTGCTGGCCGCCGGCCTCGCCGACCTGGCCGGTCGCCGTCCCGAACGGATCCAGCTCGGCGGTCTGGACGCGCAGGCCATCGGCTCCCTGGCACGGGCCGCCGGTACCCACCTGGTGGACGACGTGCTCGCCGAGCAGATCGCCCGTCGTACCTCGGGTAATCCCTTCCTGGCCCGCGAACTGGCCAGGCACATCGCCGCGCACGGGCCGGACGCGGCGTTGCGCAGCCTCCCCGCCGGAGTCCGTGACGTGCTCGTCCAGCGGCTCGCCGGACTGCCGGAGGAGGTGCGCGTCCTGCTGCGCAAGGCCGCGGTGCTCGGTGACGAGTTCGACCTCGACCTGCTCGCGGCGATGGACGAAGACCAGGGGCAGGAGCCGGATTACGACGCGGTGCTCGAACGCGTCGAAACCGGGCTGGCGACAGGAATCCTCGACGACGGGACCACCGAAGGCACCCTGCGGTTCACCCATGCCTTGATGCACGAGGCCGTCTACGCCGAGATCTCCACGCCACGACGGACACTGTGGCATCGCCGCGCCGCGGCCACCCTCGAACGGCTCCAGCCGAACAACGTCCCGGCGCTCGCCAGACATCATCTGCAAGCACCGAGCGCGCGGACGGCGACGTCCGCCATCCGCTATGCCCGGATGGCCGCGGACCAGGCGGCAGGCCGGTTCGCCTACCACGAAGCCGTACGGCTGCGCACCGCCGCGCTGGCCGTCGCCGACCGGTTCGGCAGCACCCCTCGCGACCGACTGACCATCGTCGGGGAATTACTGCAGGCACACGCTTTCCTCAGCGACAAGGCCGCCATGCGCGTCCTGCGCGCCGAAGCGCTGGCCCCGCTGTCGGAGCTGGCCGACCCCGCCTTGACCGCCCATGTCGTCATGTCCCTCGACCCCGGCAACCCGGTGCTCGCCGAACGACGCGTGGCCCCCGAACAGGCCGGTCACCTGGATCGCGTGGTCGCCCTGCTGGCGCGGAACTTGAGCGAGTTGAGCGACGAGGACAGCGAGCTTCGCGCCCTGTTGCTGACCAAACTGGCCATCGAGCTCTACGGCCACCCCGACGACCGCGAACGCGACCGGGGCCGCGCGGCCGCCGACGAAGCCGAGGCGATCGCGCGGCGGATCGACCTCTCCGCCGGAACCAGGGCGGAAGTGCTGATCGCCGCCCATACCCAGGCCTACGCCACCCCGGGTGGCCTGGCCCGGCGGACCCGGCTGGCGGCCGAACTGGTCGCACTGGCCCAAGCGCACGGACTCGTGGTTTCCGAACGCCTGGGCCTGCTGTGGCAGCTCTACGCCGCCGAGCAACGCGGGGACCTGAGCGAAGCCGAGTGCGCACTCTCCACTTTGGACAGCCAGCTTCGCCGATTCCCGCATCCCGCGAGCATCGCCAGGGTGCGGTGGCATCGCGCCATGCTGCTCGATCTGGCCGACGCCCCCGACGAGGACGTGACGAAGGCCTACCAGGCCGGCGCGCGGGCTCTGGAAGACGCCGGCGTTCAACGAGCCGACCTCCTGTTCATGACGGTGCGCTGGTGCCGGGCCTACCGTGCCGGAAAGGCGGCCGAACTCCTGCCCGAATACGCCGCCCGGTATCCGGCATGGCCCGCCTCACCCCAGCTCTTCGCGCTCACCCTCGCCTTGGCGGGCGACCTCGACCGGGCGCGCGAAATCCTCCGGGCGGCCCTTCCCGCGTTTCCGGACGCCACCTACGAACTCGACATCGCGCTGGTCGGCTTGACCGCGATCCGCACGGACGACAAGGACGTCGCCGAGATGGCCTACCGGGCGCTGCTGCCGTCGGCGGGGGAGATCCTCGGGCCGGGTGCCTGCGTCTTCGTCCCGGCCGGGCAGGTACTCGCCGACCTCGCCGGATATCTCGGCGTGAGCTGACCCAGGTGCGGTCCCGCGCGCGGATGTCTCATGCGCCTCGTTGGGGACGATCAGCGTCTCAAGCGTGGAGCTCGCGACCCTTCCGTGCCCTGAGGTGTCCTGAAGGCTCCCTTTCGGACGTTGAACGTCTCGAAAGTTCCCTTCAGAACGGGGATCCGGGGAACCGTATCAGGGTCTACATGAGACCCCTCCGCCAGCCGGGCCTCAGTCGATGAGGACGTTCTTGTAGAACAGGTTCGCGTAGCGGTTGACGTTGGTCATGCTGCTGCGCGACCCGAAACCCATGTACAGCCGGGTCTCCCCGGCGAGGCTCCGGTAGATCCCGAGTCCCTCCGGCTCGCGGAACACCAGTGACTCCCCGGCCTTGGTCAGCGCGCGGCTCTTCACCTTGCCGGTGTTCATGTCGATACACGTGACGTAGGAATCGATGTCGGCGGGGTCGGCATGGCCATTACCGTCCAATGTGTACAGATACTGGCCATGGATGGTGTATCCCTGGAACGTCACCGGCTCGGCGGCCAGTGCGGGCTGCGGGAAATGCGCCAGCGGTGCGCTGAAGTCGCCGGCGGCGGCGGACGCGAGCGGGTAGACGCTGATGAACATCTTGCCGCCCTCCTTGCGGCGTACCGCGATCCGCTTGGTGATCGGGTCGGTGGCGCAGGTGATCGTGTCGCTGCCGGTGAGGAACTTCTTCACCGACGGCGTGCCACCGTTGACGAACTTGAACCTGGCCAGCGCCGTGCCGCGCCCGGCGCTCGTGGGGTCGTCCGAGTCGCATTCCATCCAGATGTAGGAGTCGGTGCCCACCGGTTCGACGCCGATCGACACCCCGTGCCCGGCGTTGCCGAGATGCATCGAGCCCTGGATCTCCCCGGAGAAGTTGACCTGGGTGACGCACAGGTCGTCCCCGGTCCCGCCATCGCGGGCGTTCACGATGAAGATGCGCACGTTCTGGTTGTCGAAGGCGAAACCCTGCATTACGTGGTGCGCCTCGTGCAGGATCTTGCCGCGGAACTCGTCGTAGGACGGCTTGGTGAGGTCGAAACGTTTGGACACCGGAATCGCGGCGGAAGCCGGACCGGCGAACACCGCGCCGGTGCCGAGCAGTGCCGTCGTCGCGGCGAGCCCACCGCCCAAGCGCAGCAGTGAACGGCGAGAAACGAGATCCCGGGACACCTGCTCGGACATGAGCGCTCACCTTCGTCGACTTTTCGCGGTCCGATCGAAAATTCTTCAAGCGCGTACAAGATTCGTACAAAGTGGCCACGAGCCGCGCGGTGTCACGGACAGCGAGCGGGCCGCCATCAGATCGGGTTCGACCTTTCCCCGGACGGCGCTAGCGCGGCGTTCCGGTATGGATGAGGCTGATCCGATGCCGGAAACGCTCGAACCGCCGGGGCTTTCCGCCCTGGAAAGACTGAAGTACCAAGGTGATCCGCTCGCCGACGCCGTCGTCGCCGAGTTGGTGGCCGACGAGCGGACGAGCGCGGTGAACGAGGTGCTGGCGCAGTTCAGGGAAAACGACCAGCCCATTCCGGAGAACCTTCCGGAATCGGTGCGCCGGTACCTGATCGAGACCGACATGCCACCGGATTGGGCGGATCTCGAGCGGGTCGCGGGCGCGTACGAATTCTTCGTCGACGACGGTGTGCACGTCGCTTCGGTGCTGTCGTTCGGGGCGATGGTGAACTGCTACGCGCAACCGCGGCCGTCCCGCGTCCTTTCGCTGACCCACCGGCTCAATCAACCGCACCGCCGGCTGTCGGAGACCTCCCAGTTCGTGCTGAACCTGATGGGCCCCGACCCGTTCGGCTCCGGCGGCGGCTTCGTGCCCACGATCCAGAAGACCCGGCTGATCCACGCGGCCGTCCGGTATTTCATCACCCGATCCGGTGACTGGGATGTCGAGGCGGACGGTGTTCCGTTGTGCCAGCAGGACATGCTCGGAGCGCTGCTGATCTTCTCGGTTCAGGTCATCGACGGGATGCGCCGCATGGGCATCACGGTGACCGACCGCGAAGCCGAGGACTACTACTACGTCTGGCGGGTGACGGGCGCGATGCTCGGCATCCCCGCCGAAGCGATGCCCGAAACCCTGCGAGCGGCCCAAGAACTGAACGCCGGACTCGTCGAGGCGAGCTACGGTCCCTCCGCCGAAGGCATCGAACTGACCCGTAACCTCCTGCGCCTGTACGAAAACATGGTACCCGGCAAAGCCTTCGACGGCGTGGTCGCCGCGATGGTCCGCCAAGTCGTCACCGAGGACGTCGCCGACTGGCTCGAGGTGCCGCGCTCACGCGGCTGGGGCCGCGCGGTCGGCGCGGGCGTGCGGGCCATGCGGCTACTGGAACGGTCGGAAGACCGCAGCCGGATGGCCACGGCGGTGCTCGACAAGGCCGGTGATCTCCTGCTCGGTGGCAGCGTCCGCACGCTCACCGATGGACAATCCACCGCGCTGACCATCCCGGCGGACCTCCGGGAGAAATGGCTCGCCGCGGGCGTTTGTCCCGTGTCAGCCCCGCGGAGCTGACCACGCCACGCGTGGCTCGTCGACGGAGAATCACGATGCTGTAGTCCCGGGTCGACCCGCGATGGCCGCGTGCGCATGGTGTCGTTACGTGTGGTTCGCGGCCCGCTTGACGGTTTTGATCACCGGCGCGGTTTCGATATGGGTGATGGCGGGCAGCGTGGCCACCCGGGTGGTCAGGTACCGGTACAGCTCCCGTTGGTTCGCGCACACCACGCTCGCGTACAGGTTCGTCGGCCCGGTGGTGGCGGCGGCGAACGCGATCTCGGGGTGCCCGGCCAACGCTGTGCCGGCCTCTTCCAGATGCTTGGGCGCGACCGAGAGCCAGAGCAGGGTCCGGGGGCCGAGGCCGAACAGGCTTCCGTCGACGTCGATGTCCAGGTACAGCACCCCGTGTTCGCGAAGTTCGGTCATCCTGCGCCGGACCGTCGTCGGCGACCAGCCGGTCACCGCGGCCAGCCGCTCGAGTTCGGTCCTGCCGTCGGTGGCGAGTGCGGCGAGGAGTTTGCGGTCGCCGTCGTCGAGTCGTACCGGTCCCGGGCGGTGTGGCACCGGGAGAGGGCGCAGCCGCGCGATCGTCTCCTCGTCCAGTGACCCGAGCTTGGCGACCAGGCTGTCCGGACCGCCGTAGAACGCGTGCAGCACGGAGTGCGCGGTCACGCCCTCCACACGTGGGGTGCGCGGGAGTTTGGCCAGCAGCAGCGTCTCGCTGTCGGTCTCGCTTTCGGTGCGGACCGTGCACGTGATCTCCGTTCCGCCGGAAGTGAGGCTCACCCAGGACGTGTCGGGTCGCCGGGCCAGCGCCTCGGCGACCTGGACCGACGCGGTGGGCGCGCAGCGCACCCGCACGAACCACAGGACCGCGCCCAGCGCGGTCGGGTCGACCCCGCCGAGCACCCGCAGCGCCCCGGCCGACCGCAACCGGGCGTAGCGGCGGGCGATGGTGCGATCCGACACGCCGAGAACCTCGGCGATCGTGCTGAACGGAGCCCTGCCGTTGATCTGCAAGGCATGCGCGAGACGACGATCCAGCTCGTCGAAGTCGGATTCCACCGGGTCAAGCCTAATTGGTGTCGTATATCGACACGATCAAGCCTGTTTCTGGCGTGACTGCGTCGGCGGGCGGAGCGTTGCCCTCGTCTTGATCGAAACAATCAGGGGAGAACCGATGGACACCGATGTGCTCATCGTCGGCGCGGGCCCGACCGGCCTGACGCTGGCCAACGAACTGCGGCTGGCGGCGGTGTCGGCCGTGCTGGTCGACAAGCTGCCGCAGCGCAGCAACTTGTCGAAGGCGGGTGGCGTGCAGTCCCGCACCCAGGAGGCGTTCGACCAACGCGGCTTGCTGGAACCGTTGCTGGCTCTCGGAAAACACTCGGTCGGCACCGCACACTTCGCCGGTATCACGCTCCTGCTCACCCGGGAGAGGCACCGCCATCCGTGGCGCTCCATCCCGCAGGTGGTGATCGAGGGGTTCCTCGAGCGGCACCTTGCGGCACAAGGCATCCAGGTGCGGCGCGACCACGAACTGACCGGCATCGCCCAGGACGGGGACGGGGTCACCGCGACCTTCGCGGACGGCGATGTCGTCCGCTCCCGTTACCTGGTCGCCGCGGACGGCGGCCACAGCACGGTCCGGTCACTGCTGGGGGCCGAGTTCCCCGGCAGAGCGGGCACCCGGACCACCGTCGCCGCCGACGTGCGGTTGAGCGATGACGAACCAGCGATGACACACGCTCGGAGCGAGGACGGGCACTGGGCGATGGTGTTCCCGCTCGGCACCGATCCGCAGGGCAGGCCGCTGCGCCGGCTCTCGCTGGGCGGGCCGGGCCGGTCACTGCCCCGGGAAGCCCCGGTCACCGAGGACGAGATCCGCGAGGGGCTGCGCGCCGTCTTCGGCTCCCGGGTGAAACTGCTCGAAGTCCGCTACGCACGCCGCATCACCAACGCGGCCCGGCAAGCCGCGCGCTATCGGCACGGGCGGGTGTTCCTCGCCGGTGACGCCGCCCATGTCCATCTCCCGATCGGCGCGCAGGGCATGAACACCGGGATCCAGGACGCGCTCAACCTCGGATGGAAACTGGGTGCCGCGGTGCACGGCTGGGCTCCGGGGCATCTGCTCGACACCTACCACGCCGAACGTCATCCGGTCGCGGCCGCCGTACTGCGCAACGTCCAGGCACAGAGCCTGCTGCTGGACCAGGAAGGCACCCGCGACCCGGATCTGATGGCCGTCAAAGAACTGTTCGCGGCCCTGGCGCGACTGCGGGACGTGCAGTACCACCTTGACGACACACTGTCCGGGATGGGTATCCGCTACCCCATGCCGGGCACCGAAGAGCAGCCGCTCGTCGGCTTTCCCTCGCCCGACCTGGACCTTGGTCCGGTCCGGTCGCACGAGCTGCTGCGGCGCGGACGCGGGGTCCTGATCGACCCGGCCGACGGATTCGCCGAGGTCGCCGCCCTCTGGGGGGACCGGGTGGACCGCGCGGGTCAGGGCGCCGGTACCGAGCCGATGCTCATCCGGCCGGACGGCTACGTGTGCTGGGCGGGAAATCCGGACGCCCTCGAGCCGGCGCTCGGGCACTGGTTCGGCGAGCCGCGCTGATTGTCGTCACGTGGCGGGTGGAGGCATTAGTCGACGTCGGCGGGATCTCCGGTTGCCGCGGTTCGGTCGGACGCGTCGGAGAAGGCGCTTTCGTAGGCGAGCAGGGTGTCGACGAAGGTTCGCCGTTGCGCGGGTGTCAACGGCGTCAGGGCTCGGCGCCATGCGTGTGCACCAGGTGTGAGCCACTCGGAGATGGCCGGGCGGCTGTCGGGGCTGATGTCGATGATGCGCCGGCGCCGGTCGGCCTCGTCCTCGCGCCGCTCCAGGACCCCTTTGCGGCTCAGGTCGCTCACGATCAGGCTCACGGTGGTCGGCGCGACGTCCAGTTTCCCGGCCAGCTGGGAGACGGTCAGCGGACCGTCGAGCAGCAACAGGGACAGCAGCGAGAGATGCCTGGGGGCCAGGTCGAACGACCGGAGCCGCTCGGGCACCGGCAGCCGCTTGGCCCGGCCGACCAGCCGCGGCATCAGCAGCAACAGCTCCCGGACGGCGTCGTCCGCGGCATCGGGCGTTGACATGTACCGACCTCACCTATTACCTTTGTTTACAAAGGTTGTTTGACTTCAAATGTAATTACTGGGGGCATCATGCCGCATCTGACCGTGCACGTCCTTGAAGACGACCTGGTCGGCCGAGAGACCGCGTTGATCGAAGCACTGACCGACGCGGTCGTCGCGGTGTACGGGGAGTGGGCGCGGGACATCGTGGACGTGCGCCTGATCGGTTTGCCGGCGGGCCGATGGGGCATCGGCGGCAAACCGGCGCAAGCGCCGTCGCCGAGCGTGCTGTTCGGTATCAAGGAGGCCGCGTTCGGCCGGCCGGACGCGGAGGACACCGTGGCCCGGCTGGTGTCCGGAGTGACCGATGCGATCGTCGCCGTATTCGGTGAATCCGTCCGTTCCGGGGTGAGCGTCGAACTGGTGGGTTCCCCTGCCGGTCGTGGCGGCATCGGCGGTGTGGTGATCACGTCGTAGGCCGGCCGCGAGAAATCGCTGTGCGCCCTGTCCCCGGGGATCAACGCCAGGGCATGTGCTGCAGGCACCAGGTATTGCCGTCGGGGTCGGCGAAGTACGCGTAGAACACTCCGCCGAGGTCCTCGACCTCGCTGACCTCGACGCCGCGTTCGACGAGTTCGGCGCGGGACGCCTCGATGTCGGCGACCACCAGATGCAGACCGCGCAGCGTTCCCGGAGGCATGTCGAGGGTGGCGAGACCTTCGGCGAGGGTGATCGAACAGGCCGAACCGGGCGGGGTGAGCTGGACGATCCGGACACCGGGCTTCGGGTTGACGTCGACGTCGAGGCGGAACCCGATCTTGTCCTGGTAGAAGGCTTTGGCCCGTTCGATATCGGTGACCGGCACCGGCACCAGCTCCAGCAACAACGTGCCGGGCGGTACGGGCGGGTTGCCGGAATCCTGGGTGACTTCGGTGGTGGGGGCGGGCGTGTCGGTCATGGTTGACGCCTTTCTTGGATGAGGGTGGCGAGCAGGGCGGCGAGGCGGTCGTATCCTTCGCCGGCGCCGCGTTCCATCGGGCTGCGCACGACCGCGTCGCGGATCTCGGACGAGGAATAGCGCGCGGTGACGGTCATGGCGGTGCGTCCGTCTGTCTCGTCCAGCACCGTGGTGACCAGTGCCTCGCCTTCGGGCCAGTCGCGGTGGATCTCGGTCTGTACGAGGCGCACCGGCGGCACGACCTCGCGGAACAGCCCATGGAGTTCCATCTCGGCGCCGGCCGGGCCGGCGGAGACGAATCGCCAGGCACCGCCGGGGCGCGGGTCGACCTCGCAGACCGTGAGCTGCCAGCCGCGGGCGCCGTGCCAGCGGCGGAGCAGTTCCGGTCGGGTGAGCGCGGCGAAGACCAGTGGCGCGGGAGCGGCGAAGCTACGGGTGAGAACGAGGTCGGTGGTCCCGGACGCGACGACCCGCAGCCCCAAGCCGGGGTGCGGAGATGTCACGTTTCGCCGTCCTGCAAATCGTCCAGCAGGGCATCCAGTCGCTGGTAGCTCGTTTCCCAGTAGTCGCGGTAGTCGGCCAGCCAGTCCGTGGCCGTCTTGAGCGGCTCGGCCACCAGGTGGCACGGCCGGCGTTGCGCGTCGCGGCCGCGACTGATCAGGCCGGCTCGTTCGAGCACTCGCAGGTGTTTGGAGACGGCCGGCTGGCTCATCGCGAAGGGCGCGGCCAGCTCGGTGACCGTGGCATCACCGGTCGCGAGCCGGGCGAGGATGGCCCGCCGGGTGGGGTCGGCCAGTGCCGCGAACGTCGCGTCCAGCGTGGCGCTTGCAACCATGTAGATAACCCTCCGGTTCGATAACCTCCTGGTTTTATATGCGCCGGAGGTCGGGTTGTCAAGATCGCGAACGCTCTGGGGACACCTGCTGCGGCAACCGCACCGTCATGGTGGTCGTGAGTGTTGAGTGTCGTTAGAACGACACTCAACACTCACGACCAGCAGTCACCCGGACAGCCCCATGGTGTCGGCCCACTGTGTGACGGCTTGGTGGTAGTCGGGCGCGTTGGGTGCGTAGTTGATCGAATGGCCGTAGCCGGGCAGGACGTAGGTCCGCAGTCGCGCCGCCGCGGAGTAGTACGGCGCCTCGGACCGGAGCAGGCCGTCCGAGGAGGTGCAGTCGGTCGCGAGCGGGCCGCACAGGCCGCTGTCGCCGCCGCCGAGCACGACCAGCACCGGCACCGTGATCCGCAAGGTGTACGGGAGCACGGTGGCGAGGGCGGCGGCGTCGAGCAGTTCACCGGGGGCGACGACGTCCTTGCTTGCCTCGTCGTAGGCGGTCATTTCGGGGACGTCGGGTCCGGGTGCGTGGAATGCCGTGTACCGGGTGCCCGGCTGGGTGGTCAGGTAGGTCGGGTCGAGCCCCAGCCGCGACAGCGCCGGGTCGAGCGCGACGGGAATGAACGAGCCGAGGATGATCAGCGCGCCGGGAGGATTGATGTGGTGTGCCAGTCCGGTGACCAGCACGCCGTCCACGTCGTGATAGGTGCCTGCTTCCAGCACGGCGATGGCGGAGCCGAGCGAGTGCCCGCCGAGAATCACCTTGTCGAACCGCGGGCCGACGTCGCCGGCCCGGATCGCTTGGATCACTTGGTGTACCACGTCGGCTTCGGTGAACGCGGTCAGCAGTGCGCTGGGCGGTTTGGAGCCGGCGCCGGTACCGAGCCGGTCGAGGGCGAGGGTGGCGTAACCGGCCTTGTTCATCGCGAGCCGGAAAGAATGGGTTTCCGGCGCGAGTGCGGGGTCCCAGTACACGCTGTTGTAGGTGGCGCCGGGAACCAGCACCTGGACGGTTCGCGCGCCTTGCGGTGGTTCGCACAGCGTCCCGTGCACGAGCTGGGGAAGCAGCCCGTCCAGCCACACCGGGATGGTCACGTCCTGGCAGGACGCGGTATCGGGCTGAGCCTGCGCGGGCGCCGGCAGTGACCCGGCCAGCAGGATCGCGAACAACACCGCGCCGACACGGCGATTCACTCTGCTGCGACGCCAAGGCATGAAACAAACCTCCACTGAAATAGGGTTCGACGATCATGGGAAGCGCGGGACCGCTGTCATCGGCAGTCTGCTCGGATACGCGGTCGTCGTGTACTTCACCCGGACCGGCTCGCCCGGGACGGGGACCAGGCGCCACGCAGCGGCGATCGTGGCCACGACGATCGCGATTTCGGTCATGGCGAAGGAGTTCCCGATGCATTGGTGGGCACCCGCGCTGAACGGGAGGTAGGCCCCGCGGGGCAGATCCTTGGCTCGTTCGCCCGCCCAGCGGTCCGGGTCGAAACGATCGGGGTGATCGTGGAACCTCGGATCGAAATGCATGGCGTGCGGGCTGATGATCACCTCGGTGCCCGGTGACAGGCGCACACCGCCGAGATCGACTTCCTTGGTGACGCGGCGCATGAGAATCCACAGTGGATACATCCGCAGGACCTCGTTGACGACCTGCCGCGTGTAGACCAGTCGTGGCACGTCCTCGGCGGTCGCCGGCCTGCCGCCGAGCACCTCGTCGATCTCGTTGTGGAGCTTCTCTTCGACCTCGGGGTGCCGGGCGATTTCGTGGAACAGCCAGGACAACGCCAGCGCACTGGTCTCGATTCCCGCGGTGAGCAAGGTGATGACCTCGTCGCGCACCTGCTCGTCGGTCATCCCCTCGCCGGTTTCGGCATCCCTGGCCAGCAGCAGCATGGACAGCACGTCGTTCCGGTCGGGCTGCTCGGCTCGCCAGTTGTCGATGAGTTCTTCGACGATCGTGCGCATGCGGTCGATGGCCTCGTCGAACCGCCGGTTGGCCGGAATGGGGAGCTTTTCCACAAAAGCGGGCGAGAGCACGCGGATCATGCCGTACTTGAGGATGATCGGGATCGACCGCCGGGCCTCCTCGATCGCGGCCTTGCCGAGTCCGGTGGAGAACAGCGCTTCGCCGACGATGGCGACCGCGAGCGCCTGCATGTCGTGGTCCACCTCGCGTACCTCGCCCGGCCTCCAGGGTCTGACCAGTTCGGCGGCCGCTCTCGCCATGATCTCGGCGTACCCCGCGATGGCGGCGTGGTGGAAGGAGGGTTGTATCAACCGGCGCTGCCGCCGGTGCAGAACACCGTCGGAGACGGCGAGTCCGTTGCCGACGTACGGGCGGAACTTCTCGAACATCGCGCCCTTGCGGAAATCATTCCCGTCGGTGACCAATACCCGGTACGTCAATTCCGGACTGGTCACGAAGTACGTTTCCATCGCGCCGAGGTAGACGCGCACCACGTCACCGCGGGCGTACAGCGACGACGTGAAACCGAAGCGACGCCGCAGCATCGCGGGGGTGTGTCCGAGCAACGGCCATCGACCGGGCGCAACCGGTACAGGCATCCGCACTCCATCGCCGACGCGGAAGGGAAGAGAACACGCTAGCGCCATTCGGTTGCGGCCCACAGCACTCGATCAGGTGACTACACGGCCGCGCCCCGGTCACCGTGCCGGACTGGGTAAGCTCGACGGCTTCCCGAGAAAAAGCGATGGGATTGGGGTGTTGGCACTGACGCGACTGCCGGACTGGGCCCCGCCGGACACCGACGACACGGTCCCCAGCGCCGCCCGGATCTACGACTACATGCTGGGCGGCGGCCACAATTTCGCCGTCGACCGCAGGGCCGCCACGCAGGCGGAGCGAATCGTGCCCTACGCCCGGGGGGTGGCGAGGCTCAACCGCGCGTTCCTCCGACGGGCTGTCCGGTTCATGATCGACCAGGGCATCCGCCAGTTCCTCGACATCGGTTCGGGTGTACCGACTGTCGGCAACGTGCACGAAATCGCGCAGGACGCGAACCCGGAATGCCGGGTGGTGTATGTGGATCACGACCCCGTCGCGGTCGCGCACAGCCAATTGATCCTCGCCGGCAACGACCGCGCCACCGCGCTCAAGGCCGACGCCCGTGACCCCTCACGCATCCTCGGCGATCCTCAACTGCGTCGGCAGCTGAATCTCGACGAGCCGATCGGCATGCTGTTCCTGTGCATGCTGCACTGGATCCCGGACGAATCCGACCCGCGTGACCTCATGCGCCACTACATCAACGCGATGGCTTCCGAAAGCTATCTGGCCATCACGCACATCACCGAGGACTACCAGCCCTATCAGGTCCGGGAAGCGCTCAGGGTCGCGACAAGGGGCGGCGACCAGGTCACGTCACGCCCGTACGACGAGGTGCTCGCCATGTTCGGCGACCTGGAACTGCTCGAACCCGGCCTGGTCGGATGCGGAACCTGGCGCCCCGCCGGGCCCGGCGACATCGCCGAGGACCCGATACTGAATCAGGTCCTCTACGCCGGGATGGCACGCAAACCCTGAAGCGGGGCGCCGGGTCAACTGTCCATTCAGGACACTGAGACTTCACCGGCCTCGACTCGGACCGGCCTGTCCACCGCCGATGAGGGAGCCGATGTCGGTCCCGAGCCCCTTGTCGCCGGTGAACAGCGGGCCGGTTCCCAGCTCGACACCCGCCAGCTGCCACCACCGTGCCTGCTCGCGGGTTTCCAGATCACCGGCGAGCACGGTGATCCCGGCCTGACGGATCAGCGCGATCATGGTCTTCGCCCCGGCGAGGACCATCGAGTCCTCATCGACGGCATGCCGCACGAGACGAGAGCCGAGGCGTACGGCGCGTACCGGGATGTCCTCCAGTAACGTCAGCTCGCCTGGTGTGACGCCGAAGTCGAGCAGCACCAAGTCGATTCCCCGGTCGGCGAGCACGCGCGCGTTGCCGGCGATCTCGTGTCCGTCCGCGAGCAGTGCCCCGGACGGCAGGCCGAGCCACAACCGGCCGGGGGCAGGCGCGGCGCTGTCGAGAATTTCCCGGATCGCCTCGGCCGGCCGAGGATCGGCCAGCTGCTTCGGTGTGAGCGGTACCAGCAGTGGCAGGTCACCCGCGGCTTGGTCCGTCCAGCCACGCTTGACCAGCCACGCGCCGAGCGCGCCGGTCAGCGCGGTGTGCTCGGCGAGTTCGACGTAGCGTTCCCTTGGCAGCAGACCCAACTCCGGATGTTCCCACCTCAGCCGAGCCTCGGCCCCGGCGATCTCGCCGTCGGCCAGCCGTACCAGCGGCTGGTAGCCGATGCTCAGCTCGCCGTTCTCCCAGGCACCGGGCATGGCGGCCACCAGGCCGATGGTCTCCCTGGCTCGGCCGTCCCGCACCGGGTCGTACCGTATCCACCGGCCGGGCCCCATGTTCTTGGCCCGCCGCATCGCCAGGTCCGCCGAACGCAACAGCTCGGCAGGTTCGACGTTGCGGGGAAGGTCTTCGACCACGCCGAAACTCGCCGTCACCGCCAGGCCCTTGTCGTCGATGTAGATCGGCTCGGTCAGCGTCTCGTTGATCCGCTCGATCATCGTGGCGACGTCCGGCGTGTTCGCCGACTTCTCGATCAGAATGCCGAACTTGCCGCTCTCGAACCGGGCGACCATCGCGTTCTCACCCGCCACCACGGACCTGAGCCGGTCCGCGGCGGTCCGCAGCAGGCTGTCTCCGGTCTTCCTGCCGAGACCATCGGTGACCAACGACAATCCGTCGAGGTCCACGTGGTACAGCGTCGCCGGATTCGGCAGGTGCAGCACGTGTTCGAGGTGTGTGCTGAAGAACTGCCGGTTCGGCAGGCCGGTGAGCATGTCGTGCAGCAACTGGTGCCGCAGCTGGTTCTGCAGGAGCATCAGCTCCGCGTCGTCGGCCACGATCGTGACGTAGCCTTGCGAACCGCGTAAGAGTGAAGCGGTCAGCGTGGCCTGGAACAGGTCGCCGTCCTTGGTGACGAAGCGCGGGCGCGATCGCAGCCTTTCGATCTTGCCGTCCCCGAGATCGCGGTAGCCGTCCCGCAGGAGCGGCCGATCCGTCTCGTGTACGAACTCGAACAGGTTGCCGTCCGCGACCTCGTTCGACGTCCGGTCCAGTATCCGGTGCAGGGCGGGATTGGTGCGGACGAGTCGCCCATCGGGCCCGGTGACCGCGATCCCGCTCGGCGAAACGAGGAAGATCTCGTCCAGCTGGGCCTCACTGGTCCGCCACTCACGCTGCGACTCCCGGACCGCGTTGAGCAGCGCCTGGTCACTCGTGTCCCGCTGCTCGACGGCCTCGGAACGGATCGCCTCCGCGTAACCGGACGCCAGCGCGCCGAGCAACCTGGCGACGCGCTCCGGGAACCGATCGGCGGGGCGTGAACCCGACGGCGCCAGCAATGCGGTGGCGAGCACGTCCACCGTGCACTGCAGGCTCGTCTTGCCGACACAGTGCAGCCGAACGAGTTCGGCGCCGACCTCCGCCGCGCTCTCGGTGCCGGGCCGGTCCCCGGCCAACGCCTCGAGCAGCCGATCGAGCAGGCCCAGTAGCTCTCGTTCGATCTGGTCGTGCGAGAGGGGGAGGTAAATGGTGCTACTGATGAGATAGGCCCATTTTCGCGCGACCTTGACGCGTTCCCGCCGCGACGCGAGAGGCCGCGTTCCGGCGGGCTGTTCCTGCCCGTCGGAAGGTAGTGGCCTGGTCATGACGCTCGACCCCTTGTTCTCCGTGTCCTCGACCGGCCATTGACGCCGATTCCGCTTTTCGTCCGAGGCCGATCAGGGTACGGCAGGTCCACCACCGGGTGATGCCCCAACGGATCCTCCTGGCGGCGCCGTGGATATGCGAATCGAGTTCGAAACTTTCCGAAATATCGCCTGTTCTGCATGGACCGCGTATCTTCACCGCGTCGCTCGTTCGTCTTGAGACGAAAAGCTTAGTAGTTACCGGCGGGACGTGACTGGTCCATCGGTGTGACGGCGCGTCAACCGATGGGGTGCTGGAAATATTTCCCGATGCGACCGAAGTTGGTGAATCGCGACTTCGCCGTTTGGAATTGACCACGGTCGTGGTCCGGCGCGTTCAACACGTTCAACACCGACGTCTCCTTGGCCGCCTATCGCTTTTCGGTCGTGAGGGAGGTTGCTGGGCTGAAGCGAGTGCGGAGGTGTGAGATGACGGCGACCGATGCTGCTCGTCTCGGCGGGGAGACGCACGAATCGCTTCCGGACGTCAAGAGCGTGATCGAGCCGGCGTTGCGCGCGGTGGTCGACAGGCTTCCCGAAGAGGTTCGGGGAGTGGTCGGTCATCACTTCGGCTGGGTGACCGCCACCGGCGGGCCGGCGACCGGTGGCGAGGGCAAGATGATCCGTCCGGCGTGGACGACATCCTGGGAATCTGGGGCGACCCGGCCGACACCGGCAAACCCGCGAAATCGGACCTGGTCAACCGGAAGAAGTCCCTGCCGGTGCTGTTCGGTCTCACCTCCGGCACCGCCGCCGGCGAGCGGTTGGCGGAGCTCTACGCGGTGGACCGCCCCCTGACCTCCGCCGAGCTGGTCCACGCGGCCGAGCTGGTCGAGACGGCGGGTGGACGGCACTGGGCGCGGTCCCAAGCCGAGATGGCCCTCGCCGAGGCGCTCGCCGGCCTGCGGACCGTCACACCCGCCCTGACCGTGGTGCAGGGCCTGGTGGATCTCGCGCACCTCATCGCCCGCCGCGATAACTAGGAAACTACGGAGTCTTACCGCGCATATGCACTGCCCGGAGCCGGACTTTGCTCTCACCGCGTGGTCGACCCGGTTCATTCGGGTGAAGCAAAGAATCCTTCTACGTCAAACCGGCGAAAGTGGCCTAACGTCTGATTGTTGGCCTTGTGCTAGGCGTCAGGAATTTTCGGACGTCCCTTGCGGCAGTTCGAATACCGGCCTGGCACGGCGAGGCGGCGCGTTGGTGGTGACGGCACCGGTCTGAGCACTCTGGTCGTCGCGGTGTCGAAAGTCGGCGGCGCTTCACCCGGACCCTGTGAGGAGAAGACATGTCGCGCCGTGTCCGCAATGACCGGCTTCGCGCATTGTTGACCACCGCTCAGTGGAGTTACGACAATCTGGCGCGCACGGTGAACATGGCCGGCGCCGAATCCGGCTTGCGGCTGCGCTACGACCGCACCGCTGTCGCGCATTGGCTCTCGGGAAGTTGCCCGCGGGGCCAAGTGCTGATGCTGATCGCCGAGGTGCTGACCCGCAGGCTCGGCAGGCCGGTCACCATCACCGAACTCGGTTTCGCCGTGACCATGGCCGAGGAGAAGGCCGTCGGGCCGGCCTGCGCGCTGACCGTGCTGACCGATCTCGTCCGGACCGATCTGAGCGTCGTGGGACGTGGCAGGCTCGCACGGTCGGTGTACCGGCTCGATGTGCTGGCGGTACCGATGTGGCCGGAGCGGGCAGCGGAGGACCGCCGTCCCGATCGACCGACCTGGCGGACATCCGGCACGGTCTCGATGGCGCAGCACATGGTGCGCGTTTTCGCGGCGGCCAATCACCAGTTCGGCAGTGGCCACGCGAGGACCGCGCTGACCACCTACCTCGCCGACGACATCCTCCCGCAGCTGGCAGGCGGGAACGGCGACGCCGATCACCACGAGCTTCTGGGGTCCGTACTCGACCTGACCTTGCTGATGGGATTCGCTTGTTTCGACAACAACGAGCACGGGCTCGGGCAGCAGTACTACCGGATCGCGCTCGATCTCGCGGTCCTGACCTCGGACCCGGTCCGGTACGCGATCGTGCTCCGGGCGCTCAGTCTGCAGGCATCCCACCTCGGGCACGGAACCGCCGCGTTGGGCTTGGCCCTCGCGGCGCTCACGGTGGGGGACCGTCATGTCGAGCCGCACACCAGCGCCTTCCTGCACGCACAGGTGTCGCTGAGCTACGCCGTTCTCGGCCGGAGCCAGGCCGCGCTCGACGCTCACCGGCGTGCTCGCGAGATCCTCGGCCGGGCGGCCGGGCCGAGACCGGTTTTCGGCTCGTACAACCGCGGCGAACTGAACTATCACGCCGCGTCGATTCACGTGTTCGACGGCGATATCGCGGGAGCGGTCACGGCGCTTCGCCGAGCGCTGCGCCACTATCCGCCCGGTGAGCGCCGCTCGCTGGCACTGGCACTGGCCGAACTCGCCGAACGGCAACTGGATCTCGGTCTGCTCAGCAGAGCCTGCACCGTGGCGCACCGTTTTCTCGACGTGTACCCAGGCCTGCGTTCCGGCCGTGTCACCGCCGCGTTGGAGGATCTGCGGAAGCGCCTTCAGACGTTCGGGCGGCACCCGGAAGTCCGTGCCCTGATCCAGCGGTGTGCCGCAGTGCACTGCCCCCATCCGATGACACAGCCGTTTGATCCATCAACCCGAAGAGCATGAGCACAATCACCCGGAGCGGGGCCCAAGGCTACGCGAATGGGTGGAGATCGATTAATTCCGGCCGGAAAGCGAGCAGTGTCCATCAGGTCCAAGCCGCGAAAAGAACGGACCTTCCTCATGCGCTCACGCACGGTTCACGTCGCCCTCGCGGGTGTTCTCGCCCTGGCCTTGATGCCGGCCGGCACTGCTTCCGCGGACCCGCAAGAATTCAGCTATCTCTACTACGACGATCAGCAGGAGGTCCAGGAGAGTCGCCTGATCGAGCCGCCCGAAGCCGAGTGTATCGAGATCCCGGAAGTCGCGGCGGGCACCGGCTCCGCCTTCCGACCGTGGAACTGGACCGGGAGTATCGCGAAAATGTATGACGAGAGCGGTTGTGAGGGGGCCGCTTCCTTCAGCCTGGGTCCGTACGGCAAGGGCTCGGATCGGGTCACCTTCCGCTCGGTGGTGTTCATCTAGGCCACCGGCCGTGGCGATTTCAACCCTCACCTTCCGTCGGTGATCCTGGCCGCGTTTCCGAGCATGACCCGAATCGCCGCCTTCACGTTTTGCAGCGCGTCGGCGTTTTCGCCGATCTTCCGTTCCTGGTAGGCGGCCTCCACGGAGGCCCAGATGCCGACGAGGTTCACCTCGCGTTTACAGCGCACGTCCGCGGTCGTCGTCGCGACTTCCCTGACGTTCGCTTCCAGGCTCTGGAATTCGGGATTGTCGTTGGGCTGCCACGGATCGGTGTAGTCGAACCCGTCTCGCGCCATGCACGCGCTCCAAGCTCGGAAGGCCGCCTTCACCCGGCTGTCGGCCTCCGCCTGCTTCCTCACGGTCCGGTACCGGACTCCCTTCCGGCTACTGCGGTTCCTCGAGGACGCGCGCTCACGGCACATCCTCAGAACAGTGGGCCCGGTCTACCGATTCCGGCACGCCACACTCCAAGACCATCTCGCGGCACGAAGTCAACCGACGTCGCCCGCGTCCGCCGCGACCGCGTCCGCCGCGGCTTCGCCCGAGCGCACCGCGCCATCGATGTAGCCGTACCAGCGCGCCGAGGTTTCCGTTCCGGCCCAATGGATCCGGCCGACGGGAGCGCGCAGTGCGGAGCCGGCTCGCGTCCACGCGCCCGGCGGGAACACGGCCGAGTAGCCACCACGGGCGAACGGTTCCCGATTCCAGTCCCGTTCGACGAAGTTCGAGGGGGTGGCGGCCTGCGGGCCGAACAGCCGGGCCAGCTCGCCGAGGACGATCGCCCGGCGGTCACCGGAAGAACGGGCGGCGAGGTCTCGGGCGGCCGCGCCGTTGACGAAGGCGAGCAGTACGCCGCGCCGGCCAGAGGGTGGGCTGCTGTCGACGGTCAGTGCGATCGGGGCGCGAAGACTGAGTACGGCGCCGGTAAGGCCCGCCGATCGCCAGAACGGTTCCGGATAGGTGGCGACGTATTTGATCACGCTGCCCATGGAGAGTCGTTGCAGCAGGTTGTCGCGTGCGGCCGGTAACTGCGGGTGGTAGACGATCCGGGACGCGAGCGGGGGAGGGACCGCGACCACCACCCGGCCCGCCCGCCATGCGGTGCCGTCGTCGACGGTGACCACGACACCGGAACCGTCCTGCTCGATCCGCCGGACCGGTGCGTCGAGCCGCAAGGCGTCGCCCAAGCGGTCGGCGAGCCTGGTGGCCAGGCCGTACGCACCGCCGTCCAGCCGGTCTTGCTGCGCGCCGCCTTCGACGTCGGTCAACGCCGACAGGTCGCCTCCGGACTTCACGTAGAACAGGGCGTGCAACAGCGACAGTTCGCTCGGTTCACAGGCCCAGATCGCTTGGCAGGCAAGGGTGAGGAACCGTCGCCCGCCCCGGGTCCACGCTGTGCGGTCGATCCAGGAACGCAGGGTTCGCCCGTCGAGCGCCTGTGCGTTCGGGCCGCGCCAAGGTGTTCGGGTGTCGATGGCCCGGGCGAGCCTGTCGAGGCGGGACTGGGCTTGCGCGACGTCGAGCAGCGTCACCGGACCGAGTTTCGGCACCATGCCCCGAAACCGTCGTAACCGTCCCGTCTCGGTCTGGAGCAGATTTTCGCCGTTCGTGTAAGTCGGAACGGTGGCCACCCCGAGTTCCGCGGCCAACGCGTAGACCCGGTCCTGGCCCGGTCCGATGAATTGACCGCCAAGGTCGACGATCTCGCCGTCCAGCTCGATTCCGGCCGTGCGGCCACCGACTTGAGGACAGGCTTCGAGGAGAAGAACTTCGGCTCCGCTAGCACGAAGACGATCGGCGCAGACGAGACCGGCCATGCCGGCGCCGACGACGATGACGTCGGGATCATGGTGGGACACTTGACCTCCTGGGTGTGTTGGACGTGTTCGCGGGCTGCACGAACACGCCGGCGCACCCACCTACCACCACGGCGCTGACTTCGTCTTCAGTTGTGGGCGTGAATCCTTCCGGTCCACCGGCGCGGATGTCAACAGGGGCAGAAAAACGCCCAACCCCGGCCCGTTCACTTCTTCGTGTCGAGCCCCGGTGGCGTGTTCAGCGCGTCCAGGAGGAGGCGCGTGCTGCGTGCGTAGTCGGCGTAGGACACGCCACTGCGTCGCACCAGGTCGCGGAATCGGCGCTCCAGCAAGGCGCGGCACTGCTCGACCATCTGCTTGCCTTCGACGGTGAGGCTCAACCGGCGCCGGTTCCCGCCCGCCGGATCCGGTCGCGCGTCGAGCAGGCCCATGCGTGCGAGCACGCCGGTCATCCGGCTCGCCGACGGCTCCGAGACACCCAGTTCCTCGGACACCGCTCGCTGAGTGGCCTCGCCCAGTTTGCCCACGATCAGCAACATCCGGAACCTGCGATACGAGAATCCGTACTCGGCCTGCAATATCCGGTCGGCCGACCGGTCCAGCCGGGCCGTCAACGCATGCAGATCGAAGCTCAAATCCTGCGGCACGAACTACTTTAACATGCTAACTTAGTGAGACAAGTCTCGGCTGTCGGTATGTCGGTCGCGAGAGGTGAAGCGCATGGTCCACGTCGCCCTGCTGGTCATCCATATCGCCACCGGCACTATCGGCTTGCTGCTCGGCCCGCCGGCCATGCGCCAGGACTTTCGGCGCTTCCGCTCCGCCGAGCGTTCCACCGGCGTCATCAGTGCCTGGTATCGCGCGATGGTCCTCCTCATCTGCCTCTCCGCGACAGGGCTGGTGATCGAACGCCGCACCGACCTGTGGTGGCTGGTGCCGGTCTCCGCGCTGACCTACGGCCTGGCCGTACTCGCCAAGGTGTCGGCGAAACGTCGGTACCGGGCCTGGATCCATGGCTACGTGCACGGTCAGGGCGGGTCGTACGTCGCACTCGTCACCGCGCTGATCGTGGTCGCGCTCGTGGTCGACGGACCGGTCAGCGGCCCCGTCGAGCTGATCCCCTGGCTCGCGCCGACCATGGTCGGTACCGTCCTCATCGAGGTATGGCGTCGTCGGCTGAGCGCGGCATTGCCTGCAGGCGCGGAGGTCGCCGCAGCGTGATCACCGTCGCCCGGCGAACGTTGCCCGCGAGATGATCTGGGGATGGCGATGAGCATGGACGAGGCGGCCCGGTTGAGCGCGGCGGTGGACAAGGTGTCGGTCGGGCGGGTGTACGACTACCTGCTCGGCGGGACGCACAACTACGCCGTCGACCAGGCTTTCGCCGAGAAGCAGCTCGCGGTGCTGCCGGAGATCCGGGACTTCGCCCGCGCGAACCGGGCGTTCCTCGGCCGTGCCGTCCGCTTCATGGTCGGGCAGGGGATCCGGCAGTTCGTGGACATCGGTTCCGGGCTGCCGACGCAGGGCAACGTGCACGAGGTCGCCGACGAGGTGGCGCCGGGTGAATGCCGGGTGGTCTACATCGACAACGAGCCGATCGCCAGGGCGCACGCGCAGATCCTGCTCGAGGAGACCGCGGACCCGGAGCGGCACGCCGCGCTGGACGCCGACTTCTTCGACCGGCGCCCGCTGTGGGACCGCGTGCTGGACACCGGCTTGATCGACCGGACCCAGCCCATCGGGTTGCTGCTGGTCGCGCTGCTGCATTTCATGCCCGATGAGCAGGACCCGCACGCCGCACTGGGCTTCCACCGCGCGATGCTGCCGCCCGGCAGCTTCCTGGCCCTGTCGCATATCCATGTCGCGCCCGACGACGTCGAGACGCAGAACGCGGGCAAGCGGGTGGCGCAGGAGTACGGGCGCCGGACCAACCACACCGCGATCATGCGGACACGTGAGCAGATCACCGAGTTCTTCGGAGATCTGGAGCTCGTCGAGCCCGGTCTGGTGTGGCTGCCCCAATGGCACCCCGACACCGCGGGCGCCGACAAGGACGCCGCACGTTCGCGCGGCCTGGCCGGCGTCGCACGCACTCGCTGACCACTTCGGCTTCGGTCCGCTCAGGCGGATTACGCACTGGAGGCCGGGGTCTACGCCCGCAAGCCCGCGATCACGGCGTCGACCGCGGCCAGTGCCGCCTTCCTGTCGACACCTGCCCTCGATACGAGCGAGAGGCCTTGGACCACGTAGAGCAGTAGCTGGGCCTGGGCCTCGGGGCTGGTGTCGTCGGTGACTTCCCCGGCGGCTTGTGCGCGGCGCAGCGCGTCGGTGACGAGGTCGGTGAACCGGCGATATGAGCGCGCGACGATCTCCGTGGCCTCGCTGTCGTGCGGGACGAGTTCGGCGGTCGTGTTGCCGACGAGGCAGCCGTTCGGCATCCCGAAGTCGGAGATCAGTTCGTCCAGGCGCGCCGGGTGGGTCAGGATCTCGCGAAGCGCCGGAAGAAGTGGGTCAGTGTCGAGCGCGGCGGTCAGGCGCCGCTCGTACACCTCCCAGTAGTGCCTGACGGCTTCGAGGTAGAAGCTGCGTTTGTCCCCGAACGTTCCGTAGAGGCTGCCGCGCTCGACCGCCAGTGCCTCGACCAGGTCTTGGATCGACGTGGCCCCGTATCCCCGGGACCAGAACAGTTCGAGAGCGCGCTCCAGGGTCTTGCCCTTGTCGAAGCCGCGGGGACGTCCGGTTCGTGCCACGGCCACGACTCTACGACTTCTTGACAGTCCGTTCAAGAAGTCATAGCTTCGTTCGCATGACTTCTTGAACGGTTGCACAGAAGTCGGTGGACACTGCGGACGCGAAGGGCGAAGCAATGGAATTGGCAGGCAGGACGGCACTCGTCACCGGATCCGGCGCGGTCGGCGGGCTCGGGCATGCGACAGCCAGGGTCCTGGCCGCGCAGGGAGCCGACGTGATCGTCACCGGCACCGATCCGGGACCTATTGATCAACAACGCGAGCGTCATGACGTTCAGTCCGACCACCGAACAGGACATCGCGAGCTACGACGCCGCCTTCGCGGTCAATGTGCGTGCGGCGTTCCTGCTCACCGCGCTCGTCGCGCCGAAGATGGCCGCCAAGGGCGGCGGCGGTATCGTCAACGTCAGTTCCACCGCGGCCGTCCTCGGCATGCAGGGCATGGCTGTCTGCGGCGCCACCAAGGCGGCGGTCGAATCGCTGACCCGCACGTGGGCGGCGGAGTTCGCCCCGGCGAACGTGCGGGTCAACGCCGTCGTCCCTGGCCCGATGCGCACCCCGAAGGTGGTCGCGGCGATGGGCCCGGACATGGGTGGCATGGGCCTGACCACCGCGCTCAAACGCACGTCCGACCCGGCCGAAGTCGCGCACGTGATCGCTTTTCTCGCCGGCGACCGAGCCAGTTACGTGACCGGGGCGACCGTGGCCGCCGACGGTGGCCGGACCGCGATCTGAGTCGGACAAGGAGATGAATTCAATGAGCCGTCTTGACGGAAAGCACGCACTCATCACCGGAGGAACGAGCGGCATCGGCTTCGAAACCGCCCGTGAATTCCTCGCCGAGGGGGCATCGGTCGCGATCACCGGCCGCTCGCGGGAAAGGCTGGACGAGGCCGCCCGGCAACTGGAAGGGCCGCTGCTGACCATCGTCAGCGACGCGGGCGACGTACCCGGCCAAGCGGCGCTCGCGGCGAGGCTGCGCGCTGAATGGCCCAAGCTCGACATCCTGATGAACAACGCCGCCGACATCACCCATCTCCCGATCGAGGAATGGACCGAGGAAGCGTTCGACAGGCTCGTCGCCACCAATCTCAAATCGCCGTTCTTCCTGATCAAAGAGCTACTGCCGCTCTTCTCGCGGAAATCCTCGGTCATTCTCGTCGGTTCGGTCTCCGCCTTCATCGGACACGAGAACGCGACGGTCTACGGTGCGGCGAAGGCGGGGCTGCTTTCCTATGCCCGTGGACTGACCTACGAGTTGAAGCACCGGGGTATCCGCGTCAACGGACTGAGCCCGGGGCCGACCGTCACCAACGCGTTCGCGCCGCTTGGCCCCGAGCGCCAGGCTGCCGTCTACGAGGAACTCCGCCGGACCGTGCCCCTCCACCGCCTCGGAACGGCCACCGAACTGGCCAAGGCGGCCGTCTATCTCGCCTCGGACGAATCCGCCTACACGGCCGGCACCGTGTTGCGCGTCGACGGCGGCATCGGAGAACTCGCTTACTAGTGATCACGGGTTCTTGACCTACACGGATGCATTTCACGGCACGTACAGGGACTCTCCCTATCATTTTTCGTTCGTATGCGGGCGGTAACCCCTAATTACGCGAAAGCACCCCTATCTTTGCCCACTCCAATGGTGGTGAATGCGATCCTTGGTCGCGTTCACCGATACTTTCTGGAGGGAAACGTGCACAGATACCGGTTACTAGGTGGCGCATTGCTGCTCGCGGCGGCCTTGCTCGTCCCGACCTCGACAGCATCCGCCGCGGCGGCCTGCACCTGGCGTCCGACGGCACTTCCCGTGCCGGGCAAGGGCGGGCTGCCGACAGCGACCGACCACCAGGGCGGCTTCGCCGGCATCGCCGGCACCGCCGACGGCCAGCGGGCGCTCACGTGGAAGAACGGCGCGTACTCCGTCTTCCCCGAGATCGGCTTCAGGCGCAGCTACGAGGTGACCGACGAGAACCGCGCGGGCACGATCGTCGGCACCGCACAGTTCCACCTCTGGGGGGGATACTCCCAGAGCACGGCGTTCCGCTCTCGGGACGGCGTGCTGGAGGAGCTGCCCAAGCTGGGGAACAACACCAAGGCCGCCGCACTCGGCATCAACGACGCGGGCGACATCACCGGCTACGTCTGGGACGACGGCCTCGGCCTGAAGACGGTGGTGCGTTGGCCTGCCGCACAACCGGGCACCGTCACCACACTCCCCGGTCTGCCTCCTGACCCCACCTGGCCCCAGGCGGTCGACGAGGACGGCTCGGTGCTGCTGCTGCGCGACTCCGGTCTCGCGGTCTGGCGGGACGGCACGATCACCCAGCTCGGCACGTTGCCGGGCCTGCGCCATCCCGGCGGCGACGCGTTCTCCAACGGGCGCGTGGTCGGCTACGCCGTGTACAACGACAAGAAGGTCGGCGTCTACTGGGACCAGCAGGGCGCCGCGCACGTGCTGCCCAACTCGAGCTACAACCTGTCCAATGGCAACCCGCGTTTCGACATCAATCGGGACGGCCTGATCACCGGCCGGATCGACGAGGCGCACGGCGGTAATGACCTCAGCGGCACCGGCTACGGCGTGTGGCGGCAGGGCGCGTGGGTGTCGAACTTCGGCGACATCAAGCTCGACCTCCCGTCCCGGATCGGCGACGACGGCACGGTGGCAGGGGCGCGCATGGACGCCGAGCGGATCTTCCACCCGTACGTCTGGCGCTGTTCCTGATCACCGGCCGGGCGTCCTGACCGGGCTTGGTCGGACGGCTGGTCCGGCAGCACACCGACGCGGTGTGGGGCGGTGATCAGCACGTCCGCACGGGCCGGGGTCACTTGTCCGGGTGTGGTCAGTGCAAGGTGCGGTCGAGGAAGTCTCGGATGAGTGCGGTGATTTCCGGGCCGTGTGTCTCCAGTGCGAAGTGTCCGGCGTCGAGAAGGTGCAGCTCGGCGTCGGGCAAATCGCGAAGGAACGCGCGGGCTCCGTCGGCGCCGAAGATCTCGTCGTGCTCGCCCCAGGTGATGAGCGTCGGCGGCCGGTGCTCGCGGAAGTACCGCTGGAAGGCCGGGTAAGCGTCGAGATTGAACTGGTAGTCCCAGAACAGCTGCAGTTGCGCCTCCTTGTTGCCGGGGCGGTCGAGCAGGGCCTGGTCGAGGGTCCAGGTGTCCGGGGTGAGCCGGTCCAGCCGGTCGGCGGGGACGCCGTGGGTGTACTGCCAGCGGGTCGCGTCGAGCTCCAGGAGCTTGCGCACTTCCGCCTCGTGGGATTCGCGATCCTTGGCGTGCGCGAACAGAACGTCCCAGAACGGTGTGAAGCCGTCGACGTAGGCGTTGCCGGACTGCACCAGCAGTGCGCTGACCCGGTCCGGGTGCCGGCTCGCGATACGGAGCCCGATGGGTGCCCCGTAGTCCTGGATGTACAGGGCGAAGCGGTCCAGGCCCAGCGTGTCGATCAGGCCCATGGTGATCGCGGTCAGGTTCTCGAACGAATAGTCGAACTCGTCGACGGCCGGGGTGTCCGAGTGCCCGAAGCCGACGTGGTCGGGGGCGATGACGTGGTAACGGTCGGCCAGTGCCGGGATCAACGTGCGGAACATATGCGACGACGTGGGGAAACCGTGTAGCAGCACCACGGTGGGCGCGGCCGGATCACCGGCTTCCCGGTAGAACACGCCGCGGCCGTCGATGGTCGCCGTGCGGTGCGACACGGGCTGGGTGGATTCGGACATGGGTGGTTGCTCCTCGCGACTGGTTCTAACCGGCTAAATACTTGAGAACGGTTAGAGATAAGCAGGAGAGGACCTAACCTGTCAAGCGTTCGACGGCGGGTAGGATGACGCTATGCCGCAACGCCCCCTGGTCGGCGAGCCGATCGCTCTGGACCTGCTGAACACCACGTGGCCCGATCGTGGTGAGCAGCGGGACGTCTTCGACGAGCCTGGTGGGGTCGGCACCTGGCTGGCCGAACGAGGCCTGCCGGATACGCCGGGGGCGGAGGAACCGTTGCGGCACACGCGTTCCGTCCTGCGCGAGGTGCTCGAAAGCCCCGGTGCTTCCGCCGAACGCGAGCTGAACGAGGTGCTGGCGCGCGGGCGTTTGCGGCCGGAGCTGCGGCAAGGCGGCCCCGAAGAAGTGATCGAGGTCGAGGAAGTGGCTTGGCGACCCGCGTGGCTCGCGGCGTACGGCTACTTGAGCCTGCTTCGCACGCGCCCGGAACGGATCAAGCGATGCTCGGCGTATCCGGTGTGCACGCTGTACTTCGACGACACGACCCGGAACGGCACCAGGCGATGGTGCTCCATGGAAACCTGCGGCAACCGGGCGAAAGCCGCTCGTCACTATCGCCGCGAACGTTCGACTTAGCGCCCGTGGAATAGGGACGGGGCGGGCGCGGCGATTGCCGGTCATGCCCTTCGGCGTCGCGGCCTCGAACGGCGTCCCGTTCGCGTAGTGTCAGGTTGCCGTTCGGGCCACCGAAGCGGTCCAGTTCCCTCCCCGCTGGCAACGTGCGCAGCTCCTTGCCGCGGAACAACGTCAAGGGCGGCATCCAGCGCGCGACAGCGGAGTGGCACCGCAACCCGACCTCGACGTCGTGTCGTGGTGTGCAGGGCGGGGAACCGGGTCTGGGCATCGCCACCCACACCTCGCCGTCCGGCAACACTGGAAGTTTCACGGCACAGCCGGGAGCGGCCGTGCGTGTTCCGTCCATAAGAGGCACATCCCTGTGACAAGGCGGTGCGCGATTCGCGCTATGGCACGTCCAGCGGGACGACATTGGAACCGCGCTGATGCTCTGGGAGGGGACAGTCCGGACCTCGTCCGCGATACCTGGTCTGACCGCCGCCCGTCGTCTCTCTCGTCGCGGTGCAACGGTGACCGCCGACTTCGGGACACGCGCACTAGCGATGCCTCGGCAGTTTGCCCTGTCTGTCGAGGCCGGAGCACAATGGCGTGCCGATGTTCTGCGTTGTTCAGGTTATTGAGAGGTAAGGCGAACATGGCTGGGTGGTGCGCCCCGGGTCGGGTGGGGTTTTCGTGGCCTGGGGTGTCCTGAAGGCCCCTTTCGGACGTGGAGCGTCTCGAAGGTTCCCTTCAGAACGGGATCCGGGCCCGTGTTTCGGAGCCGAGGTCGACGTCGCTCAGATACTCGATCTTGGTGACGCGGCCTGATTTCCTCGCGAACGAACTCCAGGTTTCGGCGTTGACCCACGACCAGGTGGTGGCGCCGACGTTGGCGCCGTTCGCGGGGTTTCCCCGGTAGCACCGGGTCCATGGCGTGCGATCGACCTGGGTGAGGGCGGGAACCATCCGCCGTCTGCGGCCGCGCCGCAAGGCGAACCTGGTCGATCGTTTCCCAGAGGTCATGGAGGTGGCCGGGCGGTCAGCCGGCCGGCGCCGTTGACGACGGTGCGGGAGACGCCGATGGCGGTGCGGGTGAAGGCGTGGCTGGTGGTGACGGCGCCGGTGATTTCGGTGATGGTATCGGGCTGGGTCTGGTCGAGGGTGTCGTAGGAGGCGGTGAACAGGGTGTGTCGGCGCCGGAGGTGATCGAGGCGAGCTGGTTGGTGGGGCTGTAGCGGGCCTGTCCGCCGGGTGTGGTGCCACGGCGGCGAGTCACCCCGGGGAGATTGCGCCGACAAGATCGGGACGGTCGTCAAGACCGCGAACACCTTCGATGCGTGCCAGGTGTGATCAAATCCGGCCGATCAAGAAATGGTCGCCGGAAATTCCCGGACATGGCGATCGCGGAATTGGACAGCTCACCCTCCGCGAAGGTAAAAGCCCAGCTGTGCGACGTTTACCCTGCGTAGCTGATGCGTACGGGGGAAATGAGTTCGGCTCCTTGACAACACCCCCGGCGGCGGAGTTACGTCTCTGGCTTGAATTCAGGGAAAAAACGAACTCTGGAAATCGTTCATCGGGCCACGCGTAGGAATCGAGCCACGCCACAGATGAAAGAAGACGAACCCCTTCGACGCCGTCCTGCCGGCACGTACTGGAATCCCAGCACGTGGCGGCTGCGCACCAAGATCTCCGTGGTGCTGTTGCTGCCCGTGCTCGTCGCGCTGCTGCTGGCGGGGATACGGGTGCAATCCGAGCTCGCCAGAGCGGGCGGGCTCAGTGCCGTACGGGATCAAATGCCTGTACTGCAAGGGATTGCCGAGCTCAGCGCGCTCGTCGACGAAGAGATGATCCACGACGGCGCATCCGCGCAGACCGGCGCGGTGGATGCGAAAGCGGCGTCGGTGCGGCATGACGCCGAGTTCGCGCGGCTGGCACCGCAGACCGCGGGGGCGCTGGAGACCGAGCTGGGAAAGCTGGCCGAGTTGCGTCAGGAGTCCGGGGCACCCGCCGTCAAAACCGGTCGCTACCACGACTTCGTCTTCGCGCTCAGCGAAGTGATCCCCGGGGTGGTCCGGCAGGCGGGCAGCCCGGAACTCGACGCCTCGGCCGGTATCGCCAGGGCGCTCATGCAGTTGCGGACCAGTCTCGCGGTGCAGGAAGCGCTGTCCAGGCAGCCGCCGGACGCGTCGATCGCGGTCGCCGCCGAGGAAACCGTGCTGACCGCCCAGATTCGCCGGTCGTTGCCGCCGGGGGCGGAGGCCGCGCGGTTCGCCGCGGCGACCATTCCCGCCGCCGGGGGATCGGCGGCGAAACGCGCCGCGCTCGGGAATCTGCTGACGGAGCACGTCAAAACGTTGTCCGACTCGGTCGGCTTCCAGACCGACCTGGCCCGTTCCGACGCCCTTCGCGACGCCGCGCTCATCATCGCTTCACTGCTCAGCGCGCTCGCCATCGCGCTCGCCGTGGCGCGGTCGCTGGTCGCGCCGATCCGGCGGTTGCACGCGGCCGCGATCGACGTCGCGCGCCACCGGCTGCCCGACATGATCGAGCGGATCCGGGGCGGGGAAACGATCGATTGGCAGGCGGTCGAGACGCTCCCGGTCGACTCCGAGGAGG
The DNA here is from genome assembly GCF_000478275.1 of Amycolatopsis orientalis DSM 40040 = KCTC 9412. Lineage (GTDB taxonomy): Bacteria > Actinomycetota > Actinomycetes > Mycobacteriales > Pseudonocardiaceae > Amycolatopsis > Amycolatopsis orientalis. The sequence continues at coordinate 206,265 of NZ_ASJB01000062.1, forward strand.
AGATCGGCCAGCTCGCCCGCGCCTTCGACGACATGCACCGGCAGGCCGTCCGGCTGGCCGTCGGCGAGCAGGCGGAGATGCGCATCCAGGTCAGCGAGATGTTCATGACGCTGTCCCGCCGCAGCCAGTCGCTGGTGGAACTTCAGCTTTCGGTCATCGAGGACCTCGAAGCCGACGAGCAGGATCCGCAGCGGCTCGCCGAACTCTTCCAGATCGACCACATCGCCACCCGGTTGCGGCGCAACGGCGAGAACCTCCAGGTCCTCGCCGGTGGCCGCCCGGTGCGACGGGAGACCGGGCCGGTCGCGACGGTCGAGCTGCTGCGGGCCGCGACCTCGGAGGTCAAGGACTACCAGCGGATCTCCCTGGGGAACGCGCCGCGCGGCTCGGTGCAGTCCGAGGCCGCCGCCGACGTCGTGCACATCCTCGCCGAACTGCTGGAGAACGCCATTCGCTCCTCGCCGCCGGAGGAGCAGGTCGTGCTCACCGCCGACCGCGGGTACGACGGCGGGGTGCTGATCGAGGTCGTCGACGTCGGGCTCGGCATGAGCGGCGGGGACATCGAAGCGGCGAACGCCCGGCTCGCCGCCGGTGCCGCCGTGAGCCCGGAAACCACGCGCCGCATGGGACTGTTCGTGGTGAGCAGGCTCGCCGCGTCGCATGGGATCACCGTCCGGCTGCGGCCGACGACCACCCGGAACGCGAGTGCGGGGATCACGGCGAGCGTGCACGTTCCCGGCGTGCTGGTGCTGGTCGACCTTCCGCCGCGGCCCGTCTTCCCGGCACGGCCCGCGATCAACGGCAGCGCGCGCCACGAACTCGAACCCCGATGGCCCGCCGAGGAACCAGCGCCCTTCGACCCGGAGCTCACCCAGATGCCGACCCCGATCTTCGACCAGACGCTCTCGCACTGGTTCGCCGACGAACCCGGCGCGGCCCCGGCGGACCGGACCGAGCAGTGGGTCACCCCCGTCGACCAGGTCCGGCTGGCCGCGGAAGTCGCGGTCGGTGGCCTTGCCGACATCGAGTTCACCGAGTCCGGGCTGCCGACCCGGCAACCCGGCGCGCAGCTCGCCCCTGGCGCGGCCGCTCCGCGCCGTCCGCAGCCGCAGGACACGTCGTTTCGCGATCCCGCGGCGGTGCGGAACAACCTTTCCCGGCACTACAGCGGCATGCGCGCGGCCCGCCATCGCGTGACGAACGAGCAGGCCGCACCGAAGGTGGAGAAGCGATGAACACCCGGCAAGAAGGAGCGGACGTGATCGACCAGTCCCGGAGCTGGCTGGTGTCGGCGTTCACCCAGGACGTTCCCGGCGTCGCGCACGCGGCGCTCGTCTCGGCGGACGGGCTGCTCGTGGCGGCGAACGAAACGCTGCCACGGGACCGGGCCGACCAGCTCTCGGCGATCGCGTCCGGGCTGTCCAGCCTCGCGCTGGGCACGGCCGAGCTGTTCACCGCCGGCCGGGTCGTGCAGTCCGTCATCGAGATGGAGCAGGGCTTCCTGATGCTGATGAACGTCGGCGACGGCTCGAATCTGGTGGTGCTGGCCAACCCTGGCTGCGACATCGGGCTGGTGGGGTACGAGATGACCTTGCTGGTCGACCGGGTGGGGAAGATGGTCGATACCCCGGTGCGGCGTGCGGCCTCGCCGGGAGCCACCAGGTGAGTGAGGCCCGGCGACGTGAGGGCGGCAGGCACGCGGCTTCGCTGGCCCGCCCCTACGCGTGGACCGCCGGCCGGACCCGGCCCGCGGTCGACCTCCCGGTGGAAGCACTCGTGGAGACGACAGCCGAGGGGCGCACGGCGCCCTACAGCCCCACCAACCCGCTGGCGGTGGTCACGCAGCTGTGCCTGCACCAGCGTTCGGTGGCGGAGATCGCGGCCCACCTGAGCGTGCCGCTGGGGGTGGCCAGGGTCCTGATCGGCGACCTGCTCAGCACCAGGCAGGTGTCGGTGCGGGACACGCTCACCGAAGACACCTCCTGGGACGAACGCAACGACCTGCTCGAAAGGGTCCTCAGTGGACTACGCGCACTCTGAACGACGGATCACCTCGGCCAAGATCGTGGTGGCAGGCGGATTCGGCGCCGGCAAGACCACCTTCGTCGGCGCGGTCTCGGAAATACTCCCGCTCCGCACCGAAGCCATGATGACGACCGCGAGCGTCGGGGTCGACCGGATCGAGGCGGTGCCGGGGAAGATCGCCACCACCGTCGCGATGGACTTCGGTCGTCTCACCCTCGCCGACGATCTGGTGCTCTATGTGTTCGGCACCCCGGGCCAGCACCGGTTCTGGTTCATGTGGGACGACCTGGTCTGCGGCGCGGTCGCCGCGATCGTCCTGGTCGACACGCGCCGCCTCATGGACTGCTTCGCGCCGATCGACTTCTTCGAGTCGCGCGGCCTGCCGTTCCTGGTGGCCATCAACCAGTTCCAGGGCACCCGCCAGCACGCGCCCGAACAAGTCCGTGAGGCGCTCAAGATCCCGCCGACGGTACAGGTGATCTCCTGCGACGCGCGTTCGCCGGAGTCGACGAAACAGACCCTGATCGCCGCGGCCGAGCACGCGTTGGCCGAGTTGCACGCACCGCATCAACGGAAAGCCTGACAGGAGCCCGGAAATGCCTATGGACCACGACGATTTCGCGATGGGGAACTGGCTCGTCGTGCTCGCGTACCTCACTTCGGTGGTGGGGTGTGCGCTCGGGCTCGCCTGCACGCTGCAGGCTCGGTCGACCATCAACCCGCGGAGCAGGCTGGGCTGGCTCGTGCTGGCCGCGGTGTCCATCGGCGGGGTCGGCATCTGGGTCATGCACTTCATCGCGATGCTGGGCTTTTCGACGCCAGGTCTGCCGGTGCGCTACGACATCCTCCGGACGACGCTGTCCGCGATCGTTTCGGTGGCCGCGGTCTTCCTCGGCCTGCTGGTGTTCGGGGTCCGCACCCGGTTCGCGTGGCGGCGGCTGCTGCTCGGCGGGCTGCTCACCGGGCTCGCCGTGAACGGCATGCACTACACCGGGATGTGGGCTGTGCAGGTCAAGGGGACCATTGGCTACGACGTCCCGATGGTGGCGCTCTCGGTGGTCATCGCGGTCGTCGCCGCGACCGCCGCGCTGTGGTTCACCGTCGGGCTGGACAAGCTCCTGCCCCGGCTGGCGGCGGGACTGGTGATGGGCGCGGCGGTCACCGGCATGCACTACACCGGGATGGCGGCGGTGCGCCTGGACCTGGATCCGGCCGCGGCGGATCCGCCGGGGGTGGAGGTATTCTCCTTCCTGTTCCCGGTTTTCGTCCTCGCCACCCTGGCGCTGGCGGTGCCGATCTGCGCGGTCCTGATGGCTTCGGCGAGCACCGAGTCACCGCGCCCGGCCACCCAGTCCTAGTGTCCCGAACTTGAAGGACCGGCGCCCTCACCCGATGAGCGATGAGGGCGCCGGCCCGACGGTCGAGACGGTCCTGTGTCAGGCGATCAGCGCTGGAGCGTCAGCACGGCCGGCCGCCAGGGCAGGGAGTTGTACGGGCCACTGGAGCCCGGGGGAAGTCCCTGGTAGAGCAACTGGAGGTTGCAGGGGTCGACGGTCTTGGTCTGATCCGGGTTGCTCCGGACCAGATCGCCGTGGCTGATGTCGTTGGACCACGTGGCGCCGCTGTTGGCCTTGCCGGCGAACGGGTTGCTCTCGGTGGCGGCCTGCGGGGCCCACGAACCGTTGAGGCTGCTGGAGGTGAACGAGCGGAAGTAGCGTCCGTTGGCCCCCATCGCCTCGACGATCATGAGGTATTGGTTCTGGTCCTTGACCTTGTACACCTCGACGGCCTCGAACAGGTTTTCCTTGGTGTCGCTCATGATCGTCGTGTACGACGTGCCGAAGCTGCCGGGGAAGTTCCCGATCGGCATGCTGGCGCGGTAGATGTTGCCGTTGTCACCGGCGAAGAACAGGTACATGTTCGTGCCGTCGCCGATGATGGTCTGGTCGAGGGCGCCGCCGCCGGGGATATTGCCCGAGAAGAGCTCCTGCGGTGCCGACCATCCGTTGGCGTTGGTGGGATCGTTGGTGGTCCGATAGCTGAACGTGGTCGGACCCCACTGGTAGGCGAGCACCCAGATGTTCTTCGGTGCGAAGTAGAACAACGTGGGTGCGACGGTGCCGATGTTCATCGTGTTCTGCGGGGCGGAGGCCATGTCCGACCAGTTGGTGAACGTCCCGAAGTTCATCGAGCCGTAGTGCTGCCCCGACGCGTCGACCGTCGAACCGTAGACGAGGTGCTTACCGTTGTAGACGACGTTGGTGAAGTCCTTGAGCGATATCCAGTCCGACTTGGGGTTCGCCAGCGCGCCCGTCGACGACCAGCGATAGCTCGACGGGAGCCGGCACGATCCGCCCGGCGTGTCGCCCACGCGGACGAGTTTCCACTGCTGGTTGGCCCCGTTCCAGTCGCCGTACTGCACGACCGCCGCTCCGTCCGCGGTGGACAGGCCGGTCACCTCCACGGCCTTGCCGCTGTTGTTGTTGAGCAACCTGACGTAGCCGCTGTCGGAGTCCGCGAGCCGGAACTGCTGGTTGGTGCTGTTGTTGTCCGTCCACTGCTGGATCTTGCCGCCGTCCGCGGTCGACCAGTTGCCGACCTCGAGGACCTTGCCGGAATTCTTGGATTTCAGCCGGTAGTAGCCGTTTCCGGAATCCACGAACTGCCACTGCTGGTTGGCCCCGTCGTGGCGGGACCACTGATGGACCACCGCCCCGTCGGCGGTGGAAGCGCTCGCGACGTCGATCGCCTTGCCGCTGTTGCGATTGACCAGCACGTACCACGCGTTCGTGTCGACGGTCGCCGCCGACGCCGTACCGGTGTCGAGCGCGACCGCCGTGGCGGTCGCGAGAATGGTCACGAGCAAGGTGCTCAGCGCGGACGCCCAACGACCGCGCCGGACGCCGGCCGCACGGTGACGCGCTATCCGGCGCCGCCCGCTCGGGGGAACTTGGCCCATCGAATCCACAGTGATTCTCCTTCAGAGTCAAGGCCACATCGGGCCCCATATGCGCGACAAGGAGACCCGATCCCCGCACTCACGATTCGGTCCGATGAGAGCACGGGTCGGATCTGTTCCCTTGGCCGTACTGGACGACTTATTCCGTACGCGGCCGAAAGGTCCTCGATCTCCGCGGCATTGCCGTTGTTGCGTTCTACGGCTTTGCCACTGTGGCTAGGCGACGCGCCGCCCACGCGGTTGACGGTCCTGCTCGGATTCGCCGTTGAATCTCATGACAGCTCCTTGTCGAGACAAAGGTTCAGCAGAGACAGCACCATTGTGTTAGCGCTAACATTCGAGCCACGAAACGCGTTCACGCCACAGGACTTCGAGGGAAACGGTGAACATCGCCGCTTCGTGAGGCTGCCAGATTCCTTCCGAACCTTCAAGAGGCAACTGTGCGAAGGTGTCCGCGTCGAACGGAAGAAAAGATGCGCTGTCTCGCCGGAACGGACCGCCAAGTCGACCAGCGGAAGAACGCCCGAACAGGCGGCGTTGATCAGGATGTCCGTACCGGTGAGCTGCCGGGTGTAGTGCGCGGTGACGGGGAGTGCCGCGGTAGCGGCAGCATCGCGTTGGTCACGCGGATGACGCCGAGACCTCTGATGAAACAGGATCGCTGGGAGCCGCTGAGGCAACCGCGACAGCGTTCTGGGCGTGCTGAAGGCATGAAGTCGTCGAGGTCCTGGCTGCCCGGGATGGCCGTGTTGTGGCTTCCCCTGATGTTGCTGGTCTGCGGGCTCGCGGTGCTGTGGCTCGGTGTTTCCCTCGCCGCGGATGTCAACCGGTCGGCAGGGCTCGTCCCCGGGCGGGTCGTGGCGACCGGGGTTCGGATGACCTCGACCGCGGACGTCCAATACACCGGACCCGACGGCGTGACGAGGACGGAAACCTTTGAGCACCACCAGCCGCGCAGGATCCACCAGGGGAGCAGGGTACAGGTCCGGGTGTGGCCGGACGAGCGACGCGCGGAATTGGACGAAGGTGACAAGCACACCGGCGTGATCGTCATGGGCAGTGTGCTGACCGTGCTCAGCTCGGGCGCCCTCGTCTTGCTGTTGTTGTGGCATCACGGCGTGCGGATGGAGAAATCCCGGGCGCGGTTCCATCTGTGGTGGTGCTGGTTGGTTTCCTTCTGGCGGTGACGTCCCGCGGCCGCGACGACAAGCGGTACCTGGTCTTGTGGTTCGGCGGCGCGACCCGGGCCGGCCTACGGTTCGAGCCGCGCCGGTTCGCCCACTCCGGCAAGCGGAACAAACGTCAAGCGTCGACGTGGTACCGCGTATGTCCGGTACCGGGAATGGCGTGCTCCTGATTTGCTCCAGCTACTGCACGGTAACGGAAGTTCGCTATGCCAATTCTCAAAGTAAGACCGAACGAAAAAAACCGCCCTACCTCGGCAAATCTGCCAGGTGGGCGGTGTTTCGTCACTGTGGAGCTAAGGGGACTCGAACCCCTGACCCCCTCACTGCCAGTGAGGTGCGCTACCAGCTGCGCCATAGCCCCGGAGCGAAGTTGTACTCCGCATCTCGTGTGTCCATACATTACACCGCCCCCGAGGGCCGTTCACGCGGGGGTCACCTTGCGTGGGCGCGGTCGACCGAAACCCGGCTGACCTGCATCTTTGAGCCTTATTTTTAGTTGTGTATTGACTCTGCCTGTGACCGCCGTTACGTTTTCGACCATCGTGACGCCGAGGTCCCCGCCCGCTACGCCGCGTCTCCACTGGGCTCCGCCTCAGCTCGCCCTGCCCCAATGACGCGGAGGAGGTCCGGATGCGGGCCAGAGCAGCTCTGTTAACCCTGTTTTCCCTGGTCGGAGCGCTGATAGTGGTGGCTCCGGCGGCGCAGGCGGCCATCGTGCCCGACAGTTGGTACACAGTGACCGCCGTCAACGGGAAGTGCGTGGACGCGCGGGCCGCCGGGACGGCGAACGGGACGGTCGTCCAGCAGTACGCGTGCAACCAGACCTTCTCCCAGCAGTGGCAGTTCCAGTCCACGTCGGGCGGCTACTACCGGGTCAACACGCGTAACGACCCGGCGCGGGTGTGGGACGTCGCCGACGTGTCGACGGCCGACGGGGGACTGATCCACCTGTGGGCCTACGGCGGCGGGAACAACCAGCAGTGGCAGCCTGTCGAGGAATCCGGTGGGGCGTATCACTTCGTCAGCCGCAACAGCGGGAAGTGCCTGGACGTCCCGGGAGCCTCGACCGCGGACAGTGTCCAGCTCCAGCAGTACACGTGCAATGGCTCCGGCGCGCAGTCGTTCCGGCTCACCCCGGTTTCCGGCACCGCGAACCCCGACCTCGGGCCGAACGTGCTCGTCTTCGACCCCGGGATGGCGCAGTCGGCGATCCAATCCCAGGTCAACAGCGTGTTCTCGCAGCAGGAGACCAACCAGTTCGGGTCGAACCGCAAGGCGTTGCTCTTCAAACCGGGGTCGTACAACGTCGACGTCAACGTCGGGTTCTACACGCAGGTGCTCGGGCTCGGGCTTTCGCCGGACAACGTGACGATCAACGGCGCGGTGCACGCGGAGGCCGACTGGTTCCAGGGTAACGCGACGCAGAACTTCTGGCGTGGCGCGGAAAACCTCTCCGTCACCCCCAACGGCGGCACGGATCGCTGGGCCGTTTCGCAGGCCGCGCCCTACCGGCGGATGCATGTCCGCGGCAATCTGCAGCTCGACGACGGAGGCTGGTCGAGTGGCGGCTGGATGTCCGACGTCAAGGTCGACGGTCAGGTCCGTTCCGGTTCGCAGCAGCAGTGGATCTCGCGCAACTCGCAGTTCGGTAGCTGGAGTGGCTCCAACTGGAACATGGTGTTCGCGGGCGTCAACGGCGCGCCGTCGACGAGTTTCCCGAATCCGCCTTACACCACGGTGAACACGACGCCGGTCGTGCGGGAGAAACCGTTCCTCTACGTCGACAACGCGGGCGCGTACCAGGTTTTCGTGCCTTCCACGCGCACCAACGCGTCGGGCATCACGTGGGGCGCCGGCCAGCCGGGGACGTCGCTGCCGATCAGCCGGTTCTTCATCGCGAAACCCGGAACGACGGCGTCGCAGCTCAACGCGGCCCTCGCCGAGGGTAAGGACCTCCTGATCACGCCGGGCGTCTACCACCTCAGCGAGACGCTCCGTGTGACCAGGCCGGACACCGTCGTGCTCGGCCTCGGGCTGGCGACGCTGGTCCCGGACAACGGCATCACCGCGATGAGGGTGGCCGACGTCGACGGCGTGAAGGTGGCCGGCGTGCTGATCGACGCGGGCACCACGAATTCGAACACGCTGATGGAGGTCGGCCCGGCCGACTCCGCGCAGGATCACGCGGCGAACCCGACTTCGCTGCACGACGTGTTCTTCCGCGTCGGCGGGGCGGGCGTCGGCAAGGCCACGAACAGCCTGGTGGTCAACAGTGACGACGTCATCGGCGACCACCTGTGGATCTGGCGCGCCGACCACGGCAGCGGGGTCGGGTGGACCACCAACACCGCCGACACCGGCCTGATCGTCAACGGCGACGACGTCACGATGTACGGCCTGTTCGTCGAGCATTACCAGAAGTACCAGACGATCTGGACCGGCAACCGCGGCCGGACGTACTTCTACCAGAACGAAATGCCTTACGACCCACCGAATCAGGCCGCCTGGATGAACGGGTCGACCCGGGGTTACGCGGCCTACAAGGTGGCGGACTCCGTCACGGCCCACGAGGCGTACGGACTCGGCAGTTACTGCTTCTTCAACGTGAACCCGAGTGTGGTCGCGGATCGCGCGATCGAGGTACCGAACACCCCGAACGTGCGGTTCCGCAGCATGGTCACCGTCTCCCTGGGCGGGAACGGGACCATCAGCCGGGTCATCAACAACACCGGCGGACCGTCGAATTCGGGCACGAACGTGGCCAACCTGGTCGCGTATCCCTGAGGAACCCCGGTGCGCGCCGTGATGGCGGTCGCGGCGCGCACCGGCCCCCGAACGGGTGGTGTGCCGCGCGCACGCCTTCCGTCGCTTCGATACTCGGAGCATGCCTCTCGTCGGTTTCACCGCCATCGAACCCCGCCTGGCCTGGCCGCTCGCCGCCCTCCGCGGGGTCTTCGCCGTCCTGTTCGGGGTGCTCGCGCTGATCTGGCCGGGAACGACCGTCCTGGTGCTGGCGATCCTCTACGGCGTCTACGCGATCTTCGACGGCATCGGCGGCGTGATGCAGGCCTTCCGGCCGGGCGACGCCGCCCACCGTGCCGCCTACGGGGTGCTGGGCCTGCTCGGCATCGCCACCGGGGTGCTGGTCCTGCTCTGGCCGGGGATCACGGTGCTGGTGCTGGCGCTGCTCGTCGGGTTCTGGGCGATCTTCACCGGCATCGTCGAGATCGTCGCCGCGATCCGGCTGCGCAAGCAGATCGAGGGCGAGGCCTTCCTCATCGCGGCGGGCGCGCTCTCGCTGATCGCGGGCATCGTGATCGTGTTCAACCCGGTGGCGGGCGCGTTCGGGATCGCGCTGCTGGTCGGGATCTACGCCCTGATCTACGGCGTGATCCTGCTGGTACTGGCCTTCCGGCTGCGGAAGCTCGCCCAGGTCTGAGCGTTCACCGCCAGGCCTGCCGCTGATGCACGCGGGCCCCAGCGCGGCGCAGGTTCGATAGGCTCGGCGATCCCTCCACCGCGGTCGCGACGGCGAAACGGTGACCCTCCCGGGCGGCCGCAGTCAGCCCGTGCAGGAGCAGCCGTGCCTGCGCGCCTTTGCCGCGGTGTTCCCGTGGCGTGGCCGAACCGCCGAGGAGGACGCCGGGGCCGTGCGAACTCAGGGCCGCGGCGGAGATCGGCTCGCCCTTCTCGACGAGCACCGAGCGGCGGATCCCCGGATCGGAGTGCTCCGCGGCGATGAACCTCGTCACGGCGCCCTCGCTCTCATAGCCGTCGAGCAGGATGGGGAGGAAGACGTCGATGTCGGGTGACTCGAAGACATCCGGGTCCTCCGTGACGGGAATGCCTTCGAGCGGGAGGACCGCGATCGGGCGGACACCGGCGGGCACGAGACCGGCCTCTGCCGGGGTCACCCCCGGTGGGAGGACGAGCGTCGGCCGGTCACCGTCCCAACAGGACGCGCTCGCGAGCCGCACGGCCTGGGGCAGATTGGCCTCGGTGACACCGGAGATCGTGCGGAGAAAGCGCAGTTCCGGTGCCGTCGCCAGCACCGCGAACAGCCCGTCTTCGCGCCAGGCCTCGAACGTGCCGGGCAGACCCGCCGCGGTTGCCGCCGCACACGCGAGGACGGCGCGGTCGTGGAGGACGCGCTCCGCGTCGGTGAGCATGATCCGACGCTACCCGGGATCGCTTAGGCTGATCCGGTGAGCCAGCCGATCCTGTTGACCGTCGACGACGATCCCGCCGTATCCCGTTCGGTCGCCCGCGACCTGCGCAGACGGTACGGGAAGGACTACCGGATCATCCGGGCCGATTCCGGGGCCGACGCCCTGGAAGCACTGCGCGAGATCAAGCTGCGCGGCGACGCCGTGGCCGCGATCCTCGCCGACTACCGGATGCCGCAGATGGACGGCATCGTCTTCCTCGAGAAGGCGATGGACCTGTTCCCGAACGCCCGCCGCGCGCTGCTGACCGCCTATGCCGACACCGACGCCGCGATCCAGGCCATCAACGTGGTCGACGTCGACCACTACCTGCTCAAGCCGTGGGACCCGCCGGAGGAGAAGCTCTACCCGGTCATCGACGCGCTGGTGGAGACCTGGCGCGCGGTGGGGGAACGGCCGGTCGACGAGATCAAGCTCATCGGCCACCGGTACTCGTCGCCGTCGTTCCACCTGCGGGACTTCCTGGCGCGCAACGCCGTGCCGTACCGCTGGTACTCGGTCGACGACGACGAGGGCCGCCGGATCCTGGAGGCCGCGGACGCCGCGCCGCAGGACATCCCGGTGCTGGTCACGCCGGACGGCACGGTGCTGCGCCAGCCGTCCGGACCGGAACTCGCCGACGCCGTCGGACTCTCGACACGGCCGGCGCAGGAGTTCTACGACCTGATCGTGATCGGCGGCGGGCCGGCCGGGCTCGGGGCGGCCGTGTACGGCGCGTCGGAGGGGCTGCGGACGGTCATCGTCGAGCGCAAGGCCACCGGCGGGCAGGCGGGCACCAGCTCCCGGATCGAGAACTACCTGGGCTTCCCCGACGGCGTTTCCGGGGCGCAGCTCACCGACCGCGCCCGCCGCCAGGCGCTGAAGTTCGGCGCGGAGGTGCTCACCACCCGCGACGTCGTCGGACTGGAGGCGCGCGGTTCGGCGCGGGTGGTCATGTTCGGCGACGGGACCGAGATCGCCGCGCATTCGGTGGTGCTGGCCAGCGGCGTCACCTATCGCGCCCTGAACGCCGAGGGGATCGAGAAACTCACCGGCCGCGGCGTCTACTACGGCTCGGCCGCCACCGAAGCGCCCGAGTGCAAGGGCGAGCACGTCTACATCGTCGGCGGCGCGAACTCGGCGGGCCAGGCGGCGGTGTTCTTCTCCAAGCACGCCGCCGACGTCACGATCCTCGTCCGCGGCGAGTCGCTCGAAGCGTCGATGTCGCATTATCTGATCGAACAGATCGCCGGGATCGGGAACATCCACGTCCGCACCCGGACCACGGTGGTCGAGGCCCACGGCGACGACCATCTCGAACGGCTCACCCTGTGCGAGAACGGCGGCGCGACCGAGACCGTGCCCACCGGCCATCTCTTCATCTTCATCGGCGCCGCGCCGCGGACCGATTGGCTGGGCACGGAGATCCTGCGGGACGACCACGGTTTCGTCCGGACCGGGCCCGATCTGCTGACCGACGGCGCGCAGCCGCCCGGCTGGCCGCTGGACCGCGACCCGCACTACCTGGAGTCGTCCATCCCCGGCGTGTTCGTCGCGGGTGACGTCCGGGCGGCGTCGGTGAAACGTGTCGCGTCCGCCGTCGGCGAAGGCGCCATGGCGGTCACCCTGGTTCATCGCTACTTGGAGGAGCAATGAGCGTTCTGCCCCGGGAGGAACTGCGCGGGCTCTTCCTCTTCGAGCACCTCAGCGAGGAACAGCTGGACTGGATCGACGAGCACGCCGTGCTGGAGCGGTACGCCGGCGGCACGACGGTCATCCGCGAGGGCGAGCCGGCCACCTGCTTCTACCTCCTGCTGTCCGGCGCGCTGCGGATGACGCGGCTCGTCGGCGGAACCGAGGTCGAGACGATCCGGTCCGACCAGCGAGGCGCGTACTGCGGCGCGACGCAGTTCTTCGTGCACCAGGAGACCGAACACACGTACGGCGCTTCGGTGCACGCCGTCAGCGATCTCACCTTCCTGACCCTGCCCGCGGCCGAGTTCGCCACCGAGTTCCGCCGCTGGTTCCCGATGGCGACGCATCTGCTGGAGGGCATGTACCTCGGCTGGCGCAACAGCGACACGGTGATCGGCTCGCGGCGGCGTCTGCTCGCGCTCGGCGAGCTGTCCGCCGGGCTGACCCACGAACTCAACAACCCGGCCGCGGCCGCCGTACGGGCGACGGCCGCACTGCGGGAGCGCGTCGCGGGGATGCGGCACAAACTCGCGCTGCTGGCGAAGAAGAACGTCGATCCCACGTTGCTGGAGCAGTTGCTCGACATCCAGGAGCAGCTGGTCAAGCAGGTCGCCTCGGCGCCGAAGCTGACCGCGATGCAGCAGGCCGACCGCGAGGACGAGATCGGCGACTGGTTCGACGACCACGGCATCGACCAGGGCTGGGACCTCGCCGACATCTACGTCCGCGCCGGGCTGACCGTGCCGGATCTCGATCGCCTGCTGGACTCGGTGGGGGAGACCTTCCTCGACGGCGCCGTCCGCTGGCTGGCGTACGCGCTCGAGACCGAGATGCTGATGGGCGAGATCGAGGATTCGACGACGCGGATCTCGGTGCTGGTCGGCAAAGCCAAGCAGTACTCCCAAATGGACCGTGCGCCGCACCAGTGGATCGATGTCCACGAAGGACTCGACTCCACGCTCGTCATGCTCGCCGGCAAGATCGCGCCGGGGATCCGGGTCGTGAAGGAGTACGACCACACGGTGCCGAGGATCCCGGCGTACGCGGGCGAACTGAACCAGGTGTGGACGAACGTCATCGACAACGCGCTCGGCGCCATGGGTGCAGAGGGCACACTGACGCTGCGGACGTCCCGGGTGGACGATCACGTGCACGTCGAGATCGGCGACACCGGCCCGGGGATCCCGATGGAGATCCGGCAGCGGATCTTCGAACCGTTCTTCACCACGAAACCGGTGGGACAAGGGACCGGGCTCGGTCTGGACATCTCCTGGCGCATCGTCGTCGAGCGGCATCAGGGCGATCTGCGGGTCGACTCGGAACCCGGGAACACGCGGTTCACCGTGTGCCTGCCGGTCTCGGAGCAGTCCGTGATCTGATTTTCCTTCTACCCCAACGGTTCGCCAGGAGTTGACGACTTCTTCCGTTCACACACCGTTCATTTCGAAATGGCTCGCCCGCGCGTCAAAAGAGGTGAACGGGCTGAAGGATCGGGCCTGTGAACGAGGGGGTGGGCTCGGTGAAACGCCGTCTGTCGATCGGCTTGGCCGTGGTGCTGCTGCTGGCCGTGGTGGCCGTGATCATCTGGGGCCGGGGAGGCGACGAAGACACCGCGCAAGGTACCGGCCTGACCACTGTGCGTGGGGTCATCGGTTCGGAGAAACTCGCGTTCTTCTCCGACAAGCGGGTGACTGACGCCTTCGCGAAACACGGCCTGAAGGTGGAGGTCGACACCGCGGGGTCGCGACAGATCGCGAACATGGACCTCGGCGGGTACGAGTTCGCGTTCCCGTCCTCGTCACCCGCCGCGCAGCGGATCCAGCGGGACCACAAGGTGACGGGCGTGCACACGCCGTTCCAGTCGCCGATGGCGGTCGCGACCTTCGAACCCATCGTGAACCTGCTGGCCGCCAACGGGATCGTGCGCAAGGGTGCCGGGGACTATCAGGTGCTCGACATCGCGAAGTACCTCGAACTGGCGCAGAAGGGCACCCGCTGGGACCAGCTTCCCGGCAACACCGCCTTCCCGGCGCGCAAGAACGTGCTGGTCACCACCACGGATCCGCGTGAATCGAATTCGGCGGCGATGTACCTGTCGATCGTTTCCTTCGTCGCCAACGGGAACAACGTCGTCAGCACGCCGGAAGCCGAAGCGAAGGTGCTACCCGGGGTGTCGAAGCTCTTCATCGACCAGGGATACACGCAGAACAGCACGGAAGGGCCGTTCGAGGACTACCTCGCCGCCGGGATGGGCAAGACGCCGATGGCGCTCATCTACGAGTCGCAGTTCGTCGACAGGCTGGTGCGCGCGGACGGCTCGATCAGGCAGGACATGCGCCTGCTCTACACCGCGCCGACGGTCTACTCGAAGCACACGCTCGTCCCGCTGAAACCGAATGGCGACCAGGTCGGCAGGCTGCTCGCGACCGACCCGGAACTGGGGAAACTCGCCGCCACCTTCGGGTTCCGCACCGGTGACCCCCGGTTGTTCGCCGACGTCGTCGCCGCGGCCAAGGCGCCGGTGCCCGCCGATCTGGTGGACGCCGTCGAACCGCCGTCGTTCGAAACCCTGGAGCGTCTGCTCGACGCCGTGAAGAAGCAGTACTGATGGACGAGTTCACGCTCACTCCACCCGAACCGGTGGAGGCGATCCCGGCCGAGCGGGCGGTCGGCCTGGTCACCCTCGGCCCGGAGGTGCATGCCGAAGTCGCCCGGCGCGCCGAGGAGTTCGCGCGGCGGCTCGAAGCCCTCGACGTCCGATCGCCGGAGTTCACCCGGGTCTTGGACGAACTGCTCGCGGTCGGCGAGTCCGACATGCGCGCGGCGGCGTCGGTCGCGGGCGCCCTGCTGGATCGCTCGGCGCGGGCCCTGGCGGAAATCGGGTCACCGCAACAGCAGGCAGCGGTGAGTCTGGCCGGGCTCAGGCGGACCGTGGCGGAGATCGATCCCGCGAAACTGCCGATCACCGGCCGGAAACTGAGGGGACTGATCCCGGTCGCGTGGAGCGCGAAGAAGGCGCTGGACCGCTACCGCGCCGCCAACGAGCCGGTGAACGCGCTGGTCCTGGAACTGCGCGCGCGGCAGGACGTCCTGCGGCGGGACAACGCCGCGCTCAAGGGTGAACGGGAGCGGCTGTGGGCGACGCTCGGCAAGCTGTCGGAGGCGGCCGCGTTCGCCGAGGCGGTCGACGCGGCGATCGACCGCCAGGCGGGGATCTTCGACCTGACCGATCCGGCGCGGGCCAAGTCGTTGCGGGCCGACGCGCTGCATCCGATCCGGCAGTGGCACCAGGATCTGCTGACCCAGCTCGCGGTGAGCGCGCAGGGCTATCTCGCGCTGGATCTGGTGCGGCGCAACAACGACGAGCTGATCCGCGGGATCGAGCGGGCGGTGTCGACCACGGTCGCGGCGCTGCGGGTCGCACTGGTGGTGAGCGGGGCGCTCGCCGGTCAGCGTGACGTCCTCGACGAGGTGCGGGCCGTGCAGGCCACGACCGACGGGCTGATCAGGGCCAACGCGGAAATGCTGGAACTGCGCAGCGCCGAGATCCAGCGCGCGGGCAGTGATCCCGCGGTGGCGGTGGAGACGATCCGCGAGTCGTTCGAGCGGATCTACCGGAGCATCGACGCGATCGACGAGTTCAAGGCGGGGGCCGTCTCGACGATGGCGGCGACCGTGGAGGCGCTGTCCGGGGAGATCCGGCGGGCCGAAGACCAGCTGCGCCGGTCCCATGAGACGGCGACGGCCGAGGGGGCATCGTGAAACGCTGGACGGTACTGGCGATCAGCGCGGTTTGCGCGCTGTCGCTGGTTTCCTGTGATTCGGGCGAAGGAGAGGAACGGGGACTGGGGGAGGCCGAGCCGGGTACCTTGCGGGTGCTCGCGGGCAGCGAGCTGGCGGATATGCGACCGCTGCTGGAACAGGAAGCGGCGGCCACCGGGGTCAAGGTCAAATTCCAGTTCGCCGGCACGCTGGAGGGCACCGAATCGCTCGCGAACGGGAAGGCGGACGGCCAGTACGACGCCGTCTGGTTCTCGTCGAACCGCTATCCCGCGGCCGTTCCCGAAGCGGCGAAGCGGTTGGGCGAGCAGGTGAAGATCATGAGTTCGCCGGTGGTGCTCGGTCTTTCCGCCTCGGCGGCGCAGCGGCTCGGCTGGACCGGGCGGCCGGTGGGCTGGGGCGAAATCGCCGAACAGGCGGGGAAGAAGGCCTTCAGCTACGGCATGACCGATCCGTCGGCCTCGAACTCCGGGTTCTCGGCCCTGGTCGGGGTCGCGTCGGCGCTCGCGGGCGCGGGCAACGCCATCGACGCGCAGCAGATCGCTTCCGTCACCCCGAAACTGACCGAGTTCTTCAGCGCGCAGGCGATGTCCGCAGGCTCGTCCGGCTGGCTTTCCGAGGCATACCAACGGAGGGCGAGCGGTCAGGATCCCGGCAAGAAGGTCGACGGCTTGATCAACTACGAGTCCGTCCTGCTTTCGCTGAACGCGACCGGAACGCTCCCCGAACCGCTGACGCTGGTGTATCCCTCAGACGGTGTGGTCACCGCCGACTATCCGCTGACCCTGTTGCAGAGCGCGAATCCCGACGCGCGGGACGCGCATCGCAAACTGGCCGAGCGGCTGCGCACACCGGACACGCAGCGCAGGATCATGGAGACCACGCAGCGCCGTCCGGTCGTCCCCGGAGTCCAGCTCGGACAGCAGTTCGCTCAGCGGGATCTCGTCGAGCTGCCGTTCCCCGCGACGCAGCAGGCTGTCGACGCGTTGCTGGGCGCGTATTTCGACAAGATCCGGCGTCCCTCGCGGACGCTGTACGTGCTCGACACGTCCGGGTCCATGGCGGGGGACCGGATCGAGGCACTGCGGACCGCGCTGATCGGCCTGACCGGCGCCGACGGTTCGCTGACCGGGCGGTACCGGCGGTTCCGCAGCCGCGAAGAGGTCACGATGCTGCCGTTCGACACGGTGCCCGGCCGCCCGGAGACCTTCGTCGTTCCGGAAGGTGATCCCCAGCCCACGTTGGACAAAATCAAGCACTTCGCCGAAGACCTCGACGCGGACGGCGGTACGGCGATCTACGACAGCCTGGATCGCGCGTACGGCATCCTGGGGCCGCTGGTCGCCCGCGACCCGGACCGGTTCACCTCGATCGTGCTGATGACCGACGGAGCGAACGCGGGCGGTTCCACGTTCGCGGACTTCCAGCGGAAGTTCCCTGCGCTGCCGGAGGCGGTGCGGCAGATCCCGGTGTTCACCGTCATCTTCGGTGAGGGCGACTCCGCCGAACTGGGCGAGGTCGCGAAACGCACCGGCGGCAACGTGTTCGACGCGCGCGGCGACGTACTGCCCAAGGTGTTCCAGGAAATCCGCGGGTACCAATGATCCGGTACCTCGGCTCCACGAAGAACCTCGCCGGCTGCGTCGGCGGGCTGATCGGGCTCGTGCTGTACCTGACCGGCGTCGTCGGCGGACTGTGGCCGGTGGTCGTCGCGGGGCTGTACGCGGTGTTCGCCCTGCTCGCGCCGCCCGAACGGATCCGGCTGGTGCCGGTGGACGCCGTCACCGAAGCCGGGCGGCTGCGCGCCGACCTCGCCTCGGTGGTGGGCAAGGTGACCGCGCAGGCGCAGCGGATGCCAGAGTCCTCTGTGGACGGTGTGCGGCGGATCGCCGAGGTCCTCGACGATCTGCTCGCGCGGCCGGAGCGGCTGGCCGCCGATCCGGACGTCCGGCACGCCATCGTCCGGCTGGCACGGACGGATCTGCCGCTTTCCGTGCAGACCTACCTCAACCTGCCGTGGTGGTTCGCCGCCAAACGGCGGGCGAGCGGCGAGCGGAGCGCGTCCGAAGAACTGCTCGCGCAGCTGGATCTGCTGGAGACCGAAGCGCACCGGGTCGCGGAACGGTTCTACGCCGGGGACGTCATGCTGCAGGCCGACCACACGCGCTACCTGCGGGAACGAGGCGACCGGGGCTAGGGCGTGTTTCACAAGTCAAGTTCGCGGTCTTCGCGCCCAGGTGTCCCCTGGCGGCACGGCGGAATGCGCCCGAGTACAACCCGGTACGAGGGCGATCCCGCCGCACCGCCAGGAACCACCTGGATCACGAAGCCCATCGAACAGACTTATGAAACACGCCCTAGGTGTATCTGGCCAGGAGGTTGGTTGCGGGAGGGTTCTGGTTGACATGGGGAGAGCCTCCGGTTGAGGTGTGGCTTGTCTAGGACCCACGCCAGCCGGAGGCTCTCGTGTCTCACCGTAACGCCCGGACCACGTTTCTGGGCAGGTTGCTGATCGTCCAGCGCCACCAGGCCGGATGGCCGCAAGCGCATATCGCCGCCGCGATGGGAATCTCCCGCAAGTGTGTGAAGACGTGGCTGGACCGCTATGCCACCGAGGGCGAGCCCGGTCTTCGTGACCGGTCCTCGCGGCCGCACACCTCACCACGACGCACTGATGATCAGCTCGAGCAGCGGATCATCACGTTGCGGCAGCGTGAACGCCGCGGGCCCGCCTGGCTCGGCTGCGAACTAGGTGTCCCGACCCGGACGGTGTCGCGGGTATTGGCTCGTCACCAGATCCCTCGGCTGGCCGCGCTGGACCCGATCACCGGCCAGGTGATCCGGGCCAGCAAGACCACCGCCGTCCGCTATGAGCGTGAGCGGCCGGGCGAGCTGGTCCACATGGACGTCAAGAAGATAGGCCGCATTCCCGACGGCGGAGGCTGGCGAGCCCACGGCCGGGCTCAGCGGGAGACCACCCGCGACCGCCACGCCAAGATCGGCTACGACTACGTCCACTCCCTGGTCGACGACCACTCTCGCCTGGCCTACTCCGAGATCCACCCGGACGAGAAAGGCCCGACCTGCGCCGCCTTCCTCACCCGCGCGATCACCTACTTCGCCGGCCACGGAATCACCCAGATCGAACGACTGATGACCGACAACGCCTGGGCCTATCGCTGGTCATTGCGGGAAGTCTGCGCCGAGCACGGGATCCGGCAGAAGTTCATCAAGCCCCACTGCCCCTGGCAGAACGGCAAAGTCGAACGTCTCAACCGCACGCTGCAAACCGAGTGGGCCTACCGCCAGGTCTTCACCAGCAACACCGAACGCACCGCGGCACTTGCACCCTGGCTCGAGCACTACAACACTCAACGCCGCCACAGCGCACTCGGCGGCCAACCACCCACCAGCCGACTGCAACCAACCTAATGGCCAAATACACCTAGC
>NZ_ASJB01000063.1 GCF_000478275.1 Amycolatopsis orientalis DSM 40040 = KCTC 9412
ATCCATAACACCGATGGGTGGCTCATCGGCTAGGTCCACTACGGTGCGAAACAATGCATTTAGCCGACTAAATGCGGAAGTCGTCCTCGCGAGAGAACGCGTTTAGTCGACTAAACGCGACGCACGAAAGCGCCCTCCCGGACGGCGACGGCCACCGCCCGCGCCGTGACCCGGGCGTCCGCGGTCGTCACGCCTTCCCGCGACAGGAAAAGCCGGTAGAACATCGGCCCGCACACCGCCCGCACCACCTCGGCCCCATCGGTCCCGGCGGGGGCCTCGCCCCGCGCGACGGCCCGCTCCACGATCGGTGCCATCCGTTCGTGCCGGTCCTGATAGAACCCGTGCAGCGCCTCGGCCGCCTGCGGGGACTGGAACGCCGCCAGCACCGACGCCGTCGGCAGTTCCTTCAGTGCCGGTTCGGTGAAGTAGTGCACGACCTCCGCCGCGATCTCGTACAGGTCGTCTTCGAGCGATCCGGTGTCGGGCGCCTTCCAGTCGTCCTCCGCGCCCATCTGCAGCGCGGCGGCGACGAGACCGTCCGGTGACGACCAGCGCCGGTACACCGTCGTCTTGTGCACTCCGGATCGCTCGGCGACCGCGTCCACGGTCAGTGCGCTGAACCCGCGTTCGGCCAGCAGGTCGAGGGTGGCGTGCAGGACGGCCTGGCGGGTCCGCTCGGTCCGCCCGCCGGGCCGCTGGGTGCCGGAGGTTGCCAATTGCGACTCCTGTTGCGTTAGGGTGCTCAGTATGTCAGACGTCGCACAGCTCGCCGAACTCGTCGGGGACGCGAAGATCGTCGCCATCGGCGAGAACAACCACCACATCCACGAGTTCGGGGACCTGTGCAATCGTTTGCTCCGACACCTCGTCGAGGAGCACGGCTTCCGCGTGGTCGCCTTCGAATCCGGCTTCGCCGAGGGAAAGCTCGTCGACGACTGGCTGCGAGGAGCCTCCGGAGACGTCGCCGACGTCGGCCGCGACGGCTTCACCTTCTCGCTCGGCGAGTCGCCCGAAGCGCACGAAATGCTGACGTGGCTCCGCGAACGCGGTGACGTTCGCTACTTCGGTCTCGACCTGCCGAGTTCCGCGGGCTCGCCCGTGCCGTCGCTCGACGCGGTCCGTGCCTATCTGTCCACTGTGGACGAGAACGCCGTGCACCTCGTCGACGCCGCCATCGAGGCGACGAAGGGTTACGCGTCGGTCAGCAGCGCGGACGCGCCGGGCAAGTACGCCGCCCTCGACGCCGCCACCAGGGACAAGGCGACCGCGGCGCTCACGCGGCTCAAGACGCACCTCGCCTCGTTGCGTCCCGTCTACGGGGACACGGCCGTGGTGGAGCACCATGTCGAAGGAGCGCTGCGCCTCGACGCCTACCTCGCCGAGGTGGCCGCGATGATGACGGGCGGCGCTCCCGCCCTGCAGAGCGGTTCGCGCGACGCGTACATGGCCGAAACCGTCCGCCTGATCCGGCGGCTCCACGGCGACACGAAGATCGTCGTGATGCTCCACAACGGACACCTCCAGCGTGTGCCGTTCTCGCCGTTCCCCGGGCTCACTGCGCCCTCGGCGGGAACGCATCTGGCAGCCGAGTACGGCGACGACTACTTCGCGCTGGCGCTCACCGCGGTCAAGGGCAAGACCACCGGGCTCAAGCCGGATCCGGCCGCACGCCTCGGTTTCACCGTGTACGAACAGGACTTGGACGATCCGGCGGAGGGAAGCGTCGAAGCCGAAGGCACCGGCCTCGTGGATCTCCGCGCGCGACGCGGGACCACGGGACCCCAGAGCATCCGCCACGCGCATATGTTCAACCCCGTCGACGTCGTCGACGCCTTCGACGCGCTGGTCTGCTTCCCGGAATCGACGGTCAGTGGCCATATCCGGCAAGACCAGTCGAACGGGTGACACTCCGGGGTTGCCACGTCCGGGGGACAGGCGTAGAGCCAAGGCATGATCATTCGACTGGTACGGGTCATGGCCGCGCTGGCCCTCGCGGTGTTCCTGGCGCAGCCCGCCTCCGCGACGGAAGTCCAGCAGAACCCGCCGAACTGGGGACTGGACCGGATCGACCAGCGAACCGGTCTCGACCAGCTCTACCACTACGAGACCGACGCCAAGGACGTCACGGTCTACGTGATCGACAGCGGCGTCGACGCGGCGCATCCGGACTTCGGCGGCCGGGTGAAGCCCGGTAAGGACTTCCTCAACGGCGGCACCGACACCTCCGACACCAACGGCCACGGCACCTACCTGGCCGGGGTCGCCGCGTCGAAGACCTTCGGCGTCGCGAAGGGCGCCCAGATCGTCCCCGTGCGGGTGATCGACGCCCAGGGCGGCGGCGCGACGGACAAGATCATCGCGGGGATCGACTGGGTGACGCAGAACGCGCAGCAGCCCGCCGTCGCCGTCCTCGGCATCGGCGGCGCCGCCAACGACCAGCTCGACGCCGCCGTCCGCGCGCTCGCGGCGGTCGTCCCGGTCGCCCTCCCGGCGGGCGGCGAGGCCACCGACGCGGGACAGTTCTCGCCCGGCAGGGTGACCGAAGCGCTCACCGTCGGATCGACCGACGCGAGCGACCAGGTCGGGCCGACGTCGAACTACGGCGAGGTCGTCGACCTCTTCGCCCCCGGCGTGGACGTGCCGGGACCCAACGCCGGGGGCAGCGGCGGCAGGGTGCTGAGCGGGACGTCGTCGGCCGCCGCGCATGTCGCCGGGGTGGCCGCGCTGTACCGGTCCCTGCACCCCACGGCCCCGGCGGCGGACGTCGCGAAGGCGCTCGTGGACCTCGCCGCGGCCGACGTGCTGACCGGGGTCCACGAGGGCACCGCGAACCGGCTGCTGCAGAGTCCGGATTCGCAACTCAGGCGGGGATGACGTCCATCACCTGGACAACGGCTCCCGTCCTCCGGGACCGAACAGGTAACGTGCCTCACCTACCGATCCGATGATGGGAAGGACCGGCATGTTCCGCAAGGTACTGGTCGCCAACCGGGGTGAGATCGCCATCCGCGCGTTCCGCGCCGGATTCGAGCTCGGCGCGGGCACGGTGGCTGTGTTCCCGCACGAAGACCGCAATTCGCTCCACCGGCTGAAGGCCGACGAGGCCTACGAGATCGGCGAACCCGGTCATCCGGTGCGGGCCTATCTGTCGGTCGAGGAGATCGTGGCGGCCGCCAAGAAGGCGGGAGCGGACGCCGTTTACCCCGGCTACGGCTTCCTCTCCGAGAACCCCGACCTCGCGCGCGCGTGCGAGGAAGAAGGCATCACCTTCGTCGGGCCGAGCGCCGACATCCTCGAGCTGACCGGCAACAAGGCCCGCGCGGTCAAGGCCGCCCGCGAGGCCGGGGTGCCGGTCCTGGGCTCCTCCGAACCCTCCTCCGACGTCGACGCGCTGGTCGCCGCCGCCGAAGAGATCGGCTTCCCGGTCTTCGTGAAGGCCGTCGCCGGCGGTGGCGGGCGAGGGATGCGCCGCGTCGGCGACCCCGCGCAGCTGCGCGAGTCCATCGAGGCCGCCGCGCGCGAGGCCGAGTCGGCCTTCGGCGACCCGACGGTGTTCATCGAGAAGGCCGTCGTCGAGCCGCGCCACATCGAGGTCCAGATCCTCGCCGACGGCGAGGGCAACGTGATCCACCTCTACGAGCGCGACTGCTCGGTCCAGCGGCGCCACCAGAAGGTCATCGAGCTGGCCCCGGCGCCGAACCTGCCGTCGGAGCTGCGCGATCGGATCTGTGCCGACGCGGTGAAGTTCGCGCGCCAGATCGGCTACCGCAACGCGGGCACCGTCGAGTTCCTGCTCGACAAGGACGGCAACCACGTCTTCATCGAGATGAACCCGCGGATCCAGGTCGAGCACACGGTGACCGAGGAGGTCACCGACGTCGACCTCGTCCAGTCGCAGCTGCGCATCGCCTCCGGCGAGACACTCGACGACCTCGGGCTGTCGCAGGACAAGGTGTACCTGCGCGGCGCCGCCCTGCAGTGCCGCATCACCACCGAGGATCCCGCCAACGGGTTCCGCCCGGACACCGGGATGATCAGCGCGTACCGCTCGCCCGGCGGTTCCGGTATCCGCCTCGACGGCGGGACGGCGTTCGCCGGTACCGAGATCAGCGCGCACTTCGACTCGCTGCTGGTGAAGCTCAGCTGCCGCGGCCGCGACTTCAAGACCGCCGTCGGCCGCGCCCGCCGCGCCGTCGCGGAGTTCCGGATCCGCGGTGTGGCCACGAACATCCCGTTCCTGCAGGCCGTCCTCGACGACCCGGACTTCCGCGAAGGCCGCGTCACGACGTCGTTCATCGAGGAGCGCCCGCATCTGCTCACCGCGCGCCATTCGGCCGACCGCGGGACCAGGCTGCTGACCTACCTCGCCGACAAGACGGTCAACAAGCCGCACGGGGAGCGTCCGCGGACCCTCGACCCTCAGGTCAAACTGCCGAAGCTGCCGAAGGACCTCGAACCGGCGCCCGGTTCGAAGCAGAAGCTCACCGAACTCGGCCCGGAGGGCTTCGCCCGCTGGCTGCGGGAGTCGCCGACCATCGGCGTCACCGACACCACGTTCCGCGACGCGCACCAGTCGCTGCTCGCCACCCGTGTGCGGACCAAGGACCTGCTGGCCGTCGCGCCGGTCGTCGCCAGGACCACGCCGCAGCTGCTTTCGCTGGAGTGCTGGGGCGGCGCGACCTACGACGTCGCGCTGCGGTTCCTCGCCGAAGACCCGTGGGAGCGGCTGGCGAAGCTGCGGGAAGCAGTGCCGAACATCTGCCTGCAGATGCTGCTGCGCGGCCGCAACACCGTCGGCTACACGCCTTATCCCACCGAGGTGACCCACGCCTTCGTCGAGGAGGCGACGGCGACCGGCATCGACATCTTCCGGATCTTCGACGCGCTCAACGACGTCGAGCAGATGCGCCCGGCGATCGAGGCCGTCCGCGAGACCGGATCCGCCGTCGCCGAGGTCGCGCTCTGCTACACCTCGGATCTGTCGGATCCGGCCGAGAAGCTGTACACCCTGGACTACTACCTCAAGTTGGCGGAGCAGATCGTCGGCGCGGGGGCACACGTCCTGGCCATCAAGGATATGGCGGGCCTGCTGCGGGCACCGGCGGCGGCGCGGCTGGTTTCCGCGCTGCGCAAGGAATTCGACCTCCCGGTGCATATCCACACGCATGACACGGCCGGTGGCCAGCTGGCCACCTACCTCGCCGCGATCCAGGCGGGCGCGGACGCCGTGGACGGTGCCGTCGCGTCCATGGCGGGGACGACGTCGCAGCCGTCGCTGTCGGCACTCGTCGCCGCCACCGACCACTCGGAGCGGCCGACCGGACTGGATCTGCAGGCCATCGGCGACCTGGAGCCGTACTGGGAGAGCGTGCGCAAGATCTACGCGCCGTTCGAGGCAGGGCTCGCCTCGCCGACCGGGCGCGTGTACCACCACGAGATCCCGGGCGGGCAGCTGTCGAACCTGCGCACGCAGGCGATCGCGCTCGGCCTCGGCGAGCGGTTCGAGGACATCGAGGCGATGTACGCGGCCGCGGACCGGATCCTCGGTCACCTGGTGAAGGTCACGCCTTCGTCCAAAGTGGTCGGTGACCTCGCGCTGCACCTCGTCGGCGCCGGTGTCTCGCCGGCGGACTTCGAGGCGGAGCCGAACAAGTTCGACATCCCGGATTCGGTGATCGGCTTCCTGCGCGGCGAGCTGGGCGACCCGCCCGGCGGCTGGCCGGAGCCGTTCCGCACCAAGGCCCTCGAAGGCCGCGCGGAGCCGAAGCCGGTGCAGGAACTGTCCGAAGAGGACCGCAAGGGGCTGGCCGAGAACCGGCGCGCCACGCTCAACCGGCTGCTGTTCCCCGGGCCCACGAAGGACTTCGAGGCGCACCGCGAGCAGTACGGCGACACCTCGGTGCTGCCGTCGAAGGACTTCTTCTACGGGCTGCGCCCGGGGGAGGAGTACTCGGTCGACCTGGAACAGGGTGTCCGGCTGCTGATCGAGCTGGAGGCCATCGGCGAGGCCGACGAGCGCGGCGTGCGCACGGTGATGTCCACGCTCAACGGCCAGCTGCGCCCGATCCAGGTCCGCGACACCTCGATCGCGTCCGACATCCCGGCGACGGAGAAGGCCGACAAGTCCGACGCCCGGCAGATCGCCGCGCCGTTCGCCGGCGTGGTCACGCTGCAGGTGTCCGAGGGCGACGAGGTCGAGGCCGGGGCGACGGTCGCGACCATCGAGGCGATGAAGATGGAGGCGTCGATCACCGCGTCCGTGGGCGGCAAGGTGTCCCGGCGCGCGATCAACGCCGTCCAGCAAGTGGAAGGCGGGGACCTGCTGCTGGTCCTGGAGTGACGTGAGCTGAAAGGGCCCTTCACCGCATGTCACGCGGTGAAGGGCCCTTTCGTCGCGTCTTATGCGGGGAAAGGGCCCTTCAGCCGCTAGCCTGGACCGAGTGCTGATCAACGCCGTACCCCAGTTTCAGGGCGCGCTGACCGAGCGCGCGCCGGAGTTGCCCGAAGGCTGCGTCGCGCTCGCCGAACTGGCCGGTCACGTGCTGGGCGTGCCGGTGCACTACATCCTGCAAAACCGCGAGACCTCGCCCGTGGCCGACGGGATCGCCAACCGCGAGGTGCTCACCGGCCCGAACCGCGCCGCCCAGCTCGCCGCGCTGGAGGCCCCGGGCGGGCCGGTGCTCACCATCGGCGGGGACTGCGGTGTCGAACTCGTGCCGATCGGGGTCGCGCGTTACCGGTTCGGCCCCGGTCTCGGCGTCGCCTGGTTCGACGCGCACCCGGATCTCAACACCGCGGAGACGTCGCCCTCCGGGGCCTTCCACGGCATGGTGCTGCGGTCGCTGCTCGGCGAGGGCGACCCGGATTTCGCCGCGAACCCGCCGGTCGAACCCGGCCGCGTGGTCCTCGCCGGGGCCAGGGTCTTCGACGAGGCCGAGCGCGCCGCGGTCGAACGCGGGCTGGTCGTCGAAACCGCCGACGTCGCGGCCGGACTGTCCGGATCGGACAAGATCTACGTCCACCTCGACCTCGACGTCCTCGATCCCGGCGAGTTCGACGGGCTGAACTGTCCGGAGCCCGGCGGCTTGACGATCGAGCGTCTGGTGGCGATGCTTCGCGGGCTGAACGGCTTCGAGGTCGTCGGCGCGGGGATCACCGAATGCGTGGGCACGAGGGTCCGCGGGCTGGAGCCCGTGCTCGAAGTACTCGGGGAATTGCTCACCGGAAAGCAGTGACGCTCCGTCACCGTCGCATCCCCTTCGGCCGTTCGTACGTACCGCGCGAGGCGATTGCCGGGCATTTGTCATCAAAATTCAGGGATGACCCGTGATTTTGTCACGATGATGACAAGAAAACGGTTTCTTCTGCGGAAGGTGACACATTCGCGAGCGGCTCCGCGATGTGTTCGTTGTCACCTCACGACGATCGTGGGATGTCAGGACGCTGGGCGGAGCAAAGGAGCTGCGATGTCGGTGGAGCGCGGGATCGAACACGCTGCGCAGCCCCCCGCAGCACTGCCGCGCAAGCTGGCCGACATTTTGCGACCGGAACTGGGCAGTCTCGCCAACGAGATCGTCGACGAGATCCGGGCGACCATTCCCGCGTACGCCCGCCCGCTCGACGGGCCCTACGGCAAGTCGATCCGCGCGGGCGTCGAATACGCGATCACGTTGTTCGTCGCCCAGATCGCGGATCCCAGCGTCTCGAAAGAACAGTCCCACGAGGTCCATCACCGCCTGGGCCAGAACGAGATGCGGGAGGGTCGCAGTCTCGACACCCTCCAGTCGGCGTACCGGGTCGGCGCCCGCGTCTCGTGGCGGCGCATCATGCGCGTCGGCCGCCGCAGCGGGCTCTCGTCCGCGGTGATGTCGCAACTGGCCGACGCGATGCTCGCGTTCATGGACGAACTCGCGTCGGTCGCGCTGGACGGCTACCTCGAAGCGAAGGCGCGCACCGCGGGAGCCTTGGACACCTGGCGCCGGAAACTGCTGCACCTGGTGCTGGAAACCCCGCCCGCGCCGTCGAAGGCGATCGCGGAACTCGCCCAGCTGACCGGCTGGACGGTGCCCGAACGCGCGACACCGGTCGTGCTGCACCCGCTCAACGCCACGGTCAGACCCCGGCGGCACAACGCGGTGGATTCGGACGTCTTGGCCGAACTCGACTGCGCCGAGCCGCGTCTGCTCGTTCCCGGCGAGATCTCCGGTGCCCGCCTGGCCACCCTGCAGGCCGCGCTCCCGGACTACCGGCTGTCGATCGGCCCGTGCCGTCAGCTGGATTCCGTCGCCGATTCCCTCCGCTGGGCGCGCGACGCCCTCCGCCTCTCCGAACGCGGGATCATCGAGGCCCGCCGCGTGATCCGCGCCGAAGAACACCTCGCCACCCTGCTCGTGAACGGCGACACCGCGCTGACCTGCCAGCTGCGCGACCGCCTGTTCGCCCCGCTCGCCGGGATGACCGGGAAGCAGCAGGAGCGGCTCCTCGAAACGCTCCGCGCCTGGCTGGACAGTCAGGGCAACGTCGTCGACATCGCCGAGCGGCTGCAGGTCCACCCGCAGACCGTGCGGTACCGCATGCGGCAGTTGCAGGCCACGTTCGGCGAGCATCTGCGTGACCCGGGAGCCCGGTTCGAGATGGAACTCGCGCTGCGGGCGGGTGTCAGTCCTTCCGCGACACCCGAGGGGTACACGCTGCCGGAGGTGCTGCCGTCACCCCGCAAGAGTCCACAGTGGACGCCGAGCGGGTCTTAGTCGCACGGTCGACCGCGCCTCCTGAAGGCGCTCGACGCGGCGCAGCCTCGCAAGTAGTCGACTACTTGCGAGGTCACGACCCTCCGCCGAGGACATTCAGCGGCGCGCCACCGGCGGATCCACGCCTGCGCACTTGCGTTCGGCGTCCCAGGGGAGGCCGACCTGGTTGATCCCGACACACGCCTGGTTCCCCGGCCCGGACGCCATCCCGCTCAGCAGCGAGTCGAGGTCTTCCTTGACGCCACAGCCGGAGAGCGGGGGCAGGGTGAACTCCCGGTAGGCGGGGTCCGGCCACTTCGGATCGGTGCGCACGACGCCGCCGGTGAACATCCCGTACTTCTCGCCGCGGAGGTTGATCCTGATCGGCTCGGCGGTGAAGCAGCGGTCGCCGACATCGAGGCTGACGCCGTTGACGGTGACCTCGCTCAACTTCCCGTAGACCTTGAGCGGGGTGAGGACGGTCGAGCTGCCCTCCGGCTCCGGGATCGACACGCCGTCGACGTCGATGATGTGGTTGCCGGTCGCGTAGTCCTCCGGCAACAGCTCCATGGTCGCGCTGACCGGGACGAAACCGAACCCGAGGAACGTCATCCGGCTCGGCGGCATGATGACGGTGCCGGTGATCTTGCCCGGTCCCTCCGTGTTCTCCAGGTCCACATGCCACACCGCGTTGACCATGAACGCCGGCTTCAGCCGGGCGAACGCGCCGAGTTTGCTGACCGTCGAGGTGCCCTGCAGTTCGAACGGCTGCAGCGCGATCGGGAACAGATCGCCGTCTTCGGGGCTCTCCGCGGCCTTGGCCTCGGCGCCGGGCTTCTTCTGCTCACCCGGCTTGCCGGACTGCGGCTTGGGCTTCCCGAGCGGCAGCAAGGCGACACTGCCGAGCAGTGTGTCCTGATCCGGGTCCTGGGTGCAGGTGATCGGCGCGAGCGGGGTTTCGGCGGCGGTCAGCGCGAGCGAGGGCACGCCGGTGCTCAGCCGCAGTTCGCCCGGCACCTTCAGCTGGATGTCGGGGACCTTGCCCGTCGCGACCAGCTTCAGTTCGCCGGTGGCGGGCACCTTGGTCGCCGGGATCGTCATCGTCACGGGGATCGGGGTCTTCTTGTCCCCGTTCGCGGCCGTGAGCTCGACGGTCGCGCCACCCGCGACCTCGGTGGCGGCGCCGAGTGCTCCTTCGCCGACGGTGAAGGTCAGCGAAAAGTCCTTGACCTGCACCGGTTTTCCGGTTTGGACGACCTTCGGCAAGGTGGCCTTGGTGTCCACTGTGACCGGTCGGCGGCCTGCCGGATCGGGGAAGACGCAGGTGTTCGCGAGACTCAGGTGCGCGGCCGTGGCGCCCTGCGACGGCGCCGGCGACGGGGTGGCCGGATCGGTCGCCGCCGAAGAGGACAGCGTGCCGCTGACCCCGGCCAGCAGGATCACCCCCGCCAGAACGGGAAGCCTCCCGAGTGCCCGGCGAACCTGCTGCGTCATACGGTGTCCTCTCGAGTCCTGCGGTGGAGACCGTGCGGGGCGGGCGTCCCCGCCCCGCACGGATGGTTCATCAGGTGATCGGGATCGCCGGGCTGAACGCCCGGTTCTGTGCCGGATTGGTGTTCTTCACGGTGCAGTTGAAGTTCCACGCGGTCCAGCTGCCGTCCTTCTTGTGGAAGTCCAGCGGCGCGTTGATCGTGGTGCCGAGGGAGATCACGCCCGACCCGGGAGCGCCCGCGGTCAGCGTCGGAACGCTGGTGCCGGCGTCCTGGACGATGTTGAAGGTCCGGGGGCCGGGCACGTACGGGTTGATCTGGGTCGGAACGTCCAGGTTGGACACCGTCGCCGACGTCGGGGTGGCGTTGGTCGCGGTGATCGGCATGTTGGCCTTGCCGCGGACACCGTCGTAGTTGGCGGCGTTGAGCAGCGCGTTGATGGTCGCGTTGATCGTCGCCGTGCCACCGACGCTCGACGGGGTGGCGGTGCCGCCGGAGGCGACCGAGTCCGGCCCGACGAAGCTGGCCTTCACGTCCAGCTGCTGCTGGCCGATGCCGGGGAAGTTGCACATGTAAGCGACGGTGCCGGTGGCGTAGTTGGTCGCGGCCGCGGCCGTTCCGGCGGTGAGCACGGCGACCGCGCCCATCACGATTCCGGTGGTGGCGACGCCTGCTGACAACTTTCCAAGTCTGCGGGACATACCTGTCATCTCCTTTGATCCAGTTTACGTCTCGGACGGCTTTCCCCATGCGCCTTTCGGCGGATTTTTCTGATCAAATATGCTCGACTTGAGCGGGTTATCTCGGGTGGTGGGGTAAACCGATGTTACCCGCGAGTTATGTACGTAACAAGTATTCATGTCGACATGTTTCCGGGTGGGTGAGAAACCCGTTCTTTCTTGTCAATGGGCGCTGAATGCGATTATGAAGTTTGTCGGGGGATGACAAAGAAGCCGCCGATCGGCGGAACCGGGTTAACATTTCCCGCATGGCTTCTGTCAATCGACGATCCACGACGCGGAGCGTGACCGCCACCGCGATTGCCGTAATGATCGCCACGGTTTCCCTTTCCGGTACCGCCCACGCCGCGCCCGCCGGCGAACCGCGGCCGTGGGGAAGCAACGACTACGGGCAGGGGCAGGGCGGGGTGCCCGTTTCGGCACTCGGCGCCAGCGCGGTCTCCGCGGGCGCGCTCACCCATCTGGCCCTCAAGGACGGGGGTGTGATCGCCTGGGGCAACAACAGCTACCAGCAGGCCGACGTCCCGGCCGCGGCCACTTCCGGGGTTTCGGCCATCGCCGCGGGCTGGGCGCATGAACTGGCGCTCAAGAACGGCGGCGTGATCGCCTGGGGCAACGGTTTCTACGGCCAGAACGTCGTCCCGGCCGCCGCGACCTCGGGTGTCACCGCGATCTCCACCAGCGCTTACTTCAACCTGGCGCTCAAAACCAACGGCAGCGTGCTGAGCTGGGGTTCGCGCACCGCAGTCCCCTCGACGGTTTCGTCCGGCGTCTCCGCGATCTCGGCGGGCGGCGACCACGGGCTCGCGCTCAAGAACGGCGGCGTGATCGCCTGGGGAAGTAACGGAAAGGGCCAGATCACGGTGCCCGCGGCGGCCACTTCCGGGGTTTCGGCGATCTCCGCCGGGTTCCGGCACAGCATCGCGCTGAAGAACGGCGGCGTCATCGCGTGGGGTGACAACTTCTACGGCCAGGCGACGGTTCCGCCGGAAGCGCAGTCCGGCGTCGTCGCCATCGACGCCGGCTTCAACCACAACGTCGCGCTGAAGTCCGACGGAAGCGTCTTCGCCTGGGGCTCCAACGTGAAGCAGGAAAGCCGGGACACCAGCACGGAACCGCCGACGGACTTCTGGAAGTTCTCCGGCGTCTGCACCCCGGTCTACGCGGTTTCCGCGGGTGACAGCACCGGCGTCGCTCTGGTGGACCCGAACGCGCCGTACTTCTGCTGAGGCGGCGAGGTCGGCCTCGTGAGTGGTAATGACGGTTAGAACCGTCATTACCACTCACGAGACCGGGCAGTGTCAGAGGTTGGACTTCATGCTCAGGTTGATCGTGTTGTCCGGACCGGAGATCAGCGACCCGAGCGCGAGGTCGTTGATGAAGCAGTCCTTGAACGCCGGGATGGTGAAGGTCCCCGACGACGGGATGGTCGGCGCGAACAGGTCGACGTTCTTCGACACCAGGGTCAGGTCCAGCGGGGTGACCGTCTTGCAGGCGTTCGGCACCGTCGGCAGCGGAATGACCGGCCAGAACAGGCCGACCACGATGTTGTCGATCAGCATGTTCGCCTGCGAGTGGGTGGTCAGGTCGCCGTTGGCCAGCGTGCCGGTGACCGGGCCGGTCGGCTCGATCCGTACCCTGGCCTTGATCTTGAAGACACCCGAGACCAGCGAGATGTTCGCGGTCGAGGGCGGCAGGGACAGATTGCCCCGGATACCGACGTTGTCACCGTCGATGACGAGGGCGCCGTCGAGCTGGCCGGGGCCGAGGTCGAGGGTGCCGCCGGTCTTCTTCACCGTGGTCTTCCCGGTGACGGTGTAGGACACCGGGATCTCCACCGGGTCGTCCGCGAGGGCGGGGGTGGCGGCGAGGCTGCCCGCCATCGCGAGTGCGGACGTGAGTGCGACAACGGTACCGAGACGGCGGCGGGCGGTTTTCGGGCGCGTTCGACCGAACATGGGTTTCTCCTCGTTTTCTCTCCTGTTTTGTACCGCGGACTAAATGAGGAACGACCGGTTTGTCACCGGGGAATGAGGTCGGTGATGACCCAGCTCTCGCCTTCGCGTTCGGCGGTGATCGAAAGCTGTGCGGCGGCCGTCGTCGAAGAATTGTTGTCGGCCCGCGTCGCCGCCTGATCGAGGAATACCAGCAGCCGGGCTTTACCGTCGCCGAGTTCCTGGACGGCGGATGAGGAGACGCGGGTGGTGAGGACCAGTTTCTGCGCTGGAGCCTTTTCCCTGACTTGGGCGAACAGCTGGTTATAGGACTCCAGCGCATTGCCTCTCAGCACCGAAGCGGCCGCCTTTTCGGTGCTCTCGGTCCGGTCATAGGAATAGGAGAAGATCTTGTTGAGCGCCACCGTCACCGCGGAGTTCACCTCGGCTGTCGCGCCGACGTCGGTGAGCGCGGTGTTGGCCGCCGACGGCGCCGCCGAGATCGACCTCGCCTCCAGCGTGAACCACACTCCCGCCGCCACCAGTACCGCCGCCGCGACCAGCAGGATCAGCGACGGCTTCGGCCGCCGGGACGGCTTCCCGGTGGTCTCTTCGGTGGTCTCGTCGGCGGTGGGTTCGGGTTCGGCCGTGACCTCCGGCTCGGTCCCGGGTTCGGCATGGGCGTCGGTGTCGGCCGTGGCGGTCATCGCGCACCCACCGGGAGCTGGTCGAGCGCGCTGAGCCGCCAGCCTTCGGCGGTCCTGGTCAGCCCGGCGGCGAACCGGTTGCGCTTGGTCGTCGGCGCGGCGCCTTCCCGGGCCAGGGTGATCTCGACCGAGGCCAGCATCTTGGCCGTTCCCGCGTGGTCGTCCAGTTCACTGATCGCCGCGTCGAGCACCTTGCCGGTCGACACCGTCGCGTCCTTGGTCAGCGCCTGCTTCGTCGCGTCGTCGGTCTTGCCCAGCTGATCGCGCAGCGGGCCGGTCGACGCGGCGAGCCAGTCGGCGATGCCCTGGTCGATGCGGTGGTGGTCGAGGCTGGTCAGCCGGGCGACGAGTTCACGTCCGGACCTCAGTGCCTCGTCGCGTGAGTTCCCATAGGTCACGGCCTCGGAGCTCGTCGCGGTGAACCAGGTGTACCCGGCCCAGCCGGCGAACGCGCAGGCCGCGGTGAACACGGCGATCGCGATCTTCAGTTGCGCAGCCACAACATCTCCTCGAGGCTGGTGGACGTCGGCTGGCCGTCGGCACCGAACCCGCCGGGAACGGCGGCGGGCGGGACGCCGCCCTTCGGCGCGTTCTGCGAGCCGCGGACCGAACTCGGGTCGCCCTTTTCGAGCGTGCACGCGGCGCCGGTGTTGAACGGCAGCGGTGAGAGTTCTTTGCTGCTGCGGATCTTCGTGCCTTCGTAGCCCTTGGTGCACGGCATCGGATCGAAGAAGGTCAGTGCCAGGCCGATCTTCCCGGATTCGCCGTCGATCGCCGCGTCGACCGCGGAGACGGCCTTCGGGGTGTTGATCAGCAGCTGCCGGAGGCCGTCGGTGCGCGCGGAGAACACGTGTGACGTGGTGAGCAGGTTCGCCAGCAGGATCGGCAGTCCCGGTTCGTTGTCCCGCAGCAGGCCGGAGAGCTGGGTCGCCGCGTCCGGCGCGGTCGCGATCAGCCTGCGGAGGTCACCGTCCGAACGTGACAGTTGTTCGGCGAACTGCTTGGCGTTGTCGCTGAACTGCCGCCAGGCCTGCGACGAGTCCACCTGTGTCTTCAGCACGGTGGAGCCGTCCGTGAGCAGTTTCTCCGTCTGCGGCAGGTGGTTCGCCGCCTGCTTGGTGAAGTCGGTGGTGGTGTCGAGCAGCACCTGGAGGTTCGCACCGGAACCACGCAGGGCGTTGTCGAGTTCGTCGACCACGATCCGCAGATCCTCGGTCGGCACGGACGCGGTCAGCGAGTCCAGATCGGTCAGCAGATGCTGCACCGGGAGCGGGACGCTCGTCGCCTCCCGCGGGATGACCGAACCGTCGGCGAGGAACGGCCCGTCGCCGGTGCGCGGCTGCAGGTCGACGAACTGTTCGCCGACCGCCGACCGGTTCGCCACGACCGCCCGGGAGTTCGCCGGGATCGGTGGCGCGTCGTCGTCGATCAGCAGATCCGCCTCCATCCCGCCGTCGGTGAGCCGCAGTTCCCCGACCCGGCCGACGGCGACACCGCGGTAGGTCACCTCGCCGTTGGTGAACAGGCCCCCGCCGTCGGTCAGCGCGAGTTTCACGGTGTACCCGGTGGCCCCGAAGAGCCGGTCGAGTCCCGCGTAGTTGGCGCCGACGAACGCCGTCGTGGCCAGCGCGATGATGACGAACGCGAGCACCTGGATCCGGACACGGGTGGTGAGCATCAGCTACCTCCGGACGACGGTAGCGGCAGGGTCGGGAGTCCCGGCGGGACACCTTCGCCCGGGGGCGGGAGTTCGACGCCCGGACCGGGGATGAGGGTCGCGTAGACGTTCAGGTAGTCGCCTTTGATCCCGTCGAGGACGGCGTCGGTGAACGGGAACGTCGGCAGGATCTCCAGCGACCGCGGCAGGCTCTCCCCGGCGTCGGCCAGCCGTTTGAGGATCGGCGCGAGCGCGGTCAGGTCGGCGACGAGGTCGTCCCGGCTCTTCTTGATCACGTCGACGCCGACCCCGGAAAGCCGGTCCAGTGCCTGGAGCATCGAGACCAGCTGGGTGCGCTGCTCCGACAGGCTCTTGAGGCCGGGGGTGAGGTCGGTGAGCGCGCCTTCGACCTGCTTCTTCCGGTTGGCCAGCGTCGCCGACAGCCGGTTGAGCCCGTCGAGCGCCGAGGTGATTTCGGAGCGGTGCGAGTCCAGGTTGGACACCAGCTGCTCCACAGTGGACAGGAACGAGCGGATCTCCTCCTCGTTGCCGTCCATCACCTTCGACAGTTCGCGGTTGATGGTCTGCAGCTGGCCGATCCCGCCGCCGTTGAGCAGCAGGGAAAGCGCGCCGAAGACCTCCTCGAACTCCGGATTGCGGTTCGTGCTCGCGACGGGGATCACCGCGCCGTCGCCGAGCCTGCCCTCCGGCTTCGCCGCACTCGGCGCGAGTTCGATGAACTTCTCGCCGAGCAGACTGGACTGCCGCAGCCGGGCGAGGGCGTTGGCGGGCAGGTGGACGTCGCCGTTGACCGCCAGGACGGTTTCGGCCGTCCAGCCGTCGTCGCCGAGCCGGATCGTCTCCACCCGGCCGACCGGGACGTCGCCGACCTTCACCGCGGCCTGCGGGACCAGGTCGAGTACGTCGGCGAACTGCACGGTCACCCGGTACGGATGGTCGCCGATGTCCGCGCCGCCCGGAAGCGGCAGGTCGTAGACGCCCTTGAACTCGGTGGAACAGCCGGTGAGCGCGACACAGCACGCGGCGAGCACGGCGGTCGCCCGTTTCGCGGTCATCAGCGCCCCCCGGTGTAGGTGTCGCCGGCGACCGGCAGCGGGAGCGGCGCGTAGTCGAGCAGGTTGCCGCGTCCCTGCAGCTTCCCGGTCTTCGGATCGACGGCTTCGAGCACGTTCGTCACCGCCAGCGGGATCGTGTCGAGGGTCTCCGCCAGCGCGGCGCGCTTGTCGACCAGTGTCCCGGTCGTCACCGCGAGCTTGTCCACATTGGACTTGATCAGCGCCCGGTTGTCCCGGATGAACTGCTGGATCTCCGCCAGCGCGCCGCCGAGGCCGTTGAGCGCGCGGGAGAGTTCGTTCTTGTTGCTCGCCAGCGTGCCGGTCACCGAGGCGAGCTGCCGGTTGATCTCGCTGACGTTCCGGTCGTTGGTCGCCAGCATCGTGGTGAACCGCTGCAGTTCGTCGACGGTGGCGAACAGGTTCTCCGAGTTCCCGGACAGGGTCCTGGCGAGTTCGGCGAAGTTGCGCACGGACTCGTTGAACGGCTTGCCGTTGCCCTGCAGGTTCTTCGCGCCGGTGCGCAGCAGCTCCGAGAGCGCGCCGTCGGCGTTCGCGCCCTGGGGGCCGAGCGCCTTGGCGAGGGTGTCGAGGCTGGAGTAGAGCTGGTCGAGCTCCACCGGCGTCCCGGTGCGCTCGACCGGGATCACCGCGCCGTCGTCCAGCCGGTTCCCGGCGCGGGTGAGCTTGGTGAACTGGACGTACCGGTCGGCCACCACGCTCGGTGCGACGACCAGGACGTTCGTGTCGGCCGCGATCGGCGTCGCACCGTCGACGGTCAGCACGACCTCGACCTGTTCCCCGCGCGGGTTCACCGATTCGACCTGGCCGACCCGGACGCCGAGCACCCGTACGTCCGATCCACTGTAGACACCGACCGCGCGCGAGAAGTACACCGTGACGCGGTCGAGGCCGGCGCCGGAGAAGATCCACCAGAGACCGCCGACGACGGCCAGCGCGAGTACCAGCGCCAGGGTGACGAACCTGCTGGTCATCGACGACCTCCGGGGATCGGCGGGGTGCAGGGATCCCGGTTCTCCGGGATGAGCCCGCACAGGTAGCTGTCCACCCAGCGCCCGTTGCCGACGGTGTTGTTCACCACGCGGAAGTACGGCGCGGCGAGGTCGAGGCTCTTGGCGAGGTTGTCGTTCTGCCGCTGAAGGATGTCGGTCACCTCTCCGAGCTGACCGAGGACACCGCTGAGCTGGTCCTTGTTGTCCCGCACCAGCCCGGAAAGCTGCTTGGCGAGTTCCTGCGAGCCGGTGAGCAGGTCGTGGATCGCCTGCCGCCGGTTGTCCAGTTCGGTCAGCAGGAGGTTGCCGTCCGCGAGGAGCTTGGCGAAGTCTTCGTTCGAGTTCGCGAGCGTCGTCGTGAGCCCGTGCGCGTTGGTGAGCAGGCTGGCGAGTTCGTTGTCCCTGGAGGACACGGTCTTCGACAGCGACGTCAGCCCGTCGAGTGCCTTCCGGATGTGCTCCGGAGAGTTCTTGAACGTGTCGCTGAGCGTGGTGAAGCTTTCCGCGAGCTGGTCGGTGTCGATCGCGCCCGCGGTGTCGGCCAGCCCGTTGAACGCCTCCGTGACGTCGTAGGGCGTCACGGTGCGGGTGCGGGGGATGACCTGCTTCGGGTTCTGCACGGCCTCGCCGGTCGGGCGCAGCGCGAGGAACTTCCGGCCCAGCAGGGTCTTGATCTTGATCTCGGCGGCGGTCCGGTCGCCGACCCACGCGTCCTTGACCCGGAAGCTGACCACCACATGGTCTTCGGCCAGCGCGACGTCGCTCACCTCGCCGACCTTGATCCCGGCGATGCGGACCTCGTCGTCGGCCTGCAACCCGGCCGCTTCGGAGAATTCGGCCTGGTAGGTGGTCCCGGAGCCGATGATCGGCAGGTTCTCGTAGTTGAGCGTCGCGACCAGCAACCCGGCCGCGACGGCGCTGCCGACGAGACCGATGACGATCGGGTTCCGCTCCTTGAAGGGTTTCACGACGTGCACCTCTCCGCCGTCGCCGGGACCCCGCGGGGAGGGTCGCTCCGGAGGACGGCCGAGCACAGGTAGAAGTTCATCCACGATCCATAGGAGCTGATCCGCCCCATTTCGTTCAGC
Organism: Amycolatopsis orientalis DSM 40040 = KCTC 9412; assembly: GCF_000478275.1. GTDB lineage: Bacteria > Actinomycetota > Actinomycetes > Mycobacteriales > Pseudonocardiaceae > Amycolatopsis > Amycolatopsis orientalis. Next base: position 18,432 of record NZ_ASJB01000063.1, read on the forward strand.
TTCCCCGGGAGAACGGTGAGGAACTCCTCGACCTGGGCCTTCCCGCTTTCGGTCGTCAGCTGGCCGGACAGCAGGCCGAGCCCGTGGATGCTGTCCTTGAGCGGCTTCCTGCCCTGTTCCAGCAGTCCGGCCGTGGCGGTGGTGAGGCCCGCGAGCCCGGAGACCGCCTCGCCGATCTCGGCGCGGTCACCGGCCAGGCCGGAGACCAGTTCCCGCAGGGTGGAGACCAAAGTGGACAGTGCGTCGCCCTTGCCGTTGATGGTCTTCAGCACCGTGTCCAGGTTCGTGATCACGTCGCCGATCACCTTGTCGCGGCCCGCGAGCGTGGTGGTCAGCGAACCCGTGTGCGCCAACAGGCTTTCCACCGTGCCGCCCTCGCCCTGCAGCACCTGGACGATCTCGCCGGAAAGCTGGTTGACGTCCTTGGGGGACAGGGCCTGGAACAGCGGCTTGAACCCGTTGAAGAGTTCCGTGAGGTCCAGCGCGGGAGTGGTGCGCTCCAGCGGGATCTCCGCCCCGGGCTCCAGCACCCCGGCGGCGCCCTTGCCGCGTTCGAGCGCGATGTAGCGCTGGCCCACCATGTTGCGGTACTTGATCACCGCGGTCACGTCGGCGGGCAGCCGCCGCTGGGAGTCGAGGGTGAACCTGACCCTGGCCAGGCTGTGGTCGGCGATCTCCAGTTCCTCGATCTGGCCGACCCGCACGCCGGAGATCCGGACGTCGTCGCCGACGTTCAGCGACGTCGCGTCGAGGAACTTGGCGCTGTAGGTCCTGGTGTCGCCGAGGCCGGTGTTGGTGATGGACACCGCCAGCAGCACCGTCGCCAGTGTCGTGACGACGACGAAGATCAGCCCCTTGATCAGCGGGCTCACGAAGTTCCTCATCGCAGGGTCACCTCCGTACCCCGGTAGAGCGGGCCGACGAGCACGCTGCCCCAGGCGGGGACCTGCGCGGCCGGGACGCCGATCGACGGGGCCACCAGTGTGGAGATCAGTTCCCGTTCCTGTGGCGAGTTCGCCGGGCCGAGATCGCCGTCCGCGACCGGTTTCGCGCCGTTGCCGCTCACTTCGATCCCGGGGTTCATCAGCCCGTTCGTCGGGTAGCAACGCGGCTCACCGGTGGCGTTGTAGACCGGATCGTCCTTGCCCGGCACGTACTTGCCGCGGGGCTGGGTGACGGTGATCTCCACATGCAGGCCGGGTTCGTCGGTGCCCGCCCCCAGCACCTTGTCCATCTGTGGTTTCAGCTTGGCCAGCGCGTCCAGCGTGCAGGCGAAACTCGGCGAGTACTTCGCGGCGACCTCGAGCGGCGCCCGGCTGTCGGCCGCGAGCGCGATGATGTTGGCGCGGTTGTTCGCGAGGAACGTCGTGACGTGCTGGGAGGACGACGTCACCTGCTGGTACACGGTCGCCAGCTCGGCACGTTTCTCGTGCAGGGTGTCGAGGGTGACCGCCGACGCGCTGAGCGCGTCCAGCAGATCCGGCGCGATGTCGCCGTACAGCCGCGAAACCGTCGCGAGGTCACGGATGTTGTCGTTCAGCGCCGGGAGGTTCGGGTTGAAGTCCTTCAGATACGCGGCCGCGGTGGCCAGGGTGTCGCCGATCTGGTCGCCGCGGCCCTCCAGCGCGGTGGAGACCGTGGTCAAGGTGGTGGCGAGCTTCTGCGGCTGCACCGCCTTGAGCAGCGGCAACAGGTTGTCGAAGACGCGTTCCAGTTCGATCGCGTTGGCCGACCGGTCCTGGGTGATCACGTCGCCCGAGGCCAGCGGCGCCGCCGCCGAACCGTCCGGAATGGACAGTTGCACGTACCGCTCGCCGAACAGCGTCTTCGGCACGAGCAGCGCGGACACGTTCTTCGGCAGCTGGGAGACCTTGCCGGGCTCCATCGCCAGGTCGATCTCCGCGCCGCCGGGCGTCGCGCGGACACCGCGGATCTCGCCGACCACCACACCACGCGCCTTGACCTGCCCGCCCGTGCGCAACTGGTTGCCGACCCGGTCCGCCTGCAGTGTCACCGGCACGGATTCGACGAAATCCTTGCGGTAGATCTTGATCGACAGCAGCACGAGCGCGGACATCACCACGAGGAACAGCACCCCCGCTGTCCTGACCCCGGCCTTGCGCAGCCCGCGCCGGCTCATCCAGCCACCTGCACCGTCGTGGTCGCGCCCCAGATCGCGAGGCTGAGGAAGAAGTCCAGCACGCTGACCGCCACGATCGCCGTCCGCACCCCGCGTCCGACGGCGACCCCGACCCCCGCCGGGCCGCCGCTCGCGCGGAAACCGTAGTAGCAGTGGGCGAGCACGATCACGACGCTGAACACCAGCACCTTGCCGAACGACCAGAGCACGTCGCCGGGTGGCAGGAACAGCAGGAAGTAGTGGTCGTAGGTGCCCGCGGACTGGCCGTAGAACCAGACGGTGATCTGGCGCGACGCGAGATAGGAGGTCAGCAGGCCGATCGCGTACAACGGGATGACCGCGAGGAAGCCCGCGATGATCCGGGTGGTCACCAGGTACGGGACGCTGGGGATGCCCATCACCTCGAGCGCGTCGATCTCCTCGGAGATCCGCATCGCGCCCAGCTGCGCGGTGAAGCCGCAGCCGACGGTGGCGGACAGCGCCAGTCCCGCGACGAGCGGGGCGATCTCGCGCGTGTTGAAGTACGCGGACACGAATCCGGCGAACGCCGACGTGCCGACCTGGTTGAGCGCCGAGTAACCCTGGAGCCCGACGACCGTGCCGGTGAACACGGTCATCCCGATCATCACGCCGATCGTGCCGCCGATGACCGCGAGCGCGCCGCTGCCGAAGCTGACTTCGGCCAGCAAGCGGGTGATCTCGCGGAGGTAGCGGTGGAGCGCGCGGGGGACCCAGGCGAGCGCCTTGAGGAAGAAGAGGATCTGGTCGCCGAGCGTGTCCAGGAAGCCGAACCGGCGGTCCACGGCTTCGCGGACCCGTGCCGTCCGTGTCGGTGAAGTGGTCGTGACCATCAGCTGCCCTTCGCCGGGACGAGCTGCAGGTAAAGCGTCGTCAGCACCAGGTTCAACAGGAACAAGAGGAGGAACGTGATCACCACGGATTGGTTCACCGCGTCACCGACGCCTTTCGGGCCGCCTTTCGGATTGAGCCCGCGATAGGACGCGACGATCGCCGCGACGAAACCGAAGATGACCGCCTTGATCTCGCTGATCCAGAGGTCCGGCAGTTGCGCGAGCGCGGAGAAACTGGCCAGATACGCACCCGGTGTCCCATTCTGCATGATGACGTTGAAAAAATAACCGCCGAGGACGCCGACCACGCTGACCATTCCATTGAGGAATGCGGCGACCCCCATCGCGGCGAGCACCCTCGGCACGATCAGGCGCTGGATCGGGGAGACCCCGAGCACCTCCATCGCGTCTATCTCCTCGCGGATCGTGCGGGAGCCGAGGTCCGCGCACATCGCCGATCCGCCGGCACCCGCGATCAGCAGCGCTGTCACGATCGGGCTGGCCTGCTGGATGATCGCGAGCACACTGGCCGCGCCGGTGAAGGACTGCGCGCCGATCTGCGCGGTCAGCGACCCGATGTGCAGCGCGATCACCGCGCCGAACGGGATCGCGACCAGCGCCGTCGGCAGGATCGAGACACTCGCGATGAACCAGAACTGCTGGATCAGCTCGCGGGCCTGGAACGGCCGCCGGAAAGTCAGGCGGACGACGTCGAGGCCGAGTGAGTAGAGCCTGCCGGTCTCCCGGAGCGCACCCGCGCCGGGAAATGAGGGTGCGTTAGTCCGGACGCCCACGCCGACCCTCCAGTTTTCCGGGCACGGCGAATACACCCCAGGTTGCGCAATTCCTTTGCTCCGAATGGCGGAACGGAATCGTTGAATAGGGTCAACGGGGTGTTACCGTGCGGTTTCCTACTGGTCGGTACGCTAATCACGCGCCTGCTTGGTGACAAGAACTTCGGTGTGATCAAGACATCACGTCCTGGTAACCGGTGAATTCTTGTCCCTTTATGACAAAGGCGGACCGGGATCTTGTCCGTTCTTTCGTGTTCGGCGTCGACTGGTCCGTTCGGGGCGCGCCCGGCGGTGTCACGCGGGGTGGTCGCGCGGAGCTGAAGGGGCCTTTCCTCTCATTAGACGCGGTGAAGGGCGCTTTCCTCGCATGAGATGCGGGGAAAGCGCCCTTCACCCCCTGCTGAACCCCTGACCACGATCCGTGAAGGACTCACGACCGAACTCCCTGGGGCTCCAGGCTGGGGCGTCCTTCATTGCACCCTTTTTCATCTGAGGTTCCGAGGGAGTGGGGTCGTGAGTGTTGAGTGTCGTTAGAACGACACTTACCGCTCACGACCCGCTGTGCCGGCCACCCCACGGAGACTCACCGAGGCGGCACAAGGCCCAGGCGGTCAGCGCGCCAGGTTGGCGACCAGTTCGTAGGACCGCACCCGGTCCGCCTGGTCGTGCACCATGGTCGTGATCATCAGCTCGTTCGCGTCCGTGTCGGCCAGCAGCGTCTCCAGTCCCTTGTGGACGGTCTCGGGCGAACCGATGACGCTGCTCGAAGCCCGGTCCTCGATGAACACGCGCTCGATGTCGGTGTACGGATAGGCCGCGGCCTCTTCCGGCGTCGGCAGCGGGATGGGACGCCCCTTGCGCAGGCTGAGGAAGGTCAGGCTGCTGGGCCCGGCCAGGTACTGGGCCCGTTCGTCGGTCTCGGCGGCTATCACGGACACGCCGAGCATCACGTACGGCTCGTCCAGGACGTCCGACGGTTTGAACGAGTCGCGGTAGAGCGCCACGGCGGGAAGCGTGTTCTCGGCGCTGAAGTGGTGCGCGAACGAGAACGGCAGGCCCAGTTCGCCCGCCATCCGCGCGCTGAAGCCGCTCGACCCGAGCAGCCACACCGGCGGCTTGTTGCCCTCGGCGGTCACGGCGTTGACGGCGCGCTGGTCGGAGTGCTCGAAGTAGGCCAGCAGTTCCGCGAACTGCTGCGGGAAGTTCTCCGCGGTGAGCCCGCCGGGTCCCCGCAGCGCCAGCGCGGTCCGCTGGTCGGTGCCGGGGGCGCGGCCGATGCCGAGGTCGATCCGGCCGGGGTGGAACGCCTCCAGGGTGCCGAACTGCTCGGCCACCACCAGCGGCGCGTGGTTCGGCAGCATGACCCCGCCGGAGCCCACCCGGATGCGTTCGGTGGCGGCGGCGACCTGGCCGATCATCACGGCGGTCGCGGAGCTGGCGATCCCGGGCATGTTGTGGTGCTCGGCGAGCCAGTAGCGGTGATAGCCCAGTGCCTCGGTGCGGCGGGCGAGGTCGAGGGTGTTGCGCAGCGAGTCGCCAACGCCGCCCCCGGCCACGACGGGCGAGAGGTCGAGCACGGACAGCGGGATGTCAGGCAAGGAGGTCACGCACCGGTACAACGCGGCCGTCACCCTATCCCTTCCCGGTCCGGGGCGGCGCTCCTCACAGTTGCCGGTCAAGCGATCGAAATTAACGGACACGATGGACCCGGTACCTCGCGAACTTCGTCCGTTTCCACGGTACGGTTGCCCCTTAAATGGGACCGTGGGAAAACCACTGAAAAGAAAGGATTGAGGGTGCCGCGTCCGGAGCGACCTTTGGACCCCGGGGACGATCCGTTGCTGGAGTTCGCCGCCGATCTCCGGCGATTGCGGGAGAAAGCCGGAAATCCCACGTACCGCGAGCTGGGCAGGCGTGCCCACTACTCCGCGGGCACCCTGTCCGAAGCCGCCGGCGGGAAGAAGATGCCCAGCTTGGCGGTGACCTTGGCCTATGTCCGGGCGTGCGACGGACCCGAGGCCGAGTGGGAGGCCCGATGGCACGACGTGACCGAGCGGACGCGCCCCGGAGTCAACGATTCACCGGTTGCCCCGGCCAATGGGGAATCGCCCCCTTATATCGGCCTGACCGCATTCGGGCCCGCCGACGCGAGCCGATTCTTCGGTCGCGAACGACTTGTCCAAAAACTGGTCACGAGGCTTTCGGGACAACGCTTTCTGGCGGTTCTGGGCGCCTCCGGTTCGGGTAAGTCGTCGTTGCTCCGGGCCGGGCTGTTGCCCGCCATCGGGGAGAATTCCGTCACGTTGCTGATGACCCCCGGCTCGCGTCCGCTGCAGGAGTGCGCGGTCCAGTTCGGCGCGGCGCTCGGGCTCGCGCCCGGCGGCCTGCTCGACGAGTTCACCGGACATCCGCGCAACCTCGGCCTCGCCGCCCGTCAGCTGGTCGCCGACCGCGAGGGCGACGTCGTCCTGGTCGTCGACCAGTTCGAAGAGGTCTTCACCCTCTGTCAGGACGCCGACGAGCGGGCGGCCTTCCTGTCCGCGCTCGTCACCGCGACGGCGGAACCGGAGAGCCGGACGAGGGTCGTCCTCGGCATCCGCACCGACTTCTACACGCACTGCGCGCGGCATCCCGAGCTGGTCGAGGCCATGCAGGACGCGCAGATCCTCGTCGGCCCGATGAGCACCGAGGAGCTGCGGCAGGCCATCTCACGGCCCGCCATCGACGCCGGGTACCGCGTCGAGAACGCGCTGGTCTCCCGCCTCGTCGCCGACGCGACCGGGCAGCCCGGGGTGTTGCCGCTGCTCTCGCACGCGCTGCTGGAGACCTGGCGCCGCCGCCACGGCAACACCCTCACCCTCACCGGCTACGAATCCACCGGCGGGATCGAACGCTCGGTCGCGCAGACCTCCGAGCACACCTTCACCGCGCTGAGCGAGCGTCAGCAGCGGCTGGCGAACCAGATCTTCCTGCGGATGACCGCGCTCGGCGAGGGCACCGAGGACACCAAACGCCGCATCACCCGCGACGAGGTCGACGCCGACGATCCGGACGTCGCCGTCGTACTGGACAGGCTGGCGTCGTCGCGGCTGGTCACCCTCGACGACAACGGCATCGAGATCGCGCACGAAGCGCTGATCCGCGGCTGGCCGCGGCTGCGCGAGTGGCTCGCCGAAGACCGCGAAGGCCTGCGGGTACACCGCCAGCTCACCGAGGCGACCGACGCGTGGGAATCGGTCGACCGCGACGACGGCTGGCTCTACCGCGGCGCGCGGCTCGCCATCGCCATGGAATGGGCGGGGGAGCACGACAGCGCGCTCTCGCAGCGTGAACGCCGGTTCCTCGACGCGAGTGTCGCCATCGAGAAGCGCGAGCAGGCCATCGCGCGGCGCCGCACCCGGCGGCTGCGTCAGCTGGTCGCGCTCCTGGCCGTGCTGCTGGTGCTGGCGACGGCCGCGATGGTGTATGCCGTCCGCGCCGAGCAGACCGCGACCAGCCAGCGCAACAGCGCGCTCGCGCAGAAGGTCGCCGGGCAGGCCGCCGCGATGCGGGCGACGAATCCGGCACTGGCCGCGCAGCTCGCGCTGGCGGCGTACCGCGTCGATCCGGGGACGGAGACCCGGAGCAGCGTGCTCGGGATGGTCGCGTCGCCGTATTCGACCCGGGTCCCCGGGCACGCCAACCGGGTCAACTCGGCCGCCCTGCGCGGCGACGGCCGGGTGATGGTGACCGGCAGCTGGGACCAGACGGCGAAGCTGTGGGACGTCAAGGATCCCTATCACCCGAGCGAACTGGCCACGTTGTCCGGGCACACTGCCAACGTCAACTCGGTGGCGTTCAGCGCCGACGGCGGCGCGGTCGCGACGGCGGGCTGGGACAAGACCGCACGGCTGTGGAACGTCGCCGATCCCGCGAAGCCCGGGCCGGGTGTGGTGATCGGGGAGCATCCGAGCCGGGTCAACGCGGTCGCGTTCAGCCCGAAGGCGCCGGTGCTCGCCACCTCGGACGGCGACGGCACGATCCGGCTGTTCGACGTCCGCGATCTCGCGAAACCGGTGCTCGTGGCCACGCTCACCGGGCACACCGGCAACGTCAACGGTCTCGCCTACGCGCCCGACGGACGGACGCTCGTTTCGGCGGGCGCGGACAAGACCGTGCGGCTGTGGGACGTCGCCGATCCGCTCAAGACCAGGCCGCTGGGCGTGGCGAACGGGCACACCGCCGGCGTCCACGCCGCGGCGTTCAGCCCGGACGGCCGGACGCTCGCCACCGCGAGCATCGACCAGAGCGTGCGCCTGTGGGACGTCACCGACCCGATGACGCCGTCGCCGCTGACGACCATGGCGTCGCACAAGACCATCGTCCGGTCCGTGGCGTTCAGCCCCGACGGGACCAGGCTGGCCTCGACCGGTTTCGACCGCAACGCGCGGCTGTGGGACATCACCGATCCGCGGAAGCCGCGTGAGGAACTGCCGCTCGCCGGGCACACCGCGGCGGTGGTCTGGTCGGTGTTCTTCCCGGACGGCCGCACGCTGGTGACCGCGAGCGACGACCAGACGGTGCGGCTGTGGGAGCTGCCGGGCCCCGTGGTCAGCGGTCCCTCGAGGTCGGCCTGCCGGGCGGTCTTCAGCGCCGACGGGAAGTCGATGGCCACCGGGAGCCTGGACGGGGTGGTGCGGCTGAACGACGTCGCCGATCCGCGGAGCCCGCGCGAACTGGGCAGGATCACCGGCTTCGGCGGCGGCGCCTGCGGTCTCGCGTTCAGTCCGGACGGCCGGACGCTCGCCATCGGTTCGTGGGATCACACGATGCGGCTGATCGACGTGACCGATCCGCGCAAGCCGGTCGACGCCGGTGTCTTCAGCCGGCCCTCGGAGGACATCGACGCGGTCGCGTTCAGCCCGGACGGCCGGACCCTCGCCACCGCGGGCGCGGAGCACACCGTCAAGTTGTGGGACGTCGCCGACATCCGGAAACCCGTCGAACTCGCGACGCTGACCGGGCACGCCGACGACGTCCATTCGATCGCGTTCTCCCCGGACGGCCGCACCCTGCTGACCGGCGGCTGGGATCACACGGCGCGGCTGTGGGACGTCTCCATGGTGAAGGCACCGAAGCAGCTTTCGGTGCTGAAGGGACACACCGACACCGTCTTCTCCGTCGCGTTCAGTCCGGATGGCCGACTCGCCGCCACCGGCGGCGCCGACCGCACCGCACGGATCTGGGACGTGTCGAATCCGGCGGCCGCGAGGGAGTCCGCGGTGGTCCCCGGGCATACCGACATCGTCATCTCGGTGGCGTTCAGCGGAGACGGGAAGACCTTCGCGACCGGCAGCTACGACCGGACCGTGCGACTATGGGATGTCTCCGATCCCGGGACGGTCCGCGAATCGGCGACGCTGGCCGAGGATGTCGACAGGGTCAACGCCGTGGCGTTCGCCCCTGACGGGCACACGCTCGCGGCCTCCGTCGCGGACGGCAGCGTGCGGTTGTGGGAGACGAACGCCGAACGCGCCGCCGAGCGGGTCTGCGCGACCGTGGCCCCGCGGATCACGGAGGCGGAGTGGGAACAACGCCTGCCGGGGCTCGATTACCGGCCCCCGTGCCCGTGACCACCGCCGATTCGTTGTTCGGCGTTGTTGTTCGGTGAAAGTGCCGTGACACCGAACAACGAAGAGGCAGTAGAAATACCCCTGGACGTGCGATGCGTCCCCACATCGTTCACTCACCGGGGGTCTGAAGGGCTCCTTCAGGACATTCACCAGTGCCCTGAAGGAGCCCTTCAGCTTTTTCGCTCCCGCCCCGTCATGCATTTCGTCCTCTGGATGCGGTACTTGCACACGCAACTACCGCATCCAGAGGACGAAACGCGAGAGTCAGGCGGCCGGGATCCAGTCGGGGTTCGAGGCCAGGACCGTCAGCTGCTGGGTCGCCCGGGTCAGGGCCACGTACAGCACCCGGCGGCCGGTGGTCGATTCCGTGATGAGGTCGTTCGGCTCCACCAGGACGACGGCGTCGTACTCGAGGCCCTTGGAGTCGAGGCTGCCGACGACCTTGAGCCGCTCGTCCGACAGTTCGGCGAGCCAGCCCTCGACCTCGGGCACCCGGTCCATGGCGGTGATCACGCCGACGGTGCCTTCGACGGCCCCCATCAGCTCCTTCACCGCGGCCTGCGTCGCCGCCTCCAGCCCGGCGGCCTCGACCGGCCGGACCTCCGGCGTGATGCCGGTCTGCCGCACCGCGCGCGGGAGCTCGTCGGCCTCGGCGTGCCCGGCGACGACCTTCGCGGCCAGGTCGAAGATCTCCGCCGAGTTCCGGTAGTTGGTGCGGAGGGTGAACCGGCGCCGCGTGGTCTTGAGCCCGAAGGCCTGGTCCCGCGCCATGGCCGCCTCGGCCGGATCCGGCCACGAACTCTGCACCGGGTCGCCGACCACGGTCCAGCTCGCGTACTTGCCGCGCCGCCCGACCATCCGCCACTGCATCGGCGAAAGGTCCTGCGACTCGTCGACGACCACGTGCGAGTACTCGTCGTAGTGCTCCGGCCGGGTCGGGGCGCCGCCGCGCTCCGGGTTGACCTCGATGCTCTGCCTGCCGCGGCGGCTCTTGGGCGGCTGCCCGATCAGGACGCGCAGCTCGTCGAGGAGCGCGACGTCCGCGATGGTCCAGCCGCGCGAGCGGTCGGCGAAGTCGGCGGCGAGCATGGTGATCTCGGCGCGGTTGAGCAGGCCCTTCGCCGCGGCGGCGAGCCGCTTCTCGGTGCCGAGCCAGCGCAGGATCTGCGCCGGGTACAGGATCGGCCACCAGACCACCAGGAACCGGTGGAACTCGATGCGCTCGCCGAGTTCGGTGATCAGCTCGGCCTTGTCGATCTGACGGCCGTCGTCCTTCGCGTGCTGCTCCGCCTTCGCGGCGAGCGCGTCGAGCAGCAGCTCGGCGGCGCGGATCCGCGACCGGTTCGGCGGCCCGCCCGCGGTGTGGACCTTGCGGCGCACCTTGTCGAGCTCGCGCGCGTTCAGCCGCAGCACCTCGCCGCGGTAGACGATCTTCATGTCCTCGGGCGCGTCTTCCGGCGTGTCCCGCAGCGCCCGCAGGAGGATCTTGCGCATCCGCAGCGATCCCTTGATCGCCGCCAGCGGCGCCGCGTCCTGACGGGTCGCTTCGAGGCCGTCGAGGACCTCGCCGAGCGCGCGCAGTTCGACGTTCGTCTCACCCATCGACGGCAGCACCCGCGAGATGTAGCTGGTGAACACCCCGGACGGGCCGATCACCAGCACGCCCGCGCCACCGAGCTGGCGGCGGTGGCGGTAGAGCAGGTACGCCGCGCGGTGCAGCGCGACCGCGGTCTTGCCGGTGCCGGGGCCGCCGGTGATCTCGGTGACCCCGCGCCACGGCGCCCGGATGACCTCGTCCTGCTCCTTCTGGATGGTCGCGACGATGTCCCGCATCTTCTCGCCGCGCGACCGCCCGAGGGCCGCCATCAGCGCGCCCTCGCCGACGATCTGCATGTTCTCGGGGACGGCGTCGGCGATCAGGACGTCGTCGTCTACATCGAGCACGTTCTGCCCGGAGCACCGGATCACCCGGCGCCGGACGACGTCCATCGGTTCTTCGGCGGTCGCCTGGTAGAACGCCGCCGCCGCGGGCGCGCGCCAGTCGGTGACGAGGTTGTCGAACTCGGCGTCGCGGATGCCGAGACGGCCGACGTAGATGTGGTCGTTGTCGAGGTGGTCGAGCCTGCCGAACACCAGGCCCTCGTACTCCGCGTCGAGGGTCTGGAGGGTCTGGTTGGCGTGGTAGACCATCATGTCGCGTTCGAACAGCATCGACGCCTGTTCGAAGATCGCTTCACGCCCCGCGCCATGGCCGATCTCATAGCCCTTGGTACGCATGGCCTCTGCCTGGGCTCGCAGTTCGGCGAGCCGGGTGTAGACCCTGTCCACATGGGCTTGCTCGATGGCGATCTCGGCCCGTCTGACCCGAGGTTCGGACACGCAACGCTCCTAAACGCTTCTATCGCCTCCGAGGGCGAAGGACGACTCTACGCGAGGTGAGCGGCGGCATCACCAAGTCCCGTCCTACGTCACGGTGGATGTCGTTGAGGCACGATGCTCCAATGACCAGGATCGTGGCGGGGACCGCGGGCGGCAGGCGGTTGAAGGTCCCTCCGAAGGGCACGAGGCCCACCTCGGAACGCGTGCGCGAAGCGCTGTTCAACGCGTTGGAGGTCGCCGGCGAACTGCAGGGCGCCCAGGTCCTCGACCTTTACGCCGGTTCGGGCGCGCTCGGCCTGGAGGCGCTGTCGCGCGGGGCGGCGGGCGCGCTGTTCGTCGAGTCGGACAGGCGCGCGGCCGAAGTGCTCAAGGGGAACGTCGCCGCGCTGGGGCTGGGCGGCACGGTCCGGGCGGGCGCCGTCGAGGCCGTCGTCGCCGCTCCGGCGCCGGAAACGTTCGACATCGTCCTCGCGGACCCGCCGTACGCTGTGGATTCCACCCGGCTGGGGGAGGTCATGGCCGCGCTCGCGGCGAACCGCTGGGTCGCGGACGGGGCCCTGGTGGTGATCGAACGGGCCGCGCGGGACGGCGAACCGGACTGGGCGGCGGGTTTCGAGCCGATGCGGACCAAGCGCTACGGCGACACCGCGCTGTACTGGGCGGAATATCAGGTGTGAGACGGCGCACGGATGAACGCGCGGGGGTCCCCTCTCCTTGGTAGCGTCCGCGCATGCGGCGTGCGGTCTGTTCCGGGTCCTACGACCCGGCCACCAATGGACATCTCGACATCATCGAACGGGCGGCCAAGCTGTTCGACGAGGTCGTCGTCGCGGTGGGGGTGAACAAGAGCAAGAAGGGCCTGTTCACCGTCGAGGAACGGATGGACATGCTGCGCGAGATCACCGCGAAGCTGCCGAACGTGCGCGTCGACTCCTGGCAGGGGCTCCTGGTCGACTACTGCCGCGAGAACGACATCGTCGCCGTCGCGAAGGGGCTCCGCTCGGTCAGCGACTTCGACTACGAACTCCAGATGGCACAGATGAACCGCGAGCTGACCGGGCTCGAGACGCTGCTGATGGCGAACAACCCGGCGTACGGCTTCGTCTCCAGTTCGCTCGTCAAGGAGGTCGCCGCGCTCGGTGGCGACATCGAGCATCTGGTCCCGCCGATAGTGTTCAAACGGCTCATGGAGAAGTACTCCGAACGAGGTTGACCCGAACGGCCGAAGCCGTTGGTCGGCTTGTGGTGAGCGGCGAGGGAGAGTTCACCTTCACGCCTTCTGGTGAACACACGATCGGGTTACGGTCCGAAAATGACCAACAAACGATCGCGGATCGCCGCCGCGCTGCTCGTTCTGCTAGTCACCTTCTTCGGCGGGATCGGTGCCGCGCAGGCCACGGCCGCGAACTCGCCCGTTTCCGTCCAGCAGAACCCTTGTGGGGATCTCACCGGATTCAAGCACTCGGCACTCTCTTCGCTGCCCGCCGAGGCCACGACGACGTACAACCTCATCAAGAAGGGCGGCCCGTTCCCGTACCCGGACAAGGACGGAACGGTCTTCTCGAACCGGGAGAACATCCTCCCGAAGTGCGCTTCGGGCTACTACCACGAGTACACCGTCCCGACCCCGGGCTCGCCCGACCGCGGCGCGCGCCGCATCGTCACCGGGAGCGGCGGCGAGTTCTTCTACACGGGCGACCACTACGCGACGTTCTCCGTGATCGACGTCGACGGCACGCCTTCGCCGACGCCGACCTGCGGTGACACCTCGAAGCTGGCGAAGGTCGGTTACTCGACGCTCTCCGCCGCGGCGAAGTCCGTCGTGGACAAGGTCCGCGGCGGCGCGACCGGCACGGTCTACGAGAACCGCGAAGCCGTGCTGCCGTCGTGCGCCGCCGGCTACTACCAGCTGTTCCCGGTCGGCACCAGCGACCGCGTGATCTCCGGCAAGGGCGGCGAGATCATCTACACGCCGGACCGCTACGCGACCTTCAAGCTGGTGAATCTCGCCGGCTGACCCGCCCGTGCAACATTTCGTGCCTCCTCGTCCGTGAGATACACCGGAACACCGACGAGGAGGCACGATGCGGTCTGGGGACGATGCGAGCTTCAGGGAGTTCGCCAGGGAAAAGGCGCTACCGCTGAGACGGACGGCGTACTTGCTCTGCGGCGACTGGCATCTCGCGGAGGACCTGGTCCAAGTCGCGCTCATCAAGCTCTACCGGGTCTGGCCGAAGGTCCGCCGGAAAGGGCCCGTCGACAACTACACGAGGCAGATCCTGATGCGCTGCTGGCTCGACGAGCGGCGACGACCATGGCGGAGCAGAGAGAACCGCGACGGCGTCGTCCCCGAAGAGTCGGTGGCCCCGGCCGGCAGTGCCGATGCCGGGATCTCGGATTCGCTGCTTCGCGCCCTCGCTGAGGTTCCACCGAAACAGCGCGCCGCCGTCGTGCTGCGCTACTGCGCCGATCTCCCGGTCGCGGAGGTCGCCGTCGCGCTGCGCTGTTCGGAAGGGACGGTCAGGAGCCAGGCCGCGCGGGGACTCGACGTCCTGCGCGCGGCACTGAAGAGACAGCACGACGAGGCTGTCTCCGGGAGGAGCGCGTGATGGACGAACTCGAAAACAGGCTGCGCGGGATCAAACTGGCCGAGCCACCGCTCGGTTTCGATCCGGACGAGGTCGCCGGGACCGCGGCGAAGAAGCTGCGGAACCGGCGGGGGGTCGTCGCGACCGGGGTCGCGACACTCGCGGTGATCGCGGCGGCGGTGGTGTTCGTGGCACCGGGGGACGGGCCGGTGAAGGTGTCGCCTGCCGCTCCCACGTCCTCGGCGCTCCCGCCTCAGGTGAGGCCGGACGAGAACACGCCCTTGGTGGATCTCACCGCGCAGAAGGCCCGGAACCTCGAACATCTGCAGAAGACGGTCATGACTCTGCTGCCCGGCGCGACCGAGTTCAAGTTCGGCAAGTTCGAACAGGACTACTACCCGGCCGAGTGGGACCAGATGACCGCGAGCGTGCGTTATCGGGACGCCTCGAACGTGGAACGGGGGTTCAACGTGACGCTCACCGGGGTGGTCTCCACCAAGAAGGGCTATTCCGACCGGGCAGCCTGCCCCGGAGGCCCCGCGGTCACGTTGCCGGACGGGACGCCCCTGCGGTGCGAGGTGCTGCCCCAGTCGGGCGGGACGCGGGTCGTGATCATGGAGAAGGGCAATCCCGGGGCGGATCTGAAGGGGACGACCGTCGAATCGGTCAGCGGCCGCGACGCGATCGCGTTCCTGCCCGACGGCACCGCGGTCACCGTGACGGACCTCGGGGCACTGAGCGGCCCCCGCGGGCCGTCGCTGAACGACCAGCAGTTGCTGAGGCTCGTCCTGGATCCGGAGCTGACCCTTCGGTGATCATGGCGCGCGGTACCGGGCGGGACACGCCCGGTACCGCGCGCTTTCACCCCTTACGGCGGCGATGAGGGCAAACTGATCTCAGGGAATGTGGGGATCGCTGTAGGTAGGGAGTGGGCCGTGTACCGGGTTTTCGAGGCGCTCGACGAGCTCGTCACCATCGTGGAGGAAGCCCGCGGCGTGCCGATGACCTCCAGTTGCGTCGTACCGCGGGGGGACACCCTCGAACTGCTCGACGACATCCGCGACGCCCTGCCGGGCGAGGTGGACGACGCCCAGGACGTCCTCGACAAACGTGACCAGCTGATCCAGACCGCCCGTACCGAGGCGGCGGAGACGATCTCCACGGCGAACACCGAGGCGGACCGCACGGTCGCCGAAGCACAGGCCGAAGCCGAGCGCATCCTCGCCGACGCCCGCGCCCGCGCCGAACAGATGATGGGCGACGCGCACAACGAGGCCGAGCGCATGGTCGCCGCCGGGCAGGCCGAGTTCCAGAACCTCACCGACCGTTCGCGGGCCGAGTCGGAGCGGATGATCCAGGCAGGCCGCGACGCCTACGAGCGCGCCATCGAGGACGGCCGCGCCGAGCAGGCCCGGCTCGTCTCGCAGACCGAGGTCGTCCAGGCCGCGCACGGCGAGGCGGCGCGCATCGTCGACGAGGCGCATGTCGAGGCCGACAAGCAGCGGAGCGACTGCGACGCCTACGTCGACGGCAAGCTCGCCGAGTTCTCCGAACTGCTGGCCACCACGCTGCGGACGGTCGATTCCGGCCGCAACCACCTGCGGTCCCCGGTCAACCTGCCGGGCAACAGCCGGACCTCCCTGTACGACTACCAATCCTGACAGCGTCGTGCGCGGCCGTGTCGGTTATTGAGGGGTGAGGCAGAGATGCCGTGCCCCGGCGAGCGTCCGGACTGGCTGGCAGAAGCCGGGCCACGGCTCCGAAAGGCACCCTTCTGAAGACAAGTGTCCGACTTGGGTCGTTTGTGCGGTTTCGCGAGGTGGTCGTGAGTGGCAAAGAGCGTTAGAACGCTCTTTGCCACTCACGACCCCGTTCAGGAACGTGCATTTAGGCATCAACCGGACGCCGGGTCGCCGAAACTGTCCTTTGCGGACAGGCCCCGGTCTTGTGGGGAGTCCCACGTAGGTCGCCAAGTAGTGAAGGCATCCTTCGCTACCTTGAGGGTAGGCAAGGGGACCTTTACGCCCCGCGTGCGGGGCCAAGGCACTGGCATCAAGCCGTTCAGGTCTCGTGAGTGGTAATGATGGTTAGAACCGTCATTACCACTCACGAGCCCCACCGCGTCCCATGCGCGCCGGGGCTTCACGGACCGTGCCCGTAAACCGGTGGCGGCACCTGCGTACCCTGGTCACCGATGTCTGAGAACAAGTCGCCGCAGGCCAGGCCTGCGCAATTGGACGACCGGAACCCATGGGTGCTCGACACCCGTGAACTCGGCCGTCACGCCGGCCTGAGCAAGGCCGTCCACCGCACCATCCCCGTCGCCACCGCGCTCGGTGTGCCCGACGTCATCACCATCGACGCCGGCTCCAGCCTGGAACTCGACCTGATGCTCGAGTCCGTCGTGGAGGGCGTCCTCGTCAGCGGTACGGCGTCCGCCGTCGCGACGGGCCACTGCGCGCGATGCCTCGACCCGATCACCGAGGACATCGAGGTCGACCTGACCGAGCTCTTCGCCTACCCCGGCTCCGCGACCGAGGAGACCACCGACGAGGACGAGATCCCCCGCCTGGTGGACGACCGGATCGATCTCGAGCCGACGGTCCGCGACGCGGTCGTGCTCGCGCTGCCGCTGGCCCCGCTGTGCACCGAGGACTGCCGGGGTCTGTGCATCGAATGCGGCGTCAAGTGGGCCGATCTCGAGCCCGGTCACGGGCATGAGAAGATAGACCCTCGGTGGGCCGCGCTGGTCGATCGTTTCGAGGACGAAACGGGCGATGACCAGGCCGATGGCCCCGGAAAGCAAGCCTGACGAGCACCAGCTCGTTCCGGAGAAGCAAGTTCGCTCGCGACCGCGGGCAGACCGTCTGAAGGAGATCTACTCGTGGCCGTCCCGAAGCGGAAGATGTCGCGATCCAACACCCGCGCGCGCCGCAGCCAGTGGAAGGCGGCTCCGGTTCAGCTGGTGCCCTGCTCCAACCGCGCCTGCAAGCAGCCGAAGCTCCAGCACATCGCGTGCCCGGCCTGCGGCCAGCACAACGGTCGCCAGGTCGTCGAGCCCGCCTGATCGGCGGCTGACGACATGGGGGGCAAGTCGGCCGGTGGACCGCCCGCCGACCCCGCACCATTGCTCGAAGCGCTCGGGATCACCATCGAACCCGAGCTGCTGAAGCTGTCGCTGACCCACCGTTCTTATGCCTATGAGAACGGTGGGTTACCGCCGAACGAGCGTCTGGAGTTCCTCGGCGACGCGGTGCTGGGGATGGTCGTCACCGACCATCTCTACAACACCCATCCCGACTTGGCCGAGGGGCAGCTCGCGAAGCTCCGTGCCAGCGTGGTCAACATGCACGCACTGGCCCGGGTCGCGCGCGGCCTCGGTGAAGGCGGGCTGGGCAAGCACCTGTTGCTGGGCAAGGGCGAAGAGCTCACCGGCGGCCGGGACAAGGCGAGCATCCTCGCCGACGGTCTCGAAGCCGTCATCGGCGCCGCGTACCAGCAGCACGGCATCGACATCGCGCGTCAGCTCGTGCACCACCTGTTCGACGGCCTGCTCGCCGAAGCGCCGCTGCGCGGTGCCGGTCTGGACTGGAAGACCAGTCTCCAGGAGCTGACCGCGTCGGCAGGGCTCGGTGTACCCGAGTACAAGGTCGAGGACACCGGTCCCGACCACCGTAAGGAGTTCAGCGCCACCGTGCTCGTCGGCGGGCGTGAACTCGGCTACGGCTCGGGGACGACCAAGAAGGAAGCCGAACAGAAGGCCGCCGAGACAGCCTGGCGCCAGCTTTCGGCCGAACTCGACGTCGAGCAGCCGCCGAAGACCACCTGAGTCTCCTCACCACTGCCCCTCGTGAGTGGTAATGACGGTTCTGACCGCGATTACCACTCACGAGGGTCAATGGGAGAATCGGGACCATGCCCGAACTCCCTGAGGTCGAGGTGGTCCGCGCCGGGCTGGAAACGCATGTCTCCGGCCGGACGATCACCGAGGTCGAAGTCCTGCACGCCCGCGCGATCCGTCGCCACGAACTCGGCGCCGAGGACTTCACCGGACGGCTTTCCGGTACCAAGATCACCGCGGCACGCCGTCGCGGCAAGTATCTGTGGCTGGAGCTGTCGGACGGCCAGGCCATGCTCGCCCATCTGGGCATGAGCGGCCAGATGCTCGTCCAACCTCAAGACGCGCCTGACGAGAAGCACCTTCGCGTGCGGTTCCGCTTCGCCGACGACGGCCCGGAGTTGCGCTTCGTCGACCAGCGGACCTTCGGCGGACTCGCACTCGCGGAACTCACCGAAGTCGACGGAACAGCGCTGCCGAGCACCATCGCGCATATCGCCCGCGACCCGATGGACCCGCGGTTCGACCTCGACCAGGCCGTCCGTGCCCTGCGGTCGAGGCGGACCGAGATCAAACGCGCCCTGCTCGACCAGACCCTCGTCTCCGGTATCGGCAACATCTACGCGGACGAAGCACTCTGGCGGTCCAAACTCCACTGGGCCCGCCCGACCGACAGGCTCACCGCGGCGCAGGGCCGCGCCGTCCTCACCGCCGCCAGCGAGGTAATGGCCGCCGCACTCGTCGCCGGCGGGACGTCGTTCGACGCGCTTTACGTCAACATCAACGGCCAATCCGGGTATTTCGACCGTTCCCTCGACGCCTACGGCCAAGAAGGCTTGCCCTGTGGCCGCTGCGGGACCGCGATCCGGCGCGATCCCTTCATGAACCGTTCGTCCTTTTCGTGCCCGCGCTGCCAGCCGCGACCGCGCGTGAGGTGAAAACTGTCGTGTATGAATGCGGGTATCGGGTCAACTAGCATGAACGGGCACGACATGTAGGGAGTGGGATGGTGGCCGCGACCGAGCCCGGCAAGACGACGCTCGCCGAAAAGATCGACAAGCTGTTCCAGATCGTGCTGAGACCCGATCGAGAGCCGTACAGTCACGAAGAAGTCGCCAAGGCCTGCCGAGAGGCCACCGGCGAGAGCTTCTCGACGACCTACCTGTGGCAGTTGCGCACCGGTCGCCGCGACAATCCCACGAAACGCCATCTCGAAGCGCTCGCCCAGTTCTTCGGCGTCTCGCCCGCGTACTTCTTCGACGACGAGCAGAGTGCCAAGATCGCCGAGGAACTCGCGCTCCTCGGAGCCCTCCGCGACGCCGGTGTCCGCGACGTCGCGCTGCGGGCGGTAACACTTTCCCCCGACGGACTCGACACCATCAGCGACATGATCGACGCGATCGCCCGCAGGGAATCCGGACGGGGCGGCACGAAGAGGGAGGCGTGAGTGGACCGCCACCGTAAGGAGTTGTGGCGCCGCTGCCGGAGTCTCGCCGACGGCGTCAGTCTTCCCGAACCCTTCGACGCCGGTGCCTTCATCGCCGAACTGGCCGCCGAACGCGGCCGCCCGATCGAGTTGATGCAGGTCAACGTCCCGTCCAGCGGCCCGTGCGGGCTACTGATGAGCACCGAACGCGCGGACTACATCCTGTACCCGACCAACACCACCGCCCTGCACCGGCGGCATATCCTTCTGCACGAGGTCGGCCACCTGCTGTGCGGCCATGTCGGCTCGGACGCGGGCGCCGACGGCATCGCGCTCGACGCGGCGGCCAGCAAGGCCCTCATGCCGAACCTGTCGCCCGAACTCGTCCGCCGCGTCCTCGGCCGCACGGGCTACAGCGCCGTCGAGGAGCAGGAGGCCGAGTTGCTCGCCAGTCTCCTCGCGCAGCGCGTCGCCAGGACGGCGGTGCGCGGCGCGGCCCACACCGACGAGACCGGCAGCGACCTCGCCGGTGGGATGGCCAGGGTCGACAACCTCTTCGGCAGCCGGAAGCGACGCCTGCCATGACCGAGACCATCGCGTACTTCTGCTGCGTGGTGGCCTTCGCGGGCTTCGGTTACAAGCTGATCCAGGCCCGCCACACCCAGCCGTTGCGGCGGATGTGGTTCCTCAGCGGCTTCGGGATGTGCATCGCGGGCGGCATCATGCTGCTCACCCCGGCCATGGAGAACGCCGTCGGCATCGAGGAACCCATCGGCAGTCTCCTCAATCTGGCCGCCGATCTGCTCAAGATCGGCGCGATGGCGTTCGCGGTCGCGTTCGCGCATTCGCTGAAACTGGGGGAGGGCAAGCGGATCGGCTGGCACGCGATGCTTTCCTGGACGGTGGTGGCCGCCGAGATCGCGCTCTTCTTCCTGTCCGGCAGTTACCGCGTCGGCGAGCACACCGCCGCCGGCCCGGGCAGGCTCGGCTGGTTCGTCGCGTACAACGTCCTCTTCCTCGTCTACGGGCTGATCAGCCTGCTGACCTTCTCGGTCGTCTTCGCCCGCTTCGCGCGTCACGCCGACCCCGGCCCGCTCCGCACCGGGTTGTGGCTGCTCGTCGGCGGCGGGGTCGCCGCGCTGGGCTGGACCTTCTGGGACGTCGACGACATCTACATCCTCGCCACCACCGGCGCGGTCGACGCCGGCGAGGACACGCTGTCGTCGATCTTGGCGGCGCTGAGCGTCGGCCTCGCCGGGGCGGGCGCGACGCTCAGCGTGTGGGGCCCGGCGCTGGCGACCCCGTTCCGCCTGCTCGGCACATACCGGACCTACCGCCGGATCGAGCCGTTGTGGACGGCGATGCGGGAAGCCGTCCCGGGAATCGCGCTGGACCCGGGCCCCGGTATGCCGGGCGGGGTCGAATTCGCCTTGTACCGCAGGGTGATCGAGATCCGGGACGGCCATCTCGCGCTGCGCCCGTACTTCGATCCGGACGTGCCGCCGGTCGCGGAAGCCGAGGCTCGCCGGGCGAAGATCCCCGAAGCCCGTGTCCCGGCGACGATCGAGGCGGCCGCGTTGGCCGCCGCGCTCGTCGCCTCCGAGGCAGGCCGCCGGTTCGCCCCCGACGACGTTCCGGCGACCTACCTCGACGAGCCCGACATCGCCACCGAAGCGGCATGGCTGGTGGAAGTCACGCATGCCTGGCGGCGGTCGACCGTGGTCGGACGCATCCGGGACAGAGCACGCGAAACCCTTGCCGCTTAAGGTGAAACGATCGTGATGACGGCGGTGGCCGCCGCGATCAGCGCGAGCCAGAGCGGCGGGACGACGTCCTTGCCGCCATCACCGGCCCGTAGATGCGCGACGGCCGCCCCGATCAGCAAGGCCACCAGGCCGATCGCCGCGGCGATCCCGAGTGGCGGCCAGAACAGCCCGGCCACCAGTCCGGCCGCCCCGGCGACCTCCAGCGCGCCGATCCCCTGTACCGCCCGGACCCCGAAACCGAGTCTCCCGGTCCGGGCGACCAACGACGGCTGACGCAGGACCTTCGCCACCCCCAGTACGGCGAAGATCGCGGCGAGCAGCGCCGACAGCACCACCTGAGCCACGGCCATAGCAGAACTCCTTGGTGTGGAAGGGTTTTCCGGCCGGGTCAGACGGTGACGCGTCGCATGGTGGCGAAACCGCCGGCCCCCGCGACGCAGACCAGCAGCGCGAGCACCCCGGTCATCCCGCCCACGGTCAGCGTGCTGAAGAACGCGCCGAGCTTCGACCAGGAATCGGTCCAGCTGAGCACCAGCACCCCGCCCAGCGCCACCAGTACCTGCGCGGCGGAGAACAGGACGACGCCCACGACCGCCGCGCGGCGGTAGATCAGGCCGTACCACATGCCGTAGACGAACATCAGCGCCAGCAACACGAACGACGTGAGCAGCGTCAGATACCAGGAGCCGTCGAGCAGCCAGGGGACCCGGAAGTAGTGGAGGCCGAGCCCCCAGCCGCCGGTGCCCTCCTCGATCGCCTGGAACACGGCGATCCCCACCGAGTACAGCGCGGACAACCCGGTGATCAGCAGGACGGTGCCCAGGTAGTACGACCGCCTCGACACACCCAGCGCCAGCCCGAACGGCAGCGATTTCGTCATGCTCAAGGCGCCGCAGACGAGCATGAACACGTACATCGTCGCCAGGCCACCCGAGTAGTTCTCTTCGGGGGTTTCGGGCAGCAGTGAGAAAATGGCGAGGTTGACGAAGAACGCGAAGAACGTGACACCGATCGGAAGGACCACGAACTGGATCCGGTCCACCAGGTGGTAACGCGCGACCTTGATCAGGGTGTTCATGCGGACGCCTCCTCTGCGGTCTGTCCGTTGGAGGTGTGCACCATCAATTGCTGCAGGGACAACGGTTCCAGCTTCAGGTGCAGGGCCTGGGCCCGCGCCTTCGCCGCGGCGTCGACCGCGTCGGCGATGGTGACCGAAGCCCGCGAACCGATCTTGCGGCGGTGCAGTACCCGCCGTCCGGCGACGAAGGTCTCCACCGCCGTGGCCGGTCCGCTGACCGTGGCGGCCGCGCCGCGCAGGTCGTCGGCGGGCGCGTCGAGGACCACGCGGCCCTTGTCGATCATCACGACGTGCTCCAGCAGATCGGCCACCTCGTCGATCAGGTGCGTGGAGAGCAGCACCGTGCGCGGATGAGCCGAGTAGTCGTCGAGCAAGCGGTCGTAGAACAGCTGCCGCGCGACGGCGTCGAGGCCGGCGTACGGCTCGTCGAGCAGCGTGAGTTCCGCGCGTGCCGCCAGCCCGATGGTGATCGACAGCGCCGAGCGCATCCCCCGCGAGAGCTTCTTGATCGGCCGCTTCGTCGGCAGGTCGAAGTCGCGGAGCAGGGTGTCGGCCAGTTCGGCGTCCCAGTTCGGGTAGAACCACGACGCCGCCGCGAGGGCGTGGCGCACCTTGAAGTCCGGGAACTGCTGGTCCTCGCGGACGAGCACCAGGCGCTGGAGCACCCGCTCGTTCTCCACCGGGCTTTCCCCGAACACGCGGACGGTGCCCGCGCTGGCGAACTCCTGCGCGGTGATGATGCGCAGGAAGGTGCTCTTGCCCGCGCCGTTGCGGCCCAGCAGGCCGGTGATCTTGCCTTCTTCGATGTCGACCGTCACGTCGCCGAGCGCGAGGTGGTCGCCGTAGCGCCGGGTCAGGCCGGTGGTCGAAATGGTCGGCGTCATGCGGCCGGTCCTCCGTTCTGGTGTCCGTTCCCGCGAATGAGCGAGATCAGGGCTTCGTCGTCGATGCCGAGGCGCCTCGCTTCGACGAGCATCGGGTCGAGGTACTGCTCGGCGAACCGTTTCCGCCGGTCGGTGAGCAGCTTCTCCCGCGCTCCGGCGGCGACGAACATCCCGATGCCGCGCCGCTTTTCGAGCAGGCCGTCGTCGGCGAGCACGTTGATTCCCTTGGCCGCCGTCGCCGGATTGATCCGGTAGAAGGCGGCGAGTTCGTTGGTTGACGGCACGCGTTCCCCCTCGGCCAGGCTTCCCTCGGCGATGTCGTCGGCGATCTGTTCGGCGATCTGCACGAACAGGGGCGTTCCTTCGTCGAGCACGACACCTCCGTCCCCAGTCTTCGTGCACCCACGTCAGGTGCGATGGTTCATTACTGGACTAAGTAACCCATGAACCCCCCGTCGGACGCAAGTCGCCTCCGCCGTGCGCACTACTGTGCAATGCGTGGTACCTTCTCTTGCGTAAGACTGGGAGGGACGCGACTGTGGAGATCAGTCAGCTACTTAAAGGCGTGCTGGACCTCGCCGTTCTCGCGGTGCTTCGCGGAGAGGACGGCTACGGCTACGACGTGCTCCGAAGACTCCGGGTCGCGGGGTTGCAGGAAGTGGGCGACGCCTCGGTGTACGGGACGCTTCGGCGGCTGTACAAGGCAGGCCTGCTGACGTCGTACGTGGTGCCGAGTGAAGAAGGCCCGCATCGCAAGTACTACAGCCTCAACGAGCCGGGTCGCCGTCGCCTCGAGGAATCGGCGCAGACCTGGCGGACTTTCGCTTCGACAATGACCAGCCTGTTGGGAGAGGCAGCATGAGCACGCAGAATCCGACCGCCGTGCGGGTGTATCTGGCGAGGGTCAGGAGCGCGCTCGCCGACCTGCCCGAGAGCGAAGTCGAGGAGATCCTCGAAGACGTCCGTCCTCATCTCGCCGAGATGGAGGCGGAACTGGGGGAGTCGGCCAAGGTCGACGCGCTGATCGAGCGACTCGGCAGCCCCGAGAGCTACGCCGCCGAACTGCGGGCGTCCGGCGGCTATCCGCCGCGTCCGGTCGACGCGGGTGGCGAAACCGCTGTGCTGAGGGCGAAAGCCGGGATCGGCGGAGCGCGCTTCGCGTTCTGGGGCCTGGTCTTCTCGGTGGGTGGTTTCGCGCTCTTCGGCTTCGCGGCCGCGGTGTGGGTGCGGGTGGAACCGTTGCTGGGCCTGCTTTTCGTGGCGCCCGTGTTCGCGATCAGCGTCGCCTACGTGGTCCGGAAGGGGGTCGGCCCGGTCGCGGAACTGCCCGAGGTCGTCAAGCTCCGCGAGATCGGGACGTCTTTCCGGTCCACTAAGGACGGTAAGGGGCTGGCCTTCCTTCGCTCGCTCAAGCCGGCCTGGTGGGTGCTGTGCGCGGCGGTGCTGGTCGTCTTCGGCCTGCTGCTGGTGCTGCGCGACGCCGAGGCGGTGCTGTTGCTGCCGTTGCTGCTCGTCGCGGCGGCCGCGGTGGTGTGGGCGGGGCCGAAGGTGAAGGGGGACCGGCGGCTGCTGTGGCTGGCCGTGCCGGTCTCGGCGTTCGTCATCGGCAGCATGCTCGGCGGGGCGGGCGCGGCGGTCGATCTGATCGCGAAACGCTCCTACGGCGGTGGTTCCTACAACAGCGGCTACACGCCGAACTACAACGACGGCTACGGCAACCCGCAGTTGATGTACGGCAGCCACGACGTGGAGAACATCTACGCGTTCGACGGCGAGGGCAAGCCGTTGACCGAGATCTATCTCTACGACGAGGACGGCCGCCCGCTCAGCACGACGCGGTACGCCTGCGAGAGGAGCACGGGGGAGAAGCGGAAGGTCGGCGACGACAACCGCTATCCGCGTCCGCGGGTCGAGCGGGGAGTGCAGGACGAGCAGGGGAACCTCAACGGCTACAACGGTTCCCGCGGTTACTGTCAGGAGAGGACCGACGTCCCGTTCAGCGCGGCGATCCCGAAGGGTGCGCCGGTGCCGCCCGCTCCGCCCTCGTCCGCTCCGCCCTCGTCCCCGGCTGCGCCGCCGTCCTCCCCCGCTGCGCCGTCGAACTCCACCCAGCCGACACGCTAGGTGGCCCGGGTGGAGGCGACCGTCGGGGGCGCCTCCACCCGCATTTCTTCCTCTGGATGCGGTGGTTGGTGACGCGCACTACCGCATCCAGAGGACGAAATTCGGTGGTGCGGAAAGCGAACCACCGCATCCAGAGGACTGAATGCGGTGGTTCGGGACGCGGCGGGGTGGAACGCGAGGGTCAGTGGGTGAACGCGCTCCTGGCGGCCAGGTCGGCCAGCAGGGCGCGGCCCTTCTCGGCGTTGCGCGGCTGGGCCAGGACGTCGTAGCGCCGGGCGACCAGCTGGCTCTGCGAGAAGAATCCGCGCTTGTTCTTCGACGACGCGTACCCCAATGCGCCGAACAGCAGGTTGAACCCGATACCGCCGACCAGGCCGACGATGATCGGCACCAGTCCGGCGGCCGGGTTCAGCAGGCTCAGCACGAGGCCGAGGACCATACCGAACATCGCGCCCGACAGCGCCGAGCTGGTCAGGATCTTGCTCCAGCTCATCCGCCCGGCGACCCGCTCGACCAGAATCGGTTCGACACCGACGATGGTGACGTCGGTGATCGGGAAGTCCGTTCCCGCGAGGTGGTCGACGGCACGCTGCGCTTCGGAGTACGACTCGTACGAGCCGATCGGCCACCCGCTGGGCAGCGTCGGGAGCTGAGCCCGTCCCTGGGGCTCGGTGAACGTGGTCTGCTGCGTGAATGCCTGTGTCATTCCTTCTCACCTCTCTTGATCCGTACAACGTTCCGGATGTGCGGATCTCCTCCCGATACGGCGGGATTCACAGCATCTTCTCAGCCGGGCATCACAGACAATCCGCCCAGGGATCAACTACAGTCCGCAATGGATAACCAACTAGACCATTGCCCGAGTTGACCTGACCGGGTTGACCCGGTAGGAAGAAGCCGCAAAGGTACCGCTTCGAACCTTTAGGTGAGGCTGATGGCGAACAGGCGCGGCATGCTCACGCTGGATCGGCTCCGGGAACTGGTCGAGGACGGCGCCGTCGACACGGTGCTGGTGGCGATCACCGACATGCAGGGCAGGCTGCAGGGCAAACGCTGCGCCGCCGAATACTTCCTCAACGAGGTCGTCGCGCACGCCACCGAAGCGTGCAATTACCTCCTCGCGGTCGACGTCGACATGAACACCGTCGACGGCTACGCGATGTCGTCGTGGGAGACCGGTTACGGCGACTTCGTCATGCGCCCGGACTTCGACACGCTGCGCCTGCTCCCGTGGCAGGAGGGCACCGCGCTCGTCCTCGCCGACCTAGAACGGGTGCAGGGTGGCGCGGTCGCCCCGTCGCCCCGCCAGATCCTGCGCGGCCAACTCGACCGGCTGGCCGCGCTCGGTCTCGGCGCCTACGTCGGCACCGAACTGGAGTTCATCGTCTTCGACGACACCTTCGAGTCGGCGTGGGACAAGCGGTACCAGGGGCTCCGCCCGGCCAACCAGTACAACGTCGACTACTCGATGCTCGGCACCGCGCGGATCGAGCCGCTGCTGCGCCGGATCCGCAACGACATGGGCGGCGCGGGGCTCTACGTCGAGTCGGCCAAGGGCGAGTGCAACCCCGGCCAGCACGAGATCGCCTTCCGCTACGCCGACGCGCTGACCACCTGCGACAACCACAGCATCTACAAGACCGGGTCCAAGGAGATCGCCGCGCAGGAGGGCAAGAGCCTCACCTTCATGGCGAAGTACAACGAACGCGAGGGCAACTCCTGCCATATCCACATCAGTCTGCGCTCGGCCGAGGGCGAGGCCGTGCTCGCCGGGGACGGCCCCGGCGGGTTCTCCCCGCTGATGGAGCACTTCCTCGCCGGTCAGCTCGCCGGACTGCGTGAGCTGACCTACTTCCTCGCACCGAACATCAACTCCTACAAGCGTTTCGTCCCGGGCAGTTTCGCGCCGACGGCCGTCGCCTGGGGTACCGACAACCGCACGTGCGCGCTCCGCGTCGTCGGGCACGGGGAGTCGCTGCGGACCGAGAACCGGGTACCGGGCGGCGACGTGAACCCGTACCTCGCGGTGGCCGCCCTGATCGCGGCCGGCCTGCACGGTATCGAGAACGAACTGGAGTTGGAGCCGGAGTTCCATGGCAACGCCTATGGTTCCGACAAGCCGACCGTGCCGACGACCCTGCGGGAGGCCGCGGAGCTGCTGGACCGGAGCACGCTCGCCAGGACCGCGTTCGGGGACGAGGTCGTCGACCACTATCTGAACGCGGCGAAGGTCGAACTCACCGCCTATGACGCCGCCGTCACCGACTGGGAGAGGATCCGTGGCTTCGAACGGCTCTGAGCCCGTCATCGGCCTCACCTCCTATCTGGAACCCGCGAAGTTCCTGGTGTGGGAGACCGAGGCCGCGCTGCTGCACCGCGTCTACGTCGACGGGATCGTCGCGGCCGGCGGGATCCCCGTCCTGCTGCCGCCGGTGAGCGACGCGCACGAGCGGCTGGTGTCCGCTGTGGACGGTCTCGTGCTGGTCGGCGGCGCCGACGTCGATCCGGCGCGTTACGGCCAGGACCAGCACGCGACGACGTACACGAGGCCGAACCGGGACACCTTCGAGTTCGGTCTGCTGCGGTCCGCCTTGGCCGCCCGCAAGCCGGTGCTCGGCGTCTGCCGCGGGCTCCAGGTGCTCAGCGTCGCCTTGGGCGGGACGCTCACCCAGCATCTTCCGGACACTTTGGACAGTAAGGATCACCAGCCCGCGCCGGGGACCTTCGGCACCATTACGGTGACCCTTGCCGAGGGCAGCCGGGCCGCGTCGATCCTCGGCGCCGAGACCAAGGTGCCGTGTTATCACCACCAGGCCATCGACAGGCTCGGCGACGGGCTGGTCCCGGTCGGCTGGGCCGCCGACGGCACCATCGAGGCGGCGGAACTGCCCGGCGACGGATTCGTGCTCGGCGTCCAGTGGCATCCGGAACAGAACCCCGGGGACATCAGGCTTTTCGAGGCCCTCATAGCAGCGGCGAAGGAGACGAAGTGACCACCTTCGAGGTCATCAACCCCGCCACCGAAGAGGTGGTGAGGTCGGTCGGGCTGACCTCGGCCGAGGAGACCGACGCGGCGATCGCCCGCGCCCACGCGGCGTACCCCGCCTGGCGTGCGGTGGCCCCCGGCGACCGGGCACGGCTGCTGCGCCGGTTCGCCGACGCCGTCGACGCCGACATCGAGAACCTCGCCAAGTTGGAAGTCGCCAACGCGGGTCACACGATCGGCAACGCCCGCTGGGAGGCGGGGAACGTCCGCGACGTGCTGACCTACTACTCGGCGTCGCCGGAACGGTTGAGCGGCAAGCAGATCCCGGTTCCCGGTGGCGTGAACATGACGTTCCACGAGCCGCTCGGCGTGGTCGGCGTGATCGTGCCGTGGAACTTCCCGATGCCCATCGCGGGCTGGGGTTTCGCGCCGGCCCTCGCCGCCGGGAACACCGTCGTGCTCAAACCGGCGGAGCTCACCCCGCTGACCGCGATCCGGCTCGGTGAACTCGCCCGCGAGGCGGGGATCCCCGAGGACGTCTTCCAGGTGCTCCCCGGCAAGGGATCGGTGGTGGGACAGCGTTTCGTGGACCATCCCGCGGTACGCAAGGTCGTCTTCACCGGCTCCACCGAGGTCGGCAAGCAGATCATGGCGGGCTGCGCCGCCCAGGTGAAGCGGGTGACGCTGGAGCTGGGCGGCAAGAACGCGAACATCGTGTTCGCCGACGCCGACCTGGAGAAGGCCGCGGCCACGGCGCCGTACGGGGTGTTCGACAACGCCGGGCAGGACTGCTGCGCGCGGTCGCTGATCCTCGTGCAGGCCAGTGTGTACGAGAAGTTCATGGAGCTGCTGGAGCCCGCCGTGAACGGCGTGGTCGTCGGGGATCCGCGGCTGGAGATGACCGAGATGGGGCCGCTGATCTCGGCCGGGCACCACGCGAAGGTGTCGTCCTATGTGGACGATTCCGCACCGGTGGCCTTCCGGGGAAGCGCTCCGCTGGGGCCGGGCTACTGGTTCCCGCCGACCGTCGTCACCCCGCCGGACCTGCGGCATCCGCTGGCCTCGGACGAGATCTTCGGGCCCGTCGTGGCGGTCGTCCCGTTCGAGGAGGAGGCGGACGCGGTCACCATGGCCAACCACACCGAGTACGGCCTGTCCGGCTCGATCTGGACCCGCGACGTCGGCCGGGCTTTCCGCGTCGCGCGCGGCGTCGAGGCCGGAAACCTTTCGGTCAACTCGCATTCGTCCGTCCGGTACTGGACACCGTTCGGCGGCTTCAAGCAGTCCGGGCTCGGCCGGGAACTCGGCCCGGACGCGCTCGACGCCTTCACCGAGACCAAGAATGTTTTCATCAGCACGGAGGAATGATGGTTCAGCGTTTCGAGGGCCGCGTCGCGGTCATCACCGGTGGTAGCAGCGGCATCGGTCTCGCCACCGCCCGCAGGCTGGCGAGCGAGGGAGCGAAGGTCGTCATCGGCGACATCTCGGCGGAGCAGGGCAAGGCGGCGGCCGACGAGGTCGGCGGCCTGTTCGTGCAGGCCGACGTCACCGACGCAGACCAGGTCGAGGCCCTGTTCCAGACCACTGTGGACACCTTCGGTTCGGTCGACGTGGCGTTCAACAACGCCGGCATCTCCCCGCCCGAGGACGACTCGATCCTGACCACCGGCATCGACGCGTGGGAGAAGGTGCAGAAGGTCAACCTGACTTCGGTGTACCTGTGCTGCAAGGCCGTGCTGCCGCATATGCAACGGCAGGGCAAGGGGTCGATCATCAACACGGCGTCGTTTGTCGCGGTGATGGGCGCGGCGACGTCGCAGATCTCCTACACCGCGTCCAAGGGCGGGGTGCTGGCGATGAGCCGTGAGCTGGGCGTGCAGTTCGCGCGGGAGAACATCCGGGTCAACGCGCTGTGCCCGGGGCCGGTGAACACGCCGCTGCTGAAGGAGCTCTTCGCGAAGGACCCCGAGCGGGCCGCGCGACGGCTGGTGCACGTGCCGGTCGGGCGGTTCGCCGAACCGGAGGAGATCGCGGCGGCGGTCGCGTTCCTGGCCAGCGACGACGCCTCGTTCATCACGGCGTCCCAGTTCCTGGTGGACGGCGGCATCTCGGGCGCCTACGTCACCCCGCTGTGATCCCGCGTTTAGTCCTCTGAATGCGTCACCGCCCGAACCGCGACGGTCCGTGAAGGCCTCCTTCCCTACTCTCAAGGTCAGGGTCCCGGCAAAGTCGCAGAGTTGCTGATCGGCGCTGCTCTTGATGGTCCGGATGTGCCATCACTGGTGCCTGCGAGGTT
The DNA here is from genome assembly GCF_000478275.1 of Amycolatopsis orientalis DSM 40040 = KCTC 9412. Taxonomy (GTDB): domain Bacteria; phylum Actinomycetota; class Actinomycetes; order Mycobacteriales; family Pseudonocardiaceae; genus Amycolatopsis; species Amycolatopsis orientalis. The sequence continues at coordinate 49,194 of NZ_ASJB01000063.1, forward strand.
CGAGTGTGGAGGATTTGGGACGGTGAATGTCCCAAATCCTCCACACTCGGGGGTGCGCCGGGTTCCGGGGCATGTCCTGATCCCGTGTTGATCAAGCTATGCGACCGGGCGCGAACCCCGCGTCCATGCGTCACTCGTCCCGGTGGCCGGGATGGCGGGCCGCTGACCTGCGCTGTAGGTCTGAGATCGCGGAGCCGCCCGGCTCCCGAGCCCTGGAACAGCGGAGGCCAAGGATGACCCGGCAGATGAGCACCGCCATGCGCGACTGCATCGACCTGTGCAACGAGTGTCACGTCAGGTGCGAGGAGACGATGACGCGCTGCATGGAGGTCGGCGGCGCCAAGGTCGGGATGATGATGGTGACCTGCGGGGACATGTCCCGGATGTGCGCCGACATGATGATGCGCTGTTCGGCCATGGTCGCCGACCTCGAGATGATGCGCATGTGCGCGAAGATGTGCGGCCTGGCCTCCCAGATGATGCGCCTGTGCGCCCAGGAGTGCGCCAAGACCGGCGACGCCGAACTCGCCGACGCCGCCGACATGATGATGCGCTGCGCCGAGCTGTGCGGCACCATCACCGCCGAGATGATGATGGAGAACGCCTGATCGCCGGGACCCGCCCGGGCACGGCGGGTGTCCGGGCGAACGGCACAAGTGACGTGCCCGGCCTGAAGTAGACGTGCGCCGAACACGCCAGGTACGGTGTGCGCACAACTACAGACAGGGCCGTTGAGCTGGAGCGGGAGAGCCCTCACGAACGTGGTGGGGCACCGAAGGAGCAAACTCCCCGGAATCTCTCAGGTATCCACTACCGCTTCCGCGAGGCCACTCTGGAAAGCAGGCGCGCAAGTGCGTCTCACCCAAGGTGAAAGCCGCATTACCGTGCGGTGAAACTCTCAGGTGCCATGACAGAGGGGGAGTTCCCAGCGCACCGGTCTATCCGGCGCCTGACCCAAGGAGCTCCCTTGACCAGTACGTCCTTCGACGACCGGCACATCGGCCCCTCGGAGTCCGAGCAGGCCAAGATGCTCGCCGAGGTCGGCTACGGCAGTCTCGATGCCCTGGTGCAGGCCGCCGTGCCGTCCGCGATCCGGGTCACCCGCGACCTCGAACTTCCCCCGGCCGCGTCCGAAGAGGACGCCATCGCCGAACTCCGCGCGCTCGCCGCGCTCAACAAGCCGATGACGCAGATGATCGGCCTCGGCTTCCACGACACGGTCACCCCGGCGGTCATCCGCCGCAACGTGCTGGAGAACCCGGCCTGGTACACGGCGTACACGCCGTATCAGCCGGAGATCTCGCAGGGCCGTCTCGAAGCCCTCCTCAACTTCCAGACCATGGTCTCCGAGCTGGCCGGTCTCGCCACCGCGAACGCCTCGCTGCTCGACGAGTCCACCGCCGTCGCCGAGGCCGTCATGCTGATGCGCCGCGTGTCGAAGGCGAAGTCGAACAAGGTCGTCCTCGACGCCGAGTGCCTGCCGCAGACCATCGCGGTCGTCCGCACCCGCGCCGAGGCGATGGGTGTCGAGGTCGAGGTCCGCGACCTGCTCACCGGCCTTCCCGAAGAGTTCTTCGGTGTCGTCGTCCAGTACCCGGGTGCCTCCGGTGTGCTGCGTGGCGCGGGCTTCTACTCCGCCATCTCCGAGACCGCGAAGGCCGCCGGCGCGCTGTACACCGTCGCCGCCGACCTGCTCGCCCTCACGCTGATCACCGCGCCGGGTGAGTTCGGCGCCGACATCGCCGCCGGGTCCACCCAGCGCTTCGGCGTCCCGCTCGGTTACGGCGGCCCGCACGCCGGGTACATGGCCGTCCGCGCCGGGCTCGAGCGTTCGCTGCCAGGCCGTCTCGTCGGGGTCTCGGTCGACGCCGACGGCAACCCCGCGTACCGCCTCGCCCTGCAGACCCGTGAGCAGCACATCCGCCGCGAGAAGGCGACCTCGAACATCTGCACCGCGCAGGTCCTGCCCGCCGTGCTCGCCGCGATGTACGCGGTCTACCACGGTCCCGACGGCCTCAAGCGCATCGCGACGCGCGTCCACGAACTCGCCGCCGGTCTGGCGGACGCCCTCCGCGAGGGTGGTGTCGAGGTCGTCCACGAGGGCTTCTTCGACACGGTCCTCGCCCGCATGCCCGGCCAGGCCGAAGCGGTCGTCGCCGTCGCGCGTGAGAACGGGATCAACCTCGGCCCGGTCGACGCCGACCACGTGCGCATCGCCGTCGACGAGGTCACCACGCCCGCGATCATCGCCAAGGTGCTCAACGCCTTCGGTATCGACGCCGCCGGCACCGCGGCCGCCGGAGCGTTGCCCGCCGGTCTCGACCGCGAGAGCGAGTACCTCACCCACGAGGTGTTCCACTCGCACCGCTCCGAGACCGCGATGCTGCGCTACCTGCGCAGCCTGTCCGACCTCGACTACGCGCTCGACCGCGGCATGATCCCGCTCGGCTCCTGCACGATGAAGCTCAACGCCACCACCGAGATGGAGCCGATCAGCTGGCGCGAGTTCGCGGGTATCCACCCGTTCGCGCCCGCGGACCAGGCCGAGGGCTACCACGTGCTGATCGAGCAGCTCGCGGGCTGGCTGGCCGAGGTCACCGGCTACGACAAGGTGTCGCTGCAGCCGAACGCGGGCAGCCAGGGCGAACTCGCCGGTCTGCTCGCGATCCGCGCGTACCACCACGCGAACGGCCAGGCCGAGCGTGAGGTCTGCCTGATCCCGTCGTCCGCGCACGGCACGAACGCCGCCTCCGCGGTCATGGCCGGAATGCGCGTCGTCGTGGTCAAGTGCACCGACGAGGGCAACGTCGACCTCGACGACCTGCGCGCCAAGGTGGACGCCCACCGCGACACGCTGTCCGCGATCATGGTCACCTACCCGTCCACCCACGGCGTGTACGAGCACGGCATCGACGAGCTGGCCAAGATCGTCCACGACGCGGGCGGCCAGGTCTACGTCGACGGCGCGAACCTCAACGCCCTGCTGGGGCTGGCGAAGCCGGGTGAGTTCGGCGGCGACGTCTCGCATCTGAACCTGCACAAGACCTTCTGCATCCCGCACGGTGGCGGCGGCCCCGGTGTCGGCCCGGTCGCGGTGCGCGCGCATCTCGCGCCGTACCTGCCGAACCACCCGCTGCTGGAGAAGGCGGGTCCGGAGACCGGGGTCGGCCCGATCAGCGCCGCCCCGTTCGGCTCGGCGTCGATCCTGCCGATCTCCTGGGCGTACGTCCGCATGATGGGTGCCGGCGGGCTCACCGCCGCGACCCAGGTCGCGGTCCTCGCCGCGAACTACGTGGCCAAGCGCCTCAACCAGCACTACCCGGTGCTCTACACCGGCCAGGACGGCCTGGTCGCGCACGAGTGCATCCTCGACCTGCGCGGGCTCACCAAGGAGACCGGCGTCAGCGTCGACGACGTCGCGAAGCGCCTGATCGACTACGGCTTCCACGCCCCGACCATGTCGTTCCCGGTCGCGGGCACGCTGATGGTCGAGCCGACCGAGTCCGAGGACCTCGGCGAGATCGACCGCTTCTGCGACGCGATGATCGCCATCCGCGCGGAGATCGACGCCGTCGCGCAGGGCCGCTGGTCCGCGGACAACAGCCCGCTGCGCAACGCCCCGCACACCGCGGAGACCCTGGTCGGCGACTGGGACCTGCCCTACGACCGCGAACTGGCGGTGTACCCCGCCGGGGTGAACCGCAAGGCCAAGTACTGGCCCCCGGTGCGTCGCATCGACGGCGCGCGCGGGGACCGTAACCTCGTCTGCTCCTGCCCGCCGCTCAACGCCTACGAGAACTGAGGCACTTGATGTCGAAAGAGACGTCCCTGCACGGAGTCCACAAAGGACTGGGTGCGCTGTTCACCGACTTCGCGGGCTGGTCGATGCCGATCCGCTATTCCAGCGAACTGGCGGAGCACAAGGCGGTCCGCGAGGCCGCGGGCCTGTTCGACCTGTCCCATATGGCCGAGATCGAGGTGACCGGACCGCAGGCGGCCGAGACCCTCGACTACGCGCTGGTCGGCAACCTGTCCGGCGTCAAGCCGGGCCGGGCGCGCTACACGATGATCTGCGACGCCAGTGGCGGTGTGCTGGACGACCTGGTCGTCTACCGGCTCGCCGACGAGAAGTTCCTGGTCGTGGCCAACGCGGGCAACGCCGACGTGGTCGCGGCGGCGCTGGCCGAGCGGGTCTCCGGCTTCGACGCGGTCGTCGAGAACAAGTCCGAGGACGTCGCGCTGATCGCCGTCCAGGGCCCGAAGGCCGTCGAGATCCTCGGCGCGGTCACCGACGCCGACCTGGGCGCGCTCAAGTACTACGCGAGTGTCCCGGCTGTCGTGAAGGGTCACGACGTCCTGCTCGCCCGCACCGGCTACACCGGCGAGGACGGCTTCGAGCTGTACGTCCCGGCCGGTGAGGCCCCCGCCGTCTGGCGCATCCTGACCGACGCGGGTGAGCCGCACGGTCTGCTCCCCGCCGGGCTCGCCTGCCGCGACACGCTGCGTCTGGAAGCCGGAATGCCGTTGTACGGCAACGAACTCAGCCTCCAGCTGAGCCCGTTCGAGGCCGGTCTCGGCCGCGTCGTCAAGTTCGAGAAGCCCGGCGACTTCGTCGGTAAGGCGGCCCTCGAGGAACTGTCCAAGAAGGACGTTCCGCGCGTGCGCGTCGGGCTCAAGGGGGCCGGCCGTCGCGCGCCGCGTCACGGCTACACGGTCCTGTCCGGCGAGACCGAGATCGGCGAGGTCACCAGCGGTGCCCTGTCGCCGACCCTGGGTTACCCGATCGCCATGGCCTATGTGGACCGGGAGTACAGCGAACCCGGCACCGAGCTCTCCGTCGACATCCGGGGTCGTATCGAACCCGTCGAGGTCGTCGCCCTGCCCTTCTACTCCCGCGCCTGAAAGGCCCTTGAACCACCATGAGCATCCCCCAGGACCTGAAGTACACGAAGGAACACGAGTGGCTGCGCGTCGAGGACGGCGTCGCCACCGTGGGCATCACCGCCTTCGCCGCCGAGTCGCTCGGTGACATCGTGTTCGTCCAGCTGCCCTCGGTCGGTGACACGGTCACCGGCGGCGAGGTGTTCGGCGAGGTCGAGTCGACCAAATCCGTCAGCGAGCTGTACGCACCCGTGGACGGCGAGGTCGTCGAGGTGAACGAGGCCACAACGGACACCCCCGAGGTCATCAACTCGGACCCGTACGCCGAAGGATGGCTCCTGAAGGTGCGTCTGTCCGGCGACGTGCCCGCACTGCTCGACGCCCAGGCCTACGCCGTGCTCACCCAGGAGAGCTGAGATGTTCAACGCAAGCCTGTCCGAAGTGGACCCCGAGGTCGCCGCGGCCGTCGCCGCCGAACTCGACCGTCAGCAGTCGACCCTGGAAATGATCGCGTCGGAGAACTTCGCCCCGGTGGGCGTGCTCGAGGCGCAGGGTTCGGTGCTGACCAACAAGTACGCCGAGGGCTACCCCGGCCGCCGCTACTATGGCGGTTGCGAGCACGTCGACGTCATCGAGCAGCTGGCGATCGACCGCGCGAAGGCCCTGTTCGGCGCCGAGCACGCCAACGTCCAGCCGCATTCGGGCGCGCAGGCCAACGCCGCCGCCATGGTCGCGGTGCTCAACCCCGGCGACACCATCCTCGGGCTCGACCTCGCCCACGGCGGTCACCTGACCCACGGGATGAAGATCAACTTCTCCGGCAAGCTCTACAACGTCGTCGCCTACCACGTCGACAAGGAGACGGGGATCGTCGACGTCGAGGAGATCGAGCGCCTCGCCAAGGAGCACAAGCCGAAGCTGATCATCGCCGGCTGGTCGGCGTACCCGCGTCAGCTCGACTTCGCCGAGTTCCGCCGCATCGCCGACGAGGTCGGCGCGAAGGTCATGGTCGACATGGCGCACTTCGCCGGTCTCGTCGCGGCCGGGCTGCACCCGAGCCCGGTGCCGTACGCGGACATCGTCACCACGACCACGCACAAGACCCTCGGCGGCCCGCGCGGCGGCATCATCCTGTGCCGTCAGGAACTCGCCAAGAAGATCAACTCGGCGGTGTTCCCCGGTCAGCAGGGTGGCCCGCTGGAGCACGTCATCGCCGCCAAGGCCGTCGCGTTGAAGGTCGCCGCGAGCGAGGAGTTCCGCGAGCGTCAGCAGCGCGTCCTCGAAGGCGCGAAGATCCTGGCCGACCGCCTTTCGCGCACGGACTGCGCCGAGGCCGGTGTCCGCGTGCTGACCGGCGGCACCGACGTGCACCTGGTGCTCGTCGACCTGGTCAACTCCACTTTGGACGGTCAGCAGGCCGAGGACCGGCTGCATTCGGTCGGCATCACGGTCAACCGCAACGCCGTCCCGTTCGACCCGCGCCCGCCGATGGTCACCTCGGGCCTGCGGATCGGCACCCCGGCGCTCGCGACCCGCGGCTTCGGTGCCGAGGACTTCGCCGAGGTCGGCGACATCATCGCCGAGGCGCTGCGTCCCGACTTCGACGAGGATCTGCGCCAGTCGCTCTCCGCCCGTGTCGAACTCCTGGCCAAGAAGCACCCGCTGTACGCGGACCTCAACCGATGAGCGCGGTCCCCGAGGGGCGCAAACTTCTCCGGCTCGAAGTCCGCAACGCGCAGACCCCGATCGAGAAGAAGCCGTCGTGGATCAAGACCCGGGCGCGGATGGGCCCGGAGTTCACCGAACTCAAGGGCCTGGTCAAGCGTGAAGGCCTCCACACCGTCTGCGAGGAAGCGGGCTGTCCCAATATCTACGAGTGCTGGGAGGACCGTGAGGCGACGTTCCTGATCGGTGGGGATCAGTGCACGCGGCGGTGTGACTTCTGTCAGATCGACACGGGCAAGCCCGCNNTGCGGTACTCGACGGTGACCGGTGTCGCCCGTGATGATCTCGAAGATGGCGGTGCGTGGCTGTATGCGGAGACCGTGCGTCAGATTCACGCGTTGAACCCCGGTACGGGTGTGGAGTTGTTGATCCCGGACTTCAACGCCGATCCCGACCAGCTGGCCGAGGTGTTCGGGTCGCGGCCGGAGGTGCTGGCGCACAACGTGGAGACGGTGCCGCGGATCTTCAAGCGGATCCGGCCGGGTTTCCGGTACGCGCGGTCGCTGGAGGTCATCACGAAGGCTCGTGAGGCTGGTCTGGTGACGAAGTCGAACCTGATCCTCGGCATGGGTGAGACTCCCGACGAGGTCGGTCCGGCGATGAAGGATCTGGTCGACGCGGGCTGCGAGATCTTGACGATCACCCAGTATTTGCGTCCGTCGCCGCGGCATCATCCGGTGGATCGGTGGGTGAAGCCGGAGGAGTTCGTCGAGCACTCCAACGCGGCCGAGGCGATGGGTTTCGCGGGTGTGATGGCGGGGCCGCTGGTGCGGTCGTCGTACCGGGCGGGGCGGTTGTTCGCGCAGACCAAGGCCCATCGCGGCGAAGCGCTGTCGGAGAACCTGGCGCACCTCGCCGCCGAAGGACCAGCCGCTCAGGAAGCCAGCTC
>NZ_ASJB01000064.1 GCF_000478275.1 Amycolatopsis orientalis DSM 40040 = KCTC 9412
GTTCCGCGCTGACACGCAAGATCGTCATCGGCGGCCCCCGGCCGTGGCTGCTGCCCGCCTTCCTGCGCGTGGTCCGCCTGCCGTAGGGGAGTGGGTCTCGTGAGTGGTAATGACGGTTCTAACCGTCATTACCACTCACGAGGCTTTAGAGCGTCAGCGACCAGGTATCGAGCACTCCCGTGTCACCGGGGCCGTAGTCGGTGACCCGCAGTTGCCATTTGCCGCCCGCCGGTGACGACACGCCGGGCACCGAGAACGTCCGCGCGCCGCTCCAGGCCGTGCACGCCGCACCGCCGCTGTACTTGAGCGGATAGGTCCTGCCCGCCGGGTCGGCGAGCGAGACGCCGAGGTCCTCGGCGCAGGTGTGCCGGATCGTCACCGAAACCGCGAGCGGGCTCGCGGCCTGTCCGGTGAGCGTCGAGGTCACCGGGCTGAACACCTGCTGGTAGTCCCGGATCGCGAAGTCGGTGCCATTGCTCAGTGTCCGGCCGCCACCGTCGCCGGGCTGTGTCCGGACGGACACGGCACCGCTCGCGGGCGACACGTTCCCCGCCGCGTCGCGTGCCTTCACCGTGAAGCTGTAGGCGGTGTCGGGGCTGAGACCGGTCACGGTGGCACTGGTCCCCGTCGTGGAGGTGGCCGGCGTCGAGCCGTTGTAGACGTCGTAACCGGCGACGCCGACGTTGTCCGTGGCCGCGTCCAGCGAGACGCTGGTCGACGTCGTACCGGTGGAGCGCGAGTTGCCGGGCGCGCTCGGCGCCGTCGTGTCACCGCCGCCTTCGCCCGTCACCAGGGTGAGGTTCCATTTGTTCAGCGCCTCGATCACCGGCTGGAAGAGGGACATGTCTCCGTCGCTGGGGTTTTCGACGCACTTCGAAGGGCCGCCGTCGTGCAGGCCGACCGCCTTGGTGCCGAGCAGCCAGCCACCGCCCGAGTCGCCGCCGAGTGAACACGCCGTCGTCCAGGTCAGGTCTTCGATGATCAGCCCGCCGCCGTAGTCGACGGACTTGTGCGTGTACTTCACTTCGCCGCACTTCCAGTGCGAAGTGTTCCCGGAGTGACAGACCCGGTCGCCGACCATCGCCTCCGCCGCACCGGTGACGGTGACGGCGGGTTCACCCCAGGTGTTGACGGCGGCCGAAAGCTCCCAGCCGGACTGCGTCACCGCGACCACGCCCATGTCGCCCTCGCGCGCGTTGACGCTGCGTGTCCCGCCGACGTTCGAGGTGCCGATCCGATTCTGCTGGCCGGACGCGCCATAGGCGGCTTGGTCGCGGTCGTTCGTGCAGTGCCCGGCGGTCAGGAAGTGCTTGCCACCGGCGGAATCCGTCGCGCCGAAGCCGACCGAACAGTTGGACTCGCTGCCCGGCCACCACGGGTCGCCGGGGTGGATCGTGCCCGCCTGCTGCCGGGGCGACGACCCGGTTTCGGTGATCCGCACGCCGAGATCTCGTGCCCTGGCAAGGAAACGCTCGGTCTCGATGGTCTTGCGTGAGCGATCGACCGAGACGCCGACCTCGTTGTTCCGGACGTCGACACCCCAGCCGAACACGCCGGGGACACCGCCGCCGACGAGCGCGCGGACGGCGTCGTCAGTCCGGTCGAGGTCGGCCTTCCCTCGGGACACGAGCCGCGGTTTGGCACCGGCCGCCCGCGCCGCGTCGGCGTCGTCGGCGTTGGTGACGGCCAAGGTCAGCTTGCCGGTGGCGGCGTCGAACCACTGCCCGGCCGAGCGGGCGCGCAGTCCGGCGGGCAGCGACGCGGCCAGCCGGTGGGCTTCGTCCTGGTCGTCGAGCTGGGACTTCGCCTCGGACACGGTCAGGCCGAACGCGGCGGCCACGCCGCGCACCTCGGCGTCGGGATGGGCCCGGTCCGGTGGTGAAGCCGCGTGTGCCACGGGGCCGAAGCCCAGCGCGGCCAAGGCCACGATACTCAAACAGGAAAGCACTCCGTTGTGCCGTCGCATGCGCACTCCTCGAATCGAAAAGCAGGTGCGCCGACGGTAATTCGCTGACCTCGCGGAATTGTAGGTCCGCGAGTCGTTAACAATTAAGAGCGGGCCAGTCCCACTCGAAACCGAACCGGCCGGGGCCGAAGTTCAGGGCGACGCCGTGCACGGAATCCGCGCGCGGCAGGACTTCGGTCCACTCGGCGGGCTGTCCGTCCTGTTCGGAATAGCGGCGGCAACGTGCCGGGAGCACATCGGGCGAGAACCGGACCTCGAGCACGTATTCCCGCGCCGGGAGGCGGAATTTGCGTTCGTAGTTCGTCGCGTGCGGGAACGGCGCGCTGTTCTCCAGTGCGTGTTCGGTGATGACCGTTTCGCCTTTGGCGAGCGGTCGTTCGAAGAGCAGTTCCATCACGAGAAGGCCGTCTTCGGGACGGTGGACGCTCCGGCCGGGACGGCAGCCCCGCAGTGAGGTCACCCGCGGCAGCGGCCGGTCGTGCTCGTCGATGTGGACGATCATCACCCACCGGTCCGGGCCGTCGGCCTCGGCGCGCAGCACCTGTCGCGACCGGAACGCGAGTTCTTCCTGTTCCGGTCCGACGAAAACGACGTCGTGCTGGCTGATCCTCGTCAGCCTTTCGTCCCACCGGGTGTCGACTTCGCTGACGGCCGCGTCGATCCGCGTCCGGTCCGGCCAGAACCGGCCGATCTCCGGCAGGTCGTCGGCACGGGCCGGCCACCGGCCGCGTGCGCGCGGCGGGCCGAGCAACGCGGTCAGGCTGCCGGGCGGGACCGCCAGCACCTGCTCCAGATGGCGCAGGGCGAGGACGGAATCCCGGCGCTCGGGGCGGCTGCGCCCGGACTGCCAATAGCTGAGGGTCGCCGCGGTGATCGAGACACCGCGGGCGCGCAGATGATCGCGCAGGCGTTCCAGACTGAGGCCGCGCGCCCGGATGGCCTCGCGCAGCGCGTCGGCGAAGGGGCCGTCGCGCAGCAACCGTTCGAACTCGGGCCGGGGTTCCGCTCGGCCGGGTTTCACCCGACGAGCATAGATCCGCGACGCGGGGGAGTGCATCGCGCGAGGGCTCCGACCTGGTCGTTAACCGTTAACAGGCGCGTCGAACCGGCGGCGCGAATCTTCGATGTGGCCGAGGAACCGGTGGGTCCAGTCGCACATGCCGTCGACCGTCGCGCGCAGGCCGTGTCCCGCTTCGGTGAGGGTGTAGTCGACCCGTGGCGGCACGGTGGGATGCACGGTCCGTTCGACCAGGCCGTTGCGCTCCAGCATGCGCAGGTTCTGGGTGAGCATCTTGTGGCTGATGCCCTCGATGTCGTTCCGCAATTCGGTGAACCGCCGGGTGCGGTCGCCGATCATCTCGATGATCAGGAGGGCCCACTTGTTGGCGACGTCGGAGAAGATCTCCCGCGCCAGCGAGTCCGCCCTGGTCAGATCCGCGTCGTCCGCCGTACCGCTGAGCTGCTTGGTCACCATCAGGTTCCCCAGTCACGAAAAAGTGCGTTCTTCCAGGCCGTCGCACACTCTCCTACAGTTCCTGGGTAACCACAAGTGACTACGGCAAGGAGTACGACAGGATGGCCATCACCCTGGTGAACCCCGCGGGACTTCCGGAGATCCCCGCCTACCGGCAGGTTTCGATCGCGACCGGGTCGAAGCTGGTCTTCGTCGCGGGACAGGTCGCCTGGGACGGCGACGGCACCACCGTCGGGGAGGGCGACCTCGCCGCTCAGGTCGAGCGGTGCTACCTGAACATCGGCACCGCGCTCGCCGCGGCGGACGCCACGTTCGACGACGTCGCGAAACTGACCGCCTACGTCGTCGGCTGGACCCCTGACAAACTCGCGCTGTTCCTCGAAGGCGTGGACCGGGCCGCCACCGCGCTGGGCGGCGTCCCGGTCCCGCCCGCCACGCTGATCGGCGTCGCGGCCCTCGACGTGCCGGAGCACCTGGTCGAGGTCGAAGCGACCGCGGTCATCGACTGACGTTTCACCGGCCGCGGGCGGCGCGCCAGACCGGGCTGTCGACGTAGTGGTTGTCGTACTGCTCCGAGGAGGCGGCGATCTCCGCGGGGTCGGCCTCCCCACGGGCGACGCGCTCGAGGAGCCGGTAGTAGTCGAAGCGGCCCATGCCCGGCGTGAAGGTCACCAGGACGTCGGCGTCGGAGTCCGCCGCGGGGCCGAACGCGTGCGGCGTCCGCGGGGGAACGGCGAGGAAGTCGCCCTTCTCCAGGGTGTGCAGCGTTTCGTCGACGAGTACCTGGAGCTTTCCTTCGAGGACGAAGAAGAACTCGGTCGCGCGGGTGTGGAAGTGGGCCGGGGTACCGAAGACGCCTTGTTTGAGGGTCGCGCGGTTCGCGGTGAAGCCCCCGTCGGTGGTGTCCGAATCGGCCAGCAGCGTGATGTCGCTGCCCGGCGCGTCACTGACGATCTCGGCGTCGGCGGCCCGGAGGAGGATGGGGTCGAACATGGTGGCGATCTCCTTGGTTGTCCGTGTGCAGCGGGCTCGCTGACAGGACAAGCTTCCGACGGCGGCGGGCCTTGATCAACGCGGGAAACCGTATCGATCGATAACCTCGTGAGTGGTAATGACGGTTCTAACCGTCATTACCACTCACGAGGGGTCAGGCGGCGAAGACCTGGGAGTCGTCCGCGAACGCCTTGAACTCCAGGGCGTTGCCCGCCGGGTCCAGCAGGAACATCGTCCACTGTTCGCCGGTCTGGCCCTCGAACCGGACGTAGGGCTCGATGACGAACTGCGTCTTCGCGGCCCGCAGCCGCTCGGCCAGTGCCTGGAACGCCGGCACGGTGAGGATCAGGCCGAAGTGGGGGACGGGCACGTCGTGGCCGTCGACGGGGTTGTGGATCCGTTGCGGCCGCTCCGGGGCGAGATGCGTGACGAACTGGTGGCCGTGGAGGTTCCAGTCGATCCAGGTGGCGGAACTCCGGCCCTGCTCGAGACCGAGGACGTCACCGTAGAAGGTGCGCGCGGCGGCCAGATCGTCGACCGGCATGGCGAGGTGGAAGCGCGGGATGGGGGAGTCGAGGACGGTCATGACCAGGCAATCCTTCCGGAAGACGAGCACTTGTCGCAATGTTAACATTAGGACAAAGTGAGCCCGGTGATCACATCGCTACCATCGGGCGTTCCAGAGGGAGGATGAGCGATGAGCGAACCCGGCCGGGTGCTGCCCGCGCGGCGTCGTGGGCTGGCCGACGAGGTCGCCGACCGGGTGCGGGACGCCATCTTCGGCGGCACCTATCCGCCGGGGGCGCAGTTGCGTGAGGTCGAACTCTCGGAGGCGCTGGGCGTCAGCCGCGGTCCGGTGCGCGAAGCGCTGCTCAAGCTGGAGCGGGAAGGCCTGGTCCGCAGCGAATGGCATCGCGGCGCCCTCGTCACGACACTGTCCGATGTGGACGTCGCCGAGCTCGACAGCCTCCGGTCGGCGCTGGAGCAGCTCGCCGTCCAGCTCGTGGTCGCCTCCGCGTCGGACGCGGACCTCGCCGCCATCGAGGAGGTCGTCGAGCGGATGGTCCGTGCCCGTGACGAGCACGAGATGGTGCGTTGCGACATCGACTTCCACGACGCGGTCTACGCGGCTTCGGGGCATCGGCGGCTCATCGAGGCGTGGCGGGCCATCCGGTCGCAGGTCTACCTGTTCCTGCTGACCCGGATCGGCGTGAACTCCGAGGGCTACCTCGCGAGCATCCCGGCCGAGCACCGACGGCTCGCGGAGGCGCTGCGCGCGCGGGACGGCGACCGGGCGCTCGACCTGTTCGCCGCCCATCGCGGCCAGGCTTTCGAGGTTCTCACCGAGAAGCGGCTTCCCGGGTCTTGACGCCAAGCTTGGCCAAGGCTTAACTCAAGCCCTGAAATAAGACGTGTCCCGTGTCACAGGCATCCGGACGCGACTTGGCCACTCACCCCGAGGACCATCGATGCGAATCGGAAAGATCGCCCCGGCGCTCGTGCTGGCGCTGGCGGCCGCCGCCACCACGGCGTGCGGCGGCGACACGTCGTCCAGTGCTCCCAAGGAACTCGTGTACTGGGCGTCCAACCAGGGCACCAGTCTCGACAACGACAAGGCGGTCCTGCAGCCGGAACTCGACAAGTTCGAGAAGGCGTCCGGGATCAAGGTCAAACTCGAGGTCGTCCCGTGGACGGATCTGCTCAACCGGATCCTCGCGGCGACCACCTCCGGCAAGGGCCCGGACGTGCTCAACATCGGCAACACCTGGTCTGCCTCGCTCCAGGCGACCGGGGCGTTCCTGCCGTTCGACGACGCCGCGCTGGAGAAGGTCGGCGGCAAGACGCGCTTCCTCGGCCCGTCGCTGGCGGCCACCGGGGCGGCCGGGCAGCCGCCGGTCGGCGTTCCGCTCTACGGCCAGGCGTATGGCCTGTACTACAACAAGAAGCTCTTCGCCGAGGCCGGCATCGCCAAGCCGCCCGCCACCTGGGAAGAACTCGTCGAGGACGGCAAGAAGCTCACCAAACCCGACAAGGGTCAATGGGGGCTGTCGCTTCAGGCGGGGCAGGTCACCGAGAACAGCCACCACGCGGCGATCCTCGGGGCCCAGCAGGGTGCGCGGTTCTTCAGCGCCGAGGGAAAGCCGCAGCTGGCGTCCGACCCGTCGGTCGCGGCCGTGCGGCAGTTCGTCGACCTGATGCAGAAGGACAAGATCGTCAATCCGTCCAACGCGGAATACGCCGACACCGCCAAGTCGCTCAAGGACCTGTCGGACGGCAAGGCCGCGATGTTCATGAACCAGGCCTCCGCGGGCTCGTTCAAGAACATCGGGATGGACATGGCCAACCTCGGTGTCGCGCCGATCCCGCTGCCCGCCACCACACCGCCGAACGGCCGGAAGGTCAGCAGCTTCGTCGCGGGGATCAACATGTCGGTGTTCAAGGGCACCAAGAACCCCGACGCCGCGCTGGACTTCGTGAAGTTCATGGTCTCGGCGCCGGAGCAGGCACTGCTCAACAAGACCTACGGCTCGCTGCCGACCGTCCAGGACGCCTACAGCGACGCGGCGTTCCAGACCGAGGACGTCAAGGTCTTCCAGAGCGTGCTCGCGAACTCGGCGGAGCCGATGCCGCAGGTACCGCAGGAATCGCAGTTCGAGACCCTGATCGGCACCGCGATGAAGGCGATGTTCGCCGACGTCGCCGCGGGCAAGCCCGTCGACGACGCGAAGATCCGAGACCAGCTGAACCAGGCGGATCAGCAGATCGCGGCCGGCAGTTGATGCCGACCGCTCTCGACAATGCCCCGGCCGTGAAAGCGGCCGGGGCAGCCGGACCCCGGCGCCGCCGTCGCGGGCCCCGCCGGGTCGCGCTGCCGTATCTGCTGCTGCTTCCCGCGATCCTGCTCGAACTGCTCGTGCACCTGATCCCGATGGTCGCCGGGCTCGTGATGAGCTTCTTCAAGCTGACGCAGTTCTCCCTCCGCGACTTCTCGACCGCCCCGGCGGCGGGATGGGACAACTACAAGTTCGTCCTGGACTTCGACGGCGCGGCGGGCAAGGCACTGCTCGGCTCGTTCTGGATCAGCGTCGTCTACACCGTCCTCTCTGTCGGGTTCTGCTGGCTGTTCGGGACTTCGGCCGCCGTGCTGATGCAGAAGAACTTCCGGGGCCGCGGCGTGCTGAGGACCCTGTTCCTGGTGCCGTACGCGCTGCCGATGTACGCGGCGGTGATCACCTGGTCGTTCATGTTCCAGAAGGACACCGGCCTGGTGAACGACCTGCTGGGCACCGATTCCTTCT
The DNA here is from genome assembly GCF_000478275.1 of Amycolatopsis orientalis DSM 40040 = KCTC 9412. Lineage (GTDB taxonomy): Bacteria > Actinomycetota > Actinomycetes > Mycobacteriales > Pseudonocardiaceae > Amycolatopsis > Amycolatopsis orientalis. The sequence goes on from NZ_ASJB01000064.1 coordinate 7,733, forward strand.
GGCTCATCGGGGACAACAGCTTCTGGTCGCTGGTGGTCGTTTCGGTCTGGCGCAACTGGCCGTTCGCGTTCCTGATCGTGATGGCGGGGCTGCAGAACATCCCCGGTGAACTCTACGAGGCGGCGGCGATCGACGGCGCGGGCTGGTGGCGGCAGTTCCACGCGATCACCCAGCCGATGTTGCGGCCAGTCAACCAGGTGCTGCTGTTGGTGCTGTTCCTCTGGACCTTCAACGACTTCAATACGCCGTATGTCCTTTTCGGAGCGTCCGCGCCGAAGGAGGCGTCGCTGATCTCGATCCACATCTACCAGAGTTCCTTCGTCACCTGGAACTTCGGCCTCGGCTCGGCGATGTCGGTGCTGTTGCTGCTGTTTCTCTTGGTGGTCAGCACCGTCTATTTGGGACTGACTTCGCGAAGGAGGAACGCGGTTGTCTGAGCCTCGCTGGGTCCCGTGGGCCCGCCGCTTCGTCCTGGGCTTTCTCGCCCTGTTCACCCTGATACCGCTCTACGCGATGGTTTCGTCGTCGCTGAAACCGCTCGGGGACGTGCAGGGCGAGTGGGAATGGATCCCGACGACGCTGACCGTCCAGCCGTTCTTCGACATCTGGGAGACCATCCCGCTCGCGGACTACTTCGTGAACAGCCTGGTCATCTCCGGTTCGGCGGCGATCCTCTCGGTCCTCATCGCGATCTTCGCCGCCTACGCCCTGAGCCGTTTCCGGTTCCGGGGCAAGGACTTCTTCAAGATGACCGTGCTGTCGACGCAGATGTTCCCCGGCATCCTCTTCCTGCTGCCGCTGTTCCTCATCTTCGTCAACATCGGCAACACCACCGGTATCGTCTTGTACGGCTCGCGGCTCGGGCTGATCATCACCTATCTGACCTTCTCGCTGCCGTTCGCGATCTGGATGCTCGCCGGGTACATCGATTCGATCCCCAAGGAACTCGACGAGGCGGCGATGGTCGACGGGACCGGGCCGATCGGCGCCCTGATCCGGGTGGTCGTCCCGGCAGCCATGCCGGGCATCGTGGCGGTGGGGATCTACTCGTTCATGACGGCCTGGGGCGAGGTCCTGTTCGCGTCGGTGATGACCGACTCGGGAACGCGGACCCTCGCGGTCGGGCTGCAGGAGTACTCCACCCAGGTCCAGGTCTACTGGAACCAGGTCATGGCCGCCTCACTCATCGTCTCCGTCCCGGTCGTCGCCGGATTCCTTCTGCTCCAGCGTTATCTCGTCGCCGGGCTCACCGCCGGCGCGGTGAAATGACGCGTCGTCCCCCGTACAGAGAGGTCTGCCTTGAATCTGCACCTGCCCGCCGATTTCCTGTGGGGTGCGGCCACGGCCGCGTACCAGGTCGAAGGCGCCGTCGACGTCGACGGCCGTCTCCCGTCCATCTGGGACGACTTCGTCCGGGTCCCGGGTGCCGTCCTGAACGGTGACACCGGTGACGTCGCTTGCGATCACTACCGGCGCTGGCCGGAGGACCTCGGCATCATGAAGCAGCTGGGCCTGGACGCCTACCGCTTCTCGATCGCGTGGCCGCGGGTGATCCCCACCGGCCGCGGCGAGGTCAACGCGCTCGGTCTCGACCATTACGACCGGCTGGTCGACGCGCTGCTCGAAGCGGGGATCAGGCCGTTCGTCACGTTGTTCCACTGGGATCTGCCCTCGGCGCTGCAGGCGAAGGGCGGCTGGCCCGAGCGTGACACGGCCTACGCCTACGCCGAGTACGCCGCGGTCGTCGCGGCCAGGCTGGGTGACCGAGTCAAGGACTGGAACACGGTCAACGAGCCGCTGTGCTCGGCCTGGCTCGGCTATCTCGAAGGCCGGTTCGCGCCGGGCGTCAAGGATCTGAAGCAGGCGATCCACGCCTCCCACCACCTGCTGCTCGCGCACGGCCTGGGCGTGCAGGCGATCACCGCGAACGCCGCCGAGCCCGCCAACATCGGCCTGGTGCTCAACCTCAGCGGCATCGAGCCCGCGTCGGACTCCGCCGAGGACGTCGCGGCGGCGGCCCGGATGGACGGGCACGTCAACCGCTGGTGGCTCGATCCGTCGAACGGACGCGGTTACCCCGCGGACATGATCGAGGTCTACGGCGTCGAGCCGCCCGTGGCCGGTGACGACCTCGACGTGATCTCGGCCCCGGTCGGCTACCACGGGCTGAACTACTACTTCCGCCAGATCGTGGAGAACGATCCGGAAGGTCCAGCGCCCCGCGCCCGGCAGGTGCCGGTCGAGGGCGCCGCCACCACCGCGATGGGCTGGGAGATCCACGGCCAGGGACTGGCGGATCTGATCCACCGCCTCGCGAACGAGTACGGCGCCCGCGCCATCTACGTCACCGAAAGCGGGGCCGCCTTCGACGACAAGGTCGCCGAGGACGGTTCGATCGACGACGCCGACCGCGTCGCCTACCTGGAGGAACATCTGGGCGCGGTGGCCGGGGCGGCCGAAGCGGGCGCGCCGGTGAAGGGGTACTTCGCCTGGTCGCTGCTCGACAACTTCGAATGGGACAGCGGGCTGAGCAAACGGTTCGGGCTCGTCCGGGTCGATTACGACACCCAGGTCCGCACGGTGAAGGCGAGCGGCCGGCGCTACGCCGAGATCATCGCCGGACACCGGACCCGCTGAACGTCCTCGTGAGTGGTAATGACGGTTAGAACCGTCATTACCACTCACGAGAGAAAGCCGGACGCGTTCGTACGGGCGGATGGATCCGGTGACCCGGATTCGTCGCTCGCTACGAACGGCCGGTTCGCGAAACCTCCTAGGGTCGCCAAAGAACGAGGCGATCCTAGGAGGCGAAGCATGCGGACACTCTTGCGTGGCGGTCGTGTCATCGACCCGGCGACGGGTTTCGACGGTACGGCCGACGTGCTGGTGACGGACGGGGTGGTCACCGCCGTGGGGGAGGGTCTGCCGTCGGAAGCGGGAGACACGGAGATCGACGTCGCCGGGCTCGTCGTGGGCCCCGGTTTCATCGATCTGCACAGTCACGTGCACACCATCGCGGGCCAGCGGCTGCAGGCGATGGACGGCGTCACGACCGCGCTCGACCTCGAAGCCGGGCTGATGCCGATCGAGCGGGCTTACGCCGAGGCCGCCGCGGCGGGACGTCCGCTGCACTACGGTTTCTCCGCGTCGTGGGGTTCCGCCAGGGCGCAGGTGCTGGCCGGGATCGAACCCGACGCCAACATCGACAGCGGGCTCGCGGTGCTCGGGAACCTGTCCTGGCAACGGTCTTCGTCACCGAAGGAGCTGGCGGCCTGGCTGTCCCTTGTGGAGGGTGAGCTGGCGGCGGGCGCGCTCGGCGTCGGTGTCCTGCTCGGTTACGCGCCCCTGACGGACCCCGCCGAGTTCGTGGCTCTCGCGCGGCTCGCCAAGGAGGCCGGGGCACCGACCTACACGCACGTGCGGGAACTGGTCGAAGTGGATCCGGCGACTCCGGTGGACGGGTCGGAGGAGATCGCGATCGTCGCGGCCGAGACCGGCGCGGCCATGCACCACTGCCACGTCAACAGCACTTCCGGACATCAGATCGACCGCGTGCTCGCCGCGCTGGAGGCGAGCCGTTCGGCCGGTTCGCGGGTGACCGTGGAGGCCTATCCGTACGGCGCGGGCAGTACGGGGATCGGCGCGGCCTTCCTTTCGCCGGAACGGCTGAAGATGAAGGGCCTCTCACCGTCCAGCGTGATCATGCTGGAGACCGGTGAGCGGATCGCCGACGAGGGCCGCCTGCTCCAGGTGCGCGCCGAGGAGCCGGGCGCGCCGTGCATCCTGGAGTTCCTCGACGAGGGCAACCCGCGTGACCTCGCGCTGCTGCGCCAGGCGCTCGCGTTCCCCGACGCCATCGTCGCCAGCGACGCCCTGCCCGTGTACTGGAACGACGGCACCAGCGAGAGCACCGAATGGCCACTGCCGCCCGGTGGCGCGACCCATCCGCGCACGGCCGGGACGTACGCCAAGACGCTGCGGCTGATGGTGCGCGAGAGCAAGTCCTGGACCTGGCTGGAGGCGTTCCGGCGCTGCTCCTACCTTCCCGCGCGGGTCCTGGACGAGGTCGCTCCCGGGGCGCGGACCAAGGGCAGGCTCGGCGTCGGGGCGGATGCCGACATCGTCGTCCTCGACCCGGACACCATCACCGACACGGCCACTTATTTCGACTCGACGCGGCCTTCGGTCGGTGTCCGGCACCTGTTCGTTTCGGGCGTTCCCGTTGTCACCGAAGGAAACCTGCGGACCGACGCGTTCCCCGGCAAGCCGCTGCGCGGTGAACCGCGATGAGCGAACTGCTCGACGACATCGAGACGCTCGTCCGCTGCGAGTCCCCGTCGTCGGATCACGAGGCGGTGGCCCGCAGTGCCGAGGTCGTGGCGGGACTCGGCCGGAAACTGCTGTGGACGGATCCGGAACGGATCGTCGTCGACGGGGTCACCCATCTGCGCTGGCGCTTCGGTGACGGGCCCTCCCGGGTGCTGCTCCTCGGGCATCACGACACGGTGTGGCCGCACGGATCGCTGGAGACCCACCCGTTTTCCGTGCGGGACGGCGTGTTGCGCGGACCCGGCTGCTTCGACATGAAGGCCGGGGTGGTGATGGCGCTGCACGCCGCCGCGGCCGTCCCCGATCGCGACGGACTGTCCATTCTGGTCACCGGCGACGAGGAGATCGGTTCGCCGTCGTCCCGCGCGCTGATCGAGGAGACCGCGGCGGGCTGCGACGCGGCGTTCGTCCTGGAGGCCTCGGCCGACGGCGGCGCGCTGAAATGCCGCCGCAAAGGTGTTTCCCACTACCGGGTCGAGGTGACCGGACGAGCCGCGCACGCCGGGCTCGAACCCGAGAAGGGGGTCAACGCGGGGATCGAGATCGCGCACCAGATCCTCGCGGTGGCCGCGCTCGCCGATCCGGTGGCGGGCACGAGCGTGACCCCCACCGTCGTCTCGGCGGGAACGACGGTCAACACCGTTCCCGCCGCCGCGAGTGTCGCGGTCGACGTCCGCGTGTGGAACGAGGCCGAGCAACTCCGTGTCGATCGGGCCATGAAGGCCCTCGTCCCGATTCTGGAGGACGCCTCCGTCCGTGTCACCGGCGGCATCAACCGGCCGCCGCTGGAGGAGGGCTCGTCGTCGGGATTGTTCGACCTGGCCAGGGAACTGGCGGCCGGACTCGGTCTCGGTGAGCTGACCGCCGCTTCGGTCGGCGGTGCGTCGGACGGCAACTACACCGCCGGGATGGGGGTCCCCACCCTCGACGGCCTCGGCGCGGTGGGGGGCGGGGCGCACGCGGATCACGAACACGTCGTCGTCGCGGAACTGCCGCGGCGCACCGCTCTGCTGGCCGCGCTCGTGGAAAACGTCCTCGCGAAGCGGGCTCCGTCCGGTGCGACGAATCCCGCTGGCGAATCTGGTACGGCACGACGGTGACTCGGCCATCGCGCCGGGAAAGGATTGTCCCGTGACGAATCTTGCGACGAATACGGAAAGCCCGGCCTCCGCGGAGGTGCGCGACGAGGCCGTCGCCGCCGCGCGGGCGGCGGCCGTGGCTTCGGGCGTCGAAATCCGCGAACTCACCGAAATCGCCGAACTGGCCGCGGTGGTCGACCTGTTCGAGTCGATCTGGAAGTCCGCGCCCGGCGCGCGGCCGGTGAGCACGGAACTGCTCCGGGCGATGTCCACGGCCGGGAACTACGTCGCGGGCGCGTTCGAGAACGGCGAACTGCTGGGGGCCTGTTTCGGTTTCTTCGGGAACCCGGGGAAGGCGAGCCTGCACAGCCATATCGCCGGCGTCGCCCACGCCGGCGCGGGCCGGGGGATCGGTCACGCGCTGAAACTGCATCAACGCGGCTGGGCGCTGCACCAGGAGGTCTCCATGATCACCTGGACCTTCGACCCGCTGGTGCGCCGCAACGCCTATTTCAACCTGGGGAAGCTCGGCGCGCATCCGATCGGGTACCTGCCCGACTTCTACGGTCCGATGGAGGACAGCATCAACGGCTCGGGTGACACCGACCGGTTGATGGTCGGCTGGGATCTGACCAGCCCCGCGGTCCGGGCCGCCGCTTTCGGTGAACCTGTCCTGATCGACGCGGGAGCGCTGGACGCGGCGAAGGCGCTTTCGGTCGACGCCGACGGTGGCCCGCTCATCGGCCGCGCCGACACCCCGACCGTGCTCGTCGGCGTCCCCTCCGACGTCGAACGGTTACGCCGCACCGATCCCGGCCGCGGCAACGCGTGGCGGGTCGCCCTGCGTGAAGTCCTCGGTGGACTGATGGCGGACAACGCCCACGTCACCGGTTTCGATCGTGCCGGCTGGTACGTGATCTCGAAGGAGCAGTCGTGAAACTCAGCGGTGTGGAACTGCGCCGGGTCCGGATGCCGCTCGTGGCCCCGTTCCGGACGTCGTTCGGGACGCAGGCAGAACGGGAACTCCTGCTCGTCCGGGCGGTGACGCCGTCGGGCGAGGGCTGGGGCGAATGCGTCGCGATGGAGGCGCCGCTCTACTCGTCGGAGTACAACGACGCCGCCGAGCACGTGCTCCGGAACCACCTGATCCCGGAGCTGCTGCGGGCCGGTGACCTCACCGCGCACAAGGTGACGCCGTTGCTGGCGAAGTACAAGGGACACCGGATGGCGAAGGCCGCGCTGGAGATGGCCGTCCTCGACGCCGAACTCCGGGCGCACGACCGGTCCTTCGCCGCCGAGCTCGGGTCCACTCGCGACTTCGTGGCCTGCGGGGTCTCGGTCGGCATCATGGACTCGATCCCGCAGCTGCTCGACGTCGTCGGCGGGTACCTCGACGAGGGGTACGTCCGGATCAAGCTGAAGATCGAGCCCGGCTGGGACGTCGAGCCGGTCCGGCGGGTGCGGGAGCGCTTCGGCGACGACGTGCTGCTCCAGGTCGACGCGAACACCGCGTACACCCTCGGCGACGCACCGCTGCTGGCCAGGCTGGACCCGTTCGACCTCCTGCTGATCGAGCAGCCGCTCGAAGAGGAGGACGTCCTCGGGCACGCCGAGCTGGCGCGGCGGATCCGGACACCGATCTGCCTCGACGAGTCGATCGTGTCCGCCAGGGCGGCCGCCGACGCGATCAAGCTCGGGGCCTGCCAGATCGTCAACATCAAACCGGGCCGCGTCGGCGGCTACCTCGAAGCCCGCCGGGTGCACGACGTCTGCGCGGCGCACGGGGTCGCGGTGTGGTGCGGCGGGATGATCGAGACCGGACTGGGCCGGGCGGCCAACGTCGCGCTCGCCTCGCTGCCGGGCTTCACCCTGCCCGGCGACACCTCGGCGTCCGGCCGGTTCTACCGCACGGACATCACCGAACCGTTCGTGCTCCAGTCCGGGCATCTGCCGGTGCCGACCGGTCCCGGCCTCGGCGTGACTCCGATTCCCGGCCTGCTGGACGAGGTCACGAAGGCGAAAGCGTGGATCGGTTCGTAGCCAACCACGAATTCCGGGGTTAGATTTGGTCGGATCGAACCACTCGGTTCGGTCCGGCCGGGTTTAACTTCGGGGGGTGCTGACACCGGTGCCCAGTAAGCCGCACACGAGTTTGGGGCGCGTCCTCGAAGACCTCGGGGACGTGCTCCTGGAGCCGGTCGTCCTCGGCCGGACCACCCGCAAGCAGCTCGGCGGGGTGGTCATCCACGATCCGCACGACGAGTCGGAATTTCCCGCCTCCGCCGTCGTGCTCGGCGTCGGGGTGCGGGAGCACGACGAGGTCGTCCGCCTCCTGCACGACGTGGGTGCGAGAGGCGCGGCGGCACTCGTCGTCCGGTCTCCCGTCACCCCGACGCCGGAACTCCGGCGCGCCGCGGATTCGTCCGGGGTCGCCCTCCTCGGCCTGGCGAGCGGCGCTTCGTGGGCCCAGCTCGCCGCGATGCTCAGGACGTTGCTCGCCGAAGGGGACGTCGGTGACGTGTCGCCGCAGACGCTCGGCGGAATGCCGTCGGGTGATCTGTTCGCGCTGGCCAACGCGATCGCCGCGCTGCTCGACGCGCCGGTGACCATCGAGGACCGCAACTCCCGGGTCCTCGCGTTCTCCGGGCGTCAGGACGAGGCGGACCCGTCCCGGGTCGAGACGATCCTCGGCCGCCAGGTGCCGGAGCGGTTCACCCGCAACCTGGAACGGGACGGCATCTTCGAGAAGTTGTACCGCGACCACACGCCGGTGTACGTCGATCCGCAGCGCTACGACGCTCACGAGATCGTGATCCCCCGCGTGGCGCTCGCGGTCCGCGCCGGCGACGAGGTCCTCGGGTCGATCTGGGCGGCGGTCCGGAAGCCACTCAGCGAGGAACGGACCCAGGCGCTGATCGACGCCGCCAAACTGGTCGCGCTGCACATGCTCCGGCTGCGTGCCGGTGCCGACGTCGAGCGACGGCTGCGCGCGGATCTGGTGAGCACGGCGCTCGAAGGGGGCGCGGGCGCCCCGGAGGCCATCGCCCGGCTCGGGCTGCTGGGCCAGCCGTCGATCGTGCTCGCCATGGGCCTGCTCGGCGCGCCCGACCCCGGCGACGATCTCCGCCTGGTCGCGGACCGCCAGCGGGTCGCCGACGCGCTGGCCATGCACCTCAGCGCCGTCCAGCCGCGGTCGGCCGTCGCCCTCGTCGGCGACGTCGCCTACGGCATCGTCCCGATGCCAGGTGGTCACGCCGACTGGCAGGAGCGCTCGCTGCGGGTCGCCTCGACCTTCCTGGAACGCACCGGCCGCCGGGCGGCGGCCGCGATCGGCATCGGCCCGCTCGCGCTCGACGGCTCGGGCCTGCGTTCCTCACGCGACGGCGCCGACCGGGCGTTGCGCGTGCTGCTCACCAACGGCGGGCCGAAACGGGTCGCGACCGCGGAGGACGTCCACGTCGACGCGCTCATGCTGGAACTGGCCGATCTCGCCGCGGCCAGGGGAGACGTCGCGACGGGACCCGTCGCGCGGTTGCTCGCCTACGACGCCCAGCATCAGTCCCAGCTGGTGCACACCCTGCGCTGCTGGCTGGACGCCTTCGGGGACATCGGTGCCGCGTCCGCCGCGGCCTACGTCCACCCGAACACCTTCCGTTACCGGCTGCGACGGCTCGCGGAAGTCGGCGAGATCGACCTCGACGATTCGGGGGAGCGGTTCGCCGCCATGCTGCAACTACGGCTGCTGCCCCGCGACGCGCGGACCGGGCCGCCCGCCGCCGAGGAGTCCTGACCGCCGGCCGGGTTGGTCATCCCGGCCGGAAAGACCGCCGGATGTTCGTGTGAACGCACGAACTCTGCCCGGCACCCGCTGTTCAAAATGAGTGATCGGCGCCACGGCCGCGCCGTTCTTCTTCTCTCCCAACGTTTTCGGCGGAGGCGTCATGGTGGCAGTGGTCAAAGAGGACACCTGGACCGCGCGGCGGATCAACCGGACGGCGGTCATCACCATGGTGGTGATGGTGTTCGCCTGGTCGGTCGACTACATCGACCGGTTCTCCATCGGGATGGCGCTGCCGATGATCGGCGCCGAGTTCGAGCTCAGCAAAACCCAGCAGGGCTGGCTCGTGACCGTGTTCGCCCTGGTCTACATGGTCTGCCAGATCCCGGCGGGCTTCCTCGCAGACCGGTACGGCTCGCGCGGTCCGATGCTGGCGACCCTGCTGCTCTGGTCGGCGTTCACCGCGATGACCGGGATGGCGGGCACCTTCGGGATGCTGCTCGTCGTCCGCGGGCTTTTCGGTGTATGCCAAGGACTTTTCCCGGCCGCGTCGTTCAAGGCCATCGCGGAGCGGACGACTCCGGGCAACCGGGCGACGGTCACCGGCGTGATGCTGTCCGCGGGCGGGATCGGCGCGGGACTCGCGCCGCTGATCGTCGGGCCGTTGCTGATGGCCCTCGGCTGGCGCCACACGTTCTTCTGGATGGCGGGGATCGGCGCGATCATCGGCGTCGTCGTCTGGGCGATCCTGCCGAAGGCACTTCCGGAGTCGCTCAGCAGCCTTCCCCGTGCCGACGCGAAAACCCCCGAGGTGTCCCGCAAGCAGGTGCTGAAGTCCCCGGTGATCTGGAAGTTCACCCTGCTGTTCTGCGTCACCAACATGCTCAATTACGGGATGATCACCTGGGTGCCCAGCTACCTGCTGGAGTCGCGGGGCCTGACGCTCGGCCAGACCGGCGTGCTGGCCGCGATCCCGATGCTGGTCAGCATCGGCACGACCATCCTCGGCGGCTGGCTGTTCGACCGTTACTTCCACGACCACGGCCGCTGGTACCTCGGCTCGATCGCGCTGGTGACCGTGGTGCTGCTGACGTTGATGGTGAACGCGGACAGCACGGCGGAATTCACCCTCTACGAGACGCTCGCCCTCGCTGTCTTCGGGATGGCGACGATGGCCGTCTTCGGCCTTCCGCTGCGGGTCCTCCCGACCGCGGTCACCGGGATCGGCATGGGCGTGATGAACTTCGGCGGCCAGGTGGCGGGTGCGGTCGCCCCGGTGGCCATGGGCTGGCTCGCCGACACCTTCTCCTACACCGCCGCGTTCGGCTTCCTCATCGGCACCACGCTGATCACCGCCGTGATGGCGTTCTGGGTACCGCAGACCCCAGCGCAGTTCACCTTTTCCCCGGCGAGCCCGAAAACCTCGTGAGTGGTAATGGCGGTTCCAACCGTCATTACCACTCACGAGGCTCAGTAGACAGGAGTGCCATGCCCACCGCGTCCGAAGTCATCGAAACGATCAACGCCCGCGCGAAGGAGGTCGGTGTCCGGGTCCGGTTGCACGCGGCCGAAATCGACGGCACGCGACGGATCGGCATCGACGAGCACACGCCGGTCGTCACGGCGTCGGTGTTCAAGGTGCCCGTCGCGCTGGAGCTGGCGAAGCAGGCCGCCGAAGGGGTGCTCGATCTCGGCGAGCCGGTCACGGTCCCGCCGGGACATCCCACGCCGAGCCCGTACGGCCTGGCGACCTTCCGGCACGAGGTGACGATGTCGTGGTACGACCTCGCGATCCTGATGATCGGGATCAGCGACAACGTCGCCACGGACCTGATTCTCGACCGCGTCGGGAAAGCGGCGACCGGAGAAAACTTGCGGCGACTCGGTTTCGAGCACACCACCGTGTCGCAGGACTGCGGTGAAACCCTCAGAAGTATCGGTGAGGACCTCGGAATTTCCTACGAAGACGACGAAAGGCTGCTGACGGAGCTTCCGCTGGAGAAGCTCACCGCGTTGCGCGCGCTGCGACCGGAGCGAACCTGCGCCACGACGGCCGAGGAGATCACCCGGCTGCTCGGCCTGATCTGGCGTGACGAGGCGGCGTCGCCCACGGCGTGCGCGGACGTCCGGCGCTGGCTGGAACTCCAGGTGTGGCCGCACCGGCTGCGGTCGGGGTTCCCGGACGACGGGATCCGCGTCGGCGGCAAGACCGGGACCCTCCCGACGGTGCGCAACGAGGTCGGTGTCGTCGAGTACCCGGATGGGGGCCGTTACGCGGTAGGGATTTTCACCGACGCCGTCGACGGGCGGTCGAGGGTGCCGGAACGGGACGCGTTCATCGGCTTCGCCGCCGCGCGGGCGGTGGAATGGCTCAGGCTTCCCGAGGCGGCCGTCGAATGATTCGTCCGCCCGGATGAATTTTCCCGCCGCTCTCGTCGTTCCGCACGAACCGGTGACGCCCGTCACCGTCCTAGCATTCCGGGAACCGCCGGACCCCACCCTTTCCACGGACAAGAGGTGCGCATGTCGAAACTTTCCGAAATCGATACCTGGCTCGCCGAGAATCTTCCAAGCCTCCTGGCGAAGCACCAGGTGCCCGGCGCGGCCGTCGCGGTGTTCGCGAACGGTGAGGTGATCGACCACGCGGCGGGCCTGCTGAACACCGGCACCGGGGTCGAGTCCACAGTGGACTCGGTGTTCCAGATCGGCTCGATCACCAAGGTGTGGACGACGACGCTGGCGATGCAGCTCGTCGACGAAGGCGCGCTGGAGCTCGACAAGCCGGTCCGCGAGTACCTTCCCGAGTTCGTCCTCGCCGACGACGACGCCGCTTCCCGGATCACCGTGCGGCAGCTGACCTGTCACACGTCCGGCTTCGAGGGCGACATCTTCACCGACACCGGGCAGGGCGACGACTGTGTCGCGAAGCTCGTGGCGACGCTGTCCGACGTGCCCCAGTTGTTCGGCCCGGGGGAGATGTTCTCCTACAACAACGCCGGCTACTGCGTGCTCGGGCGGATCATCGAGGTGCTGCGCGGCAAGTCCTACGACGAATGCCTGCGCGACCACCTGTTCGCGCCGCTCGGACTGACCCACGCGGCCACGGGCCCCTACGACGCCATCCGGTACCGCGCCGCGATCGGCCACGTCCAGCCGGCGCCGGACGCCGACCCCGTCCCCGCGCCCATGTGGGCGTTGACCCGCTCGAACGTCCCCGCCGGCTCGCACCTCGCGATGCGCCCGCGTGACCTGCTCACCTTCGTGCGCATGCACCTGAACGAGGGCCGGGCCGACGACGGGACCCAGGTGCTCAAGCCCGAAACCGCCCGCGCCATGTGGGAGCGGCAGGTCGAACTGCCCTACCTCGGCCTGATGGGCGGGGCGTGGGGCCTCGGCTGGATGATCTTCGACTGGGACGGCGGCCCGGTGATCGGCCACGACGGCGGCACCATCGGCCAGTCGGCGTTCCTCCGCGTGGTGCCGGGCAGCAATGTCGCGGTCGCGCTGCTGACCAACGGCGGCAAGCCGCTGCACCTCTACCTCGACATCTTCCGGAAGGTCCTCGGCGACCTGGCCGGGGTCGAGGTCCCGCCGCTGCCCGAACCCAACGCCGCCGAGGCGCCCGCCGACCCTTCCCGGTACGTGGGCGAGTACTCCTCGCAGGTCGCGGAGATCGTGGTCAGCCAGGACGAGGACGGTGGCCTGTGGCTGGAGCGCACGCCGAAGGGGGCCTTCGCCGATCTCGGTAAGCCGGAGAAGAACAGGCTACTGGGATACCAGGGCGACACCCTCGTCGCCGAAAGCGGACAGCTGGGCCTGCACATGCCGCACGCCTTCGTCGGTGACGACGGCAACGGCCGGGCGCTGTTCGTCCACACGGGACGCGCGGACCGGCGGGTGAGCAGGTGACCGGAGCCGCCGCCGCGATCGAGGCCGTCTTCGCGAACGCGGGAGCCCGCGGTTTCGTGCACGCCAAGGAGATCGGTGTCCCCGGCGGTCCCGAGGTCGGCGTCGGCGCGGACGACCCGGTCGTGCTCGCGTCGGTGTTCAAGATCCCGGTCGCGGTCGCCTTCGCCAGGGAGGCGGCCGCGGGCAGGCTCGATGACACCGAGCGGGTCCGCGTCACCGCGCGGTACCGGATCGGCGGGATCGGCACCGCGGGCTGCGCCGACGACGTCGAGATGAGCTGGCGCGACCTGGCGCACTTCATGCTCACGATGAGCGACAACGCGGCGACCGACGTGATCTACCACCGGGTCGGACAGGATGCGGTCGACAGGGTCCTCACCGATCTCGGGCTGGAGCGGACGCGGCTGATCGGCTGCTGTGAGGACCTGTTCGCCTCGGTGATCGCCGACCTCGGTGCGAAACCGGACGACGATCTGGAGGCCGTCTTCGCCGCCGCCACCGAGGAACAGCTGCGGAAGCTCTCGGTGGTCGACCCGGAACGCACGACCTCGTCGACCCCGCGCGAGATCACCACGCTGCTCGACGCCATCTGGACCGACCGAGCGGGCGACCCGGCCGCCTGCGAACGGGTGCGGACGATCATGGCCCAGCAGATCTGGCCGCATCGGATCTCGTCCGGCTTCCCCGCGGAAGTGGCGATCGCGGCGAAGACCGGCACGCTGCCCTCGGTCCGTAACGAAGCGGGGGTGGTGACCCATGTGGACGGTCGCCGCTACGCCGTCGCGGTGTTCACCCGCGCCGAATCCCTCGCCGACCGCCTGCCCGCGGTCGATTCCGCCATCGGCGAGGCCGCCCGCCTCGCCGTCGAACACCTTCGCGCGCAGACCTTGACCCCGTAGGAGAACCCCATGAAGAAAGCCCGGCTCACCGCCGCGATCGCGAGCGTGGTGGCCTTGACCGTGAGCGCGTGCGGGGGGACGTCGCAATCCGGTGAGGACCGGACCGCGAATCAGAAACCGGTCGAAGGCAAGACCTTCACGATGGCGATCGGCACCGACCCCGGAGCGCTGGACCCGGCGATGACGGTGCTCGCGGTCGCCCTCGAAATGGGCCGTTTCCTTTACGACAGCCTGATCAATCTCGACGAGAAGGGCAAGCCGATCGCGGGTCTCGCCCAGAAGTGGGAGGCCACCACGACCACGGCCTCCTTCACCCTGCGGAACGGCATCACCTGTGACGACGGCGCCCCGCTGACCGCGAGCGACGTCGCCGCGAACATCAACTTCGTCGGCGACCCCGCCAACAAGTCCCCGATGTCCGGGCTGGCCGTCGCGCCGGGGACCAAGGCGACCGCGGACGACGCGGCGCGGACGATCACGCTCACGAGCGGGGCACCGGACGCGTTCCTGCTCCGCAACATCGGCGGTCTGCCGATCGTGTGCGGCAAGGGCGTGACCGACCGGGCGGCGCTGGCCAAGGGGCGCTACGGCACCGGCATGTTCACGATGACCGAGGCCGTGCCGAACGACCACTACACCCTCACCCGGCGCAAGGACTACGCGTGGGGACCGGGCGAGTGGCAGCGCGAGCAGCCGGGCCTGCCGGAGAAGGTGGTCTACCGGGTCATCCCGAACACCACGACCGCGGCGAACCTGTTGCTGTCCGGCGAACTCAACGCCTCCCGGATCACCGGCCAGGACCAGCAGCGGCTGCGTGCCCAGAAGCTGTTCCACTCCGACCAGGTCGTGCCGATGGGCGAGATCTTCTTCAACCAGGCGCCGGGCCGGGCGGGTGCCGATCAGGCCGTCCGCCGCGCTTTGGTCCAGGCCCTCGACCTCGCCCAGATCGGCAAGGTGCTCACCAGCGGCTCCGGGGCACCCAGCCAGGGAATGGTCACCACCGAACCCAGGGCGTGCGCCGGTGATTCGGTGGCAGGCAAGCTGCCGTCGTTCGACGTCGCCGCCGCCAAGGCCGCCCTCGACAAGGCGGGCTGGACGCCGGGCGCGGACGGCGTGCGGGTCAAGGACGGCAAGCGGCTCGCGCTCACCACCATCTACGGCACCCAGGTGGGTCCGACGATGGCACCTTCCGCCGAACTGATGCAGCAGTCCTGGAAGGCGATCGGCGCGGAGATCACGCTCAAGGGCCTCGACAGTCCCGGCACCAGCCAGGCGCTCTTCGGCACCGGGGACTGGGACATCTCGCTTGCCCCCGTCACGCTGCTGCTGCCGAGCCAGGCCGTCACGTTCGTCTCCGGGCCGAAACCGCCCGCCGGCACGAACTTCGCGCATATCGAGAACGAGCGCTACACGGCGCAGGCCGCCCAGGCGGCACGGATGGCGGGCGATACCGGCTGCGCGACCTGGCTCGCCGCCGAGTCGGCGCTCATCGAGCGGCTGGACGTGGTGCCGTACGTCAACTCGGTCATCCCGACCTTCGGGAGCAACGCGCGGTTCAAGATCAATTTCGGCACGATCGAGCCGTCGTCCATCCGGATGTACAGCTGATGGCGGTCGCGATCGCCCCCGCCGGGCTGCGCGGCAGCCCGTGGCTTTCGTTCGCCGGGCGCCGGCTCGGCCGATTCGCGGTCTCGCTGTGGGTCTTGGTCACCACGGCGTTCCTGATGATCCAGCTGATCCCCGGGGACCCGGTCCGGGCGGCACTCGGCCTGACCGCGCCGGTCGAACTGGTGAACGCGCGCCGGGCGGCCCTCGGCCTCGACGATCCGCTGTGGCTGCAGTACGTCCACTACTTCGGTGGACTGTTCACCGGCGACTTCGGGACGTCGATGACCAGTGGGCAGCCGGTCGCCGAGGTGATCGGGGACCGGCTGCCCGCCACCCTGCAGCTGGCGTTGCCCGCCTTCGCGGTGGTCATCGCCGTGGCGCTCCCGCTGGGCGTGCTGTTCGCCGTGCTGACCCGCGGTGGCCGCCGCCGGGGCGGTGAGCTGGCCTTCACTTCGACGACGGTGCTGCTGGCGGCCATTCCCGAATTCCTGGTGGCGGTCGCGCTGGTCGCGTTCTTCGCGGTCCGGCTCGGCTGGTTCCCGGTGGCCGGGAGCGAAGGTGCCGGTTCGCTCGTGCTCCCGGTCATCGCGCTGGCGCTCGGTCCGGCCTCTGTCCTCTCGCGCATCGTCCGGGTGGAGACGCTTTCCGTGCTGGGCAACGACTTCATCCGCACTGCCCGGGCGAAACGGTTGCCGGCGCGGCTGGTCTACCTCCGGCACGCGCTGCCGAACGCGCTCACCGCGACGCTGACCATGGGCGGGCTGATGCTGACCGGGATGGTCGCCGGGACGGTGCTGGTGGAGAACGTGTTCGCCTGGCCCGGTCTCGGCTCGACCATCGCGCAGTCGATCCTGCAGAAGGACTATCCGCTGGTGCAGGGGATCGTGCTGGTCTACGGCATCGGGGTGCTGCTGGTGAATCTGACGGTGGACGTGCTGCTCGCCGTCCTCGATCCGCGTTCGACGATCCGGGAGAGCTGAGATGGTGAATCGACGCGCGAAATGGGTCGCGGCCCTGCGCACGCCGGTGGGCGCGTTCGCGGCGGCCCTGCTGGTCCTGGTGCTCGCCCTCGCGGTGCTGGCCCCGATCCTGTGGCACGGCAAGGCCTTCGAGATCGACACCAACGCGATCGGACAAGGACCTTCCGCGGAACATTGGCTGGGCACCGACGACCTCGGTCGCGACATCTTTTTCCGGGTGCTGGTGGCGACCCGGCTCTCGGTGCTCCTGGCGGTGCTCGCGACGGTGATCGGCGTGGTCACGGGGCTCGTCCTCGGCACGCTGCCCTCGTTGCTGCCGCGGCCCGCCGCCCGGCTGGTCACCGCGTCGGTGAACATCGCGGTCGCGTTCCCCGGCCTGCTGCTGGTGCTGTTCTTCTCGGTCATCTTCGGGGTCGGGACGCACGGCGCGGTGCTGGCGGTCGGCTTCGCGCTGGCACCGGCGTTCGCGCGGCTGGCACAGACGTTGTCTGCCTCCGTGGCCGGCCATGACTTCGTGTCCGCCGCGCGGATCTCCGGGGTCGGCCGGATCCGGCTGCTGACCCGGCACATCCTGCCCAATATCGGCGAACCGCTGGTGGTGAACGCGACCATCGGCGCGGGCTCCTCGCTGCTGGCGTTCTCCGGGCTGTCGTTCCTCGGGATCGGGGTGCAGGCACCGGAATACGACTGGGGACGGCTGCTCGGTGAAGGGCTCAACGGGATCTACGTCAATCCGGCGGCCGCGCTCGCGCCGGGGGTGGCGGTGGTACTGGCCGGGCTCGCGTTCAACCTGGTGGGGGAGACCGTCGCCGGGGTGATCGGCGTCCGGACCGGGTCGCGCAAGCTGCCACCGCGGCCGGTCACTCCCGCCAGGGAGGAAGCCGTCGACGACCGGGACGACGCCGTCCTGGTGGTGGAGAACCTCCAGGTGGCCTTCCCGCGTCCGGCGGGCTGGACCGTGCCGGTGCGCGGGGTGAGCTTCACCGTCCGCGCGGGCGAGGCGATCGGCGTCGTCGGCGAGTCGGGCTCGGGGAAGAGCCTGACCGGCCTCGCGGTGTCACGGCTGGTCGAAGCACCGGCCGTGGTCACCGCGGACCGGCTCGACTTCGCCGGGAAACCGGTGCTGACCACACCGGAACGGGAGCTGCGCGGTCTGCTCGGCACCTCGCTGGCGATGGTGTTCCAGGATCCGATGACGTCGTTCAACCCGACCAGGCGGATCGGCCGTCAACTGGCCGAGGTGGCCGAACAGCACCAGGGGCTGCCGCGCGCCAAGGCGTTCGCGCGGGCCGTCGACCGGTTGCGCGCGGTGCGGATCCCGGCCGCCGAGCGGCGCGCGCGGCAGTATCCGCACGAATTCTCCGGCGGGATGCGGCAGCGCGCGATGATCGGCATGGGCCTCATGGGCGATCCGCGGCTGATCATCGCCGACGAACCGACCACGGCGCTGGACGTCACCGTGCAACGGCAGCTCCTGCGGCTGCTGGCGCGGACCAGGACCGAACGGAACACCGCGATCATCCTGATCAGCCACGACATCGCGGTCGTTTCCCAGACCTGCGAACGCATGCTGGTCATGTACGCCGGACGGCTCGTGGAGGATCTGCCGTCGGCCGGGACGCCGCGGCATCCCTACACAAGGGCCCTGCTGGCCGCGACGCTGGACCTCGAGACCGATCGCGACGCGCCGCTCGCGGTGATCCCCGGCCGTCCGCCGGAACCGGATCGCGTGCCCACCGGATGCGCGTTCGCCGACCGATGTCCCGCGGTGACCGACCGGTGCCGTCTCGAAGACCCGGTCCTGGAACGGGTGAAGCCCGGGCATCGCGTCGCGTGCTGGCATCCGCACGAGACGTCGTCCGCCCAGCCCGCCAAGGAAAGCGTGACCGCCGGAGGTGCGGAGTGAGTGATCTCGTCTTCGACGCGGTGAGCGTGCGGTACGGCGGGAGGCGCGGTCTCACCGCGGTCGACCAGGTCGGGCTGACCGTCCCTTCCGGACAGGTCGTCGGGCTCGTCGGCGAGTCGGGCTCGGGGAAGTCGACGCTGGCGCGTGCCGCCGTCGGGCTTTCGCCGATCAGCGGCGGCCGGGTCCTGCTGGGCGGCGTCGACGTCCGGAAGCTGCCCCGCCGCCGTCCACTGCAGATGGTGTTCCAGGATCCGTATTCCTCTTTGGACCCTCGGATGAGCATCGGGGAATCGATCACCGAAGCGATCCCGCGCGAGGTCCTTTCCGGGCGCGCCGCGCGCCGCGACGAGGTCGCCCGGCTGCTGGAACTGGTCAATCTCGACCCGGATCGCGCCGGGCACCTGCCGGGGCAGCTCTCCGGCGGGCAGCGGCAGCGGGTGGCGCTCGCCAGGGCGCTGGCCGGGCGGCCGGAGGTGCTGATCGCGGACGAGATCACCTCCGCGCTCGACGTCTCGGTGCAGGGCGCGGTGCTCAACCTGGTCCGGGAGGTGCAGCGACGGCTCGGGTTGTCGATGCTGTTCATCTCGCACAACCTCGCCGTCGTGCGCTATCTCAGCGACATCGTCGCCGTGATGTACCTCGGGCGCATCGTCGAAGCGGGCCCGGCGGAACAGGTGCTCACCGATCCCCAGCATCCCTACACCCGCGACCTGCTCGCCGCGGCGCCGTCCGCGCACACCTCCCTGTTCGACACCGGGACGGACGCGGCGACCGCCGACACCGAACCCGCCGACCCGCACCACCCGCCGCCCGGGTGCCGCTACCACACGCGCTGTCCGATCGGCCCGCTCGCGCGCGCCGATCGCGAACTCTGCCTCGAGGTGGATCCCGCAGTGGACGCGGCACGACGACGTCATTCGGCGGCCTGCCATTTCAGCGAAAACGAGAGCCACCGCAGCCACCAGCCCGCGATCTCCAGAGGAGCAAGCGCACCATGACCCGACGTCTCGGTCTCGACGACCTGTACGAAATCGCCGCACCCAGCCAGCCCTCGCTGTCCCCGGACGGCGAACGGATCGTGTACGTCGTGCGCACCGCGGACCATGAAGGGGACCGGAACGTGGCCACGCTGTGGGAGGTCGGCACCACCACCGGCGAAGCCCGGCAGCTCACGCGCGGAACGGCCGACATGGCACCGAGCTGGGCGCCGGACGGTGCGCGGATCGCGTTCCTGCGGGCCGAGGACGGTCCGCCGCAGGTGTGGTTCCTGCCCGCGTCGGGCGGGGAGGCCGAACGGATCACCGGACTTCCGCTCGGGGCGGGCGCGCCGGTGTGGAGCCCGGACGGTGGCCGGATCGCGTTCTCGGCCGCGGTCGACCTCGCGGGCGGCGAATCCGCGCCGAACGCTCCGGTGGTCGCGGATCGCCTGGACTTCAAGGCCGACGGCGCCGGGCTGATCAAGACGATCCGCAAACACCTGCACGTCCTCGACGTCGCCACGAAGGAGGTCCGGCAGGTCACCTTCGGCGATTGGCACGCCGGCGACCCGGCGTGGTCGCCCGACGGCACGCATCTGGCGTTCTCCGCCGGACGGGACGCCGACGCGGATCTGACTTTCCGTTCCGGGGCCTACGTTCTCGACGTCTCAGTGAAGACCTCGGAGCCGCGGCTGGTCGGTTCCGGTGACGGCATGGCGGGCCCGGTCGGCTGGACCGCCGACGGCCGCGCGCTGCTGGTGGTCGGCAGGCGCGACACCGAGGTCGGCCACCTCGGCCTGCTGCGGGTCGTGCTCGACGGCGGGGAACCGCTTGACCTGACCGCTTCCCTCGACCGCAACGTGATGTCCGGCGGCGGCGGCTATCCCGGTGCCGCCCCGAAGCTGACCGCGGACGGCCGCTCCGTCCTTTTCGGACTCCGCGACCGCGGCTGCACTCATCTGTACAAAGTGGACATCGACGGTGAGAATGCGCGGGCGGTCGTCGCGGGGGCCGATCGTGTCGTGTCCGGAATGGACATCGCGGGTGACCGCGTGGTGGTCGTGCTCGCCACGAACACGTCGTTCGGGGAGATCGTCGTCGTCGATCCGGCCACCGGTGCCCTCGACGTGCGCACCCGGCACGGCGCCCCGTTCGCCGACGTCGAGTTCTTTCCCCACGAGGAGCGGGAATTCACCATCGGCGACGGCACCGTCGTGCACGGCTGGCTGCTGCGAGACCCGGACGGCACCGGCGCCGCGCCGCTGCTGCTCGACATCCACGGCGGTCCGCACAACGCCTGGAACGGCGCGGCCGACTCGATCCACCTCTACCACCAGGCACTCGCCGCGCGTGGCTGGGCGGTGCTGCTGCTCAACCCGCGCGGCAGCGACGGCTACGGCGAGGACTTCTTCACCGGCGCCGTCGGCGGCTGGGGTGTCGCCGATGCCCGCGACTTCCTCGAACCGCTGAACCAGCTGGTCGCGGAAGGCATCGCCGACGCGGACCGCCTCGCCGTGGCGGGCTACAGCTATGGCGGGTTCATGACCTGCTACCTGACCAGCCGCGACGACCGCTTCGCCGCCGCCGTCGCCGGGGGCGTGGTCAGCGATCTGACCAGTATGGAGGGCACCTCCGACGCCGGGTACTACCTGGCCGTCCGCGAACTCGGCGGCTCGTCCGGCGAGGCGGACCACGAGCGGTTCTCGCCATTCGCCCAGGTCGGCCGGGTACGGACACCGACTCTGGTCATCCAAGGCGCGGAGGACGAGCGCTGTCCGGTCGGCCAGGCCGAGCAGTGGTTCGGTGCCCTGCGGGCTCGCGGCGTCCCGTCCCGGCTGGTGCTGTACCCGGGTGCCTCGCATCTGTTCATCTTGGACGGTCCGCCTTCGCAGCGCCTCGACTTCAACCGCCGCGTCTTCGAATGGGTCGAGCAGTACGCGGCGCCGGAGGACGGGGTGTCGCGGGTCCCGATCGATGCGGCGCACTGGCGGCGGCGCCTGGCCGAACTGGCGCGCAAGTACCGCGTCCCCGGCGCGGCGCTGGGCATCACGCGGGTCGGCGACGACGCGGAGGCGCACGTCACCTACGGCGTGCTGAACACCGCGACCGGCGTCGAGGTGACCGAGGACTCGGTGTTCCAGATCGGCTCGGTGTCGAAGGTGTGGACCGCGACCGTGGTGATGCAACTGGTCGACGACGGGCTCCTCGACCTGGACGCGCCGATCTCCGACGTCGTCCCCGAACTGCGGCTGGCCGATCCGGACGTCGCGAAGCAGGTGACCATGCGGCATCTGCTGACGCACACCAGCGGGATCGACGGCGACGTCTTCACCGACACCGGCCGCGGGGACGACTGCCTCGAACGCTACGTCGAAATCCTCGACCAGGCCGGGCAGAACCATCCGCTCGGTGCGACGTTCTCCTACTGCAACTCGGGTTTCGTGCTCATGGGCCGGGTGATCGAGAAGCTCACGGGGCTGACCTGGGACGCCGCGATGCGGGAGAAGTTGTTCGCCCCGCTCGGTCTCACGCACACGGTGACCCTGCCCGAGGAAGCGCTGATGTTCCGCGCGGCGGTCGGTCACGTCGCCGATGGAGACGAGGAACCGAAGCCCGCCCCCATCTGGGGCCTGCCCCGCAACATGGGCCCCGCCGGGCTGATCACCGGCACGACCGAGGACGTGCTCCGGTTCGCCCGGCTGCACCTGACCGGCGGTCTCACCTCGTCGGGGGAGCGGATCCTGACGACGGCGTCCGCCACCGCCATGGCCGAGAAACAGGCCGACATCCCCGACAAGCACTCACTCGGTGACTCATGGGGTCTCGGCTGGATCCGTGACGAATGGAGCGGGAGGCGGGTCATCGGCCACGACGGCAACACGATCGGGCAGTCGGCGTTCCTGCGGTTGCTGCCCGATCAAGGACTCGCCGTCACGCTGCTCACCAACGGCGGCAACACC
Organism: Amycolatopsis orientalis DSM 40040 = KCTC 9412; assembly: GCF_000478275.1. Lineage (GTDB taxonomy): Bacteria > Actinomycetota > Actinomycetes > Mycobacteriales > Pseudonocardiaceae > Amycolatopsis > Amycolatopsis orientalis. The sequence goes on from NZ_ASJB01000064.1 coordinate 30,158, forward strand.
CGCGACCTGTACGTGGAGCTGTACCGCGAGATCTTCGCGGAGCTGGCGGACGTGGCGATGCCGCGGCCGCTGGAGCCGCCCGCGACTCCGGTCACCGTCGACGCTTCGAGGCATGTCGGCGTCTACGAGCGGGCCGGGGTGCTGATGGAGGTTTTCGCCGAAGGAGACGGGATCCGGCTCCGGCAGACCGCCACGGGGCCGCTGGCCGAGCTCATGCCGGAGAAGACGATGGAGTTCGACCTGGTCCCGGTGACGGACTCGCTCTTCGTCTGCCGTGAGCCGGGGGCGCGGACGTGGATGCCGGTCACCTTCTACACGTTGCCGACCGGTGAGCCGTACATGCACTACGGCGTACGCGCGACGCCGAAGGTGTCCAACGGCTGAGCGGCTGGCTGACGTCGTGTGTGGAGGATTTGGGACGGTGAACGTCCTGAATCCTCCACGCTCGGTCTCGTTGACGAGGAATTCGGGCACGACGGGCACGATCCGGCCTGACAGAACCGTCGGCTCAGGCTTTGCGTCGCGCCACAGCGCGGAGGATCAAGAGCACGATGCAGATGATCGCGACGGCGCCCGCGATCATCCGGAGGGTGTAGTCCATCCCCGCGAACTGGCCGATCGCGTTGGCGGCCGCACTGACGAGGAGGACGAGCCAGAGGGAGGTGGTGACCAGTACGCCGCTTGCCTTTTTGGTGTCGTTCATGGGAAAGACGTTAGAGATCGGCGGGGTGGCGAAACAGGGGAGTGACCCCCGTCCACGAGGTGGTGCTGGCGCTACCCCCACTACTATTGAGGGGTAGGGCAAATGTGTCCCCAACGTGGCATTGGAGACACCGGCTCCGAAACACGGGCCCGGATCCCGTTCTGAAGGGAACCTTCGAGACGCTCCACGTCCGAAAGGGGGCCTTCAGGACACCCCAGGCCACGAAAACCCCACCCAGCCCAGGGCGCACCCCCCGGCTACCCACCGCATCCAGAGGACTGAATGCGGTCAGTTCTTCCCGCTCAAGTAGGCCAGCACGGCCAGCACCCGCCGGTGCCCACTGTCCTCCGGCAACCCGAGCTTCGCGAAGATGTTCCGGATGTGCTTGTGCACCGCCCCGTCGCTCACCACCAGAAGCTCGGCGATGGTCGTGTTGTTGTATCCCTCGGCCATCAGCCCGAGCACCTCGCGCTCCCTCGCGGTCAGCGCTTCGAGCGGGTCGGTCGCCCGGCGATGCGCCATCAGCTGGGTGATCACCTCGGGGTCCATGGCCGTGCCGCCCTTGACGACCCGGTCCAGCGCGTCGAGGAACTTCTCGACCTTGCCGACCCGCTCCTTGAGCAGGTACCCGACGGCGCCCTTGCCGTCGGCGAGGAGTTCGGCCGCGTAGCCGGTTTCGACGTGGGCGGACAGCACCAGCACGGGCAGTCCGGGGTGCATCTTCCGGGCCTTGACGGCGGCACGGAGGCCTTCGTCGGTATGCGTCGGCGGTAGCCGGACATCGGTGATCACCGCGTCGGGCCGGTCCTTGGCTACCAGTTCGAGGAACTGGTCCACATCGTCCATCGCGGCGATGACGTCGATGCCCGAGGTGTTCAGCAGCAGGACCAGGCCTTCGCGCAGCAGCGCGTCGTCCTCGACGATCACGACCCGCATGGCAACTCCACTTTCACTACGGTCGGCCCACCGGCCGGGCTGGACAACTTCACGGTCCCGTCGAAGGCTTCGGCGCGTTTGCGGATCCCGGACAGGCCGCTGCCGCCGGATTCGTCGGCACCGCCGTGGCCGTCGTCGCGGATCTCGATGAGCAGGGTGTCGGCGGTACCGTCGAGCGTGACCCAGGCGTGCTCGGCGCCGGAATGCTTGGTGATGTTGGTCAGCATTTCGGCGACGACGAAGTAGGCGGCGGCCTCGACGGCGGCGGGACGGCGGGCGGCGCTGCGGACGTCCACAGTGCACGGAACGGGGCAGCGGTCGGCGAGCGCGATGACGGCGCCGTCGAGGCCCCGGTCGGTCAGCAGGGGCGGATAGATGCTCCGCACGACGGTCCGCAGTTCGGCCAGCGCGCCGGTCGCCGTGTCCTGCGCCTTGCCCAGCAGCTCCCGGGCCTTTTCGGGGTTCTTCTCGAAGAGCGAGTCGGCGATCCCCAGCTGCAGCACCACGGCGGCGATCCTCGCCTGCGTCCCGTCGTGCAGATCGCGTTCGAGACGGCGGAGTTCGGCACCGTGCGCCTCCAGCGCGGCGGCGCGGGACGCGGCCAGTTCGACGACACGGTCGGTCAGCACGACCCCGGGCGCGGGCGCGAGCAGCTTCCGGGCGATGACGGCCTGCCACCGCGCCAGCCTGGGGTACAGGAAGATCAGCGCGATCATGCCGACGCCGGTGATCGCGCTGAGCGCGGCCATCGGCCAGGACGTCACCATGAAACCGAGCGAGCTTTGCACCCCACCGGGCACGGCCGGCCAGATGAAGGCCGTGACGACCTGCCGGATCCCGCCGAGCGGGAAAGCGATGGCGAAGATCCCGATGATGAAACCGGTGGTGGCGTGGAAGACGAGCCACGTCAGATCCCGCCGCGACGCCGGATCGGTCACCGGGTTCCCAGAGCGGTACGGCTCCGGGAACGGCTCGTCCAGCAGGCGGGCGGCGCGACGGCGTTCGAAATTGACCGGATACCTGATCAGCTTGAGCGCGTGCGGCACCGCCGGGATCCCGACCCCGAACGGGCACATCAGCAGCACGAACAGCATGCCGACGAGGACGAACCAGGAGAGCATCGAAGTGGCCGCGCCGATGGCCAGGAACCGGATCGCGGACCAACAGGACCGCAGCCGGGTGATCACCCCATGAGTGTCCCATCCGGACTCCGGCGGCCCCTCCTCGGCGTCACCTCAGTCCCTGGCGCGCCTGGTGAAACCCCAGATCCCGACGGCGCCGAACACGAGGATCGACAGCAGCAGGCACAGTACGTCGATTCCTACCGGGATCGACGGGATCCGGGAGGCCGACAGATGCGCCCGCATACCCTCGCTGAGGTAGGTCAACGGGTTGAGCGCGCACACCACCTGATACCAGCGCATCCCGCCCAGTCCGTGCCAAGGGAACTGGGTGGAACCGGTGAACATCAACGGAGTGAGGACCACCGCGAAGGCGAGCTGGATCCGCCCCGGCGAAACCAGCGTCCCCATCACGAGGCCGAGGGAGGCCCCGCTGAGGCAGCCGAGGGCGAGCAACCCGATCGTGAGCGGCCACGCCGCGAGGTTCCAGCTCACCTCGTCGAGCATGAGCAGGCCGATGGGGATCATCACCACGGCCGCCACGAGGCCGCGAAGCGCGCCGAAAACGATCTTCCCGATCGCCACCAGCGCGACCGGTGCCGGTGCCAGCAGCCGGTCGTCGATCTCCCTCGTCCAGGAGAAGTCGACGACCAGCGGGGACGCGGTGCCCTGGATCGCGGTCAGGAATCCCGAGAGCGCGACGATGCCCGGCAACAGGACCTGGGCGAAGCCGGGTGCCACGAATCCCATGGCGGTCAGCACGTGGCCGAAGATGAACAACATGAAGAACGGCTGGATGAGCACCTGCGCGGCGAAGGAGCCGAGCTGCCGTCCGGTGACGATGACGTCACGCAGAAGCATCATCGCGAAGGTGTGCAGCGCGCCCGTCACGACTTCGAGCCGTCCGATCGACACCGCCGGGAGGTCGGCCCGGGAGCGCGCCGGGGCGAGTGTTCGTGTCATCGCAGATCCCGTCCGGTCATGCGGATGAAGACGTCTTCGAGGCTGACCTTGCCGATCCCGAATTCCTGGACCGCGCCGCCGGACCGGGCGATCACGTCCAGTGCGGGCGTCAGGAGTCCGCCGGGCTCGCGATCGGCGAAAACCCGCAGCCGGACCAGGTCGGCCTTGTGCTCGGTGAGCTCGACCTCACGCACCCCCGGCAGCGTGGTCAGCGCGGTCATCAGCGGGCCGGTGCCGCCGTGGAACCGCACGGCCAGTTCGAGGGTCCGGGTGACCTGGAGCGACCGGGTCAGTTCTTCCGGGGTGTCGATGGTGAGCATCCGGCCGTGGTCGACGATGCCGATCCGGTCGCAGAGCTTCGCGGCCTCGTCCATGTCGTGGGTGGTGAGCAGGACGGTCGTGCCCCGCGTCCGCAGCTCCTTGATCCGCTCGTGCACGAACAGTCTGGCCTGCGGATCGAGCCCGGTCGACGGCTCGTCGAGGAACAGCACCCTCGGGTGGTGCATCAGCGCACGGGCGATCATGATCCGCTGCGCCTGCCCGCCCGAGAGGTGGTCCAGCCGCTTGCCCGCCAGACCGGTCAGCCCCATCACGTCCAGCAGTTCGACGGCGCGCCGGTCGCGTTCCGCGCGTGGTACCCGGTGGTACCTGGCGTGGAACAGCAGGTTCTGCCGCACCGTCAGCGACCGGTCGAGGGTGTTGCGCTGCGACACCGCCGCGAACAGCCGGCACGCCGAACTCGGCGACCGGACGACGTCGACGCCGTGGAGCAGTACCGACCCCGCGGTCGGGCGGATCCGGGTGGTCAGCACTCCGATCGTGGTGGTCTTGCCCGCCCCGTTGGGCCCGAGCAGACCGAAGACCTCGCCCGGCGGCACCCGGAAATCGAGCCCGTCCACCGCTGGAGCCGGATCGCTTCGGCGGTAGCGTTTGACCAGTCCGGTGACGGCCAGCGCGGCGTGTTCAGGCGCGTCCACTGACATGGCGTTCCCTTTCGTCCGTCAACGTGGCCGCGAGCAGATGGGCGACATAGGCCTCGTCCACGGTGTGCACGCCGAGGCGGTTGTTCGTCATGTGCAGGTACGACCGCAGCAGGGAGACGGAACCGCGGGCGCGTTCGCTCAGCTCACGGCAGTGTTCCGACCACGCTGTCCACTGTGGACATGATCGGATCAGGCGGCGGAGCTGCCCGGCGGAGCGATCGTAGGTGGCGTCGTACATTTCGTGCAGGCGTTCCCGTGCCGACGGCGGCTCCCACGAATCCCGGTACCTGGCCAAGAACTCGGCCAGCTCCGCGGTGTCGCTCAGGAACGCGGTGCACAGGATCGCGCTCATCCGCACCGAATATCCGAGCCTGGAAGACTTCGTCGAGTGCCGGTCGAGTACTTCGAGCACCGCGTCGCTGGATCGCTCGAAATGCCATTCCGCCAGTTCCACGCCGTCCGCACCGCCATAGCGGTCGTACTCCGGGACGTATTCCGCCGGATAGCAGCGATTGGTGGCGCGCTCCGGCATCCCGGCCGCACCGTAGGCGAGTTCCCAGGCGGCTTCGCCGTATTCGGCGACGAACATCGCCCGCCTGGCCTCTTGGCTCGGCTGTTCGGCGGAAAGGCCTTTCGCGGCCGGGTTCCCGCCGAGGTACCGGCTCAACCAGCGCGTGCTCAGCCGCCGTACCGTCCCGGTTTTCCCGGCGGCGGGCCGCAACCGGAGGCGGACGTGATCGCCCTCCACCCAGTACCGGATGAAGAACCAGCCGACGATGAGCCGTCGCAGGCGCAGCCGCCGCACCAGCGGGGCCACGGCTTCCCTCAGCAGCGGTTCGGGGCTGCCCGGGTAGTGCAGGTGCAGGGCGAGCCAGGGGTCAGCGGTATTCGGCGTTGGCACGGTTCTCCCTCCCGAGCAGGAAACAGACCAACGCGCGCTCGCCGGTGCCGGTGAACCCCAGCGCCTCGTCGACCACCAGGTGATCGAGGCTGAGGATGGCGCCGCAGCCCAGCCTGACCGCGGCGGCGGCCAGGTAACACGACTGCACGACCTGACCGGCCGCGGCGTTGAGGATCCGGTGTCCGCGCGGGCCGAACCGGTCGACGAGGTCGTCCAGGTCACCGGAGACCACCAGCACCGCCGCGGCCTGCTGAAGGCTGTAGTTCGGCGTCCGCCTGGTGATCGCGGCGAGGGTTTCCCGCCACCGCTCCGCCGACGGGGCCGGCCCGGCCGCACGCAGGCCGCCGCCGGGCCCGTCGTACCGATATCCGCCGGGCGCCAGCTCGTCGACGCGGGTGACCAGCACCGAAAGGTTCGTCCACCCGCCCGCGCCCTCGGCACGGAGGTCGTCGTCGTGCAGCCGGGTGCGGTGCACGAGGTCGAGCACCTGGTCCAGTTCGTGCCGTCGCACCGGCTGCTCGGTGGTCAGCCCGCCGAAACTGGACCGGCGACGGTCCATCAGCACGTCCGCCGAGTCGCCGGAAAGTCGTCCGGGCGTGTCCGGTGCCGACCCGGGCCGGGCCGGATCGGGGCGTGGCTGTCCGGAGAGCAGCGTGGTGCGGTGCACTTCCTGGGTCCAGGAAAAGCGTTGCACGGTGCGGGAGATCTCCACCGGTTCGGCGGGTGGCAGCGAGGGGACCGGGTCCGGTGCCTTCCCCGTACCGGATCGCCAGGGCAGCGGGATCACGGCCAGCACGGACTCGTCCTCGACGTCCAGTCCCAGTACGGAACCGATCGCCTCGTCGTCGAACCACAGCAGATGCCTCAGCGGCACGTCGATCCCGTCCGCCAGCGCGCCGATCGTGCCGAGCAGGACCCCGACGTCGAGGGTGCCGACCTGGTAGGCGAAGTTGGCGTATTTGAAGGCGTTGTTCCAGAACCGCAACGTGATCACCAGGAACTGGTCGGTGCGGTCCGCGTCCGGATGCCGGACCGCGGCACGGATCGCCTCGGTCGGGTCGCCGGTCCTGATGTGGTCGAAGGCGTGCTGCGCGGTCGAATAGTGGTGTACCCCCGGTGCCACCGCGCCGTTCGGCCCCGCCACCAGGTAGAGCCGCAGGGGATAGAGGCCACCGCCGCCTGCCGCGCCGCGGTGCCAGTTCGCCAGCGGATAGCGGCTGAAGCCGGCGTTGGACTGGGCGGAGTCGAACCGCAGACGACGTCCTCGCGGGCCGTAGGAGGCGCGCAACAGCCAGGCGAGCGTGTCCAGGTCGAGCGCCCGCGTCCCGGCCCCGCGTTCACCGAACGGCCGCGAGGCGGGCGGCGGCGATTCGGGCAGCGGCCGCAGCAGGCCGCCGGTGAAGGACGGGAACAGCGCCGGACGGTCGGACCACCGCACCACCCGGCCGGTCGGCGGGAGCGGGTCGGCGATCACGGCGTGGACGGCGGCCGCGTACTCCCGGACAGTCGTTCCCCGCCGGTCGGGCACGGTCTGGAAGTCCGGCGGCCGCGGGGTGGCCGAGATCGAAGGCGATCGCTTCGCGTCCGGACGGCAGGCGGGACAACCGGCGGCGACCGGGTGAGTGACGGCGCGTAGCGTGCGCAGGTGCTGCACGATGGCGACGGTCTCATCGGCCGAGATTCCGGTGAGCAGCCGGAACGCCTCGAACGCCAGTGTCGCGCCGAGGGACCGCGCCAGCACGGGCGTGTACCCGACGGCCGCCGGGGCGTCGGTGGGCCCGACGGCGGCCCAGGCGCAGCACAGGCCGAGCGCTTCTCCGGCTCGTACGGCGGGTCCGAGGACCACCCAATCGCCACGGGCGGCGAGCGACAGCATGGCTCCCGTGCGGGGTATGGCGGGCAGCGGTCCTCGGTCACCACACGCCAGCACCAGGTCGTAGCCGTCGTCGGGACGGGCCCGCGGATCCCACCGCACCACGGAATCGGCCTCGGCACGGACGAGATCGAACTCCGGGCCGTCTTCGGCCGCGATCAGCACCGAGCCCGCGCCGTTGCGCACCAGCCCGAGCGCGGCGGCGGCCAGTGCGGGACCGGAGCCGGTGAGCAGGATCCGCGCGGCCCGGAACCTCCCGAACGCGTGGGCCGGCTCGTTGGTCAGATGCGCGAGGTAACGGATCTGGTCGAGGAACCGCGCCAGGACGTCGGGCTCCAGTTCCCCCGGGTCCAGGTCGAGGAGAAAGCCGCGCTCGAGAAGTTCGGCGAACAGAGCGCGGATCCGGTCGCGGGCGGCGACGGTCAGCCCGGCGCAGATCTCCGCCGTCGTCCGGGTGCCGTCCAGGTGGCCGCGGAGCCGGTTGAGGAGACGGTAGGCGTCGTCGCCGTCGAGATGGGCCTTCTCGAGTTCGCTGGTCAGCAGCACACCTCTGGCATCACGGAGCATCACCGTGTCCGCGCGCAGCAGGGGATGGACACCGAGCAAGGCGGACCGGGTATCGAGGAGGGTCATGCTGGACTCCGGGTCAGTTGAAGGGATGCGGGTGCCGGGGCAGATCCGCGAGGTTGAGGACGGCCGGTGCCCGGCCGAGCAGACGCGGCACGGTCAGCAGGCGGGGAGTGTCCGCGGTGGCGCGGTGCAGATGCCCGAAAGTCAGCCGGAGCGTTCCCGGCACCACGACCTTCACCGCGTACAAGCCCAGTCCGCGGCTCCAGTCGTCCGTCTGGTCCACCACCACGGTGTCCAGGCCGTGCGCGGCGAGCCGGTCCACCAGCCCGGTCAGCACCCGGGCCAGATCCGTCTCCGGTTCCGGTGGTTCCGGCAGGACTTCGTGGTAGGGCAACGGATTCGACATCGTCGGATCCGCGAGCAGGAACTCGTGGAGCTTGCGCGCCGACGGCAGGCCGTGCAGGTCGATGTGATCGTCGAGCCGCCGGACCCGTGCCGGGTCTCCGAGCATCCGCTCCAGCCGGTGCCGTTCTTCGGCGTCCGGGGCGGGCAGATCGGCCCGGCGGAACGCGCCGACCGCCGTTTCGACGATCGCCGACCGGAGCGCGACCAGCGGATCCGGATGGGCCCCGGCGGAGAAGTAGACCTGGGGCAGCGGGGAACGCCCGGAGCGCTGCCGGGCCAGTGACAGCACGACCGGGATCCCGAACTCGGTGGTCGCGTCGAAGAGCAGGAGTTCGTAACCGATGCGGGCGAGCGCGTCGGTGAGATGACCGGCGAGGTCGTCGCCCTCGGGCGGCGCGATCCGGCGCAGCGGCGCGTTGGCGTACCACGCCATCAGGAAGGCGTCCCGCTCGACGACTTCGAGCAGCCCCGCCAGCGCGGCCTCTTCGAGACTGTTGCCCAGTCCGTTGCCGTTGCTGTTGCCGACGAGGATCCGTGGTGTCTCCGGCCGGGCGGGGACACCGTAGTAGGCGAAGTGCTCAGGAACCGCGAGTGGCCGCTTCTTCGTCATGGACCAGCCGTGGACCCAGGTGATCGGGAGATCCGGCCGGTACGGCACACAGGCGTCCGAAAGACCGGTGAACTCCGGATCCGGCAGACCCAGCGACACCGGGTCCACCGCCCTGTCCGGGCCGAGGTCGGCGAACGACGCCCGCAGTACGGTGCGGCGGCCGTGCGGGCGCAGCGCGAGCCTGCGCTCCAGCGCCTCGAACACGGCCACCCGCTCGGCATCGGCCACGGTGGCCGACCTGCCGAAACTCCACTCCCGCACCTTGCCGACCACGGTGGCGGCGGAGACCAGCGGCATCGGCGACCGGTCCGTGCGGCCCAGCGCCGTCACCGGCCCGAAGAAGGGATCGGACGCCGCCTCCACGAAGGAAGGGCCCGCGGTGAGCCGGTTTTCCTGTCGGAAGACCCCGCGGGGGACCGGTCTCGGCGAGGGAGTGAAGCGGGCCGATCCCGGTTCGTCGGCGGGCAGCGGGGCGCATTCAGGACAACCCGGCCGGATCGGGACGGTGCGAGGGGTGAGCGTGCCGTCCCGGTTGTCGAGCTGCCACAGCCGGGAGGCTTCGGGATGCGCGGCCAGGTGCCGGACGAGCGCGGCCAGCGCGGGAAACGACGTGGGCGGAAGCACACCGCCCGAGGTCATGCCGGGATCGGCGGGCAGATCGAGCGCGTGGGAGCGGCCGAGTTCCGTGCACCGCATACAGCCGGCCAGACCTGGTCCGGTGACCGGTCCGATCACGGTGAAGACCCCGTCGGCTCGCACAGGCAGGAACCGCGCGCCCGCCGCCGTGACGCCGGCGGCCAGCTCTTCGAGACCTGACCGGGTCCACTCGTCCAGCGTGACCACCATGAGGGCGCCGGGGACGGGCTCCGCCGCGAGTCCGATCCGGACGGCCGGATCGGACTGCGCACCGCGCAGCCACTCCGCGCACGGCCCGGCTTCCCGTAGATCATGTGTCATGGCGTGCTCCCCGGGTCGAGCGCGACGAACCCGGTCGCCCGCAGCGCGGCGGCCAGTCCGGGGGCAGCTGCTCCGCCGCTGGGCCGCGGCGGCCGGACGTCCGGCAGTGCCCGGCGCAGACAACGCTGGAACTCCGGCTCGTGGTCCCTCGGCGGCGACCACAGTTCCGGCCGGGGCCCGGCCACCGGCAGCGTGGCCCCGCACGACAGGAACGGTTCCGGCGGGGGAGTCAGCCCGGACCGGCGGGCCTGTTCGGCGCCTGCCGCGCCCAGCCAGGCGTGTGCCGCCGCGTCTGCCGCCGTTCCCTCCACCGCCCGGGACCGCACTCCGGCGGCATCGGTGACGACGGCGACGAAGACCCCGTCCGCGGGGCGTGCGACCCGGCACCGGGCATCGAGTCCGAATCGGACGGTCACTGTGGACAGCCAGCGGGCCGCGGCGGTGTCCGGGTCCGGCCGGTACTCGTCGCCGTCGAGAGGCGTCGTCCTGCCGAGTATCGCGCGGCGCCAGACGATCCCGGCGGCGTGGAGTTCGTCGCCACCGACCGCGGTGCCCCTGGTGCCGTCCGGATCGAGCCGGCGTCCGGCGGCGGCCAGCCCGGCCGCGAGCCGGGCCGCGTCGACGGTCGTTCCCCAGGCGGGTATCCCGTCGGCGACGGCCATGCCCAGCGGAACCTGCCGCAAGGTGGTGAACTCCGGCGCGGCCAGCGAGCCGAGTTCGGGATCGCACAGCGCGTCGAGAGCGGTCGTCGCCGTGGCGAGGTCCGTGGGTGACGTCGCGATCCCGACCGGCCAAGGATGCGCCGTGGCGCGCAGCGGATCCGGCCGCACGACGAGGACCCGGGGGCGAGTGCCTGCCGGATCCGCGACCTGCCGCAGCAACCGTTGTACGACGAGGGAACCCGCCAGCTCGGCGACCGCGCTTTCCGGCGCGGACGTCCCGAGTCCGAGCCGGTCGGCGATCGCGCCACCGTCGTCCGTCTCGGCCTGGCCTGCGAACCCCAGTCGGCGGTCCGCGCCCGCGAAAGCCTGGAATCCGTCGGCCCGCACCAGGACGAGCCTCGGATCCTGCCCGGCGCGACGGTGGGCCGGTATTCCGCTCAAGGCCAGCGCGGAGGCGGCCGTCTCGGCGACCGGGCCGGTGCCGGAGACGGTGAATCGGCTGGTGACACACCGGTTCCACGCCTCGGCCGGATCGACCGTCATCTGTTCGAGCCAAGCCGCGAAGCCCGGCGTGGGACTCGGGATCGCGTGCTCCGCCCAGCCGGCGGGCGACGTCAGCAGCATGCCGTGCTCGTCGAGACTGTCGAGCAGTCCGCGCACGATCCGGCCCGCCTTGCCGGTCGAGCAGGCGGACTCGACGGCGTCGGCGCTGAGCCCTCCGGCCAAAACCGGGGAGATCCGCTGCCAGAGAACCGGAAGGTCAGGACCGCCTCTCGCGGTGAAAGTGCCCAGTGGGCCACGGAACAGCAGGCCCTCGGCCGTGGGCGTCGTCCTGACCCCCGGCCGCAACCGGCGCACGGACTCCCGTACGGCGGTCATCGAGGACCCGCCGCGAGCTGGTGGCGACGCGCCCGCTCGATGCGCGCCCGCCAGTCCATGCCGGTGATCGATTCGACCGCCCGGCAGACCAAGGCCGCCGCGAGATAGCGTTCGGCCGGCCGGACGTCGCAGACGGCCAGCAGCAGATACAGGATGTTCATGACGAACCGCTCGATCTCGAATTCCCGGCGGTCGCCGGTGTCCGGGCTCCAGACCTCACCCAGCAGCCGATGGAACTCGCTGACGTCCTCGCGCAGGTAGATCCGGGCGGTGAGCGGATCGTCGAATGCGGCCGCCTTGGCCGACGTCTCCCCTGCGTCCGCGGACCGGAGCTCGCCGCGGTCGTACGCCGCCGCGGCGACGGTTCTCGCCGCGCCGCCCCAGGAACGCCAGGCGGCCACGAGCGGTTCGTCGAGGTCGTCGGCGTGCCGGACGATCCGGCGGGCCCGGTCCGCGTGTGCCTGCCACAGCGTGTCGTGCCGGGCACGGATCCGGCCGTCCTCGTCGGTGACGTGCAGATGCGCTTCGAGATGGGACTGGTAGGAGAAGTAGCGCTTGTCCAGCCCGCCGGGACTCGCTTCGGCGTGCGCGCTCAACACGGTCATCACCGCCCGCACCCGCGCGCCAGCCTTGTCCGCGTGCTCGCCCGCGTCGGCGACGGTCACCGCCACGGCCGGAACGCCCAGTGCCAGCAGGTGGTCACGGACCGCCGCGGTGGCGGGCCCGCCGGGGAATCGGGCCCGCGTCGCGGGATCGGGATCCTCGACGTGCACGCTGTTGTCCGGACGGAACGGCCCATAAGGCGGCGGTACGAGTTCGGCCCGCCCTGCCGCGGTCGCGAGCGCTTGAAGGTCCACTTCGGACAGTGCGGCGCGAGAAGGATGTTCTCGGAGATACCGCTCCAGCGCGGTGGCCAGCCGCTCGGCCGACCCGGCCGGACCGGACAGCCTGATCCGCAGATGGGGGCCGTGCAGCCAGCCGCGTTCCAGGTGCGCGGTCACCTCGGGCAAGGCGGCGAGGGTGGGAAGCACCGCCTCGCGCAGCAATGGGGCTTGCAGGGGATCGTGGTAGTGGCAGACCACGTCCCGGACGGTTCCGGCCATCTCGGTCACATCCCTCTCCGATGGGTTTCGACCACCAGCTCGGTCGTCCGGCCGAGGCCGGGCACCGGCAGTGCCTCCTCGACCTGGACCGGCCCGTCGTGCTGGTGCAGTAGTTTGGCGAGACACCGCAAGTGCAGCGCGTTCCCGAAGTCCACGAACTGGGGTTTCGGCGGCACCCCGTAGCGGTGCGGTTTCTCCGCCGCCGCACCGGGTGGCCGCCGGACGCCCGACACGAACACGGCGTCCGGCAGGTCGAGTTCCGCACGCCGGCGCGCCATCGCCGCCGCGGTGGGGCCGGTTTCGAGGGCGCGTGACCATTCCGCGGTCGTTTCGGCGTCGAAGTCCCAGGTGCGCCTGGCGAGCACGAGATCCCGGAACCGGAGCCGGGCGCGGCTCCGGACGGAGTGGCGCCCTGTTGTCGCCGTCCCGACCGGGGCGATCCTGGAGAAGCCGGCCCGGTCGGCGGTGAGGTCGAGGTAGTACGGGGCGACCCTGTCCGGCAACGCGAGCTGGACCAGGAAACCGATGTACAGCACGTTGAGCGGTGCGCCGGTGGCGACGACCCGCAGCCGGACGGTGTCGGTCGCCGGATCGTGCGCGACCTCGAGGTCCTGGTCCATGAGGGTCGACCACGCCGGGTCCTCGCCCACTTCGTCGGCGAAGAGCAGCGGGTGCAGGTTGGCGTTGAACCCGTTCACCGGCCGGAACTGCGCGGTCCGTTCGCCGTCGAGCGTCCGGTCCAGCCTGACGGCGACCGCGTCGCGCAGGCCGGGCCCGAAGACGTCGAGGAACCGGGTGGTGAACCGGCCCCAGCCGCTGTTGACCGAATTCAGGCACCAGGCGCGCCTGCCGTTCTCGTCGAACGGCTGCACGAAATGCGAGTACGACGCGGGCCGTCGCAAGAGCCACCTTGGGAGGCGTTCGGCCACGTGCCCGACGAGATCGTCGGACAGCCACACCTCCGTCCCGCCACCGGGTCCCACGGTCGCGGTGACTTCCCGGCGTAACGCGGCAAGATCGGCGACCTCGTCGGGCAGGGCCTCACCAGGCGGCAGGCGGACCACGCCGTCCGTACCCACCGCCATGGCGGTGTCCCACAGCCGGGCGGCGTCGGCCACGAGGTCGGCGACCCGGCAGCGTCCGCCGGGGCCGAACCGGGCCAGCAGCCGGTGCCGCACCAGTGCGCGCAGCACCGCGCCCTCGTTGAGCAGTTCGGTGAGCGGGGCGAGCCGGGTCAGGTCTTCGCGGATGTCCGCGCCGACTTCGGCGCCCAGCCGGAACCTGCGGGGCAGCAGTACGTCTTCTCGGAGCGGCATCGTCGCCGGGCGGGGAGCGCCGAGATCGGCGAACGCCGCCGTCCATTCGGCGTCGAGATCGCGGATGGCGTCGGGACGGCTCGCGGCCGGAAGACACGCGACATCGAGCCCGGCGCGGTGGATCCGGCGCAGGCGGGCGGCTTGGCCGTCCCGGCCGGCCGCGCTCAGCCAGCCGGCCAGTGCGGGCAGCGGATCGGGCAGCTGGGGATCGACGGGGGAGATCGGGATCAGCACCTGTTCGTCGGCGAGCCGGTCGAGGTAGGCCCGGATCGGCGCTGCGGAAGCGGAGGGTGGCAGCAGCTCGCCGAGCGCGGTGGCCAGCTCCGGAAGGGTGCGGCCCCGTGCACCGGCGGCTCGGACGTCGGCCAGCACCAGGTCGAGCGTGGCGTTGCGAGGAAGCCGGACACGCTGTTCGCGAGCGGCGACGTAGTTGCTCTTCACCTCGAAGTCGTCGCGCAGGCAGCTGAAGCGGTCCGCGTCCAGCTGTACCGCGGGGGCGAGCCGGTGCGGCAACGACCAGCGGAGCCCCGGCTCGGCGAGCAGCGCGCGAAGCAGAGTGCTGACCAGTGTCTGATTGGGGAGGACGTGGGCGACGAGGTCGAGTTCGCCGGTGATGTCGCCACCGGGCTCGTCCCAGGTTCCCCAGCCGACGGCGGTGAACCACGACCAAGGACTGGTCTTCGTGGCGGCGCGCAGCACGTACCGCAGCACCTTCGCCTCGGCCTTCCTGGCCTTGGCGCCGTAGCGCGGATCGGAGACGTCGGCGAGGCCGTGCAGCAGATCGACACTCGACAAGGCCACAGCCCGTCGTAAGTTCTCATCGGCCGCACGCAGGCTCAGCCGGCTCCGCTCGGCGGCCAGTGCTTCGGCCTGCACCGGTCCGAGTTCGGCGCGCAGGCGCTCGCGCGTGTCGATCAGGGTCAACCAGTCGGCGAGTGGGGGCAAGTGACCGATCAGCTCACCGGCGGCCGCGCGCAGTACGGGCCGAGGTGCCCGGCCGTTGTGCAGGTCCCGCCGTAACGGGATCGCCACCCGCCGGTGAAGCTCGCCGGGTAGCCAGGACCTGGCGTCGTGCAACTGCTGCCCCAAAGGACCCGAAGCGAAGGAGATCAGCCGTCTTTCACAGGCGGCGAGCTCATGCGAAAGCCGTCGGAAATGGGTGTTCTCGAAGCTTTCCCGCCATAACCCGGAAAGTGTCGTGCGAACCAGGGCATAAGGAGCGATCTCCGTTCGCTCGGTCACCGATTCGGTGACGAACAAGTGATGTTGCCGCATGAATCGCTCCTTCCTGCCGTTTTCTTCACCGAGGAGAGGTGCCACCCCGGCGGTCGCCGCCGGGGTGGCACTTGTTCGTCAGAGTCCCGGTGAGATCACACGGGGTCGGTGCACGAACCGGTGTTGCCGCACGAGCCGCTGTTGGTGCCGCTGGAAGCCGCGGTTTCCGGCAGCGCGACGGTGTCGCGCAGCGACGTGACGTCGAGCTCGTCCAGGTTCAGGTCGTCCAGATTGAGGTTCATTTCTTCTCCCTTTTTCACGGAAACCAAGTGAACTTTCCGGAAGTTTTCATCCGGTGAAACAAATCTATCCCCGGGTCGCCGTCGGCACATGGGCAATTTCTGCCTATATTGGTTTCGTGAATGGTTGGCAGGCGCGCTCAGCGGCCGGTGCCGCCCACCGAAAACTCCGGAAGAATGCCGAGGTCGATCGCGGCGGACACGGCGGCGCGCCGGGAACCCACGGCCAGCTTGGTCAAGATGGCGGCGACGTGGTGATCCACCGTGCGGACCGAAAGGTGCATGCGTTCGGCGATGCCCGCGTTGCTCAGCCCGGACGCGACACACGTCAGCACCTGGGCCTGGCGGCGGGTCAGCCCCGCCGGATTCGCCGCCGTCGCCGGACGGGGCCCGCGCGGGATCCGGCGGACACCGTTACGCCGCAGGTATTGCCGAACCCTCCGCGCGGCACCGCCGGCCCCGATCCCGTCGAATATTTCGAGTGCGCGCAACGCGCCTTGTTCGCCGCTCATCGCCAGACTGTCGGCACTCTCGTAGGCGCAGCCGAGTTCGGTCCAGGCGTCCGACGCTCGCCGCCACTGTCCGGCGGCCAGCAACCGGTACGGTTCGGCGAACCAGTCGAGGGCGGGCGTCACTTCCCCCGCCCGCCGCAACCACAGCGCCAGCTCCCCGGCGTACCAAGGGTGTCTTGCCCGCAAGGCCAGCCGGAACACCGGCCGCAGCTCGTCCGCTTCGGGACCGCGATCGCCGCTGAGCCACGCGGACTCGGCCCGCGCGACGGCGAGCAGCACGCGATCGCGCGGAAGTTCGGGATCCGTGTTCGCCGCGAGCGACACCGGGCCGCCCCGGCGAGCGTTCAACCGCGCGAGCACACAACGAGCGGGCAGGAGTTCCCCGGCGGCGAGCGCGTCCTCCTCCGCACGCGCCCAGTCACCCGAAGCGAAGCGCGACCACGACCGAATCGAGAGCAGTTGACGCGTGGCGAGCCGATGTCCGGTCGCGAGGGCGAACGCGCGCACCAGGTCGCGGTCGCACAAAGCGAGTTCGCGCCGTCCGGCTTCGTCCGAACACAGCTGGGTCAGGAAGCGGACGGCGTCGGCAACCTTGCCGTGGTCTTGAAGACGGCGAACGGCGTTCAGCAGATCCGGTCTGGCCGAAGGGTCCTTGCCGTATGCGACCAGGGAGCGCACCGCTTCGGCTTGGGCGGTACCGAGCGGGTGCGCCAGTTTCCCCGCCAGGTCGACCGTGTGCCGGACGGCGATCTCCGCCTCGGCGTACCTGCCTGCCAGGACGTCCAACTCGGCGCGCACACAGCGGGCCGCGACCAGCTGGGTACTCGCCCCTCGGGCGGCGGCGGCCGATTCGGCATCGGAGGCGGCCGCTCTCGCCTCCGTCATCCGGCCCAGATCCCGGTGATACCCGGCCAGCGCGACCAGGTCTCCGCAGGCCCGTGCGTGCCGGATCAACCGGCCGGTATCGGCGGAGTCCGTTGTGGACAGTTCTGCCAGTAGCCGCCGATGGAGCGCACGCCTGCGATGTTCCGGCAAAGCGCGTTCCACCACCCGGCGCAGCAGCTCGTGACGGAAGAAGAGCCGATCTTCCCGCTGCTCCAGCAAACCGGTGTCCAGCAGGTCCTCGCGGCCCGCGAGCAGACCCGCCTCGACCCCGTCGGGACTCACGGAGACCTGGTTGACCAGATCGATCGCCGCCGGATCCGCGACGGCGAGCCGGGAGGCGACCAGTGCCCGCAGTCTGATCGACTCGGCGGCCGCGTCCCCGTGCCGGGCGATTTCACCGATCAGCAACGGGTTCCCGCCGGTCTGCCGTCGCAGTTCGCCGACGGTCGTCGACAGTTCGGCCGCCAAGGCTTCGATGGTCTTCTCCGCCAAGGCGGGCAAGGGAAAGTGGCGGATGCGGTCCGTCGGCATCCCGGCGAGGACCGCGTGGATCCCGTGCGTCCCACCGATCTCCTCATCGCGGTACGTGACCACGATCGAGGCGTCGACCTCGTCCAGTCTGCGCGCGACGAACGACAGCAGGTCGAGCGTCGCGTCGTCCGCCCAGTGCACGTCCTCCAGCGCGAGGATCGCCGGCCTGGTACGACCGCGCAGGGCGGTCAGGAATCCGTCGAACAGTTCGGCGCGGCCGACGGCGGGCGCGGTCAGCGCCACGCCACCGGACCGGGCCAGGTCGAACAGCGGTGCCAGCGGCCGTGCGGCGCTGAACGGATCGCAGCGGCCGTACAGCACGTCGGCACCGTCCGCGGCCTTGTCCAGGAAAGCGCGCAGCAGGGTCGATTTCCCGCTGCCCGCCTCCCCGGTCACCACGGCGATCCGCACCGGAGCGGCCCCGTGTGCCATGGCGGTCAACCCGTCCAGGACACCGTGGCGCTCGCTGAACACACCGCTATCGTGCGCTGTCATCGTTCCCCCTCAGGACGACGAACCCTCGCGAGAGAAACCGCGGTGGGATCAGCTGTTGCCCGACGGGGGAGGACAAGGCGTGGCCGAGCGGACACCCCCGCAGTCCCACATGAAACCCGTGCCCGGCGGGTCCGCCGGGTTCGGGACGTCGTCGGCGAGCGCGGGTGCCGCCGCGCCCACCGAGAGCACCGACGCGAGCAGGGCACCGATAGCGATTCTTCGGAGCTGTGCGATCCTCATTTTTCCACCCCTCGTTCTCGACTGCGTTGAGCAGACTTTGTCAGGTGAGGGGGATGCCCGGAAGTCTTCCGCTGGTCAGCAAGAGGACACCTGCTGGCAGCAAGGTGACTGTAATGGGGTCAGATCCAGCCGCGGCGTGCCGCTTCGACACCCGCCTCGAACCGGCTGCCCGCGCCCAGTTCCGTCATCAGCCGCGCCACCCGGCGGCGCAGATGGCGGACGGATACGCCGATCACGCGCGCGGCGACCTCGTCGGTGCTGCCCTCCGCCAGTAACGCCAGCACCTTGCGGTCCTCGCCGCTGGGGCCGCCCGGTTCGGTCTTCGGCGGCGGGTACACGGACGCCTCGTTCCACAACCGGTGGAACAGCCTCAGGAAGCCCACGATGAGGCCGGGCTGGCGGACGATCAGCGCTCCTTGGCCGCTGTTCTGCGGATCGATCGGCAGCACGGCCACGACGTCGTCCATGATGACCATCCGCTCGATCGGATCGTCCGTGACCCGGATTTCCGCCCCGGCCGCGGTCACCTCCTGTACGTAGTCCAGGAACACGTCGTCGTCGAGCGCGCCGGTGTTGTAGATGGTGCGGACGGCGATGCCGCGGCGCAGGCCGCGCAGGTCCAGGGGTTTGCTCGCCTCTATCGCCGAGCGGCTGATGGACGCACCGGGTTGCACCGACCAGACGCTGCGCCGGGTGAAGAACGCCAGTTCCGAGAGCCGCTGGCGGACCTGGTCGAGATCCTCGATCCGCTCCAGCCCGGTCGCGGGGTCGACCGACCACGGACGGGCGGAATACCGTTCGGTCAGCTTGGCGACTTCGGCCCGGGTGTCACCCACCTTCCGTTGCAGGTTCAGCAGCTCGTCCTCGCGACGCTCGATCAGCTCGCCGAGCGCGGACGCCGGATACTTCAGCGTCACGCCGGCAGGCGCCCCGTCATCCGGTGTCGCCACTGCGAGTTCGGCGAGCGCCGTCAGCGCGGCGGCGAGCTCATCGGCTTCGCAAGCGAGAGCGGACGACAAGGCGGCGGTGTCCAGCTCCGGGTTGTCCAGAAGCGCGCGGTAGACACGCTCCGCGAGCGGCGTGAAGCCGAGATCGGTCAGAGCCACCGAGTACCTCTGCGTGACCGGTTGCTGACACGTCTGGCAACTACCTGACCACTCTCGGCACACCATCGAACGGCGGAACGGGTCATGATGGGCGACGACGGAAGGAACGACGGAGGCGTGGCCGAGATATCCCTTCGCCAGGTCAGTCCGGGCGCCAGCGATCCGGCGATAGTCGCCGCGCGCCTTTGCCTCGAGCTGGGACTGGCCTGCTGTGTCACCATCAGCCCTGACCTCCACCACATGCGGGTGCGTACCGCCGTGGGTTGTCCGGAGGCGGCCGACACCATCTCGATGCTGCTTACGGAGCCACGATTCCACGGCTGGCGACTGGACACGGAGACCGTGTGCCGAGAAACCGGCCGATTCGATCGTACCGCCGATCCGTGATGGTCTTCCGTACCCGGTGGGCAGCAGGAGTGCCTGGTCGCCGTGCCGATTCCGGTGCCTGAATCCCTGGGACGCCGCGTCCTACTCCTGTGAATCGGCGAGCAGTTTCAGCGCGAGGGCTTTGAGTTCCGGACTCGCCGTCGTGGCGTCGCCGGAGTCGAAGGGCGGTCGCGGGTCGTATTCGACGGCGAGCTGGATACCGCGGGCGGTTTCCTCGCCCGCGAGAAGGGAGGCGAGGTGGAGTGCGAGGTCGATGCCGGCGGAGACACCGGCGGCGGTGACGACCTTGCCGACCTGAACGTATCGCTCGGGCACGTAGCGCACGCCGAAGGTCTTTTCCAGGTAGTCCGCCGAGGCCCAGTACGTGGTGGCCCGGTCGCGGAGCAATCCGGCCGCGCCGAGGATCAGCGACCCGGTGCACACCGACGTGGTCCAGGTGGTGTGCCGGTGGACGCGGCGGATCCAGTCGAGCAGAACCCGGTTCTCCATGGCGGCGACCGTGCCGCGGTTACCCGCGCCGGGAACCAGCAGCACGTCCAGGCGGTTCACCTCGGCCACCGAACGCTCCGCCAGCACCGCGACGTCCCGGGTGTCCGTGCGCACCGGACCTCGGTGCTCGGCGATCATCGTGACGGTCGCGCCGGGCAGCCGGGACAGCACCTCGGCCGGGCCGGTCGGATCCAGCAGGCTGAAGCCGTCGTAGAGCAGGACGCCGATCCTCGGGCCATCGGTCTCCGCCTGGGCCGTCCCGGTGGTGAGGCCGAACGCGGCGGCCGCCGCGACACCGGTCAGTACTGTTCTGCGGGTGGTCTTCGCACTGGTCATGCCACGGAATTCTGGGGCGCTCAGGTCCCGATCGGGCGTGGCATGTCCGTCATCCTGCGAAGCGTGTCCCCGCTGAGCCCGTAGTGCCGGCGGAACGCCGTCCGCAGGGTTTCCGCCGAGGCGAACCCGCATCGCCGCGCGACCGCCGAGAGCGGTAGCGCGGTGGACCGGACCAGCTGGGCGGCGGCTTCGGTCCTGGCCGTTCGCACGGTACGAGCCGGTGTGCTGCCCAGATGCGCGGTGAACAGTCGCGTGAGGTGGCGGGTGGTGACCCCGGCCCGCATCGCCAGTGCCGACGGGCTCAGGTCTTCGGCGAGATGCGCGGCGATGTACCCCAGCAGATCCCGCACGACCCGGTTGCCGGGCGGCGGCGCGGCCAGGAACGTACTGATCTGGGCCTGGTCACCGGGGCGGTGCAGATACGTCACCAGCTCACGGGCGACCTCGCGGGCCAGCGTCGGACCGTGGTCGTCCTCGATCAGCGCGAGCGTGAGGTCCAGCGCGCTGATCACCCCGGCCGAGGTGAAGACGTTGCCGTCACGAAGGTAGAGCGGGGCCGGATCCACCGTCACCGCGGGAAAGGTCGCGGCGAGCAGCCCGCTGTAACCCCAATGTGTGGTGACCCGCCGGTCGTCGAGCAGACCGGCGGCCGCCAGCACGAACGCGCCCGTGCACACCGAGGCGACCCGCCTGCTTCTTTCGGCCAGCCGCCGCACCTGGGTCAGCAACCGCTCGTCCGTCGCCGCCGCTTCCGTTCCCGCGCCGCCGACCACGAGCACCGTGTCCGTCCGCCCGGACACCTCGGCCAGCCGCCGGGCACCGGCGAGCATGATCCCCGACGAACTCCGTGTCGTCCGTCCGTCGACCGTGGCCAGCTCGACGACATACGGCGGCGCGGCGCCGTGCGAGTTCGCGATCTCCAACGCCCCGCTGGGACAGGCCACATCGAGGATCTGCGCGTCGTCGAACGCGACGATCACCACCCGGCGGCCCGGTTTCATGCCGGCTACCACAAGGAAAACCTACCCGCCGGGGCGGTCATGGTGGTGCCAGCGCTACCACGAGTCTTCCCTCACGCGGGATCGATCCCGGCCCCTCGCGACCGTAGGTTCAGTCCGGAGAGATCACCATCGCTTAAGGGGAAATGATGAACGCAGGGGGCACGTGCGCCTTGGAACTGGAATCCGTGAGCAAGGTCTACGGATCCGGTGACGGCGCGGTCACGGCTTTGAACGGGGTGACCGTCGGGGTGCGCAGAGGCACGTTCACCGCGGTGATGGGACCGTCGGGATCGGGCAAGAGCACCTTCCTGCACTGCGCGGCCGGACTGGACCGGCCGACCTCGGGGCGGGTGCTGCTGGGGGACACGGAACTGAGCAAGATGCGGGAGAAAGCGCTCACCGAGCTGCGCAGGACCCGGATCGGGTTCATCTTCCAGGCCTACAACCTGTTGCCCTCGCTGAACGTGCTGCAGAACATCACGCTCCCGACGCGGCTCGCCGGGCGGAAGCCCGACCCGCAGTGGCTGCGTCAGATCGTCGAGAGCGTGGGGATCGCGAAGCGGCTCGAACACCGACCGTCGGAGCTGTCCGGCGGGCAGCAGCAGCGCGTCGCGATCGCCCGCGCGCTGATCACCCGCCCGGAGGTCGTCCTCGCCGACGAACCGACCGGCGCACTCGACACGCGCACCGCGCGCCAGGTGCTCGACCTCCTTCGCTCCATTGTGGACGAAATGGGCCAGACCGTGTTGATGGTCACACACGACCCCGTCGCGGCGTCGGCCGCGCACGGCGTGCTGTTCCTCGCCGACGGCAAGCTGGCCGGGCACCTCCCGCAGCCCACGCCCGAGCGGGTCGCCGAGCGCATGACCCACCTCGGGGAGTGGTGACGTCATGTGGGATCTGGCATGGCAGACGACGAAGACCCGCTTGAGCGGTTTCATCGGCGCGTTCGTCGCGATCCTCCTCGGGACCGCGCTGGTCGCCGGATGCGGCATCCTGATGGAATCCGGCCTGCGGGCGGGGGTCCCGACCCAGCGCTACGCTGACGCGGCGGTCGTCGTGGGCGGTCAGCAGACGGTCGAACCGCCCGGGACGGGCGCCCTCGCGAGCCAGCAGGTCGCCGAGCAGGCCTCGGTGCCGGTGACCCTGGCCGGCGCGATCGCCGCGGTGCCCGGCGTGCGTGGCGTGGTGGCCGAGCAGAGCTTCCCGGCCACCGTGGTGACGGCCGACGGCCGGGTCCTGAACGGGCCCGAAGGTGGCCAGTCGTGGGGGCACAACTGGGAGGCCGCCGTACTGGCCCCGTTCTCCCTTCGTGACGGCCGGGCACCCGCCGGTGCCGACGAGGTGGTCCTCGACGCGGAACTGGCTTCGCGGAGCGGGGCGGCCGTCGGTCAGCAGGTGAAGATCGCCGTCCGCTCGTCCCCTGTGGAGTTCCGGGTCTCCGGGATCGCCGCCCCGAAGTCGGGTGACGGCCTCACCCGGCAGTCCGCGTTGTTCTTCTCGCCGGAGAAGGCCGCCGAACTCGCCGCGACACCCGGCCAGGCCCACGCGATCGGCGTGCTGGCGGAACCGGGGGTCACGCCGGGCGACCTCGCCGAGAAGATCCGCGACGCCGTGGGCACCGCCAAGGTGACGGTGGCGACCGGCGTCGAGCGCAGCACGGTCGAGTTCCTCGACGTCAGCCAGACCCGGATGCTGCTGATGGCGCTCGCGGGCTCGTTCGGCGGCTTCGCACTCCTCATCGCGGTGTTCGTGGTCGCCAGCACGCTGGCGCTGGTCATCAACCAGCGTCGACGGGAGTTCGCGCTGCTGCGGGCGATCGCGGCGACACCACAGCAGATCCGCAAGCTCATCGGCGCCGAGACGATGCTGGTCGCGGTGGTCGCCGGGGTGCTGGGCAGCGTCCTCGGCGTGGCGGTGGGCTTCGGGCTGCGCAACGCCTTCGGAGCCATCGGGGTGATCCCGCCGGACTTCGAACTGGCGATCAGCCCGCTCCCGCTCATCGCCGCGCTGGCGCTCGGGCTGGGCACGGCCCGGCTGGCCGCATGGTCGGCTTCGCGGCGCCCGTCGTCGATCCGTCCCGTCGAGGCGCTCGGCGAGGCCGCGGTGGAGCGGCGCGAACTCGGCCGAGTGCGGCTCGTCATCGGCTGCGCGCTGGTGGTGGCCGGTGTCGGCGGCTCGTTCGTCCCGATGTTCCTGAACGGTGAAGCCGCCCTCGCGGCCTCCTCGTCCTCGGCGCTGATCATCGTGATCGGGCTGGCCGTGGTGAGTCCGAAGGTGGTCGCGGTCATGACGCGGCTGCTCGCGCCGGTGCTGGTCCGGACCTCCCGGATCAGCGGATACCTGGCCGCCGCCAACAGCCAGGCCAACTCACGACGGCTGGCCGCCGCGGTGACCCCGGTGATGCTGGCGGTCTCGTTCGCGCTGTCGATGTTCTACAGCCAGACCACCGGGGCCGCCGCCCGCGAGGAGGAGACCGTGCGGTCGACCACCGCCGACCAGATCCTCTCCAGCGGCACCGGCGGACTCTCCCCGGAGGTCGCCGAGGCCGCGCGGCGGATCCCCGGGGTGGCCGCCGCGACCGCGGTCGTGCGGACCGAGGTGCTGAACACGGTGCAGGAGCAGGACAGCCTGCGTGTCGAGCGGTACGCGGCGCAGGGGCTGGACGGCGACCAGGTGCGCGGCACCCTCGACCTGGGTGTCGTCTCGGGCAAGATCACCGATCTGACCGGGAACACGGTGGCGATGAGCGAGTCCGAAGCCGATTGGTACGACAAGAAGATCGGCGACGAGGTCGAGTTCTACTTCGGGGACGGCGCTCCGGCGAAACTGCGCCTGGTCGCCACCTACACCCGTGACCAGGCGTTCGGCCGCTACGTGCTGCCCGCCGACCTGGCCAGGGCGCACACCGGGGACCAGCTGGACGACGCGGTGCTGGTGCGTCAGCAACCCGACGCGGATTCGGCGACCGTGACCGCGGCCCTGAACGGCCTCGCAGGCCGCTATCCGGGCCTGACGGTGGTCCCGGGGTCGTCGGTGGCGGCTCCCGGCGGCGGCCAGCAGCAGGCCCAGTTCTACGTCAACCTGGTCGCGGTCGGCGTGATCCTCGGCTACGTCGTGATCTCGGTGGCCAACACGCTGGTGATGAGCACGGCTCAGCGGTCGCGGGAGTTCGCGCTGCTGCGGCTCATCGGTACCACCAAGCGCCAGGTGGTGCGGATGATGCGCTTCGAAGCGCTGGCGACGGTCGGGGTCGCCGCGGTGCTCGGGACGGTGGTGGCGGGAGTTCCCCTCGTGCTGCTGAACCTGGGTCTGCGGGGGACGCCGTTGCCCTCCGGTCCGATCACCGTCTTCGGCGGGATCATCGCCGGGGCGATCCTGCTCGGCCTGGTCTCCCTCGGCCTGGCCACCCGGGTGGCGCTGCGGGCCAAGCCGATCGAGGCGATCGGCCTCCGCGAATAAGCCCCGGGGTGTGCTCCCCGCTGTCCGGTCAGCCCTTCGCGGCAGGCCGGACGGCGGGGATTTCGCCGCCCCGGAAGGCGTCCACGAACAACCGGTGATCCTCGCGGGACTGCTCGGCGTAGGCCATGCCGAACTCGGTCAGCGTGCGGACGAACTCGTCCTCGCGGTCGCCGATCACCTCGGCGATGGCCGCCTCGCTCTGGAAATCGACCAGGGTCTGCTCGGAGTCCGAATCGGACACACAGTGCATCTTCGCGGTGGCCCGGCCGAGATAGTCGAGCACCGGCCGCATCTCGGCGGGCTCGGTCAGATCCGACCAGTCGAGGTCGTCGACGTAGGGCGACAACTCCGAGACGACGAACCCGGTCCCGTCGATCTCCGTGTGACCGAGCCAGGGATCCGCATGCGCCTGCAAGGCGCGCTGCGAGACCGCGGTGCGATGTCCTTCGTTGGTGAAGTAGTCGCGGATGCTCTGTTCGGCCACGATCCGGCTCGGCGCGGCGACGTTGCCCTGCTTCATGGAGAGGACGACGTCGTTCTCCAACGCCTGTGTCCGTCCCTCGACGAGGATGTTGTACGCGGGCAGCCCGGCCGAGCCGATGCCGAATCCGGTTCGGCCGACGATGTCCTTGACCCGGTAGGTGATGCTGCCGAACCGCTTGCCCTTGGGGATCGTGTCCAAATAGGACTCGAAGGCGCGGATGGCGGTCTCCCGTTCGGCTTCTTCGAGCACCCGGACTCCCGGGCCGTGCCGGAACCGGCGGTCGTAATCCTCCACAGTGGTCAGTTCGTCCAGCAGGTCGATCCGGGTCTTCAGCCGGGCCCGCAGCAGCACGTTGTGCAGCACGCCCTCGGTGCTGTCCAGCTGAAGCCGGACGAGTTCGTCACCGGGGCGATCGGCGTACTCACGGACTTGCTTCACATAGGCGCGGAGATAGGTCGCGATCAGGGTCGCGATGTCGTCGTCGGAGATCGCCTTGCTCCACGCCAGCAGCGCGACGCTGGCGGCCAGCCGCTTGAGATCCCAGGTGAAACATCCGAGGTACGCCTCGTCGAAGTCGTTGACGTCGAACACGAGCGTCCCGGACGAGTCCATGTAGCTGCCGAAGTTCTCGGCGTGGAGGTCGCCCTGGATCCACACCCGGCTGGTCTCGTCGTTCGCCCATGGGTCGTGTTCGTCCGCCATGTCCGCGTAGAACAGGCACGCCGAGCCGCGGTAGAAGGCGAACGGCGCGGCGGCCATCTTGCGGAACTTGCGGCGGAACGCGTCCGCGTCGGCGCGCATGAGGTCGTCGAAGGCATCCACCAGCACCTCGACGATGCGTGCGCGTCTCCCGTCCTCACCCTGCTCGCGGATCCGTCCGACCACACCTGTCATCACGACCTCCAGACGGCTTCACGGTGCCACAGGTCGCCGGGCCGGGCAGATCAGATCTTGCGGAACCGCGCGTCCAGCAGCGCGAACGCGCCGAACGCGGCGATCCCCGCCGCGAGCGCGAGGAGCAGGGGAGCGCCATAGGGCTGGGCGACGAGTGTTTTCAACGCGACGTCGAGGCCGCTGGCCTTCGCGGGGTCGAAGGTGACCGCGGAGACGATCGTCAGGACGCCGATGGTTCCGTACGCGGCGGAGAGGGCGATCCAGCCGACCTGGCCGAGCCGGATCGTCGTGGTCCGGGTCGTCGCCGCGGCACTGCCGAAATCGAGTTCCCGGACGAAGGTCTTCCGGAATCCTCGCTGCGCGAGGAACACCGCCACCGCGACGACGACGATCCCCACGACGGTCACGAGTGCTTGGCCATAGGACTCGGCGAGGATGTCCGCGACCAGCGAGGACTGCCCGTCGTCGGCACCCGAGATGGCGACCTTCACCGCGCTGTAGGAGACCAAGCCGTAGAGCACGACCTCGATCCCGCTGACGATCCGGCGCACCGTCCGCCGCCGGGCCTTCACGTGCCGATGTCCCGTGAGCGCCTCGCTCAGCTGCCACAGCGCGAGTACGGCGAGGCCCACCGCGATCAGCCAGAGCAGCCACGCGCCCCCGTTCGCGACCACCACCTGCAACGCGCCCGCCTTGTCGGCCTTGGCCCGGTCGCCGAGAGCGACCTGCGCGGCGAGCCAGGCGACGAGCAGATGGACGACGGAGTAGCAGACGAGCCCGCCGCGGGCGATCAGGTCGAACAGCTTGCCTTCGCGCATCGGGCGATCCTTGCCGACCCGTCGCCGCACCACCAGGGCCGGTGGGAGCAATTTGTCCGTTCGGTGAAGTTCGGTGATCGCCGGCGCATGAGGCGGATCACTCTTGATCTCCACCTTGGTGGAGGGTCGATCCTGAACTCCCGAACAGCCGCTTCGAGGAGACTTCGGACCTTGACGGCCGCCTGGAGGCCATCCAGGCGGCACTCGACGGCCTGCCCGGCGAGGTGGAGTCCCGGGTGAGCGCGAACCCGCGTTACCGCGTCGTCCGGGAGATCGGCCCCGGCCCGCGAGTGGAGGACTGACCGCGGCGCCGGATCAGCGCGCGGATCCCGAACGCCGCGAGCAGGCCGAGGGCCGCGAGCCCGAACGGCCGGAGGGTGATCGTCCACGGCCAGGCGGAACCGGCGAGTGCCAGATGCGCGGTCGGGTACTCCAGTGTCCTCGCCGTCCAGCGTGTCGTCGCGGTGTCTGTGACGCGCACGAGGTCTTCGAGTACCGCGTCGAACGGGAAGCCGGGTTTTCCGTGCAGGTACACCGGTGACAGCGCGGAGTAGCGGTCGCCGGCGTGGTTCGCGGCGGCCTCGGCACCGGGCACGATCAGCCGGTCCAGGTCGTCCGTCGTGGACGGGGTGGCTCGCGGAGCGAAGGTCAGCCCGTGCCTCGACTGGATCGGCGCGCCGTCCAGGCCGACGGCCAGCGTGCGCACGGCCAGTGACTGCCCGTAGGTGTCGAACACCGCGGTCAGTTCCAGCTCCCGAATGCCGGTGGTCAGCAGGACCCCCAGAACGGGCTTGTCCCAGCGGAACGCGGTGTTGAACCCGACGACGGTGTCCGCCGCCTCGAAGGTGTTCTGTGTCATCGGGGCCGCGGAACCGGGGGAGTAGTGGGTCCAGCCCACCGCGTCGGCGGTCCGGCGTGCGACGTCCATGCCCGCGATCCGCTCGGTGACCCGGAGCGCGCCGTCGATCCCGGACAGGATCCCGGCCGTGGTCAGGATGCTGCCGTCGTCGACGTACCGGGTACCGCGAATCCAGTCCACGGCGGGGAATTCGTCGTCGAAGCCGTCGATGCCGATCCAGTGCGCGGTGGCGCGGCGGCCGTCGAGCAGCCCGGCCGAGGCGAGGACTCCCGAACCGTTGCAGACACTCATGAGCAGAGCGCCCTTCGCGGACTGCCGCCGCAGCCACTCGGTCACCGGACGAGTGGTCGGTTCACCGAGATCGGGGAGTGCGGGCACGACGACGACGTCCGGGGCGGCGGAGGCGAGCAGGCGGTCGAGGTCGGCGAAACTCAGGTCCGGGACGAGGTCCAGCCTGCCCGTGAGAGTCACCGGCCGGGCTTCGGGAGCGACCATGTAGACGTTGAACGCGCCACTCGTCGCCAGGACCTCGTAGGGCGCCAGGGTGTCGGAGACGACGGCGCCCTCGTTCCCCACGACGACGACCGCGGTCGGCTTGGCGGGATCGTGCGCCCGCGGCACCGGTCGTGGCGAGATCCCGTCGGTCCTTGGTGTGTAAAGGTTTTCGAAACTGGCGGCCAGCGTGGTCCCGCCGAAGGTGAGCGGAAGGGCCAGCGCGGCGAGGACGAACGCGAGCACGGTCAGCGTGCCACGGAACAAGGTGCGCATGGTCAGACCCCGTACTCGGCGCGACGGCGGAGCATGGCCACGAGCATCGCGGGCACCATCAGCACGTGCCCGGCCGTCATCAGGGCCATCCCGGAGATCAGGCCGGTCCAGAAGAACGGCAGGAAGAGCACGTACGGCAGGCACATCGCGGCCGACATCTCCGCGATCGACGCCCAGCCGTGCCGCCGGATCCGCATCCACAGCGCCATGCCGAGCGACATGTTCGTCGCCATCACCAGTGCGCTCGCGGTCACGTTCCCGGCGAGGCCGGGCCAGGCGAACGACCAGACCGGCTCGAGGACGATCATCCCGGCGACCATCGCCACGAGCATTTCGACGGCGTGCCGGGTGAAGTGCAGGACGGCCCGGTTACGGGTCTTCGGTTCTGTCGTGTGGTTCATCGTGGACTCCCTCGCGGTTCGGTGCGACGGGAGCAATGTTCGGTGCGCCGGGGGCACTCCGGCAGGTGCCGGAAGTCATGTGCGGGGTCACGTGACCCTCGCAGAGGGCCGCGAGCGCCACGCTTGAGACGTTGATCGTCACGGGCGAGGCGCTGGAGCTTCGATTCACCGAACGTGGCTCAGAACAGGCCGAGTTCCCTCGCACGCAGGGCGGCCTGGGTCCGGTCCCGAACCTGGAGTTTGGACAGCACACTCGTGACGAGGTTCTTCACCGTGCCTTCGGCGAGGAACAGCGCCTTGGCGATCTCCCGGTTGCTGTGGCCGTCCGCGAGGAGCCGGACCACCTCCAGTTCCCGCTCGGAAAGCGCCGTGACCAGCGGCTGGGGACGCGTCCGCGGCTCCTCGGGCAGCTGGGCCACCCTGGCGACGACCTTGGCGGCGACCGATGGCTGCAACACCGACTCGCCCCGCTTCGCCGCGACCAGCGCCTCCACCAGCCGCGTCGACGAGACGTCTTTGAGCAGATAGCCGACGGCGCCCGCTCGAAGTGCGGCGAAGACGTCCTCGTCGTCATCGAACGTGGTCAGCGCGAGTACCCGGACCCCGGGCTGTTCGGCACGCAGCCGGCGGGTCGCGGCGATCCCGTCCAGTACCGGCATCCGCAGGTCCATCAGTGCGACGTCGGGGCGGAGGTCCGCGCAGAGCCGGACGGCCTGCTCCCCGTCCGCCGCCTCGCCGACGACCTCGATCCCGGGCTGGACCTCCAGGAGCGTCGCCAGCGCTTCACGGAACAGGGCTTGGTCGTCGACGATCAGCACGCGGACGCTCATCCCGGCACCTCCACGGTGAGGGTCAGGCCGTGCCCTTCGGCCGAGTCCACCGCGACCCGCCCGCCGAGTCCTGCCACCCGCTCCCGGAGCCCGACGAGGCCGAAACCCTTGCCGTCGGGGGATTCCCCGGCGAGACCGAGGCCGTCGTCACGGACTTCGAGCCGGATCAGATCCGTGACGGCGTAGTCGAGCACCACGGTCGCGGTCTTGGCACGCGCGTGCTTGCGCACGTTGGTCAGTCCCTCCTGAGCCGCGCGGAACAGCGACTCCTCCACTTCGGCGCGGGTGTCCCGAGCCGTGCCCTTGACCTCGAATCCGGTCGGTACCCCGGCCGCGGAGGCCTCGTCGGCCAAGGTCCGCAACGCCTCCGCGAGCGGTTCGGAGCGCGGTTCCCGCAGTGCCGACACCGAGCGACGGACCTCGGCGAGGGCTTCCCGCGCCTGGTCCTGCGCCTTGGCGAGCATCGTGTCGACGCGGCCCGTGTCCGCGGTGTCGATCACCGCCCGCGCCGCCTGGAGCATCATCTGGACGACGGTCAGATGGTGGCCGAGTCCGTCGTGGATGTCGCGGGCGAGCCGGTTGCGCTCCTGCGTGGTCGCCAGCTGCTCGGCCTGCGCCGCGTAGTCGCGAAGCCGTTCATGCGCCTCCGCGAGTTCCTCCCGCGCCCGCTTCTCCCGCTGGACCAACTCGGTCACCACGGCGGCGAAGACCATGACAGCCAGTGTCCCCAGCCCTTCCCGGAGCCCGTCCATCGGCTCCATCCCGAGGTGGACGAGCGGGATCACGACGGCGACGCCGATCGCCGCCGGCAGGGGCAACAGCAGGACGGTCTGGGAGATCAGGACGACGAGCAGCAGGATCGCGCCGACGGCGGCGCCCGAGAGCGAGAACAGGGTGAACCCGAGCGGTAACTGCACGCAGACGTAGGCGACGGCGAACGCGCGGCCGCGCTTCTGGACCCAGGGGAAGCCGGCGATCGCGATCGCCGCGTAGAGCAGCCCGACGAGGAGTGTCGGCAGCACGAGCGTCTCGTAGTTGGCCGAGCCGAGGGGCAACGTCACGTACGCGACGACGGTCAGCACGGCCAGGGCCCGGTTCACGGACACACCATGCTCGACCCCGCGACACCGGCGCAAGCGACTCCCGCGTTTCGTCCTCTGGATGCGGTCCTTGCGACGCGCAACCACCGCATCCAGAGGACGAAACGCGTGTCAGGCGATGGTGCTGTGCCGGATCTCGAGGGAGAACGGGGTCTGGACGTCCTCGGGTTCGAGGTCGCTCCCGCCCGCGATACGCCGTCGCAGCAGATCGACCGCGGCCCGCGCGATCGCCGCCTTGTCCGGCGCGATCGTCGTCAGCGAGGGGAGGCTGTAGGCGCTCTCCTCGTTGTTGTCGAAGCCGACGATCGCCATGTCCGACGGCACCCGGACACCACGCTCGGCCGCGGCGCGAAGGGCGCCGATCGCCAGCAGGTCGTTGAAGCAGAACACCGCGTCGGGCGGTTCCGGCCGCGAGAGGAGGTGCGTCATCGCCTCGGCGCCGTTGGCGCGGTGGTACCGCAACGCGGGGAGCACCAGTTCCGGAATGGGCGCGATGCCCGCCTCTTCGAGCGCGAGGTGGTAGCCCTCCAGCCGTTGCGCGGCGGTGTGGCGCTGCGGATGCGCGCCGATCGCGGCGATCCGACGGCGGCCCAGCGAGATCAGGTGCCGCACCGCGATCCTGGCGGCCTGGACGTTGTCGATCCCGACGTGGTCTATCGGGACGTCGACGACGTGCTCGCCGAGCATCACCAGCGGGACACCGGGGGCGAGATCGTCGAAGTCGTCGGTGTGCAGGGCTTCCGGGCTGATGATCGCGCCGTCGATCAGATGCGGCCCGAGGGTGGACAGCGCGTCGCGCTCGCGCTCCCGGGTGCCCAGCGTCTGTTCGATCAGGACGTTCCACTCGTGCTCCTGCGCCGCCTGCAGCACCAGGCCCGCCAGCTCGCCGAAGTACGGGATGCTCAGCTCGGGCAGCATGAGCCCGAGGAACCCGGTGCGGCCGCGGCGCAGGTTGCGGGCACCGAGATTGGGCCGGTAGCCGGTCGACGCCAGCGCCTCCTCGACGCGTTTGCGGTTTTCCGGCTTCACGAAGTCGTAGCCGTTGACCACGTTCGACACGGTCTTGACCGAGACGCCCGCGAGCTTGGCGACGTCCTTGAGCGTGGCCACCCTCGTTCCCCTCTCCCGAGATCCGGCATGGATCCGGCACAGCCTAGCCGCGCGAACGGCGGATTTACAACGTTGTACCAACGATGTAAATCTGGCATCGTCCCCTTGAGTGACATGGGTCACCGCCGATCCGTGCGCTCGACCTTCCCCGAGGAGCGATCGATGTCCCTGCCCATCCGCCGCACCCTGCTCCTGGTGACCGGCCTCGCGCTCGCGCTGACGGCCTGCACCAGCCGTGAGAACCAGCAAACCGCCCCGTCGGGAGCGGGACCGGCCGCCTCGGCGGCGCCGAACCAGGCCGCCGGACCGGGATGCGCCCGCGAGAAGACCGGCTATCCGCAGGTGGACGTGAAGAACGCGGTCATCGGCTTCTCCCAGTCGGAGAAGGAGGCGAACCCGTTCCGGATCGCCGAAACGCAGTCGATCAAGGACGAAGCCGCGAAACTCGGTGTCCCGGCGGACAAGCTGCTGGTCACCAACGCGCAGAGCGATCTCAACAAGCAGGTCGGCGACATCAAGTCGTTGCTGGACCGGGGCGCGCAGCTGCTCATCGTGGCACCGCTGAACTCCGACGGCCTCCAGCCCGCCCTCGACGCAGCGAAGGCCAAGAAGGTCCCGGTCATCACGATCGACCGCAAGGTGACTTCGCAGCCGTGCACCGACTACCTGACCTTCATCGGCTCGAACTTCGTCGAACAGGGCAAGCGCGCGGCGCGGGAGATGGTGAAGGCGACCGGCGGCACCGGCAAGGTCGCGATCCTGCTCGGCGCGTCGGGCAACAACGTGACCACCGACCGCACCAAGGGGTTCAAGGACGAGATCGCCGCGACCACGGGGATCCAGATCGTCGCCGAGCAGACCGGGGAGTTCGACCGCTCCAAGGGCCAGGCCGTGATGGAGCAGCTCATCCAGAGCAACCCCGAGATCACCGCCGTCTACGCGGAGAACGACGAGATGGGCATCGGCGCGGTCACCGCGCTCAAGGCCGCGGGCAAGGTGCCGGGCAAGGACGTCAAGATCGTCTCGATCGACGGCACCCGCAACGCCGTCCAGCTCCTCGCCGACGGCAGCTACAACGCGGTGATCGAGTCCAACCCGCGCTTCGGCCCGCTGGCCTTCTCGACGCTGCAGGACTTCGCCGCCGGCAAGGAGATCCCGCCGACCGTGGTGATCTCCGACGACCAGTACGACTCGGCGAACGCGGCCCAGAAGCTCGGGAACGCGTACTGACAATGGAACCGGTACTCGATGTCGAAGGCGTGACGAAGACGTTCGCCGGGGTGCGCGCGCTCGACGACGTGTCGTTCGCGCTGCGGCCGGGCGAGGTGCACGCGCTGGTGGGGGAGAACGGCGCCGGGAAGTCGACGCTGATCAAGGTGCTCACCGGCGTGCACAGGCCGGATTCCGGCACGGTCCGGACGCGGGGCGCGATCTCCACGATCTATCAGGAGGTCAACCTCATCCCGCTGATGAGCGTGGCGAGCAATGTGTATCTCGGCCGCGAGCCGAGGACGCGGTTCGGATTCGTCGACTGGGCGCGGATGAACTCCGACGCCGCGGCGCTGCTGGCGGACTACGGCATCGAAACCGACGTCCGCCGTCCACTCGGGACACTCGGCGTCGGTGCGCAGCAGATGGTGGCGCTGGCCCGCGCGGTGTCGGTCGACGCGGACGTCGTGATCATGGACGAGCCGACGTCCTCTTTGGAGCCCCGTGAGGTCGAGACGCTGTTCGAGGTCATCGGCAGGCTGCACGAACGCGGGATCGCGATCGTGTACGTCAGCCACCGGATGGACGAGCTGTACCGGATCTGTGACCGGGTGACGGTGCTGCGGGACGGCAAGCGGGTCCACACCGGACCGCTCGCCGATCTGCCGCGGCTGGAACTGGTGTCGATGATGCTCGGCCGCAGCGTCGGCGACATCCGCTCGCACGGGGCGACGGCCTTCGAGGGCGACCACGAGGCGGGCCGGGAACCGGTGCTGCGCGCGGAGAACCTGTCCAGCGGCAACCGGCTCTCGGACGTCTCGGTGTCGATCAGGCCCGGCGAGATCGTGGGGCTCGCCGGGCTGCTCGGTTCGGGCCGGACCGAGACCGCGCGGGCGATCGTCGGCGACCTGCCGCTCTCGGGCGGCACCGTCCTCGTAGGCGGAAAGCCGGTGTCGCGCGGGAACGTGGCGGCCGCGATGCGCGCGGGGATCAGCATGCTCGCCGAGGACCGCAAGACCGAGGGGATCATCCCGCATCTTTCGGTGCGGGAGAACATCGTGCTCGCCGCGTTGCCGAGGCTGTCCCGCTTCGGCCTGGTCAGCCGTGCCCGGCAGGACCGGATCGTCGAGACGTTCATCCAGAGGCTGCGCATCAAGGTGTCCGGCCCGGATCAGAAGGTCGCCGAACTGTCCGGGGGCAACCAGCAGAAGGTGCTGCTCGCGAGGTGGCTGTGCACCGAACCCACGGTGTTGCTGCTCGACGAGCCGACGCGGGGTATCGACGTCGGCGCGAAGGCGGAGGTGCAGGCGCTCATCGACGAGCTCGCGAAGGACGGCCTGGCCGTCCTGCTGATCTCGTCGGAGATGGAGGAACTGCTCGACGGCGCCGACCGGCTGATCGTGCTCAAGGACGGCGCGGTGGTCGGGGAACTGGCCGGGAACCAGCTGACGCAGGACCACGTGCTGGCGGCGATCGCCTCGGGTGGCGCGGATGACTAGCACCCAGCGGAGAACAGAGGATCCGGGAAGCACCATGACGGACACGGCGAAGACGGTGGACCGGACCCGGGTCGCGCGCTGGCTGCAGGAGTACGGCGTGTACGTCGCCGTCGTCGCGCTGGTGCTGTTCAACATCGCGTTCACGGCGAACTTCCTGACCGCCGGCAACTTCCGCACGCAGCTCGTCCAGGCCGCGCCGGTACTGGTGGTCGCGCTCGGGATGGCGCTGGTGATCGGCACCGAGGGCGTCGACCTGTCGGTGGGCGCGGTGATGGCGTTGTCGGCCGCGCTCGTCCCGCTGTACCTCGGCTACGGGACGTTGCCCGCCGTCGCCATCGCGCTCGCGGCGGGGCTGGCGGCGGGGGCGTTCAACGGCGTTCTCGTGGCCAGGGTCGGGATCCAGCCGATCGTCGCGACACTCGCCTTACTCGTGGGCGGGCGCGGCCTCGCGCTCGTTCTCGCCGACGGCCGGCTGATCCAGCTGCACGATGAGACCTTCCTGGCGCTC
Source organism: Amycolatopsis orientalis DSM 40040 = KCTC 9412 (assembly GCF_000478275.1). GTDB lineage: Bacteria > Actinomycetota > Actinomycetes > Mycobacteriales > Pseudonocardiaceae > Amycolatopsis > Amycolatopsis orientalis. Next base: position 65,578 of record NZ_ASJB01000064.1, read on the forward strand.
GGCACCGGCGAGGTGCTCGGGATCCCGGTCAGCGTGCTCATCGCGGCGGTCCTCGCCGTGCTGGTGGCGGCACTGGTCGGGAAGACGGCGTTCGGCAGGCGGCTGGTCGCGATCGGCGGCAACCGGCGGGCCAGCGTGCTCGCCGGATTGCCGGTCAACCGGGTCCTCATCGGCGTCTACGCGATCTGCGGACTGCTCGCGGCGCTGGCCGGGGTCCTCTCCACGGCCCGGCTCGGCGCCGGTGATCCCGCGGACGCCGGACTGCTGATGGAACTGTCCGCGATCACGGCCGTCGTCGTCGGCGGCACCCCGCTGACCGGCGGCCGCGTCCGCATCCTCGGCACGGTGATGGGCGTCCTGCTCATGCAGCTCGTCCGCGCCACGCTCATCAAGCACAACCTGCCGGATTCGACCGCGCAGATGGTCCAGGCCGCGATCATCGTCGGCGCGGTGTACGTCGCACGGGAACGGAGCAGCCGATGACCGCGGCGCCCACGATGGCCGCCCAGGACTCCACCCGGCGCGAGCTGATGACCGGGGTCCTGCAGAAACAGGGCGCGGCGATCGCGCTGGTGCTCATGGTCGCCGTCGCGTGGCTGCTGTTCCCGCGCTTCGGCAGCCTGGACAACCTGCGCGACATCGCCCTGCAGAGCTCGTTCCTCGCGATCGTCGCGCTCGGGATGACGTTCGTGATCATCACCGGCGGGATCGACCTGTCGGTGGGGTCGGTCTACGCGCTCGGCGGGGTTCTTGCCGCCTATGGCTCGCAGTGGGGTTTTCTCGTCGCGCTGGTGCTACCGCTGGCGGTATGCGGCCTGATCGGGCTGATCAACGGACTCCTCGTCGCGAAAACCGGGATGGCGCCGTTCATCGTCACGCTGGCGACGCTGCTCTTCGCGCGCGGCCTGCTGCTCGCGATCACCACCGAGGGCGCGACGACGTACAAGATCCCGGAGGGTGAGGCGTTCGTCGAACTCGGCCGCGGCACCCTTTTCGGCTTCGGCTATCCGGTGTTCATCGCGGCCGCGCTGTGCCTGCTCGGTGGGCTCCTGCTGCGGCGGACCCGGTTCGGGCAGTCGGTGTTCGCCACCGGCGGCTCGGAACAGTCGGCGAGGCTGATGGGACTCCCGGTGGCGCGCACCAAGGTCACCGTCTACGTGCTGAGCGGTGTCCTTTCCGGCCTCGCGGGCGCGCTCACGGCGGCCTATCTGCAATCCGGTGTCACGGTGATCGGGGTCGGCCTCGAACTGGACGCCATCTCCGTCGTCGTCATCGGCGGCACGCTGCTGACCGGCGGGATGGGCACGATTCTCGGAACGGTCATCGGGGTGGGCATCCGAACGGTCATCCAGAACGTCATCAACCAGATAGGAACTCTCGACAGCAACTACCAATCGGTGGTCAGCGGTGCGTTCCTGCTGGTGGTCGTTGTGCTGCAGCGGTCGCTGGCGCGCACGACCGCCCGGAGATAGGGAGATCGCATGCACCGAAGAACCGCGCGCGCCCTGAGCGTCGTGGCCGGTCTGCTGGCCGCCGCGACGACACTGGTGCCCGTCGCCCAGGCCGCTCCCGTCCCGCTCCCCACCCCGTGGACGGACCAGGTCTCGCCGTCGAACGCGCTGCCGGAGTACCCGCGTCCGCAGCTGGTCCGTTCGGAATGGCTCAACCTCAACGGAACCTGGGGGTTCACCGGAGCGCCGAACCTGAACTCGCCACCGATCGGCAGACCGCTGAGCGAGAACGTCCTCGTGCCTTACCCGATCGAGTCGATGCTTTCGGGGATCAAACGGCATGAGGACAACATGTTCTACCGCCGTACCTTCACCGTTCCGTCCACATGGGACGGACGACGAGTGAAGCTCAACTTCGGCGCCGTCACCTGGGAGACCAGGGTCTGGGTCAACGGGACGTCGATCGGGAGCCACACCGGCGGTTTCGACGCCTTCTCCTTCGACATCACCCCGGCGCTGAAGACGGGGGAGAACGAGATCGTCGTCGGCGTGGCGTCGCCGGTCGACGGCAGCCGGTACCCGATCGGGAAGCAGCGCAAGACGCCCGACGGCATCTTCTACACGGCGGCGTCCGGGATCTGGCAGACCGTCTGGCTGGAACCGGTCCGGGCCGAGCACATCACCCGGCTGGACACCACCCCCGACGTCCCCGGCGGCGCGCTCGATCTCGTCGTCCAGGGCACACCCGGGCAGCAGGCGACCGCCGAAGTGCTTTCGGGCGGCCAGGTGGTCGGCACCGCGAGTGGGACGGTGGGCTCGCATATCCGGGTCCCCGTGCCGAACGCGCGGCTGTGGTCACCGGACGACCCGTTCCTGTACGACCTGCGCGTACGGCTGCCCGGAGGCGACGTCGTCACCGGGTACTTCGGGATGCGGTCGCTGGGCAAGGCGATGGTCGGCGGCGTGATGCGCCCGCTGCTCAACGGGAAGTTCGTGTTCCAGCTGGGCACCCTCGACCAGGGCTACTGGCCGGACGGCATCTACACCGCGCCGACCGACGAGGCGCTGCGGTTCGACCTCGAACGCCAGAAGGCACTGGGCTTCAACATGGTCCGCAAGCACATCAAGGTCGAGCCCGCGCGCTGGTTCTACCACGCCGACCGGCTCGGGCTGATGGTCTGGCAGGACATGCCCGCGCTCGACGCCGTCGACGAGGTCCCGAACGGGCACGCGAACTACGAATCCGAACTGCGGCGGATGATCGAGCAGCACAAGGGCATCACGTCGATCGTGCAGTGGGTCCCGTTCAACGAAGGCTGGGGCGAGTACGAAGCCGGGCGGATCGTCGACCTGGTCCGCTCGATCGACGGCACGCGGCTGATCAACCACAACTCCGGCTCGAACTGCTGTGTGTCCGATCCGGATCCGGGCAACGGCGACGTGATCGACGACCACGCGTACCAGGTCTCCGCCGGGACCAGGCAACCCGACGCGCGACGGGTCGCGGTGCTGGGGGAGTACGGCGGACTCGGCAGGCAGGTGCCCGGGCACGAGTGGGAGCCGGGCAAGGGGTTCGCGTACGGCGCGCTGTACCCGGACGAGACGTCGCTGACGAACCGGTACGTGGAGATCACGAAGCAGGTCGGGCGGTTCGTGCACGGGCGCGGGCTTTCCGCGTCGGTCTACACCGAGCCGTACGACGTCGAAAACGAGGTCAACGGCTTCTACACCTACGACCGGCGCGTGCTGAAGATGACCGAGGCGCGGGTGCGCGAGATCAACCAGAAGGTGCTCGCCATCGCCAAGGGCACCGAGGTGGGCCGGGGTGAACTCGTGTCGCTGCGGGTCACCACGGCCGGGTACACGGATCGCTATCTGCGGCACCAGGACGGCTTCGTCCGCACTGACGTCCTCGGTGAGGGCAGCGCGGACTTCGGCAAGAAGGACGCGACGTTCTGGGCCCGGCAGGGGCTCGCGGACGCGTCGTGCCTGTCGTTCGAGTCGCGGAACTATCCCGGCCACTTCCTGCGGCACGCGTCGTCGCGGATCCGCAAGGACGCGAACGACGGTTCGGCCCTGTTCGCCGCGGACGCGACGTTCTGCGCGAGGGAAGGTGCGGGCGGTACGGCGCTGGAGTCGTTCAACCAGCGGGGCGCTTTCATCCGTCACTACGCCGAGACCGTCTATCTCGCGCGTAGCGGCGGGGCGAATCCCTGGGACACGCCGTCGAGCTTCGCGGCGGACACGACGTGGGCGGCCTCGGTCCCGCTGTGGCGCAGCGGCGCCGATCTGCCGCTCGACCAGGCGCGGTCGTTCAGGGTGACCACCCCGGGCTTCACCGACCGCTACCTGCGGCATCGCGACGGTCTCGCACGGACGGACGTCGTGAACGCGTCGAGTGCGGCGCTGTTGAAGGCGGACGCGACGTTCGTCGTCCGGCGCGGGCTCGCGGATCCGTCGTGCTACTCGCTGGAGGCACGGAACTATCCGGGCCGGTTCCTGCGGCACGCGGACTTCCGGGTGCGGCTCGGCGCCAACGACAACACCGACCTGTTCCGGAAGGACGCGACGTTCTGCGCCCAGCCGGGGTCCGGCGGGGTCCGGCTGGCGTCGGTCAACGAACTGGGCACGAACATGCGGCACTACGCCGAGGAGGTCTTCGTCGCCATCAGCGGCGGTGGTCACCCGTTCGACAACCCGGTGTCGTACGACCAGGACGTGACCTGGGCGGTCTCGGCGGCTTGGGCTCCGTAGCAGCCTCGTGAGTGGTAATGACGGTTCTAACCGTCATTACCACTCACGAGACCGAGGGGGACCCCCGGTAACCTTGCGTCCATGACCGGCCCGGACGTACCTCCCTCGTTCAAACTCGCGTACGTCCCCGGCGTGACGCCCTCGAAGTGGGTCCGGATCTGGAACGAGCGGTCGCCCGGCGTGCCGCTCGACCTCGTCCAGACGACCGCCGCGGAGGCCGCGGCGCTGGTCCGGGGCCGTGAGGTGGACGCCGTCCTGCTGCGGCTCCCGATCGACCGCACCGGCCTGCACGCGATCCCGCTCTACACCGAGACCACGGTCGTCGTCGTCCCCAAGGACCACGTGGTCGCCGCCGCCGACGAGGTCACCGTCGACGACATCGCCGACGACGTCGTGCTGCACCCGCTCGACGACACGCTGGACTGGGAGCGGCCGCCCGGGAAACCGGCGCTGGACCGCCCGGCCACCACAGCGGACGCCATCGAGCTGGTCGCCGCCGGGGTCGGGCTCCTCGTCGTCCCGCAGTCACTGGCCCGGCTGCATCACCGCCGCGACCTGACCTATCGCCCGATCTCCGGGACGCCCGAGTCCGGCGTCGCGCTGTCCTGGCCGGAGGACGAGACCACCGACCTGATGGAACAGTTCATCGGGATCGTCCGTGGCCGGACCGTCAACAGCACCCGGGGACGGCAGCAGACCCCGGAAAAGCAGGCTCAAGACAAGCAGAAGCAGGCCCCGGCGAAGAGCAAACGCCCCCAGCCCGGGGCCCGGAAGCCGCCGCCCGGCCGGCGCGGCGCTCCCAAAGGCGGGAAGCGCCGCCGAAGAGGTTAGTTCTCGCTCCGCGCGGCCTTGACCCGCGCCTCCTCCTTGCGGACCTCGGCGTGGGTCTCGCGCTCCCGCTTCAGCCAATCCGGGGCGGCGGTCTTGATCTCTTCGATCTGCTCGGTGGTGAGGGCCTCGGTGATCCCGCCGCGCGCCAGGCCGCTGATGGAGATGCCCAGCTTCGCCGCGATGACCGGCCGCGGGTGCGGCCCGTTGCGGCGAAGCTCCCGCAGCCACTCGGGCGGTTCGGCCTGCAGCGCGTTCAGCTCGTCGCGGGAGACGACACCCTCCTGGAACTCCGCCGGGGTGGCCTCGAGGTACACACCCAGCTTCTTCGCCGCTGTCGCGGGCTTCATCGTTTGAGGGGTCTTGTGCGACGTCATTGCCTCAGGGTAACGAGCGCCCCGGAGCCTGGAGTTCACGCCCTGTGATCAGGCGCTCGGTCCGTCATGCGCCCTCAGCGCTCGTGGCGGTCTAGAGGTAGTCGAAGAACCGGTCCCACCACGACGGCGGCCGGTCCGGCGGGTAGAGGGCGTCGAATCCGCTGATGCCGGTGTACCTGGTCCACAACGGATGTTCGGAGACGGGCAGGTAGCCGAGTGCTTCCAGTTCGTCTTCGATCCGTCTTCGTTCCGCCGCCGGGAAGAACTCCCGTTCCTCGTCTTCGTCGTAGCTGCCCGGATATCCCAGGGTCACCGCCACCAGGCCGCCGAAATTGCTGACCGTGACGGTCAGGTGGTCGACGGCCGACGTCGCGTCCGCCGGGATCACGATCCTGCCGAAATGGCTGGCGTCCTGGACGTGCCGGTCGACCTCGCAGGAGCAGCCGAATCGCCGGTCGAGCCGCTCGGCCAGCCGTTCGAAGCGGGCCCGTTCGGCCGGGCCGTCGAAGTCGTGCGGTACCTCCCAGTGGCCGTGCTCGTCCAGCTCGCGCAGGACCGCCCAGGTCTGCTGTTCGTCGAGGGGCATCGTCGCCTCCCGGCCTCAGGTGGTCTAGTCCACTTATCGAATTGACCTTAACCAGCCGGATCCCGTGCGGACAATGGTGGGACGAATTCCGGCAGGAAAAAGTTTCGCGGGGACCGATGAGTTTCCGCGTGGTCGTGTCTCTGCATGGGGGTAAGGACCGGAACGACCCCTTGGGGAGCGAGACATGCGCAAGCTCATCGTCACCATCCTGATGTCCCTCGACGGCCACTACGAAGGCCCGGGCGGGAACTTCATGGTCATGCCGCTGGACAACGAGTTCGACACCCACAACCGCGCCGAACTGGCCGAAGCCGGAACCCTCCTGCTGGGTGCCAGGACATTCCAGCTGTTCCAGGGCTTCTGGCCGCGAATGGCGGGCGACCCGGCCGCGACCGAGGTGCACGGGCGATTTCCCGGCGCAACGGCGAGATCGAGAAGGTGGTCGTCTCCGACACACCCGCCGAAGAACAGGACGGGCCGTACCGCGACACCACCACGTTCGTGCGCCGGGCCGACGCGCACGAGTACATCGCCGAACTGAAACGCGGTGAAGGCGCGCCCATCCTGATGTTCGGCAGCCGCGTGCTCTGGAACGACCTCCTCGCCGCCGGGCTCGTCGACGAGTTCGACATCGTGCTGGGGGCCGGCGTACTCGGCGGCGGCACCCCCGCGTTCGACGGGAAGACGACCGCGCGTCTGCGGTTGCTGGGCAGCGAAACCCATGAGGGGTCGGAGAACATCGTCCTCCGCTACGCCGTCGAGAAGCAGGGGTAGCGCCAGCGCTACCCGGAATCGGGGAGGCCGCCCTCCTGATCTTCGCGTCCGATCCGGCCATCGTTGTCCGTGGTGATCCGGTCGACGAAGGAGTACGAATGACGGGCAAGAGCACCACGACGGTACGCAAGGGTGTTGTGGTCCTGACGGTGGCGGGGCTGATGGCTGCGGTGTGGACCACCGCGGCGGAGGCGGCCCCGCCCGGGGGTCAGGAGCTGCGGAAGAGCCTCGACTCGTTGGTGAGCCAGGAGAAATTCCCGGCCGCGCTGGCCTCGGTGACCAACCGGGGACGCACGACGTCGCTGGTCGCGGGGTCCTCGCGGATCGATCGCCGGGTCCCCGTCCCGCGGGACGGCTCGGTCCGGGCAGGCAGCAACACGAAGACGTTCACCGCGATCGTCGTCCTGCAACTGGTGGCGGAGGGCAAAGTGGACCTGGACGCGCCGATCGAGAAGTACCTGCCGGGACTCGTGCGCGGCGAAGGCATCGATGCCACAAAGATCACCATCCGGCAGCTGCTGCAGCACACCAGCGGGCTCCCGAACTATACCGAGCACATCGGGGTGGGGGAGTTCGAGCGGATCCAGCACAGGTTCTTCCAGCCGCACGATCTGCTCGCCGCGGCGCTGGCCCATCCGGCGAAGTTCGCCCCCGGCGCCAAATGGGAGTACAGCAACACGGGTTACCTGCTGGCGGGCATGGTGATCGAGAAGGTGACCGGACGCCCGGTGCAGGAGCAGATCACCGAACGCGTCATCAGGAAGGCGGGCCTGCGGCACACCTATTGGCCGCAGCCCGGCGACCAGACCATCCAGGGGCCGCATCCCCAGGGGTACGCGATCGGCAGCGCAGCGAGCGGCGAGGTGATCGACGCGACCGAGCTGGATCCGTCCTGGGGCGGGGCCGCGGGCCAGCTGATCTCGACGCCGGGCGACCTCGCGAAGTTCTTCCGCGTGCTGCTCGACGGGGCGTTGCTGCCGCGCGAGCAGCTGGCCGAGATGCGGAAGACCGTCGACGCCCCGGTGTTCCCGGGTGCCCGCTACGGCCTCGGCCTGGTGAGCAACCCGCTCAGCTGCGGTGGCGTGTACTGGGGGCACGGCGGCGACATCCACGGGTTCGAGACCCGGGGTGGGGCCACGGAAGACGGCCGCACCGTCGGACTCGCGGTCACCGCGATGCCGGGGACCTTCGGCGACGGCGAGCGGGGCAGCGCAGCCGTTATGGCCACAGTGGACACCGCTTTCTGCAAGTGACCCCTCGTGAGTGGTAATGACGGTTAGAACCGTCATTACCACTCACGAGACCGGCGGTCTCGACCCCGGTCCGTGAAGGACTCCTTCTACCTTCAGGGCCAGGGCCTGGCAAAGTCGCAGAGTTGCTGGTCCGCGCCGCTCCTGGGACGGTGGCCAGCGTGAGGGGTGTGTGGATTTAGGGACGTTCAACGTCCCTAAATCCACACACCCCTCACTAGCGGTAACGCTTGCGCGCCGCCAGCCGCAGGGAGTGCCTTCATGGGCTTCCGGCTGCGGTGAGTGGTGGGGCTGGTGGTTAGTGCTGCTCGTGGTGGTCCGGGTGTGACGTCGCTGGTGTTTGCGGGGTTCGACTGGGGAAGATTCCGGACGTTCAACGTCCGCAATCTTCCCCACTCGGGGTGTGCCGGGTGCTCGGGGGTATGTCCCTGATCCTCTGTTGATCAAGCTTCGCAACCGAGTGTGACCCGAGTCTATGAAGGAATTGGGACACTCAACGTCCCAATTCCTTCATAGACGGCTGCACCACGACGAAGAGGTACCCGACCTGCAAAATGCCGACTTTGCCGGGACCCTGACCTTCAGGGTAGGGAAGGAGTCCTTCACGGACAGCGCGGGGCCCAAGACACGGTGACGGGCGCAGGTCAAGTCTCGTGAGTGGTAATGACGGTTAGAACCGTCATTACCACTCACGAGGCTCGGTGCCGACGCCTCACCAGTCGGGCGCTCGTAAGTGCCAGGTCTAGAGGTTCGTGAGGGCCGTCTTGAAGCCTTCCAGTGCCGCGCGATAGAAGCGGGGACCGTAGGACACCCGTGCCACGCCCAGTTCCCGGAGCGCCGCCAGATCCAGTTCCTCGCCGACGTTCCCGTTGACCGGGCACCCGAGTTCGATGACCAGCGCGGCGAGGTCGTCCCGCCGCCGCACGCCGATCGGGTACACACAGTCGGCACCGGCCTCCCGGTAGAGCCTGCCCCGCCGGACGGCCTCGGCGAGCCTGTCCGGCTCAGGAATCCCGCGGTCACCCAGGAACGTGTCGACCCGGGCGTTGACGACGATCGGGACGCCCGCTTCGGTCGCCGCGGCGCGGATGTCCGCGAGCCGCTGGGCGTGCTCGCCGGCGTCGACCAGCCCGCCCGAGGAGTGATCGGTGTCCTCCAGGTTGCAGCCGACGGCACCCGTCTCCAGCAGCCGCTCCACGAATTCCCGTGGCGCCAGGCCGTAACCCGCTTCCGCGTCCACGGTCACCGGCACGGAGACCGCGCGGGCGACCCGGCCCGCGGCGGCGAACATCTCTTGCCATGGCGCGCCTTCGCCGTCGGGGTAACCGAGCATGGCCGAGACGGCGGCACTGGCGGTGGCGACCGCGGGGAACCCCGCCTCCGCCACGATCTCTGCGCTCGCCGCGTCCCAGACGTTCGGCAGGACCAGCATCTCCCCGCTGTGCAGGCGGCGGAGCGTTTCGGCGCGAGCCTTCTGATCGGTCATCGGTCTCCTCCTCGATCGGTACCGGACAGGGCGGGTGCCCGCGGAGCTTCGGCCGGTCGCCTGCCCGGCATACCCAAGGCGACCAGCATGCCGGTGAAGGCGAACGCGACGACGGCGACCATCGCGGTCGTGAACCCGCCGCCGAATTCCGACGGCGACAGGTAACTTCCGGCACCGGCGAAGACGGCCACCGTCACCGCGACGCCGAACACCCCGCCGAAGATCCGCAACATCATGAACGCGCCGGAAGCCTGGCCGATCTCTTGCGGCCGGACGGCTCCGACAACCGAGCGCTGCGCGGCGGGCATGGCCGACGTGATGCCGACACCGCTGACGATCAACCCGGGCAGCAGAACGGCGTAGCTCGTGCCGGGTTCGGCGACCAGGGCGATCCACCTCATGCCGATGGTCTGGAGCAGCAGCCCGGCGGCCACGAACGTCCGCGCGCTGTACTTGTCGGCCAGTTTGCCCGCGATGGGCGCGCAGATCATCAGGGTCGCGGTCCACGGCATCATCCGCAGCCCCGCCTCGAACGGCCCGAAGCCCTGCGCGGTCTGGAAGTACTGCGGCAGGAAGAACAACGTGCCGTACAGCGAGGCGAAAACGCAGAAGTTCGCCGCGTTGGCCGTGGAGAAGGCCCTCAGCCGGAAGAACCGCATCGGCAGCATCGGCGCTTCGCTGTGCCGTTCCCAGAACGCGAACGCGATCACCAGGGCGACGCCGAGTACCAGCGCGCCCAGCACCTCGGCGCTGCCCCAGCCCGCGAGGTTCCCCCGGACCAGTCCCCAGACGATGCCCAGCGCTCCCAAGGTCACCAGGACGACACCGCCCACGTCGAACCGGTTGTTCGGGCCCGCGCTCTCGTCGACGCGCCGGAGCGTCAGCAGGACGGCGGCCACGCCGACCGGCAGGTTGAGCCAGAAGATCCACTGCCACGCCAGCCCCTCGGCGATCGCGCCGCCGATGAACGGGCCGCTGAACGTCGCCAGGCCGGTGAGCCCCAGGTAGAGCCCCATCGCCTTGCCCCGCCGCTCGGGCGGGAAGATCGCGCTGATCAGGGTGAGCGACAACGGCAGCACCAGCGCGGCACCGGCGCCCTGCACCGTCCGCGCGACGATCAGCGTGCCGATGTCCGCCGACAGCGCGCAGCCCACCGAGGCGAGGGTGAACACCGCGAGGCCGGTGACGAACATCCGGCGGCGGCCGAACCGGTCACCGAGCGCTGACCCGGTGAGCAGCAGGACGGCGAAGCTGAGGTTGTAGGCGTTGACGGTCCATTCGAGTTGTTCGATCGAGGCGGTCAGATCCCGGCGGATCGTGCCCAGCGCCGTCGTCACGACCTGGCTGTCCAGCGCCATCATGAACGACGCCGATGAGGCGAGCGCCAGAACCCACGCCTGTTTGGGTGTCAAGGTTTCTCCTTGGTGGGACAGGGTTTTCGGGCAGGACGGAACACACGCCCGGCGGGCGTGTGGGATGCGGGGAGGATCAGCCGCGCAGCGAGCGGGGAAGCCCGAAGGCCGCGAGCAGTGAGTTGTCGAGGAACCGGGTCACCGCGGTGATCCGGTCGCCCGCGAGGGCCAGCACGAGTACCCCGTGCGCGTGGCAGATCGGCGTCCTCGGGTCGAGGAGGTAACAGCCGAAGGCGGGCTGGCCGTTCGCCCGGGTCGGGATCAGCGAGTAGCGGTGGCCGTCCCGGAACGCGACCGTCGCCAGGAAGTTCCCGACGGCGTCCGGACCCTGGTACTCCAAGGGGAGCGGGGGCATCGTCAGCCAGGCGTCGTCGGTCAGCAGCGCCACGATGGTTTCGACGTCGCCGTTCTCGAAGGCGCGGGCGAACTCGTCGACGATCCGGCGTTCCCGCGGCGAATCCGGCAGGGGAGCGGTCTCCCGGCCGCCGTCCGGCAGCTCCCTGGCCAGTGCCGTGCGCGCCCGGTTCAGCGCGCTGGTCACCGCGTTCCCGGTGGTGTCGAGGATCTCCGCCACCTCGGCGGCGCGGAACCCGAGGACGTCCCGCAGCACCAGCACGGCCCGCTGCCGGGGCGGCAGTTGCTGGAGCGCCGCCAGGAACGCGAGCGAGATCGACTCCCTGACCTCGTACCGCGCCTCCGGACCGGGCACCAGATCGGCGATCTCGTCGAGCAGGACGTCGGGGTAGGGCTCCAGCCAGCTGGGTTCCGGACGGCGGCGCGACGGCTCGGGCAACGGGACCTCCGATCGGTAAACCGTGTGGTCCTGCGGACGGCGGCCGCCTGCCCGCAGTGCGTTGAGGCAGCGGTTGGTCGCGATCCGGTACAGCCAGGTCCGCACGGACGCGCGTTCCTCGTACGCGCCGATCCCGCGCCACGCGGCCAGCAACGTCTCCTGCAGCAGATCCTCGGCGTCCTGCACCGAGCCCAGGATGCGGTAACAGTGCACCTGCAGCTCACGGCGGTACGGCGCGACGAGGTCACGGAACGCCTCGCCGTCGCCGGTCTTCGCCAGGGTCAGCAGTTCGTCCGCCCGCATGCCCGGCTCCTTCCTCCTGTGGTGTCTCTCGAAAGGACGGACACCGCCGCCGCCGGAAACTGGTCGGTCCCCGCCCGGTTTCCCCCGGATCCGCGGAAAACCGGTTCCCGGACCGGCTCTCCCGTGGCTACACTCGCCGCCTATCGCCCCGACGAGGAAGGACAGGACAGTGCGTCATCGCCACGCCGCCGTCGTCCCCTCGGCTCGGTACGAGGTGATCCTCGTGTCTTCGCGCATCCGGTGCCTGCCGCGCGGCTAGCACCGGCTCCTTGACGAACGCCTGACCCGCTCGCGCCCTCTTCCCGTTGTCCCGCAACGGTGACGGTCGCCTGCCCGCGTTCGCCGGAATCGCGCTGTCGAAGTTTCCGGAGATCATCTCGAAAGGTCCGCGCCATGCGCACCGAACCGCACCGTGTCCCCCTGTCCGCCGTCCGGAATCTGGGCATCCTCGCCCATGTGGACGCGGGAAAGACCACCCTCACCGAACGGATCCTGTACGTCACCGGCACCACCTACAAACGGGGTGAGGTCCACGACGGCACGACCGTGACCGACTTCGATTCCCAGGAACGGGATCGCGGCATCACGATCTTCGCCGCCGCCGTCAGCTGTTCGTGGGATGGTCATCGCCTCAACCTGATCGACACCCCCGGCCACGTCGACTTCTCCGACGAGGTCGAACGGTCGCTCCGGGTCCTCGACGGCGCGATCGCGGTGTTCGACGGCGTCGCCGGGGTCGAACCGCAGAGTGAATCGGTGTGGCGCCAGGCCGACCGGCACGGCGTGCCGCGGATCGCGTTCGTCAACAAACTCGACCGCGCGGGCGCCGACCTGGACGCGGCCGTGGAGTCCATCCGGGACCGGCTGCATCCGTGTCCGCTCGTGGTCCAGCTGCCGATCGGGGCCGAGGACGGCTTCGTGGGCGTCGTCGACCTGCTGCGGATGCGCTCGCTCGTCTGGGCCGACGGTGCCGGGACGGCCGAGGAAGGCCCGGTTCCGGAGTCCCTTGTGGACGAAGCGAACCGGCGCCGCCGCCTGCTCGAAGAGACTGTGGCGGAACTCCATCCGGCCGCGCTGGAGGAGTTCTGCGCGTCCTCGTCGGTTTCGACGGAGACGCTGGTCGCGGCGCTGCGCGAGCTGACCCGGACAGGGGAGGGCGTCGTGGTGCTGTGCGGCTCGGCCTACCGCGACCGCGGTGTGGAGCCGCTGCTGGAAGCCGTGGTGGCGTACCTGCCCGCACCGTCGGACGTCCCGCCGGTCCGCGGCGAGTACGAAGGCACGGTCCACGAGCGGCCCGCCGATCCGTCGGCGCCGTTCGCGGCACTGGTGTTCAAGGTGACCGCGACCGCCACCGGGCGGTTGACGTACCTGCGGGTGTATTCGGGCACGATCCGGACTTCGGAGGCGGTGGTGGACGTGGGCAGCGGGCGGACCGAACGCGTCGGCCGCATCCTGCGGGTCCAGGCGGACCGGCACACGCGGGTGGACAGCGCCGCCGCGGGCGACATCGTCGCGGTGGTCGGGCTGAAGGCGGCCCGGGCCGGCGCGACGCTGTGCGCGCCGGCGGATCCGGTCCTGCTCGAACCGCCCGTCGTCGCCGATCCGGTGGTGTCGGTCGCCGTCGAGGCACGGACGGGCACCGACACGGACCGGTTGATGTCGGCGCTGACGCGGCTGGTCGAGGAGGATCCGTCGCTGGTCATCCGGGCCGATCGCGAGACCGGCCAGACCCTGTTGTCGGGAATGGGCGAGCTGCATCTGGAGGTGGCGGTGGAGAAGATCCGTCGCGACCACGGACTCGACGTCGGCGTCGGGCGCCCGAGGGTGGCCTACCGCGAGACGGTCGCGCGTGGCGTGACCGGCTTCGTGCACCGGCATGTCAAACAGGACGGCGGCGCCGGGCAGTTCGCCCACGTCGTCATCGACACCGAACCACTGGCGGAAGGGGAGTTCGAGTTCCGGTCCACTGTGGTCGGTGGCCGGGTACCGCGGGAATACGTCCGCGCGGTCGAAGCCGGCTGCCGTGACGCGCTGGCGGAAGGCCCGCTCGGCGGGCATCCGGTGACCGGGGTGGGGGTCACGCTGACCGACGGGGCCACCCACTCGAAGGACTCGTCGGAGATGGCGTTCCGGACGGCCGGGCGGTTCGCGCTCCGTGAGGCGTTGCGCGCCGGGGCGATGACGCTGCTGGAGCCGGTCGCCGAGGTCACGGTCACCGTGCCCGAAAGTGCCGTCGGCGTGGTGCTCGGCGATCTGGCGGCCCGGCGTGGCCGGGTCCTGGGGTCGGCGGTGCGCGCGGGCACGACCGTGGTCACCGCGATCGTGCCGCTGGCCGAACTGTTCGGCTACGCGACGCGGCTGCGCGGCCGGACCCAGGGCCGGGGCACGTTCACCGCCCGGCCGACCGGGCATGCCCCGGCGCCGATGGTGCAGCAGGCGCGGTAGACCGACGATGGCCCGCCCACGACGTTGTGGGCGGGCCATCGCCCGAACCGCTGTCACCCGGCGATCGGGCGCCGGGCGACAGCCGACTTCAGCCGATCACGCCGAAGGCCATGGCGGACGGCAGTTCTGCCGCGGCAGCGCGTGCGAACCGTTGGTGTACACGCCGTCCGCGATCGTGTCCTCCATGATCGAGCGGTGATCGGTGGGCCGGGCCCACTGGTAACAAAGGTGCTGGGCGAAGTACCCGCCAGGTGCTTCGAGGGTGTCGAAGTGGCAGACACCGTCGGTCTCGATGCAGTAGCGGATGAACGGGATGCCACCGAAATCGGTGCGGCCGGGACCGAACGACACGTAGCCGCCGAACGGCGACGGCGCGCCCGCACCCGGCGGGAGCACCGCGCTGATCCCGCGTCCCGGCGGGCCGACCGGCTGCATCGGGTCGGCGAAGATCTTCGCGCTGAACCGCGACTTGTCCACGCCCAGCCTGCCGTCCGCGATGTCGTTCAGCACCAGGTTCGCGACCAGCGCCCCCTGCGAGTAGCCGACGACGGTGAACTCCGCCCCCGGGTTCTCGTCGAAGGAGCTCTGGACCACCCGCCGGGCTTCCTCGTGCCCGCGTGCGACGCTCTGGTCCATCGGCGTCTGGTCGCAGTTGGGCAGTCCGGCGGCCCCGGCCGGGTAATGGACGACCTTCCGGATCCCTCCCCGCAACCAGGCGTTGTCGTACACGGTCGCGGCGCCGTCACAGGTGCCGCCGATGAGGATGTAATAGTGCGCCTGGTCGGCCTGGGCCACCGGCGCGGTGACGCCGACCATCCCGATGGCCAGCGCGGCCGCCGCCAGGACCCCCCTGAGTTTCTTCACATTCGACTCCCTTTCGCTCGACTACGGTGCGTGTTCGAACGCTAGGGATGCGTCATGAAATTCTGATGAAACGGCTTTCAGCGGTGGGCGAGGACGTTCACCACGTGCCCGTCGGGGTCGCGGACGAAGAACCGCCGCACCCCCCACGGCTCGTCGGTCAGCTCGTGCACGATCTCCGCGCCGGACGCCTTCGCCTCCGCGTACGCCGCGTCGACGTCGTCGACCTGGATCGACGCGACCGGCACGACCGGCGCCGTCTCGTCATGCGTCATCAGGCTCAGCTGGACCTCGGGACGCGCCGGATCCGCGAGCGTCACGATCCAGCCGTGATCCATCACCACCTCGAAGCCGAGCACCCGCTGGTAGAAGGCCGTCGCCTGCTCCAGCGACTTGCTCTCCAGATCCGGAACCACCCTCTTGATCGTCATGCGCCGATCCTGGCACAGGGGCCCGACGGTTCCGGGGGAGCAGGAGCGGCGTCGCGAGCATGAGCAGCCCGGCGATCCCGACCGCGGCCCGCGGGCCGGTGACCGCGGCGAGAAGTCCCCACGACGCGGTCAGGGCCGCCGTGGTGAGCTTCCCGGCGATCGACCAGGCCGACAGCGTGCGGGCCGCGCGGTCGAGGGGCACCAGTTCGAGCCTGCTGGTGGCGAGTACCGGAGCGAACACGCCGATACAGGTGATCAGGCAGAACTCCACGACGATGACCAGGAGCAGACCCGACACACCGGGATGGAGGAAGACCAGCCCGACCGGCCAGCAGACGCGCAGCCAGCCGGCGACGAAAAGGACGCGTTCGCGGCCGTACCGGGTGACGAGCCGCCGGGAGAGCCTCGACCCGAGCAGGCCGCCGAGACACGGCACGGCGAAGGCGACCGCGTACTCCCACGGGGCGAAGCCGAGCTGCCCGAGCATCAGGACGGCGACCAGCGGCGCGGTCGCCATGATCAGGCCGTTGACCAGGATCGTGTTGACGAAGAGGGGACGCAGTACCGGATGGGTGAGGATGAATCGCCACCCTTCGCGCAGGTCACGGCCGCTCAACCGGGGGCCGTCCCGCCTCGCGGGCGGCGGCTCCGCACCGCCGACGGCGCGGATCCCGGCCGCGGAGAGCAGATAGCTGACCGCGTCGGCGGCGATCGTGACCACCGGCCCGAACAGACCGACGGCGAAGCCGCCGAGCGGTGGGCCGAGCACGGTCGCGGTCCAGGTCGTCGATTCGAACCGGGCGTTCGCGACGAGCAGGTCTTCGCGGGGAAGCAGCGTTTTCAGAAAAGCGCCACTGGCCGCGAGGAACGTGATGTCGGCCGCGGCGACCACGACCGAAACCACGAGAAGCTGGCCGAAACCGAGCAATCCCAGCGCGTATGCCACCGGGACGGTCAGCAGCGCCCCGCAGCGGACGAGGTCCATCGCGATCATCACCGGCCGTTTGCGGCGGAACTCGACCCAGGGGCCGAGCGGCAGCGCGACCACCGCGCCTGCCACGAGACCGGCGGCCGCCAACAGTGAGACCTCGGTGGTGCCCGCGCCCAGCACCACGATGGCGATGATGCTGAACGCGTCGAACGCGAACCTGGTGCCGAAAGCGCTCGCCGCGTACGCCGCCCAAAGCCATCCGAATCGTCGCCCCAGCGACCGTCCGCCCATGCGCGAGATCAAAGCAAGCCGCGGCGCCCAAGTCGAACAACGACCCGTGGACGGCCCACAACCGGGAGTTGTGGCCGCCGCTCAGAGATCCCCGAGCGCGGTGACCGGCGACTCGACGCAGTCGGCGACGAACCGCAGGAACCCGCCCGCGGTCCCGCCGTCGCACACCCGGTGGTCGAACGCCAGCGTCAGCTCGCAGATCTTCCGCGCCACCAGCGCGCCGTCGACGACCCAGGCACGGTCGAGGATCCGGCCGATGCCGAGGATCGCCGCCTCCGGGTGGTTGATGATCGCGGCCGATCCGTCCACCCCGAACACGCCGTAGTTGTTCACCGTGAACGTGCCACCCGCCGGGCTGGGCTTGCCCTCCCGTGCCTGGGTCGTCCGTTCGCGGATCGCCGCCGAAAGCTCCCTTGTGGACAGTGAGCCCGCGTCGCGGACGACCGGCACGACGAGACCGCGGTCGGTCTGTGCCGCGAAACCGAGGTTGATGTCGCGCAACTGGACGATCTCCTCGCCTTCGACGCGCGAGTTCAGCTCGGGGTACTTCCGCAGCCCCGCCACGGCGAACCGGGCGATGAGACCGAGGAGACTCACCGGGCGGTCCGGTGCCGAGGCGTTGAGCGCCTTCCGCGCCGCCACGAGTTCGGTCGCGTCGACGTCGACCCAGACCGTCGCCTCGGGGATCTGGCGCCGCGAGGTCGTCAGCTTGTCGGCGACCGCCTTGCGGACCCCGGTCAGCGGGATCCGCGTCTCGCCGTCCCGCTGCTCCGGGACGGTGAGCGCCGCTTCGACGTCGGCGCGCCGGATGATGCCGCCAGGACCGGTTCCGGTCAGCTTCGTCAGGTCGATCCGGTTGTCGGCGGCCATCTTCCGGACGAAGGGCGAGATCACGCCGGGTGCTTTCGAGTGCTTCTCGGGAGTGGCGACGACGGTGCGCGTCCGGCGGCGCCTCGTCGTGGTGGTCGTGCCGTAGCCGATGAGGACGTTGCCGCTCCCTTCGCTCGCGGTCGTCACGCCCGGCTCGGCGAAACCGGGGCCGATGGTGAGCAGGGGAGCGCCGACCGGCAGCGACTGGCCGGGTTCGCCGTGGAGGCGGGTGACCACGCCGGCGAACGGCGCCGGCACCTCGACGGCGGCCTTGGCGGTCTCGACCTCGACGACCGGCTGGTCGACGCCGACGGTGTCGCCTTCCGCGACGAGCCAGTTCACGATCGAGGCCTCGGTCAGTCCTTCACCGAGGTCCGGGAGCAGGAAGTCAGGCACCGGCCACCGCCGGCTGGTCGTTCCACTGCAGGCGGGCGATGGTGTCCAGGATCCGGTCGACGTCCGGAAGCTGGTGGCGTTCCAGTTTCGGTGGCGGGTAAGGGATGTCGAGCCCTGTAACCCGCAGGACGGGCGCGTGCAGCTGATGGAAGCACTGTTCGGTGACGCGGGCGACGACCTCGGCGCCATAACCGCCGAACCCGGCGGCCTCGTGGACGACGACCGCGCGCCCGGTGCGCCGCACCGAGGCGGTGACGGTCTCGTCGTCGAACGGCGTCAGCGACCTCAGGTCGACCACCTCGACGTCCCAGCCCTCGGTGGTCGCCGCCTCGGCGGTCTCCAGTGCCGTCGCGACCATCGGGCCGTAGGCGATCAGCGTGACGTCCTTGCCCTCGCGGCGGACGACCGCGTGGTCCATCGGGGTGCCGCCACGGGTGAAGGAGACCGGTTCCTTCGACCAGTATCGGCATTTGGGTTCGAGGAAGATCACCGGATCCGGTGAGTCGATCGCGTCGCGCAGGAGGTCGTAGGCGTCCTGCGGGGTGCCGGGCGTGACGACGCGCAGGCCGGGCGTGTGGGTGTAGTACGCCTCGCTCGAATCGCAGTGGTGCTCGACGCCGCCGATCCCGCCCGCGTAGGGGATCCGGATGACCATCGGCAGCGAAAGCGCGCCGCGGGTGCGGTTCCGCAGCTTGGCGACGTGCGAGGTGATCTGCTCGAAGGCGGGATAGGCGAAGGCGTCGAACTGCATCTCGACGACCGGCCGGAAACCGCCCATCGCCATCCCGACCGCGAAGCCCACGATGCCGGATTCGGCCAGTGGCGTGTCGAAACAGCGTTCCTCGCCGAAATCGGCGGTGATCCCGTCGGTCACCCGGAACACGCCACCGAGCGGCCCGACGTCCTCGCCGAAGATCAGCACACGGTCGTCGTCCTTGACGGAGTCGCGCAGTGCGGCGTTGAGTGCCTGCGCCATCGAAAGCTCGTTCATCATGCCTCCACTGCTTCGAGTTCGGCGACGATCTGCGCGCGCTGGGCGATCAGATGCCGGGTCGGCTCGGCGTAAACGTGCTCGAACAGCGAGAGCGGGTCGGGCTCGACGTCGGCGTTGAGCGTGTCGCGCACGCCGGCCGCGAAGGTCTCGGCTTCGGCACGGAACCGCTCGATGTCCTTTTCGGACAGGAGGTTCTCGTTCGTCAGGTAGGTCTCCAGACGGCGGACCGGGTCGGCCGCACGCCACTTCTCGACCTCGGCCGGATCGCGGTAGCGGGTGGCGTCGTCGGCGTTGGTGTGCGCGTCGATCCGGTAGGTGTGCGCCTCGACGAGCACCGGTCCGCGACCGGTCCGGGCGTGCGCGACGGCGTCGTCCAGCACCGAGAGCACCGCGAGGGCGTCGTTGCCGTCGACCTGTTCGGACCGGACGCCGTAGCCGACGCCCTTGTAGGCGAGCGCGGGCGCGGCGCTCTGCTTCTCGAACGGCACCGAGATCGCGAAACCGTTGTTCTGCACGAAAAAGACGGCGGGCGCCTGGAACACGGCCGCGAAGTTGAGCGCCTCGTGGAAGTCGCCCTCACTTGTGGCGCCGTCGCCGATGAGCGCGAACGCGACGGCCTCCTCACCTCGGCGCCGCATCGCGTGCGCGAGCCCGGCCGCGTGCAGGGTCTGGGTGGCCAGCGGCGTGCACTGCGGCGCGACCCGCGTCGCGGCGGGGTCGTAGCCGCAATGCGCGTCGCCGCGGAGCAGCGTGAGGACCTCGCCCGGGTCGAGCCCGCGCGCGACCAGCGCGACGGAGTCGCGGTAGGTGGGGAAGAGCCAGTCGGCGTCGGTGAGGGCGAGCGCGCTCGCGACCTGGCAGGCCTCCTGGCCGGCGCTCGACGGGTAGACGGCGAGGCGGCCCTGTTTGGTCAGGGCGGTCGCCTGGACGTCGAACCGGCGGCCGAGCACCATCAGCCGGTAGGCCTCGACGAGCCGGTCGGCGGGCGGTGCGGAGTAGCCGTCGTGCTCGTCGACGCGCGTGCCGTCCTCGGCGAGGAACCGCACCGGGGTTTCGGACGGCAGCAACGCGGCGGCAGGGGTCTCCCGCGACATGGCGCAACACCACCTTTCACAGACATATGATGCTGAGATGGTGGTTTCCGGAGTCCCAGTGTTCAAGAGCCAGGCGAAATGAGCGACAAACTGCCCGAAGGATCGGTTCAGACGAGCCAACCGTCCAGTAGTGGCGTGGCTCACGGGCCGCATCCGGGACGAACGGTCCTTGCCCTCGACGACATCGACCGCGCGATCCTCGCCGAGCTGTCGGCCGACGGCAGGCTCGCCGTCCGCGCGCTGGCCGAGCGGCTGCACATTTCGCGCACCAACGCCTACGCGAGGCTGGATCGGCTGGTGACCGAAGGCGTGATCACCGGCTTCGGCGCGAAGATCGACCCGCGGCGGGCGGGCCTCGGAACGAGCGCGTACATCCTGATCACCGTCGAGCAGACGTCGTGGCGGACGATGTCGGCCGAGTTGCGGGAGATCCCGTACGTCGAGCACGTGTCGCTGGTCGGCGGCGACTTCGACATCCTGCTGCTGGTGCGGACGCCGGACAACGCTTCACTGCGCGACGTCGTCCTGGAACGTCTGCAGGCCCTGGACGGCGTCCGGTCCACCCGGACCTGGCTGATCTTCGAGGAGCAGCCAGGCGTCGCGCCTCGTGAGTGGTAATGACGGTTCTAACCGTCATTACCACTCACGAGGTCGTGGGGCGCGGGCACGGCCGCGGCCGTAACGTCGGGCGCGCTTTCGCCGAATACAGGCGGTCTCGCCGACCAAATCGACCACGACCAAGCCACCCACGACGACCAAGACCAAGCGGGCTTCGGCCGACCAGCGGCGGGCGGCCTGCCGCAAGGACGAGAACCAGTGCTACGAGCCGGGGACGAACATCAAGTGCCAGACAGGCGGCTGCGTCGACAGGGCGCGCGGATTGACACAGCGAGACGTCGAGACGGAGCGCGACAAGTGGCTGCGAGAGCACCCGGGCTGGTGTCCCGCGGGCGAGACCGGTGCGGTGGCTCCCTGTTGATCGACCCGGCGTCACCGAAATCGGACCGGCGGGCCCATTCGGGTGATAACGGTTCGGCATTCGATGTATCTGACCGCCACCCCATTGACACCTCCCTACGATCGCGGCGACTGGGTGGAGGAGTGCGGTGACGGTGGAAGGCGTGGGTCAGGATTACCTGACGCGGCAGGTCGGGGCGTTGCTCGAAGCGATTCGCGAGGAGGGGCCGGTCGGCGAGGGCAGACGGAGTTTCCGGCTCGCGGGGCATCTCGCCGCGGAGGGCGGGTTCCATCTCGGCGACATCCTCGCCGCGACGGCGCAGTTGCTGGCGGCCCACGCCTGGAACAACGGTTACCTCGCCGCGGCGGAACTGCTGACGCGCCGGATGCGGGACTTCGGCGCCGAGTCGGCGGAGCTGGTGCAGCATCTCGTGCGACTGGAGACCGGGTGCGAGCAGGGGTGGCTCCTGCGAGAGGACCGCGAAGCCCTCATCGACTACGCGCGGCGGGCCCGGCGTCCCGACATCGAGCAGCGGGCACAGGCGATCGAGCCGCTGTTGCCCGGGGTTACCGGCCCCGAGCGTCCTGATCGGATGGCCAGTGAGTCGTGAGATAGTGCTCGGGATCCGCGAGGACGGCGCGGATCACCGCGCCGGCCGCGCCGCGTACGGCGGCTCTCGTGCCGAGCGACGAGCGGACGAGCCGCACCGGCGACCACGCCGTACTGGGCACACGGCGCTCCAGTTCGGCGAGGAGTGGCTCACGAAGCCAAGGCTCGAGCCGCGCGTAAGTTCCGCCTAGCACCACCGCCGGGACGTCCATCAGATTGACCACAGTGGACAGTCCGACGCCGAGATGGCCCGCGGCGGTGGCGACGGCGACGACGGCCGCCTCGCTTCCCGATTCGAGCGCGGAGATCAGGTCGTCCACCGTCTCCGCGCCCGCGAGCCGCAGGATCTCCTCCTGTCCGGCCATCCGTTCCAGGCAGCCGTTGGCGCCGCAGGAACACGGTGGACCATCGGGGGCCACCGGCAGGTGCCCGATCTCGCCGCCCGCGCCGCGCACGCCCTCGAACAGGGCGCGGTCCAGCACGATTCCCGCGCCGATCCCGATCTCGCCGGACACATGGACGAAATCGGGCAGTGCCGAGCCGTGCCAGAGTTCGGCGAGTGCGGCGAAGTTGGCTTCGTTGGCGACGGTGAAGGTCTCCCCGAGCCGGTCCGCGAGGTCGACGTCGCGCCAGCCCAGGTTGGGGGCGAGGCGGACGAGCCCGCTGGAGGATTCGACCACACCCGGCACCGCGACGCCGACGCCGGCGACGGGCACCCCCAGCGCCTCCGCCTGCTTCCGTGCCTTGCGCAGGAACGCCGACACACGCTGGAAAACACGCGGAGTCCGGTTGTCCGCGTACCGGACCTCCTCGGCCCGGACGGTGCCGGTCAGATCGACCAGGCAGGACGCCAGGTAGTCGACACCGATCTCGATGCCGAGTCCGTGCGGGCCGGTGGGGGACAGGGAGACGACGGTGCCGCGCCGCCCGGGGCCGACGCGTCGCTCCGGTTCGCCTTCGGCCACGAGATCCGCGCCGAGCAGGCGGTCGACCACGCTCGACACGGTGGCTTTGGTGAGTCCGGTGGCGGCGGAAAGGCCCGCGCGTGAGGTTCCCGGGCCGTCCGCGATCGCGCCCAGAACGAGGGCGGCGTTGTGCTGCCGCACGGTGTGCTGTCCCGCCGGGCGCGTGCCGATCATCGCGCGATTGTATTCGTTCGACGCCTGAACGAAAGCCTTGACCCGCCCGGGTGCCCGTGGATAAGTTCAGGCATCAAACTAATTCGTGGAGGCATGATGGCTCAGGCACCGACGCGTGAGGACAAGTTCAGCTTCGGGCTGTGGACCGTGGGCTGGCAGGCGAACGACATGTTCGGCCCGGCCAGTCGCGGCCCGCTCGATCCGGTCGACGCGGTGCACCGCCTTTCCGACCTCGGTGCCTGGGGCATCACCTTCCACGATGACGACCTGGTCCCCTTCGGCTCGTCCGACGCGGAGCGCGCGCGGCATTTGAAGCGTTTCCAGGCCGCGCTCGCCGAGACCGGGCTCGTCGTCCCGATGGTGACCACGGACCTGTTCCGCCACCCCGTCTTCAAGGACGGTGGCCTGACCAGCAACGACCGCGACGTCCGCCGGTTCGCGCTGCGGAAGGTGCTGCGGAACCTCGACCTCGCCGCCGAATTCGGCGCGTCGACGTTCGTGCTCTGGGGCGGCCGCGAAGGCAGCGAGACCGATGCCGCGAAGGACGTCCGCGCGGCGATGGACCGCTACCGCGAGGGCATCGACTTCCTGGCCCAGTACGTCATCGACCAGGGCTACGGGCTTCGGCTCGCGCTGGAGCCGAAGCCGAACGAGCCGCGCGGCGACATCCTGCTGCCGACCGTCGGCCACGCGCTCGCGTTCATCTCCACGCTGCAGAACCACGAGATCGTCGGCGTGAACCCCGAGGTCGGGCACGAGCAGATGGCCGGACTCAACATCGTCCACGGCATCGGGCAGGCGCTGTGGCAGGGCAAGCTGTTCCACATCGACCTCAACGGTCAGCGTGGCCCGCGGTTCGACCAGGACCTCGTGTTCGGCCACGGCGACGTCCTGTCGTCGTTCTTCCTCGTCGATCTGCTGGAGAACGGAGGCTACGACGGGCCCCGCCACTTCGACTACAAGCCGCTGCGCACGGAGAACATGGACGGCGTCTGGGCCAGCGCCGAGGCGAACATGGCCAGCTATCTGCTGTTCGCCGAACGTTCGCGGGCCTTCCGGGCCGACCCCGAGGTGCAGGCGGCGCTGGAGACGGCCCTTGTCCCGGAACTGGCGACACCGACGCTCAACGACGGCGAAACGGCCGCGGACCTGCTGGCCGACCGTTCGGCGTTCGAGGACTTCGACGCGGACAAGGTGGCGGAGCGCGGCTATGGCTTCGTCCGCCTGTCGCAGCTGGCGCTCGAACACCTCACCGGGGCCCGCTAGCCGCCGGGCGAGAAGGGACGGCCGCGGGTCGGTGCGCGCCGCGTGCTCAACGGCGATGCCATGCTGGCCCCCTCTCCCTCAAATGTTATGAACGGGACTTTCATTGCAGATTTTGCAATGAAAGTCCCGTTCATAACGTTCTGGGGTCGGCCGCCTGTGCGACCTCGCTCACCGATGGAACTCGTGCCCCACAACCCGTCCGAAGGTGGTCGGAGATCCGCGCCATCCTCGCCTCGGCCACCACACTCGCCAGTGGCTGGCTCGTCGAAATCGAGGTCGTCGCCGCGGGCTGACGCCCGCACACTCGGTTCACGGGACAGCTAGAACCGGTCGACGTCGATGACGGCTTTCGCGAACTCCTCCGGGGCCTCCTGTGGCACGTTGTGGCCGATCCCGTTCAGCACCCGGTGTTCGTACTTGCCGGAGAACTTCGACCGGTACGCCTTGCCGTCGGCGTTCGGCCCGTCGAAGTCGCTGCCGATCGTGATCGTGGGCACCGCGACCGCCGGTCCCTGCGCGAGTTTCTGTTCCAAGGCATCGAGTTTCGGATCCCCGTCGGCGAGGTTGAGCCGCCAGCGATAGTTGTGGATCACGATGGCCACGTGGTCCGGGTTCTCGAAGCAGGCCGCCGAGCGGTCGTAGGTCGCGTCGTCGAAGGTCCATTTCGGCGACGCGATCTTCCAGATCAGCTTGTTGAAGTCGTGGCGATTCTTCGTGTAGCCGAGGATGCCGCGCTCGGTGGCGAAATAGAATTGGTACCACCAGCCGAGTTCGGCGGCGGGGGAGAGCGGTTGCTTGTTCGTCTCCCGGTTGGTGACGAGATAGCCGCTCACCGAGACGAGCGCATTACAGCGTTCGGGCCACAGCGCGGCGATGATCACGGCCGTCCTGGCACCCCAGTCGAAACCGCCGAAGACGGCTTTCTGGATCTTGAGGGCGTCCAGCAGCGCGATGATGTCGGCGGCGATCGCGGACTGCTGCCCGTTGCGGAAGGTGTCCTTCGAGAGGAACCGTGTCGGCCCGTAGCCCCGGAGGAACGGCACGATCACCCGGTAGCCGGCCGCGACCAGGTGCGGGGCGACGTCGACGTAGCTGTGGATGTCGTAGGGCCAGCCGTGCAGGAGGACGACCACCGGGCCGTCGGCCGGCCCCGCTTCGGCGTACCCGATGCTCAGCTCACCGGCGTCGATCCGCTTGAGCGGGCCGAACGAGTTCGTCCCGCCTGCCGGGTTCGGCCCGGCCGCCGCCGGTGCCGCCGCGGGCTGGGCCGAACAACCGGCCACCGTGGCCCCCGCCGTCGCGGCGATGACGGCCTGCGCGAACCTTCTCCTGCTGAGCATCCTGATCCCTCCCGCGAAACGCCTGGTACGGGATCAAATTAGGGATGCGGCGCGGGCCGCGGCGACCGTCGGACGACGTCACCGGTGTAAGTCACGCGGGTCAGGCGACTTCGGGTTCGACGTCGAGGAAGGCCGCTTCCAACCGGTGGATCCGCGCCCAGAACTCGGTCTCGCGGCCGGATTCGAGGACGCCGAGGTGCCCGCCGGGGACGACGCGGCCCACGAACGGACCGGACGTCCACACCCGCCATCCGCCCGTGGCGTCGTCGCCCGAGGCGAAGGCGAGATCGTCGGCGCCGCGGATCGCCGCGATCGGGCACGAAAGCCGGGTCCTCGCGGGCCCACGGTAGGCGTTCAGCAGCTGGAGGTCGCCGAGCAGCAGGTCCAGCGCGTACTCCCAGCTTTCGGGTGCGTCGCGGTAGCCGGCGACCGGGGTGAGCCCGGTGCGGCCGAACACCCGCCCCATGGCCGAAGCCGCCGTCTTGGCGTTCTTGTCCGGCGAGCGGCGCTGCGGGGCGCACGCGTCCACCACGATCAACGACGCAGGCGCGACGCCGAGGCGCTGAGCCGTTTCGAGCGCGACGAAGGCGCCCATCCCGAAACCGATCACCACGGCGCGGGAGAACCAGTCCCTCGTCAGCTCGTCGGCCAACCCCGCGGCAAGGTCTTCGACGGATGCCGCGGGAGTCTCCGCGAGCCGGTCCCCGTGCCCGGGATACTCGGCGCCCCAGACGTTCGCGCGGACGGCTCCGGCGAGCGGCCCGAATGTGCGGACCGTGCCGCCCGCGGGCGGAAGCAACAGGTAGTCGTGGCCGCGATCGTCCGATGTGGACAGTGGAGTGAGTGCGGCCCTCATGATCCGAAAGATACGCGTCGTTAACCCGAATGGGGTAACGGTTCGGCTTCGACCAAGATCGAATCACCCGGCAGGGGGAGACCTGGCCGCGGTCTTCGAAGAAGCTCGCCCGCCCGTGTCGTATCTGGGGGCCGCAGCTCGACGTCTTGATAAGAGCCGGAAGGAGAAAGCTATGAACACCACGACACAGGCCTCGGCCAGGCGGCTGACCCCGGTGAGCCGCACCCTGCCGGTTCTGCTGGCGATGGAGGACGACGCGGAAGATGTCGGCCGCCTGTCCCCGGATGACCGCCTGACCTGCCACGTGCACGGCCGCTGGATCCACCAGTGCGTCGCGTCACCGCTGCACGTCAACCCGGTCACCCGGCATCGGTGGTGCCGTACCTGCGCGACCGCGCTGACCGTTTCCGTCGACGAGCTGTCCGGTGCCGTGACGATGTCCTGTCCCCGGTGCGGCCACGGCGGAAGTGCCGCGTCGGCCCGGTTGACCGCCGCCTGCCGGGCCAGCCTGGCGGCGGCGCGCGGCCGTTCGACGGGTGCTCCACGTCAGCGCGCGGCCTGAGCGGCCGGTTCGGCACTTGGCGACGAAAGCGGGACGAAAGGTCCCGACGCCGGGACGTCCGGCCCTGACTCGAGGGTTCACCGCGAAAAGACCATGGGGCGGGAGGTCGAAATGAAGAAGACCCTGCTCCTGGCCGCGGTCGCGGCTGTCGCGGTGTACGTCGCCGGGGACGTGGCGGCGTCCTCGGCCTACGACGGTTACAGCTATCTGGACCAGGCGATCAGCGAGCTGAGCGCCTTCGGGTCGCCTGTGCGGCCCTTGATGATGACCGTCATCCTCGTCCACAACGTGCTCCTGCTCGCCTTCGGGATCGGCCTTCTCCTGGTGGCCAAGCGCAAGAGCGTGTGGTGGATCGGAGCTCTTCAGATCGCGCAGTTCGTACTCGTGGGCATCGCGACGCACACTTTCTGGGCGATGAGTTCGCGCGACCGCGCGACGGGGTTCAACGACACCATGCACATCGTCTTGTCGGGCGTGTTCAGCCTGCTCGTGGTGGCGATGATGGCGCTCTCTGCCGTCGCCTATCCAGGATGGTTCCGCCGCTACTCGCTCGTGACGATCGTCGTGGTCGTGGCCTTCGGGATCGCGTCTTCGGTCGCGATGCGCGGCATCGAGCAGAACGACACCCCGTGGGCAGGAGGCTTCGAGCGAATCAACGCCTACGCCTACTTCGCATGGCTAGTAGCCCTCGCGGTCATGGTCATCCGCCACGAACTCGGCACTGTCCAGGGCCGGGCGCCGAACCTGAAACCCACTTCGTCAGCCGGTCGACGATGAGGTCGCGCTCCTCCGGCCGCCGATAAAGGTAGTGCCCGGCATCCGGCAGGACTTCGACGTCGGCCTGGGGAAGCAGGTCCCTGAGGCGTTCCGCCGCCGCGACCGGATCGTGGACGACGCTCCGCGCGCCGAACAGCGCGAGCACCGGCACCGTGATGGCCGCGACCGCGTTCTCGTCCGGACAGCTCTGGAAGGGCACTCTGGCCCGATAGGACCTGATCCCGGCGAGCACCAGCTGGGCAGCGGGCTGGTCGAGGATGTCCTCTCCCGCCGACCAGGTCAGGAAGCCTCGCCAGAGCCGGTCGTTGTCGAGGACGGCCGCGAGGGCGCCGTACCAGAACACCTTCCGGGTGAACGGGGCCGAAACCGTGGTCGCGTCGAGCAGCCCGAGGGACGCGAGCCGTCCAGGGGCGTGGATGGCCTGGTTCACCGCGTGCCAGCCGCCGGTCGAACCGCCGACGAGGTGTACCGCGGTCAGGTCCAGACTCTCGAAGACGTCGTCGAGAGCCCTCGCACGGTCATGGACGCCTTCGAACGGTGCGGTCTGCACGCTCCGGCCCGCCTCCCCGAGCGTGTCGATCGCGTAGACCCGATGCCCCTCGGCCAGCCCTGGGATCAACGCGGCGTAGCACGCCGACGTCGCCATGAGCCCGGGCAACAAGGCGATCGGCGGGCCGTCATCGCCGTAGCGGTAGACCCGCGTGGTGCCGTGGCGCGTCTCGACGTCGGACACGGCATCCGGTTCCGGGCACTCGGCGATCGCCCGGTCGTAGGCGGCGAAATAGCGCTTCCGGGCCGCCGGATTCCTGAATCCCCCGATTTTCTTCATGGGAGGAACGCTAGGCAGAGCCGCATTCGGGGTCTTGAACGAAAGTAAGATGACGGTATGGGCGGGTGGGGTCTCGTGGTGCCGCGTCGCGACGTCGCCCAGGCACCCGGCGAGCGGGTGCTCAGGCTGCCCGATCCGCGCTTGGCGGCCCACGTGTCGAGCTACGTCGCGCACGATCTTCCCGACACCGGGCCGAGTTCCTGGCGGATCACCCCGCTGTCCGTGCTGATCTGGGTGATCGACTTCGAGGCCCCGGTCCGCGGCCCTGCGGGTGACGGCGAGATTCCGGATTCGCCCGTACTGGGCCTGCGGGACCGGCCGCTGCTCGCGGAGCAGGCCGGGGCGTCGCGAGGCATCGCCGTCGCCCTGAGCCCGCTCGGCTCGTACGCGTTGTTCGGGATCCCGTTGCGGGAGATGACGAACGCGGCGATCGCGGCGTCCGATCTGCTGCGGTCCGGGTCGCTGATCGAACGGCTCGCGGAGGCGGCGGACTGGCCGCAGCGGTTCCGGCTCCTGGACGAGTACCTGCTGTCGAAAATCGCCGGCGGTCCGGAATTGTCCGCGCCCGTCCGCTACGCCTGGGAGCGCCTGATGGCCGGACCGGTCCGCATCGACGCGCTCGCCGACGAGATCGGCTGGAGCCGCCAGCACCTCAGCGCCCGGTTCCGCGAACAGATCGGGCTGAACCCCAGGACGGCCGGGCGGATCGCCCGGCTCAACCGCGTGGTGGCGCTGGTGAGCCGGGCGCCGTCCCTCTCGTGGGCGGAGGTCGCGTATCGCGGCGGCTACAGCGATCAGGCGCATCTCGTCCGCGAGTTCCGGGCCTTGACCGGAAGCAGCCCGACCGAGGTCGGTAAACCTGCCGGCCTATTTGTTTCGCCAGGTCACGGCACGTGAATCGGCGCTTTCGTAGGGCTGGGACGTGTACGACAGCGACGTGATCGGATCCGATGCCACCCCGAAGTGCAGACGGCAGGACTCGAAGACCGCGCCCTTGACCGAGAAGTCCTTGGGCGCGAAATTCTGGTCCTCGCATCCGGTGACGTCCGCTTTCCCCATCCCCAGAAGGGAACCCGGCCAACCGCCGCTCTTGGTCCTGGCGGTCAGGATCGGCGAGGTCACCTCGGCGAGGTTCGTGCCGTCGACGTTCGTCAGCTTCTCGCGCACGAAGAAGAAGTTCTTGCCGCGCAGCTTGGCTTTGTCCTCCTCCTTGAGCGGCAGGCCGTCGATGTCGGCGTCGGGCGCCTTGACCGATTCGACGGTGACCGTCAGCCCGACGACGCCCTTCGCGTAGCGGCTGTAGAACGGGATGATCGCCTGCTCGCCGAACTTCAGTTTCGTCCCCGGCTTGACCGCGTCGCCGGTGACCTCCAGCGTGGGCGTGGTGGTCAGGTACGGCATCTCCGTCGTCGTCGGCGCGCTGGAGGTGGCCTCCCCAGAGGTCGTGGCGGCGGCGGTCCTGGCCTGGCCGGTGTTCGACGGCGGTGTGCAGCCGATCAGCGCGGCGCCGAGTACCACGGAGATGACGGCATGGCGAACTCTCGGACGTGTGGGCACGACCGATCTCCCCTCGAAAGTGAAAGCACGTGGATTTCCCCCGTGATCACTCTAGACAACGAGCGTTCACTCGATCGGCGGAGGTAGGTTGCGGACATGACCCAGGTTTCCACGCCTGCCGAGGCGGCCACGAGGATCACCGGACGAGCCGTCGCGGGGCAGCGGGGACTGGCGGGCGCGGTGACGGAAGTGGTGCTGGACAGCGGTGACACCGTCGTCGTCAAACGTGGCCATGACCGCAAAGCGGTGGCCGCGGAGGCGGCGGGACTGCGGTGGCTGGGCGAGGCCGACGCGGTCCGGGTGCCCGAAGTGCGCGGCCACGAACACGAATGGCTCGTGACCGAACTGGTCGGCGGCGGGCGCCCGACACATCACGCGGCGGAACGGCTCGGACGGGGGCTGGCGGCGTTGCACGCGGCAGGCGCCCCCGGGTTCGGGGCGCCGCCACCCGGCGGGCCGGTCGACGCGTGGATCGGCCTGGCCCCGATGGTGAACGAGCCGGGGGAGGACTGGCCGCGCTGGTACGCCGAGTACCGGGTCCTGCCGTATGTCCGGCGCGCGGTCGACGAGGGCACCTTGGACGGTGACGAAGCCGCGGTGATCGAGCGGGCCTGCGCGCGACTGCCGGAGGTGGCCGGACCGGCGGAGCCGCCCGCCCGCCTGCACGGCGATCTGTGGAACGGGAACGTGCTGTGGGGTGCGGTCGAGGCTTCGCTCATCGACCCCGCCGCGCACGGCGGCCATCGCGAGACCGATCTGGCCATGCTCCAGTTGTTCGGCTGTCCGCTGCTCGACCGGGTGCTGGCCGCCTATCAGGAGGTCGCACCGCTCGCCGACGGCTGGGCCGAGCGGGTCGGGGCGCACCAGCTGTTCCCGTTGCTCGTGCACACCGTCCTTTTCGGACGGTCCTATGCCGGGCAGGCGGTCGCGGCGGCGAGGGTGGTCGGCCGGTAGCTCACCGCGCGAGGCGGTCGAGCCATTCGGCGAGCATCGCGTGCTCAGCCGGGGTCAGCGCGTCCCCGGGCTCCTTCTCCAGCGCGGCTTTGAGCGCGATCGCACGGCTGGGGATGTCCGAAGCGCTGTCAGCGCTTTCGGTGGTGATGCCGGCGATGACGTGTTCGCGTGCGGCGATGATCAGATCCGGATCGCGTTCTCCCGGCGGGCTCGCGATGAGCGAGAGGATCACCCCCATCCCGGTCGCGTGCACCAGCTGAGCGGCTTGTTCGACCGGTACGCGGAGCCGTCCGGCCTCGGCGATGCGTTCGACGATCCGGCGGAGGATCGCGTCCGCCTCTTTACGCGCTTCACGGACGCGAGGCTCGCCGTACATGAGCATGTAGAAGGCAGGCTGGGACAGGCCGAACTCGACGTGCAGGTCCCAGCCGCGCCGGAGGTCGCGCACCGGGTCGTCGGTCTCGCCGAGCGCGTGCTTCCCCGCCAAGTAGCTCTGGAAGCCGTAAGTGGCGACCGCGTCGAGAAGACCGTCCTTGTCGCCGAAGGTCCGATAGAGCGTCGGCGCCTGCACGCCCGCGGCGGCGCTGACCGCACGCGTGGACAACGCGTCGCGCCCGCCCTCCAGCAGCAGCTCCGCCGCCGCCCGGACCAGCCGGTCTTTCGTCGTCACCGTCATGAATCAACGATAACACTCAAGTGGTAGCACTGGTTCGGTATCAGTGATACGGTGAGTTTGTTAGCAACGATATCCGATGGGAGCACAGCATGACACGCGTAGCGATCGTCACCGGCGGGTCTCGGGGCATCGGCCGGGCGGCCGCCGAGCGGCTGGCGTCCGACGGTTTCGCGGTCGTCGTCGTTTACGGCGGCAACAAGGAGGAGGCGCAGGCCGCGGTCGACGCCATCACCGCCGGGGGCGGCCAGGCGATCGCGGCCCAGGCCGACGTCGCCGACGAGCACGCCGTCGAGGCCGTGTTCGACACGGCGGAGAGGACCTTCGGCGGAATCGACGTCGTGGTCCACGCCGCCGGGATCATCTATCTCGCACCGGTGGCCGAGATGGACCTCGACCAGCTGGACCGGGTGCACCGCACCAACATTCGCGGCACTTTCGTGGTCGACCAGCAGGCCGCCCGCCGCGTCCGCGACGGCGGGGCGATCGTCAACTTCTCCACCTCGGTGCTCGCCCTCGGCCTGCCGGGTTACGCCGCCTACGCCGCCAGCAAGGGGGCGGTCGAGGGGATCACGCTGATCCTCGCCCGCGAACTGCGCGGCCGCGACATCACCGTGAACGCGGTCGCCCCCGGCCCGACCGCCACGGCACTGTTCCTCGACGGCAAGGACGAGGAGACCATCGCGCGTATGGCCGCGCAGCCGCCGCTCGAACGGCTCGGCACCCCGGCCGACATCGCCGAGGTCGTCTCGTTCCTCGCCGGCCCGGCCCGCTGGGTCAACGGTCAGGTCCTCCGTGCGAACGGCGGCATCGTCTGAGCTTTCGGCGATCACCCGCCCCGGTTCTGCTCGTTGTCGCGCCGTATCGCCTGGCGCCCCCGCTCGCGAACCTGCTGGAAGGTCGCTTGGGCCTGCTGGGCGAACTGCTGGACCTGCGGAGCCTCCCAGGCCTGCCGGGCGAACGTCACGCCGCCGTCCAGCGCTCGCTGCTGGAACTCGCGCGCCTGCCGTAGTTGCTCCGTCCAGGTCTTGGAGACCACGACCGAGCCGACCCGCCGGTCGTGCCAGCTGGTCTTGCCGTCCTCCGACATCCGCAGGAGCCCGCATTCCACGGCCGAGAACACCAGGAGTGCGATCCCGGCGAGCCCGAGCAGCACGCTCAGTTGCAGCAGCGCCGCGATGAGCAGCACCCAGCCGAGGCCGGGAACGAGCACGGTGATCGCCGTGCGGGCGCAGATCTGGCCGAAGTTCAGCCGTCCACCGTCGGTGCGGCGCACCGACAGCGTGAAGGCGGCTTTGCCCAGGGTGCGCCCCCACGAACGCAGGAGGAGCACTTCGTAGGCCATGATCAGCAGGACCTGCACCATCAGCGTCGCGGCGATCAGCAGGACGACCTCACCCCAAAGGTCGGCGACCTCGTCGCCGGCGGCGTCTCCGAGCGCGCCCCATTCGCCGAACGCGGCCTTGAAGATCCCCTTGCCCGCCAAGGTGAAGCCGTGCTCGCCCGCTTCGGACTGGATCCACTCGGCGGTCAGGAACCAGAGCGGCGAGGTGACCAGCCACGGCACCAGCCAGTCGATCCAGCGCGCACCCCAGCGGCGGGCCGACGTCGACGACGGCCGAGGGTGCGGAGGCGGCATGAGGTTCCCGGGCTGCTGGATCACCATCCCCCCTCCAGCTCGGCTCGCCTGTCCCACAACGGGTTCTTGACCGCGTCCCACCACTGTGCCGCCGCGAGGAGACCGGCTCCGATCGCCACGGGATCGAAGGTGACGACCAGGCTGAGCCCGTTGATTTCGACGACTGTTTCGAGCAGGCACGCCAGCCCGGCGAGTACCGCGGACCAGTGAGTGCGGAGAAGGAGGGCGGCCACGCAGAGCGCCGCGACGATCGAAGCGTCGGCGACGAGCATCGCGAGGGTCGCCATGGTGAGTTTGACCAGGAGTACGCGGAGCATCGCGAGTTCGTGCCGCTCCTCGGGCTCGAGCTTCCGTGGCCGGAGTTCCTCGGGATACAGCGAAAGGTGGAAGCGCTCGTCGAGCTTGTCGAGCACCGCCGGGTAGGCGGCTCCCCAGACCAGGAAGACTAGGAAGCCGACGAGGATCAACCCGGTGTGGCCGTCCTCGGCGGCCTTGTATTTGCCCAAGAAGAACGTGGGTACCAGGGCCGCCAGCCCGGAGATCACGAGCATCGTGCGGGGCACCGACGCCAGGCCCCAGAGCCGGGTCGTCAGGAGCAGCAGTAGCGGAGCGCCGATCACGAAGGCTCCGTAGACGACTCCGGTGCTGAGGAACCAGAAGGCGAGGATCGCCGTGGCCACCCAGAAGACGGCGTAGAGGAGGCGTCTGCCCAGGCGGTTCTCGACCACCTCCGGGATGCCTTCCTCGATCGTTTTGTCCAGCCATTCGGCCATGACGTGTCCCCTCGTGCAAGGATTGCAGTACGCAAGCAAGGTAGTGACTCGCGTCACGTAGTGCAAGAGTTGCAGTGTGTAGTTTTTGCTTCGATAGGAGTGCCGGTGGCAGGAACGTCCGACACGGTGGAAGACCGTCGCCGGTTCGGGGGTGAACTCCGGCATCTCCGTGAGCAGGCGGGCAGGACCCTCGACGAGGCCGCCGCCCGCCTGGAGTGCTCGGCGGCGAAGGTCAGCCGGATCGAGACCGGCCAGGTCGCGGTCCGCCCACTCGACCTGCGCGAACTGCTCGACTTCTACGAGGTGACCGGCGCCCGCCGCGCGGCTCTGCTCACCGTGTCGCGGCAGCGCGGCAAGCGGCCGGAGTTCGAAGGCGTCATCTACGACGGCTACAACCTCTACCTCGGCTACGAGGACGAGGCCGCCGAAATCGGCGAGTACCAGCCGCAGTGGATACCCGGCCTGCTGCAGACCCGCGAGTACGCGCACGCGTTGTCCGTCGCCGCCGGTTCCACGCCCGAGATCGCCGAACGCCGGGTCGGTCTGCGGATGGATCGCCAAAAACGCCTCCGCGGGGAGAACCCGCCGCGCTTGTCGGTCGTCGTCGACGAGTCCGTGCTTCGCCGTCCGGTGGCCGAGCCCGGCCTGATGACCGCGCAGCTGCGGCACCTGGCCGCGGCGGCGGAGGACCCGCACGTCACCGTGCGGATCCTCCCGTCGTCCGCCGGGATGCACCCGGCACAGGCGGGCGGGTTCATCATCCTCGGTTTCCCGCGCCCCGAAGATCCGAAAGTCGTCTACACCGACGACCTGACCGAGGGACGGCTGACCCAGGAGCCCGACCGGGTGGCGCAGTACGTGTCGGCGTTCGACCGGGTCCAGTCGCTGGCGCTGACGCCCTCGGAATCGGTGAAATTGATTCACGAGGTGGCCGGGTCGCATTCCTGACCGGCCCGGGTCTCCGAACAATGGCGGACGAAAGCCGACCAGTTCCCGGGGGCGACGACGAATGCGGGGCCGGGATCCTTGGCGTCGCGGACGCCGACCCCGGTTTCCAGGAAGGCGACCTCCACACAGGTCGGGCCGCCTCCGCAGCGACTGCTCTTGAACCACGCCGCGCCGGTGAGATCGTGTGTCACAGGAGTTCCTTCCTCATTTGTCATGCCGGATGAGGAAAGAGCGTGGGATGTGGCGCCGTCGCGACGTCGGGGAAGTTTGTCGCGACAGCGCACAAGGTGTCGAACTGCGAAAACGCGGCCGGGAGCGACGGTCTCCCCGGGTGTCGCTAACCTAAGTCTGCACGGTCGCACAGCGCTGAGGGACAGGGGAGCGCTATGGAAACCCGGAGCGGCGAGTCCGGTGACATCGCCGGTGTCGAAGAGCTCGGCGCACTGATCAAACGGCTCCGGGACAAACGGGGCTTCACCCAGGACAACGTCGCGGGCCGCGCGGCGAAACACGGGCTCCGGATCAGGCGTGAACGAATTTCGGAAATCGAGAACGGCAGACGTGAACCGCCGACTCAAGGCGAGCTGCGCGCCATTCTTCTCGGCCTCGGGCAAACCGAAGAAATGGTGAAGGGGCTGCAGGGCGTCCTCGCCAGGACGACGGCCCCGCCGCCGGGCGCCGTCGTGGAAGTCGCTTTCGGCGATCCCGTCCAGCAGCCGGCCGCCGTCTCGCGCCGTGCGAGGTTCGGTCAGCGGGTCCTGCTCGTGTTGGCGGGCGCGGTCGCGGGGGTGCTGATCGCGACCGGCGTCGCGGGCGTGTGGCCGTGGACGCTCCTCACCTACGAACCCGATCTGCAGGTCAACGTCGGGCGGCCGAATCCCGCCGACGCGCTCACTCCCTGTCCGCAGCGCACCACCGACGTGCGCGACCACCGCGACGACACCGCCGGGTCGATCTGGTATCGCGAATGTGCGGACTACCTGGAGATCTGGGTGACCGACCATATGAAGGACGGCCGGTGCGTGTGGGCGATCGTGCACTGGAGCAACGGCGTCGTCGACGCGTCCAAACGAGCCTGCCCCGCGGGCAAGATGGAGTTCTCGAAGGTCGCCAAGTACGCGCCCGACTTCTGGATGGAACTCGTCGCGAAGGCGACCGACTGACCACCCGCCTAGCCACCCGCCTCGTGAGTGGTAATGACGGTTCTAACCGTCATTACCACTCACGAGGCCGAAGCGGCTCGATGCCAGTTACTCGGCAAGGTGAGGGTCGGGTTTCTTCGGTTGTGCCGCGTGGAGGAGGACCTGGTCGTGAGTGGTAAGTGTCGTTCTAACGACACTTACCACTCACGACCCCTTCATCGCACCGCCCCAGTCTGAGGGGTCCAGCGCGTTCGGCCGGATTTCGGGGCCGGGCTCTGGAGGGCGGAAGGCGTCTCGAAGGTCAGACGACGGTTTCGTCCGCGTCCTCGGTGTCGTCGTCGGCTTCCTCGATCTTCCACTTCAGCTGGAACTCGACCTCTTCCTCGCCGTCGCCCCGCTCGTGTTCGATCGAGAACTGCGCGCGGGCGGGGACGCGGAACCGTTCCCCGGCGATCTGGATGCGGAACGAGGTCTCGGACTCCAACGCGTCGGCGAGACGGCGCAGTTTCGCGACGACATCGGCGGTGGAGTAGACGCGTTCGACGTCTCGGGGAGCGGTTCCGGTCACGGTGTGCCTCCAGTGTCCGACACCCGGCCGGGTGTCCGTGGCGTCATTCAATCGTGTGAACGTGATGCGTTGCCTGCCGGGTCACAGTGCCCGGGCGAGACGGAAACCGACGTCGTCGACGCGGAAGGTCGGGTGGCTGCGGCGCCGCACCGAGGCCCGGCAACTCCACTGTTCGTCGAACCAGCCACCACCCCGCAGAACCCGGTACTCGCCGTAGACCTCGGCGTCGTAGACGTCCCAGCACCATTCCCAGACGTTGCCCAGCATGTCGTACAGGCCCCACGCGTTGGGCGCCTTCCCGCCGACGTCGTGCCGTGACTCCGCCGAATTTTCGCGGTACCAGGCGATTTCGTCGAGCGGCCCGTGGCGGGGCCCGGTCGTGCCCGCTCGGCAGGCGTACTCCCATTCGGCCTCCGACGGCAGCCGGTAGCCGTCCGCGGAGGTGTCCCACGACAAGGAATCCAGGTCGTACGCCGGGGTCAGACCCTCGCGTTCGGACAGGGCGTTGCAGAAGCGGATGGCGTCCGGCCAGGAGACGTCGACGGCGGGGAGCCTGCCGGGGCCGGACCCGTACAACTCCTGGGTGACCGGAACCGGCGCGAGCCGGAAGGACACGACGGCGACAGTCCAGCTTCGTTGTGTCCGGCGGTCCGAAAGAGTCACTTCGCCCGCCGGGATGGTGATCATCTCCATGGTCCGGCCGATGCTACCCAGCGCCGGTGGCGCCGAAGCAGCGCCAGCGGGACCACGGCGATCGCCGCGCTGATCCAGATCGCGTGGCGATGGTCGTCCGTCGTCTCCGTGACGAAACCGGCGAGCACCGGACCCAGGAACGCGCCGACGTTGAGCGCGACCGTGGCGAACGAGCCGCCGAGGGTCGGCGCGCCGGGCGCGACCCGCATGACCCTGGCGATGAGTGCCGACCCGCAGCCGAACGACAGTCCACCTTGGACGGTCGTCATCGCGAACAGGGCGACCGGATGCGCGCTGGTCGCCGCCAGCACCGCCCAGCCG
The DNA here is from genome assembly GCF_000478275.1 of Amycolatopsis orientalis DSM 40040 = KCTC 9412. GTDB lineage: Bacteria > Actinomycetota > Actinomycetes > Mycobacteriales > Pseudonocardiaceae > Amycolatopsis > Amycolatopsis orientalis. Next base: position 103,509 of record NZ_ASJB01000064.1, read on the forward strand.
ACGGGCAACGACCACAACGCCAGGACCAGACCACGGCCGAGCCCGCCGTCGCCCCTGCGGCCCGCGATGGTGACGCCGGCGAACGCGCCGACACCGAATGCCGCCAGCAGACCGGAAACCGCCCCGGCGGGCAGGTGGGCGACGTCGGTCGCGATGACCGCGAGGAAGGCGAACGTCGCGAAGGTCGCGCCGTTGACCAAGGCCGCGAGGAGCATCGCCTGCCGCACCGGAGGTGCTTTCAGTTCCCGTGTCTCACGCCTGATCGAGATCTCGTGCCGGTCCGCCGCGTCGGCGGGCGCCGAGCGGAACACCAGCACCAGGGCGGGCAGGCACAATGCGGCCACGGCCCAGAACGCCGACCGCCAGCCCGCGAGGTCGCCCAGCACGGATCCGGCCGGTACTCCGGCGACACAGGACAGCGTCACGCCCGCCAGCAGGACCGCGGTCGCCCGCGCTTGCTTTCCCTCTGGTGCCAAAGCGGCCGCGACGGGCATGGCGACGGCGAGGAATCCGGCGTTGACGATGGCCGCGACGATCCGCGTGCCGAACAGCACCGGGAAACTCGTCGTGAGCGCGCCGACGACGTGCACCACGACGAAGGCGGTCAAGAATCCGGCCAGCGCCCGGCGGCGGGGCCAGCGCGCGCTGAGCACGGCCATGGCGGGCGCGCCGGCGATCATTCCGACGGCGTAGGCCGACGTCAGCGCGGCGGCCGCGCCCACCGGGACCGACAGGTCACCGGCGATCCCCGGTACGAGACCGGAGGCCATGAATTCGGAGGTGCCTTGCGCGAAGACGGCAAGGCCGAGGACATAGACGAACAGGGGCAACGGACCACTCCCGGAAAGAAGGTGAGCAGGAGAAGCCGTACGCCGGACAGGAAGAAACCCGGCCGGGCGCACGGAACAGCGCTCCGGTCACCGGGAAGCGAGAAGGCCGATGCCTAACGGCCGGACACGACGACTCGCCGCCGGATGACCGGCGGCGTGGTTCTGTCCGACTCGGGGCTCGTCACGAGAAGGCACAGTACACACCGCCGTCGGCGGCCCTCAACCCGGATCCGGTCACGGCGGGCGCGCGAATGGCCCAACGGTATTGCCGATCACGGGGGAAAACGATGCCCGTTCCGCGTGCCGGAACGCTTTCGTTGCCCCCGGGAATGAAGCCGAGTAATGCACTCTGACCTGCGGTTTTCGTGATTGTTTCGATACTGGGAACCGTTCTGGAATTCGGTTAACCTCGACCTCATGATTCCCACGGTTGTCTGGGGTACAGGCAACATCGGCCGCGCCTCCATCCGGGCCGTCGACGCGCATCCGGCGCTGGAACTCGCGGGGGTGCTCGTGCACGATCCCGCGAAGGTCGGCCGTGACGCGGCCGCCCTCGCCGGGCTCGACGGTGAACTGGGTGTGGCGGCGACCGATGACGTCGAAGCGATGTTGGCGGCGGGACCGCGAGCGGTGGTGTACGCGGCGTCCGGTGACATCCGGCCGGCCGAAGCGCTCGCGGACATCGTCCGCGCGATCCAGGCGGGCGCGGTGGTGGTGACACCCGCGCTGTACGCGTTGTACGACCAGCGCAACGCGCCCGAAGAACTGCGTGAACCCGTACTCGCGGCGATCGCGGACGGCGGTGGCTCGTTGTTCGTCTCCGGTGTCGATCCCGGCTGGGGCAACGACATCCTGCCGTTGCTGATCAGCGGGCTCGGCACCACCGTGGACGCGGTCCGCTGCCAGGAGATCTTCGACTACTCCACCTACGACCAGCCGGATTCGGTCCGCTACCTGGTCGGTATGGGGCAGCCGATGGACTATCAGCCGCCGATGCTGGCGCCGTCGGTCCCGACGATGGTGTGGGGCGGGCAGATCCGGCTGATCGCCCGCGGGCTCGGCGTCGACCTCGACGAGATCCGCGAGACGCTGGACCGCCGCCCGCTCGAGAAGACCGTGTCCACGCGGGCGATGGGTGAATTCGAGGCGGGCACCCAGGGCGCGGTGCGGTTCGAGGTCCAGGGCATCGTGGACGGCGAACCCCGCATCGTCATCGAACACGTCACCCGCATCCACGCCTCGTGCGCGCCGGACTGGCCGATGCCGCCCAGCGGCGACGGCGCGCATCGCGTGATCATCGAAGGCCGCCCGAGGATCGAGGTCTCGGTCGAGGCCACCGACGAGGGTGAGAACCGGTCCGCCGGCGGCAACGCGACCGCGGTCGGCAGGCTGGTGGGCGCCATCGACTGGCTCGTGGACGCCAAGCCGGGGCTTTACGACGCCCTTGACGTCCCGTTGCGACCGGCCACCGGCAAGCTCGGAAGGAGCGCGCGATGAACATCGACATTCCCGAGGGCAAGGACCCGATCGGCTACGTATGGGGCGAGATGGTGCCCGGTATCGGTGTCGCGGCCTCGAACTTCTCGCTCGCGGTCTACTCGCACACCACGCTCGGGCTCCGGGAGTTCGAGGCGGCACGGCTGCGGATCGCGCAGATCAACGGCTGTGTCTTCTGCCTGGACTGGCGGACCGAACGCGACGGGGTGAAGGTCGAGGAGGAGTTCGCCGACGCGGTGACCGAGTGGCGCACCACCGACGCGTTCGACGAGCGGACCCGGCTGGCCGCCGAGTACGCCGAACGCTACGCGCTCGACCACCACGGCCTCGACGACGAATTCTGGAAGCGGATGGGCGAGTGCTACAGCCAGCGGGAAATCGTGGAACTGAGCATGAGCATCGGTTCCTGGCTCGCCTTCGGGCGGCTCAACCACGTTTTGGGTATCGACACCGTCTGCGTACTGCCGAAGATATGACGGTTTCGGCCTGAAGAATAGGCCGGGGTGGCGGCCCCGGCCTATTTTCGACCGTCGTCACAGATCGGTGGCGACGATCTTTTCGATGTTCCGTTCCGCCAGTGCGGTAATGGTGACGAACGGATTCACGGTCGTATTACCGGGAATCAGCGCGCCGTCGATCACGTAAAGGCCGGGATAGCCGTGCAGCCTGCCGTAATTGTCGGTCGCCTTGCCCAGTACCGCGCCGCCGAGCGGGTGATAGGTGAGATGGTCGCCCCAGATCTTGTACACGCCGAACAGATCGGTCCGGTAGATCGTCCCCTCCTTGGCGTTGATCTTGTCGAAGATCGTCTTCGCCATGTCGATCGACGGCTGCTTCCAAGCGGTCTGCCAGTCGAGGTCGACCTTGTTCGCGCCCGCGTTCCAGGAGAACGTCCCGCGGTTGGGGTTCTTGGTGATGGAGAGGTAGAACGACGCGTAGGTCTCGATACCGGTCGGCAGCGGCGCGACCTCGGCGAACGCGCCGCCCGCCGCCCAGTTGTCGATCCCGGCCGTCGGGATCGACGACTGCAGCGCACCCGTGGCGTCCCACATGTGGTTGGCCCGGCCGCACATGACGTTCCCGTTGTCGCCCCAGCCCTTCCCGACCTCGTTGCTGAGGTTGGGCAGCGCCCCGGTGGCCTTGAGCTTGACCAGCAGTTTGCTCGTGCCGACACTGCCGGCCGCGAAGAACACCTTGCCCGCCGTCACGGACTTCGTCGCGGTCACCGTGCCGCTGGTGTCGAGTTGCTCCATCGCCACGGTGTAGCCGCCGCCGGACGCGGGGGTGACCGAGGTGACGCGGTGCAGTGAGGAGATCGTCACCCGCCCGGTCGCCTTGATCCGCGGAAGATAGGTCTGCTGCAAGGACTTCTTGCCGGCGTTGTTGCCGTAGAGGATCTCCCCGGCCAGCGCGGATCTCGGTACCGTGCCTGCCTGCTCCTTCTTCATGTAGTCCCAGTCGTACACGTCCGGGACGAACACGAACGGGAAACCCGAGCGCTGGGCGTGTTTCCGGCCGACGCGCGCGTACTGGTAGCACTCGGCCGTCTCGAACCAGTTGGGGTCGATCGTGGCGACGCCGAGGCCCGCGTTGGCGCGCGGGTAGTAGACGCCGTACATCTCGTCGGCGTTGACCGTCGGGAGGACGAAGCCGAAGTTCTCCCGCTTCGGCGTGACGGCCATCCCGCCGTTGACCAGCGAGCCACCGCCGACGCCGCGGCCCTGGTAGACGGTGATGCCGCTGAACTCCTCGGCGTCGAGGATCCCGGTGTGCCGCGGGACGTCCTTGTCCAGCGGGAAGCCGAGGAAGTTGCTCAGCGGCTGCTTGGTCCGCGTCCGCAGCCAGAAGGACCGGTAGTCCGGGGTGGTGGTGTTGGCGAAGATTTTGCCGTCCGTGCCGGGGGTGTCCCACGCCTTGCCGAGTTCGACGAGGTGGACGTCGACGCCCGCTTCGGCGAGTCGGAGGGCGGCGACGCAGCCGCCGTATCCGGAACCGATGACGAGTGCCGGGATTTGTGCGGCGTCGGCGATCGAGCTGTTCGCCGCCGGGCTGTTCCCGGCAGAGGCGAGGGCCGTCCCACCGAGGGCCACGGCCCCCAAGATAGAACCAGTTCCTGTGATAAATACGCGGCGGGATAACTGTCCAGAAGCGGTTCTCCGCATGGATTCGTCGCTCACGTGATCTTCCTCACCGTTGAGGTATTTAGAACAAGTTATACCTGCGGCTCAGGCGGGTGGCAATAAAGGAGAAGGTTCTTTTCCGCGCACTCGGGCCAGGTAGGCGGGCGTCGCGGTGGTGGATGGGCCACTATGTACGGCTGTGGAGTCCACTCGAGTTGATCGATGGCTGTGGGCCGTCCGGCTGACGAAAACGCGCCCGGACGCCGCCGCGGCCTGTCGTGGCGGCCATGTCCGCGTGAACGGCAAACCGGCCAAACCCGCGACCACGGTCGTGGCGGGCGACGAGGTGCGCGCCCGGGTCAACGACACCACGCGGATCTTGGAAGTGACGCGGGTGATCCAGAAACGCGTCGGTGCCGTCGACGCGGCGACCTGCTTCATCGACCGGACGCCCCCGCCGCCGCCCGAATCGGCCATCCCGGTCGCGCGGCGGGAGCGGGGCGCCGGACGCCCGACCAAGCGGGAGCGCCGGGTCCTGGACCGGTTCCGGACCGGTGAGGGCTGACGCTTCGCCCCCGGCCTCGTGAGTGGTAATGACGGTTAGAACCGTCATTACCACTCACGAGCCCACCTGGGACGTCACCTTCATTCACATACGTGACCCCTGTTCACATCCGTTGACGGGTGACAGAGGCGTGAACTATAAAGACTGGGTCCGGGTGTACACGCCGCAACACCTTCCGTCAGTCCGTCACGGAGGTTTCGGGTGTCCCGAAAAAGTCCTCTTCGTCGTGCCGTCCTTCCGGCGGCCGCCGCCGTGGTCGCCACCGCCGCGCTCCTGCAGCTACCGCCGGGTGCGGCGGACGCCGCGCCGGGTCCGGGAGCGCTGACCGGCCTCGACACCGGCGCGGCCAACCGCCGCGCGCCGGTCGCGGGGCTCTACGACTGGTCCAAGGCCGGCTACCTGGGCGGCGCCGCGCTGCCCGGTGCCGCCGAAGTGAATCCGAACGCCACCTGTCAGGTCACCGCCGCGGAACTGGCGGGCCAGTACAACGTCAAGCCCGACGACGGCGCCGACGACACGAACGGGATCCAGGCGGCGATCGACGGGATCAAGAGCGCTTGCTCGCCATCCGGGAGCTACACGAAACTGAGCACGATCACCTTCCCGGCGGGGCGGTTCGACGTCACGCGCGAGATCCACGTCGACGCCGACTACCTGATCCTGCGCGGCGCGGGCAAGGACGCGACGAAGTTCGTCTACCGGCCCGACGCGAACACGCTCTACGACACGCTCACCCCGGACGGTTCCGACTGGGACGAAGACGGGATGACCTCGGGCGCGGGAAAGGGCGGCTGGTTGTGGCCCGGCCGCGGTCTGTTCCGTGTCCAGTCCAGGGGAGTGCACACCTCCTACGCGAGCGACTACGCCGCGGCGGCCGCGAACCGCAAGGACATCTTCGAGGGCACGGTCAACGTCCACTGGAAGGCTGGGGTGAAGCTGCGCGGCAAGGCGGGCGACACCGCGTTCGCCGCGCGGACGGGGGACCGGGTCGTGCACCTGGCGAGCAGCGGCGCCCTGACCTCGCTCACCCCCGGGAACCTGGTCAACATCCGGGCGGCCAACTCGCAGAAGTTCTACGAACAACAGCAGGCGACACCGACCACGTTCCCGTTGCTGAACATGCACATGCGCCAGCAGATCTTCACGATCACCGCGCTCGACACGGCCGCGCGCACGATCACCCTCGACAAACCACTCGAGTACGACGTCCCGGTGACGTCCACTTCGGACGGTTCGGCCCCGATCGACGGCGCCACGTACGACTCGAAGGCGGCCCCGCTGGTCGACCCGGTACTCGGCGTCGGGTTCGAGAATCTCGGCTTCACGCAGGACATGCCGGGCCTGAACCCCGCGGAGGCGAACAACAACTACGGGAACATGGCCCCCGCCGCGGAGATGCACGGCATCGTGTTCAAGTGGGCCGCGAACTCGTGGATCCGCGGCGTCCGCGCGGAGATGACCGGGTCGCATCCGATCGTCACGGAGGAGGCCAAGAACCTCCAGATCGTCGACAACGAACTCAACGGCTCCTGGAACAAGGGCAAGGGCGGGAACGGATACTTCCGCGGCTCGCGGGTGTGGGACTCGCTCTACGCGGGGAACACCTCGACCCTGTTGCGGCACTTCACCTTCCAGTGGTCCGCTGCGGGCAACGTGGTGATCGGCAACTCGTTCGACTCCGACCTGAACCTCCACGGCGGCTGGGAACGCAACAACCTCTTCGAACTCAACACCGTCAAGGTCCCCTACGCGCACCGTTCCGGGAACTGCCGGGCCAACTGCGGTGAAGAGGGCGGCGGCGGTCCCGACGACTCGAACTGGTTCCCGATCTGGTGGGGCGCCGGCAAGAAGGCGGTCAAGTGGTCGGGCGGTTCCGGCTATCGCAACGTGTTCTTCAACAACGCCATGACCAAACAGCTCACGGACGGCGGGCCGTATAACGACTTCTACGCCGACCGGCATCGCGTGCACGTTTTCGGCTGGAACGGCACCGCCTACCAGCATCTGGATGTCGGAGGTACTCCGATCGCGGACTGGGCGAAGAACGAGCAGCGGGACTACACGGGCGGCCACGGGGTCGACGCGACCAAGACCGACGCCGCGTCGTCGCTGTTCCTGAAGTCCGTCGACGGGACACCGCCGTCGTCGTCGACAGGCCAGACCTCGACACCCTCGACACCGACGTCCACCACGACCACCACCACGACGACCCAGGGCCCGGGCGCGTGCCTGACCGCGGCGTTCGTCCGGAAATCGGTATGGGACAGCGGGTACGGCGGTGGCTTCACCATCACCAACGGATGCCCGGCAACGGTCGGATCATGGGCCGTCGAGTTCGACCTGCCCGCCGGGACGACGGTCAGCAGCTCGTGGAGTTCGGTGCTGACCAGGACCGGCCAGCACTACCGGTTCGGGAACGCCGACTTCAACGGAAGCGTCAAAGCGGGCGGTACGGCGACGTTCGGGTTCAACGCCGCCGGACAGGGGCTCCCGATCGCCTGCACGATCGCCGGAACGAAATGCGGAGGCACCGAATGACGAGGAAACAACTGCTCGCCGCGCTCGCGGCCACCGTGTCGGCGGCGGTGCTGTCCGGCGCCGTCGTCACCGCGGAGGCGGCCGCGCCCAGCCTGTCCGCCACGTTCGCCCAGGGCTCGGTCTGGGACAGCGGCTACGGCGGGAAGTACACGCTGACCAACACCGGTGACGCGAACAGTACACAGTGGATGGTCGAGTTCGACCTGCCCGCCGGGACGGTCGTCAGCAGCTCGTGGAGTTCGGTACTGACCAGGAGCGGCCAGCACTACAAGGTCACCAACGCCGACTTCAACGCCACGATCAAACCGGGCGGCACGGCGAACTTCGGCTTCAACACCAGCGGTCTCGGCCTGCCGACCGGCTGCACGGTCAACGGCGTCCCGTGCGAGGGAGGCGTCCCCACTTCGACGCCGGGGACGACCACGACGACGAGCGAGCCGCCGGTCACGACCACGAGCGTCCCGCCCGGTGACGTGGTCGACGTCGGCACCGCGGCGGAACTCCAGACCGCGCTGGCGGCCGCGAGCCCGGGGCGGACCATCCGGCTGGCCGCCGGGACGTACCGCGGTTCCTTCGTGGCCACGAAACCGGGGACGGCGGCGGCGCCCATCACGGTGACGGGGCCTGCCACGGCGGTCCTGATCAACGACGGCCCGTCGGGGGAGGCGCCCTCGTGTCCGGCGCCGACGGCGGGCTGGGACCCCGGGTACGGACTCTGGCTGTACGGCGCGCCCTATTGGCAGCTCAAGGGTTTCACCGTGCAGGAGGCCAAGAAGGGGATCGTCGTGGACAACTCGCACCACACGGTGATCGAAGGGGTCCGCGTGCACCGGATCGACGAGGAAGCCGTCCACTTCCGCCGCTCTTCGGCCGACAGTGTCATCCGTGACTCGACGATCAGTCACACCGGCCTCGTGCAGGCGGGTTACGGCGAGGGTGTCTACCTCGGCTCGGCGAACTCCAACTGGGGATGCCACGGGAACTCCGGAGGAGTCGACCGAAGCGACCGGATCCAGGTGCTCGATAACCACATCGGACCGTATGTCGCCGCGGAGGGCATCGACGTCAAGGAGGGCACCGCGGACGGCGTGATCCGGGGCAACACCTTCGACGGCCAAGGGGTTTCCGGGCAGAACTCGGCCGATTCCTGGGTCGACGTCAAGGGAATCGGGTACGTGATCGAGGGCAACACCGGCACCTTCGCCTCGCCGGGGACGTTCGCGAACGGCTACGAGACCCACAATCCCGACACCAGCCCGTCGTTCCCGAACGGCTGCGGGAACGTCTGGCGGGACAACAGGTCCGATCTCGGCGGCGTCGGCCAGTACGCCATCAAGATAACGTCGACGTCGAAGTGCCCGGAACGGCCCAACGTCGTCTACGCGTCCAACACCGTGTCGAGGGCGGTGAACGGGCTGACCAACATCCCCGTCACGCCATGACGGACGCCGGTGGCGGGAGCGGCGCGGCTCCCGCCACCGGCGGGTCAGACCCGGACCGCGGTGATCGCGACGGTGGCGTACCGCGCGGTGAACCGGCCGCCCATGGCGTCGATCGCCGCGCCGACCTCGGCCAGGATCTCCTGCCGCACAGCGGCTTCGACCCAGGTGAGCGAACCGAACGTCGGGAGCTGGTCCAGCCATTCGTCACGGGTGTAGACCCGCTCCCAGTCGTGACGGCTTCGTTCCGGCTCGGCGAAACCGCCAGCCTCACGAAGGCCGTCGGCGACCTTCACGATCAGCGGTCCGTACGGATCCGCTGACTGCTTCGGGACATTCTTGAGGTCGATCGGGGCGTCCGGCACGAGACGGCGGTACGCGTCCGCCAAGGCGCCCGCGACCTCGTCCGGCGGCTCCGGCACATGCCAGAACGCGGCGAAAACCCCGCCGGGCCGCAGTACTTCGGCGGCCTTGGCGGCGCCGGCGAGCGGATCGACCCAGTGCCAGGCCTGTCCGGAGACGAGCAGGTCGAACCGGCGACCTTGGGGCTCCCAATCCTCGAACTTCGCGACCTCGACGTCGATCCCGCTCCGGCGGGCGAAGCCGGCCATCCGCGGATCCGGTTCGACGCCCAGCACGTGACAGCCGGCCGCCTGGAACTGGCGGGCTTCGATCCCGGTTCCGGTGCCGACGTCGAGGATCTCGCGGCCGGGAGCGGCGGCGATGAGGTGGTCGATGAGTTCCGGGGGATAGGCGGGCCTGGTCCGGTCGTAGCGGTCGACGTCCACGCCGAAGGATTCCGCGGCCTGTCGATAGCGATGAGGCTCTTGCCCCGAGGGTAGAGTGGGCATGCGCCCACCTTAAGTGGGCACTTGCCCACTCGTCAACGCAAAGGAGCCGTATGCCGACCGGGGTAGCCCTGCGCGCCGTCCGCGCGCAGTTGTTCGACGCCGCCGAACGGGTCCTGCTCCGGGACGGGCCGAGCGGCCTCACCAGCCGGGCGGTGACGACGGAGGCGGACTGTGCGAAAGGCGTGCTCCACCGGCATTTCGACGACTTCGACGGGTTCCTCGCCGAGTTCGTGCTGGACCGGATCGAGAAACTCGACGAGAAGGGGCTCCGGGAGGCGGTCGGTACCGGAACGGTCGTGGACAACCTCACCTCGGCGCTCGCCGCGGTGTTCGCTTCGGTCGCGGTCGCGATCGTCCCGCTCGTGATCTTCCGTGACGAGCTTCGCGCCCGGTTGCGCCGTGAGTGGCCTGCCGGGGTTCCGGTGCTGACCCAGGCCGCGGTCATGATCGCCGCCTACCTGGAGGCGGAGCGCGAGCGGGGCAGGGTCGCCGGGGACGCCGACGTCGAGACCCTGGCGGCCATGCTGATCGGTGCCACACACCTGCTCTACGCGGACCGGACGGCACCCGCGCCGGAGACGGCGCAGGTGCGGAAGGTCGTGGAAACGGTCATCGGGACGTGAGAAAGGCGGCGAGTCCTCAATGGACTCGCCGCCTCTCTCAGCGGATCAGGACTGCGCGGCGGTGACGGTGTGCCGCAGCAGCAACGAGGTCGTGACCGGGCCGACGCCACCGGGGACCGGTGTGATCGACCCCGCGATCTCCTCGACCGCGGCCTGGTCGACGTCACCTACGAGCCCGCCCTCGGGAGTCGGGTTCGTGCCGACGTCGATCACCACGGCGCCGGGCTTGACGTGGTCCGCGCCGATGAAGTGCGCGCGGCCGACCGCCACGACCAGGACGTCCGCGGTCTTGGTGACCGCCGCGAGGTCCTTGGTGCGCGAGTGGCAGACGGTCACCGTCGCGTTCTCGCCGAGCAGCAGGAGCGCGGCGGGCTTGCCGACCACGGTCGAGCGGCCCACGACGGCGACCTGGGCGCCGGACAGGGCGACCTGCTCGCGCTTCAGGATCTCCAGCACCGCGGCGGCGGTGGCGGGGGCGTAGGTCGGCAGGCCGGCGGTGAGGCGGCCGAGGCTGACCGGGTTGGCGCCGTCGACGTCCTTGCGCGGGTCGATATGCGCGCCGACGTCGTCGAGCGTCACGCCTTCGGGCAGCGGGGTCTGGCAGATGATGCCGTGCACCGACGGGTCCGCGGACAGCTTGTCGAGCTCGCGGGTGACGTCCTCGCCGGTCGGCTTCTCCAGCTGGACCACGCGGCAGTCGACGCCGACCTTCTTCGCGGCACGCTCGATCGAGCGCACGTACCAGGCGGTGGCGTCGTCGTCGGTCGGCACGAGCACGGCCAGCGTCGGCGCGGTGCCCGACTCGCGCAGTTTGGCGGCGATCTCGGTGACTTCGGCGGTGATGGCGGCGGCGATCGCGCGCCCGTCGATCAAGGTCATCGGGCGATCCTCTCGCGGACCTGGGCGACGAGCGCGTCGGCACGGCCGGCGGCCGGCGTGTACTCGGCGAGGCGGGCCTCGGTCTCCTTGCGCAGCTGCTCGTCGGACATCGACGCGAGGTTGACCTCGACGTTGACCACACCCGATTCGAGCGCGGACTTGGCGGAGGAGGCCGCGACCGCGATGTCGGAGATGACGTTGGTGTTGGCGCCTTCGAGGATCGAGGCGGCGACGTCGATGACCTCGGCGGCGAGGGCGGCCGTCCGCAGGGGGACGTCGGCGGCACCGACCAGGGCGGCCTGGATCGCGGCGCTGCGGGCCTGCTTCTCCTCGTCGGTGGCCTTCGGGAGCTTGTACGCGGAGACCACCGCGTCGAACGCGGCGGCGTCGTCGGCGGCGAGGCCGAGCGCGCGCGTCCGGAGGTCTTCGGCCTTGCCGAGCGCCTCGGTCATGGTGGCTTCGTGCTCGGCGTACTTCGGCTTGCCGATGGTCAGGTTGCACACCATGGAGACGAGGGCGGCGCCCACCGCGGCGTTCATCGCGGCCGCCGCGCCACCGCCGGGTGTCGAGGCCTTCGAAGCCAGTTCGTCGAGCCACTGACCGACCGGTTGAGCCTCCACGCGATGTTCCCTTCCCACTGGTTTCGCCGTCGTGCCGAAGCCTACCTGGGGGTTCCTGGACGGCCCGAAGGCCACCTTGGGCCGATCAGCCGCCGGTCAAGCCTCGTGAGTGGTAATGACGGTTCTAACCGTCATTACCACTCACGAGGCTTTGGGGCCGGTCACCGCGGAGAGTGGGTGGTTACGAGCGCTGGTACTCCTCCCACGTGAGCTTCGGCGTGACGACGGGGCCGTCGTCGGCGCCCCGCCCGGCGAGGCCGTTGTAGCCGAGGTAGTAGTCACCGGCCTGGTGCTGCGCGGCGGACGACAGGTCCGGATCGGACAGCGCGATGGCGTGGATGTGGTAGGCGAAGCCCTGGTCCGGAGTCCGGACCCAGGCCGCGAAGCCCACCTGACGCAGCTTCCGCGCGACGTCGGTCCGTGTCGTCGAGGACATCCCCTCGACGCCGATGTCGAGCGCGCCGCCGCCGTCGTGCGTGCCCGCCGAAGCGCCGACGCCGCCGGGGTTGTACGAGCCCTGCGTGACGGTGAGCTGCCTGCCGAGCAGGCCCTCGGCCTTCACCAGCATCGCCTTGGTCCGCGTGTTCATCGTCTCGCCGTGGTAGGTCAGGCGGCTACCCGCCGAAACCACCGCGGTGACGGTGTACCGGCCCTCGCCCAGCTTCTCGAGCGAGGTCTTGCCCGGCAGGCCGGAGGCGTCGAGCCCGGTGTACCCCAGGGACTTCTGGTAGCCGGAGTACGCGGTGATCGTCGAGGTGCCGAAGTGGCCGTCGACGTACTGCTGGTCGAGCAGTCCCTTGGCCGCGAGCGCCTGCTCGACGAGCAGCACGCTGTCCTTGGCGCCCGGCGTCAGGGCGCTGTCGGCCCGGCGTGGATCGATCTGCGCGGCCTTGAGCACCGCTTCCATGTTGGCCGTTGGCAACACCGCCGCGGTCATTTCGGCACTGGCCGGTGCGGCCACGCCGAAGGAGAGCGCGGTCGCTGTCGCGAGCACGGCTACCTTGGTCAACAATTCCTGCCTCCTGAACGCACCGAAGTTGGTCCGGGCAGCATGAGCAGCGGGAATACAAGGGCCGTACAAACGAATCGTCTTCAGGTCCGGGTCCGGCCGGTGACGAACGAGGCCACCGCTTCCGACAAGGTCCGGCAATCGGGATCATCGGGATGTTTGGCCGCCTCCTGCACGAGGGGACGCAGCCGGTCTTTCGTGCGCACCGATTCGAGCGTCTCGGCGCCCTCGATCGCTTGGACGCCGACAGCGAGCGCCTGGTCGCCATCCCCGTCGAGCACGTGGTCCGTGGCCAGCATGGCCAGGCACAGTGAACGACTTCGCGCCATTTCCGGACCGTAGCCGCGGACGGCGTCGGCGAGTGCGGAGATGGCGAGGCCGATATGACGGCCTCCCTTGTGCAAGGCCAGATCGGTGTGCACCGAGCCCGCCATCGCGGAAACATCGATCTCGGTGAAGAACCTCGCCCAATCGGGTGGTTCTCCTTCATCCTTTTCGGCGAATTCCTCGCCCGCTCGATCCATCAGTCCGACGGCCAAGTTCACGTCGCCTTTTTTGGCGTAGGCCCAGCCCTGGTTCGCGCTCAGGATGCTCGCGGCGAGTTTCGAACCGGCGCGCCTCGCGGCGAGCCTGCCCAGTTCGAACTGGGTGAGGGCTTCGTCGGTGGCTCCGTAATGCAGATGGATCCGGCCGCGCCGGTAATGGATGTTCGCGGTCAGATCGGCGTCTTCGGCGGCGGTGGCGAGTTCCAGCGCGACGTCGAGATGATGCTGCGCCGCACCGGCGTGACCGCTGTCGAAACAGGTCCACGCGGCGAGGTTGTGCAGATCGGCCAAGGCGGAGAACAGCCTGGCCCGCACCGGTTCGGAGATCGACATCGCGAGCATCCGGTGGCCGCGATGGATCCGCACCACGACGGCGTCGCGGCACATCCCGCCCCCGCACTGGTAGTCGACGGCACGGAGGGCCTTCGTCTGCGTTTTCAGTGCTTCGACGTCACGGTTTCCTACCCGTTCCTGGGCGGGATGGCGGCGAGTGGTGGCTTCAGGATCTGTCATGGTCATTAATCCCTGACGTAACCCCAGCGCGATTTTCCTGGTCTCAAAGCGTAACCCGGCCCACGTGCCGCCGCGACCGTTTCACCCCGAACGTCAACGCGCACTCAGGTATGAAGACAGGTAGTTGTACGGGTGTCGTCCGCGCGGGAACAGGCGCAACCTGATAGGACTTCCAGTGGATGCCGAAAGGTCGAGACCCACATGGTGCTACGTACTTCACCGCCTTCGCGAGCCCGTCTCCGGCTGGTCTCTTCGGAGGAAGTGCGTACGAGGCCCAGGGCGGGTGGCCGGCTGGATCGGTACGGCGAGATCGCCGACCGGCGGCTGGCAGCGATCCTCGCCGCCGAGGACGTCGCGGAGGAACACGGGCTGAGCGCGCATGTGCGCACCACCTGTTACGTGCACCGTTGCTGGGTGCACCAGTGCATCTCCGATCCGTTGCACGTCCTGGTCGTCACCGGGCACCGCTGGTGCCGCCGGTGCGACCGCACGGTCGACGTCGAGATCGACGAGACCTTCCCGGGATCGGTCGAACTCTATTGCGACGGCTGCGGTGTCCCGCCGGACACGGTCGCGAACCGCGAGGTGCTCTTCGCCTGCCGGACCAGTCTCATGGCCATGCACGGAGGCGAGGCATCGACGCTGTACGTGGTGCCGGACAGGCAAAGCCCGGACAGTTGAAGGCCGGACTGGGCTGACCGAGCGAACGCGTCCCCCGCGTCGTTGACCGCCGCTCACGGGCCTCCGTACGGTTCAGGGGTGGGTACCGCGGCCGTAGCAGGCCGGCCGGGCAATCTCCCCGCCGGGACCACGAGTTTCGTGGGGCGCAAGAAGGATGTCGCCGAAGTCAAAAGACTGCTGTCCAAAGCAAGGCTGGTGACCCTGACCGGGGTCGGCGGCGTCGGCAAGACACGGCTGGCGCTGCATACCGCCGCCGAACTGCGCCGGGCCTTCCCCGACGGCGCCTGGCTCGTCGAACTCGCGGACCTGTCCGACGCCGCCCTGCTGGCGCATACGGTGCTGGAGGCGCTGGGCATCCGCGACGACACGGGCCGCGACCAAGCGGACGTGCTCG
Source organism: Amycolatopsis orientalis DSM 40040 = KCTC 9412 (assembly GCF_000478275.1). Lineage (GTDB taxonomy): Bacteria > Actinomycetota > Actinomycetes > Mycobacteriales > Pseudonocardiaceae > Amycolatopsis > Amycolatopsis orientalis. Next base: position 118,613 of record NZ_ASJB01000064.1, read on the forward strand.
CGGATCACCTGCGGGAGCGCCGGATCCTGGTGATCCTGGACAACTGCGAGCATCTGATCGACGCCTGCGCGGCGACGGTGGACAGGCTGCTGAAGGCGTCGCCCGGACTCCGCTTCCTCACCACCAGCCGGGAAAGGCTCGGGATCCAGGGAGAGCATCTGTGGCAGGTCGCGCCCTTGCCACTGCCCGAACCGCTGCAGGCGTTGCCGCCGGACGCTTGGCGCGGCTATCCCGCGATGACGTTGTTCGCCGAACGCGCGGCCGCCATCGAGCCGGGATTCGTCGTGACCGCCGGGAACCAGGACCTGATCGCGAGGGTGTGCCGGACACTCGCGGGGATCCCGCTGGCGATCGAGCTGGCCGCCGTCCGCGTCAGGGCACTGCCGCTCGACGAGCTGGCGACCCGGCTCGAGGACAGTTTTCACCTGCTGGCCAGGGGAGAACGCGGTGACCTGCCCCGGCACCAGACCCTGCTGGCCGCGGTGGAATGGAGTCACGACCTGTGCGGAGCCGCCGAGCGGATCCTCTGGGCGCGGGCGTCGGTGTTCGGCGGCGGATTCGGCTTGGACGCGGCCGAATCCGTCTGCGCGGGGGACGGGCTGCCCACGCGGTCGGTGCTCGGGCAGCTGGCCGGGCTGGTGGACAAGTCGGTCTTGCTCTGCGAGCGGGACGGTGACCGGACGAGGTATCGGCTGCTGGAGCCGCTCCGGCAGTTCGGCAGGATGAAACTCCACGAGATGGGGGACGAGGACGCGGTTCTGCGCCGTCATCGGGACTACTACCTCGCGCTGGCCGAGCGAAGCGAGCGGGAGTGGTTCGGGCCGAAGCAGGCGGAGATCTTCGTGCGGACCAAACTCGAGCACGCGAACCTGCGTGCCGCGCTCGACTATTGCCTCGCCACGCCGTCCGAAGGCAGGGCCGGGCTGAAACTCGCGGCCACGTTGTGGTTCTACTGGGCGGGCTGCGGTGTGCTGGGGGAGGGGCGGCACTGGCTCGACCACGCGCTCGAAACGGTCCCCGATGGCGGTGAAGATCGCTTGAAAGCGTTGTGGGTCAACGGATACGTCTCGACGCTGCAGGGTGACGTCCCGCGGGCGATGGCCTTGCTGGGGGAATGCCGTACGGAATCGGGCAGGGTGGGCGACGAGGCGGCGCTCGCCTACGCGATCCACCGGCTGGGCTGCAACGCGCTGGTCGGTGACGACGTCGGCTACGCGAAGGACCTGTTCGAGGACGCCAGGATCCGCTATCGGCGGCTGGGCGAGATGAACGGCAACGTGATGCTGGCGGGGATCGAGATGGCGATCGCGGCGATCTTCCTCGGCGAGCTGGAAGAGGCCGCCGCGTTGTGTGAAGAGGCACGCGCGGTCGGTGCCGCCCACGGCGAGGAATGGGCCTACGCCTACGCGATCTATGTTCTGGCGCTGGTGGCGCTGAATCGCGGCGAACTCGACCTGGCGACGAGCTACGCGCGCAACTGCCTGCGGATCAAGCGTACGTTCAACGACCTGCTGGGCATGGTGCTCTCGATCGAGGTGCTGGCGTGGATCGAGTCGTCGCTCCGGCACTGGGAGCGGGCGGCGACGCTGCTCGGCTGCGCGCGGCGGATCTGGCACTCGGTCGGCTATCCGATGTTCGGCTCGAAGTACTTCGGCGCCCCGCACGGTGACTGCGAGGCGCGGACCCGCGAGGCGCTCGGTGACAGCAGGTACGCGGAGTTGTCGAGGTACGGGAGCGAGCTGACCTTGGAGGAGGCCGTCGCCTTCGCACTCGACGAGTCCGAGGGCGCGGACAGCGGTCCCGCCGAAGAGGTCGAGACCGTGCTCACCGACCGGGAACGCGAGGTCGCGGTCCTGATCACCGACGGGCTGTCCAACCGGGAGATCGCCGATCGGCTGGTGATCTCCCGCCGCACCGCCGAGGGGCACGTCCAGCGCATCCTGCGGAAGCTGAACTTCGATTCCCGTGCCCAGATCGCGGCCTGGGTGACCCAGACGGCGGTGCGGACCGGGCGCAACGGCGGTATCCGGCGGGACCGTCCGGAGTAGTCAGTGGTTTGGACCACCACTGTTACCGAAGCGTGATCTGGACATATCGCACCGCCGGTTACTTTGTTGTGGCGCGCAACGAATTGCTTCGCCCGTGGATTTCCAACGCCGGAGGTGTCACGACGTGAACCGGATCTTTGTGCAGCCCAGACGGCGGAAAGGGGTCCGGGGCGCGCTCGCCCTCGGCCTCTCCGCACTCCTCATCGCCGCCGGCCTCGGTGGTGCCCCGGCCTCCGCGGCGGAGGACTACAGCCAGAGCGCGGTGTCGGTGAACGCGACGCAGGCCCAGTTCTCCTTCACCCCGGCGACGCCCGCGCGCTACGTCGACATCCACTACACCGGTGTGCCCGGGGTGGGGCAGCAGAACGTCCGGATGACCGAGAGCGGCGGCACCTGGCGGCATACCGTCGGCTCGCTCAGCACCGGCACGGTGCTCGACTACTGGTTCACCTACGAGAAGAACGGGCCGCAGTACGACACCCCGCACTTCGGCTACACCCACGGTGGCGGCACCACCGTCGCCTCGCCGACGTTCGACCCGCCGGCGGGCAGCTATCCGAGCGCCCGCTCGGTGACGTTGTCGACCGCGACCGCCGGCGCGACCATCCGGTACACAGTGGACGGTTCGACACCGACCGCGTCGTCCCCTCTGTACACCGGGCCGATCACGGTCTCTTCGTCCTCCACGGTTTCCGCGATCGCGCTGAAATCGGGTTCGGCGAACTCGCCGGTGGTGTCGGCGAGCTACACGATCGGATCGACGCAGGCGACCTGCCCGGTGCAGGCCGACGTGCCGAACTTCGGGCCGAACGTGCGCATCTTCGACCCCGGCATGTCCGCGTCGTCGATCCAGACCCGGCTCGACGCGGACTTCGCCGCGCAGAAGGACACCTTGACCGCGCAGTTCACCGAACGCCGGTACGCGCACCTGTTCAAACCCGGCGTGTACAGCGGGATCCACGACGACGTCGGCTACTACACCTCTGTCGCGGGCCTCGGGCAGAACCCGGGCGACGTCGTGATCAACGGTGACGTCACGGTCGACGCGTTCAACGAGTCGGACCAGGGCCACGCGCTGCAGAACTTCTGGCGTTCGGCGGAGAACCTCGCGATCGTCCCGAGCAGCGGCTCGAACCGCTGGGCCGTCGCGCAGGCCGCGCCGTTCCGCCGGATGGACATCCGCGGCGGGCTGCAGCTCTACCCGGCCAGCTATGGGTTCGCCAGCGGTGGCTACACCGCCGACACCAAGGTCTCCGGTCAGGCCGCGTCGGTCTCGCAGCAACAGTGGTACACCCGTGACAGCAGCTACGGCAGCTGGAACGGCGGGGTGTGGAACATGGTCTTCTCCGGGACGAACGGCGCTCCGGCGAACACCTTCCCGAACCCGCCGGAGACGACATTGTCCACCACGCCCGTGTCGCGCGACGTCCCGTATCTGTACCTCGACGGCTCCGGCAAGTACCGCGTGTTCCTGCCTTCGTTGCGCACCAACGCTTCCGGGCCGAGCTGGGCAGGCGGCAGCACTCCGGGCAGCTCGCTGCCGATGAGCCAGTTCTACGTCGTGAAGGCGGGGGACACGGCGTCGTCGATCAACACGGCGCTTTCCCAGGGCTGCAACCTGTTCTTCACCCCGGGCGTCTACCACCTCGACCAGACGCTGAACGTGAGCAGGGCCAACACGGTCGTGCTCGGCGTCGGTTACCCGACGCTGGTGCCGGACAACGGCGTCGACGCGATGCGGGTCGCCGACGTGGACGGCGTCCGGCTCAAGGGTCTGCTGTTCGACGCGGGCACGACCAGATCGCAGACGCTGCTGACGGTGGGCCAGGCGGGCTCGACGGCCGGTCACTCGGCCAACCCGACGACGCTGCAGGACGTGTTCTTCCGGATCGGCGGTCAGATCGCGGGGAAGGCGGTGAACAGCCTGATCGTCAACAGCCGGGACACGATCATCGACCACATCTGGGCGTGGCGGGCCGACCACGGCAACGCGGGCACCTACGGGTGGACGGTGAACACCGGCGACACCGGCGTGGTCGTCAACGGCGACAACGTGCTGGCGACCGGTCTGTTCGTCGAGCACTACCAGAAGTACCAGGTGATCTGGAACGGCCAGAACGGCCGGACGATCTTCTTCCAGAACGAGATCCCCTACGACGTCCCGGATCAGGCCGGGTGGAGGAGTCCCAACGGGCTCAACGGGTACGCCGCCTACAAGGTGGCGGACACCGTGACCACGCATGAGGCGTGGGGCCTGGGGAGCTACTGCTTCTTCAACGACAACCCGTCGGTGAACCTGTATCACGCGTTCGAGGTGCCGAACCGCTCCGGCGTCCGGTTCCACAACCTGGTGACGGTTTCGCTGAACTACAAGGGGACCATCACCCACGTGATCAACGACGCGGGGGCGGTGACCCCGCCGGGGACGACACCGAGCAACCTGGTCGATTACCCGTAACCCCTGCGGCCTCGTGAGTGGTAATGACGGTTCTAACCGTCATTACCACTCACGAGGGGCCGAGCCGCTGGGCTGATCCGGTGGTCCTCGTGTGACCGGCCGTGGCCGGGGTACCCGCAGCGGGTTCAGCTCCCTACGGGTATCGGAGGCAACGACATGACGGCATCACCGACCAAGGTCACGCGTTCGCCGCGTCAGCTCTTCGCGGCGGTAGTCGGCTTGGTGTTCCTGCTCGTCGGCGTGCTCGGCTTCATCCCCGGTGTCACCACGAACTACGACCAGCTGGGCGGCGCGGGCCACGAATCGGGCGCCCTGCTGCTCGGCGTGTTCCAGGTTTCGATCCTGCACAACCTCGTCCACATCGCGTTCGGGCTCGCGGGCCTGGCGATGGCACGGACGGCGGGTTCGGCCAAGGGCTTCCTCATCGGCGGCGGGGTGATCTACCTGGTCCTGTGGCTGTACGGCCTGCTGATCGACCACGGGTCGACGGCGAACTTCGTCCCGGTCAACGGCGCCGACAACTGGCTGCACCTCGTTCTCGGACTCGGCATGGTCGCCTTGGGCGTCATCCCCGTCTCGAGTGCTCGCAGCGCATAGAGGTCGCTCACTCACCCCGGCGCGCCTGGGCTTCGGCGGTTTCCTCCTCGTCCATCGCCCGGGTGTCCCGGGGTGGGAGGAAAGGCTCGTCCGCGGCGGGGTGGCCCGCGGCCTGTTCCTTGCCGCGGGCCAGCTCGGCGTCGAGTTCGGCGCCGAGGAGGACGGCGATGTTCGAGATCCACAGCCAGATCAGGAAGACGATCACCCCGGCCAGCGAGCCGTAGATCTTGTTGTACGAACCGAAGTTGCTCACGTAGACGGCGAACCCGGCGGTCGCCGCCGCCCAGAGCAGCACCGCGACCAGCCCGCCCGGCGTCATCCAGCGGAACCGCGGCTGCCGGACGTTGGGGCCCGCCCAGTAGAGCACCGCGAACGCCAGCGCGGCCAGCAGGGCGATCACGGGCCATTTCGCGATGTCCCAGACGAGGACGCCGGTCGAGCCCAGTCCCACCAGGTCACCGAGGTACCGGGCGACCCCGCCGGTCGCGACGACCCCGACGGCGCAGAGCGCGAGGATGACCAGCAGCGCGATGGTCAGGCCGAGCCGCAGGGGCCAGGTCTTCCAGATCGGACGGCCCTCCGGCATCGAGTAGATGACGTTGGAGGCGCGCATGAACGCGCCGATGTAGCCCGACGCCGACCACAGCGCGCCCAGCACGCCGAAGACGGCGGCCGGACCGGCCAGCCCGCCCGATCCGGACAGTTCCCGGATCGCGCCGAGCAGGATCTCCCTGCCCTGGCCGGGGGCGATCTGCCCGGCGCTGTCGAGCAAGGTCTGCGTGGCCGACGGTCCCATCAAGCCCAGGATCGCGGTGAGCACGAGCAGGCCGGGGAAGAGCGAAAGGACGCCGTAGTAGGTCAGCGCGGCCGCCCAGTCCAGCTGGTCGTCGCGGTTGAACTGGACGACGGTGCGCTTGAGCACGGCCCACCACGATCGCCGTGGCAGGTCTGTCGGGCCTTCGGGCTCGGTGGAGTGCTTCGAAGCAGCCAAGGTGACCTCCAGGAGGGGATCCCTCGGCATACCCCGGACAGCGGCCGCGAAACGGCGTTCAGGCCGGGCGGGGCCGCGTCGGCGGTGGCGGGACGGTCTTCGCCAGGACGATGTCCGCCAGCCGGATCGTCGCGAGACCGCGTTTGGTCTCCACGGTGCATTCCGCGTCGTCACGCGACCGCAGGTAACCGAGCGCGTCGGTGAAGCCGCCTTCGATCCGGTACCGCACGACGACCCTCGTGCCGACCGGGACGTCCGGGAGGGTCATCGGTTCAGATGCGCGGTGAGCTCGTCGTCGCTCGGTTCGACCAGATGGGTGCCGTCCGGCCAGACGATGGTCGGGATCCGCCGCTCACCGTTCTGCAAGGCCCGCACGGTCTCCTCGGCGCCGGAGTCCGCTTCGACGTCGATGTAGTCGTACTCGACACCCTTGGCGTCCAGCAGGGCGCGGCTGCGTTTCACGTCGGGGCACCAGCCGGCGCCGTACACGGTGAGGTCACTCATGGCTCACAGCATGCCAGGTCGTGGTGCGGCGGCGTGTTCGGCGAGGGCGGAACGGTCGGCGAGGCCGGTCTTGGTGAGCAGGCTCGCGACATGTTTCTCGACCGTCCTGGGGGAGATGTGCAGCCGGGCGCCGATGTCCTTGTTGCCCATCCGCTCGGCGAGCAGCACCAGCACCTCGTACTCGCGCACGGTGACACCGGCCGCGCGCAGGTCGCCGGGCACCCGGTCGACCCCGGCGCGACGCTGCCGCACCGGCGCGCCGAGCTTGCGGAGCAGGCTCCGGCAGGCGCCCGCGACGGCCTGGATGTCCCTGCCGTGGAAGTACTCCTCGGCCTCCTTGAGCCAGCCCGCCGGATCGCCCCAGCCGTCGGCGGCGGCGGGTTCGGCGATCAGGCGGAGCCCGAGGTGCCGCGCCAGCGGATAGGGCGCAGACGTCTCCAGCGCGGCGGCCACGGCCCGCCCGGCTTCCGCCGCTTCGCCCCGCCTGCCGTGCTCGACGGCGCGCGCGAGTTCCACGAACTGCCGGTTCCACCGCATCCCGCTCACCGCGGATCCCGCCTCGGGGCAGGCGGCGCCGCCCAGGGTGTCGAGGAGCGTCCTGAGCCCGTGCTGGCCGGCCAGGTGGAACCGGCTCGGCCGCCGCTCCTCCAGTTCGGTCACCTGCCCGAGCTCCCGGCGTGCCCGGTCGAAGTCCTCCTCCAGCAGCGAGCAGAACACCCGGGCCAGCCCGATGCTCAGCACCATCTCCTGAGCGTTCTCGCCGCCGCACTCCCGGAAGTCCTCGAGCGCCTGTTCCATCGCCTGCCGGTCGGCCCGGTGCCCGGCCGACATCGCCCTGGTCATCTGCGCGTACTGCAGTAACGCGGTCAACCGGAGCCTGCCGAGCACGGCGAGGTTCTCCTCCAGCAGGGCGTGCGCGGTTTCGAAGTCGCAGCGCAGGATCGCGTGCATGGTGCGCACGGAGTCGACCGCGCAATGCAAGGTGATCGACCCGGTCCGCTGGGCGTCGGCGCGGGCGAGCAGCAGGGTCTGCTCGTCGCCGGTCATCAGCACGCGATGCCCGCCGAGCCGCACGAGCGCCTGGGTTCGGAGGTGGTGCAGGTGGTTGTCTTCGGCGGTCCGCCGCGCGAGTTGCATGTAGTGCTCGGACTCGGTGAGATCCCGCGACAACGCCAGCATCCCGAGTACCTGCAGTGCCTGGCAGACGACGAACGGCTGCTCGGTCTCCTCGGCCACCCGCCACGCCTGCCGCGCGAGCCGCTCGGCCGTCCCGGTCTTGCCCGGTACGTCCAGCCAGAGATTCGCTTCGACGGCGTCGAGCGCGGCCTGCTGGGCCGGTGAGATCGCCGAGCCGAGCGGAGCGCGGGCGCGTTCGATCTGACCGAGGCATTCGTCGTGCCGTCCGGCGATGTAGGCGGCCCAGGCCAGCTGGGTGTGCAGGGTCGCGGCGCGTTCGAGCGTCCCGATCTCCCCGAATCCGGCGGAGAGTGCGACGGCGCGATCGAACTGGCCGGTCTGACCCAGCGCGTACAGCAGGGTCTCCAGCACCGCGGCACGCTCACCCGCGTCGGCCCCGGAGAGCAGGTCGACGGCCTTGGTGAGCATGGTGACCGCGGAGTCCGCGGCCCCGGCGTCGAGGGCACGGCGACCGGTTTCGGCGAACTGCCGTCCCGCCGCGCGTTCGTCGAGCGCGGTCAGCCGCAGCGACGCGACGAGCGCGCACAGGTCGCCCGGCAGACCGGGATACAGCTTCTCGACGGCGTCGGCCGCCTGGCGGGCGAGCGCCGCCTTCCGTGCCGCGGACTGGCGCTCCAGCAACGCCTCCGCGGTCAGCGGATGCCGGAAGGCGTACCAGCCCGGTGTCGTCTCGTCGGTGGTCACCAGGTTCGCCGAGACCGCGGCGCTCAGGTGGTTGTGCAGGGTCCGGTCGTTCATGCCGGTGACCGTCTGCACCACCGAAAGCGGGAAACGGCGGCCGAGTACCGCGGCGACCGACAGCAGTTCGCCCGCCTGCTCGCCGAGTTGCTCCATCCGGACGCCGATACTGGTGACCAGCGCGGCGGGTACGCGGGCGCGGAGTTCCCCGATCACGCGCCAGCCGTCGCGGCCCTGGACCAGCAGACCGTCGTTCACCATGCCGTGGAGGAGTTCTTCGACGATGAACGGCAGGCCCGCGCTGTTGCGCCACAACAGTTCCGCCGCCGGGGCGGGCAGCTTCACCGGCTCGGTCTCCAGACAGGCCGCGGCGAGCGCGCGGGTGTCGGGAAGGCTGAGCCTGCCGAGTTCGAGGACGGCGCAGCTCATCCGCTGGGCCCCGGAGGTCGCCAGCCGGAGCGCGTCGGAAGGCTCGTTGCGGAGCGTGCCGACGAACAGGGTCTGCGCCCCGGCCAGGTTGTCGACGAGGTATTCGAGGATGAACAGCGTCTCGGCGTCGGCGTCCTGGAGGTCGTCGAGGACCAGGAGCGCGCCGCGGTCGCGGCTGGTGACCGCGAGCAGCCGGTAGACCGCCTCGGCGAGCACCATGAGGGAACCCGATTCGCGCGGCCGGTCGCCTTGGCTCCAGTCGGGGACGAGCTGGGCGAGTACGGGGACGAAGGGGTCGAGTTCGGCGGCCTCCGGCGGGCCGCCGCCGCGGAAATGCGAGAGCAGCGCCTGGGTCAGCGGCCGGAACGGGACGAGCGGGCCGATCGAGCTGGCCCTGCCCTGCAGCACCGGGATGTCCGCGGAGACCGCTCGGGAAGCGGCTTCGACGGCCAGCCGGGACTTGCCGATCCCGCCTTCGCCCACGAGGAAGATCGCGCCGCCGCGGCCTGCGATGGCGCGATCGAGAGCTCCGGAGAGCTCGGCCAGTTCGGCGTCGCGGCCGATCACCCTCGACGAACGGATCCCCACCGCGGTGACTATAGCGAGCGGATTCCCGTGCTACGGCGAAGAGTTGATCACGAAGGCGGGCGGCGCGAGCCCGCCTTCGTGAGCCTTGATCAGATCCAGCCGCCGGCGAAGACGCTGACGACGGACGGCGAACCGGGGTCGCTGGAAAGGGTGGCGAGCGGGTTGGCGCTCAGCCTCGGCTTTCCGCCCGCCAGCGCGTGGTTGCGCGAGCCGACCTCGAGGGCGCGCGGCAGGTTCACGGCGCCGAGGGCGTCTTCGGTGGCGGGCAGATCTCTTTCGTACATGCGGTTCTTCTCCTCATACTCGGTTGACCGGCGGAACGACGGTGGCCGCGGGATGCGGCCGGTCGGGGCGGAGCAGGAGCGCGGACGGGACCCGGTCGCCGAAGCCCAGCCTCAGCAGGCCGTAGCCGATGCCCGCCAGACCGCTCAGCAGCCCTGGCGCTGGGACCGCGCCAGGGGTCCCGCAGCGCGCGCCGCGCTGGTCGATCGCGGCGAGCAGATGACCGGTCCGGCGGCGTACCGCGGCGGCGGCGCCAGTGTGCCCGTTCTCGGCGAGTACGCACAACACCTCGGTCACCCCGGTTTCGCCGTGGCACAGGCTGAGATCCTTCAAGGGCGCCCCTTCGGACAGCCGTTTGACGGTCCGGTCGAGTTCCAGGGCGTCGGCGGGCCCGGGCAGCCGGGCGGCCACGCCGAGCGCGGCGCCCGCGAGGCCGTCGCACCAGCCGCCGGTGCTTTCCGCCCGATCGCCGGCCTTTCCGGGCGGTTCTTCGCCGGTCCGGTCGTGTGCCCGCAGCACCCAGTCGATCCCGGCGGAACCACGCGCGAAACCCGTCCTTTGTGGACGTTCGCGCTCGAGCAGCTGTCCGGTGTAGCGGTCCGCCCGCGCCAGTGCGGTGTCCAGTCCTGTTTGGACATACACCGAGCGCATCGAGGCGACCCCGCCCGCGAGTCCGGTCGTGAACCCGGACGGCGTCTCGGGGCCCGCCTCGGGCATCAGGTCGACGGCCTGCTCGATCAGATCCCCGGCGGGAAGCCCGACCAGCGTGCTGAGCCGGGCGATCGTGTACGCGACGCCACCGAGTCCGAGCAGACCGCCACAGCCGGCGGTGGCGGCCAGTCCGGGATCGGCCCGGAGGGTGGCGAAGAGGCCGGGAAGCGGCGTGATCGCGTACGCGGCGAGGTCCCGGTAGCGCGCGATCCCGGTCAGCTCGGCGAGCTGGGCGAGGAACAGCGCGACACCGCAATAACCCTCACCGAGTCCGGCGCCCATCGGCAGCACGGTCCAGTACCGGTCGTCGACGAGTTCGATTCCGAGCCAGTTGGAGCGGCGTTCGTCGGAGAAGGCGTTGGCGACGATGTGGTCGGCGATCCCGCACGCGGTGACCAGCAGCCGTTCCGCGGCGGGCGCCTGGTTCGGCACCGCGGTTTCCGCGGTCTCGCCACCGCCGTGGTGGCCGTCGGCCGCCGTGCTGATCGCGAGGGTTGCCGAGATGAGCCATTCCTGATCACGCTGATCGAGCGGATCCATGTCGGCGACCTTCGCCAGCACCGTGTCCAGCGATGGCCGGTCCACCACGCCTTCGACGCTGTCACCGCGTGAATCCAGCAGCGACGCCGAACCGGGGTTCGAGGTGAACATCGGGATGTCGCCCGCCCACAGGTCGGCCCGTTCGTGCGGTACGAGCCTGCGCAGCTTCTCCTCGCCAGCCGAATCCTCTTCGAGCAGGTCGAACGCGCGGTCGCGGTCGGCGGCGTCGCGCAGGAGGTCCGGATGGGTGGTCTCGTCCAGCAGGCGGAAGTAGAAGTTGGTCGGCCGGATGAGGACCCGGATGGGATCCTCGGCGCACCGCCTGAGGTGCTCGGCGATCTCCTCACGCGCGGTGGAGATCGCGTCGTAACCGAGCCGGAAACCGGCCAGCAGGGCCGCGCTGTGTTCGGCGGGACCGACGTCGCGACCGTCGAGACGCGGGAGGTTGCTCCCACCGGCGAGTTCGCCCGGCACGCGGACCAGCCGCATGCGGTCGGTGCCGGGATCGGCCCAGTCGATCCGGTCGGTGGGCAGCCTGCCGCCGCGGCCGGCGAGCCCGGAGATGTCGACGGCGCCGTGCTCGCCGGCGAAGAGCTGGGGGAGCAGCAGCGTGCGCTGGACGGATCGCGCCAGCATCGCGGCCGCCGGATCGCCGTCCGCGGCTTCGGGCGGGGACGGCTGGAACAGCGTCTCGATGTCGATCAGCACCGGCTGGTCGCCGTCGGCGATGAGGTTCTCGTAATGGACGTCGGTGGCGTCGAGCGCGTGCAGCAGCGCCAGCAAAATGCCCTGGCGGCGGTAAAACCTGTCGACGTCGGCGATATCGGCGCACGGCCGGTGCTCGACGAACCGCAGCCAGCCGTATCCGTCACGCAGGAGCGCGTCCGCGGTCCGCAGCTCGAAGCCGGGAAGCGCCTTGTTGAGCCGCTCGACGACGTCGGTGAACCGTCCGTGCAGGATCAGCGGCCGCGGTTTGTAGATCACCTTGGCGCCGCTGGAGAACCGGAGCAGCCGGACCGAACGCCCCCGCGCGTGCGAGTCGCCGATCTCGCCCGCCAGTTCGACGAGCGTGCCGAGTTCGCCGTCCGCGACCGAGCCCGGCAGGGCGCCGGCGTCGGCGGCGAAGCGGGTCAGCGTTTCGGCGTTCGCCTCGGCGGCGTGGAGGCAGGCCTGGGCGAGGAGCCGGGCCAGCACCGGGTATTCGGTGAACAACCGGACGAGCCCGGACGGCGTCGACTGCTGGCGCACGAAGTCCGCGAAGCGCTCTTCAGGCGTCTCGCCCTGGAGAGTCCCGGCCTTGCGGGCCCGATGGAGTTCGAGGACCAGCGTACGGACCGAGAGCTTGAGCAGATGCCTGCCGAGTTGAGCGGCGAAACCCGCGCGAAGCGCGCCGACGTCCGCGCCGGGGAGATCGCTGGGGACCGCCTCGCGGCACGCGGCGTCGACGAAGGACCTGAAGACCCCGGCGAAGTCGACCCGCCAATCACCGACTGGGGACCGCCGCGGCAGAGGCGCGGTGACAGCGCGTTCGGCGAAGTCCGCCCATGCGGGCTTGTCCGCTTTCCGTTCGCGCGGGGTCTGGCCGTGCACCCACCACTTCAGCGGCAGGGACGTCGCCGGTAGCTGGGGCGTCACGTCGTTCATGCTGTCAGCCGGGCGGGATACCGCACATGGGGGCGGAACCCCCACATTCAGCGCACGCACGAAGATGCCCGGAGAGTGACGAACCTGCGGTCACGCGGGAAGGACGGGGGTGACTCAGATGGGTTCGGGCGCGCGACTCGGATCCCGTTCGGGCACGTTCGCTTCGACGCGCTCCATCAGCAGCGCGAACGACATGACCAGCAGCGGGATCACCAGCACCATCCACATGATCTTCTGGTACCCCGATCGGTCGCCGGTCATTCGTTTCCCTGCTCCAGCACCACGAGATCGGCCCCCATGGCCACGGCGAGGCATCCGTTCCGGACGAAGTGCCGTACCGCGTTCACCGGGCCGGGGAAGTCGAATACGGCCAGCTCCGTGCCGGTACTCATGTCCCACAGTCGCACCGTGTCATCGCTTCCCAGAGTGACGACCGCCGTCCTGCCCTTGATCACCGAGCACCCCACCTGGCGTATCCGCCCGACGTGGCCGCGCATCGTGGCGCGGTGCTCGTCGTGGGTCAGATCCCAGATCCGGACGGTGCTGTCGGGGCAGGCGAGCACGAGGACCGGATCGCCGCCTGCCGGGGCATGAACGGCCAGTGCGTGCGCCGGCGGAGCGGCCAGCTTCTTCCGGGCCGGATTTGTCAGGTCCCAGAGGGTGGTGCTGTTGTCGCGCCGGTTGTTGACGACGGCCACCGGGACTCCGCCGATCGTGGTGGTGGCGATGGCGCCCCCGCCGGACGAATCCGTCAAGGTGGCGAGCGGATCGCCGGTGGCCAGACTCCACATCCGCACCGGACCGAAATGCCCGCCGGCCAGCAGTACGGGTTCGCCCCTGACGGTCGACGTCGCGACGGTGCGCACCGCCCCCTCGTGCCCGCCGAGAGTCCAGATGTGTTCACCTGTGGCGAGATCCCATACCCGGATCGTGCGGTCACTGCCGGCGGTGATCGCCTTGGGCTTGCCGGACACCTCGGCACAGGTGACGAGGTGTACGAGCCCGGAGTGGCCGTACAGGGTGTAACGCGCTTCGCCGGTGTCGAGATCCCACACTCCGACCGTGCCGTCCGACGCTCCGGTGACGGCCAGGGAGCGGCCGTGGAGGACGGTGGTGGCCACGTCGTTGAGGGCCACATCCTGGCCGTCCAGGACCACCCGTGTCTCGCCGGTCGCCACGTCCCACACCCGGGCGGTGCGATCTTCGCTGACACTGACCAGCACGGCACGCCCCGAAAGGACGGCTCCGCTGATGGCCGTGATTTCGGCCGTGTGGCCGGGCGCGGGGAAACCCACGGTCGCTGCCGAGGTGAAGTCCCAGCTGCGAAGGGTCCCATCACCGCTCGCGGTCACCGCGAAGGGACGCCCGTCCACGTCCACACAGCCGACCGCGCTGACCCAGCTTCGGTGTCCGGGGAGAGTCGTGCGCACTTCGCCGCTCGAGAGGTCGCGAACACGGACCGTTCCCCGGTCGTCGCCGAGAACGGCGACCGGAAGACCGGCCGCGGTGGTGCAGGTGACGGCGTTGATCCAGCCTTCCCCGAGACCCATCTCCCGGCGGACGGCGCCGGTGCGGAGCTCCCAGACCTTGGTCGAGTCGCCGACCGTCACCACCACCGGCTCGCCGTCGAGTTCCGCGAGATCGACGTCCACCACCCGCCGGTGGGGACCGATGAGCCGCAGTGTGCCGTCGGTGAGATCCCAGACCTGGATCATGTCGTCGCCGCCGATAGCCGCGGCGGTCGGACGATCACCGATCGTCCGGCACGCCACCGCTGTGATCCGCCCTCGGCGTGCGTTCAGCACGCTGTGCTCAAGGGTGACGAGGTCCCGGACGAGCAGAGTGCCGTCTTCGCCGCCGGTGACCGCGATGGGATGGCCGCGAAGAGTCCCGCAGGCCACGGCGTGCACCGGGCCGGGGTCGCCGGGTGATTCGGTGTGGGTGCCGGTGACGAGGTCCCACAGCCACAATGTCCCCGCACCGTCGACGACGACGGCCAGCGGCCTGCCGTCAACCATGGCGCAAGCGACAGGGTCCGCCAAGTCCGCTTCGAGGGTGGCGGCGGGGAGGCCGGTCGTCAGATCCCAGGCGCGTACCGTGCGATCCGCTCCGGTGGTGACGGCCATGGCGTGGCCGGACGTCGTCGTACACGCCATCGACACGATGCTTCCGCCGCCCGAGATGTCCGTGCTCAAGGCGAGGCTGTTCTGCCGCCCGGTCGCCCAGCGCGTGACCCACTTCAGGTTCCGCGAGAGGGTGTGCTGCAGGCCCGTGGCGTCCAGGCGCGCGGCGTCCATGGCGAGAATCTGCCGCCGACGCTGAGGGGACAGACGACGATGAGTGGCCGCGGACGCGCGATAGATCGCCCCACCGAGTTGGGCCGGTACGTCGTGCAAGGCGGACAGGAGGATGTCGGGATCGGCGTGCACGAGGAAGTCCGCGTCGGCGAGCAAGCGGTCTAGCACGGTGCCCGCGGCGGCGTGGGTGGCCAGATGACGGCGGAGATACGGAGGTGCGAGCGTCCAGTCGCGGTGTCCGGACCGGTCGGCGGGAACCAGGTCGAGGAGCGCGAAGGTGATCGTCCGGTGAGAGTCCGCGTCCGGGAACGAACGGCGGAGATAGTCGGCCACCGTCTCGTGGAACAGCCGGTAGACCGGACCGTCCGCCGAGGGGTGTTCCACGAGGTATTCACTCGCCGTTTCCAGCAGCCAGAACACGTCTTCGGCGGTGCATTCCTTGCCGGAAAGCGCGGTGGCCAGTGCGGGCCACACGATCGACCGGGGCAGGCCCGAACCTCGCGCGTACGCGAGCGGCCGCAGCAGGCGTTCCACCTTCATCCGCTGGTCGCCGTACCGGGAGAAATAGGTGGAGTAGGCCTGGTTGATGTCGTTCGGCAGCCGATCCTTCCAGCCGGGTTCCGCGGTGCCGACGGTGAGCTGGCCCTTGACGACGGCACTCGCCGTCACCTGGGCGTACAGGAACATGTGACGGGCTTTCTCGGCGATCACTTCGCCGAGCGCCGCGGCTTCCTCCGGGCGGCCACGATAGGGGGAGAGACTGTTCGGGTCGTGGGCGTCGAGGAGGACGTCCGAGGCATAACGGGCGATGTCGGAGGTGGCGAGATGGCCGGGCTCGTCCAGATCGATCACCGCTGTCCCGGGGCCGAGTTCGGGAAGGAGCGGGCGGCGCGAGCCGATCACGAGCCGCAGACCGGGAAGCGTCGTGAACGGCCGCAGCAGCCGGGCGAACCGCGCGGCTTCCGCGGATTCGTCCAAGCCGTCGATGATCAGCAGCAACGGGGTTTCGCGCCGGCTCAGCACGAGCTGGAGTTCGCTGTCCGTCGCTTGTGGACGCCCGAGCACGGCGGACAGTTCGGCGAAGACGTCGTCCGCGTGCGCGTGCAGTGCCAGAACGTCCATGGCGAGGCGGGGTTCCGGCTGCTGCCGGAGGTGGTGGCGAGCCGGGTGGCTCGGGTCGGTGAGCAGGAGCAGCCTGCCCAGGAGGGCGGTCTTGCCCGAACCGGGGTCGCCGACGACGACCCGTGCGCGACGGTCGTGTGTGCCGGAGCGCAGCCAGGAGAGAAGCTCGTCGAGTGCCGTCGTGCGTGCGGTGAAATGGTCTCCGGGGTCGGTCACGTCGCGTACACCGCGGCCTGATGTGCCGAAGCGTGCGTTGTCGAGCCGGTGCAACTCGGCGATGCGGGCGTGATCGAGGGCTTCACCGCCGTTCGCGGCGTGGAAGAACGGGCTGGTGCCCGGATTGTCGACGGTGGAATACGTGGCGTGCTGCCGTCGGCCGTGTGCGGAAAAGTAGGCGTTGATCCGCTGGACGATTTCTTCGACACCGGGAGTACGGCCGAGCGACATCAAGGCCTGTTCGAGCGCGTCGACGAACACGTTGTCTTCGGCTGTTTCCTTGCTGCGCGCCGCTGTCAGTGTCCAGCGGCCCACTGGCTTCGGCTGTGTGCTCGCCAGATCCGCCGCCATGGCGGCGACCTCGCCGCCACCGGCTCCCGCGTAGCAGGTGTCGAGCACGACGAGCAGATGTCTGAAGGCGTGGCCGACCAGCGATCTCGCCAGCTCCTCACTGGGCAGGGCCGTCGTCCACCGCCCTGGCTCGTAGTCGGCGCAGAGCAGGTGGTGCCGCTCGGAGTTCTTCTCGGCGTGGCCTGCGAAATAGACCACTACGATGTCTTCGGCATCCAGCCGTGCTTCGTGAGCCCAGGTTTCGATCCGGTGGGGGATCTCCCGGCCGGGGACGGACGCCAGATCGGGAAGGACCTCTCGGTACCCGAGGTCGGCGAACAGCCGGCGGACGCGGTCGGCGTCGCCAGGAGCGCCCGGCAGGTTCGTTATCCCGCTGTCCCGGTAGACGCCGACGCCGAGCGCGATCAAGAAGCGACGGCTCATGATTGATCGCCGTTCACGACGCCACGGGCGATCGCGCGTCCGGTCGTGGGCGCGGTCAAATACCGGAGCAGGTCGTGCATGCGGACGCCGTTGGTGATCGTTTCGTCTCGCACGTTCGGGAAGCGGCCCGCCAGACCGCTCGGCAGCGCGACGACATCCCCTCGGTCGGCGACGTTCGTCCAGCGACGCACGGTGCCCGGCCACTGGCCGACCTGTCCGATCGGTGCCGGGTCGAGTCGGTCGAACACCACCGAGCGCAGGCCGAGAGGAGAGCCGAGCGTCACCAGATCGGTGACCGGGAGGCTCCGATCGGCGCACAGCGTTTCGTAGGCCACGACCGAACCGAGGGAGTGCGCGACCAGCACCCGGGTGTCCGGACCGATAGCGGCGGCGACCCGGGCGCGCACGGCTTCGCGCAGCGGCCGTTCGGTCAGGTATCGGCGGACTTGCTTGAGAGCGAAGATCAGCAACCGGTCGGACACCGAGGCGAAGAACCGTGACCCGCTGAGGGCGTCCAACCTCGCCCGGACCGCGCGGGACGACAGCGCGCGGGAGACCGCGAACCCGACGGCGCCACGGCTTCCCGCCGGGTCCGCGACGTCGGGGTCGACCGCGACCGCCCCTGCCCACCAGGAGTCGAGCAAGTCGGCTTCCAGCCCCTCGACGTCATGCTCGTCCCAGGGCGGCAGGTGCCACGACCGGACGCCGGGTGGGAAGAACAGGTCGCCATAGAACGCGCAGGTCACATCGACGCCCAGAGCCGCCTCGCCGGCCAGCCGGATGCCGTCCCGTAGCGCGGGAGCGACCTCACGGCACATCAGCTCCGGTCCGCGGAACTCCTGACCGACCCCGTGAACGACGACCACCTGCGCCACCAGCCGCCTCCGGAAGGTCGATTGTGACCAGCGAAGCGAATAATACTGTGGCGGTACGGGACGCCTGCCTCGAAAACAGTCCCAAAGAAGGCCATCCCCCGGAAACGTCGGCGCGGGCTCAGCGTAAATCGACCTCGATCCGGTGCTCCGTGAGCATGTCCAGGAGGTCATCGAGAGTGATCGCGGGCCGTAGCCGACGCCGGTCGTAGCCGGCGACCAGGTGCTCGCGGGCGACGGCCGAGTCATGCCACGCCAGGTGAAACGGCGGTCGCGCACCGAAATTTCCACGGAGGCAGTCTTCAAGGGCGTCGAGGTTCCAGCCGAAGTAGCCGCCCGGGCCGTTGATCGCCTCGCCGATCGCGCAGTAGAACCCTTCGATGTCGGTCACGAACCGGCCGTCGAGATCGTAAGTGGTGCCGGGTTGCCCGTCGGGTGCGCTGAACCTGTGACCGAGCGCCACCCCGGCCCACTGGTGCCGCAGCTCCCGGTCATAGCCTGCCCACAGGTTCCGCCGGGACGGCCGCCCGGTACGCCAATGCTCCAGAATTTCGAGGATTCCCGTCGGCAACGGCTCCCGCGTACCCAGATCGACGGTCACGTCCAGCAGCCCCTCGCCGAGCCGCGACGGACCGGCGGCGTCGACCGTTCCGGACACCGCGGCGCCGATCACCCGGCCGGTGGAACCATCGGCGGCGACCGCGTGGACCTCGCCGCTGATCAGGCGACGGCGCAGGTTCGCCCTGCCCGACTGTCCCGACACGTCAAGCGCGGCCAGTAACGCCGGCTCCGGCCGGCAACCGAGGAGCCTGACTTGCAGCACCGGTGTCGTGGCCTGTTCGCGGAACACTCCAGTGACGTCCTCACAGGTTCCACAAGACACCTCGTCCCCGCCCAGGAGAGCGAACTCGTCGACATCGCCGGGTCGTACCACCGCATCCGTGCGGTCCATGAGCCAGACGAACCCGGTGAGATCGATGTCGACCGTTCCCGGCGTCGTGGTGCTCGGCCGCCGCGCGTGGACGACGAGATCGCACAGATCCTCGCCCCACCGGTACGGTGGCGCGCCAGGCGCTGTCAGCGACATGTTGCCGAGCCAGGCCCGGTCGGTACCGAGTGCCTCGGCGGGAAGCCGGTCGAGGAGGTGGGCGAGTGCGCCGGCCGGGGTGCAACCGACGAGCGTGAACCGTTCCCGCGGACGGGGTGGCAGGTCGGCGAACAAACCTTCGATGTCCGCGCACAGCGCCAGCGGGGCGTCGTCAGAGGAATCATCGAAGCCGATGTTGCCCGAGAGCAGCCAGCGTGGGCCGACCTGATGTTCCCAGGTCCATCGCCGCTGTTCCTGCTGGAGACCGCCATCGGGGTTGATCACCCTCGCGACATTACCTGCGGGGAGAGCAGCGACGAGCCCGATGGGCGTGTTGGAAGGATTCGCTGCACATCGCGGCATGACTGGATGTTCGTGCGTCACACCGGCCCGGCTCAGCCGAGCACCGTGCCCGAGTTCGCGGTGTTTCGGTTGCGCTTACGGGAGAACGCACCCAGGTCGATCTCCAGGCCGGTGCGCGGGGCACGGAACCGGACGGGGGTCGCGTCGTGGTCGGCGCCGTTCTCCACCTGGTCGATCAGCTCCGTCATCAGCTGCCCCACGACCGGCGCGTTCTTGAACTGGTTTCCGCTCGTTCCGATCGCGAGGTAGAAGCCCTCGAGATCGGTGCGGTCGTAGATCGGAGTCCAATCGTCGGCGACGTCGTAGACGCCCACCACGCCGCGCGCCCGGTTGGGCACCGCCAGGTCGGGCAGTCGCCGCGCGGCCCGCGTCACCTGAGCCTCGAAGACCGCGGCCGTCGGGTGGATGTCGACGGCGTCCGGGTCGTCGGTCCACTGCATCGGATCACACTCCGGTTCCGTTCCGCCGACGAGCAGGCCCGCTCCTGCTTCACCGCGGAAATAGGTGCCCAGATCCATGTCCGCCACCACGGGCCCTCCGTAGCCCTCCGGGACGGGAACGTGCGCTACTTCCTGCCTCATCGGTCGCACACCGACCGTGAAATCGGAACCCACGCCGGCCAGCCGATTCACCGCGCCCGACCACGGACCGGCCGCGTTGACCACGACGGCACAGGGAATCCGGGTGCCGTCCGACAGCCGCACCGACGTCACGCGCCCGCCGGCCTTCTCCACCGCTGTCACCGTGCTGCGAAAGCGAAACTCCGCCCCGGACGCCGAGGCAGCGGCGGCGAGGTTCACGGCGGCGAGGCTCGGGTCTGAGACGTAACCGGCGTCCGGGGTGTACACACCACCGAGCGAGTGTTTCGCATCTTCCCAGAATTCCTCGTCGTCGAGCCGCTTCGGCGGCCAATAGCGACCGGCGTCGATACCTGGGACGCGCTCGGCCAAGGTCGCGCTGTCCCATTCCTCGTAGGGAACACCGATCTCGTCGAACAACGGAAGCCACGACGTACGCGGAGCCGCCTCGACGTCCAGCATGACCAGCCCACTCTTGCGGAACATCGCGAGGTCGCCGACATCGTGCCCGAGGTGGCCGGCCCAGTCGAGCCAGCCGAAATGCGCCTCCCACGCCGTCGCCACCCCGGCGGTGGTGGAGAAGTTGAACCGGACGATCGCACTCGATGCCGAGGTCGACCCCTGTCCGGCTCCTGGGGCCCGATCGAGCACGATCACCTGGTGCCCCACCCGCGCGAGCTCAAGGGCGATCGACGAACCGATCACCCCTGCCCCGATCACGACCACATCGGCACTCATCCGTCGCCCTCTCTCTTGAAGCAGCGTCTACAGGGCACGGCAGGTCCTGAGGTAGCTGAGGAACGATGCCTGCAGGCCGGTGACGTGCGTTTCGCGCAGGACCGCGCTGGTGATGGCTCCGCCGAGTGAGCCGAGGCGGTGCAGGACGGTGGCTGTGTTCTTCGTGAGGTTTTGGTAGATGGCCAGGTCTCCGAGCAACTCTTGCTCGTTGAGGGTCACGTGAAGCTTGGCAGCGGGCTGGTTGTCTCCCAGCTCTTGGAGCTGGGTGAAGATCTGGCTGTCTTCGCTGGCGACGCCGGGGCTGCCTGCTCCGATGCTTTCGAAGAGGGTGTTGCCGGTGAGCCAGGTGTAGAGGCTGAACAGGCCGCCGTAGGAGTAGCCGAAAAGGCCGTGACCGCTCGTGGCCGTGCCGTAGTCGCGTTCGATCCGCGGGTGCAGTTCCGCGGTGAGGAAGTTCAGGAACGTGTCGGCGTGGGTGTCGCGCAGCTCGTCGAGGTAGGCGTCGGATTCCTCACGTGTCCTCGCTCCCGCCTGGACTCCCATCTCCACGGCGTCGATGAGTTCCTTGGCGATGGGCTCGCCGGGTGGCACGAGGTCTCGGTTGCGTAGCCGATCCCAGTGCTGTGCCTCTTCGCCCGCGTAGCCGACGCTGACCTGGATGTAGGGCTGGATCCGCTGCATCGGGTCCGCCTGGGTGATGATGAGGGGAGCCGTCTGGCCGACGGCCCAGTTGCCGTCGAGCACATACACGGCAGGCGTTCGCGTCGTGGCGGGGTCGTAGCCCGGTGGTGTGGTGACCCAGACGCCGTAGTCGTGCCCTCCGCTGGAGCGCATCTCGAAGTAGTCGGTGTCGGCGAGGCAGCCGTGCCACATGGTGCTCATCGGAGGTCCTTCACGATTCGGCCGGCCTTGAGAACGAGGACGGCATTGGCGGGGTCAGCGAACAGCTCCGGGTCTTCGACCGGGTTGCCGTTCCACAACACGAGGTCGGCCTGTGCGCCGGGAGCGATGACCCCGACTTGGCCGGACAGGCCGAGAATCCCGGCGTTGGTCTTGGTGGCCGCCACGAGAGCTTCCATCGGCGTCTCGAGTTCTGCGCGCAACCTGAGTTCTTCGCCTCGACGGCTCTGAGCAGGGCCGATGAGGTCGGAGCCCAGCCCGATCCGTACTCCGGCCTCCTTGGCGACGGCGAGCGCCTCGGTCATCCGCTCGCGAACACCCAGTACACGATCGCGGGTCGATTCGCCGAGGCCGGCTCCGGCGGTGTCGTGCAGGAGTTGCTCGACGACGGCGAACGTGGGCACGAGGGCGACGTCGCGAGCGGCCATCAGGGTGGCTGTGGACTCGTCGAGGTCGGTGCCGTGTTCGACACAGCGCGCCCCGGCCTCGACCGCGTTCCGGATGCCGTCGTTGTTGTGGGCGTGAACCGTCACGTAGGTGCTCCGTGCCGCGGCTTCCTGGACAGCGACGGCGATCTCCTCGACGGTGAACTGGGTGTCGGTCAGCCGGTCGTGAGCGCCGACCACTCCGCCGGTCACGCAGAGCTTCAGGAAGGAGGCTCCGCGACGAAAGGCTTCGCGCACGTTGGCTCGCAGCTCATCCGCGTTGCCCGACATCATCGACAGGGCGCACAGCCCCGGAACGTGATGGCTGCTCCACAGCTCGGTGGGTTCCCAGTCGGCCCCGTAGTAGCCGTGCCCGCCGGTCTGGCACTGAACCGGTCCGCACGACAGGACGCGCGGCCCCCTGACCTTGCCCTTCGCGATCGTGGTGACGAGGCCGCCGTCGACCCCGCCGGTGTCCCGGACGGTGGTGAAGCCGGCATCGAGCGCCGCGCCGGCCGTGGCGAAGATGTCCGCCGCGATCTCCGCGGCACTGATCTGAAACGAGAACTGAGGCTGGATCGGACTCGACAAGCCCAAGTGGACGTGGGCGTCGATCAGGCCGGGCGTCATCGTCAGGCCTCCGGCATCGATGCGCTCGTCGCTTGCGCCGGAGGCACCGACCTGGGTGATCTGCCCGTCTTCAAGAGTGACGTCGACGTCGACTGGGTCGCGACCCGACCCGTCCACGACCGTCGCGCCGACTACCTGGACACGTCCCACGAGTCGTTCCCTCCACCGTTGCGAGCCGGCTGCCACCATGTGCGAAGCACCAGGGCACCATCAGCCGTTCTTTTCCAATGGATAAACTGTGGGAGTGATCTTGTCAAGCGCGGAACGCAAGGGCGACGCACGCGAGCGTCTCCTGGCTCGGCTTCTCGACGCCTTCGACGAGGACCTTCCCGCGCCGGAGGTGTCGCTTCGTGAGATCGCCGCCCGGGCCGGGACCAGCCACGCCCTCCTGCGATACCACTTCGGGTCACTCCCGGGCGTGTTGGCGGCCATGCTCACGGCACAGCGATCCCGGGACAACGAGGCGCTTTTCGAAGCCGCCCGGTGCGGCACCTTCGACGACCTCGTCGTGGCGATCTGGCAGACCTACACCCGGCCGGAGCAGCTGTCGCGTGTCCGCGGCTTCTTTCACGTGGTAGGACTCGCCGCGTACAGCCCACAGGACTTTCGTGAGTTCATCGACTCCCTCGACGACCTGACCACGATGCTGGCCTCGCTCGCGGAACGCGAAGGGCTCGACGTCAAGGAAGCGCTGACCCTGGCCTCCGTCACCATCGCCGCGATGCGTGGCCTGCTCCTCCAGGAGATCCTGACTCCTGGAGGAGCCTCGGAGGACGCGGTCGCCTTGATCCTGCGCATGAGCAAGAATCGGTCCGTTCCGCGCACGCGTCCAGGGCTTTGAGCAGGTAGTCGCCTTTCGCCACAACATGAGCTTTCTCGACTTCTACCTCCCGAACAATATCGGCGCCCGCTTCACACAGCATCGCCGTCTTCCATGGGTTTCTCGCAGCTTGCGGTCGCCGCGCGATCGTGTGACCGCACTGTGCAGACCGTTGATTCGTGCGAAGGCTGCTCAACGTGCGACGCGTGCGGACATACTCTGCGGCGTGGATCTCGTCATGTTCTTCACGGCCGTGGTCATGGCCGTCCTTATCGGCGTGTCGCTGCTGGTGGCGTTCACCAGGAAAGGTTCGGTGGCCACGGTCGCGATGACCGCTCGGCGAATCAAGCTGCACACGGCGGCGCCGCCGCCGGAGATGGTCTATACCTGGCACACCCAGCACTGCCCGGCCGGGTATTCGGTCGAGGATCACGATGCCGCCCGCGGCATCGTGATCCTGGCGTCCCGACCGACGGCCTTCACATGGGGCTTCTTCTACCCGGCTGTCATCCACGCCGAGGGCGCCGGGACGCGCGTGGACCTCGGGATCAAGTCGAAGCTGTTCCAGTACGGGCCGGGAGTTCGGTCGGTATTCGCTCACGGCATCGGACATGTCCGGGTGGTGTCCATGGACACGGTCATGACGTAGCGATGGCGGGTCAACTGCTCGGTGATCACGGCATGCTGGACCGGCCCGCTGGTGTAGGTGAAAAGGTCCGACGACGGCTCAATGCGCTCCAGTACGTCCAGGACTCGCCGAGTCTTATGCGAGTGTCGTGAGGGCGGAGGCGAAACTCGATCGCCATGGCACGTGCCCCGACATACGATCGCGAAGAGCCCGCCCAAGACGTACCTACCCGGTAAGGGTACGTCCTGCCCGTCGCATGGTGAGGGTGGTAGCCCGTTCGAGCCGGGCCGGGTCCGGGGAACTCACGCCTCGACGGGAGGTGTCGGGGTTCCCACCAACGCATTCATCGGCATGAGCGCGGGTCGGTCGTCCGTCATGCATCCTTATCGCGTGTCCGATGACCGATCCGAAGAGACTGGCGAGTCAATTCCGGACTGGCTGACGGAAGCCGGCCTCGACCCCGGTGTCCACAAGACACCTTTCCGGATATATTTGTCCAACTTGAGCAGTTCGCGTGGTTTCGAGATGGGGTCGTGAGTGATAAGTAGCGTTCTAACGCTCTTTATCACTCACGACCCCCTTCAGGACCGTACTTCTAGGCATTGATCGGACACCGAGCCGTTGGTAACTATCCCTTGTGGACAGACATGGGACGCGCGGGCCGAACCGACGTTCCCGAGGTCAGTCAGTCGCTCCTCGGCATGAGGGGACATTTGATGCCGTCGTGGACCTGGCCGCTATCGCGTTGATTCGTCGTCGAAATCCGGCGAAGCCGCCGACCGGGCGATCCCTGAATCGACTCATCACAGCCGGCGGTCTCCGGCACGCCGGTCAGCGGCGGACGCGGTAGCGGATGTGGGTGGCCTGCGGGGTGTCGATAACGCGAATGATGTCCAGGGTGGCGAGCGAGGGCAGGAGGTCGAAGAGCCGGCGGCCGGCACCGAGCAGCACCGGGATGTGATGGATCTGCACCTCGTCGAGTACCCCTGCCTCGATCGCACGCTGCGCGACGTTTCCTCCGCGCACCTGGACATCCCGCTCCCCGGCGGCGGCTTTCGCCTGTGCCATGGCGCTTTCGATCCCGTCGGTCACGTAGGTCACCAGCGGGTAGTTCCACCGGGCGGCCGGGCCGGGTGGCCGGTGACTGGGTACGAAGATCGGGGCGCCGTTGTGGTCGCCGCCCCAGTGGTCCATGAGCTCGGCGGTCCGCCGTCCCGCGAGGACGGCACCGGCGGCGTTCCACTCGGCTTCGAATTGTCCGGCAGGCCCGCCGGCCGCGAACCAGTCGTGGAGCAGTTCGCCGTTCTCCCCGCCGAGGAAGTCGTGGGGATCGGCGATGTACCCGTCGAGTGACATTGACATGTCGAGGATGGATTTGGACACTTCGACCTCCGGTGGTCTCAAGTCAGCGGGCCGTCTGTGGGCGCCATCTGTCCAGGCGTCGAACGGCCGCTGCCGGATTCGACACGGCTCCCCGGAAATCTTGGACCGTTTTCTCGCGCCGGATGAAGGTCATTACCTCAAGCAAGCCCGGGAGGCGGCCGACGTCGGCCGCCTCCCGGGCGTTCAAGCCCCACTGACGCTGCTCGGCGTTCGAGGTCAGCGTTGTGGGCGGAACAGTTCAGTCCTGCAGACGACCGCGCAGCCGAGTGTGCACGGCGGCGGCGAACGCGTGCGGGTCCTTCGACGGATCGCCTGGGACGTCGACAGGGGTCACGGTCTGGCCTTCCTGGGCCTTGACTCCCGTCTGGGCGGTCTGGTCCTCGGCGGGGACGCTGAACCCGAGCACGTTGCCCTGGGCGTCATGGACGATGTCGATTCTGGCCATGGTCATTTCCTCCTATTACCGGCTCGGGGCCGTGACGGCGGTGGGCTGGTAATAGACGTAGTCGGATCCATTGTTGCGCAGATGAACCCACAACGTGTTGTTCTTCGCCCACTCCTCGACGATCTGGATCGAGCCGTTGGCTGGGGACCAGGCCGTGGGGACGATGCTCATCCTCGACCAGTGTCCCCCGTCGAAGTTCCAGGTGAACCATCTCCACTCTTCCTGGCCGGGAGCCAACGCGATGACCCCCCACTGGGTGAAATCAACTTGTACGGCCATGGACTGATCCCTTCCGTGCCTTGGCGATGAACGTTGCGACTGCCCTCGATCCCGACGATCGCAGGGACCGGCGACGCGTATCCACGGCGATCGGGCACATGTGGGGGCAGGCGGAATCGCCCACGAAGGAACCCATCGCCTGCCGACCCCGATGTCTTGACGAGTCGAAGATCTCCTGCCACTGTGGGTGTGACATATGGTGAACATATGTCACAGGCACGAGTCCGCGTGGACTCGCCTGTCGCGAACTTGATCACTGAGGGGATCACGATGAGACGTTCTTTGACGGTATTCATCATCGCGTTGCTCGGCCTGATCGGAGGCGGCTTCGCGGCGAACGTGGCCAACGCGAGCGGGTTCGGCGAGATATGCAACAAACGGAGTGGCTGTGCCGCCGCGGATATGTCCTTCTCGAACCGTTCGGCCACGATCCAAGGCTACGTTTTCGACGACAAGAACGAAGGATCGACGACCGTCATGTTCGAGTTCTACGCTGGAGGTGACATTTACAGCACCCAGACCCGGACCGCGAACCGGGAAAAGCGTTCGTTCAATTTCACCGAGGAGGGGCCGGTGGGCGGGTTTGATTTCATTCGCGCCTGGCTGATTTGGAACAGTGGCAGTGGTAGTTACAAATGGCTCGGTGATCATCGCAATCGGGGGTGACGCGTCACAGATCGCCTTGCTTGGATGAACAGGTTCCCAGCGGCGCGGTCGCGTCGAGCGGAAGTCAACCTGTGCGGTAGGGATGTCGTCCTGGAGCCGGACGCGCCGTGGACATTTCGACGGCTATCGTTCCGTGTGCGCCCACCGACCTGGTTGAGAAAGATCGCCCCCGAAGTGGCCGACGTGCTACTCGCCGTGTTCATGATCTGGTTCACGGTCGAGGCGGGCTTCGCCGTCGAACTCCCCGGGTTCAGGCCGTTCGACGCGACCGGTGCCGTGCTGAGTGTGCTGGTGAACGCGCCGTTGGCGGTTCGGCGCCGGGCCCCGCTCACGGTCTTCGTCCTGTTGCTGGCCGGGTGGGCCGGTTATCTCATCCCCGGGTACTGGCCGGGCGTCAGCGCACTGGCACTGCTGCTCGGCCTGTACACCGTCGCCGCGCACCGGTCCCTTCCGGTGACGGCGGTGTGCGCCGCGGCGACGCTGGCGGGCGAGACGTACACGGCCTGTCACTCGCAGCTGATCGGTTCGACGTGGACGGCGGTGTTCCAGAGCGTGCTGCTGACCGGCGTCGCGTGGGGTTTCGGCGCCAACGCGGGGCGGCTCGCCCAGCGCAACGGCCAGCTGCGGGTGCTGACCGGGCAACTGCGCCGCGAGCAGGAAGACCGGGCGCGGCGGGCCGTGACGGAGGAGCGGGTCCGCACCGCACGCGAGCTGCATGACGTGGTGGCACACCATATGTCGGTCATCGCGGTGCAGGCGGAAATGGCGCGATACGTGTTCGATGCGGATCCGGCGGCCAGCCGGACGGCGCTGGACGTCATCGGCCGCACCAGCAGCGAGGGCTTGGACGAACTGCGGCGCATGCTGACGGTGTTGCGGTCTGGCGAGGACGACGACACCTACGTACCCGCTCCCGGGTTGGAGGGACTGGAGGAGCTGGCGGCGAGAGTCGGCGCCGCCGGGGTGCACGTCGAGATTTCCGTGCGGGGGACGGTGCGTTCGCTGCCGGATGGGGTGGGACTCTGCGTCTATCGGGTCGTGCAGGAGGCGCTGACCAACGTGGTCAAGCACGCCCGTCCCGCCAGGGCGTGGGTGTCGCTGACCTACGGCGCGGAGGAGGTGTCGGTCCGGATCGCCGACGACGGCCGCTCCGAACGGTTCCAGGAGAGCGCCGGACACGGCATGATCGGCATGCGTGAACGCGCCGAACTGTACGGGGGGACACTCGTGGCCGGCGCGGGCGCGGAAGGGGGTTTCGTGGTGACGCTGGTGCTTCCGCTGGCGGCTGGGGGAGTCGGTTCATGATCGAAGTGCTGGTCGTCGACGACCAGGATCTGGTCCGTGCCGGATTCGTCGCGCTGTTGCGGGTCGCGCCCGGCATCTCGGTCGTCGGCGAGGCCGCAGACGGACAGGAGGCCGTGGACCAGGCGGCGCGGCTGCGGCCCGACGTCGTCTTGATGGACATCCGGATGCCGGGGACGAACGGGGTGGTCGCGACCGAACGCATCCTCGCCGCGGAAAGCGACCGCCCGACACGCGTTCTGGTGCTGACGACGTTCGACCTGGACGAGTACGTGTACGCGGCGTTGCGCGCGGGGGCTTCGGGTTTCCTGTTCAAGGACGTCCGCGCGGAACGACTGGTCGCCGCGATCCACACGATCGCGGCGGGGGAGCAGCTGTTCGCCCCGTCCGTCACGCGGCGGCTGATCGAGGCCTACACGAACCGGCCGGACCGGCCCGCCGCGGCGCGCGGACCCGGATTGGACTGCCTCACCGCACGGGAGACCGAGGTGCTGCGCCTGGTCGGCAAGGGGATGACCAACGGCGGTATCGCCGGCGAGCTGGTGGTGAGCGAGTCCACGGTGAAGACGCACGTGAACCGCGCGATGACGAAACTCGGCCTCTCCAGCCGCGCGCAGATCGTCGCACTGGCCTACGAGTCCGGTCTCGTCACGCCGGGTGCCTGAGGCTTCCGGAAGGCGATCCCGGAAGCCTCAGGACAGTTCATCGCCCGGCTTGCAGAGCCCGCCAGGTATTCGCGCCGGCGATCCCGTCGGCATCGAGCCCTCGGGAGGCTTGGTAGCCCTTGACGGCCGTGGTGGTCTTCGCGCCGAATTTGCCGTCGACGGTCAGATTCGCCGTGGTGGCGGCGTTGAGCGACCGCTGCAGCCGGAAAACGGCTTCACCGGACGAGCCGTCCTGAAGCTGCGGGGTGGTGCCGCGGGCCAGCAGCGCCGTCCAGGTGTGCGAGTCCACCGAACCCGACTCCGCGAGGCCCACCTGCGCCTGGAACCGCTTCACCGCGGCCACGGTCGCCGGATCGAGGACACCGCTCGGATCACCGGCACCCGTGTCCTGTCCGGCGGCCCGGAGCAGGCATTGCGCCGTCTTCACCTCGGCCCGGGTGACACCGGCTTCGAGCCGCGGATAAGGGCCGTCGACGCCGACGTTCGCGCAACCGCGGGAGCGGGACACCAGCTCGGTCGCGGCTCGCTTGCCCTCCGTGGCCGCGTCGGCGGCGTCGTGGATGGGCGACGCCTTGACCCCGGGGAAGACGATGTAGTCGACGACCCTGCCGGACACCCCGCCCGAACGCGGGTCGGGATTGATGCCGAGTGCCTTGGCCAGCGCGTAGGAGCCCTCGCCGATCGCACCCGCCGGGCCGACGTCGCCCACGACCGCATAGGCGACCCTGCCCTGGTAGACGACCGCGGCGACGGTGCCACCGGTGATGCCGGAGCGCGCGTAACTCCAGGTCGAGCTGATCCCGGGGACCACGATGTAGGGCAGTTTCTCGGCGTTGAGCGGTTTGCCGTCCGGCTGCGACCACGCGGTCTGCCCCTGCCAGGAGGGATCGGTCGCAGCGTTGCACTTCTCGGTGCGCTGCCCGTCGCAGTCGACCGTCATCCCGGACCGCCAGTGCACCGCGCCACCGGTCGCGCAGACGGGAACCGTGCGCGTGCCGCCGCTGCGCTCGGCGTACTTCCCGGCGGACACCTGCTGCGCGCAGTTCGCGACCACGGCGCTCAACTCGGCGCCGGTCGGATCGGCGACCGCGGTCGCGCTCGCCTGGTTCGCCGTCGCGAGGCCGCCGAGGACCATCATGGCCATTCCCGCTATCGCCGTCTTCAGTCGCATCGCACGCCTCTTCTCTGTCCACAGTGGAGTTTCATTTGCCCGCCTGCAACGCCGCCCAGGTCTTCGCGCCGACGATTCCGTCGGAGGTGAGGCCTTGCGCGCTCTGGTACCGCTTCACCGCGGCGGTGGTGTTCGGGCCGAACCGGCCGTCGAGTTCGAGGCCCGCGTCGAGGGCGGCGTTGAGCGCGCGCTGGAGGCGCAGCACCGCGTCTCCGGAGGCACCGTCCTGGACCTGCGGCGTCGTGCCCCTGGCCAGCAAAGCCGTCCACGTGTGCGAGTCCACCTTGCCGGGTGAAGGCAGGCCGACGCTCGCCTGGAACTGTTTCGCGGCGGCGGCGGTCGTCGCGTCGAAGGTGCCGGTGGGGCCGTTCGTCCCGGTGGGGAAGCCGGCCCCGGTGAGCAGGCACTGCGCGGCCTTGACCAGGTCGCCGGTCGCCGCCGGTGCGAGTTCGGGATAACGCGGGTGGTCCAGGTTCACCGCCGCGCAGGTTTTGGCGTCGCCTTCGACGACGTTGCGGTACCGGATCGCGGTGAACCCCGCCGTCCGCTCGGCCGACCACGTGCGCTGTGACGCGACCGTCCCGGAGCGGTACTCCTCCCACACCACCGCCTGGGTCTTCGCGGCGTCCGCCCACCGGATGAACAGCGCCATGTGCTGGTGGGCGCTGGAATGCACCCACAGGCTGTCACCCGGCAAGAGGTTCTTCTTGTCGATCCGGGTGGCGACCTGCATGATGTCGCCCGTCCAGCGCGCGGTCTTCAGCCCCCAGGCCATCGACACGTAGCCGGAACAGTCCTGCCGGTAGGTGCCGTACTGATTGGTGTGCTTCGCTTCCTGGCTGTAGGGCACCCGCTCGTCGATCCAGCTCTTCGCTCGGGTCAGGATGTCTTCGCGGGTCAGTTTGAGATCGGCGGCGGGATGCCCGGCGGACTGGAGATCCGGCTCCGCGTTGGCGAGCCGGGGTATCGGCTGTAGTAGTCCACAAAGGACCAAGACGGCGGCGAGGACGCTCGCGGCTGTGGTTCGCATGGATTCAGCATCGGAGTACGCGGCGGGGAGTGGCAAAGGTTTTCGCCCACCCCAAAGGATGCTGAAGCACCCGACACGCGCGCTCCCACGCATTTCGTCCTCTGGATGCGGTACTTGCGCCGCGCAAGTACCGCATCCAGAGGACGAAATGCGGTGGACTTCGGCGCGGAGGGCTCCTTCCTTGCCGAAGCGGGGGTCAACCCTGGCGGTAGGCGAGCCAGTCCTGCGCGGTATTTGTGCCCTCGACGGTGTCGGGGGAGGCCGAGGATCCCCTAACATCGGGCGTCGCAAAGGGGGTCTGCCAGGCGCCGTGGTTCCATCCGGTCGCCTGCCGGCATGAGGGTTCGTTTCAGGGGGATGTCATGTCGCTTGTGCTTGTTTTCGTTGACCAGGAGCGCGGTTCCCGTGGGGGACGGCCGTGCTGAGAATCCATTTCACGCCCGAAGATCTGGCCAGGACCCGGATCAGCGCGGCACCGCAGCCGATGTGGGAGATCCTGCTCAGCATGTACCGGCTGCGCGGCCGCGAAGGCGGGGTCATCTTCGAAGAATGGCGAAGATCGGTGGCGCGGGCGGCCCACGTCACCACCCGGCCGCTGGCCGATCTTGCCTCCCATTCCGGCTACGCGGTCGATTTCCTCACCCCGACCCTGCGGGACCTCTCGCTGGCCGAAGGGCTCGAAGCGCTGCGTCGCACCCCGAAGAAACGGCTTCGGGCCGATCTGGACGTGCTCGCCGGGAGCCGGCGGCTCCCCTCGTGGACCGCGGGTCTCGCCGAGGGGCGACCGGAGACGCTCACCCGGCTCGCCGACTCGGTCGAGCGGTACTTCACGGCCTGTCTCGCCCCATACTGGGTGCGGGTGTGCGGCCGGGTCGAGCAGGAACGCGCCCGACAGGTGAAGACGATGACCGAGGAGGGGTGCGAGTCGCTGCTCGCCCGGGTGCACCCGACGGCGCGGTGGAACTATCCCGTGCTGGAACTGGATTATCCGGTCGAGCACGAACTGCGCCTGAACGGGCGGGGGCTGTGTCTCGCGCCGTCCTTCTTCTGCTGGGGGCTGCCGACGACCTTTTTGGACGGTGAGCTGGAACCGACCCTGGTGTACCCGATCGAGCACAAGGTGGGCTGGTCGGGCGACGGGACGACGCACCGGCCGCTGACGTCCCTGCTCGGCCGGACACGGGCCAGGGTCCTCGAGACCATCGGGGAGCGCCCCGGCACGACCACCGAAGTGGCTTCCCGCACGAAGACCAGTCTCCCGACGGCGAGCCAGCAGGCCGCCACCCTGCGCGCGGCCGGGTTGATCACCAGCAGCCAGAACGGCCAGTCCGTGCTGCATTCGATCACCCCGCTCGGGCTCGCGCTCCTGGCGGAAGGCTGAGCGTCCGGGGCTCGGTCGCGAGTGGTTCGCGGCCGAGTCCCGGACTCCGGTCACGGGGTCTGCAGACCCGGACGGCCTTCTTCGATCACGTACGAGCGCAGCGTCGTCACGGGTTCGCCGCGGACGGTGACCTTCTTGACGGCCCGGAAGTCGACGTCCATCTTGGTCTGGCTCAGCTTCGCCCGGACGTAACCCCGGTGCTGGGAGTAGAACTTCAGGTGCGGGTTGCCCGCCTGGTCGGGCACGCCCGTGGTGTCCGCGCCGTTGCCGCCGGAGGAGACGGAACTGGTGACCAGTTCGGTCCCGACCACCGGGGAGCCCGGATTGGTGTAGTCCACCTTGAGCTCGTTCGCCCAGGCGCGGTGCACGTCCCCGGTGAGGACAACCGGGTTGCGGACACCGCGCTGGACCCAGCCCTTCTGGATGCGGTCACGGGAAGCCGGATAGCCGTCCCAGCCGTCCATTCCGGACGCGCCGTTCGCGTCCGCCCGCCGGGCGAAGAACACCTGCTGGCCGATCACGTCCCAGGTTCCCTGCCGCTGGGAGAGCCCGTCGAGCAGCCAGTTCTCCTGCGCGATGCCGGGCAGGCTCCGCGACGGATCACCGGCCTCCGGGCAGTACTTCCAGCCGTCGCCGCAAGCCTGATCGCTCCGGTACTGGCGGGTGTCGAGCATGTGGAAGGTCGCGAGCCTGCCCCAGCGCAGGCGCCGGTACAGCTGGATCTTGTCCCCGTTCGGTTTCGCCCCGCCCCGCAGCGGCATGTTCTCGTAGTACGCCTTGTAGGCGTCCTCGCGGCGCTTGGCCCAGCCGTCCGGCAGAGAGGGTTTGTCGTTGTCCCGCTTGCCCGCGGCGTAGTTGTTCTCGACCTCGTGATCGTCCGGCACGACCAGCCAGGGAGCGACGGCGTGCGCGGCCTGGAGGTCGGCGTCCATCTTGTACTCCGCGTACCGCTGCCGGTAGTGGGCGAGTTTGGTCAGTTCCGTCTTGTTCTGGTGACGCCGTGGGCACGGATCGTCCTGCCCGTGGCTGGTTTCGTAGATGTAGTCACCGAGGTGCAGGATCAAGCCGGGGCGCTCCTCGGCCATGCGGCGGTACACGGTGTAGAAGCCGTCCTCGTAGTGCGCGCACGAGGTGAACGCCATCAGCAGGTCGCGCCCGAAGGTGTCGAACGCGGGAGCGGTGCGGGTGCGGCCGACGGGGGAGATATGCCCCGCGGCGCGGAACCGGTAGTAGTACTCGTAGTCCGGCTGCAGCCCGTTGACCTCGACGTGCACCGAGTGCGCGTCGGCGTACACGGCGGTGAACTGGCCTTTCTTGACCACGTTCGTGAACTTGTCGTCGGTCGCGACCTCCCAGTCCACCGCGGTCGACGTGGTCGGCATCCCACCGTTGCCGTTCTCCAGCGGTTCCGGCGCCAGCCTGGTCCACAGCACCACACCGTCGGGCAACGGGTCGCCCGACGCGACGCCGAGCTTGAACGGGTAGGGCAGCGCGGCGCTCGCCCGGCCGCCCAGTGCCACTGCCCCCACGGTGACCGCGGTACCGAAGACGAAGGTCCGTCGGTTGAACTTGCTCATTTCCCCATCCCCTACTTAGGTGTTTCCAGGTTGTCGTCCAGCACGGCGGAGTTGCCCGCGAACGGCGCCCCCGGGCCGAAAGCGGTCGGTGTGCCGATCTGGGCGCGGCCGAGCTTGCGTGCCGCGGTCACCGTGAGCGCGTTGCCCGTCAGTCCGGTGTTCAGCACGAACATCGCCCCGGTCTGCGGGCTGCCGTCCTCCCACGGAGCCGAGACGGTCAGTTCCGGTTTGCCGTCCCCGGTGATGTCGAGGATCCGCAGGCCGTATCCGAAACCCTCGCCCGCGGCCGCACCGGCGTTCACCGGCGCGGTGTTCTCGCCGACCGCGGTGGCGGGGAAGGACGACAACCCGGTCGTGCCACCGCGCAGCAGGCACAGCGCTCCGGTGCGGTTGTCCTCCTTGAGCACGCCGACGGCCAGGTCGTCGAAGGTGTCGCCGTCGAGGTCGCCGACGGCGAGGGAACCGCCGAACTGGTCGTTCGCCTCGGGGCTGCCCGGGATCGCGTCACCGGACTGGTCGATCACCTCGACCGCGGTGGTCAGCCCGGCGTTGCCGCCCCGCACGGAGACGAGCGCCCCGGACCCGGCCGGGCCGCCGCGACGGCGGTCGGCCTGGATCACCAGATCGGCGTTGGCGCCGCCGTGGAAACGGCCGATGACCGCGCCCCGCCATTTCCCCTGGGTGGCCGCGTTGCCCACGCTGACGTACGAGGACGCCTTGGCCGACAGCCCGCTCGCCGAGCCGTGCAGCAGGTGGACCGAGCCCCAGGCGTCGGCGGTCCCGGTGATCACCTCACCGGCCGAGACGACGGCGAGGTCGTCCCGTTTGTCGCCGGTGACGTCCCCGGCGGCGAGCGCCCAGCCCATCAGGTCGCCCGCCTCGGCCGCCCCGGCCAGATCCGGATCGTCCTGGTTGAACGCGATCGCGTTCCGCGCGGTGAGGCCGGCGCTCCCGCCGTAGAGGATCCACACCGCACCGGCGCGTGCCTTCGTCTCGATCGCCTCACCCGGTGACCCGATGCCGAGGTCGGCGTAGCCGTCCCCGTTGAAGTCGCCGGTGGCCAGACTGGCGCCGAACAGGTCGCCTGCCTCCATCACCCCTGGTACGTCCGCGGTGTCCTGGTTGATCGTCCCGAGCGCTCCGGGAAGCGCGCGCAGATAAGGCGCTGTGCGCTGGCCGTAGAGGACGCTGACGGTACCGGCGTTCGCCAGGCCGTTGACCGACTCTCCCGGGTTGCCGATCGCGACGTCGGCCAGCCCGTCCCGGTTGAAGTCGCCGGTCACGAGGGCGGCACCGAACTTGTCGGAGGCTTCCATGCCCAGCCCGACACCGGCGGTGTTCTGGTTGACCAGCGCCGAAGGGGCGCCGGGCAGGGTGGCCCCGCCGGGCAGTACCTGCACCGAGCCGCCGAGGTCGTTCGGCTTGAGGGAGATGTCGCCGCTGTAGGTCAGCCGCGCTCCAGTGGACAGCACGAGGTCGGCGACGCCGTCCCCGTTCACGTCCGTCTGCGGGGTGGCCGCGAGTGCAGCGGGCATCGGTGCGGCGGCCACCGGGGACGTCACGAAGGTCAGTGCGGCCGCGGCCGCCAGTACGGGAAACCATTTTTTCGCCACGATGGACGACGGTAGGAACCGGGAACGAGGGTGGACAATCGTTTTCGGCTGGGTGAAAAGGTCCGTCACGGTGCTCACCGTCCCGCCTGCAGCGCGGCCCAGGTGGCCTGGCCGACCACGCCGTCCACATCCAGACCGCGGGCGCTCTGGTAGTCGCGGACCGCCTTTTCGGTGTTCGGCCCGAACGTGCCGTCGATGGCGAGGGTTTTGCCGGACGCGGCGGTGAGGGCACGTTGCAGCCGGTTCACCGCGGCTCCGGTGGCACCCTGCCGCAGGGTGGGAGTGTCCCCTGTGGACAGTAACGCGGTCCAGGTGCGCGCCTCGATCTCACCGGTCGCGGCGAGTCCGTGAGCCTGCTGGAACGCCTTCGTGGCGGACACCGTGGGTTCGTCGAAAGTCCCGGTCGGCCTGCCCTTGGCCGTCAGCAGGCATTGCGCCGCCTTGACCAGGTTCCCGGTCGCGCCCGAGGCGATTCTGGGATAGGCGGCGAAGTCGAGGCTCACCGTGTCGCACGGCAGTGTCGTGCGCGGTCCGACGTCGAGATAGTCGCGGTCGATACCGGAAATCCGCACCCCGCCCCAGGTTTCCGCGACCTCACCGGCGTACTGGTGGATCCGCTGGTGGTTCGCCCAGTACGTGCTCGGTGCGTAGGAGCCGGTGTCGGCGTCGGCCTTGTCGTTCCACCAGGCGAACCAGATGTGGTCCGGCCGGGTGTAGGAGGTGTTGGTGTAGGCGCTCGCAAGATCCTTGATCCCGGACCCGGCGCTGGTGTAGACGCCGGAAAGCCAGCCCTTCGCGTGGAGCGCTTCGGTCCAGCCGCTGACGTAGGACAGCACGCCGGCCTTGCACGCCGCCGTCGACGAGTAGCCTTCGATGTCGCTGTAGATCACGCTGCCCGCGCCGAAGCCGAGCGCGGTGTTGGCCGTGATCGCGCTCGCGGCCGCGTCGCGACCCTGTTGCCGCGCGACTGAAGGATCGCTGGACATCTTCAGCCGATAATCGGTGCAGGGCGCCTGCCTGCCGACGTCGGTGAGGATGAAGCGCCAGCCGCGGGCGGCCTGGTTCGCGACCCATGTCGAGGTGAGATGGGGTTGCGCGCAGGCGCGAAGGGCACCGCTCGAGTAGATGCCGACGGCGCGATACGGGGAGGCACGCCAAGCGTCCATCGTGGCCTGTGCCGGCGCGGCACAGGTTTCGAATCCCTTGCCCTGGAAACTTCCCGGGGCCACGATCGGCGTCGCCGCGGCCGCCTTCGCGGGTCTGGCAGGCAGGACGGCACGCGTGCCGCCTGGCACCAGACGTGCTCCGGACAGCGCCGCCCGCACGGTCTGTTCGGTCGCGCCGGTGTGTCCCGCGGTGACCAGGACACCGGCATCGGGGACGGCGACGCGGATCGTCTGTTCGCCGGACGGTGTCCCAGGTGGTGGGCTGGCCGTGCCCGGCGGCGTGGTCACCACGCCATCGGGTACCTGCTCGGGAGTCAGCTCCGCGAGCGGTTCGATCACCAGACCCGCGGTGCGGTCGACGATTTTCGCCGGGCAGTCCGGTTCCTCGGTCTGGTGTCCCAAGTAGACGGTCATGCTGTCGAACCGGACGCACGCGTTCGGTGTGGTGGCCAGATCGACGACCCGCCAGCCGGCGGGGACGTCGAGCTGATAGCCGTGGTAGGTGACGGTGCGCGAGCCCGTGTCCGCGACGGCTGCCGGGGTGGTCGTGGTCGCGGCCGTCAGCAGAGCGAAGGCGATCGCGGCGACGCTTGCGCGCCAGGTGGGTTTCATCGGTTCTCCTCCCGGAATCGAGGGCGGGAGGCTATCGACGCGCGACGAAGGGCCGGAAGCGTTTTGGTGCCCGTGGAAAGGCTTCCAGCGCAAGGAATCCGCGTTCTACGGTTCCGGCTCCGTACCTGGACGAGTAAGGAGTGCCATGCGGCGCCTACTGATTTTCCTCGCCACCGTCGTGGCCATGGTGATGATCGGCGCGGGATCCGCACACGCGGCGCCCGCCCCGGCGTGGCCGTTGGTCGGCGGTGATTCCACCGGCCCGGAGGTGACGTCGGCGCAATACCTGCTCCGGCAGCGCGGCGCGCAGATCGACGCCGACGGCATCGTCGGCCCGAAGACCCAAGCGGCGGTGAAAGCGTTCCAGACCGCTCAGGGACTGACGGCCGACGGCATCGTCGGTCCCAAGACCTGGGGCAAACTGGTGATGAACCTCGACAGCGGAGCGACCGGCGAGGCGGTGAAGGCCGCGCAACACCAGCTGGTGCGCCACGGTCACCAGGTCAAACCGGACGGTACGTTCGCGGAGAGCACCGCGAGCGCGGTCACCGCTTTCAAGACCAAGCACGGCCTCCCCGCGACGTCGCTCATCGACACCGCCACGTGGCAGTGGCTCATCGGCGGGACCCCGTCCGTCGCGGGCTGGTCGCTACCCCTCTCGCGCGCCACCCTGCCGCGCAGTGAGTACGACGATCCGCATCACGACTACCCGGCGATCGATCTGCCGGTCGGCACGGGCACCCGGGCCCTCGCGGTCACCGCGGGTACGGTGGCGCTGGTCAACGACAGCACCTGCGGCAGGGGCGTGGTGCTGAGCGCGAACGGGGCCCGGTTCGTCTACTGTCACTTCTCCCAGCACGCCGTGGCGTCCGGGGCGACGGTCCAGGCGGGCCAGCTCATCGGCTACACGGGGAACACCGGGAACTCGACGGGGCCGCACCTGCACTTCGGCGTCAAGATCGGCTCGACCAGTCATTGCCCGCAGCGGTTGCTGCTGGCGATCTACGACGGCGTCGCACCTCCCGCGCCGTCGAGCCTGCCCACGTCGGGCTGTTCGTACTGAAACCACTGCGAAACCCGGAGAATCCCATGCGCAGATTAGCGGCGGCACTCGCCGTCCTGGTGCTGTCGGTCGGTACGGCGGTCCTCACTGTGGCACCGGCCCACGCCTACGGCAACGCCTTCTTCCATACTCAGAGCAGCGGTAACCGGGGCGTGGAGGTGCTCGCGATACAGCATCTTCTCGCTCAGCACGGGCACGCGGTCCCCGCCACCGGTGTGTTCGATTCCGCCACGGTCGCGGCCGTGCGCGCGTTCCAGACCGCCGAAGCCCTCGGAGTGGACGGAATCGCGGGACCGAAGACCTGGGCCGCCCTGGCCCCGACGGTCCGGGCAGGCGACAGCGGCGAGGCGGTCAAAGCACTTCAGGTGGAATTGAACGCCAAACGCAGGTTGAGCCTGCCGGTCAGCGGGCGGTTCGACGCGGCGACGACCACGGCGGTCCGCGGCTTCCAGGAACACGCGGGCATCGCGGTGGACGGTATCGCCGGGCCTGCCACCTGGAAGAACCTCGTGTGGCACCACGACTATCCCGACTTCGGCCAAGGGCTGTGCGATCAGGACCCCGACGGGAACGGGGCGGCGGCCAACTGGGGGACCGCTGCCGCGGTGGCGCAGCTCGAACAGGCGGCGAAGACGTTCTCGGCCACGGGCCGCGGGAAGGTCCCGATGGGCGACTTCGGTTTCGAACACGGCGGTGCGATCCCCGGCCACGGCAGTCACCGGGTGGGGCTCGACGTCGACCTGTGGCCGGTGCGGACCGACGGCGCGCAGTGCGGTGGGGGCAGGATCACCTGGCGATCGTCCACCTACGACCGGGCGGCGACGCGCGACCTGGTGAAGGCGATCCGGGCGGCCGCGCCCGGACACGTGAAGCTCGTCTTCTTCAACGACCCCACGCTGATCGACGAGGGCCTGACGACGAGCTATCCGAATCACGACAACCATCTGCACGTCCGCTACTGCGAAGCGGTCCATCCGAACAACCTGTATGCCTGCTGAGGTAAGCCAATGCCAGGAACTTGAGGGGCCGGCGCACGACGTCCCTGTCGTGGCTCGGGGCTGAAGGGCGCTTTCCCCGCATCGCATGCGGGGAAAGCGCCCTTCGCCGCGTGAGATGAGAGGAAGGGCCCCTTCAGCCACGCACACCCGGTGCCGGGTCAGGGCCAGGTCAGCTCGCCGTCGGTGATGACAGGATGCCGTTCGCGATACGGCGGTTCACGGTCGTGCGAGTAGTCGTCGAGGCGCTCGGCGATCTCGTCGAGGATCTCGGTCACGCTCGCCCACTCCGACCGGTAGACCCCTTCGCTGGCGTACCACTCCATGACACAGCCGTGGTCTTCACCCGGCCGGAGATCGACGCACAGGAGACCTCCGTCGATCGCCCGGCCGACGGGGAGAACTCCGGTACAGAACGGAAATCCATCCTGACCGGCCTCTTTGCGGTGTGTTCCTTCGGGAGTGCAGCAGCCCGGGTCGGGGTACCGCGACTGCCTGACGTACTCGTCCTCGGCCCGCGTCACCGCCAGGGGCAGATAGTTCTTCGGGATGAGGTACCCGGATCGGTTCCCGCCGCCGTGATCACGCTCGTCGTCGACGCCGTCCATGGCGGCCCACCAGGCGGCCAGTTCGGGCGGTACTTCCAGGCCGACCCGATCCCGCAGGTGCTCGAGGTCCGCGGCCGGTGCCGGGGGCCGGATCTCCCGCGCGGTGGCGGGTGCGTGTTCGGACAGCAAGGTCACGATCCGCTGCCAGGTCCGTGCCACCGATGTGCCCACTAGCGCCCCCTTCTTTCCCGGTGAACCACCGTAGCGGGAGGAAAGTACCGGGAGAACTCATGGTCGGCGGGACCACCCCGTCGTCCAGGCGGAGCATCCTCAGAGGGACAAGGCAATATGGCGTGATCGGCTCGCTGCCGTGAAGGTCCCCTTACCTACCCTCAGGGTAGCGAAGGAGGCCTTCACTACCTGGCGACAGGACTGGGGCTCCCTCGTGAGGCAGGGGCGTCCCGTTGCTGTCCACAAAGGACAATCTCGACGACTCGGTGACCGGTTATTGCCTATGTGTGCGGTCCTGAATGGGGTCGTGAGTGGCAAGTGTCTCCAATGTGGCATTGGAGACGCTGAGCGCCTCCAATGCCACATTGGAGACATGCCCGGCTCCGGGAGTCTTCACTGGGGTGTCGCGAAAGAGGCTTTCGCGACGTGATCGGCAGCGGAACTTCTCGTCGCGCGCTTCCTTGACCCATCGGTGGATGGTGGCGCCGGACTTGTCGGTGTTGCCGCTGGTGTCGATGGCGAATCCGTAGGCTATGGACCGTTCCCGTCGGTTGTGCCGGCCGCGGGCATACGGGCGTGAGGCCACGCCGAAGTTTGCCGCATCGGTCCACCACTTAACAGGTACAACTCAAGCTGTCCGAATCCTGCGTCCAGAGCCGCTGGCCCGCTGATCGAGTTTGGGTAGCTGTCACAGCAATCCCGCTTGGTGCAGGCTGATCACGGCGGCGATCAGGCCGCTACTGCCAAGGATGGCTCCGAGCAGAATCTTCAGCAGGGTCAGTGCACGGTGGGCCCGCCCGGCGTCGCTGGTCGTGAGCGTCACGGTCGCGGCGGCACCAACGCCAATGAGGAGCACCAGGGCGATGAGGGTGATCAACGACGTCCACACGCTGTGTGTCCTGTTCTGCTGGATCGGAAGCCCGGCCTGTCCGCGCTCGCCTGTGTTGCCGCTCAGCCTCGGCGGCCAGGGCGGGGTCCGGCACGGACTCCGGACGAAGTCGAACGGCGTTGCGGGCTCTTCACCAGCACAAGGCGGAGCGACCAGTAACGACGTGGTGGCGCCAGGAGACTGAGTACGGTGTCCGGCGGTGTCCGGCAGGCACCATCGGACACGCACCGCGCTGAGAACGGGAGTGGTCGGCATGGAGCCGGGGGAGATCGAAACGCTGGACCAGCTGGCCGACGCGCTGGATCAGCTACGCCGTGACCGGAACTTGTCGCTGCAAGGCCTGGCTGACGCCGCGCAGAAGCTGACGACTCCGGGCGGGCGGCAGCGGGCTCTTCCGCGTTCCACTGCCAGCCACCTGAAGAACGCGAAATCCTTGCCGCAGCGGGAAACGGTGGAGACCTGGCTCGCGGCGTGCGGTGTGCTGGGGGAGGAGGCGCAGCGGCCGTGGCTGCGGGCGCTGGACCGGGTCGCGAACTCCCACCAGCAGCGCCCGCCGGGAGCGGTACGGGTCCGTGACGCGCGGCCGCGGGTGCTGGGCGTGCACGCCGCGATCCAGGTCGACCAGACCGCCGGACACGATCCGGCCTCGTCCGGTCGGAACGAGCTGCCACCCTACGTACCGCGCGACTTCGACGCCGACCTGCGCACCAAGATCACCCTCGCCGGGCAGCAAGGCGGATTCGTCCTCGTGATCGGGGATTCGTCAGTGGGAAAGACCCGTGGGCTGTTCGAGGCGGTGCATACGGTGCTGCCGGACTGGTGGCTGCTGCACCCCAGCGGGGCCGACGTGCTGCGAGAGTTCGCCGGGCACCCGGCGGGCCGAACGGTGGTGTGGCTGGACGAGCTACAGGACTACCTCGATTTCCACGGAGGTGTTCCGGCGGGAGCGCTCCGCGCCATGATCGAGGCGGGGGTGGTGCTGGTCGCGACATGCTGGCCCGGCGAGTACACGAGGCGTGTCGCGTTGCCCGCACGTGATGAGCCTGACCCCTACGCCAACGACCGTCGGTTGCTCGACCTGGCCAGCGTACTCACCGTTCCCGGCACGCTCAGCACTGACGAACGCCGCCGCGCCGAGGACCTCGCCCACACCGATCGACGCATC
The DNA here is from genome assembly GCF_000478275.1 of Amycolatopsis orientalis DSM 40040 = KCTC 9412. Classification (GTDB taxonomy): domain Bacteria; phylum Actinomycetota; class Actinomycetes; order Mycobacteriales; family Pseudonocardiaceae; genus Amycolatopsis; species Amycolatopsis orientalis. The sequence continues at coordinate 160,911 of NZ_ASJB01000064.1, forward strand.
CGGGTCGCCCTCGACACCCCGGACGCCGGCTTCACCCAGGTGATGGCCGCGGGCCCGGAACTGATCCGCCGCTGGGAACACGCACCCCCCTACGCCAAAGCGGTCATCACCGCCGTGCTCGACGCCCGCCGCGTCGGCGCCCACGCACCCCTGACCCGCGCCTACATCGAAGCCGCCGCCCCCGGCTACCTCACCGACCAGCAGCAGGCCACTCCGCCACCACGCTGGCTCGACGACGCTCTGGCCTACGCCACCGAACTGCTGCACGGCGCCACCTGCACGCTCTGCCCTGTCGCAGCGGGCATGGGGATCATCACCGGCTACCAGGCCGCCGACTACCTCCACCAGCACGCGCTCCGTACGCGCCGCACCGAACATCTTCCCGACATCGCCTGGCACGCCCTGCTCAGCCACCACCACCCCGACGACACCCACCTGCTAGCCGACAACGCCATGCGCAGCGGGCGAGTCCACGAAGCCTTCACCTTGTTCCAACAGCTCGCCCGCAACGGCGCCCCGTTCGCCGCTTCGCGGTTGGCTGACCTGTTGGCCGAGCGAGGAGACTTCGATCAGCTGCGCGAGCGCGCCGACGACGGCGACCCGTACGCCGCTGACCGGGTGGCTGGCCTACCGGCCGACCCGGAATAGGCGAGACACCTACGTGTGCACGCCGACAACAGCGACTGGCACGCCGAAACGTCATCCACCACTTATTGAGGGGTAAGGCAAAGTTGTCGTGACCGACACCCCCGACTGCGGGTTCTCCCGAAGCCGCTGCTGCCGATCATGTCGCGAAAGCCTCTTTCGGGACATGTGGTGTCCTGAAAGAGGCTTTCGCGGCACCTCGGTGAAGACTCCGGGAGCCGGGCATGTCTCCAATGTGGCATTGGAGACGCTGAGCGCCCCCAATGCCACATTGGAGACATCGGACCGCAGCGCGAGCCGATAGCGCACGCAACACGCCAAGTTCGCCTTACTCGCCAATGGACCTGGTCTCAAAACTCGGCGTGTCGCTAGGTGAACCAACGGCCCGCCTCTGGCTCCGCACCGCCCGTCTGTGGGCCCGGCCCGACGGACCGGAGGTCTGTCAGGGAGACTGGGTGTCAGTGCCCGCCCTCTCGACCTGGAGCTTTTTATGCCGCAAGGGACCGTCCGTTGGTTCGACGCCGAACGGGGTTTCGGCTTCCTCGCGCCCGAGGACGGCTCGCCTGATGTGTTCGTGCACGCCTCCGAGATCGTCGGGGACGGCGGCGCGAGAGTGCTCCGCGAGGGTCAGGCCGTCGTGTTCGAGGTCGGTGAGAACGACCGCGGGCCCCAGGCGCTGCGCGTTCGCGTCACCGCCGATGCGGCCACCGGCAGCGCCGTGGGCCTGCTCGGCACCGTCAACTGGTACGAGCCGGGCAAGGGGTACGGCTTCGCGTCGCCGGACGGCGGCGGCGCCGACGTCTTCGTGCACAGCTCCGCCATCGTGACCGGCGGCGTGGTCACCGAGGGGCAGCGGGTGGCCTTCCTGATCGTCGAAGGCGAGCGCGGCCCGCAGGCCGAGCACGTGATCCCGCTGGGAGCAGGGGCCGGCTCGCCCGCCGCGGCTGGTATCGCCGACGGTGCCGACGGCACGGTGGCCTGGTACGACGAGGACAAGGGCTTCGGCTTCATCAACCCCGACTCCGGCGCCGAGGACGTCTTCGTTCACGCCCGGGCCCTGGCCGAGGGGCTGACGTGGCTCGCGGAGGGCGACCGCGTCGCCTACGAGGTGGCTAGTGGAGACAAGGGCCCGCAGGCGCGCGACGTGCACCTGGTCCGGGGCACAGAGCCCCAGACAGTGCCGCAGCGGTCGGCACCGGCCGCGGAGCCGGCGGCGCGGGACGTGCCCGTACGAGGCGGCGAGGGCGTCGTCGCGCGCTACGACGCCGACCGCGGCTTCGGCTTCATCACCCCGGACGCAGGCGGCGACGATCTCTTCGCCCACGTGTCCGTGATCATGGGGTCGGAGCCGCTGCAGAAGGGTGACCGGGTCCGGTACGCGGTGCGTCAGAGCGACCGGGGCCCGCAGGCCGACCGCATCGAACGCCTCTGAAGAGGCGGCCCCACCGATGGCGGTCAGGAACAGTTCGCCAGGGATGTGGATCTTCTCTTCGCCCGGAACGGGATCGCGTTCACGATCGGCGACGACCGGTTCGTCACCCGGCTGGCGCCGGTCGAGGCGCGCTCCCTGGTGTCCGAGTTTCAGCCGGATACCGGGGACCTGGTCCTGGACGAGAAGCTGATCGACGCCGTTTCGCAGTTTCTCTCTCGGCGTCCTGCCGATCGGCAGGACGCGCTGGAGAAGCTGTGGGATGCCTGCGAGCGGCTCAAAACGCTCGAGCTGGTGGGACACCACGAGCGTAATGCCCAGCAATTACCTGACGACGACACCTGGGACTACCTTTCGTCCGGCTCGTGTCGCTGATCGCGTTTGTTCTTCGCCGGACAGGACGGATGTCCGGGTAACGGCGAGCTGGTCGGGTCGATACGCGCCGCGCGCCTAACGATCGGGGCCTTCACAGTGGGCTTGGATACGCCTATGAACGTGTTCGGCTTGCCCCTGGACGAGGTCTCGAAGCTCGGGAGCGGGATCGCCACCGGGTTGAAGACTGCGCGGGCCGTGTTCGCCATCATGCCGCCCGGGCCGGGCAAGGGGGCGAAGGGCAAGGACAAGCGCCGTGACGCCTACCTGGGCCTGCTGGCCGCGACCGGTGACCTGATCACGTGGCACTCCCATCTCGGCTTGATCGCCATGACGATGCAGCGCTGGGAGCCGTTCCCGTGGCGGCACACCACGACAGCGATCCACCAGGTCGCGGACGCGCGCGCGGCGATGTCGGCGTACCTGGCGGCGCTGTCGGAGGTCCGGCTGGTCGGCAACCCGGAACCTCGCGCCGCCGCCGAGGAGATCACCGCGGTCCTGGGGGAGCTGTTCGATGTGTTGCCTACCGCGAAGAGGGCCGCCGAGCGTGACACGCAGATCGCCTTGACGAGCCGGTGGATGCTCAGGCTCGGCGAAGCCCAGAAGGACTTCGTCCTGGTCGCGCGGCGTGATCTCGGCTTCGCAGGAAAACTTCGCACGCGGTGGTGGCAGCTCTGGCGTCGGCGCTCGGGGGAAGAGTGGCCGGGTGGCTGGCCGGGCAAGACCGCCGCGCTGGTGATCGAAAAGCCAGCGACGAGCCCCAGCTCATCCGGCTCGTTGTGAGCGCGGCGAGTCGCCAGTCCAGCAGCCGGCTCTGCCCCGCACCCGCCGGTCGCGAAGAACCTGTCGGAGAAGGAGCGGGAGACCGTCTACCACCGGAGCATTAGGCCAGTTCGTTGACCGTTTTGCCGTCCCCGTCCAGGATCTTGATGGTCGGCCGGTCGTTCTCGTCGACCTGGAGCACGATTCGCGGCCGCCCTTGGGAATCGCACAACGCCAGCTGCGCGCCGAAGTTGGTGTGGCAGCCGAAGGCCGCGCGCGGCGTGGCACGGACGCCGGGCCCCGCATCGGGATCCGGAATGCCGTTGATGGTCAGGCCCGCGCCACCCACGCCGTCCTTCGCGGACAGGCTGAGATTGATCCCGTCCACCGCGTGCGGGTAGTCGAAGGCGATGTGGCCGCCGTTGGGATGGACGAGCAGGCCGCCCTTTTCGTCACCGGTCTCGTCGTTGAAGATCAGATAGGAGCCGTTCTCCGGTCCTGAGCGCCGCTCGGGCGGATAGGTCTGGCCGTCGATGATCAGTGGCGGCTTACGACTGTCGAGCAGGAACCGCTGCCGTCCTCGCTTGTCCACCACGGTGAACGACGGGCTCACCTGATGCTTGCCGTCCACAGTGGAGTCCACAGTGGAGTCCACAGTGGAGTCCGCCGCGGCCGCTGTGCCGCCTGCCAGTAACGCGCCGCCGGCGGTCGCGGCCAGCCCGAAGGCCGCCCGTCGCCCGAGATCCCCTGTCATCGCCCAGTCTCCTCAAGTCGGTTCCCGGACGCTAGCAAAGATCATCGCGCGATGTGACAGATAGCCAACATCTGTCACTCGCATGGTCTAGCCTGGGCCGCACGATGCCGAGGCAGTCTCGCCTCAGCCGCGGCGGGTCTGTGTCCGGTCCGCCGCGGCCGAGAGTGGACACGGCCTAGTCGGGCCTGCCGACCTGGGTGTTCGACAGGTCGAGACCGATTGCGAAGTCCGCCGTGTAGCCGTTCCCGGCCTGCAGCGGACGCAGCAGCATTTGGGAGCCGCCGTTGCGATAGATCGAGTCCCGGTTGTTGGTCGTGTCGGCCGGACCTTTCCGCCGGTACGGTTCGGTCCGCAGATAGGCCGCGCTGAACTCGGGCGTGAAGTAAAGCTGCGAGGTGAACTCGTACGGCCTGCCGTTCGTTCCGACGGTGCGTATCTTGACGTGGATATGCAGCGTGCGTCCCGAATACCAGCCCGGCAGAATGGTGGTGAACCGGGCTGTTTAACGGTTTTACTGACTCTGGTTAACAAATTGGGTAGTGAGCGACGGGGAGGGTTTCGGAAAAGCCCTGATCCAATCGCAAAACCTACTTCGCTACGCCCTTGCACGGCGTCAGAAAGACCGGATCGACGATACCGAGCCGGCGCCCCCAGCGGAAAAGATCGTGCCGCAGGGCTCCGGATCGCGTTTCTGCCCGGGCTGCCTGGTCGAACGCGAGGACCGGTGGCTGCTGCGCCGGCGGCTGTCCTGAACGTTCGCCTGCGCCCGCCATCACGTTCTGCTGCACGATCACTGCCCTTACGACGTGATGAACGATAGGAGGATGGCTAATTGACGGGGCGAAGATCGGTGATGAGGCGGAAGCGTTGCAGAACCGCCAGCGTCGTGTCGTCCACGGTGAACTCGGGGTCTTCCAACGCCGCACGCGTCTCCGCACTGTGCCAGAACCGCTCATGGCTCGCCCGCCACTCGGCCATGCTGGCGTCCCCCTCTCCCTCGTCCACCACGTGAGCGAGATCCACCTGCGCCAGCGGGACGACGCGTACGCCGGTCACCTCGATGACCGCGACTGGACGGTCGTCCGAGTCGATGACCACCGAACGGCTCCCGACTTCCGGCAGCGGCTCCCCCTCGTGCTCGTAGTCGACGACGAGGCCTGTGGTGGAGGTCTTGGAACCGTTGAGGATTGCCGTGACAAGCTGGTCACGCAGTGGGCCGGGGAAAGCGAACTCAGCCCTGGGCATCGACGCGAAGTCTGCGGGTGGGATGGCGTCATTCGTCATGCGGTCACAGTAATGACCCATTCCGCGCAACCAAGCAGCACGTAGAGGACAGCCTTCGGTACCGGTATCCCCAACATCAGGAACCGGGCAACGGCATTCCGATCTGCTTCGACAGTGCGGCAGATCAGCCAGCAGCCGCCTCGATCCGTCCCAGAACCTGCCAGCCGGTTCACAGCAGGCACGCCTACTGGAGCTTGATGACCGCGGTGGCCAGGCCGCTAAGCAGCTTCACGCCCCAAATAAGCCGGAACATCTGGTAGGTCTGTCCCGCCGGAGGGTTGGACCTGGTTCGGTGACTGGCATGTCTCCTGCGCCCGCTGATCCCTGGTATGCATCCGGAACATTCTGGGCGATCGTCGGCGTGGCGATCGTGTTCGGTATCGGTGCGATCGTGGCGGCGTATCGATACCGAACACCCGCGACGGCTGCACATAGGTCGCCAGCTATCCGGAACGAGGAGTGCGATAGGGACCGTGACCGCGATCCGGACCGCCGAGTCCGCGCCAACGGGCGCCGCCGCGCTCGCTGCGTTGGCCGCGCACCTGTCGGCCGCCCGCGGCCGCTCGGGTTACCTCACCGCGCCGAACACAATCAAGGCGTATCTGTCCTCCGTGGCCGCCGTCGTTGATCCGGCCGCGTCGGTTGCCGTGCTCGATACCGAGCCGGGCGCCGCCGCGCTGCGGGGCGCGATCGTCGCGCGATGGGGGAGTGCGGCGGCGACGTTCAACGCCAGGCGCGCCGCGCTCGCCGCCTTCATCGGTTTCTGCCGCGACCGCAGCTGGATCGCCAGCGACCCGCTCGCCAGCCTGCCCGGCTCCTCACAGCCGAAACGGGGCCCGCGCGCCCGGTCGCGTGCCGAGGTCGACCGGCTCCTGCGCAACTCCCGCGCCGGCGTCGTGTGCAAGGGCAGCGCGCCGGACATCGTCACCTGGGACCGCGGCGGCCTGACCGCCCGGCTGCTCGCCCGCTACCTCGGCGTGCACACCCGCGGCCCGCTCTTCCTCACCGTGCGCGCGGCGAAAGGCAACGCCGGCCCGGCCGGCCTCGATCCGGACACTGGCCGCGTTCGCTACGGCTACGACGCCGCGCTCATAGCGCTCAAGAAGGCCACCGGTGGCTGGACCCTGCACGACCTGCGCCACTCCGGCTGACCCATATCGCCGGAGACGGCCGGGACGTCACGCATGTCGTGGTCAAAGCGGGACCAGGACGTCCGCAGCGCCGCCGCTGTTCCGGGTGAGCGCGTCGTTAGCACACGGCGGCGACTAACGACATAGCGGCGACTGGCCTGAGCGTGAGGGGAGGCTGGTGACGCTGTGGTGCTGGTGGTCAGGGAGCGGTGTCGGCGAGGACGTGGCCGCCTGCGACCGGGTCGATCGTAAGGCCCGAAGTGTCGACGACGTATTCGGCTTCGTCTCGGTCGGTGTTGCGGGCCTGCAGGCGTTCGGGTTCGACGAGGGCTGTCCAGATCGCGCCCGGCAGGCGGTTGCCGAAGCCGCCGGCGGCGGTGAACAGCGTCCGCCAGCGGCCGCGGCTGAGTGCGAGGTCGGGTCGTTCGGCGTGTGACCAGGCGAGCCCGACGAAGTCGCTCAGCGTGTGGTCGGTGATGAGGCGGTGCCGGTGCAGGGCGTTGAGCAGGACGGGCATGTCGTCGCCGGGCACCCGGTACGGGGCGACCGCGAGCTGGTCCGTGGTCAACGCGACGCCACGTTTGATCAGGTGGGTGGCCAAGGCGACGACCTCAACAATGACCGGGATGCCGAGGTCGTCCGACGGTTCTGCGGAGTCGTGAAGCTGAAGCTCGTCGTCAGGCATGAGGGCTCTCCCAGGCAGGTGGCCGTCACACGCCGTCCACCGAGCGGTGGCAACGGGTCGGACGGCTCCACCAATGGTAGGAATGCCTGGTGACCGAACCGAATCTGATCGAAGCAGCCGCCGAAGAGGCAGTCACCCTCACCAGTGAACTGATCCGTATCGACACCACCAACACGGGTGACCCCGACACGCTGGTCGGTGAACGCGCCGCGGCCGAGTACGTGGCCGAGAAGCTCACCGACGCGGGCTACGAGATCACCTACGTCGAGTCCGGCGGCAAGAACCGGCACAACGTGATCGTCCGGCTGGCCGGCGCCGACCCCTCGCGCGGCGCGCTCCTGATCCACGGTCATCTCGACGCCGTCCCCGCCGACGCCTCTGAATGGTCGGTCCACCCGTTCTCCGGCGCGATCCAGGACGACTACGTCTGGGGCCGCGGTGCCGTTGACATGAAAGACATGTGCGGAATGGCGCTCGCGCTGGCCCGCCACTACAAGATGAACGGCATCGTGCCGCCGCGCGACCTCGTGTTCGCGTTCCTCGCCGACGAGGAGGCAGGCGGCAAGTACGGGGCGCAGTGGCTGGTCGAGAACCGGCCCGAGCTGTTCGAGGGTGTCACCGAGGCGATCAGCGAGGTCGGCGGTTTCTCGATCACGCTGAAGGACAACGTCCGCGCGTACCTGATCGAGACGGCGGAAAAGGGCATCCGCTGGATGAAGCTGCGGGTGCGCGGCACCGCGGGGCACGGCTCGATGATCCACCGCGACAACGCCGTCACCAAGCTCTCCGAGGCCGTCGCCCGGCTCGGCAACCACCGGTTCCCGCTGGTCATGACCGACTCCGTCCGCGAGTTCCTGGACGGCGTCACCGAGATCACCGGCTGGGACTTCCCGGAGGACGACATCGAGGGGTCCGTCGCCAAGCTCGGCAACATCTCCCGGATGATCGGCGCGACCCTGCGCGACACGGCGAACCCGACGATGCTCACCGCCGGCTACAAGTCGAACGTCATCCCGTCGGTCGCGGAGGCGTCGGTGGACTGCCGGATCCTGCCCGGCCGCCTCGAAGCGTTCAACGCCGAGCTGGAGGAGATCCTCGGCCCGGACATCGAGAAGGAGTGGATGGAGCTGCCGCCGGTCGAGACGACCTTCGACGGCGCGCTCGTCGACGCGATGACCGCCGCGGTCCTCGCCGAGGACCCGGGCGCCCGCACGCTCCCGTACATGCTCTCCGGCGGCACCGACGCGAAGTCGTTCCAGTCCCTCGGGATCCGGAACTTCGGCTTCGCCCCGCTGCAGCTGCCCGCGGACCTCGACTTCTCGGCCCTGTTCCACGGCGTCGACGAGCGCGTCCCGGTCGACGCGCTGAAGTTCGGGGTGCGTGTACTCGACCGCTTCCTGCGCTCAGCCTGATGCCCGGTCTGCTGGTCGCCGACGGAACACCCCTGCATTTCGAAAGCTGGGGTGCTTCGTCGGCGCCGGTGACCGTGGTGCTCCTCCACGGCTACGCCCTCGACAGGCGGAGCTGGCGCGCCATCGCCCCGGTGCTGGCCGAAGCCGCCGAGGAACCGATCTCGGTGCTGGCCTACGACCAGCGAGGACACGGCGAATCCGGTGACGTCCGGCCCGCGTCGGCGACCATGGGACATCTCGCCGACGATCTCGCCGAGGTCATGGAGAAGGTGATCCCCGACGGCCGGGTCGTACTGGTCGGCCACGACATGGGCGGTCTCGCGATCCTCTCGCTCGCCCAGCGGCACCCGGACGTCTTCGCGGCGCGGGTGGCGGGGATCGGCCTGCTCGCCATGTCGGCCGGCGGTGTCACCCCGGACGCGATCTGGCCGAACGCGCTCGGGAAACTCGGCCGGGACCTGGAGATGGTCTTCGGGACGAAGCTGATCGGCCTGGTGCGGGAACGTACGAGCAAGGCCGTGACCGCCGGGTTGCGGTGGTGGCTCTTCGGAGACGATCCGGTGCCCGGCGACGTCGAGCTGACCGTGCGGATGATCCGCGGCAACTGGCCGCATACCGTCTCGGCGTTCCGTCCGGCGCTGGACGCCTACACGCGGGAATCGGCGTTGTCTCAGGTCGGCGCGGTGCCGGTGACGGCGATCGTGGGGGAGCGCGACAAGCTGGTGCCCACGGCCGACGTCGAGGAGCTGGCGGACGCGGTGGAGAACGGCACGGCCGTGGTACTGCCCGGGGTCGGGCACGTTGTCCCGCTGGAAGCGGCCCCGCAGGTGGTACCGCGCCTGCTCGCGCTGGCAACCAGGGCCCGCCGACAAATCTAGGTTCCTTGACAAGTTCTCTTTTCGGTGGGACCTTCGTGCCATGTTCTCCGTTGCGGTGATCGAGGACGCGGAAGCGGCCGAAGTGTCGCTGGATCCGGTCCGGGCCCGGCTGCTGGCCGAACTCGCCGAACCTGCGTCGGCCACGATGCTGGCCGGGCGGGTCGACCTGCCGAGGCAGAAGGTGAACTATCACCTGCGTGCGCTGGAGAAGCACGGGCTCGTCGAGCTCGTCGAAGAGCGGCGCAAGGGCAACGTCACCGAACGCATGATGCGCGCGACAGCGTCGTCCTACGTCATCTCGCCGACCGCGTTGTCCGCGGTGCAGCCCGATCCGGCCCAGTCGCCGGACCGGCTGTCGGCGCGCTGGCTGCTCGCGGTCGCGGGCAGGCTCGTCCGCGACGTCGGCCTGCTGATCACCGGTTCGGCCAAGGCGCGGAAACGGGTCGCGACCTTCGCGATCGACGGCGAGGTGCGGTTCTCCTCCGCCGCCGACAGGGCCGCCTTCGCCGAAGAACTCACCGTCGCGATCACGAATCTGGTGAGCAAGTACCACGACGAAGGCGCCGAACACGGGCGCGACCACCGCATCGTCGTCGCCGTCCACCCGAGCGTCAAAACCGAGCCCGAGGAGCGCTGAATGGGCCACGAATTCGAGCTCGCCGACCGTGCCGAGGTCGACGCGACGCCGGAACAGGTCTGGGACGCCATCGCCACCGGTCCGGGGATCACGTCGTGGTTCATGGGGCGCAACGAGGTCGACGGCGGCGTCGGCGGCACCGTGAAGACCGCTTTCGGTGACTTCGAACCCTCGTCCGCGATCACCTCGTGGGACCCGCTGGAGCGGCTGGTCTACGGTACGGAACCCGCGCCGGACGGGCGATTCGTCGCCTATGAGTTCCTCATCGAGGCCCGCTCGGGCGGCAGCACGGTGCTCCGGACCGTGACGAGCGGATTCCTGCCCGGCGACGACTGGGAGGACGAGTTCGAGGCGATGACCAGCGGCACCGAGCTGTTCTTCCGCACGCTGGTCGAGTACCTGAACACCTTCGCGGGACGGAAAGCCGTGCCGCTGACCGCGTTCGGGCCGCCGATCGGGGACTGGGACCGCGCCTGGCTCACCCTCGGCCGGGAACTCGGGCTGGCCGGACGGCCGGAGACGGGGGACCGGGTCCGGCTGTCCACCGGGTCGATGTCCACTGTGGACGGCGAGGTCTATCTGGCGAACGCGCAGACCGTCGGGATCAGGACCGCGGACGCGCTCCTCCGGTTCGTCCGCGGTTTCCGGGGGCCGATGGTCGCGATGCATCACCTGTTCGGCGACGTCGATCCCGCGGAACAGGACGCGCTGTGGACGGACTGGCTCGCCCGGGTGTTCAGGAGCTGAAGGACGCTTTCCCCTCATCTCACGCGGTGAAGGGCGCTTTCCCCGCATCGGATGCGGGGAAAGCGCCCTTCAGCTCAGGTGATCAGGCCGGGCAGGGGATTGGCGGTGCGCTTGCGGCGCAACCACACCCTTCGCGTCCCATCGGAGTAGAGCCGGACGGTCGAGAGTTCCCAGCCGGCGAACTCGGCGTGGATCGACAGCTGCGTCGCCGCCGCCCGCCGGGAAACACCGGGAGGCAACTGCAGCCGCCGGTACTCCCAATCCCCTTCGACCACCGCCTCGTCCACAACTGTCATGGCGTGATCACCTGGATCCCTTCTCCGATGGCCGAGCCGACGACCACGCGGCCGCCCTGCTCGTCGACGGTGACCGAATCTGGCTGCCGCACGGTCGGGAACCGGTGCTTCTCGATCGGCTCGCCGCCGCGGACGTCGAAGCCGACGACCTCGTTGCGTTCGGTGAGGGTGACCCAGACGAGGCCGCGGGTGCGGTCGTAGGCGAGGCCGTACGCCCCGCCGGGGACCGGGTAGCGCTGGCGCAGCAGCAACGGCGTCGTGGAGAACGCCAGCAGTGCGCCCGCACGCGCGTCGGTGACGAAGACCCGGCCGAAGTCGTCGGTGACCGCGTTGGCGGCGCCGTCGCCCGCCCGCAGGCCCTCGCCGATCTTGCCCTCGGCGAGGTTCACCGAGAACAGCGCGGTACGCAGCCTGTCCAGGACGACGACGCCGTCACCGGTGTTCAGCACGTCGTCGGCGCTGTAGATCTGGCCGGTGATGGTCTTCGGACCGGCGGTCTTGCTCAGCACCTCGACGGCCTTGCGATCCCGGACCGAGACCAGCGTCGCGTCGCCGTCGGCGAGACCGGCCGACGGCTGCCCCGTGACGGGGACCGTCTCGAGCGCGCCGCCGGGAAGGGACACCTTCGCCAGCACACCCTTGTCCGGGACGCTGGCGATCACCTGCGAGTTCGAGACCGTGAGCCGCTCCGCCGGGCCGGGAAGGGGCACCGTCGTCTTCGGGGCGTCGAGGGTGGCCAGGTCGTAGATGCGCAGCGATGGCGGCTCCGAGACGGCGACGACCAGCGTCTTGCTCGCCGCGTCCGTGGCCAGCGCCTTCACCTTGGGCCCGGCGAACACCGAGCCGGCGGGCTTGGCCGCCACTGCGGGGGAGACCGCCGCGGTGGCCGCAACGGGGTTCTGCACGATCTGCAGGGTGTCGTTCGGCGTGTCGTCCGTACCGCAGGACGAGAGCACCAGGACACCGGCGAGCGGGATCGCGATCCGGGAAACGGCGGACAGCCGACCCACCTTGGTGCCTCCACCTGCTAATCGTCGAACGGACTTGTCCAGCATCCCCCAGGAACCCCACCGCGTCACGTCTGCGTCACTCAACAGTCACCTAAACCACTCACTGAGACGGCTCACAGGCCGCGTTCCGGGTATCCGACCTCGATCGCGCTGACGTCGTCGAGCGCGGACCGGATGGCGGGCGGGAGCGTGATCTCCTCGGCCGTGAGCGACCCGGTCAGCTGCCCGGTGTCACGGGCTCCGACCACGGGCGCGACCACTCCGGGCCGGTCGCGGACCCAGGCCAGCGCGACGGCCAGCGGAGAGGTGCCGAGGCCGTCGGCGGCGGTCGCGACCGCCTGCACGATCCTGGCCGCGCGGTCGGTCCGGTGATGTTCGACATAGCCCGCGAAAACACTCGAAGCGCCGCGCGAATCGGCGGGCGTCCCGGTGCGGTACTTGCCGGTGAGCACGCCCCGGCCGAGCGGCGCCCAGGGCAGGATCCCGATGCCGTGGTGCTCGGCCGCCGGGACGACTTCGCGGTCGATCCCGCGCTCCAGCAGCGAGTACTCGACCTGCGTCGAGACCAGCGGGGCGACGGCGGAACTGCGGCTCGCGGCCGTCGCCAGCTGCCAGCCGGAGTAGTTGGAGACGCCGACGTAGCGGGCCTTGCCGCTGGTAACGGCGTAGTCGAGGGCGGCGAGGGTCTCGTCGACCGGCACGGTGGTGTCCCAGGCGTGCAGCTGCCAGAGGTCGATGTGGTCGGTGCCGAGGCGGCGCAGCGAGCCTTCGAGCGCGCTCAGCAGGGCCCCGCGGGAAGCGCCGCCGCCGAACGGGCCGTCGGTGCGGCGGGCCACGGCCTTCGTCGCGAGCACGATGTCGTCACGCGGGACGAGGTCGCCGAGCAGCGCGCCGAGGACGCGTTCGCTCTCGCCTTCGCTGTAGATGTCGGCGGTGTCGACCAGGGTGCCCCCGGCGTCGACGAACGCGACCAGCTGGCTGGCCGCCTCCTCCGAGTCGGTGTCGCCACCCCACGTCATGGTCCCGAGGGCCATCCGCGAGACCCGCAGTCCCGACCGGCCGAGCTGTCGCTTTTCCACGACGGGCGAGCCTAGCCGGAAGGCAAGTGCGGGACACGGAGCAGGTGAGCGTGTCGTGATCGAGTACCACCGGCCGGGTCACCGGGGTGTCAACACCCTGAACGGAGGAGTGACGTTGCGCTGGATACATTCACGCCGTGCGACTCGGACTGAATTTGGGCTATTGGGGCGCGGGGAACGACGCGGCCAACCTGGCATTGGCGAAGAAGGCGGACGAACTGGACTACGCGGTCGTCTGGGCCGCGGAGGCGTACGGCTCGGACGCGCCGACGGTGCTGGCCTGGGTGGCGGCGCAGACCTCGCGGATCGACGTGGGCAGCGCGGTGCTGCAGATCCCGGCGCGGACCCCGGCGATGACCGCGATGACCGCCGCGACCCTCGACACCTTGTCGGGCGGGCGCTTCCGCCTCGGCCTTGGCGTCTCGGGCCCGCAGGTCTCCGAAGGCTGGCACGGCGTGAAGTTCGCGTCGCCGCTCGGCCGCACGCGCGAGTACGTCGAGATCGTCCGCAAGGCGCTGGGCCGCCAGCGGGTCAAGTACGACGGCGACCACTTCCAGCTGCCGCTGCCCGGCGGACCCGGCAAGGCGCTGACGCTGACCGTGCACCCGGTGCGCGAAGAGATCCCGGTGTACCTGGCCGCCATCGGCCCGAAGAACCTCGAACTGACCGGCGAGATCGCGAACGGCTGGCTGCCGGTGTTCTTCTCGCCCGAACACGCCGGTGAGCAGCTCAAGCAGATCAGGGCGGGCGCGGAGAAGGCCGAACGGTCCCTCGACGGCTTCGACGTCGTCCCCACCGTGCCCCTCGTGGTCGGCGACGACTGGAAGGCCTGCGCAGACGCCGTCCGCGGGTACGCGGCGCTCTACATCGGCGGGATGGGCAGCCGGGAGAAGAACTTCTACAACCAGCTCGCCTGCCGGATGGGCTTCGAGCGCGAAGCGGCGGACGTCCAGCAGAAGTACCTCGGCAGGGACTACGCGGGCGCCATGGCCGCCGTCCCGCTGGAGTTCATCGACGCGACGTCACTGCTGGGACCGAAGGAGCGCATCGCCGAACGGATGCGGGCCTTCGCCGAGGCGGGCGCCACGACACTGACCGTCGCGCCCTCCATGCCGGACCCCGAGAGCTCCGCACGCGCGCTCGAGATCGCGGCCGAGGCCATCGACCTGGCCGGTGTCGCCTGATGGGCTGGTTCGAAGCACTGGTCCTCGGCCTCGTCCAGGGCCTGACGGAGTTCCTGCCGATCTCCTCCAGCGCGCACCTGCGGATCACCGCCGCGCTCGCGGGCTGGGACGACCCGGGCGCCGCGTTCACCGCGGTGACCCAGATCGGCACCGAACTCGCGGTCATCCTGTACTTCTCGAGCAAGATCGGGAAGATCCTCCGCGCCTGGTTCTTCTCGATCTACAAGAAGGACTGGCGGCAGGACCCCGACGCCAGGCTGGGCTGGCTGATCATCGTCGGCTCGCTGCCGATCGTCGTACTGGGCCTGCTGCTGCAGGACGCGATCGACGAGACCTTCCGTGACCTGCGGATCACCGCGACCACGCTGATCGTGTTCGGCCTGATCCTCCTGGTGGCCGACCGCATCGGGAAGCAGGAGCGGACGCTCGACCACCTGACCGTGCCGCACGGTCTCGGCTTCGGTTTCGCGCAGGCGCTGGCGCTGATCCCGGGTGTCTCGCGCTCCGGTGGCACCACCAGCGCCGGGCTGCTGCTCGGCTACACCCGGGCGGAGGCGGCGGAGTACTCGTTCCTGCTGGCGCTGCCTGCGGTGTTCGGCTCGGGGTTGTACAAGCTGACCGACATCGGCAAGGACGGCGCCCCGGCGCAGTGGGGCCCGACGATCCTGGCGACGCTGGTCGCGTTCGGCGTCGGCTACGCCGTCATCGCCTGGCTGATGTCCTACATCAAGACGAAGAGCTTCGTGCCGTTCGTGATCTACCGGCTCGTGCTCGGTGCCCTGCTGTTCGTGCTGATCTTCACCGGTGTCCTGGACCCGCAGGAGGGCCCGCACCTGTAGCTCCCTCGCGTTTCGTCCTCTGGACGCGTTCCTTGCGCGCGCAACTACCGCATCCAGAGGACGAAACGCGGGAGTCCGGCAAAGCACGACACGTAGGGTGGGCCACGTGAGTACTGTGATCCTTCTGCGCCACGGCAAGTCCACGGCGAACGGCTCGGGCGTCCTCGCCGGGCGCACGCCCAAGGTCGGCCTGGACGACACCGGCCGGGCGCAGGCGGCCGCGCTGGTCGAGCGCCTGGCTCCGGTCCCGCTCGCCGAGCTGGTGGTCTCGCCGATGCTCCGCTGCCGCCAGACGGTCGCGAAGCTGGCCGAAGCCCGCGGTCTGGACAAGATCAAAGAGCCCGGTTTGTCCGAAGTGGACTACGGCGAGTGGACCGGTCGCGCGCTCAAGGATCTGTTCAAGGAACCCCTCTGGCGGGTCGTGCAGGCACATCCTTCGGCCGCGGTCTTCCCCGGCGGCGAAGGACTGGCCGAGATGCAGGCCCGTTCGGTCGCGGCCGTCCGCGCCCACGACGCCCGGATCACCGCGAAGCACGGCGAGAACGCGGTGTGGCTCTTATGCAGCCATGGCGATGTGATCAAGGCGATCCTCGCCGACGCGCTCGGCCAGCATCTCGATTCGTTCCAGCGGATCGTCGTCGACCCGGCCTCGGTTTCGGTCGTCCGGTACACCGAGACTCGTCCGTTCGTGTTGCGCGTCAACGACAACGGCGGTGACCTGGCCGGGATCGCCCCACCGGCGCCCAAAGCCAAAGCCAAGCGCGGCAAGGGAAAGCAGAGTTCGGACGCGGTGGTGGGCGGTACCACCGGAGCGTGACCATCGCCGACGGTGGCGTCACCGCCACGGACGGCATCCACCGGCCCCTCGCTGCCCGTAAGGTGGCCAGACCAGCAGATTCGACGACCCGGGAGCAACACCGATGATTTCGCAGGACAACCCGTTCGCCGCGCCGAGTGAGCTGCCCTACGCACTTCCGCCGTTCGACCGGATCGCCGACGAGCATTTCCTTCCCGCCTTCGAGGCAGGCCTGGCCGAGCACGCCGCGGAGATCGACGAGATCGCCGGTTCCGCCGAACCGCCGACCTTCGAGAACACCATTGTCGCGCTCGAGAAGTCCGGCAGGTTGCTGTCCCGCGTCTCCAGCGTGTTCTTCAACCTCGCCGGATCGAACGCGAACGACGAGATCCAGCGCGTGCAGGCCGAGATGGCACCGCGGCTGGCCGCGCACGCCGACGCCATCAACCTCAACCCGGCGTTGTTCGCCCGGATCAACACGCTGTTCGAGCGCAAGGACGAACTCGGCCTCGACCCCGAGTCGCTGCGGCTGCTGGAGCGGCGCCACACCGACGTCCGCCGGGCCGGTGCCGGGCTTCCCGAGGCGGACCAGAAGCGGCTGCGCGAGCTGAACGAGCAGATCTCGACGCTGTCGACCCGGTTCCAGCAGAACCTGCTCAAGGACACCAACGAACTCGCGGTGGTCGTCGACGACGTCAAGGAACTCGCCGGGCTCACCGAGGACGCCATCGCCACCGCCGCCGAGACCGCCGGTGAGGAGGGCAAGTACGTCCTCAAGCTGACCCTGCCGACGGCGCAGGCGGCGCTGGCCTCGTTGGAGGACCGCGCGCTGCGCGAGCGGATCTTCACCGCCTCGGTGTCGCGCGGCAACCGGGGCAACGAGTTCGACAACAACCGGATCGTGGCAGAACTGGTCCGGCTGCGCGCCGAGCGGGCCGCCGTACTCGGCTTCCCCGACCACGCCTCGTACGTCATCGAGGACGAGACGGCGAAGACCGCGGAGGCCGCCGTCGGCCTGCTGGAACGTCTCGCGCCGGTCGCGGTCGCCAACGCCAAGGCGGAGGCCGAAGAACTCCAGCGCTACCTCGAAGCCGACATCCCCGGCGCGATCCTGCGGCCGTGGGACTGGGCCTTCTACGCCGAACGCGTCCGCAAGGACCGGTTCGAGGTCGACACCGCCGCGCTGCGCCCGTACTTCGAGCTGAACCGGGTCCTGACCGACGGCGTCTTCTTCGCCGCGTCCAAGCTGTACGGCCTGAGCTTCACCGAGCGGGAAGACCTGCCGAAGTACCACCCCGAGGTCCGGATCTTCGAGGTCTTCGACGCCGACGGCGCCGAACTCGGCCTGTTCCTGCTCGACTACTACGCCCGCGACTCGAAGCGCGGCGGTGCCTGGATGAACAACTTCGTCGACCAGACGAAACTCCTGGGCACGAAGACGGTCGTGGTCAACGTCCTCAACGTGGCCAAGCCGCCGGCGGGGGAGCCGACGCTGCTGACCTTCGACGAGGTCGTCACCGCCTTCCACGAGTTCGGGCACGCCCTGCACTCGCTGCTTTCGGACGTCGAGTACCCGATGTTCTCCGGCACCAACGTCCCGCGCGACTTCGTCGAGTACCCGTCGCAGGTCAACGAGATGTGGATGCTGTGGCCCGAGGTGCTGGCCAACTACGCCAAGCACCACGTCACCGGCGAGCCGCTGCCGCAGGAGCAGGTCGACAAGCTCCTGGCGTCCCAGCAGTACGGCGAGGGGTTCTCCACGACCGAGTACCTCGCGGCGTCCCTCCTCGACCAGGCGTGGCACGCGCTCGGCACCGAGGACACCATCGACGACGTCCAGCGGTTCGAGGCGGAAGCGCTGACGAAGGCCGGAGTCGCGCTCGAAGCCGTGCCGCCGCGGTACCGCACGACCTACTTCGCGCATATCTTCAGCGGCGGCTACAGCGCCGGGTACTACTCCTACATCTGGAGCGAGGTCCTCGACGCCGACACCGTCCAGTGGTTCCGCGAGAACGGCGGGCTCACCAGGGAGAACGGCGATCACTTCCGCCGCGAACTCCTCGGGCGGGGCGGCAGCGTCGACCCGATGGCCGCGTTCCGCGCGTTCCGCGGGCGCGACCCGGAGATCGAGCCGCTGCTCAAGCGCCGCGGTCTCGCCGGGGCCTGACACCGGTCGTGGCCTCGTGAGTGGTAATGACGGTTCTAACCGTCATTACCACTCACGAGGCGCGCCCACCTGGGCAAGACGTGCCATCCCTGCCCGGACACCCCAGTGCCGCCGACATCACCGAACTCAGCGAGGGCATCCGGCGACTCAATCAAAGTGTATAACGACATATACGGCGTGGCTCACGCCAAAATCGCGTCCAAAAGAAGATAAACACCACCGCCGAGGACGACACCGCCGCCAAACCCGGCGGTGACCTCGGCCTTGGTGTGATCGCCGAGTTCGACGCGGGACCAGCAGACCCAAGCGACGCCGAGGAAGAGCAGCGCGAACCACGGGCCGTAGACGCGGATCAGCATCACGGCCGCGCCCGCCGCCACCATCGCGTGCATCGAGATCTTGAACTCGAGCCCGAAGGTGATCGCGAGCGCGGCGACCAGGCAGACGAGTTCGGCGGCCGCGAGCGCGATCATCTCGTGCGGGGCGCCACCGGCGATCAGGATGGCGAACCCGGCGGCCAGCGAACCGATGCAGACCGCGAACGGGACGAGCCGCCCGGCCCGATCGGTGACGTGGTGGCTGTCCCATTTGCCCTTCCGGGCGCCGCGCACGATCACGGCCATCGGGATGAGGGAGCCGGTGACGCCGACGATCAGCCCCCAGAGCACCGTCTCGCCGACGTGGTGACCGGTGACCTGCCACGCGACGATCAGGGGCAGGCCGAGCACCCAGACCCAGGGGGCGAGCACCTCGGTCGCGATCCGCGCGAGGCGGCGGCGGGTCCCGGGGGCTTCCATGGACTGGGTCGGCATGGCGTGCGGTCTCCTCGGGAATTCTTGGCCGTGGTGGCTCCTGCCGGACTCGCGCCCGGCAGGAGCGGTGATCATCGTTCCAGACCCCGGCGTCCCGCCCTCGCGAGGATGTCGGCGGCCGCCGGATCGGCCTGGGCGGTGTCGTCGAAGTTCTCCTTGGGCAGCACGGTGTTCCCGGCCACGACGACCGTCTCGGGCGGGGTGTCGTGACCGTCGGGCCGGAGATCCCAGAAGTTGCCCGCGAAGACGACGTTCTCCATCGGCGGGCCCACCTGGAGCACGATCGGGGTGTCGGCCCGGTGGACGATGTTGCCGAGAACGGTGATCCACGCCGCGCCGTAGTCGGTGTAGAGGCCGAAGTTGTACGAGGTGAGGACGTCGCGGATCACGTTGCCGCGGACCATCGCCCCGCCGGCGAACGACGAGCCCTGTGGTGCCGAGAGGTAGATCCCGCCGCCGTCCATCAGCTTCCCCATGCTGCGTTCGACGAGGTTCGAGATCACCTGGGTGCCCCTCGCCCGCTCGCCGCCGGTGATCACGATGCCGTTGTGCGGGACGTCGTGGATCTCGTTGTGCGCCACGGTCGTCTCCGCGGACTCGACGACGAGGAGGGCGGGCGAGCCGCGGTACTCGGTGCCGATGTGGTGGACGAGGTTGTCCTCGACGGAGACCCGGGTACTCGTGTGGACGGCGATCCCGCTGCCGGAGACCTCGTCGAAGGTGTTCGCCCGGATCGCGACGTCGGTGCCGTCCTCGATCAGGATCGCTCCCGCGCCGAGTCTGGTGAAATGGTTGCCCTCCATGGTGATCCGGCTGACCGAGGTGAGGCTGACGTTGGCGGGCAGCTGGACCGGCTCCGACGGCACATGGACGTAGCCCACGTCCGCGCCGAGGTCGATCTTCTGGAAGCCGCCCCGCTCGTGGCGGGCGTTGCCGTGATAGTGGAGGTAGCCGCCGGTGCGGGTGGGCCCCGACCAGGCCGCGTCGGTGAGGGTGAAGCCGCGCACCACGAGGTCGTGCACGCCTCGTCCGCTGATGAGTGTTTCGAGTACCGGGGCGACGACGCTGGTCTCGCCGATCTTCTCGCCGGGGCGCGGGCGGTAGTGCAGGATGTGGCCGTCGGAATCGGTGCGGCTGACGGCGAAGGTGCCCGGTTCGGTCAGGAAGGCCACGTTGTTCTCGAGTACGGAAGGGGCGGCGAGACCGTCCCAGGTGCCGTCTCCGCCTGCGCCGTGCCATTGGGCGTCGTAGAGGGACTTGGCGTTGTCGAAGGCGGGCTGAGCCATGGTGATGGTGGTCGAGGATTCGTCGCCGGAGATCGACGCGACCGCGAGCCGGGCTTCGGACCACGGGTAGACGCCGGGGTAGACGAACTCCAGTCCGGACGGGTCCGGCCACGACTGGGGTTCCATGCTGTCCGTGACGTAACCGGTGGCTATTTTCGTCACGCTTCCCGGTAGGCCTCTCGTCCGAGCCGCCCGCGCCGCGGGATGGCCGTCGACCGTGAGTCGTCGAGGTGCCAGGGCGCCGATCGGCGCCGTCCAGATGCCGTCGTCGCCCTCCGTCCAGCCGGTGATCTCGCGGCCGCCGCTCAGTTCGACCTTCGCCTGCTCCGGTGTTCCGTAGCCTTGCGCCTGGTAGATCACGCGGAAGCCGTGCATACCGGAATCGCCCGCCTGGTCCTCGAAAACAAGGGGTTCTTCGAGGTGATGGACGCCTGCCGTGAAGGTGACGATGATGTCGCCGGTCATTCCGGCGGTGGCGGCGCGGACGGCTTCGCGTGCCGCGTTCGGGGTGGCGAAGGGCTGGTCGGCGGTGCCGGGCCAGTCGTCCTTGCCGTCAGGGGAGACGAAGAACCTGATTTCAGGCATGCTGAAGCGCTCCTGCCAGGAGGTTTATGGGATATACTTGAGTTTATTACCTAAACACGGACGAGTGACCAGCGTCAAGGGAGTGGCCGGTGACAGAAGAGGACGTGCAGCCCGATCCCGAGCGCGCGATCGAGTTGCTCTGGGGTGCGCCTGAGCCGGAGCGGCCCGGGTTGAGCCTCGGCCGGATCGTCACGGCGGCCGTCGAAGTCGCGGACGCCGAAGGACTCGCGGCGCTGTCGATGCGCAAGGTCGCGGAACGGTTCGGCACCACCACCATGTCGCTGTACCGGTACGTTCCCGGCAAGGCGGAACTGGTGGAACTCATGCGTGACGCCGTGTACGGCGAGTTCCCGGTACAGCCCGCGGACGGACTCGGCTGGCGGGAGGGTCTCGAACGATGGGCCCGGTTGGCATGGGAGAGGTACCGCCGTCACCCATGGCTGGTCCACAGCGCCGGAACCCGCCGTCTGCCGGGCCCGAACATCATGACCGGGTACGACCACGCCCTGGACGTGGCCGCGCGGAGCGGTCTCGCGCCGGCGCAGGTGATCGCGGTGGTGAACCTGGTGGGCGGGTTCGTCGAGTCCGTCGCGCGGCAGGCGGGGGAGACCGCGGAACTTCAGCGGCGCACAGGCGTGTCCCACGAGCGCTGGTGGAGTGAACGCGAGTCCCTCTTCGAGCGGCTGGACGCCTATCCGGCCCTGGAGAGGTTGTGGAAGGAGGGTGGGATGGACACCCCGCTCGATCCCTTCGAATTCGGGCTGCAGCGCACCCTTGACGGCGTCCAGGCGCTTATCGACAGCCAGGGGAGTGAGGTTATCCGTGACGAAAATGGGGGAGGGGAGTGCGCCGCTTGCGGCAAGCTGCTCGACGGGGGAGGGCGGGGCAGACCCCGGGCCTACTGCTCGAGGGCCTGTCAGCAACGCGCCTACCGCCGGCGTCAAGCTCACGCCGACTGACGTCGGTCCTATTAGGTGTATAACGACCTATTCAGCTCGGCGATGTACAAGATCAACTTGGGGCACTGAGAAAAACCCGCAAAGACTGTCAGAGGTCCTGGCTAGGGTTGCCCGGTGATCACCGAGGTCTTGCTGGAGCAGGTCGACGAGAGCGTTCGGACGCCGGTGCTCTTCGAGGGTTTCCTCGAACCGGGAGCGCAGGCGGCTCAGGCGCTTCTGGTGCTGGGGAAGGTCGCCCGCACGCGGTTCTGGATGCCGCCGTCCATGGTGAACCGGCTCATCGCCGAATCCGATCCGGTCTTCACCGCGGACCGGACAACGCTGCGCGCGGAAGCCTTTTCGCCGTGCTGCGGGGTGTACGCCAGACTCGATCTGCCGGAGGTGGGCGATCTCGGCGAGGGCTGTACCAACGTCGACCTGTCCGAGGCGACGCGGACCGTCCTGGCCGGGGTCGTGGCGCAGGATCCGTTGCACCTGACCGTTCGCGGAGAGGGGATCCGGCTCCGCACGCTGGACGGGCAGAACGACGAATCCGTGGTACCGCTGCCGGAGCGTTGGGTGGCGGGCTTCGCCGAGGTCGCCGCCGTCACGGCGGGCGCGGTGAAGAAGGCGGAGCTGGACAAGCTGGAGGCACGGAACTTCCTGCGGCGGCTTCCGGTCGCCGTCGGCAGGTCGTGGGCGGTCGCGTCCGGCCGAGGGCTTCGGTTGACGTCACGGTCGGGCGGGGACTCGATCCCGGCTGGCGGGCTCCATCGGCTGCGGGTGGTCGAGCCGCTCATCCGGTTCGCCAAGGGTTTGACCGTCCACACGCGACCGGACAGTGAGGTCGCGACCTGGGTGCTCCAGCTGGAACGAGCGCGACTCGCCGTGACGCTGTCGCCGGAACCGTCCCGTGGCTTCTCGGGCGAGGGCGGCTGGCTGAACGCGCTGGCCGGAGGACTGGAAGCGCCGGAGCTGGTGGCGGGTCGCGCCGGCCACGACGTCGTCGACGGCACGTGGTTCCCGCGTGAACTTCCGAGCGGGAACGCTCCGGCGAACGGGCGGCTGGCGAAAGCACGTGAACTCGTCGCCGCCGAAGCCGTCCGGATGCTGCCCGACGGTGGCTACGAGATCACGCGCGGCGGCTCGGTGCAGCGCGTCCGGCTGATGCCCGCCGGGTGCACGTGTGCGTGGTGGGCCAAGCATCAGGAGACTCGTGGACCGTGTTCGCATGTGTTGGCGGCCCGGATTTCAGCGGCTGAGGCGTGAGGCGGCCTTCGCGGCTTTCGAACTGCCTTTGAATCCCGCCAGCCAGTCCTTCGTTTCGGCGCTGATCGTGCCCGCGCCGCGGTCCACGAGGTCCGCGGCGAGTTCCAGCAGCGCGAAGATGCCGCGGTGGGTGGATTCCAGCTTCGGCAGCAGTGTGTCCAGTGTGGACAGGATCGCGCTGGGATGGTCGTTCGCGATGATCGCAAGCCGGGGAGCCAGTCTCGTCGGGACGAGATGAGGGCCGAGTACGCCCAGCGCAGCACCGAGTGCGCGGGGGCCGAGCAGGCGCCGGTCGAAGAGGGTCAGTGCGGCGTCCGTGCCCAGCTGGACGGCGGCGGGGCGTTTCAGCGCGAGGGAGGTGGCGATCAGCATCGTGCCGGGGAAACCCGGGGCCGAGGGGCTGTCGAGGAACGGGGGCAGCGCGGCTTTCTCCACGGGGTAGCCGACTTCGAAGTCGTTGAAGAACAGGTCCCCGGCGACGGCGGCTTCCAGGTGGTCACGGTCGTAGGGCGAGAAGACCGCTTCGTGGCAATCGGTGAAGCCGAGCCATTCGGGGGGCGGGCCGTCGAAGAGCATGCCCAGCCAGGGAGTCTTCGGTGCGACTGGTTGCGGGTTTCGTTCGACCTCCAGTAAGTCGACGCTGTATTCGCCGCGGTCGACTTTGGCCGTCCAGGTGATCGGCGGTCCGGGTTCGCCGCGCAGTGCCGCGGCGGGGTCGGCGGATTCGGGGTGCCGGGCGCGGGCGGCGGCGAGGGCGGTCCAGCCGGTGTCCGCGATGGCCGGTCCGCCGAGGGCGTACCGGATGGTGTCGGCGTGTGGTCCGGTGAGTGCCGAGGCGAGTGCGAGGGCTTCGTCCCGAGTGTCGGGGGCGAGTCTGAGCAGGGCGTCGACGACGTCGTCCTCGGCCGCGTCGGGGTGTTCGAGCATGCGGGATACGAAGACGACGGGGTCGAGCCAGCCGCCCTGGTGGGTGGCGGCGGAGACGGGTACGGCGGTGCCGTCGAGCAGCGCGGTGACCCGGTGGTGGAGTGGGCGGCGCCAGCCGTCGACCTGGGGCGGGCGGGTGACGTCGCGGCCCGCGAGGCCGAGGACGAGGGTGGCGATCAGTTTCGGTACGGCCGGGCCGTATTTCTCGCCCGTGATCTTGGTGGCGCGTTTCACCAGGGGTTTGAGGGCGTGCTGGAGTTCGCCGGCGACCCGGTGGGCGCCGTCGAGGGCGGCGAGGAGGAGGTCGGCCTGGTCGGGGTCGGCGAGGAGGGAGGAGAGGGCTTCCGCGACCGCGGCCGGGGTGTCGGGGATGTCGAGGGGGATGGTCAGCATCCGGCGCTGGTGCCATGGCGGGCGTACGGGTTCGGGGTATTCGGCGGGCTCGACGGTGGGTGTCGTGTCCGAGGTGACGCCGAGCCGGGTGGTGGCGAGGGTGCGGACGTCGGACGCTTCGTGGGTGAGTGCGGCTTCGAAGACTTCGTTGGCGAGGTCGGTCAGTTCGGGTCGCCGGTCGGCGATGCGGCCGGCGAGTTTGAGGGCGAGTTTGGCGGTGGCGGCGCCGCGTCCGGCCGCGGCCGCGGGGAGGTGCTGGAGTGCGACTTCGTCGTCGAGTGTGCCTTGTTTGTCCACTAGGGACAGTGCTTTGACGGCGAAGGAGACGGTGCGGGGCAGGCTGCTTCCGCAGAGCCGGGCGTAGCGGGTTTGGGCCGCTGTGCGCTCGTCCGGTGTGGGGGTGAGGGCTTCGTGGAGTGCGGCGTACCACTGGGCGCGGAAGGCGGCGAAGTCGCGGGCGAGGACGTCGAGGGTGAGGTCGAGGAGCCTGGTGCGGTCGAGTTCGCCGGTCTTGGTCAGTTCGAGCAGCGCGGTGGACCATTTGTCCTCGTCGCGGACGTACTTGTCGAAGGCCGCGAAGCTGGTGTCACCCGTGCCTTCGACCGTGAGCAGTTCCCAGAGTTCGGTGAGGGCTTCGGGTTCGGTTCGGAGGCGTTCGGCGAGGGGTTCGCCGCGGAAGCGGCCGGCCCAGCGGAACCAGCCCGCGTAGTAGTCGGGTGTCCGGAGGGGTTCGAGGTCGCCGTCGCGGATCATGCGGCGGATGGCTTCCCAGGCGGTTTGGTGCCGGATCAGGCGGAGGGCCATCGTCTTGCGTTCGGCGAGGGGCCGGTCCTGCAGGACGCGTTCGAGGATCGTGGGTGAGGCGATCCAGAGTTTGCCGAGGAGGGGGTCGGAGGCGGGGAGGGTGGCCCAGAGCGCGGTCGCGGCTTGCTGGCCTTTGAGCGGGTTTCGGGCGCCGTAGGTGTCGGGTTCGATCTCGGTGAACTCGCTGCTGTCCTTGAACGCGGCCAGGAGTTCGGGGATCAGGGCTTTCCGCTCGGCGCGGGGGAGCGCGAGGGCCCGGGTGAGGACTTCCGACGGCTGGCCGGTGAGGAGCGCGTTCAGGTGCACGGCCCCATTGTGTCGTGAGTGGTAATGAGGGTTAGAACCACCATTACCACTCACGAGGCTGCCCCACGGTCGGGACGTGGCTCGGGGATCCCGAGTCGTCCAGGTGGTCTGGGTCCGGTGTCTCGAAGGGTCCCTTTGCGACGTTGAACGTCGCAAAGGGAGCCTTCAGGACACAGCCGCGAGTGACCCGGTGGGCTGGCCCCCTCGTGAGTGGTAATGACGGTTCTAACCACCATTACCACTCACGAGGGGTGGGGGTCAGAGGGTGGCGAGTCTGCCGAAGCCGTCGGAGCCGTGGCCGGCGTCGATCGCTCGCTGTACGTGGGCGCGGGCGGCGGTGAGGACGCCGTTGTCGAGGTCGTTGGTCCGGACGGTGTCGAGGATGTGGTCCATTGTCGCCGCGGTGGAGGTGAGTGTGCCGTAGTCGCCGGGGTAGCGGTCGGTGGAGACCTGGTCGGCGAGGAGGTCGATCATGTCCGGGAAGAAGCCGAGGAGTGCTTTGGCGTGTGTGGCGATGTCGGTGGCGTCGATGTTCTCCGCTTTGGCGAGGGCGAGCATGTGCATCACGCCGCTCATGGAGGTCCAGAGCATGTCCTGCAGGGACGCGTCGAACGCGGCGGCCCGGCCGGGATCGTCGCCGACGTGCTGCGCGGTCTCGCCGAGGGCGGCGAGGGTGTCCCGGTGTTTCCGGTAGACGTCGGCTGGGCCGCTGTAGAAGAAGGCCGCGTCCGGGCCGCCGATCGCGTCGGTGGTCGCCATGATCACGCCGTCGAGGTAGTCGATGCCGTGTCCGGCCGCCCAGTCCGCCATGGTGCGGGCTTGTCGTGGTGATCCGCCGGTGAGGTTCACCAGGGTGTGTCCGGTGAGCGCGTCGGTGTCGAGGACCGAGCGGGCGGCGGTGTAGTCGCGGACGCAGACGACGACGAGCGGGCTGGCCGCGATGGCTTCGGCGGCGGTCGGGGCGGTGGTGGCGGCGAGGCCGTTTTCCTTGCCAGGAGTGCGGTTCCACACGGTGGTGGGGTGGTCGGCGGCGGCGAACGCGGCGGCGAGGGCGTGTCCCATGGGGCCGAGTCCGAGGACGGTCACGGTGGTCATGGCGGCTAAGCTAAACCTTGACATTGACGTCAGAGTCAAGTCTCGGGGTGGGGATGAGGATCGGGGAGCTCGCGCGGCGGACGGGGGTCAGCGAGCGTGCGTTGCGGTACTACGAGGAGCAGGGGTTGCTGACGCCGCTGCGGCGGCCGAGCGGGTATCGCGTGTACGGCGACGCGGATGTGGCGGCGGTGCGGCGGATCAGGATCCTGCTCGGGGCGGGGCTGAACACCGCGCAGATCCTCGAGATCCTGCCGTGCATCGTCGACGAGGACGGCCGGCTGACGCCGGACTGCCCGGAGCTGACCGAGGCGTTGCGGCAGCAGCGTGCGCGGATCGACGAGGCGATCGGTGAGCTGGAGTCCACGCGCGCGAACCTCGACACGATCATCGGCGCGGAACGGCGGGTGGGCTGACATGCCGACGATCACCGGTACGCCGGTTCCGGGTGCGATCCGGCTGTCGCGGGCGTTGCTGATCGCGGTGGCGGTGAGTCATCTGGTGGTGCCGCTGGTGTTGTGGGCCAACGAGAACGCGTTGCGTGCGCAGATCGCGGCCCGGTATCCGGGGTTCGGGCAGGCCGAGGTCGAGCGGTCCGCCGCGGTCGCGATCGAGTCGGGGGCGGTGTTCCACGGGATCCTGCTGGTGTTGTGCGTGGTTCCGGCGTGGAAGCTCGCGACGGGACGGCGGTGGACGCGGCGGTTGACCACGGCCACCCAGCTGTTGTCGCTGGTGTTCAGCGTGTTCTCGTGGACGTCTTCGCCGATGTTCCACGCGGTGATCCTGGTGGTCGGTCTCGCCCAGGTCGTGCTGGTCCCGTTGCTGTGGGTGCCCCGTCCGGCGCGGGACTTCTTCGCCTGACAACGGAAAAGGCGGCCGTGTCCCGGGGGACGCGGCCGCCTTTTCGTCGGTGGTTCAGGCTCAGATGAGGCCGAGCTTCTTGACCGCGTCGCGCTCTTCGGCCAGTTCGTTGACCGAGGCGTCGATGCGGGCGCGGGAGAAGTCGTCGATCTCCAGGCCCTGGACGATCTTGTACTCGCCGTTCGCGGCGGTGACCGGGAACGAGGAGATCAGGCCTTCCGGGACGCCGTAGGAGCCGTCGGACACGACCGCCGCCGAGGTCCAGTCACCCTCGGGGGTGCCGTTGACCCAGGTGTGGACGTGGTCGATCGCCGCGGAGGCGGCCGACGCGGCGGAGGACAGGCCGCGGGCTTCGATGATCGCCGCGCCGCGCTTGGCGACGGTGGGGATGAAGTCGTCGGCCAGCCACTGCTGGTCGGTGAGCACCTCGGTCGCGGGCTTGCCGGACACCTCGGCGTGCGCGATCGACGGGTACTGGGTCGCGGAGTGGTTACCCCAGATCGCGACCTTCTTCAGCTCGGTCACCGGTACGCCCAGCTTCTTGGACAGCTGCGCGAGGGCGCGGTTGTGGTCGAGGCGGGTCATCGCGGTGAAGCGCTCGGCCGGGACGTCGGGCGCGTGCGCCTGTGCGATGAGGGCGTTGGTGTTGGCGGGGTTGCCGACCACGAGGACCTTGATGTCGTCGGCCGCGCCGGCGTTGATGGCCTCGCCCTGCGGCTTGAAGATGCCACCGTTGGCCTCGAGCAGGTCGCCGCGCTCCATGCCCTTGGCACGGGGGCGGGCGCCGACGAGGAGGGCGACGTTCGCGCCGGAGAAGGCCTGCTTCGCGTCGTCGAAGATGTCGATGCCCGCGAGCAGCGGGAACGCGCCGTCTTCGAGTTCCATCGCGGTGCCCTCAGCCGCCTTGACCGCCTGCGGGATCTCCAGGAGCCGCAGTTTCACCGGGGTGTCTTGGCCGAGCAGCTGACCGGACGCGATGCGGAAGAGCAGCGCGTAGCCGATCTGGCCGGCCGCACCGGTGACGGTGACGTTGACAGGGGCTTGGGTCATTGCGGTTCTCCAGCTTGAGGCGACATCGACTTTGTACCGCGATGCTAGTCCTGTCCCGTGTCGCCGTTCGGGTGCGTCCAGTCACTGTTTTCTTGATCGATGCCGCCACCGGTCACGTTCGCGGCGAGTCGCGACAGCAGCCCGGCCAGTGTGGTGATCTCTTCGGCGCTGAATCCGGCGCGGAGCCGTTTGTCGTGGGCGATCGCGGCTTTGGCCAGGCGGTGGAAGACGATTTCACCCTCGTCGGTGAGTTCGACGACATGGATCCGCCGATTGTCCGGATCACGTCGCCGGGTGATCAGTCCTGTGCTCTCCATCGCGTTGAGGTGGTGGGTGAGGGTGGCGCCCTGAATGCCGACCGCGGCCGCGAGTTCCCGCTGGTTGGCGACGCGCCGGGTTTTGAGCGTGATGAGGATCTGCCAGACGGGCTGGGAGCCGCCTTCGGTGGCCAGGGCCTGGTCGAAGGCGCGCCCGACGGTCTTGGCGGTTTTGGCGAGGACGACGCCGATGGGTGCCGCGGTCGGTTTCTGCACGTCACGCAGCATAGCCCATGAATCTAAGGGTTTGACATCGAATCGTTCGATATCTAACGTTGGCGACATCGAACGAGACGGAGGAAATCCCATGCGCGGTACGGAGAAGGAGATCCGCGACCTCGGGGCCCGCTGGGCCGACGCCGAGGTTCGCGGCGACATCGAAACACTCGACGCGATGACCACGCCCGACTTCACCCTGGTCGGGCCGCTGGGCTTCGTGCTCGGCAAACCGCGGTGGCTGGAGCGTTATCGCGACGGCGATCTGGTCACCGAGAAACTCGACTGGTCCGAGGTGGAGGTCCGCGACTACGGCGCCGCCGCCGTGTCCGTCGGAGTGCACGCCCAGGAGGGCACGCATCAGGGGCACCGCGTCGACGGCCGGTTCCGCGTCACGCATGTGTTCGTGCACGACGACGACCGCTGGCTCATCGCCGGCATCCACCTGAGCCCGATCGGCGGCCCACCGCCCTTCGCGCGTCCCGAAGCCCCGGGAAGATGAGAGGGAACGCCATGCGCGTCAGCGTCAGCATCACCGACTTCTCCTGGCCCGGCGGGCAGGCCGGGCTGGTCGACGGGCTCATCGCGGTCGCCGCGGCCGCCGACGAGAGCGTCCTGGACACCCTGTGGGTGGCGGACCATCTGCTGCAGACGGCGCCTGGCAGCGCTCCGGACTCGGAGATGCTGGAGGCGTACACCACCTTGGGCTATCTCGCCGCGGCGACCTCGCGGATCAAGCTCGGCACGATGGTCAGCGCCGCCACCTTCCGCGCCCCGGCCCTGCTGGTGAAGGTGGTCACCACCCTGGACGTCCTCTCACGGGGCCGCGCCTGGCTGGGGATCGGCGCGGGTTATCAGGAGGACGAGGCCCGCGCGATGGGCCTGTCGCTGCCACCGGTCGCCGAACGGTTCGAACGCCTGGAGGAGACCCTTCAGATCGCCTGCCGCCTGTGGGACGGCGACACCTCGGCGTTCACCGGACGCCACTACCGGCTGGAGCGCCCCGTCGGCAACCCCCCGCCGGTGCGGCGGCCGAAGGTGCTCATCGGCGGAACCGGGCCGAAACGGACCCTGCGGCTCGTCGCCCGGTACGCCGACGCGTGCAATCTCTTCGACGTCCCTGATGGCGGCGCGACCGTACGCGGGCATCTGGACGTTCTCGCCCGGCACTGCGCGGACCTCGGACGGCCCATCGGGGAGATCGAGAAGACCATCGCGACCCGTCTGGCGCCGGGGGAGTCCTCAGTGGACTTCGCCCGACGGTGCGAGGAGTTCGCGTCCTGGGGGATCGACCACGCGGTGGTGATCACCTCGGGCCCGTGGCGGCCGGACGCGGTGGCAGTGCTCGCCGAAGCCGCGAGCCTCGCCGCCTGATCGCGGTTGTCTTCGCGGAATCGTCAACGCCCGGTCGGCGGATACCTTTTCATATCGTGCGAACCGAATGGTGTTTTCCGGGGCGGCCGGTGTTTCCGGTCGCCCCGGAAAACGGTTACAGGCCATAAAAAAATTTCATGAACCGATTGCCGGGACTGCTTCGTCCGATCGGCGGGCGGCGCCGTGAAGATCGTTTCGCTAACATGAGTCCGCCCAGTTCCCCGCCCCCCGTGTGGAAGTTTTGGGAAGGACCCCATGCTCAATGCAGTAGTGGCCGCCGTGTCACTTTTCTCGTCGATAATAACACCGAACAGCTGGTCGCCGCCGCCGGGACCGCCGCCGGACCGCGTCGTCATCGACGTGGTCACCGTCAATGGCTCCGGCTGTCCGCCGGGTTCGTCGGCCATCGCCGTCGCCAGGGACAACAGTTCCTTCACCGTGACCTACAGCGAATACACCGCCCAGGTCGGTGTCGGCGCGAAGCCCACCGACATCCGGAAGAACTGCCAGCTGAATCTCAACATCCACGTGCCGCAGGGATTCACCTACGGTATCGCGAGCGCCGATTATCGCGGTTTCGCCTCGCTCGAAGCCGGCGCCAAGGGGCTGCAGCGGGCGAATTACTACTTCCAGGGCAATTCGCCGACAGCGCATGTGAGTCACCCGCTCAACGGCCCCTTGTCGGACAACTGGCAATTCCGTGACGAGGCCGAAGGCGGCGTCATCGTCTACAAGCCATGCGGTGAGGACCGGAACCTCAACGTGAACACGGAACTGCGGGTCGCCGCGGGCAGCTCGGACCCGAAGAAGACCACCAGTTTCATCACGATGGATTCGACCGACGGAGCGGTCAAGACCACCTACCACTTCTCATGGAAGACCTGCCCGACCTCCTGACATCGCCAGGGTGACGGCCTGCTTCCCGCCTGGAAGAAGGCCGTCCCACCCGTGTCCGGTCCAGGGCCTTGGCCGTGCTGGACGAGGTCGTCGCCGCTCGTCGCCGCCCGCCCGGCGGCGACGAGTCTTCTCGGCGACCCCTTTTTCGCCGGTCGCCGCGCTTTCCGGTGGCCGAAACCGTTTTCGTCCGATCGGCGGGCGGTCGGGAAAAGCTCGTAAAGCTACTCTTGAATTCGCCCGGTTCCCCGCCGTGTGGAAGTTTTGGGAAGGATCCCATGCTCAATGCGCTGGTTGCTGCCGTAACGCTTTTTTCCTCGGTTGTCACACCGAATGGCTGGGTGCCACCGCCCGCTCCGGCCGACAAGATAATCATCGATGTCGTGACCGTCAACGGGACCGGTTGCAGACCGGGTACCGCGGCTGTTTCCGTGTCACCGGACAACACCGCGTTCACGGTCACCTACAGCGAATACACCGCCCAGGTCGGTGTCGGCGCGAAACCGACCGATCTGCGCAAGAACTGTCAGCTGAACCTCTATGTCCACGTGCCGCAGGGATTCACCTACGGTATCGCGAGCGCCGATTATCGCGGTTTCGCCTCCTTGGCCGCGGGTGCCACCGGACTGGAACGGGCGAACTATTACTTCCAGGGTAATTCGCCGACATCCTATGTCAACCACAACCTGAAGGGCCCGATCGAGGACAACTGGCAGTTCACCGACGAAATCGAAGTCGGGGCCATCGTCTACAAGCCCTGCGGTGAGGACCGGAACTTCAACATCAACACGGAATTGCGGGCCGCGGTCGGCACCTCCGATCCGAAGAAGACCACCAGTTTCGTCACCATGGACTCCACCGACGGCGCCATCAAGACCACCTACCACTTCTCCTGGAAACCCTGTCCCAAACCGAAGAACTGATCCGGTGCGGCGGCGGCCTTCTTCGAACCCCGGCGAAGAAGGCCGTCAGCCTTTCCCCGACGGCGCCGGATCGGTGGCCTCCACCCCGAACGCGCGGCCCAGCGCGATCACCGTCTCGTCGAGATGCCCGAGACTGGTGAGCACCGACCGCGCCTGCGGATCGTCGATCCGGTCCGCCACCGGCGTGCCGTCGTCCCGGACCAGCGTCCCGTGCCCGGATCCGCCGGGAGCGCCGATCGCCTTCCCCAGCACGGCGATGTTCTCCCGGATCCGCCCGGTGAACAGCAACAGCCGATCCGCCTCGTTCACCAACAGCCCCGCCTGCGACCGCGCCGCGACATGCCGGGCGCGGAAGGCGATCGTCTCCACCGTCGTCAGCACATGCCAGCCGTAGTCGCGGCGGCTGCTGAGATTCACCGGATGGGTGAGCGGCTCGATCGTCGTGCGCACTTTGTCCACCGCCCTGTCCAGGTCACGCGACTTCTCGATGACACTCACGTTCTCCGCACCGGACAACAGCCCAGCGGTCTTCGCCACGAACTCGTCCAGTTCGTCCAGCAACGACGAGACGTCGTCCAGCATCACCGCACGGGTGCGCACCGGCACGATCACCACCGCCGCCAGAACCCCGGCCGCCGCGCCCACCGCGGTCTCGGCGACCCGGATCCACAGCACCTCCAGGCTGAACGTCCCCAGCAGGCTGTAGAGCAGCCCCAGCATGCTGGTGATGAAGAACGCCATGATCACCTGCGACACCCGCGCCATGTAGACCATGCCGAACACGCACACCAGGATCAGCGCCAGCGTCGCCGGCACACTGCCCGACACCAGCAGCGTCAGCACGAGCCCGCCGACGATGCCGATCAGCGTGCCGCCGAGCCGCCGGACGCCCTTCACGAACGTCGCACCCGCCGTCGACGAGCCGATGAACACCACGAACACCGTCAGGACAGCCCAGTACCACCGCTGGCTCGACACCAGCTCGCCGCCGAGGACGGCGAGCCCGCCGCCCACCACGGCCTGGATGGCGCTGCGGGTCTGGTTGTCGTAGGCGAACGCCGCCGACTTCCCCTCGTCGGGATCCTCCGGATCGTCGGCGGTGTCGGACACGTCGTGTTCGGCGACCCGCTGCGCCCGTACGTCGGCCAGCGCGAGTTCGGCGATGGCCCGGCGGACCCCGTCACCCGGTGCGGCGTGCTCGTCGATCCGGCTGCCTTCCACCAGCATCCTGCTGAACTCTTCGGTCTCGCTGATCAGCGGCAGCTCCCGCGGGTCGCGTTCGATCAGCGAGCGGAACCGCCGCAGCCGCGCGATCAGGTCGTCCCGGACGTCCTCGCCGAGTTCCTCCGCGCAGGTGCGCTGCACGGTGATCGTCAGCCACTGCACCGCCAGCTCGACCTCGATCGCGCGGCGGCGGAGCCGGTTCGCCGAGTCCGCCCCCGCGACCTCGGGTGCGGTGTCCTCGATGAGCAGAACCGATTCGTGCAGCCGGGAGTTGGCGGTGCGGAGCCGTTTGCGGGTGCGCTCGCTGCCGCCGACCGCGAGATAGTCCTCGGCCGCCCGCACCACTGCCGCGAGCCGCGCCCGGAACGCCCGCCGGATCCGCAGGAACTCCGCGTCGGTACGCCTGCGCAGCAGGACGAACCGGACCACCGCGTTGGCCGCGATCCCGATCGTCAGCGCCAGCAGCAGCGCCGGGACCTGCCTCAGATGCGTCTGCAGGAACATCGCGAAGAAGAACAGGAAGAACGACAGCGATCCCAGCGCGATCCCGCGCGAGCCGAACCGCTGCGCGTAGACCGCGACGAAGATCAGCAGCACGAACACGACACTGTCCAGCGGCGGCAGCGCCGAACCCACACTCGCCGCGGTGAGCGACGCGGCGCCGAGCAGCAACCCCAGCACCAAGGTCACCGCCTGCTGTCCCGGGGTGGCGTCGTTGACGGTGAAGGCGGACGTCATCGCGGCGATCGCGGCGACGAGGGTGACCGTGAGCGGCTGGTGGAACGGCAGGATGGCCAGTACGGCGACGACGATGCTGAGCACGGCCGAGAAACCGAGCCGGAGCCGGACCAGGCCGGGATCGGAGGCGACCAGACGGTCGGTCGTGGCCTGGGTGATGCGGGAGATCATCGGGCGAGCAGCTCTCCTTGGGCGAGGGTGACCCGCCGGGCGGTGGACGAGGTGACACGAAGACGGTAACGGGCGTGCCTCGCGGGCTCGGCGAGGGCGAACGGCCGCGTCTGACGGCGCCAGCGGAACGTCTCACCCTCACGCTGGTCCAGCAGTACCCAGTGCTCGCCGTCGTCGGACCCTTCCAGCACCCACGAACGCGGATCACCCCGGCGGCTTCCCGAGGTCAGCGTGTACATCACCACCTCACGAGCACCGTCCTCGACCGGGAAGTCGATGACGAGCCCGCGCGCCGGGAAGGTGACCTCGGTCTTGGTGGTGTCGTCGAACAGGGCGCCGGCCCCCGCGGTGATGTCGGTGAGCGGGCGCGGATCGGCCGGAACGGCGGGGGACCGGCCCCACCCCGACGGCCGCTCACCCATCGTGAACTCCAGCACCGCGCCCCCGGCCAGCAGCGCGTGCGGAAGGGTGGTGCTCTCGTGCGGGCGTCCGTCGATCGTCAGCCCCTGCACGTACACGGTGTCCTCGGTGTTGCCGGGCGCCTTGACGACCAGGTCCTTCCCGTTCTCCAGATGGACGGTCGCCTTCGTGAACAGTGGCGAGCCGATCGTGTACTCGGGGCTGCCCATGGCCAGCGGGTAGAAGCCGAGCGCAGCGAAGACGTACCAGGCGGACATCTCGCCGTTGTCCTCGTCACCCGGATAGCCCTGGCCGAGGTCGCCGCCGACGTAGAGCCGCCGCAGGACCTCGCGCACGATCCGCTGGGTCTTCGACGGCGCGCCGGCGTGGTTGTAGATCCAGGGAATGTGGTGCGAGGGCTGGTTGGAATGCCCGTACTGTCCCATCCGGACGTCGCGGGCCTCGGTCATCTCGTGGATCAGCCCACCGTAGGAACCCGGTTTGCGGCCGGTCTCCGGTGTCGCGAAGAAGGTGTCCAGTTTGGACTCGAGCGCTTCGGTGCCGCCGTGCAGCGCGGCGAGCCCGGCGCCGTCGTGGGGGACGGAGAAGGCGGTGTTCCACGAGTTCGTCTCGGTGAAGTCGCCGCCCCACGCCTCCGGGTCGTACCCTTCGGCGGCGAAGTGACGGCTGCCGTCGCGGTTGCGGCCCTGGAAGAAGCCGATCAGGTGATCGAAGTGGTTGGCGTACTGCTGTGAGCGCTGCCGGAAGTACGCGGCGTCGTCGGGGCGGCCGAGTGCTTCGGCGAGATTGGCCAGGCCGAAGTCGTTGACGCAGCCCTCCAGCGTCCAGGACAGGCCCTCATGGACCGACGTCGGCGTGAACCCGAGGAAGATCGACTCGTGCAGGCCCTTCCGGCCGACGCTCCGCCCGCGCGGGGTCACCGTCGCGTTCTTCAGCGCCGCCTCGTAGGCGGCCTCGACGTCGAATCCCCGCACTCCCTTGAGATACGCGTCGGCGAACGCGACGTCGGAACTGGTGCCGGTCATGAGGTCGGCGTAACCGGGGGAGGACCACCGCGAGATCCAGCCGCCCTCGCGGTACTGCTGGACGAAACCGTCGATCATCCGCCCGCACCGGCCGGGCGTGAGCAGGGCGTACGCCGGCCACGTGGTGCGGTAGGTGTCCCAGAAGCCGTTGTTGACGTACATCTCGCCGTCGACGATCTTCGCGCCGGTCCTGGTGCGGGTGCTCGGCCGGAACCGGCGGATGACCGGGCTCGCGTGGCGAACGCCCTTCGGCGTGTCCTCGTGCGCGGAGTTCGGATAGAGGAAGAGCCGGTAGAGGTTGGAGTAGAACGTGTTCCGCTGATCCTCGCTCGCGCCCTCGATCTCGACGCGGCCCAGTACCTCGGCCCACCGCGCGCGGGCCAGCTCCCGGACCTGCTCGAAGGTCGTTCCCCCGGGGATCTCCAAGTCGAGGTTCCGCTTCGCCTGCGCGAGGCTGATCAGCGACGTCGCGATCCGCATCGTCACCTCACCCGCCGCGAACTCCAGGAACCCGGTCACCGTCCGCCACGGCGGGCGGCGGATCTTCCCGCCGCGCTCGGCCGGGACGTCGAACTCGGCGTACACGAACATCCGCCGCGCACCGGCCGACAGCCTGCTGCGGACCCACGTGTGGCCCGTCATCACGCCGTTCGCCGCGTCGAGCCCCTGCGTTTCGAGTGACAGCCCGCCCCGGT
Organism: Amycolatopsis orientalis DSM 40040 = KCTC 9412; assembly: GCF_000478275.1. GTDB lineage: Bacteria > Actinomycetota > Actinomycetes > Mycobacteriales > Pseudonocardiaceae > Amycolatopsis > Amycolatopsis orientalis. The sequence continues at coordinate 197,337 of NZ_ASJB01000064.1, forward strand.
TGCGGGCGTTGTCGAACAGCAGCCAGCCGCGCTCGCCGGGGAAGGTGAACCGCAGGATCGCCGCGTGATCCGACGGCGCGAGGTCGGCGGTGACGCCGTTGGCGAACCGCACACCGTAGTGATGCGGCCGGTCGATCTCGTCGTCATGGGAGAACGCCAGCGCGCGCCGGGCCCGGTCCGGTTCGACCGCGCCGATCCCCGGCATCACCTGGAAGGTGTGCCGGTCGCCCATCCACGGGCTCGGCTGATGCGACAACGCGAACGCCTGCAGGGCCGGGCGGTTCGCGGCGTCGTTGTGCCGGTGGTAGCTGTAGAGCCAGTTGGTGACGCCCGCGTCGGTCACCGGAGTCCAGAAGTTGAAGCCGTGCGGGACGGCCGTGGCGGGGAAGTTGTTGCCCCGCGAGAACTTGTCGCTGGAATGCGTGCCGCGGGTGGTGCGGACGTGCTCGACCGGTTCACGGATCGCGACCGCGCGCTCGGCGATCCGGACGTCGTCCAGCCAGCCCGCGCTTCCACCGCCGTCCGGGGGTTCGCTGATCAGGACGATCCGGGTGATCCGCCGCCCGGCGAAGCCCCCGAGACGGCGGCGCACCAGGTTCCACTGATCGACGTACAGCGTCTTGTCCAGGCCCTGCGCGGTGGCGCTGAAACCCGCGGCCGTCCCGTCGGCGAACTCGACGTCCAGTGTCACGAACGTGCTGCGGTAGCTGGGGACGGCGTCGGTCTCGGCCTCGGGGAAGACCACATAGGACAGTTCGGTGTCGGCGGCGACCTCGACGTCCACCTCGAACAACGTCGCCCGGACGGTGCCCTCGAAGCGGAGGGCCCGCGCGCCGGTGAACCCGACACCCGGTTTCGCCGTCGGTGACGACCGCGGTCCGGTGCCGACACGCAGAGCCGGATCCACCGGCTGCGGATCACCCGCTTCGAAGGAGGAGAAGAACCCGGTGATCATCACCCGGCCACCGTAACTCGCACCCGTGCGCACGGCTCGGCGTGCCGCATCCAGAGGACTAAACGCGGGAGTCCAGGAACTCCTCGAACGTGCCCACGCCGGTCGCGTTCCCCGGTGTCAGGTTGCCGCCCGCCCGGAACGCCTTGCCCGGCAGCCACAGCGGCACGATCGGCTTCCGCCGTCCCACCGAACGCTGGTAGGCCCGGGCCAGGTCGCGGGCGGTCCGCACCTCCGGGCCGCCCAGATCCGGCACCCGCCCCGACGGCTCACCGCACGCCAGCGCGACCAGCCTCGCCGCGACGTCGCCGGTGCTGACCGGCTGGAACCGGAACCCGGACGGCATGAACGTCACCGGCAGCCACCGCTGCGCCGCCGACGCCCGCGCGACGAGATCGTGGAACTGCGTCGCGCGCAGCACCGTCCACGGCAGACCGGACTCCTCGATCACCTTCTCCGAGGCCAGCTTCTCGTCGTAGTAGAAGAACCGGATCACGTCGATGCCGACGATCGAGATGTACACCAGATGCGGGCTCCCGGCCCGCCGTGCCGCCTCCACCAGGTTCCGCGTGACCTGTTCGTCCCCGCGGCCCAGCGTCGACGCGCAATGAATGATCACCGACACCCCGTCGACGGCCTCGGCGAGGCCTTCACCGGTCCGCAGATCACACCGCGCCCAGTCATGGGACACCTCGGGGGGACGCGGCCGACGGCTCATGACCCGGACCGCCACGCCGTCGTCCAGCAGTCGCCGCACCACCTCGCGGCCCAGATCGCCGGTCCCGCCGGTCACCAGAATCGGTTTCGCCACCTTGGTCCTCCGTTCTCGAAAGCTTCCGCTCTCAAGAACCGGCGGGCCACCCGGAATGTGACAGCTGCCGGGAGAGGAACGCGAGTTTGTCCGGATTCACGACCGTGCGGAGCCCGGCGATCCGGCCGCCCACCACCTCGAACCCGAGGACGCCGTACACGGCGCCGCCCGCCGTCCCGATCACCGCGGGACCGCCGTTGACCTCGCCGATCTCGATCGACACACCGGCTGCCCGGGTGAACATCCCGGCGAACAGGCGCGCGACCTTCGCCGCGCCGTGCACCGGACGCCGGGCCGCGGTGATCTTGCCGCCGCCGTCCGACCACGCCGTGACCTCGGCGGTGAGCAGCCGCTCCAGTCCGGTCAGGTCGCCGTCCCCGGCCGCGGACAGGAAGCTTTCGACGAGCTTCTCGACCTCGTGCGGGGTCCGGTGCCCGCCGCTCGTGCGGCCGGGCGAGATCCCGCCGGGCCCGGCTGTGCAGCTGACGCGAGTTGACCTCGGAGATGTCGAGGATCGCGGCGATCTCGCGATGGCTGTAGGCGAAGGCCTCCTTCAGCACGAACACGGCCCGCTCGACCGGGCTGAGCTGCTCCAGCAGCACCAGCATCGCCAGTGACACGGAATCGCGCTGCTCCGCGGTCTCCAGTGGACCGAGCACGTCGTCCGAGGTCAGCACGGGTTCGGGCAGCCAGGGCCCGACATACCGCTCGCGCTGAGCCCTCGCCGAGGTCAGCCGGTTCAGGCAGAGGTTGGTGACCACCTTCGCCAGCCACGCCCGCGGCGACGCGATCGACTCGTGTTCGGCGCCCGCCCACCGCAGGTAGGCGTCCTGGACGGCGTCCTCCGCCTCCGCCGCGGAACCGAGCAGCCGGTACGCGAGCCCGAACATCACCGGCCGCAGCCGCTCGAATTCCGTGACCTGGTCCATCAACGCTCCCGAGGGCCCGCGGAAGCCTCGCCGATGACGAAACCGTCGATCTTCAAGCCGCTTCCACCCCGATTCCCCTCAGGCCCGCGAACACCCTACGAATCCAGCCGAGTCCACTGTGGACGCCGCCGCGTCCGGGTACCGCTCACCGGGATGGTCCGTACCTGATCGGCGCTGACGCCCACCATGATCGTATCGGTACGAAGGGAACGTCCGCGTCACCACCAAGAGAGGGGTCTGGAGTGACGTCACGTTCGTCGCGTTCGCGTGCCTCGTTGTGCGCCGCGACCGCCATCACCCTGTTAGCGCTGATCACGGCGCCCGAAGCCGGTGCGGCACCGGCACCGGGCGCCGCCCAGTCCCCATCGTCCACACCGACCACACCGGACAGGTCCGGAAAGGACGTCGATGTCCGTGACACGGCGAGAACCAGCCCGCGCGTCCTCGGCGCCCAATCCCGGCTCGCGGCGTCACGGGCGAACTCGGTCGCGAAGGCCCGTGCGGAACTGGGGCACCAGGCCCTGCTCGACTTCGACGAGCTGACCGGCACCCCCCGCGTCCTCGCCCGCACCGACGGGTTCCTCACCGGACCGAGCGGGAAGCCGCCCCGCGACATCGTGCTGGACTACCTGCGCGAGAGGGAAGGACTCGTCGGTCTCAGCGCGGACGACACCGCGAAACTGAACCTCCGCAAGGACTACGTCGACGTCGAAGGCACGCACCATCTGTCCTTCACCCAGAACGTCGGCGGGATCCCGGTGTTCGGCAACGGACTCAAGGCACACGTCACCAAGGACGGCAGGCTGATCCAGCTGGACGGCTCGCCCGTGCGCGGCCTCCCCGCCTCACTGGGCGCGGCCACCCTGGCGGCACCCGGCCCGGACGCCGAGCAGGTCGGCTTCCTCACCGCGGACGGGATCCGGCCCGCCTGGTACAAGCTGGCCAAACCCTCCGTCGACAAGATGTTCCAGGAGGTGACCGACGCCGCAACCGGCGCGCTGCTGTACCGCAAGAACCTGGTGAGCCACGCCAACGACGCCGACGGCGCCAAGGGCCTCGCCTGGGAGGCGAGCCCCGGCCCGCAGAAGCAGGTGAACCTGACCCAGCGGGGCTGGCTGCCCGCCGACGCCAAGACCCTGGACGGCAACGTCGCGCACGTCGCCGCCGACGTCAACGGCGACCTGCAGTTCCAGCCGCAGGAAGAGGTCGGGCCCAACACCGACGGCACCTTCCGCTACCGGTTCACCGACTTCAACGCCGTCGTCGGCCCGCCGTGCTCGGTGAGCAGGCCGTGTTCCTGGGACCCGAAGACCCCCGGATCGTGGGCGAAGAACCGCGAACAGAACGCCGTCCAGGCACTGGCCTACGTCGGCAGCTTCCACGACCACCTGGCCTCGTTCCCCATCGGGTTCACCCGCGCGGCCGGCAACTTCGAGAAGGTCGACGGCGACGCCGTTCAGGTCCACACCCTGCTCGGCGCGCAGGAACCGGGCTACTACGACAACGCGTTCATGGGCACCCCGCCCGACGGGCAGGCCCCGACCATGGGGATGTTCCTGTTCCACGACCCCAGTGACCCCGGCGACCCGTTCCTCGCGGCGAACTCCGCCGACGACGCCACGATCATCCACCACGAGTACACCCACGGCCTGTCCAACCGGCTCGTCGTCGACGCGCAGGGAAACTCCACCCTGAACACCTTGCAGTCCGGCGCGATGGGCGAGGCGTGGAGCGACTGGTACGCCTTCGACTACCTCGCCGGCCGGAACGCGGTCAAGGACACCCCGGCACCCGGTGAACTCCTCGGCGGCGACTACGTCAGCAACGGCAAACCCCTCGCCCGCACCCAGCCACTGGACTGCCCGGTCGGCGCGGGCGCGCCGCAATGCCCCGGCACCCCCGGCGCGGGTCCCGGCGGCTACACCTACGGCGACCTCGGCCGGATCATCGGGGCCCCGGAGGTCCACGCCGACGGCGAGATCTGGGCGAGCACCCTCTGGGACGTCCGCTCGGCACTCGGCGTGCAGCTGACGCGGGCGCTGGTCACCCGCGCGATGGAGCTTTCCCCCGCGTCGCCGTCCTTCCTGGACATGCGGAACGCGATCCTGCAGGCCGACACGGTGATCAACGGCGGCCGCGCGCACGCCAAGCTGTGGAAGGCCTTCGCCGCCCGCGGCATGGGCTACTTCGCCGCGTCGATCACCGGTGCCGACACCGCGCCGGCGGAGGACTTCTCCACGCCGCCGCCCGCGGGAACCCCGACCGGCACCGTGACCGGCAAGGTCACCAACCGCGACGACGGCGCCCCGATCGCCGGTGTCGCCGTCCGGTTCGGCGGCCACGACTCCGGTTTCGGCGGCTCGCTGTCCGCGGTCACCGACGCCACCGGCACCTACACCATCCCGTCGGTGCTCCCCGGCACGTATCCGAAGGTCTACGCCTCCGGCGGCGCCGCGGACCCCGAGATCCGCGCGGTCTCGGTGCGCTCCGGTACCACCAAAGTCGACTGGGCGCTGCGGCTCAACTGGGCCTCCAGCGGCGCCGGTGCCGGCGTGACCGCGTTCAACGGCGAGGACTTCAGCCAATACGGCTGCGGACCCGGCGACCTGACGAAGTCGTCCGTCCTCGGCGGTGGCGGCTGGTCGACCGACAAGACCGTCCGGCCCGACGGCACGATCGAGACGCGGTTCGTCACGATCAAGCTCGGCAAGGCGGTCAACGTCAGCGCCATCGAGATCGACCCGTCCAACACCTGCGGCGACGACCCGCCCGCCGCGGCCAAGGACGTCACCGTCGAAACCTCGGTGGACGGCACGAACTGGGTCAAGGCGGGCAGCGGCGACTTCAAGCCCGCCGACCTGAACAAGCTCACCGCGCTCCAGCTCGCCCCGGGCAGCGCGACCGGTGTGCTGTTCGTGCGGCTGACCGTTGCGTCCAACCAGCTGGCGTTCTACCCGGACAAGGCCTGCTCGCCGCAGCCCACGACGGCCGGGTGCCTGTACCTGGACGTCCGGAACCTCGCGGTGCGGGGAGCACCCGCGTGACGTGATGCAGGTGGCCCTCGTGAGTGGTAATGACGGTTCTAACCGTCATTACCACTCACGAGTGGGCTAAGATCTCGGGTATCGGGGTAGAAACGTGCTCTCCGGACAGCACGCGTACACACGGTCTCGCCTGAACCGTCACTCCTTCTTCGCGAAGGAGTTGTGCCGTTGCGTACCCGTGTTCATCCCCGATCCCTGACCGAGGCGTGGCCCGCCCTGACCGGGCTCTCGGCCGTGTTCCTGTTCGAGATGCTCGACAACTCGATCCTCACCGTCGCGTTGCCGACCATCGGCCGCGAGCTCTCCGCCTCGACGACCACCCTGCAATGGGTGACCGGGGCGTATTCCGTCGTGTTCGGCGGATTGATGCCCGCCGCCGGAGCGGTGGCCGACAGGCTGGGCAGGCGCAAGGTCATGCTCACCGGACTCGTGCTGCTCGGCGTCGCGAGCCTCGCCACGATGGCCGTCACCGCCGCATGGCAGCTCATCGCCGTCCGGGCCCTCATGGGGGTCGCGGCCGCGATGACGACACCCGGGTCGCTCGCGCTCGCGTTCCGGCTGTTCGACGAGGACGGCCTCCGCGTACGCGCGACCACACTGATCTCGACCGTGGGCCTGGTCGGTCTCGCCGTCGGCCCCACCACCGGCGGACTCGTGCTCGGCTTCGCGCCGTGGCAAGCGCTGCTGCTGATCAACGTGCCGGTCGCGGCGTTGGCGTTCCTCGGCATCCGAGCGGGCATTCCCACCGACGACCACCCCGCCGACCTGCACCGCGACCCGATCGACGTCGCGGGCGCACTCCTGGGAACCGCGACGATCGTCCTGACGCTGCTCGCCCCCACGCAGTTCGTCGAAGCGGGCATCGCGTCGGCACTGCCCTGGGGCACCACCGCGGCCGCGCTCCTCGCCGGAACCTGCTTCGTCCTCCGCGAAAAGACCGCGCGGAACCCCCTGATCGACCTGAAACTCATCGCCGAACCGCTCGTGTCCAGCGGGCTGGCGCTGAAGGCCGCCGCCGGATCGGCGACCGCCGGGCTGAGCTACCTCGTGACGCTGCACCTGCAGTTCGGCCTCGGCTGGGCGCCCGCGCGAGCGGCGCTCGGGATGCTGCCCCAGGTCGTCGTCCTCATCGCCGGTGGCGCCCTCATCACCCCGCTGATCACCCGCGCCGGGCTCACCAAGGCCGCCTGGCTCGGCGCTGTAGCGGTCGTGTGCGGACTCGCCGTCTACACCGCGTTCGGCAGGCTCGGCTACGTCTGGATCGCCGTCGCGCTCGCCCTCGTCGCGGCGGGGATGCGCGTGGTCGGCGTCGTCGCGGGCACCAATGTCATGCGGGGACTGCCCTCGAACCGGACCACCATCGGGGCCGCGCTCGCCGACACCGCCGGCGAAGTCGCCACCGGGATCGGCCTCGCGCTGAGCGGCACGATCCTGGCGCTGGTGTTCCCCGGCGCGCTGACGGGCGCGCGGGAATCGGCCGACTTCCAGGAGGCGATCACCTACGCCGGTCTCGCCCTCACCCTGCTGTCCGCCACGCTGGTCGGAGTCGGCATCCTTCGCGGCCGCCGTCCCGAATAGCGGGCGGGGGCTGAAGGACGCTTTCCCCGCATCACATGCGGTGAAAGGCCCTTTCCTCGCATGCGATGCGGGGAAAGGGCCCTTCAGCCCCTACCGGAGGACTACAGGCTCGCACACTGCCCGGCGGCCGGGCCGCGGACGGTGTTCAGCAGGTCGTAATCCGTCGGGGCGGGGGAGTTGGCCGCGCACGCCAGAGGTCCGCCGATCGTGCTGGAGGTCAGCACCGGCCCCTTGTTGCCCGTCAACGCCACCGGCCCGCCGATCTCGGTCAGCTCGATCGACACCGGCCCGGTCGCGCCGGTGATCGCCACCGGGCCGCCCACCTTCGTCCGGTCCAGCACGACCTGCGCCGCACCGTTCGCGGTCAGCGGCCCGGAGATCGACCCGCCGCGCACGATCAGGCTCGCGCCCGGCGCCACCGACACCGGACCCGACACCGTCGCACCGTCCACACAGGTCACCCCGCTCTGTACGGTCAGCGGGCCCTTGCGCTCGCCGGTGACGGTCTGCGTGCACGCCGCGTCGGGCTTGCCCAGCACCTCGAACTCCGCCAGTGACGCCTCCCCGCCCGTGGTCGCGGTGACCTCGAGCCGGTAGTAGGCGAAATGCGCCGGATTCGCGATCTTGAACGCCCTCGTCTGCTGCCGCCACGCGAACTTCTGATCGGTCCGCTGATCCGCGACCGCCCACGTCTTCCCGTCGTAGGAACCCTTCAGCACCCAGCTCTTCGCGTCGCCCGCGCCCTTCCCGGAAGTCAGCGTGTAGTAGGAACCCGCCTCCTTCGCCGAAGGCACCTGGTACTGGATCGGCGCCGTGACCTTCGCCTCGGTCCGCGACGTGTTGTCGAAGAACGCCGCGTCCGCACCGGAGACCGGCTTGGTCAGATCGTGCACCGGCGTCGGCACCGCGTCGCCCTTGGTGATCGACTTCGGCGCGTCGTCCGGACCGGTACCCCACGACGACGGGTTCGGACCCATGTCGAAGTCGAGCGTTCCGCCATTGGCGATCGCCGCATGCGCCAGCGACGTCGAGGTCTGCGCCTTGCCGTTCACCTTCAGGCCCTGCACGTAGACGTTCTTCGCGCTGTTCTTCGGCGCGTTGACCACGATCTTCTTGCCGCCGGGCAGATTCACGGTCGCCTTGGTGAACAGCGGCGAGCCGATCGCGTAGTCCGAGCTGCCGACCTGCAGCGGGTAGAAGCCCAGCATGCCGAACAGCCACCACGCCGACTGCTCGCCGTTGTCCTCGTCACCGCCGTAGCCCTGGCCCAGCTCACTGCCGACGTACAGCCGGGACAGCGCCTCACGGACCTTCGCCTGCGTCTTCGACGGCTGACCCGCGTAGTCGTACATGTAGAGCGTGTGGTGTGCGGCCTGGTTCGAGTGCGCGTACATGCCCATCCGCACGTCCCGCGCCTCGGTCATCTCGTGGATGATCCCGCCGTAGCTGCCGAACTTCAGCCCTGTCTCAGGCGTCGCGAAGAATTCGTCCAATTTGGACGCCAGCCCCGCCTTGCCACCAAAGAGGTTCGCCAGGCCCTGACCGTCCTGTGGGACGGAGAACCGCATGCCCCACGCGTTGGTCTCGGTGTAGTCGATACCCCAGACCTCCGGGTCGAACTGCTCCTTGCTCCGGGTGAACTTGCCCGCCGCGTCCCTACCCTGGAAGAAGCCGACACTCGGGTCGAACACGTTCACGTACTGCGTCGCCCGCTCGGTGAAGTACCCGTAGTTGTCCAGGTACTCCTGCTTGCGCGGATCGTTCGCCGGAGCCTCGTCGTAGAGCTTCTTCGACATGTTCGCGATGGCGTTGTCGTTGACGTAGCCCTCGATCGCCCACGAGAACCCGTGATCCGCGGTGTTCGGCGCGTACCCGAGGAAGGTGCCCTCGTCGATGCCCTTCCGGCCGACAGCGCCGTTGGGCGGGGTCACCGTGGCGTTCTTGATCGCCGAGTCGTAGGCCGACTGGACGTCGAATCCCTTGACCCCCTTGAGATAGGCGTCGGCGAACGCGGCGTCCGAACTGGTTCCGGTCATCAGATCCGCGTAACCGGGGGAGGACCAGCGCGAGATCCAGCCGCCGTCACGGTACTGCTGCACGAAACCGTCGACCAGCTTTCCGGTGGTGTCCGGGCTGAGCAGCGAGTACGCCGACCACACCGTGCGATAGGTGTCCCAGAACCCGTTGTTGACGAAGAACTCGCCGTCGACCAGTTTCGCGCCGGTCTGGGTCGGGGTGTCCTGGCCGGTCTTCGGCGACACCGGGCTCGCGTACTTCTTCACCGGCTTTTCGACCGTCCCGACGTTCTCGAAACCCGAGTTCGGGTACAGGAAGAGCCGGTACAGGTTGGAGTACAGCGTGATCAGCTGGTCCTTCGACGCGCCTTCGACCTCGATGACCTTGAGCTTCTCGTCCCACGCCTTCTGCGCGGTGTCGGCGACCGATTCGAGCGTCGCGTTCGGGGCGAGCTCCTGCTCCATGTTCTTCTTCGCCTGATCGACGCTGATCAGCGAGGTCGCGATCCGCATGTTCACCGTCTTGTCGGTACCCGCGTCGAACTTCAGGTAGCCGAGGACGTTGTCCCGCTTCTGGTCACCGGAACCGGTCGACAGCTTCGAACCGGCGGTCACCGGCTTGTCGAACGTGGCGTAGACGAACATCCGGGTCGCACCGGCCGACAGCCCGCTCTTGACGTCGCTGTAGCCGGTGATGGACCGGCCAGCGGGGTCGAGGGTGAGCCCGCCGTTGTTGTTGACGTTGTCGAAGATCAGGTTCGAGTCCGCTCCGGGGAACTTGAACCGGTACAGCGCCGCGTGATCGGTCGGCGCGACCTCCGTCTTGATCCCGTTCTCGAAGTCGACACCGTAGTAGTGCGCCCGCGCCGTCTCGTTCGAGTGCTTGAACGGCAGTTTCCGTGCTTCACGGTCGGGATTCGGCACACCCGCCGCGGTCGAGGGCAGGAACTGGAAGGTCTGCCGGTCGGCCATCCACGGGCTCGGCGCGTGGCTCGCGGAGAACGCCTGCAGCGCCGGGAGGTTCTGCTCGTTGTTGCGCGAGTGGTAGGAGTACATCCAGCTCAACGTGCCCGCGTCGGTCGTGGGGATCCAGAAGTTGAACCCGTGCGGCACCGCGGTCGCGGGCATGTTGTTACCCCGCGAGAACGAGCCGTTCGACAGCGAACCGCGCGTGGTCAGCACGTTGTCGGACGGGCGCAGGCTCGCCGGCGGTGTCGGTGTCGCCGAGACCTTGATGTCGTCCAGCCAGCCCTGCAACGAACCCGGGCCGTCCGCGTTGTCGTAGCCGACGAGGATCCGGTCGATCGTCTTGCCCTTCGCGACCACGCCGATCTGCGAGCGCACCAGGTTCCACTGGTTGGTGTAGAGCACCTTGCTCGCGCCCTGACCCTGCGGCGAAAGCCCGAAGCCGTACTGGTCGACAGCGCCGAGCTGGCTCAGGTACGTGCCGTCGGTGAACGCCAGGTCCACCGCGACGTTCGTGCTCGGGTACTTCAGGTCACCGCGGATGAACTCCGGCTGCACCTTGTACGACAGCTCCGAGGTCGCGGCCACCGGGATGTCGACGTCGAAGATCTTGTTGTACGACCAGCCGTGCCCCTGCGCCTTGTGGCTGCCGGAGTAACGGAACGCGCGCAGACCGGTGAACCCGACCCGGTTCTTGCTGGTGTACCCGCTGCCCGGACCGCTGTCGGCGAAGCTGCGCATGTTCGGCAGCGCCGGCGGTGCCGGGTCGTCGTTCGCCAGCAGCAGCTCCGAAAGCTGCATGATCGGGCCGCCGTTGTTCTTGGTGACGTCGAGCCGGAAGTACTTGTACGCGGCACTCGCGGCCGCGAGGCGGTACTCCTTCGTCTGGAACGGCTCGCTGAACTTCTGCCCCGTCTGCTTGTCCAGATCCGTCCAGGTCTGGCCGTCGGCGGAACCCTTCAGCGTCCAGTCCTGCGGGTTGCGGTTGTCGAAGTCGTTCGCCGACGACAACGCGTACCGCGTGATCGACGTCGGCTCCGACAGCGCGATCTGCGCCCAGCCGGTCGGGGTCCAGGCCAGCCATTTGGTGTCGGTCGAACCGTCCACCAGGTTCGACACGCCTTCGTTCGGGGTGTTCTCGCTGTTGGCCGACGTCTCGGTCACCTTGCCGCGGATGTCACCGGGGATGGTGGTGGCGTTCGCGCCGTCGACGCCGAACGCCTTCGGCTTGCCCGATGGATCGACGTCGACGGTGTCGCTCCACGTCGGCTGCGGTTCACCCGGTTCGAAGGAGGAGTAGAAGTCCGGTGGGATCTCCTCGGCCGCGGCGGTCACGGGGAGGGCGACCAGCCCGGACGCCACGACCGTGGCACTCAGAAGGCTGCAGACCCAAGGTCTGACGCTTCGGGGCATCGTTGCACCAATGCTTTCTCGCGGGGGCATGCGGGGCGCCGCACAGGTGGGGGACCGGTGGCGCCCAGAGAGAAAAACTCGGGTGTGACATCGATGTCAAGACACCCGGACAAACCTGACCCGAACTGGACAACCTCCGAGGTCGGCGAAACCTGGTGGACAACCCGCCGGGGCCGGGCCAGGGTGAATGGGCAACTGAAGCCGATCCGGGAAACTGGGGTGGGGAAATGCGGCGGTTGTCCATGCTCGGCGTGGCAGCGCTCATCACGGCAGGCTCGATACTCACGGCTCCGGCGGCCACCGCCGGCGAAACGACGTTCCGCCCGGTGCGCACCTGCGCCGACCTGGTGCGGACCTACGATCTTCCCGGCGCGGTCACGCACGTCGAGACCGCGACCGTGGTACCGGCGACGGCGACCGAACCGGAGAACTGCGACGTCCGCGGCCATGTCGAACCGGCGGTGCGGTTCCAGCTGCGGCTACCGACCAAGACCTACGCCGGCCGCTATCTGCAGTTCGGCTGCGGCGGCTTCTGCGGCATGGTCAACACCCCGCCGTTCGCCGACTGCGGCCTCCCGCACGGTGGCGACGTCGCGGTCGCGGCCACCGACGACGGCCACGTCGGCAAGACCCCGTCGGTGTTCGACGATGGCAAGTGGGCCGAGAACGACCAGGCCGCCCGCGACGACTTCGCGTTCCGCGCGCCGCACGTGGTCTCGAAGGCGTCCAAACGCGTGATCGCGGCGTTCTACGGCGCCCCGCCGAAGAAGTCCTACTTCAGCGGCTGCTCCGACGGCGGCCGCGAAGCACTGCTGCTGGCGCAGCGCTACCCGCACGACTTCGACGGCATCGTCGCCGGCGCACCCGCCGGATACTGGGGCCCGCTGCTCGGCGTCTACCAGACCTGGCTGGCCAGGGTGAACACCGGCGCCGACGGCAAGCCGATCCTGACCGCCGACAAGCTCCCGGCGCTGCACACCGCCGCACTGTCCTCTTGCGACAGGTCCGACGGACTCACCGACGGCGCCATCGACGACCCGCGGACCTGCCGCTTCGACCCGGCCACGATCGCCTGCCCGCCGGGCACCGACAACGCGGGCTGCCTCACCCCGGCCCAGGTCGAGGCGACGAAGAAGATCTACGCGCCGCCGGCCGACGAACACGGCCGCAAGCTGTACCCCGGCGGCCAGACGGTCGGCTCCGAACTCTCCTGGTACGGCTGGATCATCCCCGCACCGGAGTTCGGCGGCGTCCCCGTCGCGCAGGCACTCGCCGACAACTACCTGAAGTACATGGCCTACCCGATCGGGACGCCGCATTCGTCGGTCGAGAAGTTCGCCTTCACCGCCCGCGAATTCGACCGGCTGACCCCGGAAGGCGTTCGCTCCAACGCGATGTCGCCGGACCTCGGCGAATTCCGGCGTTCCGGCGGGAAACTCGTGATCTGGCACGGCTGGGCGGATCAGGCGATCCCGGCGGCCGGAAGCGTCGACTACTACCAGCGTCTCGCGCGTGCCAACGGCGGTCTCGCCGCGACGAGTAATTGGGCGCGGCTGTTCATGGTGCCCGGCCTCTACCACTGCGCGACCGGCGACAAGCTGACCGAGTACGACCCGCTGAAGGAACTGGTCTCCTGGGTCGAGCGCGGCGTGGCGCCGGACCGGACGATCGCCACCGGCCGCGACGCCGACGGCAAGGTCTTCCGCACCCGGCCGGTGTTCCCGTACCCGCTGCAGGCCAAGTACGACGGCACCGGAAGCGTCGACGACGCGGCGAACTTCGTGCCTGTCCCGCCGTCGCGGCCTTCGCACGACATCGTGAACTGGGCGGGGAACGATCTCTACGGCAAGGTGGGGCCGGTCGCTCCCTGAGGTGCTCGGTCTCGTGAGTGGTAATGACGGTTAGAACCGTCATTACCACTCACGAGACGTTACGAGAGGACACCGTCCAGCAGGCGCACCCGCCGGTCCGCGATGGCGTGCACGTCGTCGTCGTGCGTCGCCACGATGACCGCCGCGCCCTCCTCGGCGCAGCGCCGCAGCAGCCGGAGCACCCGCGGGGTGCTCCCCGCGTCCAGGTGCGCCGTCGGCTCGTCGGTCAGCAACACCCGCGGCCGCCCGCTCACCGCCCTGGCGAGCGCGACCCGCTGCTGCTGCCCGAACGAGACTTCGAGCGGATAGCGGTCGCCGAGATCACCGATCCCGAGTTCCTCCAGCAGCTCCGAAACCCTCGTGTGGATCGCCTTCGCACTGGGCTTGGGGATATCGGACCGGAGCCGCAGCGGCAGCGCGACGTTCTCCGCGATGGTCAGTTCGTTGGCGAGCCCGAGTGCCTGGGGCAGTACGGCGCAGGTGTGCCATGGCGGCGCGCCCGCTATCGGGACGCCGTCCAGCAGGACACTGCCGGAATCGGGCGAGTCGAAGCCGCACAGCAGGGCCAGCAGCGCGCTCTTGCCGGATCCGGACCGGCCCGAGACGGTGATCAGCTCGCCAGGGGCCACGCTCAGTTCGAGTCCGCGCAGGACTTCGACGTCCCCGCTGGGATGCGGGAACCGGCGCCGCAACCCGACGGCCTCGAGGGCGGGTTCCGCCATCACGGCACTACCTCCCGTTCTTCGACGTCCACCAGATTGCCCTTGTGCATTCGTGCGACCCGGCTGCCGAGTTCGATGAGCCGGTCGTCGTGCGAGGCGACGATGACGGCGAAATCCTGATCCGCCAGGTATTTCAGCGTGTCGAGCACCAGATCCGCCGACCCCTCGTCCAGCTGGGACGTCGGCTCGTCGGCGAGGACGACGGTCGACCGCCTGGCCAGCGTGCAGCCGAACGCGAGCCGCTGCTGCTGGCCGCCCGACAGCGCCGAGATCCGCCAGCCGCCCGTCCCGCCCAGTCCCAGCTGATCGAGGATGTCGTCCGGCAGGCATTCCGTCCCTGCCGATTCCGCGGCCGCGCGGAGATTGTCGGCGACGCTCAGATACGCGAGCAGGTTGTCGGTCGGGTTCTGGAACACCAGGCCGAGGTGATCCCGCCGCAGCACCCGCCGGTCGCGGTGGCGCAGCTTGCCGGTTTCGGTTCCCTGGAAGGAGATCGTGCCCCGCGCGGGCTGCTCGAACAGGCCGAGGGTGCGCAGCAGCGTGGACTTCCCCGAGCCGGACGGCCCCGCCAGCACGGTGATGCCGCGCGCGGGGATGTCGATGGTCACGTCGTCGACACCGGTGACGGTGCCCGCCGGCGTCTGGTAGTCGACGCCGATCCCGCTCAGCCGGAAGATCGGTTTCTCAGGCACGGATCAGCTCCGCGGTCCGGGCGGTGCGCACCGAGCGCATCGCGATCCAGCCGGCCAGCGCCACCACGAGCACACCGACGGCCAGCACGGTCAGGGCGAACGGGGTCGGATTGGGCAGCGCCGACCGCGGCGCGAGGAACGTCGCGGGATCGAAACGCGGCACCGAAAGACCCGCGACCGAGACACCGCACGCCACGCCGATGACGACGGCTAGCCCGCTGAGCGCGCCCAGTTCCATCAGATGACTCGCCAGCAGGGCACGCGGCCGCATCCCCATCCGCAGCACCAGCGCCCCGGCGAGGGCGTTCTGGCGTCGGCGGACTTCGACCGCGACCAGCAACGACAGGACCGCCACCACCCCGAGTACGGCGCCGAGCAAGGCCATGAACGAGAACGTCCACGAGACGACGTAGAACGGGAGGGCGTCGAGGGCGGACTCGCGCGTGATGCGGTTGGGCTGCGTGATCCCGGCGGCGGTCAGCGCCTCGGTCAAACGCGCCACCGGCGAACCGGACAGCAGGCTCCACTTCGGCACCGCGCTCAACTGCGCCGCGCTGAGCGACTCCCGCGAGATCACGTACCCGGCCTTGGTGCCGATGATCGGGAACATCGGCAGCTCGCCGACCGTCCTGGCGTCGCCGAGCCCGGCCGGGAGCGCCGCATTCCGGGCGGCGCCTTCGCCGATCCGGATCGCCGCGACCCCGGTGCCCGGAGCCGACAGCAGGCCAAGGAGCCTGTCGACCTCGTCACCGGAGAGCGGACCGAGCGCCGCACCCTGCCGGAAGGTCCGCGGATCCACGACCAGCACGACACTGCCCGTGCCGGTCAGTTCGCCGACCACCGTGCTGGTGCCGCTGATCTCCGGCGGCAGCGGTGTCTTGCCGGTGCCGATGACACTTTCGGTGTCCACCCGGGTTTCCGCGCCGACGAAGATCGCCGACTTGGTGTGCAGCGCCTCCTCCTGCCCGCGGGCGATACCGATCCCGGTCGCCAGCGTGCCGATGGCCAGCGTCCCGATCACGAGCACGCCGGTGACCGGCGCACGGGCGCTGGCGAGCCGCCGGATCGCCAGTTGCAACGCCGGCCGCGACCACAGCCGCGCGCGATGCGAGGCGTGCAGCGCGAGCCACGCCAGCCTGGCGGCCAGGAGGCCGACGGTGAGCACGACGAACACCGGGTAGGTGAGGGCGAGCGGATCGACCTGGGGGAGCGGATTGCCGATCCGGGACCCGTTGCCGTAGTCGACGAGCCGGTCCCAGCCGAGCAACGCCATCCCGGCGGTGAGCAGTTCCCACGGGAAGATCGCCAGGAGCCTGACTCCCTTGCGGCGCCCGGACCGGACCCGGCCCAGTTCGAACTCCCGGTGTGTGCGGACGGCGATCACCCCGGCCAGCAGCGCGAGCGAGGCGAGCAGGATCACCGTCGCGACGAGCGAGCCCACCAGCTGCGCGCCACCGTCCGGTTCGCCCGGTGGCCCGTAAACGCCGAGGAGCAGCCACGCGAGCACCGCCCCTGCCACCCCGCCGGCGACGATCGGCAGCCCGAGTTCGGCGACCGCGAGCAGGCCCAGCGCCACCGGTCCGCTGCCCCGGGCCGAGAGAAGCCTGAGCTGCGCGTGACGACGCTGATGCCATTGCAGTGCGACCGTGCCGATCCCGGCGCAGCCGACCAGGACGCTGATCGCCGCGAGCGGCAGGATCGAGACGAGGACGTTCGACTCGGCCTGATTGCTGATCACCACGGACCGCTCGAATGGCAGCGAGCCGACGATCGCGTCGCCCAGACCGCGGGCACCGAGATCCGCCTGCACGTCGGCGATCAGCGCCTTGGACCGTTCGAGCAGGTCTTCGGCTTCGCTGAGTGTCTTCGGCGGCGTCTCGTAGAACGACAGGTACAGCGTCTTGATCACGGGCAGGCCCACGGTGCGGACGGCGTCGTCGAAGGTCTTGGCGTCGGTGGCGAACATGACCGAGTCGACGGGGTCGTTGGCGAGGCGGTCGACCACGGCGTTCCGCTGTTGTGAGCACCACCAGCGCGGCGCCGGATCGGGCAGGTCGCGGTACAGCCCGGTCACCGGGGGAAGCGCGGTGCCCTGGAACTTCGGCGTGGTGCCGACGCCGATCCCCTGCGCGCCGGCGACGACGGTGCCGAGCCACAGCCCCGGGTCACGCGATCCGCCCGCCAGATCCAGGTGGTCCAATCCGGCCCGGTCCCGATAACCCAGGGTGACCTTGTAATTCGGGTCACCGTTGAATTCGGTGCCGCGGATCAGATGCGTATAGCGCGAAGTGACCGGAGCGCCGAAACCGTGTGCCGGGGCATGCCGCTGGACGGCGGCGATCACTTCGGGAGCGGCACCGACGGGAACGTTCCCCTTGCTGAAGACCGGGCCGTAGCTGTCCGGGCAGGCGATCCCGGACTGGTATGTGACGGCCGCGCCACCCGCCGCGGAGGCCTGCAGCACGGCCGCGGTGCCCAGGAAACAAGCCAGTAACGCGGTCACCGCGGCGATGATCAAAGTCAGCGGGCTGGTCAACGCCGCCCGCGGAGCCGCTCGCCATGGCATTGTCACCCTGGGCCCGCCGGGAGCCCCCCACCTCACCCGCATGGATACGCACGCTACCGGTCAGGGCGGTTCGGCGACAGAAAGAAATCACCGTTTGTTGCCGACGTGAAGTAAGGCTTGGTCCATTGTGGTGACTCAGTGCCCGCTTACTGACTGTCAGTCACCAATTCGTCGACTGTCGCTGTTGCTCCCTTCGCTCTCTCCTCCGAGAATGCGTTTTCTCCGAGGGCCGCGCTGACGACATCGGAGATCCGGTCGACGTCGCCCCGTTCGCCTTTCGCCAGGGGAGCGCCCACGGATTCCCGGGCAGCCGAGGCGGCGCCCAGGAGTCTCGCGGCCAGCCGGTACTCGCCCGCGGCCGCCTCCGCCCCGGCCAGGCCTTCCAGACCGAGCGCGATCGCGCGGGGATCCTCACTGTGGCGGGCGATCGCGAGACCGTCCAGCTGGAGCCGTTTCGCGCGCGCCGCGTCGCCGCGCTGCTCGGCGATGAAACCGAGTTCGGCCAGCACCAGGGTGCTGCCCGCTTCGGAGTCCACCCGGCGATGCCAGTCCAGAATGGACAACAGCCGCTGCTCGGCCTCGTCGAACAGTCCCTGACGTCTGGCGCCGAGCGCGAGCCCGGTTTCGGCGTAGACCTCGCCGGGTTTGAAGCTGTGCTCGACGGCCAAGTCCTTGGCTCGCTGGTGGAACTCCTTCGCACCCTCGAAGTCGCCGGTGAGCAGCGCCGTCCGGCCGAGCCAGGACAGCTTGTAGGCGACCTCCGGCCACAACTCCAGTTCCTGCGCGCGGCGAAGGCTTTCCCGGTGGACACGCGCGGCGTGGTCGTAGTCCCCGGCGATCGCGGCGAGCATGCCGATGACGAACGACGCCTGCAGCCAGCCCCAGCGTTCACCCAGATCGTCGAAGATCCCGGCGCTCTGCGCGGCGATCCGGCCTCCGCCGGTGAGGTCGCCTCCCGCGATCAGATGGCTCGCCCTGTCGCTCAGCGCGGCCGCCGCGCTCCAGTCGTCGCCGACCTCTCGGGCCGTCTCCAGCGCGCCGAGCGTGAGTTTCTCCGCCCGGCACAGATCGCCGACGGTGGACCAGGCGTAGCCGAGGAACCACAGCGTCCGGGCCCGCGCGACGGGATCGGCGATGCCCCACACGGCTTCCTCCGCCGCGTCCTCGGTGCAGGTGCCGTCGAGAATCGCGATCCCGGCGCACCAGCTCAGTGCCTGCGCGCGTTCGTCACCGGTCTCGACGCCCGTGTCGAGTACCAGGTTCAAGGATCGCCGCGCCTCCGTGAGCCGCCCTCGGAGGTACCAGAACCAGGTCGTCGCGTTCACCAGCCGCAGTGCGAGCCGGTGTTCGCCTTGCCGCAGCAGGGTTTCCAGCGCGCGCCGGGTGTTGGCGCCCTCTGCGTCGAACCTGTCGAGCCAGCGCCGCTGCTCCTTGCCGCGCAGCCCCGCGTCGCCGCGTTCGGCCAGCTCGACGTGGAAACGGGCGTGCCGCAGGGCCAGCTCGTCGGGTTCGCCCGCCTGCTCGGCGTGTTCCCAGGCGTACGCCGAGATCGACTCCAGCAGCCGGAACCGCGGTTCGCCGTTCCTGCCCGGCCTGCTGACCACCAGCGACCGGTCGACGAGCCGGGACAGCAGGTCGAGGACGTCACTGGGGGCTATTTCACCACCGGCACAGACCGTCTCGGCGGCGTCGAGACCGCAGCCTTCGGCGTGGACGGCGAGCCGGCGCAGCACGATCCGCTCCGGCTCGCTCAGCAGGCTCCAGCTCCAGTCGATCATCGCGCGGAGAGTCTGCTGACGGCGCGGCCCGCCTCGCCTGCCCGAGGACAGCAGGCCGAACCGGTCGTCGAGGCGGGCGAGGAGTTCGTGCACGCCGAGGGTCCGGACCCGGGTCGCGGCGAGTTCGAGCGCTAGCGGGATCCCGTCGAGCGTGCGGCAGATCCGGGCGACGACGGCGGCGTTCTCCGCGTCGAGCGCGAACCCCGGGGCCGCCGCCCCGGCGCGGGCTACGAACAGCCGGACGGCACTCGATTCCCGCACGGCGGCGAAATCGGCCTGCTCGGGCAGATCGAGGGGCGGGACCGCCCACACCGTCTCCCCGGGCAGCGCGAGCGGTTCCTGGCTGGTGGCGAGTATTCGCAGGCGGGGCGCCGCCGCCAGCAGCTGCTCCACCAGCGCAGCGACGGGCTCGACGACCTGCTCGCAGTTGTCCAGGACGAGCAGGATCTCCTTGTCGCGCAAGGCATCGGCCAGCGACCGCGAGAGTGTCTTCCCCGAGGTGGCCTCCTCGTGCAGTTCCAGCGCCGCCGTGAGCACGACGGCGACGAGGTCCTCCGGTGGGCAGGTCGGGCACTCGACGTTGTCCAGACCGGCCAGCTCGACCAGCCAGACGCCGTCGGCCATCGCGAGCCTCGACGCGGCCTCGATGGCGAGCCGAGTCTTCCCGACACCGCCCGGCCCGGTGAGGGTGACCAGCCGCGTGTCGGTGACCAGCGCGCCGACCTCCTTGACCGCCGTCGTCCGGCCGACCAGTTCGGTCAGCGACTCCGGCAGGTTCCCGCGCACCCTCTCGGCGGCACGGACGGGTTCGAGTCCGGGACTCCTGGTGAGGATCGCCTGGTGCAGGGCCGCGAGGTCCGGTCCTGGTTCGAGGCCGGACTCGTCCCGCAGACGGGTCCGCAACGCGGTGTAGGTCTCGAGCGCCTCGGTGTGCCGCCCGGCGGCGTACAACGCGCGCATCAGCAGGCCGCGGAGCCGCTCACGGAGCGGATGCCGTGCGACGAGGGCGGCCAGTTCCCCGGTGAGAACGTCGTGTTCGCCGAGCGCCAGCCGGGCTTCGGCGCGTTCCTCTTCGGCGAGCAGCCGTTCTTCCTCCAGCCGTCGTGCCGCGGCCACCGCGAAGGGCTCGTTTTCGAAACCGGCGTACGCGGGACCTCGCCACAAGGCCAGCGCGTCCGCCAGCAGCGCCGCACGAGCGCGCGGATCGACGGCGTCGCGGGCGCGGGCGGTGAGGGCACGGAAGCGGTGGACGTCCAGTTCACCGTCGCCGACGGCCAGGACGTATCCGGCGGGTTGATGGGTGACGAGTTCCCGCGCGCCCGGCTCGGCTCGTTCCAGGGTGCGGCGCAGCTGGGACACCTTGGTCTGCAACGTGTTGCCGGGGTTTCCCGGCGGATGCTCGCCCCACAGGTCGTCGGCCAGCGACGACACCGAGGCGGCGCGGCCCTCCCTGCTCAGCAGCGAGGCGAGCAGCAGCCGGACCTTGGCCTCGGGCACGACGACGGGCTCGCCCGCGGTCGTCCACACGGCGAGGGGTCCCAGCACTCCGAAACGCACGGAACCGACGTTAGCGCGGACCACCGACAAGTCCGTGCGCGCGGCCGTGCGCGGACCCGCAGCGATCCGTGCGCGGGCCGCGTCACGGTGGACCCATGACCGAACACGGAAGGACCCCGGTGACCGTACTGGGGCTGGGCGCGATGGGAACCGCCCTCGTAGAGGCACTTCTGGCCGCGGGACATCCGGTCACCGCGTGGAACCGGACCCCCGGCCGTGCCGAGGGCGTGGCCGCGAAGGGAGCTTCGGTCGTTTCGACCGTGTCCGAGGCTCTCGCGGCGAACAAGATCGTGATCGCCTGCCTGCTCGACTACGACTCGGTGCACGAGGTCCTCGACCCGGTCGCGGCCGGGCTCGAAGGACGGCAGCTGATCAACCTGACCAACGGCACCCCGGGCCAGGCGCGCGAGATGAGCGCGTGGGCCGGACAACTGGGCGCGGAGTACCTGGACGGCGGGATAATGGCCGTCCCGCCGATGATCGGCACACCCGCGGCGTTCATCTTCTACAGCGGCTCGGGCAGCGTCCTCGGGCACGCACGCAGCGCGCTCGACACCTTCGGCGGCGTCAAGTATCTCGGCGTCGACCCCGGCCTGGCGCCCCTGCACGACATCGCGCTGCTCAGCGGGATGTACGGCAACTTCATGGGCGTCATCCAGGCCTTCGCCCTCGTCGGCTCCGCCGGGGTCAAGGCGAGGGAGTTCGCTCCGCTCCTTCGTGACTGGCTCGCGGCGATGGGCGGATTCCTGGACCGCGCGGCCGAGCAGATCGACGACGGCGACTACGTGACAGGCGTCGTCTCGAACATCGCGATGCAGGCCGGGGCCTATCCGAACCTGCTGAAAGCCGCCGAAGAACAGGGCATCAGCGCCGAACTGCTCACCCCGCTCCAGCCGCTGATGGACAAGCGGGTCGCGGCCGGACACGGCGCCGAGGACCTGATCGGCGTCATCGAACTCCTGAAGAAGTAAGGAAAGCACAATGATCACACTGATCGGGCTCGGCCCGATGGGACAGGCCATGGTCCGGGTTCTCCTGGAGAACGGCCACGGAGTGACCGTCTGGAACCGCACCGCCGCCCGCGCGGACGACGTCGTCGCGGCCGGTGCCGTGCGGGCCGAAACGCCCGCCGACGCGGTGTCGGCGTCGGAACTGGTACTGCTCAGCCTCACCGACTACGCGGCGATGTACGACATCCTGGGCAAGGCCGAGGACGCGTTGGCCGGCAAGGTGATCGTCAACCTCAGCTCGGACACCCCGGAGAAGACCCGCGAAGCCGCCGACTGGGTCAAGGCCCGTGGCGGGCGGTTCATCGCGGGTGGCGTGATGGTGCCCGCGCCGCTGGTCGGCAAGGAGGAGGCGTACGTCTTCTACAGCGGCCCGCAGGAGGTGTTCGACAAGCACCGCGAAACCCTGGCGCTGATCGGGCGGCCGGACTTCCTCGGCGAGGACGTCCGGCTGGCACAGCTGTTCTACCAGGCGCAGCTGGACATCTTCCTGACGTCGCTCTCGGTATTCCTGCACGCGAGTGCTCTCGTCCGCTCGGTGGGGGAGCCGGTCGCGAAGTTCGTCCCGTACGCCAAGGACAACTTCGCGATGATGGCCTACTACCTGGAGGACGCCGCCAAGCAGGTCGAGGCGGGCGAGCACCCCGGCGACGAGGCCAACGTGACGATGATGGGCGCGACCGCCGACCACATCGTGCAGGCGAGCCGGGACGCGGGGATCGACCTCGTCCTGCCGGAGGCGATCAAGTCGCACTACGACCGGGCGATCGCCGCCGGACACGGGCGCAGCTCGTGGACGAGCCTCTACGAGATCATCAAGAAGGACTGAGGCTTCCGGTCTCGTGAGTGGTAATGACGGTTCTAACCGTCATTACCACTCACGAGGCTTGACCGGCTCGAAGCCGGTGTCTTGGGCAAGGTGTGAAGGAATTGGGACGTTGAGTGTCCCAATTCCTTCATCGGCGCGGGGTGCGCCGGTCGCGTAGCTTGATCAACAGAGGGCAAGGACCTGTCCCGGAGCTCGGTACATCCCTGAGTGTGGAGGATTTGGGACGTTCAACGTCCCAAATCCTCCACACTCGAGCCCCGCAGGCGCCCACGTAGGTACCTAAGACACGGTTGGTTCTAACCGTCATTACCACTCACGACACCCAGCACCTCCAGGAAGGCTTTCGCCGCGGGGGTGACCGTGAAGCGGTTCCAGACGAGGTGCTCGATCCGCGCGGGCCCGTCCTTCACCGGCACGGTGACCACCCCGGTCAGATTCGGCACATACTTCGACGGCAGCATCGCCACACCGAGTTCCTGACGGATGAGCCGCGCCATGAAATCGGCGGCCGTCACCTCGAAGGCCACCTCCCGGGTCAGTCCCGCGGCGGCGAAGGCCTGATCGGTCTGGGCCCGCCCCGCCGACCTCGTCGGGAAGTCCACGAACACCTCCGACGAAAGCCGGTTCAAGTCCACTTCGGACTCGACGGCGAGTGGATGCCCTGGCGCCACCACGGCGACCAGGTCGTCCCGGCCGAGTTCGCAGGTGGCGACGCCGTCCGGCCGGTCCGACAGCGGGAGGCCGAGGAAGGCGACCTCGATCGCGCTGTCCTTGACCTGCTCCACCAGTTCCCCGCTCGCGCCGACCCGCAGCCCGATCCTCACGTGCGGATACCGCCGGTGGAACGTCTTCAGCGCGGCCGGGACGTCGACCGCCGCGACGGTCGGGATGATGCCGACGGTGAGCCGACCCCGGACCTCACCGACGGCCGCGGCGACCTCCGCGCCCGCCCGCTCGGCGGCGTCGAGACATTGCCGGGCCGCGGGCAGGAACGCCTCGCCCGCGGCGGTGAGCCGCACCCGACGGCTCGTGCGCTCGAACAGGCGCGCGCCGAGTTCCCGCTCCAGCCGCGCGATCTGATGGCTCAGCGCCGACTGCACGACGAGGCAGCGTTCCGCGGCGCGCGTGAAACTGTTCGTCTCCGCCACCGCCACGACGTACCGCATCTGCTGGAGTTCCATGGACCCATCTTGAATCACGATGGATCAAGTGACAAACATGTGTTGGACTCATTGATCGTCGAGGTCGAAGCTGGGAAGCGTGAAAACGCTGACGACCTCCCCGCTCGCCGCCGGGCTCACCGGCACCGCGATGACCGCCTTCGCGCCCATGGTCTGGGGAACGACCTATGTGGTCACCACCGAACTCCTCCCGCCGGGTCACCCGCTGTTCGCCGGTCTCATGCGCGCCCTGCCGGCCGGGCTGATCGCGCTGGCCCTCACCCGAACCCTCCCGCACGGCAGCTGGTGGCTGAAGGCCGCGGCACTCGGCGTCCTCAACATCGGGATGTTCTTCCCCCTGCTGTTCGTCGCCGCCGAACGGCTGCCCGGCGGGGTCGCGGCCACCCTCGGCGCGGCCCAGCCGCTCCTCGTCGCGGCCCTCGCGGTGGCCGTCCTGAGGCAGAGCCCGTCCGCGTGGCGGTTCGCCTGGGGAATCGTCGGGATCGTGGGCGTCGGACTGGTGGTGATCGGCCCCGCCGCGGGCTTCGACGTCGTCGGCGTCCTCGCCGGACTCGGGGGCGCCGCGACCATGGCGCTCGGTGTCACCCTCACCAAACGATGGGGCCGCCCGGCGGACGTCGGCCCGACGGCGTTCGCTTCCTGGCAGCTCACCGCGGGCGGACTGTTCCTGGTGCCGGTGACCTTCCTGTTCGAAGGCGCACCGCCCGCCATCGACCTGAACGCGGCACTCGGGTACCTCTGGCTCGGCCTGATCGGCGGCCTGCTCGCCTACGTCCTGTGGTTCCGGGGCATCACCTCGCTGCCGGTCACCTCGGTCGCCGTCCTCGGCCTGCTCTCGCCGATGGTCGCCGCGCTGCTCGGTGCCGCACTGCTGGGCCAGTCGCTCGGTGCGGTCCAGCTCGTCGGCTTCGCCCTCGCACTGGCCTCGATCGTGGCGGGTCAGGTCACCCCGAAGACCAAGCAGGAAGCCGTCGCCCGATGAAGATCACCGTTGTCGGAGCGTCGGGCATGGCCGGCTCCCGCGTCGTCACCGAGGCCCTCGCCCGAGGCCACCACGTCACCGCCGTGTTCCGCGGTGATCCGCCCGAAGCACCGCATCCGGACGTCGAAGTCGTGCGCGGCGACGCCACCGACATCGACCACATGAAAGGCGTCTTCGCCGGTACCGACGCCATCGTCAGCGCCACGAGACCCGCTCCCGGCGCGGAAGACACCGTGGCGGCCACCATCTCGGCCCTGCTCGACGCCGCGGGCGGCACCCGCGTCCTGGTCATCGGTGGTGCCGGACCACTGCGCTCGCCCTCCGGCGGACTCGTCATCGACGACCCGGCCTTCGTGCCGCCGGAATGGCGGACCATCGCCTCGGCCAGCACTGCGCAGCTGCGGGCATGCGAGGCGCACCCTGGCGACTGGGTGTACCTGAGCCCGCCCGCGATACTCGAACCCGGCCCCCGGACAGGTTCCTATCGCCGTGGGACGACCACGATCCTGACCGCGGCAGACGGCTCGTCCCGGATCTCCGCCGAAGACCTCGCGATCGCCGTCGTGGACGAGCTGGAGCAGCCGCGGCGCGAAAAGCATTTTACTGTCGGCTACTGAGGCAACCTGATCGCGGGACCGCGCGTGCTCTCCATGACGACTTGGGGAGATTCGATGCAGAAGTATCCATTGAACGAAGGCGAAGTCCTGCTGTGGAGCGGTTCGCCCCAGCAGCGGCAGAAGTGGTTTCCGGAGCACACGGGGATGGTGTTGTCGTTCCTGGTTTTCCCCGCGGTCGTCGCCCTGGAGGTGATCTTCCTCGACATCGGCACGTCGGCGCTGATGTCCGTCGGGCTGCTGCTCGCCTTCTTCTTCGTGCTGTACCAGCGACTGCTCGACCGGCGTTCCCGGGCAGGGGTCATGACGTACCTGGTCACGAATCAGCGGATCGTCTTCGCCGCGAACTGGCTGAACGGCTCGGAGTACCGGTGGGTCTGGCTCAACCGGCTCCCGTCGGAACCTCAAGTGCGTGCCGACGAGACGGGCGTCGGCACGATCGTGTTCGGAAGCCGCTGGAGCCGGGCGCGAGCTCATGAGAACGAACTCCGTGGCGCGTGGGCGCCGCCGGCACTGGAGATGTACCAGGTCGCCGACGCCCAGCGAGTCGCCGATCTGATCGTCAACGCACGCGCACAGCTGATCGCCGTGTGACTCAGGCGCCGCGACCGTCTCGCCACCGCGGTTCGGGCGGGTCGCCGGGGGAAGGCGTCTCGGGACTCCGCTCGGCCTCGATCTGGATCTCGATGTTGGTCTTGTGCGCGATCGGGTCCCAGATCTCCTCGAGCGGCGCCAGCAAGGACTGGCTGACCCCTGCCCGGCGCGCACGTGCGGCGTACCACGCGAATCCGGCCAGGAAGAGCGGCAGGCTGAGAAACGCGGCCAAGGGGGCCAGGAGGTCCATGCGGCCGACGATACAGTAACATCGTGTTTCCAGAAACGTACTGTTACTGAATTGGCGGACGATGACCAGGCTGACCCGGGCCGAGCAGCAGCGACGCACCCACGAGCACCTGCTCGACGCCGGACGGCAGGTGTTCCTCCGGCGCGGATTCCTGGCCGCGACGGTCGAAGAGATCGCCGCCGACGCCGGTTACACCCGCGGCGCCGTCTACAAACACTTCGGCGGCAAGGAAGGGCTGTGGCTGGCGATCATCGAAGCCAACGCCGAAACCCATCTCCAAGGACTGCGGGAAGCCCTCGCCCAGGCCGCCACCCGCGACGACGTGATCGCAGCACTGGCGCCGGTCGACGTGGCGGACAAGGACGCGGCCAAATGGAGCGCGGCCGCGGCGGAAGTGCTCGCCGCGACGGCGCAGCAACCCGAGAACGCCGCCCTGATCGCCGCCATCCAGCGGCGTCACGACGACGAGGTCGTCGCCCTGATCGAGGAGCATTCGAAGCGCCTGGGCCTCGAACCCGCGATGCCGCTGCACCAGGCGGTCGTCATGCTGGGCGCCCTGGGCATCGGTCTCGCCCTGCGCCAGACCGTCGCCCCGGCGGCAGACCCCGCCGCAATCCTCACCCACGTGCTGAACACGGTGTTCCCGCCGACGGCCACGTGACCGCGCACACGGCACCGGACGGCCCGATGCACCTACACTCGGTCGCCGTGATCGATTCCTTCACCACCGCCGACCTCGTCGACGAACATGGCGACCGGCTGCGCGTCTGCGACACCCAGTTCCGCCAGTTCGGCGGGCACCGGACGTTCTCCGGCCCGATCCGGACCGTCTCCTGCCACGAGGACAACGGCCTGGTCAAGAAGCTGCTGGCCACCCCCGGCGAGGGCTGCGTCCTGGTCGTCGACGGCGGCGGCTCCCTGCACAGCGCGCTCACCGGCGACATGATCGCGAAATCCGCCGTCGACAACGGCTGGGCGGGCGTGGTCGTCAACGGCGCCGTCCGCGACAGCGCCGAACTGGCCCGGCTCCCGCTCGGCGTGAAGGCCCTCGGCACCAACCCGCGCAAGAGCTCCAAGGCGGGCGCCGGCGCTGTCGACGTGCCGGTCGGCTTCGGGGGAGTGACCTTCACGCCCGGCGACACGCTCTACTCCGACGACGACGGCGTCGTGGTCCTCCCCGCGGTCACCGCCTGAAGAGGTTCGCCGGGACACTGTCGGCCAGCGCGCGGTATCCGGCCGGGCTCAGGTGCAGGTGGTCGCCGACGTCGTAGGCGGGCAGCAGCCGGGACGGGACCTGGGGATCACGGGCGACCCGGTCGAAGTCCAGTACGGCGTCGAACCGGCCGCTCGTCCGGATCCAGGTGTTGACCGTCTGCCGCGTGGCTTCGCGATCCGGGGTGTCATAGCCCGTGTTGCCGCCGAACGGCGTCAAAGTGGCGCCGTAGACGCGGATCCCGTGCGCCTGCGCCCGGACCACGATCTGGTCGTAGGCGTCGATCAGGTCGGCGGCGACCCGCCGTTGCGCCTCGGGCGTCGCGGCCGCGGTGCCGATGTCGTTGACACCCTCGAACACCACCAGCCACGAAACCCCGCTCTGTGCCAGGACATCCCGGTCCAATCGCGACAGCAGATTCGGGCCGAGGCCGTCCGCGAGCACGCGGTTGCCACCGGCGGCCTGGTTCAGCACCGCGACGCCGGGCAGCCCCAGCCGGTCCGGCCAGCGGTCGTTCCCGTTGGTGGTCGAACCCCTGCCGTCGGTCAGCGAGTCGCCGACGATGGCCGCGGCCTCCGTCCTCTTCGGACCGAACACCTCGGCGCCGCTGAGGAAGTACCAATGGTCGACCGGTGTCGAGCCGGTGAGCGTCGCGTCCGAGACGTGGTCACCCACGACCAGGTGCGAAGTCGTGCGGGAACCCGGGTGCGACGTGATCGCGGTCGACGCCTGCCCGGTGGCGAAGTAGGCCGTCACCGTCACGTTCTCCTGAGCGCGGACGGAGAAGTCCAGCGGATCGGAGACGACCAAAGCACCGGACGGGACGACGGCGCCGGGCTTGCCCCGGAAGGTCACCGGCCGCGCGCTGCCCGGCTCGATCCCGGCGACACCCGCCTTCCCACCGAGCGGAACCGCGACCGACACCGACGTGATCGGCAACGGCGCGCCCCCGAACGCGTTGGAGAAGCGCAACCGGATCCGGTCACCGCCCACCGAGAAGCGCACGGTCTGCCGAAGGGTCGTGTCCGGCAGTACGACACCGTTCCGGATGAACTCCGCGGGCGGCATGTTGCCGGGTTCGGTGAGCTGCGGCATCGCGGTCCAGGTGTGCACCCAATGCCGGCCGATCTCCTGGGTCTGCCGGCCGGACGCGGGGGCACTGGCGGTCACCACGGCCAGTACCGCGAGCAGGCTGACGAGCCAGTTGCGTCTCATGCGAAATCCGGGGTGAGTACCCGGTCGAAGCCGACCTCGCGGCGCGGACCGGTCAGCGTGCAGGGGAGGGCCGTGACGATCCGCGCGCTCGACGTCCCGACCCGGAGTTCGACGTCGCCGGGTTCGACGATCCGCTTGCCCGCGCGTCCGGTGTAGGACGTGAGGTCGGCATGCAGCCCGATCTCGACGACCTCGGTCGCACCGGGCGCCAGGTCGACCCGTTTCGCCGCGATCAGCTGCTGGACCGGACGGGCCACCTCGGCCACCGGATCGTGCAGGTAGATCTGGACGACTTCGGTCGTGGCCCGGTCGGAATCGTTGCCGAGCGTCACCCGGACCCGGCAGCGGCCGTCCGTCGGCCACGACGGATCCGAGACCGTGACCTCGTCCCAGCGGACGTCGGCGTAGGAAAGCCCGTGCCCGAACGGGAACAGCGGCGTCGGATCGACCGTGCTGACCTCGCTGCGCAGCCCGAGCGGCGCCGTGAGGTACGTCGACGGCTGGGCGGCCTTCTCACCGGGAAACCCGACCGGGAGCCTGCCGGACGGGTTGATCCGTCCACTGAGGACATCCGCGAGCGCGACGGCGCCCTCTTCGCCGGGATAGAAACCGCAGACGATCGCGGCGAGCCGGTCGGCTTGGCGTGACAGCTCGTACGGTCGTCCACAAAGGAGGACCAAGACCACCGGCGTCCCGGTCGAGAGCAAGGCTTCGAGAAGTTCTTCCTGCCGCCCCGGAAGCTTGAGATCCGAGACGTCGCAGCCCTCGCCCGAAGTGCCGTTGCCGAACAGGCCGGCGCGATCACCGAGCACCGCGACACAGACTTCCGCGTCCTTCGCCGCGGAGACGGCGGCGGCGATCTCGGTGTCCTCGCCGCCGACCACCGGGCAGCCGAGAGCGTAGGTGGCTTCGTGGTCCTCGCTGAGGGCTTCGAGCACGGTCGGCACCGACACCCCGAACGGCACCTCCGGATGGTGCACGCCGACATGCATCGGGAACGAGTAGCAGCCGAGCATCGCACCGGGCTCGTGCGCCCGCGGCCCGACCACGGCGATCCGCTTGCCGGGGGACAGCGGCAGAACGCCGTCGTTGCGCAGCAGCACGATCGAGCGTTCGGCGATTTCCCTCGCCAGTGAACGGGATTCCGCGTCGTCGAGGTCGATCTCCTCCGGTACCTCCGGCGCCCAGTCCTCGTCCAGCAGGCCGAGTTCGCATTTCTGCCGCAGCACCCGTTCGAGGGCGCGGTCGACGACGGCGGCGTCGACCGCGCCCTGTTCCACCGCGGCGAGCAGTGGCTCGCCGTAGCAGTCCACGGTGGGCAGTTCCACGTCGATCCCGGCGGCCAGCGCCTGCGCGGCGGCCTCACCACGGTCGGCCGCGACGCCGTGCAGCTTGTACAGGAACGACACGGAGAAGTAGTCCGCGACCACGGTCCCCTCGAAACCGTAGGTGTCGCGCAGCAGCTCGGTGAGCAACGCGTGATCCCCGGCGGCCGGGACGCCGTCGTTGTCGGTGTAGGCGTTCATCACCGAGCGGGCGCCGGCGCGCAGCGCCATTTCGAACGGCGGCAGCAGGACATCGGCCAGTTCCCTCGGCCCGACCGACACCGGCGCGAGGTTGCGGCCCGCGCGTGAAGCCGAGTAGCCGGCGAAATGCTTCAGCGTCGCGATCACACCGGCGGATTCGAGTCCCGCCACATACGCGGCGCCGATCGTGCCGACCAGATGCGGATCCTCGCCGATGGTCTCCTCGACGCGTCCCCAGCGCAGGTCACGCGCGACGTCGAGCACCGGCGCGAGCGCCTGGTGCACCCCCAGACGGCGCATCGTGTCACCGATCCGCGCCCCCATCCGGTGCACGAGATCCGGATCGAAACTCGCGCCCCAGCACAGCGGCGACGGGTAGACCGTCGCCTGCCAGGCGGCGAGACCGGTGAGCGTTTCCTCGTGGACCAGCGCCGGAATGCCGAACCGGCCGCTCCCGACGATCTCCCGCTGGGTGCGGGCCAGGCTGCGCGCACCGATCACCGGATCGACCGGCCGGGTGCCGTACACCCTGGTCAGCTGGCCGATACCGTGCCGAACCAGGTCGTCCCAATCCAGCGCCGCCTCGGCGAAATCGTGCTGGTGCGGGGCCATCTCGCCGCCGGAGTCGATACCGACCCAGACGCCGTAGAGCTGAGCGAGCTTCTCCCGTAAGGTCATCCGGTCCAGCAACGCGCGGACGCGATCAGCGGGGTCCGCGGTGGTGTCCTGCCAGGGCCGGGGTGACGCGCTGGGCTGCGTGGTCAAGGCCGTCCGCCCTTCGTCGAAGTGTCCAGGGCGCGCGTCGAACGGCGCACCACGAGACCGGTGGAAAGAGTGATGTGGGTTTCCTGCACGGATTCCCCGCCGATCAGGGAGATCAGGAGAGTGATGGCGCGGTGGCCCATCTCGCGGATGGGCTGGTCCACCGTGGTCAGCGGCGGGGTGCACAGCGCGGACTCGGGCACGTTGTCGAAACCGACCACCGAAAGGTCGTCGGGTACGCACAACCCCAGTTCCTCGGCCGCCCCGACGGTCGCGATAGCCGAGATGTCGTTGGCGGCGAACACCGCCGTCGGCCGGTCCTCGCTGGTCAGCAGTTCGTGCGCGGACCGCGCGGAGACCTCCGGATCGTAGGCGCCGAGCCGGATCAGGTCCTCGTCGATCGGCACCCCGGCCGCCGTGAGCGCCCGCAGATAACCGGTTTTGCGCAGTTCGGCCGATTCGAGATCCGGCCGTCCGGCGAGGAAACCGATCCGGCGGTGGCCCAGCTCCAGTAGATGCTCGGTCGCCAGTTGCGCGCCCCGGAGGTTGTCGGAATCGATGGTCGGCACGGTGGACGGGCCGGTGTGCGGATCGACGGCGACCACCGGGGTCCCGGGGACGGCCTCCAGGGAGGCCACCGGGGTGACCAGCACCGCGCCGTCGACCAGCGTGCCGGAAAGCCTTGAGAGATAACGCTTCTCCCAGCCCGACGGTTCACCGGTGCGGCCGCCCGCCGAGTACACGACGAGTTCGTAGCCGGTGCCGCGGATGGCGTCCGCCGCGCCCTTGAGCAATTCGGTGGAGAACGGTTCGAGGTCGGCGACCAGGATCCCGATCACGTTCGTCTTGTGATTGCGCAGGCTCTGGGCGACCAGGCTCGCCTCGTAGCCGAGTTCGTCGATCACCGCGCGGACCTTCGCCAGGGTCGCCGCGGCGACGCCGTAGCGGTCGTTGATCACTTTGGACACCGTGGCCACGGAGACGCCGGCACGAGCCGCGACGTCACGGATCGTGACCCTCGAACTGGGCTGCATGGGCTCAGACTAGCCATGGAAAACGTTATCGACAACGATTGACATAGGAATTTCAGGCGCGCAAACTCATCGCCAGTCCGGGCGCAGTCACGCCCCGTCCTACTCGGCCGAAGTCGTCAGGAGTGGACTCACCATGTTTTCGAATCGCCGAATCCCCGCCGCCGCCGCGCTCGCGGCGGCCGTTTCGCTCGCGCTCACCGGTTGCTCTGGGGGCACCGACAGCCCGGCGGAACCCAGCGGGCCGGTCACCCTCACCTGGTGGCACAACGGCACCACCGACCCGATCAAATCCATCTGGGCCCAGGTCGTCGCCGACTACCAGAAGGCGCATCCCGAGGTGACGATCAAAGGGCAGCCGCTGCAGAACGAGGAGTTCACCACCAAGGTCCCGCTCGCCCTGCAGTCGAACGAGCCACCGGACGTCTACCAGTCCTGGGGCGGCGGCGAACTGGCGTCACAGGCCACCTCGGGCAAGGTCGCCGACCTGACCGACGCGACCAAGGGCTGGCTCTCCTCGGTGGGCAAGCTCGCCGAGAGCTGGCAGGTCGACGGCAAGCAGTACGGCGTCCCGTGGGAGCAGCACTTCGTCGGCTTCTGGTACCGCAAAGACCTTTTCGCGCAGGCGGGAGTCACGTCACCGCCGTCCACAATGGACGAGTTCAACGCCGCCGTCGCCAAGCTCAAGCAGGCGGGTATCACCCCGATCGCGGTCGGGGGCAAGGACCGCTGGCCGGACGCGTTCTACTGGAACTACTTCGCGCTGCGCGCCTGCTCGGCGGACACGCTGAAGCAGTCGGTCAAGGCGGTGAAACTCGAGGATCCGTGCTGGACCAAGGCCGGACGAGATCTGCAGGCCTTCCTGGCCACCCAGCCGTTCCAGCCCGGCTTCACCGGCACCCCCGCGCAGCAGGGCGCCGGCAGCTCGGCCGGGCTCGTGGCCAACGGCAAGGCGGCGATGGAACTGCAGGGTGACTGGGAACCCGGCACGATGTCGTCGCTCACCGAGGACAAGGACCTCGACTCGAAGGTGGGCTGGTTCCCGTTCCCGTCGGTCCCTGGCGGAGCCGGTGACCCGGCCGCGGTACTCGGCGGCGGCGACGGTTTCTCCTGCACCACCCGCGCGGTCAAGGCGTGCGCGGACTTCCTGCAGTACCTCGGCAGCGAACCGGTGCAGAACCAGCTCGCGGCCAAGGGCGCCGGCCTGCCGATGAACGCGTCGGCGGCGAAATCCCTCAAAACCGAGTCGCTCAAGACCGTTTTCGACTACGGGCAGAAGGCGCCGTACCTGCAGATGTACTTCGACAAGGCGTTCCCGACCGCCGTGGGGGCCGCGCTCAACGACGCCGTCGCCGACTTCTTCGCCGGGCAGGGCACGCCGGAAGGCATCGTCGAAGCGGTGAACAAGGCCGCGGCGGGCGACAAGTGACGACGACGGCCACGCGGGTGCGGGCGGCGGCGCGGCCGTCCGCACCCGCCGCCCGGGTCCGGCGGCCGGGGACGCGCAAGAAGCTGGAACTGGCGCTCCTGCTGGGGCCGGCGCTCGTGCTGTTCGCCGGATTCGTGCTGGTACCGATCGGGATCGCCGCGTTCTACAGCCTCTACGAGTGGAACGGCTTCGGCCCGCTGGACGACTTCGTCGGTTTCGACAACTACGTCGACGCCCTGTCCGGCTCGGTGTTCCAGGGCGCCATCGGGCACAACCTGATCATCGCGGGCCTGTCCCTGGTGATCCAGCTGCCGCTGTCCATCGGGCTCGCGATGCTGCTCAACCGCAAGCTGCGCGGCCGCGCGGTCCTCCGCGCCCTCGTGTTCGCGCCCTACGTCCTGTCGGAGGCGATCACCGCGGTGATCTGGCTGCTGATGTTGCAGCCGGACGGCTTCGTGGACCGGATGTTGCGCGGGATCGGTCTCGGCGGCCTGGTCCAGCACTGGCTCGCCGACCCGGGGATCGTGCTCTACACCCTGTTCGCGGTGATCACCTGGAAGTACATCGGGTTCGGCATCATCCTGCTGCTCGCCGGGCTCCAGGGTGTGCCTGCCGAACTGCGGGAGGCGGCCGCGCTCGACGGCGCGTCGGCCTGGCAGACCACCCGGCACGTGGTGCTGCCGCTGCTCGGGCCGACGATCCGGATCTGGGTGTTCCTGTCGGTGATCGGCTCACTGCAGCTGTTCGACCTGGTGTGGATCATGACCCTCGGCGGTCCGGCGAACTCGTCGGCCACCATGGCGACCTACCTGGTCGACCACGGGTTCAAACGGTACGAATTCGGATTCGGCAGTGCCGTCGCGGTGATCCTGTTCGTGATCTGTTTCGTGTTCGCGCTGCTGTACCAGCGCTTCGCCCTCCGCCGGGACACCGACGGGGCACTGACCAGGATGGTGAGCTGATGCGCCGCGCCGGGACGCCGATCGGTTACGTCGCCGCGATCGCCGTCCTCGGGATCACCGTGGTTCCGTTGCTGTTCGTCGTACTGGGCGGATTCCGCACCACCGCCCAGATCAACGCGTCTCCCGCCGGCCTGCCCGGCCCGTGGGTGTGGGACAACTACGCGTCGCTCCTCGGCTCTTCCGCGTTCTGGACGTTCCTGGGCAACAGCGCGCTGATCGCGGTGATCGCCACGCTCTTGACCGTCGCCTTGGGATCGATGGCCGCCTATGCCCTGTCCCGCTACGACTTCAAGGGCCGCGAGGGTTTCTACACGCTGTTCACCCTCGGCCTGTTGTTCCCGCTCGGGGTGGCGACCCTGCCGCTGTACCTGTGGCTGCGTCAGCTGGGGATGCTGGAGAGCTTCTGGGGTGTGGCGATCCCCGAGGCGGCGTTCTCGCTGCCGGTCACCATCGTCATCCTGCGGCCGTTCATGCGGGCGATCCCCGGGGAGATCGAGGACGCCGCCGTCCTTGACGGCACGAGCAGGCTCGGTTTCTTCTGGCGGATCCTGCTGCCGCTGTCCGTTCCCGCGCTGACCACCGTCGCCGTGCTCGCGTTCGTGACCAGCTGGAACTTCTACCTGCTGCCGTTGCTGGTGTTCAACGACCCCGCGAACTTCACGCTGCCCCTCGGCGTGGCGACGTTCCAATCCCAGTACTCCCAGGACACCGCGCGCGTGCTCGCGTTCACCGCGTTGTCGATGATCCCCGCGCTCACGTTCTTCGTACTCGCCGAACGGCGCATCGTCGGCGGGCTGACCGGCGCCGTGAAGGGCTGAGGCCGGTCGAAAGCGGTCGCGGGTGCACCACTGGACACCGACTTTCAGGAGGTCGAAGATGACGTCCGACGAGCAAGCCGTGCACCGCAGGGATTTCCTGCGATTGCTCGCCGTGCTGGGCGCCGGTACCGCGTTCACTCCGGGAGTCGCCGAGGCGGCACCCGAAAAGGGCGGGTTCCCGCTGGTGGCCCGAGGCAAGGCCGCGACGCTGGTGGTGAGTTCCGGCGACCAGCCGGGGGTCCGCCGCGTGGTGGGGGATCTGCGCGACGACATCGAACGGGTCACCGGGATCCGGCCGGAGCTGGTCTTCGACCGGCCACCGGAGACCGGGCCGGTCGTGCTGATCGGCACGATCGGGCACAGTCCGCTGGTCGACGACCTCGTGGCCGCGCGGAAGCTGGACGTCGCCGGGATCGCGGGGAAGTGGGAGACTTCGCTGAGCCAGGTCGTCGACGGCAGGCTGGTCCTCACCGGCAGCGACCAGCGCGGCGTCATCTACGGCGTCTATGAGGTGTCCCGGCGGATCGGGGTGTCGCCCTGGTACTGGTGGGACGACGTGCCGGTGCCACCGGCCGACGAGCTTTTCGTGTCCGGGACACGATTCAGCCTCGGGACACCGCATGTGAAGTACCGCGGCTTCTTCATCAACGACGAGAACCCCGCGCTCGGCACCTGGGCCCCGGCCCATTTCGGCCCGGGTCACGCGCCAGGCTTCCCCAACGGGTTCACCAGCGCCTTCTACGCGAAGGTGTTCGAGACCTTGTTGCGGCTCAAGGGGAATTATCTCTGGCCCGCGGTGTGGGGGCGGGCGTTCGCCGAGGACGATCCGCTCAACCACGCCACGGCCAAGGAGTACGGCGTGGTCATGGGCACCTCGCACGAGGCGCCCATGATGCGCGGGATCGAGGAATGGAACCGGCACGCTTCACCGGGGCAGGACCCGTACGGCGGCACGGGGGAGTGGAGCTTCCGCCGCAACGCCGAAGCCGTCAAGGCCTATTGGGCCGACGGGATCCGGCGCATGGTCCGCGAGGACTTCGAAGGCGTGGTGACCCTCGGGATGCGCGGCAACGGCGACGTCAGCCTGCCCGACGGCGACGGGATCGAGCTGATGCGGGAGATACTGGCCGCCGAACGGGAGATCCTCGCCCGCGAAACCGGCCGTGACCCGGCGACGGTGCCCCAGGTCTGGACGCTCTACAAGGAAGTCCTGCGGTACTGGGAGAAGGGCCTGCGGCCGCCGGACGACGTCATCGTCGTGTTCACCGACGACAACTGGGGCAACATCCGCAAGCACCCCGACCCGGCGCTGCCGCGGCATCCCGGCGGATACGGTCTCTACTACCACTTCGACTACGTCGGCGGCGGCCGCAACTACAAGTGGGTCGACACGAACCTGCTGCCGAACGTCTGGGAGCAGCTGCACCAGGCCGTCGCCTACGGGACCGACCGGCTGTGGGTGGTCAACGCCGGGGACATGAAGGGCAACGAGCTACCGCTGCAGTTCTTCCTCGACTACGCCTGGGATCCCTCGGCCTGGCCGCTCGAGCGACTGTCCACTTGGGAGCGTGGCTTCGCCGAGACGAACTTCGGCCGGGGCACGGCGGCGGCGATCGCCGAGGTCCTGCACACCTACGGGCGGTTGCAGTCCCGTCGCAAACCCGAGCTGCTCAACCGCCGGATCACCCCGGGAACGCCGATCGTGTACGACGATCAGGCGACGCCGTTCAGTCTCGTGAACTACCGCGAGCTGGACGTCGTCACCGAGGAATGGCGGCAGCTCAGCGCGAAGGCCGAGAAGATCTCGGCCCGCCTGCCCGAGACCTACCGCGACGCCTACTACGAACTCGTGCTCTACGCGGTGAAGGCGTCGGCCAACCTCTACGCGCTGCGGCGGGCCGAGTTCACCAACCTGCTGTACGCGGCGCAGGGCCGGGCCTCGGCCAATGCCCTCGCGGCGGCCACCGAAGCCCGGTTCGCCGACGACCTCGCGCTGGCGGAGAAGTTCAACACCGCGATCGCGGGCGGGAAATGGCGCGGCTTCCAGACCCAGCCGCATATCGGTTACGGCGACGTCGCCCGCTACGGTCCGAACGCGCCCTGGCAGCAGCCGGAGAAGGACAACGTCGCCCTGCCGGACGAGATCTTCCCGGCCGTGCGGCGGATCGCGGTGCCGGAGCCCGCCGAACTGGGCATCGCGATCGACGGCTCCGAGCTGTGGTGGCCCGCGGCCCCCGGCACCCCGGTGCTCCCCGAGTTCAGCCCGTTCCAGAGCGCTCCTGGTCAGTACGTCGACGTCTTCAACCGAGGGCGGACGCCGTTCCGCTGCACGGTGACCGCCGACGTCCCCTGGGTGCGGACCGAACCGCGCGGTGGCCGGGTGGACGAACAACTCCGGATCGCTGTGAATGTCGACTGGACCCGCGCGCCCCGAGGGACGACCAGGGTGCCGCTCACCGTGTCGGGCGCCGGGCGCGAGGTCCGCGTCGAGGCGGTCGTCCGCAATCCGGAGCTGCCCGCCTCGTGGCGCCGCGGGTTCATCGAGGCCGGGGGATACGTGTCGATGGAGGCCGAGCACTGCACGGCGAACATCGGGACGGCCGGGGTGTCCTGGCGGCATATCCCGGATATCGGCCGCACCGGCGGCGGGATGACGCCCTTCCCGGTGACGTCGGCGAGCCAGGCACCGGGCGCCGGACCGCGTCTGGAGTACCGGCTGACCGTGTTCAGCCCGGGAACGGTGACCGTCTGGGCGTATCTGTCGCCGAGGAGCAATGTGCTGGCCGGTGACGGGCTGCGCTACGCGGTGTCGTTCGACGACGCGGACCCGCAGGTCGTGAACATCACCAAGGCGACCGGTGCCGACGACATGACCATGAACCGGCAGTGGGAATGGACCACCTCCGACAACGTGAACCTGACCTCGACCCGGCACGTGCTCGGCTCGCCGGGGCCGCACGTGCTGAAGTTCTGGATGGTGGACCCGGCGGTCGTGGTGCAGAAGCTGGTGGTCGACACCGGCGGGCTCCGGCCCAGCTACCTCGGGCCGCCGGAAAGCGTCCGGCTTGGCAGATGACCGGCGGGCGGCGCGGTGCTGTCGCGGACCACGAGGCTGGTGGCGAGTTCGATGCGGTGGCTGTCCGGGACCCGGCCCTGTGCCAGCGAAATGGCGAGCCGTGCCCCGGCGGCCGCCATCTGCCGCAGCGGCTGGCGGATCGTGGTCAGTTCCGGGGTCAGCCAGCCCGCGAGCGGCAGATCGTCGAAGCCGATCACGCTGAGGTCCTGCGGGATGCGCAGGCCGGCGTCGCGGGCGGCCTCGTAGACGCCGAGCGCCTGCAGGTCGCTGCCGGCGAACACGGCGGTCGGCCGGTCGGGCAGGGCGAGCAGTGAGGTCAGCTGCCGGTAGCCGGACCGCGGATGGAAATCGCCGCGGCGCACCAGCGCCGGGTCGAAGGCCTGACCGGCGGCCTCCAGCGCGGCGCGGTAGCCGTCCATCCTGGCGCGGCTGCACAGAACCCCGTCGGGGCCGCCGATCACCGCGATCCGCCGGTGCCCGAGGTCGAGCAGATGCCGGGTGGCGGTCAGCCCGCCCTGCCGGTTGGTGGCGCCGACCGAAGGCGTCTCCGGCTCGGGCTGCCCGGCCGGGTCGATCACCACCAGCGGGATGTCACGGGCCCGCAGTTTCGCCAGCTGCCCGACGGTGAGATCGGAGCAGACCGAAACGATGCCGACCGGGCGGCGGGTGAGCACGCTTTCCAGCCAGTCGTGCGCGGGGGTGTGGCGGCCCGACGATTCCGCGAGGACGACCGACATCCCGTTCTCGCGAGCGACGCTCTCCACACCGCGAATGATTTCCAGTGCCCAGGTGCTTTCGATTTCGTGGAACATCAGTTCCAGCAGGCGCGACCGCTGCGATCTTTGGTCGGCGCGCCGCCGATAGCCGAATTTACGGATCAATTCCTCCACCCTGGCCCGGGTTTTGTCGGCGACGTCGGGGTGGCCGTTGACGACCTTGGAAACGGTCGGCACGGACACGCCTGCTTCGGCGGCTATCCGGCTGATGGTGACCCGAGGTTCCGTTGACATGTCAAGGATTCTACGTCGGATCAATGAAAAGGAGACCCATGAAGAACAAGATCTCCGCAAGACGTGCAGTCGCGCTTTTGGTCGCCGTCGCGGGCATTTCGGTGGTGAACTCGCTCCCGGCTTCGGCTGCCGTCCCGTTGAAGAGCATCACGAATCGTCACGTCGGCAGCGCGGTCGCGGCGAATCACCTCGCCAATGAAGCCGATTACCGGTCCGTGCTCACCCGTGAATTCGACAACGTCACCCCGGAGAACGAGATGAAATGGGGTGTCATCGAGGCGGAACGCGGCCGGTACGACTGGTCCGGTGCCGACGCGATCGTCGGTTACGCCCAGCGGACCGGAAAGACCGTCCGCGGGCACACCCTCGTCTGGCACAGCCAGCTGCCGGACTGGGTGGACGATCTCCCCGCCGGGGAACTGCGTTCGGTGACGCGGCGGCACATCGCCACCGAAATGGGCCGGTACAAGGGCAAGATCCGGGCGTGGGACGTGGTGAACGAGATGTTCAACGACGACGGCACCCGCCGCGCGTCGGTGTTCCAGCAGAAACTCGGTGACGGCTATGTCGCCGACGCGTTCCGCTGGGCCCGGGCGGCCGATCCGTCGGCGAAGCTGTACATCAACGACTACAACACCGAAGGGCTCAACGCGAAGAGCGATGCTTTGTACAACCTGGTCCGGACGCTGAAACGGCAGGGCGTGCCGATCGACGGCGTCGGCTTCCAGGGCCATCTGGCCATTCAGTACGGCTTCCCCGCCGGTTATCAGGCGAACCTCGCCCGCTTCGCCGCGCTGGGCGTCGAGGTCGCGATCACCGAGGCCGACGTCCGCATCCCGTTGCCCGCCGATCCCGCCAAGCTGGACACGCAGGCGAACTACTTCAAGCAACTGTGGGACGGCTGCCACGCCGTGCGGCGGTGCGTGGAGTTCACGACCTGGGGCTTCACCGATCGCCATTCGTGGGTGCCGGACACGTTCCCCGGCGAAGGCGCGGCCTGCCTGTTCGACCCGAATCTCCGGCCCAAACCGGCCTACACCCGCATCAACCCCTGAGGTGCCTCAAGTCTCGTGAGTGGTAATGACGGTTAGAACCGTCATTACCACTCACGACTGTGGCCCACCGGCTTCTCGTGCCAGACGTCGCGAAGGCCCCCTTTTGCGACGTCCATCGTCGGAAAGGGGGCCTTCAGGACGACTGCCCCCGACCGGACCCAATCGCCGAAGCGGCCCCGGGTCGCCAGGGCACCCGGTGTCGTGAGTGGTAAAGAGGGTTAGAACCGTCATTGCCACTCACGAGGCATGGGGGCTGCGGACGGAAGCGGTCACTTGCGGGCGACGAGTCGTTCCACCAGCCCGAGTTTGAACCGTTCCCGCGACTCGACGGTCAAGCCGAGGGCGTCGACCTTCTCCGACGGGCGCCGCAGGAAGTGCTCGCCCGCCATCGGCACGGTGACCTTCTCGGTGAGCCATTGCAGGCCGCGGACTGCGCGCGACGAACTCGCGATGTGGTCGAGCAGGATGAGCCGACCGCTGGGGCGGAGGACCCGGGTCATCTCCCGCAACGCCTTGCCGTCGTCGGGGATGGCGCAGAGCCCGAGGGTACAGACCACGGTGTCGAACGAACCGGCGTCGAACGGCAGGTCATGGGCGTCCGCCCGGCGCAGGGTCGCCGGATGGCCGAGACGTTCGGCGCGGTCGCGGGCGATGGCGAGCATGCCGTCACTGAGGTCGATGCCGGTGAGGGTGACGTCCTCGGGATAGAGCGGCAGGTTCAGGCCGGTGCCGACAGCGACTTCCAGCACCTCGCCCTCGGCCCGCCCACAGGCCCATGCCCGCGAATCACCGAACAGCTTCCGGTCGAGGAACCGCATCTCCCGGTCGTAGTTCCGGGATTTGCCGTCCCAGTAGCGGTTCCACCGCGCGGGCCGGGTCATGGCGTTCCTTTCAGCAGCAGTGCTCTCCGCGCCAGGCCTCGCGGCCCTCCTTGACGGCGACGGCGGCGATGACGAGTGCGACCAGCGGGTCGGCCCAGTACCAGCCGAAGAGGCTGTTGAGCAGCAACCCGACGAGCAGCACACCGGAGAGGTACGTGCAGAGCAAGGTCTGTTTGGAGTCCGCGACGGCGCTCGCGGAGCCGAGTTCACGGCCGGCGCGGCGCTGGGCGTAGGACAGGAACGGCATCACCAGCAGTGAAACCGCCGCCAGCACGATGCCGACCGTCGAATGTTCGGCGGCGTCGGCGCCGAACAGGCTGCGTACGGATTCGACGGTGACATAGGCGGCCAGCGCGAAGAAGGACACCGCGATGACCTTGAGTGCCGTGCGCTCGCGGGCTTCGGGGTCCTTGCCGGAGAACTGCCAGGCGACCGCCGTCGCGGAGGCGACCTCGATGACCGAGTCCAGGCCGAAGCCGATCAGCGCGGTCGAGGAGGCGATGCTGCCGGCGGAGATGGCGACGATCGCCTCGATGACGTTGTAGGTGATCGTCGCGGCGACCAGCAGGCGGACCCGGCGCGACAGCAGGGCGCGGCGATCCGGGTCCACTGTGGACTCCGGGGTGCAGCAGCCGTCCGCGCAGCCGCTGGCTTCGAGAGGCAGTGCGCGTTCGGTCATCGGAGAACCCGCAGGCTGACGTCGTCGTCCACGCAGGGCTCGGCCGTGTCGACGGCGAGCACGACCTTCACCAGTTCACGGAGCGCGCGGGCCAGATGTGCGTCGGCCAGTGCGTAGCGAACCTGCCGTCCTTCGTAGGTGGCCACGACCAGCCCGCATCCACGCAGGCACGCGAGATGGTTGGACACGTTGGAGCGGCTCAGCCCCAGTTGTCCGGCCAGTTGTCCGGGATAGCTCACACCGTCGAGCAGGGCGACCAGGATCTTGCACCGGTTCGGGTCGGCGAGGGCACGGCCCAGCCGGGCGAGCGCGGCACCCTGGGTTTCACACGTCAGCACGGCCAGAACAATACAGCGTTCACTGATAGGTCAGCAAGTGCTGAACAATGACCGGCGGGTACAGGGACGGCGGAGCGGCCTCAGGGTGACTGACCCGACGGAGTGTGCGAACGCGACCCTCTGTTTCGTCGCTGTCTGTCAAGTCGCCGCCGGACACGCGCCGGGAGGTGACCCGAAAGAGATCGTCCGCCCCACTCAAACGGCCGCACGACTGACACCGCCGGGAGTTCCATGGCGGCGCCGCATAACACCTGAGAACAATCTCTGGACCAAGCGCGTGAGCAATTTCGATGCGCGAGTGACGTTTCCAAAAGATTTCGCGACAATGGTCTATTCGGCATTCGGGTGGCCTTTTCCCATTACCCGAAAGTGCGCTTGTGCGGGCAAAACACCTTGCTATGTTGATCCCTGCGGGGCCGTCACCTCGGGGAATAACCGGCACGCCGCTGTTTGTGGATCTTGTTTGTTCACATGACTATCGAAGGGTGGACCTTGCTGTGACCGTGACCGAATCGGACACTTCCGCCGAAGGTGTCCAGGGGGCGGGAAATCCGCAGCTGAGTTTGG
Organism: Amycolatopsis orientalis DSM 40040 = KCTC 9412; assembly: GCF_000478275.1. Lineage (GTDB taxonomy): Bacteria > Actinomycetota > Actinomycetes > Mycobacteriales > Pseudonocardiaceae > Amycolatopsis > Amycolatopsis orientalis. Next base: position 240,250 of record NZ_ASJB01000064.1, read on the forward strand.
GCCGGGCCGCCGCGCGCAATCTGGCGACCACGACCAAATCCGTTCCGCAGATGCAGGGCATTTCGTCCCGGTGGCTGTTGAAGATGCTCGAATGGGTTCAGGTCAACGGTGGCGCCTACCGGGTCAACCGGCGGCTCAATTACGCGGTCGGCGACGGACGGGTGTCCTTCTCGAAGACCGGGTCCGAGGTGAGTGTGATCCCGGCGGAGCTGGGGGAGCTGAAACCCCTCAAGGGTTACGACGACGAAGAAGTGCTCGCCGAACTCGCCCGCCGGTTCGAGCAGCAGGAAGTGGCCGCCGGTGACGTACTCGTCGAGTTCGGGCACCGTGCCGACCGCGTCTACCTCATCGCACACGGCAAGATCACCAAGACCGGCCCTGGTCCGTACGGCGACGAGACCGCGCTGGGCGTGGTCAAGGACGGCGACTACTTCGGCGCGCAGGCACTCGTCGACGGCGACGGGATCTGGGAGTTCACCGCCAAGGCGGCCACCGCCGGCACCGTGCTGACACTGACCCGCCAGGCCTTCGAGCGGATCCTGGAGCAGTCCGAATCGCTGCAGGCGCAGATCGAGCAGGCGTCGCGGGACTCCGGACGCGCCAACGACTTCGGCGAGGCCGAGATCGACATCTCCTCCGGCCACGACGGCGAGCCGCTGCTGCCGGGCACGTTCGTCGACTACGAGACCTCGCCGCGTGAGTACGAACTGAGCGTCGCCCAGACCGTGCTGCGGGTCCACAGCCGCGTCTCCGACCTCTACAACCAGCCGATGGACCAGACCGAGCAACAGCTTCGCCTGACCATCGAGGCGCTGCGCGAGCGCCAAGAGCACGAAATGATCAACAACGCGGACTTCGGCCTGCTCAACAACGCCGACTTCGCCCAGCGGATCACGACCCGCACCGGTCCGCCCACTCCGGACGACTTCGACGAGCTGCTCTCCTTGGTGTGGAAGGAACCCGGCTTCTTCCTCGCGCATCCGCGCACGATCGCCGCGTTCAGCCGCGAGTGCAGCAAACGCGGGATCTACCCGACCGGCGCCGACCTCGGCGGCCACAAAGTGCCGTCCTGGCGCGGAATCCCGATCCTGCCGTGCAACAAGATCCCGGTCAGCCAGAGCAGCACCAGTTCCGTGCTGCTGATGCGCACCGGTGAGAAGAACCAGGGCGTCGTCGGCCTGCGTCAGCTCGGCCTGCCCGACGAGTACGAGCCGGGGCTGAACGTCCGCTTCATGGGGATCTCGGAGCAGGCCATCATCTCCTACCTCGTCAGCACGTACTACTCCGCCGCGGTGCTCGTGCCGGACGCGCTGGCCGTACTCGAAGCCGCCGAACTCGGCCGCGAAGGATGACCGCCACGACGCCGGAGGCCGACCGGCGGCTCAGTCTCGGCCCAGCCGCCGCGCGGAACCTGGCGACGACCACCAAGACCCGGCCGCAGATGCAGAGCATCACGCCGCGGTGGCTGCTCAAGATGCTGCCCTGGGTCGAGGCGTCCGGTGGCACCTTCCGGGTCAACCGGCGCCTGACCTACGCCATCGGCGACGGGCGGGTGAGCTTCACCAACGTCGGCACCGAGGTCAGGGTCGTCCCGCAGGAACTCGCGGAATTGGCGCTGCTGCGCGGTTTCGACGACGAAGACACGCTCACCGCGCTCGCCGACCGGTTCGTGCAGCATGAATACCGGCAGGGCGACACGATCGTCGGCCACGGCACCCCGCTCGACGAGGTCGTGCTGATCGCGCACGGCAAGGTCGCCAAGGTGGCGCCGGGTGAGTACGGCGGCGAGGCGACCATCGGCAGCATGGCCGACGGTGACCATTTCGGCGAGGAGATGCTCGCCGGGATCGACCGGAACTGGCCGTACACCGTCAAGGCCGTCACCCCGGTGACCGTGCTGACCCTGCGTGCCGACGACTTCGCCGACCTCAACGGCCGTTCCGAGGCGATGCGCGGTCACGTGCAGGGCATGCTGGCGCGCGGTACCCAACCCCAGAACGCCAAGGGGGAAGCGGAGATCGGGATGTCGTCCGGGCACGACGGCGAGCCGCCGCTGCCGGGCACGTTCGTCGACTACGAGCTCTCGCCGCGCGAATACGACCTGGCCGTCGCCCAGACGTCGCTGCGAGTGCACACGCGGGTGACCGATCTCTACAACGGGCCGATGGACCAGTTCGACGAGCAACTCCGGCTGACCGTGGCGGCGCTGCGGGAACGGCAGGAGTACGACCTGATCAACAACCGCGAGTTCGGGCTGCTGCACAACGCCGACCTCAAATCGCGGTTCCAGACCCGGTCCGGTCCGCCGACGCCCGACGACATGGACGAACTCGTCAGCCGCCGCCGCAAGACGAAGTTCTTCCTCGCCCATCCGCGCGCGATCGCCGCGTTCGGCCGGGAGTGCACGAGCCGCGGCCTGTATCCCGAGGGCACCACGGTCGACGGCAAGGTCGTCGCCGCGTGGCGCGGGGTGCCACTGCTGCCCTGCGACAAGATCCCGGTCACCGACGCGGGTACGACGTCGATCCTCGCCATGCGGACCGGCCTGGAGGACAACGGCGTGATCGGGCTGCATCAGACCGGCCTGCCCGACGAGTACGAGCCGGGACTGAACGTGCGGTTCGACGGCATCTCCGAACAGGCCGTGGCCTCCTACCTGGTCAGCACCTACTACTCGGCCGCCGTCCTGGTACCGGACGCGCTCGGCGTCCTCGAGAACGTCGAGATCGCGCGTTGACCCCTCGATCCGCAACGACACCGGACATCAACGCTTCAGAAAGGAACACCCACGTGACCATCGCCCGTACTCCCGCTCCCGCCAAGGTGCTGCGCACCGAGTACCAGAAGTCGGTGGCGTCGTACTGGAACAAGGAGAAGGACCCGGTCAACCTGCGGCTCGGTGACGTGGACGGGCTCTATCACCACCACTACGGGATCGGCGAGGTCGATTGGTCGGTGCTGGAAGGGCCGGAGGAGACCCGCGACGAGCGGATCATCGCCGAGATGCACCGCCTGGAGACCGCGCAGGCGGACGTCCTGCTCGATCACCTCGGCGACGTCAAACCGGACGACCACCTCCTCGACGCCGGCTGCGGGCGCGGCGGGTCCAGCATCATGGCGAACGCGCGCTTCGGCTGCCACGTCGACGGGATCTCGATCTCGGAGAAGCAGGTCGAGTTCGCCAATCACCAGGCGGACCTCCGCGGGGTCTCCGACCGGGTGCGCTACCACTTCCGCAACATGCTCGACACCGGTTTCGAAACCGGCTCGCGCAAGGCGATCTGGAACAACGAGAGCACCATGTACGTCGATCTCCACGAGCTGTTCGCCGAGCACGCGCGGCAGCTGGAGTTCGGCGGTCGCTACGTCACCATCACCGGCTGCTACAACGACGTGACCGGCGGGCGCTCCAAGGCCGTCGCGCAGATCGACCAGCACTACACGTGCAACATCCATCCGCGTAGCGAGTACTTCAAGGCGATGACGGCGAACGGCCTGGTGCCGATCTCGGTGGTGGACCTGACGGCGGACACGATCCCGTACTGGGAGTTGCGCGCGAAGTCGTCCGTGGCGACCGGGATCGAGGGGCCGTTCCTCGACGCCTATCGCGAAGGCAGCTTCCACTACCTGCTCATCGCCGCGGACCGGATCTGATCCCTGCCGAGACCATCGGAGTGACTGCGATGACGGAACAAGGCGCTCTGGCCACCTTGCTGGCCGGGCCGAGCGGGCTGGGGACGTCCGCCGCGCGTCTGGCGGCCCGCCTCGCACGTACCCCGGCGGCGGTGGTGCAGACACCGCCGCCGCCGGGTCCCGAGGCGGGGCTCGATCCCGGGTACGCGTATCGCCCGTGGGGTGACGGGTCGGCGCCGCCGTTGTACTGCCCGGTCACCGAACGGATCAACGATCCGCTCGCGGAGGAGGTCGACAGGCGGCTGGTGCTGTGGGCGGCCGAATGCGGTTTCGGCGAGGAGGAGTGCGAGCAGATCGGGAAGGCGGGCTTCGGCAGGCTGGTCATGCTCGCCCACCCTGACTGCGAGGATCCCGACAGGCTGCTGATCTCAGCGCGGCTCAACGCCGCCTGGTGGGCGGCCGACGATCTCTACGCCGACGACACGTCGCTCGGCGCTGTTCCGGCGGAACTGCCGCCGAAGCTCGCGCTGGCGATGGCCGCCATGGATCCGGTGCCGTCGCTGGGTGAATTCAGCCGCGATCTCGACGAAACACTGCGGAACGACCGGGTTCTGGTGGCGCTGAACTCGGGGACGGACTTCCTGCGGCGGGCCGGGACGGCCGCGCAGGTCCAGCGTGTCTGCTATTCGACCTTCGCGATGTTCGTGAGCTGGACGGCCTACGCGGCATGGCGCCACAGCGGGAAGTACCCGCCGGCGTGGGAGTACCTCGCTGCCCGGCAGCACGACAGCTTCTACACGTCGATGACCTTGATCGACGTCCTCGGCGGCTACGAACTGACGTCGAACCTCTACTACGACCCGCGGGTCCGCGAGGCGGCGATCCAGGCGGGCACCGCGGCCGTGCTCGTCAACGACGTGCACTCGGTCACCAAGGATCTGGAGGACGAGTCGCCGCCCTGCAACGCGGTCCTGCTGATCGCCGACGACCGGAAGTGCTCGATCGAGGAGGCCACGGCGATCACCGTCGAACTGCACAACGACGTCGTCCGGGACTTCCAGGCAGCGCACGAGAAGTTGAGTGGGGTGCCTTCCCCCGAACTGCAACGCTTCTTACGCGGCTTGCGGAGCTGGATGGGCGGCGGGTTCGAATGGCACTCGACGAGTCCGCGCTACCGCACGAAACCCAGCGTTCAGTCCTCTGGATGCGGTAGTTCGCGACACGAACCTCCGCATTCAGAGGACTGAACGCGAGCTAGACGACGCCTGCCTCGATCAGCTGCCGCCAGATCACGCCCTGGTCGACGACCTCGACTTCGAGCTTCTCGGCCTTGGTGAGCTTGCTCGCGCCGACATCGGCACCGGTGATGAGCATGTCCGTGTTCGCCGAAACCGACGACGCGGTGGTCGCGCCCGCCTTCTCGCACAACCGCTGGAAGGTCGGGCGCGGCACCTTCTCCCCGGAACGGGGGTCGCTGATCGAACCGGTGACCACGACCGTCTTGCCCTCCAGCGGCGCGCCGGCCACGACGACCGGCGGAAGGTCCTCCTCGCGCACGTCCAGCGAGACCCCGACCTCCCGCAGCCGCTCGAGTTCGGGCTTGAGCCGGGTGAGGTGCTCGATCAGCGAGGCGGCCACCTTGGGGCCGATGTCCTCGACGGCCACGAGTCCTTCTTCGCCCGCCTCGGCGACCGCTTCGAGCGAACCGAACCCCGCACGGCACAGCCGGGCCGCCGTACCTTCGGACGCCATCGGGATCGCCAGCCCGATCAGCGCCCGGCGCAGGCCGACGGCGCGGCTCGCGTCGATCGACTCGATCATGCGGGTGGCGGAGACTTCACCGATGCGGTCGAACTCCAGCAGCTTCTCTTTCGTGAGCCGGTAGAAGTCCGACGGGTGTTCGAGGATCCCGGCCTCGGCGAGCCGCTCGATCCAGACCCCGCCGATCGCGTCGATGTCCGCCGCGGCCCGCGAAGCCCAGTGGATGAGCCGCCGCACCGTCTGGGCGGGGCAGGCGACGTTGGTGCAGAACAGCTCCCGGCTGTTGCCCTGTTCGGTCAACGGCTCTTCGCAGGACGGGCACACCGACGGCGGCACGATCTCGCGTTCCTCGCCGGTGCGTTTGGCGGCGTCCAGGACACCCGCGACGAACGGGATGACGTCACCGGCGCGGCGCACCAGCACGGTGTCACCGATCTTGATCCCGCGGGCCCGGATGACCTCCTGGTTGGCCAGTGTCGCGCGGGTGACGGTGGTGCCGCCGACGAACACCGGCTCCAGCCACGCGACGGGGGCGATCTTGCCGGTCTTGCCGACGTCCCAGACCACGTCGACGAGCAAGGTGGTCTTCTCTTCGGCGGCGAACTTGAACGCCAGCGCGCCGCGGGGTGAGCTCGACCTTGTCCCGGCGGCGGCGTAGGCATCGCGATCCGCGAGGCGCAGGACGGCGCCGTCGAGGTCGTAATCGAGTTCGTTGCGTTGCTGCTCGATGGTCGTGATGACGGCTTGCGCGGCCTCGGCGTCCTCGCAGTGGCGCATGTCGGCGGCGGTGAACCCGAGCGTCCGCAGGGCGCCGTCGAGGTCGGTTTCCGCGCTGTCGGGTTCGGTGGTCAGGTCGAAGGCGAAGAACCGCAGTCGTCGTTCGGCGACGGTGGCCGGATCCTTGGCGCGCAGGGTGCCCGCGGCGGCGTTGCGCGGATTGATCAGCGGTTTGTCGGGATGCGCCTTGTTGTAGGCGGCGAAGGTGGAGCGCAGCATGACCGCCTCGCCCCGCACCTCGACCCGTCCCGGCGCCTCGACCTGCTCCGGGACGCCGTCGGTCAGCGCACGTACCAGCATGGTCACGTCGTCACCGGTGGTCCCGTCGCCGCGGGTCACCGCCCGCGCGAGCCGGCCGTTCTCGTAGACCAGCGCCAGCGACAGCCCGTCCAGCTTCGGCATGACCACCACGGACTGGCCGGGGAAGCGGGCGAAGAACGCCGAGACCTGCTCGGGTTTGGTCGCCTTCTCCAGCGACAGCATCGGGCGCGAGTGCCGGATGGGCGCGTGCAGCACGGCGGGCGCGCCGACCTGGTCGAGCGGATTCGGATCCGGGGTCAGCTCGGGGTTGGCCTCGATGAGACCACGCAACTCGTCTTCGATCGCGTCGTAGTCGGCGTCGGCCACCTTCGGCGAGCCCCGGTAGTAGGCGTCGCGAAGGACGACGATCTGATCGGCGAGTTCCTGGATGCGGTCCCGAGCGTTCACGAGGCAGAGATTACCCGTGACCACCGACAGAACATTGTCCGAAGAGGACTCGTGTCACGGGTTGACGGCGAGCACCAGGAACGAGGCCAGCAGCACCAGGTGCACGCCGCCCTGCAGCCGGGTCGCGCGGCCGGGGACCACGGTGAGCACGCTGACCGCGATCGTCAGCGCGAGCAGCACGATGTGGGTGGCGCCCAGGCCCAGCAGCAGGGGCCCGTCCAGCCAGATCGACGCCAGCGCGATGGTCGGGATGGTGAGCCCGATACTCGCGATCGCCGAACCGTAGGCGAGGTTGAGGCTGGTCTGCATCCGGTCGCGCCGCGCGGCCCGCGTCGCGGCCAGGGTTTCGGGCAGCAGCACCAGCAACGCGATCACGACACCGACGAACGACTGCGGGAAGCCCGCCGCACGGACCCCCGCTTCGATCGCGGGTGATTCGACCTTCGCCAGGCCGACCACGGCGACCAGCGCGACGAGGAGCAGGCCGAGGCTGGTCAGCGCCGCCTTGTTGGTGGGCGGCTCGGCGTGCTCTTCCTCCTTGACGGCGCCGTCGTTGTCGACCGGCAGGAAGAAGTCGCGGTGGCGCACGGTCTGGGTGAGCACGAAGAGGCCGTAGAGCAGCAACGACGCGATCGCGGCGAAGGTGAGCTGTGTACTGCTGAAGGCGGGGCCGGGTGTGCTGAAGGTGAACGTCGGCAGCACGAGGGTCACCGACGCGAGCGTGGCCACGGTGGCGAGGGCGCCGCCGCTGCCCTCGGGGTTGAAGTGCGTCGCCCCGTAGCGGCGGGCGCCGACCATGAGCGAGATACCGGTGATGCCGTTCATGGTGATCATCACCGCGGCGAACACCGTGTCGCGGGCCAGCGTGCCGGCCTCGGGGCCGCCGGAAGACATCATCGTGACGATCAGCGCGACCTCGATGACGGTGACCGCGATGGCCAGCACCAGCGAGCCGAAGGGTTCCCCGACCCGATGCGCGACCACTTCGGCGTGATGCACTGCGGCCAGCACCGTGGCGCCGAGGGCGAGCGCGACGACGGCCACCGGGACCGGTCCCAGGTCGCGGCCCCAGCTCAGCGCCAGCACCACTATGGCGACGACCGGCGTGGCGGTGGTCCAGGAGACGGGGAATCGTCCGGTGGTGGCGGCCATGAGGTCACCTTCGCATACCGTGCGTGACACCGCCGTTCCAGTCTCGTGAGTGGTAATGACGGTTAGAACCGTCATTACCACTCACGAGGCGACGCGGCCTGGCGGGCGCCGACTCCGTTCAGGAAGGTGCTGACGAGCAGGTCGGCGGCGCGCGGGGCGGGCAGGTCCTCCCGTGAGGCGAGATGCAGGAGCTGGATCAGCAGACGGCTGGCCCAGCCTTCCGGGACATCCGCGCGGAGGAATCCTTCCTCGGTCGCCCGCCGGAGGAAGGCATCCACCTCGGCGGTGAGCCGCGCACGACGGTCCTGAATGGACGGTTCGGCGCGCATCCTGGTCAGCTCGACGGGCCAGGTGCGGTTGACCTCGATGATGCCCTCGGCGTAGCGGTGCAGCGCCACGGGGACCGCGGACTCGGTGAGCCGGGCGGCGCGGACGACCTCCTCGACCGCGGTCAGCCTGGAGTCGTAGATGGCCGCCAGAAGGTCTTCGCGGGAGGCGAAACGCCGGTAGACGGTGCGCCGGTCGACGCCTGCTTCGGCGGCGATCGCGCTGATGCTGGTCGCGGGATCGCGCGCCAGCATCGCCGCGCCCGTGGTCAGGACCGCTTCGAGATTTCGCGCCGCATCAGCTCTCACCGTCGGGAATGTATCACACGGCTGTGTCGTTAACCGTCATAAGTGCTACATTGATGTGACAGTTAAGGAGGCGGAACGGTGATCACGAAGGACAAGCTTTTCATCGGAGGCGAATGGACGACGCCGAGCGACCCGGCGCTACTGGACATCGTGTCCCCGCACGACCAGTCGGTTCTGGGGCGCGTCGTGCAGGCGCTTCCCGCTGATGTCGACCGCGCCGTCGCCGCGGCCAGGACCGCCTTCGACGAAGGACCGTGGCCGAAGACCTCGCCGAAGGAACGGATAGCGGTTCTTCGGCGCCTGAACGCGTTGAGGGAAGTCCGCGCGGACGAGATCGCCGAGCTGATCTCGGCCGAGAACGGCTCGGCGCTGTGGTTCACGCGGGCGGGCCAGCCCGGGGTGGGCCGCTTGGCCGTCTCGTATCTGAAGGCGGCCGAAGAGCTCGGGTGGGAGGAGACGCTCACGCCGTCGGACCCGTCCGCGCCGTTCCGCTCGATCGTGCGCCGGGAGCCGATCGGGGTGGTCGCCGCGATCATCCCGTGGAATTCACCGTTCTCGGCGTCGATGGCCAAGATCGTCCCGGCCCTGCTCGCGGGGAACACGGTCGTTCTCAAGGTTTCGCCGGAGAACTCGCTCAGCATGAGCCTGCTCGCGGATCTGCTGGCGGAGGCCGGGTTGCCGTCCGGGGTGATCAGCGTGCTGCCCGCCGATCGGGAGACCAGCGAATACCTGGTGAAACACCCCGGCGTCGACAAGATCGCGTTCACCGGTTCGACCGCGGCCGGCCGCCGGATCGCGTCGCTGGCCGGCGAGCGCCTCAAGCGGGTCAGCCTGGAACTGGGTGGCAAATCCGCGGCCGTGATCCTGCCGGACGCCGTCCTCGACGACGTGATCGCCGGGCTGAAGTTCGGGTCGCTGCTCAACAACGGCGAGGCGTGCATCGCGCAGACGCGGATCCTCGCGCCGCGCGGCCGGTACGCCGAGGTCGTCGCCGCGCTGAAGGAGATGACGGAGTCCCTGGTCGTCGGAGACCCGGCCGACGAGAAGACCTTCATCGGCCCGATGGTGCGGCCCGGCCAGCAGCAGCGGGTGCGCGACTACATCGAGATCGGCATCGCCGAAGGCGCGCGGCTGGTCACCGGTGGCCCCGAAGTCCCGGTCGGCCTGGACAAGGGCAACTACGTCACCCCGACCTTGTTCGCCGACGTCGACAACACGATGCGGATCGCCCAGGAGGAGATCTTCGGACCGGTGCTGGTCGTCCTGCCGTATGACGACGAGGACGACGCCGTCCGCATCGCCAACGACTCGGAATACGGCCTTTCCGGCGGTGTCTGGTCGGCCGACGAAGAGCACGCTCTCGCCGTCGCCCGCCGGATGCGGACCGGAACGGTCACCGTCAACGGGGCACCGATCGGTTTCGACGGCCCGTTCGGCGGGTTCAAGGCCAGCGGCGTCGGCCGGGAATACGGTGCCGCCGGCCTCGCTCAGTACGTCGAGCTCAAGACCGTGACCGTGCCGGTGCGGTGACTCACGAGGCGCGAGCGCCGGGGATCCGGACCGTGATCCGCTGATCCGCCGCCACGATCCGCTGAAGCCGGAAACGGCAGAGGGTGTGGAACATTTCGCCCAGCTCCTCGGGGTCGATACGGCCCTCGAGATCGCGCCTGCTCGCGTTGAGCACCCGGCTGATCAACCCCGCGGGTACGCGGCCGTCGAACTCGCCCATCAGCCAGACACCGATTTCGCCGATCTCGTCCGTGATCGTGCCCTGCGCGGTCATCAGCCTGACCCCTCTGCGTCGGAGTGTCGCCGGGTTTGCCCCGGCGACACTCCGACGTGCCAAAGCGGACCCCATGACGGGAAACCCGCGAGATTGCTCTGGTCGGCGCAATGGACCGGTGTCAGAAGGCCCCGAGGTCCACGTTCCGTGTTCACCCGGAGCGGTAGCGTGACGGCGGTCGGTTGCACGGAATCGTGCAGCGACCCTGAGCGATCTCCGGGGAAACCCCGATGTGATCGACTTCGGTGTGTGTCAACCTCGGTAATGACCATTGTGGACAGTCGAAGAGGAGAGTACACGCGTAGTGGCCCCATCAAGGGATGAACAAACCGCGCAGTGGGTGGCGGAGTTGACGGAGTTGGCCGAGCTGTACCGGTCGGCGGAGGCCGAGGGTTCGGCGGAGGCGGTGTCGCATGCGGGGTGGCATGCCGGAGCCCTGCTCGGGACGAGCACCGCGAACGGACGGTTGCTGGTCTACAAGGATTCGGGTCCCGAGGCGGAGTGCGTTTTCCGGGCGGGGGAGCGCACGCTGTTCAACATCATGAGCGGTGGATACGGGAGCGACACCAGCGAGCGAGGATTCGCGGTGTGGAGTTCGCGGCCGGGGGTGCTCGGGGCAGTCGAGGCCGGGGTGAGCCGGCTGGAGGTGGCCGACGCGGACGGCGCCGTCGTCCCGGCCGACATCGTGGCGCATACCTTCGCCGTGGATGTGGACCTGGGTCCGGCGCCCCAGACCGTCGACGAGGTCTTCGCTCCCTGGGAACCGCCGGAACTGACGGTCCGGGTGTACGGCGAGGGCGATGTGCTGCGGTACGAGGGACCGCTGCTGCTCACCTGAGCGCCTGCCCTCCCGGTCTCGTGAGTGGTAATGACGGTTCTAACCGTCATTACCACTCACGACCGACTGTGGCGTGGTCCTGGTCAGCTGGGCGAGGAACTCGGCGTTGGTCGGCGTGGCACGCAGTCCATTGAGGACCATGTCGATGGCCTGCTGGGGATCCCGGCGGTGCAGGGCACGGCGCAACGCGCCGGTGGCCGCCAGCTCCGCGGGCGAGCACAACAGTGCCTCCTTGCGGGTCCCGGTCTTGCTCACATCGACGGCGGGGTGGATCCGTTTGGTCGCGATCGACCGGTCGAGTGCCAGTTCGGCGTTGCTGGTTCCCTTGTATTCCTCGAAAATCAGCGTGTCACCGAGCGAACCGGTGTCGACGAGCGTGGTGGCGAAGATGGTCAAGGAACCACCGTTCTCGATCGCCCGTGCGGCCCCGAGGAACCGCTTCGGCGGGGTGAGGGCGGCGGAATCGATGCCGCCGGAGAGGATGCGCCCGGAGGTGGGCGCGCCCAGGTTGTAGGCGCGGCCGAGCCGGGTCAGCGAATCGAGCATCACCACCACGTCGCGGCCCATCTCCACCAGGCGTTTGGCGCGTTCGATGGCCAACTCCGCGAGCGCGATGTGCTCGCCGGGCGGGCGGTCGAACGTGGCGGCGATGATCTCGCCGGGTACGGCACGGGCGAAGTCGGTGACCTCTTCCGGGCGCTCGCCGACGAGGACGAGCATGAGATGGCATTCCGGGTGGTTCTTGCTGATCCCGTGCGCGATCGCCTGCAGCACCGAGGTCTTGCCCGCCTTCGGAGGCGCGACGATCAAGGCCCGCTGCCCCTTGCCCACCGGCATGAGCAGATCGATCACGCGGGTGGTCAGGCCGTGCTGCTCGGTCTCCAGCCGCAGGCGCTGGTGCGGGTAAAGGGGGACCAGGTCGGAGAACGCGGGCCGCGTGGCGGTTTGCCGAGGGGCCAGCCCGTTGACGGCGTCGACCTCGGTCAGGGACGGGGATTTCCGGCCCTGACCGGCGGGCCGCACGCGTCCGGTGACGGTATCCCCGCGCCGCAGATGGTGCTTGCGCACCAAGGGAAGCGGGACGTGGACGTCGTCCGGTCCCGGCAGGTAGCCGTCGAGCCGGACGAACGCGCGGTTGTCCACGATGTCGAGGATCCCGGTGACCGGCCGGTCCGCGTCGTTCTGGTACGCGTCATCGGGGAAATCGTTGCTGTACATAGGAAATTCTTTCTGGGTAGATGATCGGCGTGGTGCCGCGACAAGGCATGCACAGGCCGTGTGGTGAGACCCCGTTCGCGCTGGGAACGGCTTGTCAGAGAAGCCGGTCGCGGCCGAAACGATGAGGGGTCGGAAAACGCTCGCGGGGGACATGGTCCGGAACCCGGAAGCGTGAGACGTCTTGAGAGTAGCAGTGGGGTGATCCGGCGGGCAACCACGCGTCCGGCGGTGATCACCGGAACGGATAGGGACTTTCGGTCCTGTGTCCCGGTTCGCATGGCCGGTCGGCCGGGACCGATGGCGCAGGTCAGGGGACTTCGGGCTCTGCGCACAGCGAGGTGGGTCCGCGAAGCTGGGAGGGAACCGAACGAGGGGACCCGAGATGAAGATTCTGGTGGCGGTGGCGACCCGCCACGGCGCGACCCGGGACATCGCCGACGAGGTGGGTCGTGTCCTGGCCGAGGACCTCGAGGCACGGGGCATCACGACAGCCGTCGACGTCCTCTACGCCGGCAACGTCGGCTCGATCGACGACTACGACGCGGTCGTCCTCGGCAGCGCCGTCTATCTTGGCCATTGGCTGGAAGACGCCACGGCGTTCGCCGGACGTCACCGGCAGGCGCTGCGCGCGAAGCCGGTATGGCTGTTCTCGAGCGGGCCTGTCGGCGACGAGCCGAAGCCCGCCGAAGAACCGGTCGACGTCGCCGAGACGGTGAACGCGTTACGGGCGCGGGAACACCGCGTCTTCCCCGGCCGGATCGACCGCGGCCGGATGAAGTTCGCGGAGCGCGCCCTGGTCACCGCCTTGCGGGTCAAGGACGGCGACTACCGGGACTGGCCCGCGGTCCGGGCGTGGGCGGCGGCGATCGCCGGGGTGCTCGCCGGTGAACGGGGGACCGTGGGGAGTGATCATGCGGCCAGTCACTGAAGGGGCGATCGTGGCCGGGATCGACGGGTCAGGGTCCGCGCGGGCGGCCGCGATGTGGGCCGCGACCGAGGCACGGCGGCGCGGGCTGCCACTGCGGCTGGTCCACGTGTACACGGTCCCGGCGGCGAGCATGCCCGGGGTCACGCCTTCCCGCGAAACGGTGCGCGTCGGCTTCGAGAACCGCGGGGCCGAATGGCTTTCCGAGGCGCGGGAAGAGGTCCTCGCCCGGTATCCGGATCTCGCCGTGGAGAGCGCGGCCCGCGAATGGAGCGCGGTACCCGCGCTGGTCCAGGAATCTCTCGCCGCCACCATGCTGGTACTGGGTTCGCGGGGGCTCGGCGGATTCACCGGCATGCTCGTCGGGTCGACCGCTGTGGCCCTCGCGCACCACGGGCACTGTCCCATCGTCGTCGCCAGGGGAGAACAAGCGCGGGAGACCGGACCGGTCGTGGTGGGCACGGACGGATCGCCCTCCAGCGCGGCGGCGCTCGCCTTCGCGTTCGACGAGGCCCGTCTGCGGGGAACGGGATTGACCGTCGTACGGACCTGGTCCGGAATGCTCGACCACGGCGCGATCCGGCCACATTTCCTCGACGTCGATCCGGCTGAGATCGAAGCGGCGGAGCGGAAGTCCGTCGAAGAGCAGGTCGCACCGTGGCGGGAGAAGCAGCCGGACGTTCCGGTGCGGCTCGTCGTGCGCAGAGGGCGCCCGGCGCGGATTCTGCTCGATGCCGGTTCGGAAGCGAGCCTGCTCGTGGTCGGCAGCCGGGGACGTGGCGGTTTCGAAGGCATGTTGCTCGGTTCGACCAGTCAGGCCCTGGTGACACATTCGGAATGCCCTGTCGCCGTCATCCGCCCTGAATCGCCGACGCGATGAGCCACAGACCACCGGACATCTTCACACGGGAGACCCCATGCGAGCACGAGACTTGATGACGACCCCGGTCGTCACCGTCACCGCCGAGACGACCGCCAAACACGCGGCCGAAGTGCTGACCGAGCACGGCTTCACCGCTTTGCCGGTGGTGGACGACGACGATCGGCTGATCGGCATCGTGACCGAAGCCGATCTGATCCGCGACCGCTTCCCTCTGGACATCCGGTCCGGCGGCAAATCCGGTGCCCGGCCGAAACCGGTCAGCACGGTCGGCGAGGCGATGACGACACCCGCCATCGGGATGAGCGCCGGCGCCGACCTCGCCGAAGTGGGCAAGGCGTTGCTCGACGGCAAGATCCGCGCGATGCCGATCGTGGACGGTTCTCGGGTGATCGGCATCTTGACCCGCGGCGACTTCGTGCGCGCTTTCGCGCGCGGCGACACCGCGATCGCCGCGGATGTGCGGCATCACCTCGCCGTCTTCGGCGGTTCCAGCCGGTGGACCGTCGAGGTGGACGACGGCGTCGTCCGGATCGGCGACGCCTTTGACGACGACACCGACAGGCACGTGGCGAAGGTCATCGCCGAAGCGATCCCCGGTGTCGTGCAAGCCGAAGTGACCTATCAGGAGGATGACCGATGAATGCCGCCAACCAGAGGATCGTCGTCGGGACCGACGGCTCCGAGCCGGGACGGGCCGCCGTTCGCCAGGCCGCCGCCCTCGCCGACGCACGGGGGCTGGGGCTCCTGATCGTGCATGCCCTTCACCTGGAGCAGCTGTCCTACAGCGGTGGGCTGGCGGGGCCGGCACCATGGTTCGACGACCTCGCCGCTTACGGGCGGAAGGTACTCGACGAGGCTGTCGCGGAAGCCGAAACGACCGCTCCCGGCATCCGGGTGGACACCGCCATGCCGCAGAATTCGCCCATACCGTTCTTGCTCGACGCGTCGGAGTCGGCGGCGATGCTGGTGGTCGGTGCCTCCGGGAAGGGATTCTTCTCCGGAATGATGATCGGTTCGACGGCGTCGGCCGTCATCGCCCACGCGAAGTGCCCGGTACTGGTGTTGCGAGGCAGGAAGGGCACCACGAACTACCCCGACGGTGGCCCCGTCGTCGTCGGGATCGACGGCAGCCCGGTGAGCGAACGGGCCTTGGCCACCGCGTTCGAGGAGGCGTCACGGCGTAACGCTTCCCTGGTGGCCGTGCATGCTTGGTCGGACATCACCTACGACGACGTCTACGGCATGGCGCGACTGGTCACGAAGTGGGAGTCCATCGAGGGCGACGAACGCCGGCTGCTCGCGGAACGCCTCGCCGGCTGGCAGGAGAAGTATCCGGACGTGGTCGTGGAAAGGGTGCTCGTCCGTGATCAGCCGCGTCACGCGCTGCTGCAGTGGAGCGCCAAGGCGCAGCTCGTGGTCGTGGGCAGCCGTGGTCGTGGCGGGTTCACCGGGCAGCTGCTCGGCTCGGTCAGCCAGGCCCTCTCGCACCACGCCGAATGCCCGGTCATGGTGGTCCGGCCGAGCTGAGTCCGTACCGGCCGCGGCGGGTTCGATCAACGGTCTCCGAAGGTCGGCCCGCCCGGATCCCGTTTGAGTTCCGTCGCCAGCACCGCGGCCTGCGTCCGGCGCTGAAAGCCGAGTTTCGACAGAATCCGGGAGACGTAGTTCTTGACGGTCTTCTCGGCGAGGAACATGCGTTCCCCGATCTCCCGGTTGGTCAGGCCTTCCCCGATCAATTCGAAGACCGTGCGTTCTTGCTCCGACAGGTCCGAGGTCGGGTCGTCGCGGTCGCGTTCACGGCGGATCCGGTTCATCAGCGCGGCGGTGGTGCGGCTGTCGAGCAGGGAACCACCGGACGCGATGGTGCGGACGGCCGACACGAGGTCGTTGCCGAGCACCTGTTTGAGGACGAAACCGGATGCCCCGGCCATGATCGCGGTGAACAGTGCTTCGTCGTCCGCGTACGAGGTCAGCATCAGGCAGCGCAGGTCCGGTTGATTCGACAGCAGTTCCCGGCACAGTTCGATTCCGGTGCCGTCGGGGAGCCGCACATCCAGGACCGCGATGCCGGCGTCGCTCTTGGGGATCCGGGCCAGCGCTTCCGACACCGACGCGGCTTCGCCGGTGATCTCGATGTCCGGCTCACTGCCCAGCAGGTCGGCGAGTCCACGGCGGACGATCTCGTGGTCGTCGACGAGGAACACCTTGGTGGTCATCGGAGGGTCCTTCCGCCGCAGGTTCCTGGCCGTATCTTCGAAAATACCCGCGCGATCCGGGTCCCGCAGCCGCCGGGGGTACTTGGTCCCGGCGATCGGAGCCGTCCGTACCTGCGCCCGCACCCGGCTCGAGGCGCACTGTGGAGGCAGACCGAAGACAACAAGAGGGACGGGGAAATGGTGGAGCGAAGGCAGCCTGAAGGCTGGTCGCCTGCGGAGATCGAGGTGCTGGCGAGGGCTTTGCTGCGGGCGCCGTCGGTGCACAACATCCAGCCGTGGTTGCTGGACTTCGACGGCGACCGGCTGCTGCTGATCGAACGCCGGGACCTGGTCCTGCCGGAACATGATCCGGACGGCCGGGACCGTCTCCTGTCCTGTGGGGCCGCGCTGGCCAACGTGCGGCTCGCGGTCCGTGTGCTCGGCTTCGACGCCCGCACCGAGATGTTCCCCGATCCGGGCAGGCCGGAGCTGGTCGCGACCGTCGAGCCGGGACCGCGTTCGGCGCCCGCCCCCGACGAACTGCACCGGTACTCGGCGATCGAACGACGGCACAGTTACCGGAGGCCCTTCTCGGCGCGGCCGGTACCGAGGCATGAGATCGTGGCTCTGCGGGCAGCGGCGGCGGCGCAGGGGATCGAAGCCAGACCGATCCTGGACGAACTGGAGCTGACCCAGGTCGCGGACCTGCTCGAGTTCGCCGCGGAGGCGTATCAGCACGACCACGGTTATCAGCGTGAGCTGGCGTTGTGGACGATCCGTGACGAACGGGCCCACGGCGTCGGCCTCGCCACGAGCGCCATCCCCACCGGATCGCTGCCGTGGGCCGGATTGGTCCGCGCTTCGACCGCGTTGCCCGACCGGAGTGTGCTGAAGCGTCGTCTCACCGAGGAGACCCTGCTCGCGTTCGTCACCCCTGGCGACACCCGGCACGACCGGCTGCGGGCCGGGTATGCCCTGCAGAACACCTGGCTCAGTGCCGTCGACCATGGCCTCGTGGGATCGGTGCTGACCCAGCCGCTGCATCTGCCCGAGGTGCGCTCCGCGCTTCGCGATGACCTGGAGCTGGGCGGCTTTCCCCAGGCCTTGATGCGGTTCGGCTATTCGTCGGGCCCGGTCGAGGCCAGCCCGCGGCGTGTGGTCGCCGAGGTGCTGGGGACGGGATTCAAGGCCTGACCGCGCTCAGGTGACGAAGGTCCTGCTCCGAAGGGCCGAACGCCGTCTGCCGATGACGATGGTCCGCCCCTAGTTTCGGCACATGGCCGGGACGCCCCTGGCGTGTCCGGTGAACGACCACGAACGACGGAGGGTGATCCCCCTGCTGACCGGCATCGACCGTGAACAAGGCCTGCTGGACGCGCTGAACGGCTATCTCGCCGCCGTCGGTGCCACTCTCGGAGTCGGCGCGGAGTCCTGCACGATGGACGTCGACGCGCCCGTGTCCGCCTACATCGCGCTGGACGGCAGGCTCGCCCGCCATCCCGACCGCGATATCGCGTTGCTCTGGGACGAACGGCACGGGTGGTCGTTCGCCATGGAGACGTACTCGGGCGAGGACCTGCTTGTCCTGGCGTATCTCGGCGACGAAATCGTGCCCGCGCCCAGCCGGGTGGCCGGTTTCGTGGCGGCCCTCTCGCTCGGCGGGCCGATCTCCGCTCCGGTGCCGCCCGATCTCGGCGATCACCGGGAAGACCTGCCGAACCGCCTCGCGCGCTATCGTCTGGGTTGGGTGCCCGCCGGCGCCCTGCGGCTGTCCCAAGCGGTCTGACAGATTCTCCGGCATCTGGCCTCGGTGAGCCTGGACGGTTCGTTTGTCCTTTATGGACACGGAGAACGGCGCAGGATCAAGACGCGTCGCGACGGAAGGCGGCGCGGTAGTCCCTCGGGCGTCGTCCGGTGTGCTTGGTGAAGAGGGCGGCGAAGGTCCCGGGGTCCCGGTAACCGACCGCGGTGCAGATTCCGGCGACCGTGCGGTCCGTCGTCTCGAGAAGGTGGCGGGCGCGCCGGACCCGTGAGGACTGGAGATACTCGAGCGGGCTCTGGCCGGTCTCCTCCGCGAAGCGCCGCAGCAAGGTCCGCGAGCTGACGTTGAAGGTGTCGGCCAGGGCGGCGAGGTCGTAGCGGGCGGCCAGGTTCTGGTCGAGACGCCGCATGACCCGGCGGGAGAATTCGTTGCCGGGCCGGGGAAGGAGCCGCGCGTCGACGTAGGGGGTCTGGGATGTTCGCGCGTCGTCGACCAGTGCCACCCGTGCTGTCGTCCGTGCCACTTCGGCGCCGCTGTGCTCGCGGATCAGTTCGAGTGCGAAGTCGTACATGGCACTGAAGGCCGCCGTTGTCGTGACTCCCTTGTCGGTGACGACGAGGTGCTCGGGCCGGACATCGGCCGCGGGGCATCGTTGAGCCAGTTCGTCGGCGAAGAGCCAGGAAGTGGTCGCGCGCCGGCGATCGAGCAGCCCTGCCTCGGCGAGCAGGAACGCTCCGACACAGATCGAGACGACGGCGTTGCCCGTCGCGGCGTGGGTCCGGATCGCCGCGATCTCCCCGGCCAAACCCCTGATCTTCGCGTCGAGGTCGAGGTCCGGCACCAGCTCGAATCCCGGCACGACCAGGACGTCCACCTCACGCAGTGGCGAGACGGTCAGCGCCACGCCACCCGACGCGACGACCCGGCGGCGATGCGAGACGACAGCCACGTCGTATTCGGCGGCGCCGACGTGGGTGGCCATGGTGAGGAGATCGGGGACGCCGAACACCTCGGACGCGAAACAGCCCGGATAGGCCAGGACGCCGACTCGCAGCATATGGCGAGATTACCCCCATATCTGGCGATCCGGCCTCTCGCTGCTGGTGGGGTCGCCGGGCCAGGCTGTCGGCATGCGCGAACGACTCGACGATGCGATCACCGATTTCTCCCGCCGCCGGGTGGAGGTGGACGGGGTGCCGAAGACGGTGTACGTCTCGGGTTCCGGTCCCGCCGTGGTGCTGATGCCCGAGATGCCCGGCATCAGTCCCGACGTCCTCCGGTTCGCGCGGTGGGTGCGGGACGCGGGACTCACCGTCTACGTCCCGTCGCTTTTCGGGACCGACGGGGCGTACCCCTCGGCCGAAGACGGCGAGCAGGTGGCCCGTCGCGCGTGTGTGAGTGCCGAGTTCCGGGCGTTCGCAGGCGGCGGCACCAGCCCCGTCACGACCTGGCTGCGCGGACTCGCCCGGCTCGCCCATGCCGAATGCGGCGGTCCGGGAGTCGGCGCGATCGGCCTGTGCTTCACCGGGAACTTCGCCCTCACCATGACCCTCGAACCCGCCGTCATCGCGCCCGTGGTCAACCATCCGTCGTTGCCGCTGGACGATCCGGGCGGGCTGGAACTCGATGACGAGGACGCGCTCGCGGTCCGGGACCGCGTTCAGCGCGACGGGCTGAAAGTGCTCGCCTACCGCTTCGCAGGCGACCGCTGGTGCACCGGCCGTCGCTTCGCCGCTTATCAGGCGCTCCTCGGGGGCGCCTTCGACGGCCGGGTCCTGCCGGACAGTGCCGCGAACACCGACCCGCCCTCGTTCTTCCGCGAGGTGGTCGGCACCCCGCACAGCGTCGTCACCGCCCACCTCGTCGACGCAGAGGGGCACCCCACGCTGCGCGCGAGAGACGAGATCCTCGCCTTCCTGACCGACCGCCTGACTCCCACTCCTCGTGAGTGGTAATGACGGTTCTAACCGTCATTACCACTCACGAGGAGTGAGTCAGCCGAAAACCCGGCGCTGGATCTCCCGGCGGTAGTCCTCGAGGGTGTTGTCCAAATGGACGGCGGTGGCGTGTGCCGCCGCTTCCGGGTCACCGTCCCGGATCGCGCGGAAGATGGCCGCGTGTTCTTCGATGGCCTCCGCGGCGTGACCGCCGACGGTGCCGTGCAGGCCGATGATGCTGCTCTGGTGCTGCAGGCGGCGGGCCTCACGGACGGAGGCGACCAGGAAGTCGTTGTGCGAAGCCGTGGCGATTCCGAGGTGGAAGTCGTCGTCGCCGCGTTCGAAGACCGCGGTCTGACTGCTCAGGTGTCCTTCCTTGCACGTCTCGGCCGCCGCTTCGATGGCGCGGAGTTCGGCGGGAGTCGCGCGGGTCGCGGCGAGCCTGCTGGCCGAGGTCTCCTGTACCCGGCGGAACTCGAACAGCATGTAGACGTGGTCGAGGTCGGTGGGCAGGAAGAACCCGCCCCAGCGGGCCGAGCCCAGCATCCCGTCGTCGTCCGCGACGTAGAGCCCGCGCCCCTTCTGGGCCTTGACCCGGCCGATCGCCGACAGGATCTTGATCGCCTCCCGCACCACGGTGCGGCTGGAACCCAGCTGCGTGGCCAGGTCGTTCTCGGTGGGCATCCGGTCGCCCGGCCGCAGGCGCAGTTCGCCGATGAGCTGGAGGATCCGCTCCGCCACCAGTTCGTAGCCGGGCTTGTACGAACCGGTCTCCTGATCTCTTGTGGACGCACCGGTACCGGCCGGAAGGGACGCACTGTCCACCCGCTTGCCTCCTACAGTGTGGGACCACCGGGAAGAGCGTGTGTCATCCGTCGGTCCAGTGACCCTGCCTCCGAGGCTGCCAGCTTACGCGCCGATCGGGCCCATACGGCTGGGAAGATCGGGGGATTGATCAGGCTTATGTCTTGACTCCAGGGATATCGACCGGCTGTTATGTGTGATCTAAGCAGCTCGACCGACCTCAGATCACCGTCGTAGCGCCACTGGGGGCGTCTGGTCTGGTGTTTTTCGTCTCCGAATGAGTCAGACACATTCTGGCAGCTTCGCCCGCGATGTACCGGTCGGCGGGCACCACAACGTAGTGGAGTCGCTCATGACAGCGAAGCTCGACCCTGACGGCGGAACCACTCCACGCACCGGTCCCCGGCGGATCCCGTTGCTGGCAGGCGTCGTCGCGCTCCTCCTGGCCGCGGTGACCGCCTGCGGCGACGGCGGGCCCGCGAAAGCCCAGAACGAGTTCAAGCCGGTCGAGCAGACGGGCGGCACGCTGACGGTGTGGGTGGATTCGACCCGCCTCGCCGCCGCGCAGCTGTATCAGAAGCAGAACCCGTCCGTGCCCATGAACATCGTCACCTACGACGGCGACGCCAACGGTTCGAACTACCTGCAGACGAAGGTGAGCCTGTTCAACCGGACGGGCAACGGCTGGCCGGACGTCGTCTTCAGCTCGCAGAACAACGAGACCACCTGGGCCGTGCCCGCGAAGTTCACCGCGCCGCTGAACAAGGGCCTGATCCCGAAGGACCTTCTCGACGGCTGGGCGCCCGGCGCCAACGATCCGTGCCTGGTGGACGGCACGCTTTACTGCCTGCGCAACGATCTTTCGCAGACGGTGCTCTGGTACGACGCCACCCTGATGAAGGAGTGGGGCTATCAGGTCCCCGCCACCTGGGAGCAGTACGAGGCTCTCGCCAAGCGGGTCGCGGCGGAGCATCCCGGCTATCTGGCCGGTTCCGTCGGTGACGCGTTCGCCCCGGAGATCTACCTCTGGGCGGGCAAATGCGGCGCCAACCAGATCACCGGGCCCAAGGCGGTCACCGTGAACACGACCAGTCCCGAATGCACCCGGATGGCGTCGCTGCTCGACGGGCTGATCAAGAACGGCACCTTGACCACCAGCGGCGTGTTCAGTTCGGACTTCGGGAAGAACCACGCCGGCAAGATCCTCATGATGCCCGGCCCGGCGTGGTTCGGCGGCTCGGTGTTCCGGGAGACGTTGAAAGTGCCGGCGGGCCGGATCGGGGTCGCCCCGATGCCGCAGTGGTCCGGCGACACCAGTCCCTCGGTCGGCAACGTCGGCGGTGGCACGTGGCTGCTGTCCGCGCACAGCGCCAATCTGAAGGCCGCCGGCGACTTCCTGACCTGGGTGACCACCTCGGACGACTACCAGGGCAAGCTCTCGCCGGGCTATCCGGCATACGGGCCCGCGGCCAAGACGTGGCTGGCGAACCAGGCGACCTCCGGGTACTACGCCAACGACATCGCCGCGCCCTTGCAGGCCGCGGCGGGTCAGGTGTGGCCGGGGTGGGGCTATGGGCAGTTCAGCCAGGAGGCGATCTGGGCCGCGACGGTCACCCCTGGCCTGAACGAGGGCAAGACCATCGTGTCGATGCTCCCGGAGTGGCAGACCGCGATCGCGAACCACGCGCGGTCCGACGGCTACCAAGTCGGCCCATGACGCCGACCAGGCGAGTGCGGTGGCGTGGCCGCGCCGGACACGTTTTCGTCGCGCCCTACGTGGTGCTGCTGATCGCGTTCGGTGTCGTCCCGACCGGGTACGCGTTCGCTTTCGCCTTCACCGATGACAGCGGCATCTTCGTGGGGTTCGCGAACTTCGCCACCGCCGCGAGCGACTTCCGGTTCGTCGCGGCCGTCGGGCACGTCTTGCTGTACCTGGTCTTCTGGCTGGTCGCGCTCGTGGTCTTCGTGGTCGGACTCGCGCTGTTGCTGCACCGTGTCACGGCTCGCGCCGTCGGCGGGTCGCTGCGGTTCCTCTACTACATTCCCGGTGCCCTGGCCGGGGCGGCGAGCGTGCTGGTCTGGCTGTTCATGCTCGATCCGGCGGTGAGCCCGGTCGGATTCCTGTTGCGGGCGTTCGGTTTCGACACCTTCGGCCAGGTGGTCGCGCCGGGGCACCTGCCGGTCCTGTTCACCCTGATCGCGTTCTGGACCGGCGCCGGTGGCTGGATCGTGGTGCTGCACGGGGCGTTGAACAACATCTCCCCGGACCTCATCGAGGCGGCGCGGATCGACGGCGCGGGAGCCTGGCGTACCGCGTGGCACATCCAGCTTCCGTTGCTGCGCAAGTGGATCGTCTACATGGTAATCCTCGCCTTCGCCGGCGGGACCCAGCTCTTCGTCGAGCCGCAGCTGCTGTCACAGGCGAGTGTCGGGGTGGCGGGCCGGGACTTCTCGCTCAATCAGCTCTCCTACGACTTCGCCTTCCAGAACGGCGACGTCAACACCGCCGCCGCGATCTCGGTCGAGCTGCTGCTGGTCGGGATCGTCGCCGCGGCCCTGTTCGTCGTGCGATCGGGGTTCTTCGATGCCGAGTGACACCCGGCCCGCGAGACCGCGTCGTCCGCCGTCGAATCCACTGTCCACAGTGGTCCTCGTGCTCTTCCTGCTGTTCTTCACCCTCCCGGTGCTCTGGCTGGGGCTGGCCGCCACGAAGACCGACGACCAGCTCGTGCGTGACCACCCGCTCTCCTTCGGCTCATGGCAGGCGTTGCGGGCGAACTGGGAAACCCTGACCGCCTTCGGGGACGACGCGATCTTCCGGTGGCTGGGCAACTCGGCGCTGTACTCGTTCCTCGCCCTCGCCATCACGCTGTGCGTGGCGATCCCGGCGGGCTACGCGCTTGCCAAGACCGAGTTCCGCGGCCGCCGGATGTTGCTGGTGGTCACCCTCGTGGTGATGCTCATGCCCAACGCGACCCTGGTCGTGCCGCTCTTCCTCGAACTCAACGCGGTCGGCCTGATCGGCTCGATGTGGTCGATCGTTCTGCCGTACTCGTTCTACCCGTTCGGCGTGTACCTGGCGTACATCTTCTTCAGCACCGCGGTGCCCGGCGAACTGCTGGACGCCGCCCGGCTCGACGGCTGCTCGGAGTTCGGCGTGTTCCGCCGCGTCGCCCTTCCGCTGGCCGTCCCGGTGGTCGCGCTGGTCGGGTTCTTCGGCTTCGTGACCAACTGGACCAACTACTTCCTTCCCTACGTCCTGTTGCCCGCGAGCGACCGGTTCCCGGTCCAGGTCGGACTGGGGGAGCTGCTCAACAACGTCCCCCAGTTCAACCCGACCGTCGGCGAGCTGGCGGTCCAGCGCCCGCAACTGGCGCTGGCGACGTTGCTGGCGATCACCCCGGTGCTCGTCGTCTTCCTTTTCTCCCAACGGTTCCTCGTCGCCGGGATGCTCGCCGGCGCGACCAAGGAGTGACCTGCGCGCCCACTGGAACGGAGAGCTCACGGATGTATCCCGTCATCACCGCCTCAGTGCCCCTGCTCGAACCGCCTGCCTGGGCGATCGCGCAACGCGAACTGTTCGCTCTGCTCGACCACGCCTGGCGCCGGTTCGAGCACGACTTCACCGGTCCGGACGGGCAGCTGCGCTACCACTCCGGGCTGACCTCACGCGACGGGGTGGACGACTTCTACGAGACGTTCTTCAACTGGCCGCAGCTCTACCTGCTCGGTGGGGCGGACGACCTGCTGTCCGCCTCCGAATGGCACTGGGAGGGGGTGACCCGGCAGCTCGCCGGTCTGGGCATGCTGCAAGACGAGTACGAGCGCGGCTACGACTGGTTCCACCAAGGCGAGAGCCTGCAGTTGTTCTACTTCCTGTGCATGGCCGCGCCCGATCGCTGGGCGGAGCGCGCCCTGCGCTTCGCGGAGCTTTACGTCGACCCGGCGTACGGCAACTACGACCCCGGCCACCGGATCATCCGCCGTCCGCACAACGGCAGCGATCCCTCGCGGGAGGGGTTGTTCGACGGCGGGTCCTACCCCTGGCTGCCCGAGGAAGCCCGGATGTACGGCTTCCCGTTGGACTGGGTGCTGCCACCCGGCGCCGGCGAACCGGACCGCGACCGCGACCCACGGCTGGGCGAGGAGATGCGCCGGCGGATGGCCGTCGG
The DNA here is from genome assembly GCF_000478275.1 of Amycolatopsis orientalis DSM 40040 = KCTC 9412. Taxonomy (GTDB): domain Bacteria; phylum Actinomycetota; class Actinomycetes; order Mycobacteriales; family Pseudonocardiaceae; genus Amycolatopsis; species Amycolatopsis orientalis. The sequence goes on from NZ_ASJB01000064.1 coordinate 265,433, forward strand.
GGACACCGCGGTCAACCTGGCGGCGTCCGGGCTCGTCCTGAACGCGCTGATCCTGTCCGGGAAGGAGCGCTACCGGGACTGGATCGTCGAGTACGTGGGCGCCTGGCGGAAGCGTGCCGCCGCGAACGGCGGCATTCTGCCCGACAATGTCGCGCCGGACGGCACGGTCGGCGGGCTGCTGGAAGGCCGCTGGTACGGCGGGCATTACGGCTGGTCCTGGCCGCACGGCTGGTACAGCGTCGGGCAGGCCGCGACGATCGCGGCGCTGGCGGCGGTCACGGCGACCGGTGACGAGTCCTTTCTCGACCTGGTGCGCCCCGCCCTCGACGAGGTCATCGCCCACGGCAAGATCATGGCGTTCACCGACGCGGACTCCAGCCTCCAGTCCCGCTGGGTCGCCCAGCTCGGCGACGACGTGCACGCGCTCACCCTGCATGTCCCGCTGCGGTATGCCGATCGGGGCTGGTTCGACTACAACCCGATGCTGATGGCCGTCCCCACCGCTCTGTGGCATCACACCGCCGCGCCCGCAGACCGGGATCGCATCGACCGGCTGCGCGCGGCCGACAGCCACGACTGGCGGACCGTCCGGGCGTTCCGCAGCAAGGAAGAGGCCGGGCATGAGGAGCCGTGGCTGGCCTTCCTCGCCGGGGACAACCCCGAGTACCCGGAGCGGATCCTGGCGGCCGCGCAGGCTCAGGTGCGCCATCGGCTGGCCAGGATGGAGCGGTACCGGGACCGAGAAGTGTCCGAAGAGGACATCCACTTGTGGCAGCAGTCCAATCCGGTCGTCACCGAGGCTTTGGTCCAGCTCACCTGGGGCGGACCCCAGGTCATCTACAACGGGGGCCTGCAGCAGGCACGCGTGCGGTACTACGACGCCCAGGCCAGGCGGCCCGGCCTGCCGCCCTCGGTCGCGGCGCTCGTCTCCGGCATCGAACCGGAGGCGACCACGGTCGAGCTGGTCAATCTCGACCCGGAAGCCACCCGTTCCGTCATCGTGCAGGCCGGAGCGTTCGCCGAGCACACGATCCGCTCCGTGCGGCACACCGTCTGCGCGGACCCGTCCTGGATCGGTGGCCTGTACGACTACGGCCATCGTGAGCCGGTGGTGACCTCGGCGAGTACGCGGGCCGACGGGCCATGGCTCGAAGTGGACCTGCCGCCCTCCAGCCGGATCGGCCTCACCCTGCGCCTGGATCTGCACGACCGGCAACCGTCCTACCGGACGCCCTTCGATCGACCGAATCACCAGCCCCGCACTCCGGAAAGGTGAAACACGATGCATCCCCGCAGCAGATCGATGATCGCCGCGCTCGCCACGGCGGCCACAGCCCTCACCGGGCCGCTACTCACCGCCACTCCCGCGTTCGGCGCCGAGCCCGCGACCGTGCGGATCGTCGTCGACCCAAACGGAAACGACCGCGCCGCGGGCTCCGCCGACCGGCCGGTCGCGACCCTCGCGAAGGCGCAAGAACTGGCCCGTGCCGCCGTCGGCAAGAGCGACGTGGTCGTCGAACTGGCCGACGGTGTCCACCGGCTGGCCGAACCGCTGAAGTTCACCAGCGCCGACTCGGGCCGTAACGGGCACAAGGTCACCTGGCAGGCTTTGCCGGGTGCGACGCCGCGGGTGTCCGGCGGTCAGCCGGTGACCGGCTGGACGCAGCACGACGCGGGCGCGAACATCTGGGTCGCACCGGTACCGCAGGGTGCCGACTCCCGCCAGCTCTATGTGGACGGAACGCTGGCACCGCGCGCCTCGATCGCCATCTCGCGCAACGACGTGCAGATCACCGCGCGGGGGATGACCATCACCAACCCCGCGCTCAACTACCTCGCGACGCTGCCGCAGCAGAACCGGATCGAGCTGGAGAGCCTGAACTCGTTCACCGACCGGTTCTCGCCCGTGCAGAGCATCAGCGGCACCACCGTCACCATGCAGCAGCCCGCCTGGAACAACAACAACTGGGGCTACGACACCCTGGCCAAACCGTTCGCCGGTGGTGGCCTGACGCTGCACAATTCCTACTCGTTCCTGAAGAACGCCGGACAGTGGTATCTCGATCCCCAGGCCGGACGGCTCTACTACAAGGCGGCCGCCGGTCAGTCGCCCGTCGGCCGCGACGTCGTGCTGCCGCGCCTGACCTCGCTGGTCCAGATGAGCGGCACCCTCGCGAACCCGATCCGCGACGTCACCGTGCGGGACATGGTCTTCGAGCACACCACCTGGCTCCAACCGGGGACCTCGGCCGGCTACGCCAACCAGCAGAGCGGCACATCTATCGCGACCGCGCACCAGATGCCCGGGGACTTCCTGACCTCGTGTCAGTCTGGCTGCCGCCTGTTCGAAGGCGCGCGCAACAACTGGGGCCAGATGCCCGCCGCCGTCCAGGTCTCGGCCGCCACCGGCATCACCTTCACCAACAACACCTTCCGCCATCTCGGCCAGGTGGGGCTGGGAATCGGCAACGACGCGAACGCCAACCAGTCGGGTGTCGGCCTCGGCGCGTCCGACATCACCGTGACGCAGAACAGCTTCAGGAACCTCTCCGGCGGCGGGATCGTCGTCGGCGGGGTCCGGCCGGACGCGCACCACCCGTCCCAGCCCGCGATGGTCACCAAGGACATCACGATCAAGAACAACCTGGTGACCGACGTCGCCAAGGACTACAAGGACATGGCGGGGATCCTGTCCACCTACGTCACGCGCGCCGTCATCGAGCACAACGAGGTGTCCAACCTGGCCTACGACGGCATCGACGTCGGCTGGGGCTGGGGCGCCAACGACCCCGGCGGCAGCCAGGACTACCGCAACCGCGGCCTGTACGACTTCCAGCCGGTCTACACCACTCCGACGACACTGCGCGAGACCATCGTGCGGTACAACGTCGTCCACGGCACCAAGAAGTCCCTGCACGACGGCGGCAGCCTCTACAACCTCTCCGCCAATCCCGGGGGCTCGATCGACCACAACCTCGTCTACGACAACCGGAGCACGGTCGGTCTCTACCTGGACGAGGGCTCACGGTACGTCTCCGTGGCGCAGAACGTGGTCATCGACAGCGGCGTCTGGGCCTTCACCAACGCCGGTTCGACCAACAACACCAGCGACAGCGTCTTCGCCGAAAACTGGTACAACACCGGCGCGACCAGGGTGGTCACCGGGCCTCCGCACAACAATGTCCTCAGAGGGAACGTCCAGGTGACCGGGGTCTGGCCCGCGGGAGCGCGGCAGGTCATGGCCCAGGCCGGTATCGAATCCGCCCTGCGGCCCGTTGTCGGCGACGTCCTCGCGTTGGCCGCGGGTAAGTGCCTGGACGTCAGCGGCGGCAGTACCGCGGCGGGGACGCAGCTGCAGATCTGGGGCTGTACCGGCGGGACGAACCAAACGTGGACGCGGACCGCGTCGGGGCAGCTGACCGTCTACAGCGGTGGTGACACCAGGTGCGCGACCGCCCTCAACGGCCAGACCGCCCCCGGCACGGCGGTCGTGATCGCCCAGTGCACCGGTGGGGCGAATCAGCAGTGGCGGTTCGACGCCACCGGCTCGATCGCGGGTGTGCAGTCCGGGCTCTGCCTCGACGTCACCGGGGCCGCCACCACCAACGGCGCCAAGGTCGTGCTCTGGACCTGCCACGGCGGCGCCAACCAGCAGTGGACCCTGTCCTGACCGCGCTCCTGTCTGGCGTGAGGCCAAGGACGGGCTGAAGGACGCTTTCGTCGCATCTCACGCAGCGAAGGGCGCTTTCCCCGCGTCACATGCGGGGAAAGCGCCCTTCAGCTCCGCCCGAGTCAGCCGGCCACGCGGAAGATGGCGACGTCGTCCACGGTGAGGGTGAGCGGCGCGTTGGTGGCCGAGCCGGACAGGTTGGTGAGCAGGCCCGCGTTTCCCGCGCCCTGAAGCGCGGGGGTCTGGTCCGTCACTGTCGCCTGCCACCCCGGTTCGGTGGTCCCGTTCGCCCACACCTTGGCCCGCAGGATGGTCGGCGAGGTGCCGGTGACCTGGAGCCTGATCCGCAGCCCACCGCCGGCGATCTCCGGACGCCAGAGGTCGATGTCCGTCCGGAACTTCGCGTCCCAGGCGGCGATCGCGGCGTCGGCGAGGGCGAGGGACACCAAGGCGAACAACCTGGCGTTGACGAACTGGTCCTGTCCCGGCAGGAGCCGGGCGATGATCGCGGTGTGCTGGAGCAGCTGCCCCGGTGGCTTGTAGGTGCCGTCGAGATCGTTGGCCCAGAAGTGCGCGGCCTGGGTCTTGTCCGCACCGCGCGAGGGTGAGTTCAGCCTGCCGACGTCGCGGACCTCGGCCACGTGCGCCTGGTAGGTCGGAGAGGCGAGCAGCTCGCCGATGTCTTGCGCCCCCTCGGGGTGTGAGGGGCGGAAGTGGTTCGGTGTGTCCATCGTGAACGGCCGGACCAGACCCCAGTTCGGGTTGAGCGCGTCGCCGGAGCCGGTGGGCCGCCAGTCGCCCGGCCGGGTGCCCGGCGTGTAGGGGACGGTTTCGTCCGAGCGGTCGTTCGCCCTGGTCACGACCATGACGGCCGCGGTCCGGTCGCCGATCGCGGCACCCTGGTCCCGCTGCTCCTGGGTGACGCTGTCGGGAATCGTCGACTGCGCCGTCGCCAGCTTCGCGGCGAAATCGACCGGGCCGGTGGGGTAGAGGCCGGTGAGGATCTTGTAGGCGGCGCGGTCGACGGCGCTGCTCGGATCGGGAGCTGCACCGGATGGCACGGGCACCCGCGTCAGATAGGGCTGCCCGAGGCAACCGCTCGCGGTCGCACACCGGGCCGAATTGACTCCGTCGTAGATCGCGCCGTGCATCATGGCCGCCGACCTGGACAGCCGGGTCGGCGCCGCGCTCTCACCGGTCTGATGCCGGAAGACGTCGAGCAATACCTCGTTCCAGTACAACACGTGGTCGATGCTCGGCGCCGCGACGTCGCGCGGAGTCGCATTCGCGGCGGCGAGCGGCGCGGAAACGCTCATGAGCAGGGCAAGACAGAAAAACACCGTGACGCGACGCATCGTCGGCGTACCCCCTGAAGGTCAGCGCGTGTCCCCCGGCACCACGCGACCGAAACAGTCAGTGCCCACCGTGGCCGACCGGACACTCACCGGCAAGAGCCGAACAGGCGACGGCCTTGCGTCCGTTCGCCGTGAAGACGGCGGCCCCGGTGTGCACCGGGGCCGCCGCCCTACCCTCCCCGCCCGGTCAGGCTTTGGCCCAGCGCTGGTCGGCGCCACCGTCGCAGGTCGCGACGGTCACGGCCGAGCCGTTGGCGGTACCGGCGGTGTCGAGGCACAGCCCGGTCTGGACACCGGTGATCGTGCCGTTGTCGTTGACGTTCCATTGCTGGTTGGCACCGCCATGGCAGTCCCAGATCTGTACCCGCGCGCCGGAGGTGGCGTTGGCCGGGGCGTCCAGGCATTTGCCCAGCACCTGCAGGGTTTGACCGTTGCGGGTGAACTGCTGGTTGGCGCTGGTGTGGCAGTCCCACACGATCATCTGGGTGCCGTTGCCCGAGGTGGCGCCGGTGACGTCCAGGCACCGGCCGGCGGACTCGCTGCGCAATCGGTACGTCGGCGTCGGGGTGGGCGTGTCCCCGGTGAAGAACTTCCACACCTCGGTCTTGACCCAGCTCCGGGCGCCGCTCTCGCAACCGGCGCATCCGTCGACGGGACCTTGCTGGTGACCTCCGTCGAAGGCGGCCCAGGCGACGGGGTACCCGGCTCGGCAGCCGGAGTAGTAGGTGGTGATGTGGGTCCGGCTGCCCGACGACGGCTCGGGCGGGTTCTGCGGGGTGCAGCCGTTGTTCCTGACGAACCTGTCCCGCAGCCCCCGTCCGGCGCCGATGTTGTCCCCGACGCCGTGGATTCCCAGGTACGCGAACGGCTGCGTGCCGCCGCTGCAACCGCTGATCGCGCCGGGAGCGGCGATGGCCGCGACCGCGCGGAAGGTCGTCGGCCTGGCGCACGCGAGTGCGTAACTCATCGCGCCGCCGTAGCTGAAGCCCAGCGAGAAGCGCTGCGCCGTGTCGACGCAGAGGTCGCCCTCTATCCGCTTGATCATGTCGTCGGTGAAGGTCACGTCCTCTCCGCCGGAATTGGCCCAGCCGTTGCCGATGCCCTGGGGTGCGACGAAGATCGCGGTGCTGTTCGCGAGCCGCCGCAGTCCGTAATGGGCGTAGACGTCGCCGTCGCTACCGCCCGAGGCGACCTGCTCCGCGGTACCGCCCCACCAGTGGAACCCGAAGATCAGCCGGTGCCGGCGGGTGTTGTCGTAGTTGTCGGGGATGCTCAGGATGAAGCTGCGGTTCTTGCCGTTGCTTTGGATGGTGTGCGTGCCGCTCCGCAACGTGGGTGCTTTGCCACAGCCGGGGGACGCGGCAAGAGTGCCGGCGTCCGCGGCCACGGGGGCTTCCCTGGCCTCCGCCACGGTGGCATTGACCAGAACGAGCGCGAGGGCGGCGATCGGCGCCCACCACCGGCCTGGACTGCGCCTTCGTTTCATGTGCGTGCTCCTGTACTGAAGGTGGCTGTGCCGGGCGAACGGGCGAAACTAGGCTTTGGCCCACCGTTGGTTGGCGCCGGTCCCGCAGGTCGCCACGTTCACGACCGAACCGTTGCCGGTCCCTCCCGCGACCTCGAGACACAGTCCACTTTGGACCGCGCTGATCGTGCCGTTGGTGTTGACGTTCCATTGCTGGTTCGCGCCGCCGTGGCAGTCCCAGATCTGCACTCGCGTGCCGGAGGTGGCGTTCGTCGGTACGTCGAGGCACTTACCCAGCACCTGCAGAGCCTGGTTGTTCTGGCTGAACTGCTGGTTGGCGCCCGTGTGGCAGTCCCAGACGATCATCTGGGAGCCGTTCGCCGAGTTCGCGCCGTTGACGTCGAGGCAGCGGCCCGAAGACTCGCCCCGAAGCCGGAACGTCGTCGGGGTCGGCGTCGTGCCCCCGGTGAAGAACTTCCACACCTCCGCCGAAGTCCAGGTGCGCCAGCCGTCGCCGCCACTGTCGATGGGCCCGGGGGTGTGACCGCCGTCGAAGGCCGCCCAGACGACCGGATAACCGGTGCGGCACCCCGAGTAGGTGGTGATGATGTGGGTCCGGCTGCCCGCCGCGGGTTCCCGCGGGCTCTGCGGGGTGCAGCCGTTGTTCCTGACGAAGGTGTCCCGAAGCCCGCGACCGAGGGAGATGTTGAGCACCGAGTCGGAGACGCCGTGGATCCCCATGTACGCGATGGGCTGGCTGCCACCGGCGCACCCGCTCAGCTGCGCCCCGGAGTAGACCGCCACCGCGCGGAACATGGGAGCCCTGGCACAGGCGATCGCGTAGCTCATGCCGCCGCCGTAGCTGAAGCCCAGCGCGAAACGTTGCGCCGTGTCGACGCAGAGGTCGTTCTCGATCCGCTTGATCAGGTCGTCGGTGAGGGTCACGTCCTCCCCGCCGGAGTTGGCCCAGCCGTTGCCGAAGCCCTGCGGCGCGACGAAGATCGCGCTGTTCTCCGCCAGTCTCCGCTGGCCGTAGTAGGACCAGTTGTAGCCGTCGGTTCCGCCCGAGTCGACGTCGTTGGCGGTTCCGCCCCGCCAGTGGTACCCGAAGATCAACCGGTACTGGCGGGTGTTGGAGTAGTTGTCGGGAAGCCGCAGGATGAAGTTGCGGGTCTTGCCGCTGCTCTGGATGGTCTGGGGACCGCTGCGCAGCGTGGGTGTCTTGCCGCAGCCGGCGGACGCGGCGAGGGTGCCGGGATCGGCAGGCGGCGCCGGGGCGGCGGCCGCCGCGGTGGAACCGGCGAGGACCAGGGCGGCGGTGACGATCGGCGTCCACCACCAGCGGTGTGGATGGGCTCGTTTCCTCATGGGTGTGCTCCTGTTCTGTACTGGGTTACCGGGCCAGGTCAGACGGCGGCGATGGCCCAGTGGTTGTTGGGACTGCTGTTCGGTGCCCACATCGCCACGCCGGAGCCCGCGGTGGAATCGCCGAGGCTGTCGAGCGCGGTACCCGTGCCGCGGTTGATCACCTGGTGACGGCCGCCGCCGACACCGTTGAGGCGCCATTGCTGATTGGCTCCGCCGTTCCAGGCCGCCTGCTGACAGGCGGCACCGTTGGCGCTGTTGCCCCAGCTGTCGGCGACCATCCCGTTGGTGCGGTTGACGATGCGGTACCACTCGCCGCCCAGCGGCACCAGCTGCCATTGCAGGTTGGCGCTGCCGTCCCAGTTCCATTGCTTGAGCCGCGATCCCGAGGCGACGTTCCCGCCGCTGTCCAGGGCGAGTCCGGTGGTGGCGTTGGTGATCCGCGACCAGCCGGTGGGGACGGGCGCGGCACCCAAGGCGGGGATCTGACCGGAGAAGGTCAGCTTGACCACGTACGCGGGGGCGGCGAAGGGCGCTGCCGCCGACGGCATCGAGATGTGCAGTCCCGAGCCGTTCTGGTTACGGGTGTGCAGGTCGAGGTACGTCCCGGCCGTGGAGCCGAGCAGCCGCACGGAGGCCAGGGAGCTCAGGTCGATCCGGCCGGAGTTGAGGGTGGTGATGCTCAGCGTGCTGCCGGGCCAGCCCATCACGGTGGCGTACAGCACCGTGTTGTCCTTGGCGCGGGTGAACCGGATGTCGCGGTTGGTGCCCTCCCTCGGCTGGACGAAGGAACCGCCGCCCATCTGGGTGGGGCCCTCGCCGTAGGCCGTCCAGGCCCGGGTGGCGTAGACGGATTCGCCGAACCGTTTGAGGTAATCGCCGATGCCCAGCAGGATCGCGCGCTGGCCGCCGGGGATGGTCCCGTCCGCCATCGGCGCGATGTTCAGCAACATGTTGCCGTTCTTGCTGACCCTGTCGAGCAGCGAGTGCAGCATGGCGTAGAGCGAGTAGTAGCCGATGCCGACGGTGTAACACCAGCTGGAGCTGGAGATGCTGTCGTCGGTCAGCCAGAAGGGGTGCTGGATGTCCGCCGGCCCACCGCGTTCGAAGTCGAACACCGAACCGCGGTTGTTCAGGCCGTCCTTGTAGGTGCTGACCACGTCCTTGTTCCACGCGACCGCCCGGTTGAAGTAGTACGCGAGGAAGTTCAGCCGCTGTGCCTCGTCGACCTGGGGGAGGTTGAAGTCCTGCCAGACGATGTCGGGCTGGTAGCCGTCGATGACCTCTTTGAGCTTGTCGAACCACAGCTGGTTCTCCGGCGCCCTGCCGAGCTGGCCGTACAGCTTGCGCAGGCTCGGATCCGACTGCGCCGGGACCCGGTCGTAGAAACCGGTGAAGTTGTACGCGTGGTGCAGCGACACCACGAACTTCAGCCCCTTGGCCCGGATCGCGGCGGCATGGAGCCCCACCAGATCCAGTTTGGGGCCGGTACGTACCGAGTTCCATTCGTTGACGGTGCTGTTCCACATCGAGTAGCCGTCGTGGTGCTCGGCGACCGGTCCGGCGAATCTGGCCCCGGCGTCGGCGAACAGCTGTGCCCATTCGCCGGGGTCGAAATTGCCACCCGCGGATTTCAGTCTCGGCGCGAACTGGACCCAGTTCCCCGCCTTGTCCCGCGCTCCGTTGATGAAGTTGTGGTACGGCCACGCCGAGGGATCCCCGTACGTGGCGATGTGATGGCGGTTCTCGTTGGAGCCGCCGATGTACATGTTGCGCGGATACCATTCGTTGCCGAACGCGGGGACGCTGAACACTCCCCAGTGGAAGTAGATGCCGAATTTGGCGTCCTGGAACCACTCGGGCGCGGGCGGATGCCGGTCGACCGACGGCCACGTCGGCGTGTAGCTGCTCGGTCCTTCGGTGGCCCACACCGTTCCGGCTCGCAGCAGCCCGGCGGCGGCGGTGAATCCACTCAGGGCGAGCACCTGGCGACGGCTGAACCGGCTTGAGGACAAGGACATGGCACGACCCCCTTCGGCTCAGGCGCGAGCCCATTTCTGGTTGGCTTGGCCGTTGCAGGTCCACAGGACCAGCCGGCTCCCGTTGGCGGTGGCGGCCTGGTTGACGTCCAGGCAGAGTCCGGAGTGGACGTTGGTGATGGATCCGTCGGCGTTCTGGGTCCACTTCTGGTTGGCCTGGCCGTTACACGACCAGGTGAGGACTCGCGTGCCGTTGGCGGTGCCCTGGTTCTCGGCGTCCAGGCACTTGTCGCCGAAGACCCGGATCTCGCCGCCCGCCCACGTCGTCCACGCCTGGCTCGCCGCGGTGTGGCAGTCCCAGATCACCGTGGCCGCCCCGGGCGCGGTCGAGCCGCCGTTCACGTCCAGGCACCGGCCCGAGCCGGTACCGCGCAGCCTCGCTGTCGTGGCGGCCACCTGGTTACCGCCGGTGACCCGGTACGCGGCGACGCCGTGCGCCGGGACGGTGGCGGAGATCTGCCCGCCGCTGGTCGACGTGGCTCCGGTCCACAGGTCGGTCAGCGTGAACGATCCGCCGGACAACCCGAGCTGCGCCGCCGTGGTGGTCACCGTGCCCGCCCCGCCGCCGCGGTTGAACAGGCCGACCGCGACCGAGCCGTCCGACAGCGGTTTGGCGAAGACCTCCGTGGCGCCGTCGTCCCGCACCCGGCGGCCGCCCGCGCCGAGCTTGTCCTGGTTCACCGCCAGCAGCCGCGGGTTGCGCAGGATCGCGCTGACGTCGGCGGACATGGTGCGGATGTCGTTGCCCGCCATCAGCGGCGCGGCCATCAGCGCCCAGAGCGCGAAATGCGCCCGCGACTCGGTCAGGGTCAGGCCCGGACGCCCGACCACGAGCATGTCCGGGTCGTTCCAATGGCCGGGCCCGGCCTGCGCGGCCAGGGGAGCGTTGATGTCGACGACGTTGCCGACGCCCATCGGGTAGCTGTTGGTGTTGCCGTTCTGCCAGATGTCGAGCAGGTCTTCGGTGGTGCGCCACAGATCGGCGACCTCGCCCCAGTTGTACTTGTCACCGGTGATCGCGTGGAAGCTGTTGGGGTTGATGCTGTAGACGATCGGCCTGCCGGTGGCGCGGATCGCGTCCCGCATCACGCTGAAGCGGGCGACCTGCTGGTCCCTCGTACCGTCGGGGGAGCACCAGTCGTACTTCAGGTAGTCCACTCCCCAGGAGGCGAAGGTGCGGGCGTCCTGCACCTCATGCCCCTGGCTGCCCGTGGAGCCCGGATGGTTGCCGACGCGCTGGGCGCAGGTGCGCTCGGTCGGCACCTGGTAGATCCCGAACTTCAGGCCGCGGCCGTGGATGTAGTCGCCCAGGGCCTTCATGCCGCTGGGGAACTTCGTCGGATGGGCCCGCAGAGTGCCCTGCGCGTCGCGCTGCGGATCGAACCAGCAGTCATCGACCACCACGTACTGGTAGCCCGCGTCCCGCATCCCCGAAGAGACCATCGCGTCCGCCGCCTGGCGGACCGCGGCCTCGGTGACGCCGCAGCCGAAACTGTTCCAGCTGTTCCAGCCCAGCGGGGGAGTGACCGCCGGGCTGCCGGGCGCGGCGACGGCGACCTGAGGGGCGGGTGCGACCGTGAACAGGGCCAGCGCCGCGGCCGCGGTCGCCAGCAGGGCGACCAGTCGTCGACGTGATCGAGTGAGCATCCTTGCTCCTTCACTGATGTGCGGGGTCCGGCCGTTTCAGGCCCGCTGGAGTTGGAAGCGCTGATTGGGGTTGCCGGTGAAGGTCCACTGCGAGACGCGGGCGCCGTCGGCGGTGGAGGCCTCCCACACGTCCAGTGCCAGGCCGCTTTGCCGGTTGATCAGGCTGATCACGCCGTTGCCGTGGTCGGTCGCCTGCCATTGCTGGCTCGCGGCGTTCGTGTCCGGCTGCTGCGCGACGTCCGCGCCACTGCCCGAACCGGACACCTGAAGTACGAGTCCGCTGTGTCGCGCCCTGATCCGGTAGTAGCCGCCGCCGGAGTCGAGGAAGTCGAACTGCTGATTGGTCCCGCCGGTGATCGCCCACTGCCGCAGCGTGCTGCCGGCGGTGGTGGACGAGTTGGTGATCTCGGCGCTTTTACCGCTGTGCTGGGCCACCAGCCGGTACTGGACACCGACCTGGATCGGGCTCCCCGTGGTCGTGCCGTTCAGCGTGGTGAGCACCGCGTCGTAAGCGGGCTTCTTGGTGCCACCGCGGTCGAACAACAGCGGGTTCTCACTGGCGCGCCAGGAGTCACTGTCCCGGATTCCCCAGGTGGTGATCCCGGTGCAGCGCGACACGTTCAGACAGGCCCGGACGGTGTTGGCGTACGCGCTCGCCGGCGCCTGGGCGATGTCGAGTTCGGTGATCTGCACGTCGACGCCGAGTGCGGCGAGGTTGGCCAGGGTGGTCTGGAAGGTGGCGGGCGGGCCGCCGCTGCCGAAGTGCGCCTGCAGGCCGACACAGTCGATCGGGACGCCGCGGGACCTGAAGTCGCGCACCAGGTTGTAGACACCCTGTGTCTTGGCGGCGTTCCAATCCTCGATGTTGTAGTCGTTGTAGCAGAGCTTGGCCGCGGGATCCGCGGCGCGAGCGGCGCGGAACGCCTCCTCGAGGAACCCGGTGCCGAGGACGTCGCGGAACACCGACGACCGAAGCTGGCCGCTCCCACCGTCCGCGAAGGCCTCGTTGACGACATCCCAGGCGTAGATCTGGCCGCGATACCGGCCCATGACGCCGTTGATGTGGTTGGTCATCACCGCGCGCAACGTGTTGGCGTCTCGGATACCGCTCACCCAGCCGGGTAACTGCTGATGCCACACGAGGGTGTGCCCACGAAGTTGTTTGTTCTGACTACGGGCGTGGTTGGCGACCCGGTCGGCTCCGCCGAAGGTGAAGTTGTTGCGGGATGGCTCGGTGGCGTCCCATTTCATCTCGTTCTCGGGAGTGATCGAGGTGAACTCCCGGTTGAGAATCGTGGTGTACTGCGCGTCGCCCAGTCTTCCCGCGGCCACCGCGGTGCCGAAGTACCGGCCGGACTGGGCCGCCGCGGCGCCCAGGGTTCCGGCCGCGGCGTCGGCGGCGGCCGGGACGAGCGTGATCGCGCTGGTCGCGGCGAGCGAGGCGATCGCCCAGCGGAGCAGGGGCCGTCTCCGCCGTCGGGGGGACCGGAGCTGCGAGTTCATACTTCCTCCTTCGTCGTTGAAGGCATCCGCGTGGCGCTGAGAGCGCTCCCAGAGCAGGGGGGGAAAGTCCAGGAGGTGGATGGGGGTGGCGGGCCCAGTGCCCTCGAATCGCCGGGTCTCGCTGACCTGACTGGGTTTACCGGTCCGCCGGGGGGACCATCACGTCCTGGTGCGGGCGGTGGAGAATGGGGTGAGCGCGTTCCGCGGTTGAACCATGAGGACTCCCGAGTGGGGTCGAACCGGTTCGATCAGTTCGTAACCGTACGCGATCCGTTGTGTACAGCGCAATGCTTCAGTCTTATCTCGGGTAATGGATCAGTCTTATCGCGCAGAAACGATTTCACCGGGGAAAGAACGCACGATAGCGGTTGGTCCTCGAAGCCCAGCGGACTTCGAGGACCAACCGCTCGATCGATGAGGCCGCCGTTGTCGTTCCGGCGCCTCCCGGGTCAGCCCCTCGTGCAGGCCTGCCCGTTGATCGTGAAGCCGGCCGGCTCCGGATGCGGCGGGGACGACGAGGCATTGAAGCCGATCTGGACCGAACCGCCTGCCGGTACGCGGCTGTTCCACGACAACGGCGTCGCGGTCACCGCGGAACCGTTCTGGGTCCAGGTCGCCGACCACCCCTGGGTGATCCTTTGGTTGCCCGGCCACGTGAATCCGAGCGTCCACGTGCTCCAGTCGACGGCGCCGGTGTTGGTGATGGTGACGTACCCGGACACCCCGGTGGCCCACCCGCTCGCCTGGTAGGTGATCTTGCAGGTGGTCTGGGCGTCCGAGGTGGTGGTCACCGAGACCGCGCCCGACAGCGCGGACCTGAGGTCCGCCCCGTTACGGGCCCGCACGGCGAACCGGTACGCGGTGTTCGGCCGCAGCCCGGTCACTGTCGCGGACGTACCGGTGACGGTGGCGACGACCCGCTGCGTGTCACCTTCGATCGAGAGGACGTCGTAGTTCTTGACGCCGCTCTCCGGGTCGCTCGCCGCCGTCCAGGTCAGCGTCACGCCGGTGCCCGTGACGCCGGACGCCACGGGTGTGCCCGGAGCGGTCGGGGCGGTGGCGTCGGCCGAGCCCGACTTTTCCGCGGCCCAGTTGGCGATCCAGGCCAGTGCCGAGTTCCAGTTGACCGTAACCTCGTTGAGCGAGTACGCCTCGATGTGGTCCACAAAGCACTTCTGCGGTTTGCAGCCCTGGAGCCGTCGTTCCGCGACGGGATCCTGCAGTCCGCTGTTCGGACCGCCGGAGAGCACCCCCGGCGGGGCGATCGGCAGGGTCGGATCGAGCTGGTTGGCCCAGTGCCGGTGGTGCACGTTGCGGACCGGCTGCCCGCCGTACCCGCTGACGTAGGAGTAGCTCACGGGGTTGCGGCCCAGTAGATAGTGCAGTGCCTCGAACACGCCCTCGCGGTACTTGGCCGCGCCGGTGAAGTCGTAGGCGAGCGCGAGTACCGAGGCGTTGTTGGCGACCAGGCCGTTCGAGCCCCAGACATAGCTGCCGTCGACCTCCCGGTACGGCGCGGGATAGCCGAGCGTCGCCATCTGGTTCAGATGCTTGTTCGCGGTGGCCACGAACGCCGTCTTGATCGCCGCGACGTCCGCCGACGGCAGGCCGTTGGGCACCAGCGCCAGCGTGATGTCACCCAGGGTGCCGGTGGAGCCCCAGTCATAGCCGCGGTCGCTGATCGACTTTCCCTTGTAGAGGGTCGATCCGGTGACGTCGGCGCGATAGGACGCCTCGCCGGTCGTCGTGAACATCTCCGCGGCGGCCCAGTAGAACTCGTCGGTCAGGGTGCTGTCGGAGTACGCGCCGCCGCCGGTGCTGTCGTTGGGGTCGGCGATCTTGTTCGGGTTCGCTTTCGCCGCCGCGTACGCCTTCTTCGCCGCGGCGAGCGTCTTGGTCGAGAAAGCCGGATCGATGGTCTTCCAGATGCGGGACGCCTGCGCCGCGACGGCGGCCATGTTCAGCGACGCCGCGGTGCTGGTGGCCGACAGCCTGCGGGCCTGGGCGTCCTGGTGCGGGAGGGTGGGCAGGGCCGTCCAGTTCGCGTCGTGGATCTTGTGGTGCACCATGCCGTCGGGCGCCTGCATCTTCAGCAGGAACTCGACCTCCCAGCGGGCCTCGTCGAGGACGTCGGGCACGCCGTTGGCCTTTTCCGGGATGGCGAGTTTGCCGTCACCGAGCGCGGCGGCGTCGCCGATCAGCTTGGCGCGCTCGTAGGTGTTGAGCACCTGCCACGCCGAGATGCCGCCGTTCACGACGTACTTGCCGTGATCGCCCGCGTCGTACCAGCCGCCGCGCACGTCCAGGGTGTACCCGCAGTTCAGGTCGGACCGGCACGGCACGTTGGCGTCGCCCTGGTTGGGCGCGACGTTGAGATGACCCGCGGGCCGGGCGTAGGCCGCGCCGACGTCCGGCGCGCCGATCTCGATCCCGCTGCGCTGGTGGTGGAAGAACGCCAGCGAGTCGTAGCGCAGTTTCTTGAGCGGGTCGGCGGAGATGGCGAACGGGAAGCTGCTGTCCGAGCCGACGGTCAGGGTGTACCCGGTGCCCGCGGTGTCGTAGGCCGAGAAGTCGATCAGATGCACCGGGTCGCCGGACAGCGCGTCGGCGCCCTTCGGCGTGGTGCGGCCGGTGGCGACCGTAGTGCCCGCGGAGTTCTTCAGCGCCCAGGTCTGCGCGGTGGTCGCGTCGGATACGAGGGTGGCGTGTTTCGGTAGGCCTGGCACGTACGCGACCTGGTCCACCTGGACCTTCTTCGTCGGAGCGGCCGGGCCGCCGGGCGGGATCACGCCACCGACCAGCGAGACGTTGTCCACGCAGATGGTGTTGTTCGCCGCGAGGCCCCCGACCTGGAAGGTGATCTGCCCGCTGCCCGAGTCCGGGAAGTCCAGTCCGGAGGTGAACGTGAAGGTGTACTTCTGTTTGCTGGTGGTCAGCTGGACCTCTTGCCGGGCGATGCCCCGGTACGGGCTGACCCCTTCACCCGCGTTGGCGGCGACGAGCTGGGGTGTGGTGGCGTAGGCGTCGAAGGACATCGTGTACTGCTGCCCGGCTTCGAACGGCACCCCGTTCTGGCCGATCAGGGCATCCCACGGGTTCGTCGTGCCACCGGTGACCGCGGCGCACAGCTCGCCGTCGGTGACGCGGTTGGTCACCCCGGCACTGGCCCACCAGGGGTCGGCGGCGCCCGTGGCGAAGCCGCCGTTGAGGATCCGTTCGTAGCCGGCGGCCTGGGCCGTTCCGGTGGTGAGCGCAGCCGCGAGAGTGACGAAGGCGAGCGCGGCGGTGGCGTGGCGATATCGGCGGGGAGGGGAAAACGATCTCATCGGGTGGGTCTCCTCCGTCTGCTCTGACGGTTGACACAGCTGCCTGGGAGCGCTCCCAGCGAGAGTAGGGGCCCCGCCTCCCGATCGCAAGAGTGAGTCAGCTCGTCACGCGGGGTGACAATCCGGCATTTAGTCGACTAACTGCGCCCGGTCTTCCCGGGTCATCACCGCCCTCGAGTCGGGAAAGCGGTTTCCCTAGACTCGGTACAGGTCGGGAACATCTTGGACAGCAAGGTGATCCGCGTTTCTTCAACGGGAAAGTCCTTGACGTCGTTGGAAATGGACCAATATCGTCATCCCGTCACTCTCTCCACGCGCCGGTTCCATTATGGACCGTGCGGAGTGGCCGTGCTCCTGTGTCCACAATGGACACAGTCGGCGATGGTGGTCATCGGTGTGGAGTGGATCGGGTCCCGAGCGGGGAGGACGCGGCTGTGCGCGTGTTACGGACCATTGCCGCGGTGCTGCTGGTCGTCTGCGGGCTGCTGTCCCCGGCGGGGCCTGCCAGTGCCGGGTCGCACCGGTACGCCGGGTACCTGTTCGTCTCCTTCACCGGTGAGAACACCGCGGACGGGGAGCAGGTCCACTTCGGGCTGAGCCAGGGCGACGACCCGCTGCGGTGGCGTGAGCTGGGTGGCGGGGAGCCGGTGCTGAGATCGACGCTCGGCACCAAGGGGGTCCGGGACCCGTTCGTCATCCGGTCGCCGCGTGGTGACCGGTTCTACCTGATCGCGACGGATCTGAGGATGTACGGCCGCGACGATTGGGACCAGACCACGCGCCACGGCAGCCGGTCGATGGTGGTGTGGGAGTCGAAGGATCTGGTGCGGTGGAGCGAGCCGCGGCTGGTCCAGGTGGCGCCGGAGACCGCAGGCAACGTGTGGGCACCGGAGGCGTTCTACGACCCGGCGCGGGGCGCGTATGTGGTGTTCTGGGCGTCCACGCTCTATCCGGCCGACGATCCCGGCCACACCACGAAGTCCCACAACCGGATGATGTTCGCCACCACCAAGGACTTCCGCACGTTCAGCGAGCCGAAGGTCTGGTTCGACCCGGGCCATTCGGTGATCGACTCCACGGTGGTCGAGCACAACGGCGTCTACCACCGGTTCTCCCAGGACGATCGGGGCGTCGGCGGCGGTGGTTCGACGCCGTGCGGGCGGTACATCACCCAGGAGAAGTCCACGACGCTCACCAGTCCCGGGTACTCCCTGGTGAAGGAGTGCGTCGGCAAGGACGCGATCGTCGGTGGGGAGGGGCCGCTGGTGTTCCGGTCGAACACCGAGAAGCGGTGGTACCTGTTCATCGACGAGTACGGCGGCCGCGGCTACCGGCCGTTCGAGACCACCGACCTGAACTCCGGCGACTGGCGGCCGGTGGCGGACGCACAGCTGCCGGGTAAGCCCCGGCACGGCACCGTCCTGCCGGTGACGCGGGCCGAGTACAACCGGCTGGCCAAGATCTGAGGCCACCGTCTATACCTTGCGAAGGGACCCACCGCGTGCCGATCCTGGCCACTCCGGCCCGCGTTCCCGCTTCTGAGTACTCCAAGCGGCGCCGGGCGTTCGCGATCGGCGCCCTTGCCCTCGGCGCGTTCGGCATCGGGCTGACCGAATTCGTCGTGGTCGGTCTGCTCGGACCGCTCGGCGAAGACCTCGACGTGTCCATTCCCACCGCCGGTCTGCTGGTCACCGGCTACGCGGCGGCGGTGGCGATCGGGGCTCCGATCATGACCGCCGCGGGCACCAGGCTGCCGCGCAAGACGATGCTCCTCGCGTTGATGAGCCTCTTCATCGCCGGGAACGTGCTCGCCGCCGTCGCGCCCGGATACGGCGTGCTCATGACCGGCCGGGTCGTCACGGCCCTCTGCCACGGCGCGTTCATGGGCATCGGCCCGGTCATGGCGGCGAGTCTCGTCGCCCCGGAGCGGCGGTCCCGCGCCATCGCGCTGATGATGACGGGGCTGACGTTGTCGACGGTGGTCGGCGTCCCGTTCGGGACGGCGCTGGGCCAGCAGCTCGGGTGGCGTTCGGCGTTCTGGGCCATCGCCCTGATCGGGGCGATGGCGCTGGCCTCGATCGTGGCGTTCGTGCCCTCGCGACCGAACGACCCGGGCACCGGGCTCCGCGGCGAGCTGGCCGTGTTCGGCCGCCTCCGGGTATGGCTGGTGCTGACGACGACGATGCTCGGCTGGGGCGCGGCCTATGCCGCGATCACCTTCCTGGAGCCGATCCTCACGCGGGTCGCCGGTTTCGACGCCTCGACGGTGCCGTGGCTGCTGTTGCTCTTCGGCGCGGGGCTGACCGGCGGCAACCTGCTCGGCGGCAGGCTCGCCGACCGGGCGCTCATGCCCACCTTCTACGGCACCATCGTCGCGGCGATCGTCGCACTGGCCGTCTTCGCCTTCGCGGTGCACCAGCAGACGTCGGCGGTGATCATGGTGTTCGTGCTGGGAGCCGCCGGTTTCGCGATGGTCCCGGTGTTCCAGACCCGCATGATGGACGCCGCCAAGGACGCGCCCTCGCTCGCCTCCTCGTCGAACGCTTCGGCGTTCAACGTCGGCATCGCCCTCTCCGCCTGGCTCGGCGGGATGGCGATCGACGGCGGGTTCGGACTGATCGCCCCGGTGTGGATCGGCGTGGCCCTGGGCGTCGCCGCGCTGGGTGTCGCCCTGGTCTCGGGTGCCATCGAACGCCGCGACACCCGCTGAACGGATAGTGCCTGTAGGACCCAGGTCCTACAGGCACCGGACAGGATCGGTCCCCGGCCTGACGCGAGCGAGTGCCCCGCTGGAATTGACTGGCGGGCACCAAGATCGCGCTCGACGGGAAGAAGACCTGATGCTCAAGTTCGACCGGCTCACCAAACGGAGGGGATCGGCGACGATCCTCTCCGACGTCAGTTTCGAGGTACGTCCGGGCAGGGTGACCGGCTTCCTCGGTCCCAACGGCGCCGGGAAGTCCTCGACGCTGCGGATCCTGCTCGGACTCGACCGTGCCACCTCGGGTACCGCGTTGATCGACGGTGTGCCGTTCGCCGGGCTGCGGGATCCCCTGCGCAAGGTCGGTGCCGTACTCGACGGCTCGGGGGCGCATCGCGCGCGTACCGGCCGGGCGCATCTGAAGTGGGTGGCCGCGGCGGGCGGTATCCCGCGCGGCAGGGTGGACGAGGTGCTGGCGGAGGTCGGTTTGGCTTCGGCCGCGGGTAAACGCGTCCGCGGCTACTCACTGGGGATGGGGCGACGGCTGGCCCTGGCGGCGGCACTGCTCGGCGACCCGGAGGTGCTGGTGCTCGACGAGCCGGTCAACGGTCTCGATCCGGAAGGCATCCGCTGGATCCGCGGTCTTGTCCGTGAGCGGGCCGCGGCCGGGCACACCGTCCTGTTGTCGAGCCATCTCATGGGCGAGCTGTCGGAGACGGTCGACGACGTCGTGGTGATCGCGGGCGGCCGGATCGTCGCGCAGGGAACGCTCGCCGAGGTCGTCGACGAGCACCGGAACCTGGAGGACGCCTTCTTCGCGCTCACCAAGGAGACCGCGCGATGAGGGCCTACCGGGGCGAACTGCGGAAGCTGACCTCCCTGCCGTCGGTCTGGGCGGCGGTCGCGGTCGGCGTAGTGGTTCCGGCCGCTCTCACGTTCCTCAACGCGAAGTCGGCGATCGCGGCCAACCGCGGCGGCAACGTGGACCTCGGGTTCCAGGAACTCGCTTTCGGGGTGGTGGGCGCGGTCATCCTGGGTGTCGTCGCGGCGAGCAGTGAATACACGTCGGAAGGGGAAAGCGCGGGCGGCGGACGTCAGATCACCACGAGCCTCACAGTGGTGCCGTCCCGGCGGCGGCTGCTGATCGCGAAGCTGGCCGCGGTGAGCACCGCGGTCGCCGTGCTGGCGACCGTGTCCTCGGCCGTCACGCTGTCGAATGTCGAAGCGCTGATCGGCGACGGAGCGGGCACGAGCGGCCTCGTCCGCCTGCCCGGTGTCGTCCTGTACTGGGTACTGACGGCCCTGCTCGCGTTCGGCCTGACCTTGCTGACGCGCAACGGCATCCTGCCGCTCACCGTGCTGATCCTGAACACGTCGGTGGTCACGGTCACCTACCTGCTCACGAAACTCACGCCGCTGGCCGTGTTCTTCCCCGACCTGGCGGGGATCCGCCTGTTCATCAGGCAGATGGATCTGCCCGTGCGGCTCTCGCCGGTCACCGGCGGACTGGTGATGACGGCGTGGGTCGCCGCGCTGCTCACCGCGGGCTTCCTCGTCTTCACCAGGAGGGACGCATGACGGGCAGCCGGTCGGTCCGGGCCGAGACGCTCAAAGTGCTCAGCCTGCCGGCGACGTATTTCACGCTGCTGGCCACGCTCGGCGTTTCCGCGGCCCTCGCGATCGCGTTGACTTCCTCGGGACAGGAGGGGAACACGGGCCTCTCATTCGTCCGCTACACCCAGGCGGGGTTCATCGTTCTCGGCGTCGTCACCGCGACCTCGGAGTACAGCGGCGGCCAGATCCACGTGACGCTCACCGCCATGCCACGCCGGATCGCCTTGCAGCTGGCCAAAATGGCGGCTCTCCTGATCGTCGCCGTGCCCGCGGCGACGATCACCGTGCTGGTCGGAGCGGCAGTCACCCGGGCACCCTGGTCCGCCGCGGTGGAAGCGAGTGCCTATCTCGCGCTCACCGCGGTGATCGCCGCCGCGGTCGCGACGATCCTGCGGCGGAGTGTCCCGGCGGTGGCCGGGCTGCTCGGGTACTACTTCATCGCGGGTCCGCTGCTGCACGGCCGGGCGACGGTCGCGAGCTACCTGCCGGACGCCGCGAGCCACGACCTCGGCGCGCTCGGCGGTTCGGCCGTCGTACTGGGGTGGGTGCTCGTCGCGGTGGGGATTTCCGCGGCTGTGTTCCACAGACGGGACGCTTGACCGCGTGCCTCAGGTTCGCGGGACCACCAGTCCCAGGTCGTACGCCGTGATCACCAGCTGTGCGCGGTCGCGGGCGGCGAGCTTGCTCAGCAGCCGGCTGATGTGCGTCTTCACCGTCTTGATGGAGATGGTCAGCGTCTCGGCGATCTCGGTGTTGGACAACCCGCGGCCGACGAACGTGAGGATCTCGATCTCGCGCTGGGTCAGCTCTGCGGGCCGTCGTGGGCTCCGGTGCGGCGGCGTCGTGACGTAGTGCTCGATCAACCGGGTGAGGATGGCGGGGGCGAACAGGGATTCGCCTGCGTGCGTCCGGCGAACGGCGGCGATCAGCTCGTCGGGTTCGGTGTCCTTGAGCAGGAACCCGCTCGCCCCGGCTCGGAGCGCGCCGTAGACGTACTCGTCCAGCTCGAACATGCTCAGCACGAGGATCCTGGTCCCGGCCAGGTCGGGGCAGGCACTGATCTCCTTGGTCGCCACGATCCCGTCCTGGCCGGGCATGCGGATGTCCATCAGCACGATGTCCGGGCTCAACCGCCGCGCCATCTCCACCGCCTGGATCCCGTCCTCGGCCTGTCCGACGACGACCAGGTCCGGCGAGGTGTCGATGATGATCGCCAGGCTGTGCCGCAACAGTCGTTGGTCGTCGGCGAGCAGGACCCGGCTCGGTGGCTGTTCGGAATAGGTCACCATGCTCCGTCGGGTAGCCGTGCGATGAGCTGGAAGCCGGTTCCGGCCGGAGCCGCTCGCAGGTCGCCGCCGAGTACGCCGACCCGCTCACGGAGGCCCGCCAGGCCGTGCCCGGCGCCGCGGGATGGCGACCAGGTGCCCCGCGGCCCGTCATCGTCGACGGTCACGACGATCGTGTCGCCCTCCCGCCGCAGCTCGACGCGAGCGATCGTCGGTCCGGCGTACCGGGCGGTGTTCGCGACGGCTTCACGGACGATCTCGCACACTGTGGCTTGCACCCCAGGGGAAACGTCACCGAGTTCGCCGACGGTCAGCCGCGGTTCGAGCCCCAGCGGGCGCGTGGCCTCGACGATGGCCGGAAGATCCGACAGGTTCCGCACGGGTCGCAAAGGCGCGCCCTTCTCGTCGGTGTCGCGGAGCACGGCCAGCATGCGCCGGAGTTCGGTGACCGCGTCCCGGCTCGCCTGTTCGATGTCGATCAGCGCCTGCTCACGCTCCGCTTCCCGGACGTCCCCACGTACTCGCCTCGCCGCGCTGGCCCGCAGCGTGATGACGCCGAGGCCGTGGGAGACGATGTCGTGGAGTTCCCTGGCGATCCGGAGCCGCTCATGGTGCGTGGCGTGCGCGGCCGCCCAGGTGGTGAGGCGTGCTTCGTAGTCGAGGCGCCGCTGGCGGGCGCGGATCAGGGTCCACGTCGTCACTCCGATGGCCGTGGCCACGACGAGAACCGGCACGATGACCGCGCCGGGTCCGTCCGCGCCGACGGTGAGCAGCGCGAACGCGGCCACGGCCAGCACCGCAGAGGCGACCAGCCACGCACGCGATCGCCATACGGGGCGCTCCGGCGGTGTCATCGCCGTTCATCGTATTACCGGGCCGGTCCCCGGCCGCGGTGGTGACCGGCAAGCGCCGCCCGTAGCGCGGCGCTCGAGTTGCAGGGCAATTGCCGCAAGGGAATCCTCGAAAAATGACTGCCGTGAAGATTCCCCGTCCCGTCGCCGGCGACGTCGTCGACCTGATCCTGGACGACCACCGTCTGTTCGAGCAGCTCTTACGTGATCTGCGGGACGCGACCGCGGACCGCGCAGGTGCCCGAGCCGCACTGTCGGCGGCCTTGATCGCGCACGGCGAAGCCGAAGAGCGGGATGTCTACCCGGCCCTACGGCGCAAGGACGCCATCGACAAGCATGAGCAGGAACACGGCGAGGAAGAACACGCCGAGGGCAACCAGGCGCTGTTGGACCTGCTGGAGTGCAAAGGCACCGACACGCAGAAGTTCGATGACGCGGTCGAGAAGCTGGCCGAGGCGTTGATGCACCACATCGGCGAGGAAGAGCAGACGATCCTCAACCCCGCGCGCACTGACGTGAGCGAGAAGGTCCGGCAGGACCTGGGCACGACCTGGGCCACCCGCCGTAACGCGCTGCTCGACCAGGACTGCGGTTCGATCGAGTTCGTCAAGAAGGTCGTGGCCCGAGCAGAGAAGAAGGGCTTACTGTCCTCTGAGGACGACAAGTCTTGAGGCAGGCCCCCTGACCGAAGGCGGCAGGTCGTGGCGTCAGCGGACTCTGGTCTTGCGGCGTCGCTTCCGCCATTGACCAAGGCGATGCGCGACGGACGCCAATCCCCGTTTGCGGACGACCACGACGATCGGTGCGGAGAAGCGGTCCTGTGTCCCGCGCTTCCGGCCCGTCGCCGCATGGAACTCGGCGAGGCCGGCGACGAAGGTGTCGACGTCGCCGCCTCGATCCGGGTGGTGCCGGCGAACGAACGCCCGATAGGCCGCGCGGCTCGCGGGATCGTCCTTCATGGTGCTCCCTCGTGTCGCTCGGCCCGTCTCCAGTCACCCAGTATCCGTTGTCCCAGGCTCCAGCGTACGTGTCGGACGAACTTGTCGAGGGGCAAGCGCCCGGTCAGGGTGCGATCTGGCCGCGATGGCCACGCCGTGTCACCGGGAGGTGTCGCTTCCCTCTGACCGGGTAATCGCTGGACGAACAGGTGCCCAGCCTCCAGAAACCAGACCGGACGCGGGCGGTAACGCGCGTCATCGCCGGAATCGTGCCGCGCGGCGACGATCAGTCGTCCCAGGTGACCACTCCGTACTTGTGCGCCTGGATCACCGCTTGCACCCGGGTCGCGACGCCGAGTTTGGCCAGGATCCGCTCGACGTGGACTTTGATGGTTCCGGTGGCGATCCCGAGCTCGTCGGCGAGTTCCGCGTTGGTCGATCCACGGGAGAGACCGCGCAACACCTCTGTTTCGCGCGGGGTGAGAGACGCCAGTTCCGGTGGCGCCGGACGCGGTGACGTACGGGCGAAACGGGTCACCAGGCGCCGGGTCACCTGCGGGTCGATCAGTCCCTGCCCGCGATACGCGAGGCGGACCGCATCGACGAACAACTCCGGGGCGCTGTCTTTGAGGACGAAGCCGACTGCTCCGGCTTGCAGGGCACCGAAAAGGTATTCGTCGAGGTCGAAGGTGGTCACCGCGACGACCGCCGGTTCCGGTTCGAGTTCGCGCAGTCGTTCGATGGCGCCGATGCCGTCCATTCCGGGCATGCGGATGTCGGTGAGCACCACATCGGGCCGCCGATAGCGGGCGAGGGCGAGCAGGTCGGTCCCGTCGACGGCCGCACCGATCACCTCGATGTCGGGCTCTCCGCCCAGCAGCAACCGCAGGCCGTCCCTGGCCGCCTCCTGGTCGTCGGCGACGATCACCTTGATCACGAGACGTCTCCGTCCAGCGGGATCGTCGCCCGTACTCGCCATCCCCGGCCATCACGCGGACCGGCGCTCACGCTGCCCCCGAGCAGCCGCGCTCGTTCTCGCATGCCCCGTATCCCATTGCCCTCCTCGGACTCCGTACCGCCCTGGCCGTCATCTTCCACGGTCACCGTCAGCATCCGGTTCGCCGTCGCGATCCGGATCGCGGCTCGCTGTGCCGACGCGTGGCGGGCGACGTTGCTGAGCGCCTCCTCGATGATCCGGTAGGCCGCGGCCTGGATGTGCTCCGGTGGGTCTGCCGCCGCGAGATCACGTACGAGCTCCACGGTCAGCGCGCCCCGCATATTGCCGACCAGTTCGTCCACTTCGGACAATCCGGGTGCCCCGTCCTCGCGAAGGACGTCCACCAGCGCCCTCACCTGGCCCAGTGCCGCACCCGCCAACCCGGCGATGGTGTCGAGCGCCTCGTCGGCGCCGGTGCCCGCCTTACGGCTTCCGAGGGCCTGCAAGCGGATGGCGCTCAGCTGATGCCCGACGAGGTCGTGTACTTCCCTGGCCACCCGGTTTCGCTCTCGTTCGCGTGCCTGGGCGGCCTGCAGCCGGAACGCGTAGCCGAGGCTGACCGGCAGCACCGCCAATCCGGCCACGGTGAGCACGTCGGAGGGCGTGATCGGGGCGCCGCGCAACACGGCGACCACGACCATCCAGACCATGGCCGCGACGGCCAGCAGGACGCGATCGCGGCGCAGGTGGTACGCGGCGGAGAACACCGCGACCAGCGCCGCCCACGGTGACACGGCCGCGCCGAGCCAGAGCGAACCCAAGGTCACTGTCCCGGTGGCCGCCACAGAGATGAGCGGAAGCCGGCGGCGCCAGAGCAGCGGGACGCAGGCCGCGAGCGTCCAAAGTGTCACGGCCACCGACACGGTTCTCCCGTCGAGTACGGGCAATCCGAGTGAGACGACGAGGACCCCGGCCGCGATCAAGGCGTCCTGCGCCGCCGACGGGACCGCTCGCCACCCGGTGGCTGTGCTCATCATTCCCCCTATGCCGAACGGCAGATGTGCCACCGGCGCCCGTACTGCCAGCGTGAGGCGGCAACCTAGGGAGGAACGGCGCGGATGACAAATCGAAAGGCGTCCCGGCGATACGGCGTGGCGCTCGGGGCGGGACTACTGGCGCTGACGGCACATACCGCGTCGGCCGCACCGGAATCCGCGC
This sequence comes from Amycolatopsis orientalis DSM 40040 = KCTC 9412, assembly GCF_000478275.1. Lineage (GTDB taxonomy): Bacteria > Actinomycetota > Actinomycetes > Mycobacteriales > Pseudonocardiaceae > Amycolatopsis > Amycolatopsis orientalis. The sequence goes on from NZ_ASJB01000064.1 coordinate 291,348, forward strand.
TGAACTGGCGTGATTGCGGTGCGGGGGCCGAATGCGCGGTACTCACCGTCCCGGTGGATTGGAAGAATCCGGCGGGGCCGGCCACCGGCATCGACGTCGTGCGCGTCGCGGCGAAGAATCCGGGGCGCAAGACCGGCACCGTGGTGGCCAACCTGGGGGCGGGCAACAGCACCACCGCCATCGTGGGCCTACGGCCACCGTCGATCCAGAGCTGGCTCGACCAGCTGACCGAGCGACTGGACGTCGTGGTGTTCGATCCTCGCGGTCTCGGCCGGGGAGACACGCGGATCGTCTGTCCCCGGCCCCAGCCGTCGATCCTCGGCCTGGTGCGGCGGCAGGACGCGGCCGGGTGGCGGGCACAGGCCGCGAAGAACGCCGCCTACGACGCTGGATGTCGCGAGGCCGCCGGACCGGCTTTCGCGGGCCTCCGTTCGTGGCAGATCGCGCACGACCTGGACGCGCTCCGGGCGGCACTCGGTGAAGCGAAACTTCGGTACTTCGGCAACTCGTACGGCACAACCTACGGACAGGCATACGCCGAACTCTTCGGCTCCCGCCTGGAGCGGATGTACCTCGACGGCGTCGCCGACCACACCCGGCCCCGGTTGATCGACTGGTTGTCCGACTACGCGCGCACCCAGGAACAGCAGCTGCTGCACTTTCGCGACTGGTGTGCGCGGACGTTTTCGTGTGCACTGCACGGCTTGGACGCAGCGAAGGCATGGGACGACCTCGTCGTGACATCCGATCGCCCGGGCGATCTGTTCGCCGGTGCCCTCGTCGGCATGAACCCGCCGCGGTGGCCGGATCTGGCCCGCGCGATCGCCAAAGCGCGCGCCGGCGACGCCTCCGACTTCGAGACCGTGCTCCGGTACCCGGCGCCGGAACCGACCGGTTCCGTGCAAGGCGCGACGCTCTGTCACGACTTCATGCCGACACTGCCGGATTACCAAGGGTTTCTCGGTATCGAACGACATCTGAAGGCGATCGCACCCCGTTTCGGCTGGATCGAGGGCCGCTATGAGCTCGGGCGCTGTGTGGGCATATCGGGTGAGCCCGCGTATCCGCCACATCCGCTTTCGGCGCCGGACGCGCCGCCGGTCCTGGTGACGATCGGCGAACTCGACAACAACACCGCCAACCTCGGGGCGGCACACGCCGCGCGGCAGTTCCCGCGGGCGAGGCAGGTCTGGCACGGCGACGGGCACGCCGCCTACCTGCTGGGTAACAAGTGTCTGCGCACGCTGGGCAACACCTACCTGATGGCCGGCACCCTGCCACCGGCCGGCACGTTCTGCGCCGGAGAACTCACCCCATGAGCGGCGGGACAGCAGAGGGGGTGTTCAAAGCTCGGACATGAGCCTGAACGCCCCCTCCTGTCCCTGGAGGGACGGCCGGTCAGGACTGCCGTGGCTGCTCGCGCCACCAGCGCTGGCCCGCCTCGGGCAGGGTGGAGATCGGGTCGTAGTACGGGTACCGGCGCTGCAAGGCCTCGGGGTCTTCGTGCTCGATCCCGGTCCGATAGTTCTTCGTCCAGTAGGAGATCCCCAGCTCACGGTCATATTCGGCGAGCTGGTGCACCCAGCGCTTCCCGACGTATGGGACGTCGCAGACGATCCGCGGCGTCGCGTAGCCGGGCAGGTAGCCCATGATCGCGTGCTGCAGTTCCTGTGCTTCGTGCACGGAAACCCGCCAGTGCTCGGCGTTCGGGATCATGTCGCACATGTAGAAGTAGTACGGCAGGATGTTCGCCTCGCCCTGCAGCGCGAAGCACAGGTCCAGCAGATCGCCCGGGGTCGCGTTGACGCCCTTCATCAGCACGCCCTGGTTGCGCACGTCGCGGACGCCGACGTCGAGCGCGGTCCTGGCGGCTTCCGCGACCAGCGGGGTGACCGACTGGGCGTGGTTGACGTGGGTGTGGATCGCGAGGTTGACGCCGCGGCGCTGTGCGGTGCCGGCGACGCGTTCGAGGCCCTCGACGACCTTGGGCTGGATCCAGTGCTGCGGCAGGGCGGCGAGCGCCTTGGTCGCGAGCCGGATGTCGCGGACGGTGTCGATGTCCATCAGCCGCATGAGGAACGACTCCAGCTGCGGCCACGGCACGTTGGCGACGTCGCCGCCGGAGACCACCACGTCGCGCACACCGGGGGTCTTCTTCAGGTACGCGATCATCGCGTCCTGGCGGTCGACAGGCTTGAGCGAGAGCTTGTGCTTCTCGATCTGCTCGGTGGAGTTGCCGACCAGGTCCATCCGGGTGCAGTGCCCGCAGTACTGGGGGCAGGTGGAGATCATCTCGGCGAGGACCTTGGTGGGGTAGCGGTGCGTCAGCCCCTCCACCACCCACATCTCGGCCTCGTGCAGTGAGTCCCGCTCGGAGTGCGGGTGGCTCGGCCACTCGGTGTCGCGGTCGCTGCGCACCGGGAGCATGTAGCGCCGGATGGGGTCGGCGTACCAGGCCTCGGTCACCTTCGCCGGATCGGTGCCCGCGTTGGGTGCCATCGTGTTGATCATCTGCGGCGGCAGCAGCATCGACATCGTGGCCATCTCGCGCTGGTCGGCGAGCATGTCCTCGTAGAAGCGCTCCTCGAGCAGGTCGCCCATCAGCGCGCGCAGCTGCTTGGCATTGCGGATGCAGTGCACCCGCTGCCACTGCGCGTCACGCCACTCGGCCTCGGTCACGTCGTGCCAGCCGGGGAAGCGGCGCCAGTCGGGTTCGATCAGCTCGACTCGGGTGTAGTCGTAGGGCTGATCGTAGGCGGCCACCGGCGAGGTTGGTTCCTGGATCGCAGTCACTTGTACTCCTCGTCGTCGGAAACGCGTGAAAATATCCTGTCACATCGTTCGGAAGACGTAAATATTCCTGTCCTGCGCGGTGTGTCCGACGGAGGCCGCCCCGCTGGTCACGCGGACATCCGCAGGCTGCAAACTCGGAAGGGTGACCAACGCGCGAACCACGCTCCTGCTCGGCGGGCGCATCTACAGCCCGTCCGCTCCCGACGCCACCGCCATGGCGGTCACGGACGGCACCGTGGTCTGGGTGGGACAGGACGGCCCGGCCAAGGCACTGCACCCCGACGCCGAGGTGGTCGACCTCGACGGCGCCTTCGTCGCCCCCGCCTTCGTCGACGCGCACGTCCACGCCACCGCGACCGGCCTGCACCTCACCGGGGTGAACCTCGCCGGCATCCGGAGTGCGGCCGAACTCCTGTCCGCGGTCCGCGCCGCGGTCCGGCCCGGCCAGGTGCTCGTCGCGCACGGCTGGGACGAGTCCCGCTGGACCGACGGCCGGCTGCCCAGCCGCGCGGAGATCGACGCGGCCGCGAACGGGACGCCGGTCTACCTGAGCCGCGTCGACGTCCATTCCGCGCTCGTCTCCAGCGCGCTCGTCGCCTTGGCGCCCGGTGTGCACGACGCGGCGGGCTGGTCGGCCGACGGGCCGCTGACCCGCGACGCCCACCACCGGGTCCGCGCCGCGATGCGCGAGGCCATCACCCCCGGCCAGCGACGCGAGGCCCAGCGCGCCTTCCTCGCCGAGGTCGCCGCGCAGGGAGTCGTCAGCGTCCACGAATGCGCCGGCCCGGACATCTCCGGCGCCGAAGACCTCACCGACCTGCTCGCGCTCGCCGCCGGACCGGGACTGCCGGAGGTCGTCGGCTACTGGGGCGAACACGGCGGAGTCGACCGTGCCCGTGCCCTGGGTGCCAGGGGAGTGGCGGGCGACCTGTTCGTCGACGGTGCCCTCGGCTCCCGCACCGCCGCGCTGCACGAGCCGTACGCCGACGCGCACGGTACCTCCGGGACGCTCTACCTCGACGCTCCCGCCATCGGCGAGCACATCGCCGCCTGCACCGAAGCGGGGCTGCAGGCCGGGTTCCATGTCATCGGTGACGCCGCCGTCGCGGAGGTCGTCGAGGGATTCCGCCTCGCGGAGAAGACCGTGGGGCAGCGTGCGCTGGCCGCCCGGCACCACCGGCTCGAGCACGTCGAGATGATCGACGCCGACCAGGCACGGGCGCTCGCGGGCTGGGGCGTGGTCGCCTCGGTCCAGCCGGGATTCGACGCGGAATGGGGCGGTGCGCACGGCATGTACACCGACCGTCTCGGCGGCGAACGGGCCGCGAAGCTCAATCCCTTCTCCGCCATGGCCGCCGAAGGGCTCCTGCTCGCCTTCGGCTCCGACGCACCCGTCACGCCGGTCGATCCGTGGGCCGCCGTCCGCGCCGGGACCTACCACCGCACTCCGGGGTCGGGACTGTCCGCTCGGGCGTCCTTCACCGCCCACACCCGCGCCGGGCACCGCGCCGCCGGGGTCAACGACGGCGTCACCGGCAGCCTGGTCCCGGGAGCTCCCGCGCATTACGCGGTCTGGGACGCCACGGATCTGGTCGTCGCGACGCCGGACTCGCGGGTGCAGCGCTGGTCGACCGACCCGCGGGCGGGCGTGCCCCCGCTGCCGAACCTCGAAGAAGGCGCCCCGCTGCCTCGCTGTCTGCGCACGGTCCGCGACGGCCAGGTCATCCACGACGCGTTCACCCGCACGGCCTAGGGTTCAGGAGTGTCCTCGACCGTGACCGATCCGGATCCCGAAGTGGTGCCCCGGAAGCGGTTCTCCCGTGCCTGGCTCCTGCGTTTCCTTGTCGCGGCGGCGTCGGGGTTCACGCTGTACCTGAGTTTCGCGCCGCGTCCGCTGTGGTGGCTGGCGCCGCTGGCGTTCACCGGTTTCGCGCTGGTGGTGCACGGACGCCGGTTCCGCGGCGCGTTCGGCTACGCGTTCGTGTTCGGGGTGGCGTTCTTCCTGCCGCTGCTGACCTGGCTGCTGGACTTCCTCGGCCCGGGCTTCGGGCCGTGGCCGTGGCTCGGGCTGGCGATGGCGCTGTCGGTGTACCTCGGTTTCGGCGGTGCGTTCGCCACCGTGGTGTGGCGGCTGCCGCTCGGGCCGCTGTGGGCGGCGCTGGTGATCATCGCGATGGAAACCCCGCGCGCGTGGTTCCCGTTCGGCGGGTTCCCGTGGGGACGGGTGGCGTTCAGTCAGCCCGAAGGCGCCTTCGTGTCACTGGCGTCTGTCGGCGGCGCTCCGCTGGTCGGTCTCGCCGTCGTGCTCACCGGGTTCGGCCTCGCCGCGCTGTGCCTGCGGCTGAAGGGCGCCGATCCGCGGCGTTCGCTGGTGGCCGCGTCGGTTCTGACGCTGGTGCCGGTGGTGGCGGGCCTGGCGGTGTGGCCGACGATCGGCACCGAGGCTCAGGACGGCGAACTCACCATCGCCACGGTGCAGGGCAACGCCCCCGACATCGGTCTCGCGCTGGAAGGCCGCCGCGACGAACTCCGGAACAACCACCTCGCCGAGAGTGCCCGGCTGCTCGAACGGCTCAAGGCGGGCAACACCAGGATCGATCTGCTGATCTGGCCCGAGACCGCGCTGGCGATGCGCACCGGTGACGCCGGCGTCGACCAGATGGTGCGGGACTACGGCACTCAGGCGATCATCGGCGCGCTCGTCCGGCTGCCCGACGGCACCGCGCAGAACTCCGCCCTCGTCTGGGACCCGGTCACCGGCCCTGGCCAGCGCTACGCCAAGCAGCAGCTGGTCCCGTTCGGCGAGTACGTCCCCGCCCGTGAAGTCGCGAAGCTGGTGACGCCGTTCGTCGACAGCGTCGCGAACATGACCGCGGGGGACGGCGCCAACGCCGCCCTGTCGGTCGCGGGCACCAAGGTCGGCGTCTTCATCTGCTACGAGACCGCGTTCGACTACCCCGCCAGGGAATCGGTCGCCGACGGTGCCGAACTGCTCGTCGTGCCGACCAACAACGCCTGGTACGGACCGGGGGAGATGAGCTACCAGCAGCTGGCGATGTCGCGGCTGCGGGCGGTCGAGCACGGTCGCTCCGTGATCGTCTCCGCCACCAGCGGAGTCAGCGCGATCGTCGCGCCCGACGGTTCGATCATGGCCTCTACCAGCCTGTTCACCGCAGACTCCCTGGTGGGGCGCGTCCCGCTGAGGCAGCAGACTACGCTGTCGGATCTACTCGGTGTGACGACGGAGTACGGAGTGCTGGCCCTGGCGGTCGCCGGGGTTACCGGCGGGTTCGTACTCCGTTTTCGCACCCGGCGCGCGAGCGTCGCCAAGGCAACGAGGGAAGCGGCGGGCTGACCCGCCGGAACACGGAGGAAAGACGGATGGCGCAGGCGCCACGGGGGGACCAGGGAATCGACCCGGTGCTGGTGGTGATCCCGACGTACAACGAGCGGGAGAACATCGGCCCGATCCTGGAACGCCTGCTCAAGGCACTCCCGGACGTGCACGCCCTCGTCGTCGACGACGGCAGCCCGGACGGGACCGGCGACGTGGCCGACGAGCTCGCGAAGGCCGACGAGCGGATCCAGGTCATGCACCGGACCGAGAAGGCCGGTCTGGGCGCCGCGTACGTCGCGGGATTCCGCTGGGGGCTCTCCCGAGAGTACGCCACCATCGTCGAGATGGACGCCGACGGTTCGCACGCGCCGGAGGATCTGCCCCGGGTGCTGGCGGCACTGGAGGACGCGGACCTGTCCATCGGTTCCCGCTACGTTCCCGGTGGCAGCACGGTGAACTGGCCGTTCCAGCGCAAGGCGCTCTCGTGGGTGGCGAACCTCTACGCGCGGATCGCGCTCGGCACGAAGATCAAGGACATCACCGCCGGTTTCCGCGCGTACCGCCGCACTGTGCTGGAGAAGCTCCCGCTCGACGAGATCGCCTCGCGCGGCTACTGCTTCCAGATCGACCTGGCGTTCCGCACGGCACTCGCCGGGTTCGAGGTCGTCGAGGTGCCGATCACCTTCACCGAACGCGAGGTCGGCCAGTCGAAGATGAGCGGCTCGGTCGTGCGTGAGGCGATCGTCCTGGTCGGGCTGTGGGGGATCAAGCGTCGCTGGCAGCAGCTTCGCGGGCTGGTCAAGAAGGGCTGACGCCCAGCACGCTCACGCCGAGTTTCCCCAGTTCCTTCACCGTCGGTTCGTCCGGCGCCGCGTCGGTGATCACGCCCGCGACGTCGGACAGGGGGAGCACGGTGAACGGCGAGGCCGCGCCGATCTTCTCGGAGCTGGCCAGCACGTAGGTGTCGGCGGCGCGTTTGGCGAGCGTGCGTTTCATCGCGGCCTCGTCCGAGTCGCCGGTGGTGAGCCCGGTCTCCGGATGCACACCGGTGACGCCGAGGAAGAACAGATCGGCGTTGATCCTCATCGCCGCCTCCGCCGCGGCCGCGCCACAGGTGACGGCGGAGTGCTTGAAGAGCCGCCCGCCGATCAGGAACACCTCGACCTTCGGATGTGTGACGAGCGCGGCCGCGACCGTGGGGCTGTGCGTGACGATGGTCGCTTCGAGGTCCACGGGGAGGGCCTTCGCGAGCGCGAGCGCGGTCGTGCCGCCGTCGAGGATGACGGTCGACCCCAGCCGGATCAACGCTGCTGCACGTTTCGCGATCCGTTCCTTGCCCGCGACGCTGACCGCCATCCGGGTCGCGTAGTCCGCAGTGGCGGGGGAGACCGGCAAAGCTCCGCCGTAGACCCGTTGGCAGAGTCCGGCATCCGCGAGATCTCGCAGGTCACGACGGATACTGTCCTCTGAGACGCCGAGTTCGGCGGCGAGGTCCTTGGCCACGATCCGGCCTTCGGTCTTCAAGCGGTCGAGCAGCAGGTCTCGTCGTTGCGCAGCCAACATGTGCACGTTCCTCCTTGTTCTTGCCGATTGTTGCACATTAGGCTGCGCCGCATGAGCAAACCTTTGATGATCCTCATCGCCGGCCCGTTCCGTTCCGGTACCGGCGACGATCCCGAACTCCTCGCCCGCAACCTCGCCCGGCTCGAAGAGGCCGCCTGGCCGATCTTCCGCAGCGGACACGTGCCGATGATCGGCGAATGGGTCGCGCTGCCGGTGCTGCGCGGCGCCGGCGGGAAGACCGTGGCCGACCCGGTCGCCAAGGACGTCATGTATCCGACGGCGGACCGGCTGCTGCACCACTGCGACGCCGTCCTGCGCCTGCCCGGGGAATCGACCGGCGCCGACCAGGACGTCGCCATCGCGCTGTCCCGCGGACTGGCCGTGTATCACCGCGTCGAGGACATCCCGGGATACCTGGCCGCATAATGCGTAACGCCGTCGAGTGTGACGTTTCCGGGGGAAGGTGAGTCGTGGCCGGTCAGGTCTGCAGGATGTGCGAAGGCCCCCTGCCGTCGAAGACGGGGTCGCGCGGGCGCACAGCCCTCTACTGTTCGGCCGCGTGCCGCCAGCGGGCCTACCGGTCACGGCGTGACCCCACCTCCGACGTCGACACCCTCATCGCCGAGGTCGGCCGCGTCGCGAACCGGCTGGCGCCTCGGCCACCGGAGGCGTTTCTCACCGATCTCACCTCGCTGACCTCCGGTGTGGGCAGACTGCGGCGCATCGCTCAGCTGGCGCTTCGGGCGGAAAGAGAAAACGTCACGCCGGAGCCCGTGACGGAAACCGTGGACGAGGTCACCTTCGCCGGGAGGATCGAGCAGCATCAGCGAGAGCTGCGCGTGCACTGCTATCGCATGGTCGGGTCCTACGACGACGCCGAGGACCTCGTGCAGGAGACGTTCCTGCGAGCTTGGCGCGGCCGTGAAGGCTTCGAAGGCCGGTCGAGCTTCCGTGCCTGGCTCTATCGCATCGCCACCAACACCTGCCTGGATTTCCTGCGGCGCACCAAACGGGTCCCGCGCCCCTACGACCCGCTGCCCGGCGTCGACCAGCAAGGCGAACCGCCCCAGTTCATGCCCTGGTTGCAGCCGTACCCGGACATCCAGCTCGACGAAGTCGCGTCCACGGAGCCTGAACCCGGTGAGATCCAGGAGGCCAGGGAAACGATGGAACTGGTCTTCCTGGCCGCCATCCAGCATCTGCCACCGAAGCAGCGCGCGGTGGTGATCCTCAACGACGTCCTCGGCTGGAAGACCGCGGAGACCGCCGACCTCCTGGAAACCACGGTCGCGTCGGTCACCAGCGCACTCCAGCGTGCCCGCCCCACCCTGTGCGAACGCCTGCCGGAACGCCGCGCCGACTGGACCCGGAACGTTCAGCCGACCGAGGAAGAGGAAACGATCCTGCGGCGCTACATGGCGGCCGCCACCGGCAGCGGCGACAGCCGGGTCATGGCGGAGCTGCTGCGAAAGGACGTGCTGGTCACGATGCCACCGAACCCCCTGTGGTTCTCCGGCCGCGACGTCTTCCTCGGCTTCGTCGCCGAGTCTCTCGATCCCGCGTCACCGACGTATTTCGGCGAGTGGAAGCACCTCCCGGCCCGGGCCAACCGGCTTCCCGCCGCGGCTGGATATGTCCGGCGTCCCGGCACCCGGATCTACCGCGCACAAGTGCTCGACGTGCTGCGGATCGAGGACGGGAAGGTCGCGGAGATCACCGCCTTCGAACCGCACCTGTTCCCCGCGTTCGGCTTGCCGCTGACGATCACCTGAGGACCGATGGGATTCGCGCGCCTTCTTCGTCTCAACGGTCGAGCACACCGAAGCGACCTACGCGGAAGGAACGCCCCATGAGCCTCGAGAACAAGAACGCGGTCATCTACGGCGCCGGCGGATCGATCGGCGGCGGAGTCGCCAGGGAATTCGCCGCGCGCGGCGCCCGCGTCTTCCTCACCGGCCGCCACGAATCGGCGCTGACGAAGGTCGCCGACGAGATCAAGGAGACCGGGGGAATGGCCGAGGTCGCCGTCGTTGACGCCTTGGACGAAACCGCGGTCGACGCGCACGCGGCTTCCGTCGTGGCCGAAGCCGGCACTCTCGACATCTCGCTCAACCTCGTCCCGCGCGGTGACATCCAGGGCATCCCGCTCGTGGAGATGTCGGTCGAGGACTACGTCCGCCCGATCACCACCGGTATCACGACCAACTTCATCACCGCCCGCGCGGCCGCCCGGCACATGATCACCCAGGGCTCCGGCGTCATCCTCGCCCTCGACAGCGGCTCCGCCCAAGGCAGTCCGATGATGGGCTCGACCGGCTCGATCGACGCCGCGCTGGACACCTGTATCCGCAACCTCGCCGTGGAGATCGGACCGCACGGCGTCCGCGCGCTCGGCATCTGGGTCGCGGGTATCCCGGAGACCTTCACTCCCGAGAAGCTCTCCGCCGTGAACGATCAGCTGCCCGCAGGCCCGGAGATGATGGAAAACGTCCTTAACGGCCTCAAGGAGGCCCGGATGACGAAACGTTCACCGCAGCTCGCCGAGGTCGCCGCCACTCTGGCCTTCCTCGCCTCCGACGACGCGATGGGCATAACCGGCACTTTCGTCAACGTGACCAGCATGTACCCCAGCTGACCGCGCCACACCGAGTTCCGCCAGCACGGCCCGGATCGCCGGGCTGGCTTCGGCGCTGCGGCGCCACGCCGCGTGCACCTCGCGCGTCGGCGGGCGCCGCAACGGCCGGGCCACGAGCCTTTCACTCAGGGGAGGACGCGCCAAGCGCGGGATCAGCGCGAGGACCTCGCCCGAAGCGACCAGCGACAGCTGCGTGGAGAAGTCGTCCACCAGATGCCGCACGTCGGGCTCCTCGCCCCGATCGGCGAACAGGCGCCGGAACCACTGGTGGCACACCGTGCCGGGCGGGCTGGTCACCCACGCGTATCCCGCCAGGTCGGCGCCGTCCAGCGGCGCCTCGACGGCCGCCAGCGGATGGGTCCTGGCCATGACGACGTCCCCGAGATCGGTGTGCACCAACCGCCGGGACAAGGCGGGGGACAGCGGGACGGGCAGGCCGTCGGCGTCGTGCAGGAGCGCGAGATCGGCGGTTCCGGCGTCGACACTGTGCAGTGCCTGGTCGGGATCCTGCTCGGTGATGTGCAGCCGGAGGTCCGGGTGGCGCTCCAGCAGCCGCGGATGGACCGCCGCGAGCAGCCCGCGGATGGCGGTCGAGAACGCGGCGACCCGCAGTACGCCGCGAGGCGCGCCTTCCGCCACCGACTGGGCGGCTTCGGCACAGCGCTCGAGCGCCTGGAACACCTCCAGCGAGGAGTCGACCACAGCCTGCCCGGCCGGAGTGAGCACCACACCGCGTCCCGACGGCGCCAGTACCGGCAACCCGATCTGGCGTTCCAGCCGCTTGATCTGCTGTGACACCGCCGAGGCCGTGAAGCCCAGCTCGTCGGCCGCCTTGGCCAGTGTCCCGAGCGCGGCCACCGACCGCAGCGCCCGCAGGGCTCCCACCTCGATCATGAAGCCAGGTTACGCAATACCGGCAAAAAAGCATCGCTGGACCGCAGCTATCGGCGTCGACAGGATCGAGCACATGACCGAAACGCTCTTCGGCTCCAACCTCGTCGCCATGGTCACCCCGATGGAACCCGGCGGCGCGCTCAGCGAACCCGGCATCGCCTGCCTGGTCGACCACCTGCTGGCCACCGGATGCGACGGCATCGTCGTCGGCGGCACCACCGGTGAGTCACCCACCCTCACCGACCTCGAAGCCGCCCGGCTCCTCCGCACCGTCGCGACCCGGGCCGGGAGCCGCGCACGCGTGATCGCGGGCGTCGGCACCTACGACACCGTCGCCTGCGTCCGCCGGGCCCACGAAGCCCAGGCGGCCGGGGCCGACGCGCTCCTGCTCGTCTGTCCGTACTACTCCAAGCCGACGCAGGCCGGGATCGTCGCGCACTGCCTGGCCGTCGCCGACGCCACCGAACTGCCCGTCATGCTCTACGACGTCCCCGCCCGCACCGGGACGGCCATGGAAGCGGCCACGCTGATCGAACTCGCCCGCCACCCCAGGATCCGGGCGGTGAAGGACGCCAAAGGCGACCTGTTCGAAGCGATGTCCGTCATGGCCCGGTGCTCGCTGGCCTACTACTGCGGTATCGACGAACTCAACCTGCCCTACCTCGCCGCCGGCGCCACCGGCCTGGTCAGCGTCGTGGGCAACGTCTTCGCCGACCGCAACGCCGAGCTGATCGGCGCCGTACGCGGGGGAGACCTCGACACCGCGCGAGCGGTCAACGCCGCCCTTCAGCCGCTCACGGACGCCGTCATGCGCACCTCGCAGGGGGCGATCATGGCCAAGGCGGCACTGGCCGAACTCGGCGTCATCCCGCACGCGACGGTCCGGTCACCGTTGCTCGCATCACCACCCGAGCACCTGCGGCGGCTTCGTGCCGCCCTGGCACCTCTCCGTGCCGGGGCTCTCGTGGGCAGCCTCGGTCAATGAAGGTCGAGTTTCCTCGGCTGAGCGGAGGGAAGGGGGCCTTCACGTGCCGCGGCTGGGGTCAGGGTGGGGAAGGTCGGCATTTTGCAGGTCGGGCGCCTCTTCGTCGTGGTGCAGCCGTCGGTGAAGCTTGATCAACAGAGGATCGGGGACGTGTCCCCAGGATCCGGCACAACCCGAGTGGGGAAGATTCCGGACGTTCAACGTCCGGAATCTTCCCCACTCGAACCCTGCAGGCACCAGCGCCACCACACCCCTCACACCGGTCGCCGCCCTGGGAGCGGCACGGACCAGCAACTCTGCGACTTTGCCGGGCCCCTGACCCTGAAGGTAGGGGAAGGATGCCTTCACAGGGCCGCGGTCGCCTGACCCCGGACACGGCGAAGCCCCCGCGGAGGGAGGTCGCGGGGGCTTCGCCGGTTCGTGGTGGGGCTAGCTACTTGTGCCGTGCGTCAGGCGGACCGGGTGGTCCTGCGTCCCTTCAGCTCGGCGAGACGTTCGTTGAGCAGATCTTCGAGCTCCGGAATCGAGCGGCGCTCCAGGAGCATGTCCCAGTGCGTCCTCGGGGGCTTGACCTTCTTCTGCTCCGGCTGCCCGCCGTCCACGATCTCGGACTCGCTGCCGTGCAGCCTGCACTCCCACACCGAGGGGATCTCGGCGTCGTCGGAGAAGGGCACCTCGAACTCGTGGTTCTTGGGGCAGGCGTAGCGCACGGTGCGCCGAGGCGCGAGGTCGTGGTTGCGGTCGGTCTCGTAGCTGACCGCTCCCAGCCGGCTTCCACGGAGAACACGGTCGGCCATGATGGGGGTCCTTTCAGTCAGCTCCGGGTGGAGCCAGGGTGATGCTCACCCTATGCAACGACGATGAGGGCCAGAGGATTCCCTGGACAGCATGTCCTTGCTCACGATGAGCTGTGTCACCCGGTGGCAACAGCTTCTCCTAGTAGGAGTGATTTCGCGCTCTGGCGTGACGTCAATACGGCCATCTTGGTGCGGATATCCCCCAGATGGGCTAGTAGTACGCCTGTCACGTCAACCGTAACTGACCGTGTTGGGCCGAGGTGGGGCCCAGGTCGCCCAGGCGGAAGTGCCGACGGCACAATACCTGATAACGCACTGTGTTCGATTCAGCCTCAGAACGTGATGTCGATGAAGATTCAACTACAGACTGTTCGGTATCCGCCACCACAACGGTGTCCCCGGCACGCAACACCTCGCCGTCGGAGACCCGCGCGTTGAACCGTCCCGTCTGCCCGCACCAGCACAACACCTCGACCTGAACCGGCTGCAACTCGTCCGCCAACTCGAACAGCCGAGCCGCACCCGGGAACAACATGCTCCGGAAATCCGTCGCGATACCGAAGCAGTACACGTCGATCTGGACGTCATCGGCCAGTTCAGCCAGCTGATCCACCTGATCAGGCGACAAGAACTGCGCCTCGTCCACGATCAAGTAGTCCACGTGCCGTCCCGCCGCCCACTGCTCACGCACCAGCAACCGCAGATCGGTCTCGTTCCCCACCTCGGTCGCCTTGCGCGTCAACCCGATCCGGCTGGTGATCTGCGGCTCACCGGACCGGTCATGCCGCACCAGCACCATCCCGCGACGACCCTGCCGCGCGTGGTTGTGGTCGATCTGCAACGCCAGCGTCGACTTCCCGCAGTCCATCGGCCCGTAACAGAACTTCAGCTTCCCGACGACCGGCACACCCCGCCGTGAACCCGCCACCGGCACCGACGACAACGCGTCCGTGGGGTCCGGGCCACTCTCCTTCAGTACGGTCACGACGTTCGACCCTATCGGCACGCTCCCGCCTCACAGCACCGCCGGTGGTCGGTTGCCCGCCGCCTCGATCGCCCGGCGCACCGGAACCAGCCACACGAACACGAAACCGAGCACGAAGAAGATCACCAGCGCGATGATCGCGTACCGGAACGACCCGGTGATCTGCCCGACCGCCGCGAACAACAGGGGACCGAGCCACGACGTCCCCCGCTCACCCACGACGTACAACGAGAAGTACTGCGCGTCCTTCCCCTCCGGGATCATCTGCCCGAACAACGAACGCGACAACGCGTTCGTTCCACCGAGCACCAGCCCGATCCCGACCGCCACCGCGTAGAACTGCAGCGGCTCACCGGCCTCGATGAAGTACGCGAAACACAGCACCACCACCCACGCCACCAGACTGCCCAAGATCGTCTTCTTCGCCCCGAACCTGGCCGCGATCGCCCCATGGATCATCGCGCCGGCGTAGGCGAGGAACTGGATCACCAGGATCGTGACGATCAGCACCTGGGTGCTGTACTTCAACTCGTCCTTGCCGTACTGCGCCGACACCGCCACCACCGTCGTGATCCCGTCGGTGAAGATCAGATAGCTCCCGAGGAACGCCAGCGTCAGCGGATACGCCCTCGCCTCCTTGATCGTCTGCCTCAGCTCCTTGAACCCGGCCGTCAGCACCGACAGGCCGCGCTCGGCCGTCTTCGGCACATGCGTCTGGGGGAGGGCCCGCACCGCGGGGATCGTGAACACCGCCCACCAGATCCCCGACGTCAGGAAGCAGATCTGGATCGCCAGCCCCTCGCTCACCCCGAAGAACTCATGCCCCATGAAGAACCCCAGCTGCAACGCCAGCGCCAGCCCGCCACCGAGATACCCGAACGCCCACCCCTTCGACGACACCGCGTCCCGCTCGTCCGGCTCCGCGATGTCCACCAGGAACGAGTAGTAGACGACCAGCGCACCGCCGTAACCGATGTTGGCCAGGATGAACGTCCAGACCCCCACCTCCCAGTTCGTCCCCGCGATGAAGAACATCAGCGCCGACGACACCGCCCCCAGGAACGCGAACCCGCCGAGGATCCGCCGCTTGTGCCTACTCCGGTCCGCGATCGCACCCGCGATCGGCAACACCAGCACCTGCGTCACCGTCGCGATCGACAGCAGATACCCCCACAGCGAACCCGCCGGAAACTGCAGCCCGAACAACGAGACATCGCAGTTCTGCAGCGTGCTCGAAGCACCACTCGAATCGGTACACCGCCTGTCCCCGTTAAGGGTGAAATTCGCCTTCGCGTCCGCGGACGCCACCTCGCTCAAATAGAGCGCTCCGAAGACGGTGATGACCGACGAATAGAACGGCGAATTGGCCCAGTCGTAGAGGTACCAAGCCCGCCACACCCGCTTGCGTTCACGGGTCACGGCCACCGTCATGCACTGCTCCTGAAGTCGAGAACGTCGAGGTCAGCGGGAGACTACTGGTCATCACGCCCACCTGTCCGGCACGAGTCCGGACCGTGTTCGGATCGACGTCCGCCACGTCCCCGCGGACACGCTTTCCGACCATCGTCGGCGTGTCGCTGACATGAACCGCGTGTGTTTCATGTGAGGCTGGTGGGCGAGCTGTGACTCTTGTGAAGAAAGTGTCCGGTATTTACTGTTCCGCTCATGAGGACCCATCGCCTTCGCACAGCACACCGCGTAGTGGCGAGAACGCTCCTGCTCGCGCTCACCGTCACGGGCCTGCAGATCGCCACCACCGGATCCGCCGCCGCGGACCCCCACGGCTCCCACTGGGCCAAACTCCGCATGTGTGAATCGAGCGGGCGCTACAACATCAACACCGGCAACGGCTACTACGGCGCCTACCAGTTCGACCTGCCCACCTGGCGCAGCGTCGGCGGCCAGGGGAGGCCCGACCAGGCCAGCCCCCGCGAACAGGACTACCGGGCCCTCTACCTCTACCGCATGCGCGGCTGGCAACCCTGGGAATGCGCCGGCAAACTCGGCTTCCGCAACGACGGCGACGCCCGCAGCAAACGCGTCCCGTCCTATGAGGACTCCGCCTACATCGGCGGGGGAGGACAACCCGCCCCGCCACCTCCGCCCAAGCCGAAGCCGACCCCTCCCGCTCCGCCCGGCGGCCCCCAGCCCGCCTGGCCCGGCGTCGTCTACGCCTACGGCGACTGCGCACAACCCCTGGTCGCCTTCCAGCTGAGGATGAACGCCTTCGGCTACGGCTTCACCGGAACCGGCTGCTACTACGAGAAAACCCGCGAAGCCGTCCTCGCCCTCCAACGAGCCAACGGCATCAACGACTCAGGTCGCCTCGGCCCCAAGACCTGGGACGCCGCCTGGAACGGCAAACCACCCCGGTAACCCCTTGCGTTTAGTCCTCTGGATGCGCCTTCGAAACGCATCCAGAGGACTGAACGCGGGAGTCAGGACGGCCAGGAACCCCGCTCACGGAGAACCTCGCGCAGCAGATCCGGCCGATCCGTCACGATCCCGTGCACCCCCAGATCCAGCAGCAACCGCATCTCCGCCGGATCGTCCACCGTCCACGTGTGCACCTCGAACCCCACCCGCGTCGCCTGCCGCAGGAACGCCCGGTCCACCACCTTCAACCGGCCCTGCCGCACCGGCACCTGCGCCATCGCACCCCGCGACAACGCCCGCAACGAGATCAGCGGCAAGAACCCGTTCGCCCACATCACCGCCACCGAACGCGGCCCCATCGCCGTCACCAGCTTCGGCCCCGCCAGCTTCCGGATCCGCGCCAGCCGCGCGTCGGAGAACGACGCCGCCGCAACCCGGTCATGCGCCCCCGTCCGCTCGATCGTCCGCACGAAGGGCGCCACCGCCTCGTTCGACTTCACGTCGATGTTGAACCGTGCCTCCGGCAGCTCCTCGAGCACATCCTCCAGCCGCGACAGCGGCACACGGCCACCGACCTTGACGTTCCGCAGCTGCGCCCACGTCTGCCGGGAGATCAACCCCGCGCCATCGGTCGTCCGGTCCAGCGACTCGTCGTGATGCACGACCACCACACCGTCCGACGTGGCGTGCACGTCCGTCTCCAGATAGCGATAGCCCTCCGTCACCGCCTGCCGGAACGCCGGCAGCGAATTCTCCAGTCCTTCCAGGTCACCGAGGTGCCAGCCCCGATGGGCGAAGGCACGCGGCAGCGGGTCGGCGAGGTACGGAAACAGTGTCGGCACCCCACTAGTGTGCACTTCGGCCGTGGCCCCGGCATGATCGTCCGATGGCCAGCTAGGGTCTGATCCGTGAGGGAAGTGGCCGAACACCCCAAGACCTCCGCCGAAGAGGTGTCCGAGCTACGCCGGGCGGGCGCACCCAAGCACTGCGGATGGTGCGGACGGCGACTCGAACAAGGCGGCAACGTCGGCAGGCGCCGCCGTTACTGTGGGCAATCCTGCCGCCAGCGCGCCTACGAACGCCGGACCGCCCTCCAGCGCAGCGGCCTCCCCGAAGACGCCGTCGTCCTCTCCGACACCGAGATCGCCACCCTGCAGGACCGGCTCTTCCAACTTCGCTGCGCCGCCGAAGACATCGTCACCGCGGCCGACGACGGAGCGACCCTGGCCGAGCTGCGCGGCCTGGCCGACGAAATCGCCCAGGCCGCCAAAGACCTCGAACAGCTCCGCTGACCTACACGATCCCGTCCAGCGCCCGATAGGTCCGGTTGCTCGCGGCCGCCGCCCGTTGCTCCCGCCCCGTCGCCTCGATGTAGTTCTGACTGGTCGCCAGGCTCGCGTGCCCCAGCAGCGCCATGATCTCCGACGCCGTCGCGCCGTCCTCGGCCAGCCGCGTCGCGAAGGTGTGCCGCAGCGCGTGGAGGTTCGCCCCCACCGGCACACGGTCGTGCAGCCCCGCCCACCGATAGCAGGACTTGACCAGGTACTCCAGCGCACCACGGCCGATCGGCTCGCCCGCGCGATCCCGGAGGAGGGGAGTGGAGGGTCCGAACCGCTGATGCGCGAAACGCCGACGGCAGGAGGCCAGATACTCCTCGATGATCTTCTCCATGATCGGCTGCACCGGGATCGACCGATCCCGGCTTCCCTTGCCGTGGACGTGCAACCGCATCTCACCCTGACGCCCGACCAGCGACCGCGCCGTCAGCGCCCGCATCTCCGCCGCGCGCAGCCCGGCGACCAGGCCGAGCGCGATCACCAGGACGTCCCGCTCCGGCCACGGATCACGCGTCCGGCGCGAACCGTCGGCGGCCGCCGCGAGCAACTGCTCCGGGGTTTCCTCACCCCGCAACGGTTTCGGCGTCAACGGCGGCGCCTTCGGCCGGGCGACCGCGCCCATCGGGTTGCCCGCGAGCAGCCCGTCGGACACACAGAAGGTGAGGAACTGGTTCCAGGTCGACCACGCGCGCAGGACGGAGCTTTTGGCGTGAGTGTCCGCGAAGGCACCGAAGGCGTTCCGGAGCGCTTGT
Organism: Amycolatopsis orientalis DSM 40040 = KCTC 9412; assembly: GCF_000478275.1. Lineage (GTDB taxonomy): Bacteria > Actinomycetota > Actinomycetes > Mycobacteriales > Pseudonocardiaceae > Amycolatopsis > Amycolatopsis orientalis. The sequence continues at coordinate 309,802 of NZ_ASJB01000064.1, forward strand.
GCCGTGAGCATCTCGACGGTGAGTTCGTCAGGGGAGAGGTCCAGCTCGCGGAGCAGCAGAGTGGTGATGCCGGCGAGGTCGCGGCGGTAGGCGTCGGTCGTGTGAGGAGAATCCTTACGGGGACGACGTGCGGCGAAAAAGGCTTGCTGTGCCTCGGAAACCCTCATGAGCATCTTGTACCGCATGGCACCGACAGTCTTACACTGGGTTATATTCCGTTTCATGCATAATAGTGATTATGCATGAAACGGAGTGACGGGTCCGGGAACCCCTCGCGGGGGATCCCGGTGCGCTCGACACCTTCCGGAGTGTCATGAGGGGTCCCCATGAGACGTTTTTTGTCCTTTGGGGACCCCTCATGACACTCCAGCGACGTCGGGCACCCTGAGCGACAGGTCCGGCTGGGCCGACCCGGCCAGGCGCCCGAAAGTCGGGATGGATCGCAATCTTGCGCCTGCCCGACTTTCTGACCCCCAGATGCCCTGTCCAATTCGTCACAGTGACGTATTGAGGGTGGGTGATCGGACATCCCTTCAGCGACCTTCGGGGGTGCCTCTGGCCCTGCCTGGCCCATCAGGTGCTGTCCAGCGCTTCAGGGGACGAAGGGGTCCATGCCCGCATCTGACGCGGCGAAGGGAGCTTTCGCCGCGTGACATGCGCGGAAAGGCCCCTTCGGCTCACGTCAGAGACCCCTCTCAGGGCTCGTTATCCAGGTCGTCCAAAGTGCCGATAATGTACATTATGTCAAGTAAGGTCGGTGAAGCCCTCCCTCGCGCAGCGGACGGGGATCTCGCCGCGAATACCTGTCAGAGGATGTCGTGTATCCGGTGGAATGCTCACGACTCAGCCACCTACACGACGCACGATGGGATTCAGATGGGGTTTCGACTCAACCCGTACCTCAGGTACGACGGGAACGCACGGCAGGCGATGGAGTTCTACCGGGAGGTGCTCGGCGGCAAGCTGGAGATCCACACGATCGCGGATTTCGGTTCGCCGGACTCGCCCCATGCCGACAAGGTCATGCACGCCCAGCTTGACACCCCGTACGGACACACGCTGATAGCTTGCGACGCTGACGGTCAAGTCGAACGGGATCACCTGGATGATCAACATCGCTTGATGTGGCCGCGCTAAGGTCTTCCCTGCAAAGCGAACTGGGGGTTGGCCGAGAATGTCCGAGAGCACTGCTGTGCGCGTTGATCCGTCCAACGAGCGGATGCTGCAGGCGTGGAACGGTGACGACGGCGCACTGTGGGCGAAGCGTGCGCAGCGCTTCAATGACGGCGTCGCCGCTTATCGCGACACGTTCTTCTCCGCGGCCGATATCCAACCGGCCGACAGGGTCCTCGATGTCGGCTGTGGTGCCGGTGAGACGACCCGTGACGTGGCGCGCCGGGCCTCGCGAGGTTCGGCGTACGGCGTGGACCTGTCCGGTGAGATGCTCGCCGTCGCTCGCGGGCTGGCCGAACGGGAACGTCTGTCCAACGTCTCGTTCGAGCAGGCGGACGCACAGGTCCATCCGTTTCCCGAGGCGGGTTTCGACGTCGTGATCAGCAGGCACGGGTCGATGTTCTTCGGTACTCCCCTGGCCGCGTTCGCCAATCTCGCCCGGGCGACGCGGTCTGGCGGACGTCTCGTGTTGCTGACGTGGCAGCCGTTTCGGCTCAACGAGTGGATCACCACGTTCCGGACGATCTTCGCGGCCGGTCGCGAGGTGCCGACCGTGGATCTCGCGCTCAGTGATCCTGGTGCGACCGAGGAACTGCTGACGTCCGCCGGATACGCCGATGTCCGGTGCATGGCGGTGAGCAAGCCGATGTACTTCGGTGAGGACGTCGACGATGCGGCGGAGTTCGTCATCGAGCAGCACGGCGGGCGGTTGCGCGATCTGGACGAGGCGGCGCGGGCGAAGGCTGTCGATACGCTGCGTGCCGATCTCGCCGAGCACCAGACCGGCCGAGGCGTGGTGTACGACTCGGCGGCCTGGCTCATCGAGGCCCGGCGGCCTTGATCACGGCTTGCGGGCGATCAGGTAGGCCTGCGGCGTGTACTCGAATTCCTCGGACGGTTCGCGGACCAGCTGGGAGACCAGGGTGAATCCCGCCTCCCCCAGTTGGTCCGCGATCTTCTCCGGTTCCAGCCGGTAGGCGTCGCAGGAGATGTCGTGTCCATACGCGTGCTCGATGTGGCGTACTTCGTCGCCGACCTGGAACGCCAGCAGCAGGTGACCGCCTGGGGCGAGAACGCGGTGGAAGTCGGTGAAGATCTCCGGTAGCCGCTCGCGTGGGGTGTGGATGATCGAGTACCAGGCGACGACGCCGGCCAGCGTGGCGTCCTCAATGGACAATCCGGGCATCTCCCCGATCTGGAAGTCCAGGTGCGGGTACGACTTCCGGGCGACGGAGATCATCTCCGGTGAGAGGTCGACGCCGTGGATGTCGAGTCCGAGGCCGTGGAGGTGCTGGGTGATGCGGCCGGGGCCGCAGCCGATCTCGGCGACTCGTCCGCCGCTCGCGGTTTGGACGAGTTCCGCGTACGCGCCGAGCATGGCGCGGTCCCAGGTGGATCCGGCGAGGTGGTCGCGGAGGAGTTCGGCGTAGTCGGCCGCGACCGTGTCGTAGGCGGTGCGGGTGAGGGTGAGGTAGTCGGTCACGGCCGAGACCCTATCCCCTGACTCCGACGACAATCGTCGCGTAGAGGTCGTCGTCGGTGATCACTTCGGGGGTCAATCCGTTGTGTGCCATGGCTTTCGCGGTGTTTTCGGCTTGGCTCTCCCCTGTTTCGATCAGGAGGTGGCCGCCGGGGGCGAGCCATTGTGGAGCTTCGGCGGCGACGCGGCGGTGGACGTCGACGCCGTCTTGTCCGCCGTCGAGTGCGACGCGGGGTTCGTGGTCGCGGGCTTCGGGCGGCATCATCGCGATGGCGTCGGTCGGGACGTAGGGGGCGTTGACGACGAGGAGGTCGACGCGGCCGCGCAGTGACTCCGGCAGGGGTGCGTAGAGGTCGCCTTCGAAGACCTCTCCCCCGGCGTCGGCGACGTTGGCTCGGGCGCAGCGGACGGCGGCGGGTTCGATGTCGGCGGCGTAGAGCCGGATTCCGCCGAGTTCGGCCGCGATGGCCGCGCCGAGTGCTCCTGTTCCGCAGCAGAGGTCGAGGACGACGGCGCCCGGCTCGGCCAGGGTGAGGGCGTGGCGGACGAGGAGTTCGGAGCGTTGTCTCGGTACGAAGACGCCGGGTTCGACGACGATGCGGAGGCCGCAGAATTCGGCCCAGCCGAGGATGACTTCGAGAGGTTCGCCGTCGATGCGTCGTTCGACCATGGTGTCGAGTTCGGCGGGTGTGCGGGCTTCGGCGCTGAGGAGGCGGGCTTCGTCTTCGGCGAAGACGCAGCCGGCCGCGCGGAGTCTGGCGACGATCGTCATCGGTCCCGCAGTCTGGTGAGGATCCCGTCGAGGGCGTGCCGGACGGTGTCGGGGACGCCGTTGGTGCGCAGGTCGGTGAGGAGTTGTTCGTTGAGCCCGCCGGGGGTCATGTGCTTGCCGGTGAGGGCTTCGAGTGAGCCGGGCTGCTGGAGCAGGGATTGGCCGAGCTGGCCGAAGATGTGGCTGGTGAAGGTGGTGGCGATGGTGTCGTCGACGCCCTGGTCGGTCATCCAGGCGGCGATGGTGCCGAGGTAGTCGAGGTGGGCGGCGAAGGTGGCCGTGGCGGCGCTGAAGATGTCGAGGTCTTCTTCGGCGTCGGGGACGACGCTGCCGCCGATGCTGTCGAAGAGTGCTCGGGCTTCGGTGTTGTCGGGGTACATGGCGGTGAGGCTTTGGCGGCGGGCGGCCGGGGGTAGCGGGATGCTGCGGACGACGTCTCGTGCCGGGGCGGCCCAGTCGCGGAGCCGGGCTAGGGGGACGCCGGCGAGGGCGCTGATCAGGACGTGGTCGGGCCGGAAGGTGAGGTCCCGGAGGACTTCCTCGGCGATCGGCGGGCGGACGGCGAGGACGATCGTCGTGGCGCTGTCGAGGACGGCTTGGTTGCTGTCTCGGACGTGGACGTTCGGGAAGCGGGCCGAGAGTTCTTGTCCGACGCTGCGGCTGCGGGGCGAGAGGAAGATCGTGGGTGGGTCGGTGATGTCTTTGCTGAGGCCTTCGACGATGGCGGCGGTGATCTCGCCCGCGCCGACGAATCCGTAGTGCATGGTCTCTCCCCTAGGCCCCGGTGGTGCCGTCGACACGTTCACGGATGAGGTCGGCGTGGCCGTTGTGGCGGGCGTATTCGCCGATCATGTGGACGTAGACCATGCGGAGCGAGAAGGGGTTTCCGCCGACGTCGAAGGTGTCGTCGAGGGAGCCTCGCGCGGCGGCTTCGTCGGCCAGGCGGATTTCCTCGAGGAGGGTGTTGTAGGCGTCTTCGGCTTTGGTGGCGTCGAGGACTTCGAAGTCGTGGTCCTTGCCGAGGGCGGGGTCGTAGAGGGGTTCGATGTCTTCTGCGGCGAAGCGCAGGCGGAACCAGATGCGTTCGACCTTGGCCAGGTGGCGGATGAGGCCGAGGAGGGTGAGGTTGGAGGGCGGGACCGAAGCCTGCGCGAGTTGTTCGCCGGTGAGGCCGGAGAGCTTGGAGAGGAAGGTGCTGCGGTGCCAGTTCAGCAGGCTGGGCAGGAGGATGCGTTCGTCGGCGGCGGTGTCGCCGGACGGACGGGTCACCTCGGGGGCGGTCCATGTCATAGCGGCGATCATGCCATCGGGTGACATGGGATTCGTGGTGCGCCTGCCGGGGTGAGCGGGGTCACGTGGGACGGGCTGAATCCTTTCGTGGGGTGCCCGGCTCTTGTAAGGGCCGGGACAAGCTCGGCGCGGGAGGAGGTTGTCGTGGAGGCCGATTGGCCGCGGGACTCGTTGATCGTGGCGGCGCAGGGTGGGGACGCGTCCGCCATCGCCGCCTTGGTCTCGGGTTCCCATCCGCATGTGCAGCGGTTCGCGCGGTCGCTGTGCGCTTCGCCGGAGGACGCGGAGGATTCGGCGCAGGAGGCGCTGATCATCCTGTACCGGAAGATCGGCACGCTGCGGGCCACCGGTGCGCTGGCGTCGTGGATGTTCCGGATCGTGCGCAACGAGTGTCTCCGGCGGGCGCGCCGGGCGTGGCGTGGCGACGATCTGGCGGATTCCGTCGTGGTGGTGTCGGCCGAAGAGGACGCCTTGGATCGGCTGGAGGCGCAACGGGTGGCGGCGGCGATCGCCGAGTTGCCCGCTGATCAGCGTCGCGTCTTGATCATGCGTGACATCCAGGGTCATTCGGGCCGGGCCGTCGCCGACGCGCTCGGTCTGAGTACGGCCGCGATGAAGTCCCGGCTGCATCGCGCCCGGGCGACGGTGCGGGCTCTTCTCGACATTCCTGCTTCCTGATCTTCGTTTCCCCTTATTTCTCTTGAGGAGTTGTCATGCTCGAAATCGGTTCCACGGTTCCCGAGGTCGTTCTGGAGGACACGGCCGGGCAGGTCGTGCGGCTTTCGGATCACCGCGGTAAGGACAACGTGCTGATCTATTTCATGCGGTCGACCACGTGTCCGGTCTGCAACAGCCATGTGAAGGATCTCGTGGGGCGGGCCGAGGAGCTGGCCGCCGCGGAGGTGCGGGTGCTGGTCGCCGTTCCCGAGGGCCGGGCGGAGGCGAAGGCGTGGCGTGCGAAGCGCGGGGTGCCGTTCCGGGTGGTGACCGGTCGCGGCGGTACGCCGCACGAGGCTTTCGGGTTGGGGAAGAAGCTGCTGCAGCAGTCGGGCAGTGTGCTGATCGACCGGGACGGGGTGGTCCGGCATGCCCATGCGGCGACGATGCCGACCGGTGCTTATGACCGGAAGGGGATCGTCAGTGCGGTGGAGGGGCTTGCCAGAGTGCGTTGACTGAAGGTGTGAATCAGTGCTTCACTTCTTGGGTGCCGTATCGCCGTACACCGAAGGTCCAGGAGCGCCTGGACGCCCAGCGTGACGCCGTCCTCGCCGCCGCCATGGAGCAGCTGGCGGAGCGTGGCTACGCGGGGTGTTCGGTGTCGGCGGTCGCGGAGCGGGCCGGGGTGGCGGTCGGGAGCGTGTACCGCCACTTCCCCACCAAGGCCGCGCTGGTCGTGGAGCTGTTCCGCAAGGTCGTCACGCGTGAGGTCGAGGCGGTGCGCGCGGTGTCGGAGCGGCCCGGCACACCTGCCGAGCGGGTCGTGGCGGTCTTCGACACCTTCGCGAGCCGCGCGTTGAAGACGCCGCGGATGGCCTACGCGCTGCTGGCCGAGCCCGTCGACGCGCCGATCGAGGCCGAACGGCTGGTGTTCCGGCGCGCGTTCCGCGATGTGGTGGCCGGGCTCGTGGCCGACGGCGTCCGTTCCGGGGTGCTGCCCGCCCAGGACGCCGAGGTCACCGCGGCGGCGCTGGTCGGTGCCGCCGCCGAGGTGCTGATCGGTCCGTTGACCACCGGCAGTGCGGACGAGGTGTCCGGGCTGCGCACTTTCGTCCTGCGTTCTTTGGGAGGTTCCGATGCCGGTCACTCATGAGGTCACCAACCAGGTGCCGCCGCTGACGGAGTACGACGTCGCCGCGGATCCGGCTCTGCTGGAGGGGCTGGAGCGGGCGGACGCGGGCTGGGCGGTGGCCGAGGTGCACGCGCTCGGCAGGCTGGCCGGCAGTGAGCAGGTGCAGGAGTGGGGCAGGCTCGTCAACGAGAACGAGCCGGTGCTGCGGACGCACGACCGGGTCGGGAACCGGATCGACGAGGTCGAGTTCCACCCGCACTGGCACGACTTGATGGACGTCGCGGTGTCCCACGGGCTGCACGCGGCGCCGTGGCGGGATTCCCGTCCGGGTGCGCATGCGGCGCGGGCGGCGAAGATGTACGTCTGGGGTCAGGTAGACGCGGGACATACGTGCCCGATTTCGATGACCTACGCGGCGGTTCCGGCGTTGCGGTTCACTCCGGAGCTGTCGGCGCGGTACGAGCCGTTGCTGGCGTCGGCGGAATACGACTTCGGGCTGCGTGAGCCGAGCACGAAGCGCGGGCTGATCGCCGGGATGTCGATGACGGAGAAGCAGGGCGGTTCCGACGTCCGGGCGAACACGACCACGGCGCGGCCGCTCGGTGATGGCAGCTACGTGATCGTCGGGCACAAGTGGTTCACCTCGGCGCCGATGTCGGACATGTTCCTGACGCTGGCGCAGGCGCCGGGCGGGCTGTCGTGTTTCCTGCTCCCCCGTGTCCTGCCGGACGGTTCGCGCAACGGGATCCGGTTGCAGCGGCTGAAGGACAAGCTGGGCAATCGCTCCAACGCGTCGTCGGAGATCGAGTACGACGACGCGGTCGGCTGGCTGGTCGGCGAGGAGGGCCGCGGGGTGCGCACCATCATCGAGATGGTGAACAACACGCGGCTCGACTGCGCGGTCGGGAGCGCGTCGGGGATGCGGTACGGCGCCGTGCGGGCGGTCCATCACGCGCGGCATCGCCGGGCTTTCGGGGCGAACCTGGTGGATCAGCCGCTGATGGGGAATGTGCTGGCGGATCTCGTGGTGGAGTCCGAGGCGGCGACGACGGTGGGGATGCGGCTGGCGGCGGCCACCGACCGGCAGGGTGACGAGCAGGAGCAGGCGTTCCGGCGGCTGGGCCTGGCGGTGACGAAGTACTGGGTGTGCAAGCGGGGTCCGTCGCACGCGGTGGAGGCGCTGGAGTGCCTGGGTGGCAACGGGTACGTCGAGGAGTCGGGGATGCCGCGGCTCTACCGTGAGGCGCCGCTGATGTCGATCTGGGAGGGTTCGGGCAACGTCGCGGCGCTGGACGCGTTGCGGGCGATGGCGAAGCAGCCGGAGTCGGTGGCGGCGTACTTCACGGAGGTCGAGCAGGCGGCCGGTGCCGACGTGCGGCTGGACGACGCGGTGGACAGGCTGCGCAAGGAGCTGTCCGATCTGTCGGACATCGAGTACCGGGCGCGGCGGCTGGTGGAGTCGATGGCGCTGGTGTTGCAGGGTTCGTTGCTGGTGCGGCACGGTGCGCCGGCGGTGGCCGACGCGTTCTGCGCGTCACGGCTGGGCGGCGACTGGGGTGGCGCGTTCGGGACGCTTCCGTCCGGGGTGGACACCCGGGCGATCGTCGCCCGCGCCGAGGTCTGAGGCCGGCTCTGTCGTGAGTGGTGATGACGGTGAGAACCAAGGGTGTTTTAGGTACCTACCGGGGGCAGGTTCGTTGGCGGCTGGCTCGGACCATCGCCACCAGGCTCAGTGGCACCGCCGGTCACAGCGGTAGCGCGTGAAGGTCCCCTTCGCTCGGCTCAGCAGAGGAAACTCGACCTTCACAGCCTTCCGAAGTACATGATGGCCCCCTTCCTTGCGCCTAGCGCAAGGAAGGGGGCCATCATGTACTTCACCGCGGGCAAGGCCGCAGGCTACGAGCAGGTACCCGAGTGAGGGTTGGTTATTGAGAGGTAAGGCAAACGTGGCGTGATCGACTCGATGGCGTGAAGGTCCCCTTGCCTACCCTCAAGGTAGCGAAGGAGGCCTTCACTACTTGGCGACCTACGTGGGACTCCCTCACGAGACCGGGGCCTGTCCGCGAAGGACAGTTTGCGGCGATCCGGCGTCCGGTTGATGCCTGAATGCACGTTCCTGACCGGGGTCGTGAGTGGCAAAGAGCGTTCTAACGCTCCTTGCCACTCACGACCACCCCGTGAAACCGCACAAACAGCCCAAGTCGGACACTTGTCTTCAGAAGAGTGTCTCTCGGATCCGCGGCCCGGCTTCCGCCAGCCAGCCGGACGCTCGCCGGAGCACGACATCTTTGCCTTACCCCTCAAAATAGAACCGTCATTACCACTCACGACTCCGCCCGGTGAGTCGAACGCTCAGTGCCCGGATGACCACGTGCCGCTGAGGTCCGGCCGATTCCGCCGGCCGGACGGCCGCCGAGCACTGCGAATGGCCGCGGGATTGCGGAATTCGGGTGCATGCAAGGGCTCCCGCGTCGGCTACGTTCGTCGGTCATGGTCGATCGCCGAAGATGCCTGGTCCTGGTCCCCCTGGCGCTGTTCGCCGCCGGCTGCGCGACGGCCGCCCCGACGCCGATCTTCGCCGCGGCGAGTTCGGGGCCTTCCGCGGGGAGTGCGCCGATGCTGGGGGCGGCGGCCCCGTCCGGGGCACCGTTCGTCGCCGCGGACGGACGGGATCTGCGGGCGTGCGCCGACGGCGAGTGCGAGGTGCTGGTGCGCAACGGCGATCAGATCCCCAACGACGGCGGCGCGGGGCCGCTCGCGGTCGCGATCCAGGCCGGGAAGGTGGGGCTCGCCCCGGCGTCGGGCGGGATGGGCGCGGCGGTGTCCGGTCCGGCCGGGATGGCCCACCAGATCAACCGGCAGGTGATCGTCGTCGTCGCGGTACAGGGCAACGAGGGGATCCTCCGGCTCAGCAAGAAATAGCCAGGACACCGCACTGTACCTACTAGTATGTACGGCATGCATGCGATGCAGTACGAGATCACCCTCCCCGCCGACTACGACATGGGCGTCATCCGCGACCGCGTCGCCACCCGCGGCCATCTGCTCGACGACTTCGGCGGCCTGGGGCTGAAGGTGTACGGGATCCGGGAGCGCGGCGTCGACGGCTCGACCCTGAACCAGTACTCCCCCTTCTACCTGTGGCACGACGAGGCCGGGATGAACGCCTTCCTGTTCGGCGGGCCGTTCACCGGCATCATCGAGTCGTTCGGGCGTCCCGCGGTGCAGCACTGGACCGTGCTCGGATTCGAGGAGGGTCCCGCGTTCGGCACCGCTCCCGTGGCGGCGGGCAAGCACGTCACGACGATCCCCGCCGAGGCCGATCCGGTGGCCTTCCTGGGCGAGGCCCTCGACGGGCTTCGCGAGCACCTGCGGCAGGACGGCGCGCATTCGGGGGCGCTGGCCGTCGATCCGCGGACCTGGCAGGTGGTGCGCTACAGCCTGTGGCGCGACGAGGCACCGGAGTCGGACGAGGTCCGGTACCGGATCCTCCACCTGTCCTCGCCGCGGCTGGACGAGCTGCGGCGAGGACGGCAGTGGGATCAGCCCAGCAGCGCGGCGAGCAGCACCCCGGGGTCGGCCTCGGGCGTCCCGGCCGGCCACTGATCCCGGTACGGGTACCAGAGGCCGTCCTTGCCCAGCCGTATCTCCACGCCCGTCCCGCGGACGGCGCAGTGGTTGCGTTCGACGTCCAGGCCCTGGCCGGGATCGTCCACCACCTCGGCGAAGGCCGCCCTTGCGCGGCCGATCGCCTGGGGCGGCGGGGTCCAGGTGGTTTCCAGGACGTCGAGACCGGCACGCCCGCCGTGTCGCCAGGCGAGCACGGCGCGGTCGAAGTCGTCACCACCCTCGGGTGGGCGCAGCCGTCCGGCGCTCTCCGGCCGGGTGGCGGCGAGGCGGACGGCGTCCTGTCTGCGGGTGAGCTTCGGCTGTGACGCCAGCAGCGCACCGGCCATCTGGGCGGCGTTGGCCACCAGCAGGGCGAAGGTCTCCGCGGGGATGCCGGGTGCGGCGGGCACCGTCGGACCTGCGGACGGCACGAACTCGGCGACGTCGGGCAGCGGACCCGGTTCGTCGGCGTAGGCCCGCTCCGGTGAGGTGTCGTCGTCCCCTGTCCGCACGAACCGGGGCGCGTTGCGCCGCTGCAACTCGTCGAGGAGTTCCCGCTCCCCCTTGCCCCGCATCAGCAACAGCACGAAGGGATCGGCGTCGAGCAGCCACGAGGCCTGGAACGACAGCGCCGCCGCGTGACGGCACGGCAGTTCCCAGCCGGGGCAGTCGCAGTCCGGGTCGAGGTCCCCGATCCCGGGCAGCAGGTGCACCCCGGCGTCGTCCGCGGCCTCGACGAGGTCGTGTGGCATGTCCCGGTCCAGCAGCGCTGCGAGGTGCCCGGCCCGCGAGGCGACGCGATCGAGGAAGTGCTCCCATTCGGACTCGGTCAGCTCCGCGAGCCGGACCTCGGTGCGGTACTGGCCTTCCTGGTCGTCGACCACGGCGGCGATCCGGCCGGGGCTGACCGTGATCGGCCCGACCCGGCCGGCCGCGGCGTACTTGCGGCCCTGTTTGAGCTGCCGCAGGTCCAGCGCGGTGTCCTCCATCGCGCTGATCCACGCGCGGCCCCACCACGAGCGGGCGAACTGGCCGCGGCCACCTTGGGCGCCGAAGGCGGGGAAGCCGCGGACGCGGTCGTCGGGCGTGCTCATCGGCGGCTCCTCAACTCGACCAGTTCGGCCAGTTCCGTGTCGGTCAGTTCGGTCAGGGCGGCCTCGCCGCCGGCGAGTACCGCGTCGGCCAGCGCGCGTTTCTCCCGCAGCATCGCCGCGATCCGGTCCTCGACCGTGCCCTCGGCGATGAGCCGGTGCACCTGCACCGGCCGGGTCTGCCCGATCCGGTAGGCGCGGTCGGTCGCCTGGTCCTCCACCGCCGGGTTCCACCAGCGGTCGTAGTGCACGACGTGATCGGCGCGGGTCAGGTTGAGCCCGGTCCCTGCCGCCTTGAGCGACAGCAGGAACACCGGTACCTCACCGGCCTGGAACCGGCGCACCAGCTCCTCGCGTTTGGGCACCGGGGTGCCGCCGTGCAGGAGTTGCGTGCCGATCCCGCGGGCGGCGAGATGCCGTTCCAGCAGCCGCGCCATGGCGACGTACTGGGTGAACACCAGCACCGCGCCGTCCTCGGCGAGGATGGTGCCGAGGAGTTCGTCGAGCAGTTCGAGCTTGCCGGACCGGCCGTCGAGCACCGCGCCCGCCGGTTCCTTGAGGTACTGGGCGGGATGGTTGCAGATCTGCTTGAGCCCGGTGAGCAGCTTGACGATCCGGCCGCGGCGCGCGATGCCCTCGCTGGCGGAGATCTCGGCCATCAGTTCGCGCACCGTCGCCTCGTACAGCGCCGCCTGCTCGGCGGTGAGCGTCACCGGCCGGTCGGTCTCGGTCTTGGCAGGCAGTTCCGGTGCGATCCCCGGATCGGATTTGCGCCGCCGCAACAGGAAGGGGCGGACCAGGCGGGAAAGCCGCTCCGCGGCCTCGGGGTCCTTTCCGGACTCGACCGGTTTCGCCCACACCCGGCGGAAGTCGGCCATGGTGCCGAGCAGACCGGGAGTGGTCCAGTCGAGGATCGCCCACAGTTCGGCGAGGTTGTTCTCCACCGGGGTGCCCGTCAGCGCCACCCTGGCCGACGACGTCAGCGTCCGCAGCGCCTTCGCCGTGCCGGAGCGGTGGTTCTTGACGTGCTGAGCCTCGTCGGCGACCAGCAGTCCCCAGTGGACGGCGCCCAGCGGGCCCGGGTCCACGCGCAGCGTGCCGTAGGTGGTGAGCACGAAACCGTTGCCGAGGTCCTCGAGCGAGCGCTCCGTGCCGTGGAACCGCCGCACCGGGACGCCGGGGGCGAACCGGGTGATCTCGCGTTCCCAGTTGCCCAGCAGGGAGGCCGGGCAGACGACCAGCGTCGGGCCGTCCGCGCGCTGCAGATGCAGCGAGATCAGCGTGATGGTCTTGCCGAGACCCATGTCGTCGGCCAGGCAGCCGCCGAGCCCGATCGAGGTCATCGCGGTGAGCCACTGCAGGCCGCGCAGCTGGTAGTCGCGCAGGGTCGCGGCCAGACCCCGCGGCGGGGCCTGCGGTTCGGGCGGGGCGAGCAGCCGTTCCCGCAACGCGGCGAGCCAGCCGTCGGTGAGGACGTCGACGCGTTCGCCGTCGACCTCGGCCGTCCCGCTCAGCGCGGCGCCGAGCGCGTCGATGGGGGTCAGCGGTTTCAGGGCACGATCCCGCGCCTTCGCCGCCAGCGCCGGGTCGACGAGCACCCACTGGTCACGCAGCCGCACCACGGGACGGTGGGCCTCGGCCAGCGCGTCCATCTCGGCCGCGGTGAGCGCGGCGCCGCCGAGCGCGAGCTGCCAGTCGAACTCCAGCAGCTTCCCGCCCGCGAAGAACGACGGGAGGTCGCCGGGAGGCGCGTCACCGCCGCCGACGACGGCCTTCGCGCTCAGATCGCGCGCGAGCACGGCGGGCCAGTGGACCTCGATACCCGCGGTGGCCAGCAGTGGCGCGCCGGTGGTGAGGAGTTCGGTGACGTCGGAGTCGCCGAGGCCGACCTCGTCCGGGACCGCCGCGTTGAGCAGTGGTTCCAGCGGTGGCCACACCTGGGCCGCGCGCAGCAGCGCCAGCATCACGTCGATCCGGGCCCGCGGGCCGAACCTGTCGTCGCCCGCCCACAGCGCGGCGGCGTCGCCCACCACGCCCGGATCGGCGAGGTTGTGCACCTGGACAACCCCGCGGAAGCGCCCGTCGGCGAAGTCGTCGCCGGGCATCTCGACGCGCAGCGAGACCCGGACGCCGGAGTCCAGCCCGGCCGCGACCTCGGCAGCCCAGTCCCGCAGCTCCGGGACCCGATGCGACGGCGGGGCGGCGAAGGCCTTGACGCCGGTCGCCTGCGCGGCAGCGGGTGTCCGGGGCAGGGTGTCGGCGACCGCGTCGAGGAACGCGCGCAGCAGCGGATACCTCGCCGGGAGGAGGTTTCCCTCTCCGCGAATAGCCCGGGCCCGCGGCGGCATCGCCTCGGCGAGCCGGTGCAGCCACGCGGCTTCGGCGGCCTCCAGCGGCCCGGCACGCCAGGCGTCCACATCGGACTCGGTGAGCCCGGGCAGCAGGCGGCCCGCCTCAGCGAGCTTGAGAGCCGCCGTGGCCGCCATGCTCCAGAAGCGCGCGGAGGGATCGCCGCTGGCGTGCAGCCGCAGGAGGGCGGGGAGCGCCTCGGCCATCGGAAGCCGGACGCAGGGCACTGTCCTGAGCTCGGGAAGGGCGACCGTCACCTCCCCGGTCCCCGGCCGGTCACCGTCGGCGTTCCAGAAAACGAATCCGCTGGTCCGAGCCGGATTCTTCGGTTCGAACACGACACTGTCGAAACCGTCGTGAGACGTCACTCAACCCCAATCTCTGTACGGTGTACAGTTCAGGATAACACAAACTCTGTACAGCGTAGAGAGAACAAGGATGACGTACGCGGACTACACCGGCACGGGCGATCCACGGCGGACCATCGAACTGCTCTGGGGCGTGCGGGACAAACCCCGGCGTGGCCCCAAGCCGAAGCTGACCGTCGAGGAGATCGTCACCGCGGCGATCGACCTCGCCGACTCCGAGGGGATCGCCGCGCTGTCGGTCCGGCGGGGCGCGGAACGGCTCGGCGTCTCCCCCATGTCCCTCTACACCTACATCCCCAGCCGCGCCGAGCTGCTCGACCTGATGATGGACCGGGTGCACGGCGAGCTGACCGATCCGCCGGCGAGCCACGACTGGCGGGTCACGATGACGATCCTCGCCGAAGACGCCTGGGAGATGTACCACCGGCATCCGTGGATGCTCCAGCTCATCACCAGCCGTCTCCCCCTCGGCCCCAACACCTTCGCCAAGCACGAACGCGAGCTGGGCGCCATCGACGCGATCGGGCTCACCGACCTGGAGATGGACGCCGTGGTCGCGATGGTCAACGGATACGTCCAGGGCATCGCGCGGGGGTCGGTCGAGTCGGCGAGTCTCGTGCGCCGCTCCGGGATGACGGACATGGAGTGGTGGACCGCCAGCGCCCCCGTGCTCGCGGAGATCCCGGAAGCCGACGCGGGCCTGTTCCCGCTGGCGGCGCGGATCGGCCAGGCGGCCGGGGAGGCACACGGTGCGGCGAGCGCGCCGCTGCACACCTTCCGGTTCGGCCTGGCACGGATCCTGGACGGCGTGGAGCAACTGGTGAACGGGGCCGCACGCGGGGCGGAGCGGGAACTGCCCTCCTGAGCCAGGTCACCTGCCGCGTCGTCGCAATGAGCGGTAGAGCAGCCACAACGCCAGCGCGACCGGGGTCAGGACCGCCGTGAACAGGATCCCCGCGAACATCCCGTAGCCGTGCGGATCGGAGGACAAGCCGGTCGCGCTGAGCACCGCGCGGCCGGCGAGCAGCACGATCACCGCGGCGACGCAGGCGAACGCGCCGAGCACGACGCGTCGGAACACCGTCCTCGAGGTGCTCGTGCGGCCGGTGTCGTCCGGCATGTCCATATGCGGCTCCGCTGGTGGCAACGTCACTCCGGGTCGGGAGTGCAGACGGTCAGGAACGACTTCCGGTTCTCGCGCTGGACGCCGGCCGCGTCCAGCCAGCCGCTCCGGCCGAACAGGTAGCTCCCGGCCGGATGCCGGGCCGACTCGCGCAGCACCTGGGTGACGTCGGCCTTGGCACCGTACGCTTTCGGGCCGTCGACGGCGATGCTGACCGAGCCTGCCTTGGTCCAG
Organism: Amycolatopsis orientalis DSM 40040 = KCTC 9412; assembly: GCF_000478275.1. GTDB lineage: Bacteria > Actinomycetota > Actinomycetes > Mycobacteriales > Pseudonocardiaceae > Amycolatopsis > Amycolatopsis orientalis. The sequence continues at coordinate 325,080 of NZ_ASJB01000064.1, forward strand.
TCGTACTCCGCGGGCAGCGGGGTCCGGACCTGGAGGCCACTGGTGTCCACAGAGGATTCGCCGGAGGTTGTCAGCAGGTCCAGGCGCTCGACCCGCACCCCCGGCCGCGGCGCGGTCCACATCTGCTCCGTGCTCTCCTTGGCGCCGGAATCGAACGTCAGCCTCAGGCCGGTGACGCCCTCGCACGGAGTGCCCGTCCACAGTTTCAGGACGCCGTCGTCGACGCGGAACCCGGCCTCCGGCGGCAGCGACGGCGCGAACTGCGCCCTGGTGTCACACGCCCCCGTCACCGCCGCCACGAGCACGGCGGCGCAGACGACCCTTCTAGTAGCCGCCATCGGACAGTCCCGCGTCTTCCTCGGTTTCGTTGCCGCCGGTGACCTGCTCCCACGCGTAGGAGGCGAGGAAGCCCGTGTAGCCCTCGCGGCCCCATTGCTGGGAATGGCGCTCTTCGTGGTGCAGCAGCCGGTCCATGTCGAGCGACCCCTGGGAGGCACCGTTGTCGCCCTCGTACCAGGCGTGGCCCGACTTCGCGACCTCGCGAAGCTGCTGCGCCGGATCCTTCGGATCGTCGATGTTCAGCATGAACGTGTCGCCCCAGGTGGTTCCGCCGCGCTGGCTGAACTGGTCCTGGACGAGGTTTCCGCCGAGCCCCATCATCATGCCGTTCGGGGTGGTCACCAGCCGCCCGCCGTTGCCGTGCACGAAACCCACGTCGTCGTCGTAGCTCCAGGAGTTCTCCCGCTGCCGGTCGGTGATCCGCCGCAGTTCCTCGGATCCGTACGGCGTCGGCGCGAAGTCGGTCTTCTCGCCTTCGGTGCCGTAGTCGGTGCCCGCGTTCAGGACGTAGGTCATCCGCACCGCCTTGGCGGCGTCGTCCCCGCTGATGTCGGTCGGCATCAGGAAGTACGACTTGTAGGTCCCGTCGCCGTCCTTGTCCTCGCGGATCTCTTCCATGCCGTCGAGGACCTTGAAGTCCTCCGGCGTGATGTCGTGTTCGTCGGCGATCTTCTTGATGGTGTCGATCGAGACGCCCCGGCGTACGGCGTTCTCCAGCCATTGCCGGTAGTGGCCGGACGCGGGTGGTCCGTTCAGCAGACCCGCGTCGCGCAGGGCCTGTTCCATCTCGACCACTTGGGCGTCGATCTCCCCGCCCTTCCTGGCACCGGCCAGGGTGGTCGCTCCGTGGTCGCTGATCTCGCCGTCCCGCGCCAGCCGCATCACCCGGGCGAGAGTGGCGTCGATGGCGTTCGCCGCTGCGAGGATCGCCTTGGTTTCCTGTGCCAGCTGCTTCCTGATGGTTTCGCGGTGCCGCCGGGACTCGGCGTACTCCTCGGCCTCGAACCGGGACTTCGGCGGAGGATCGGCGGGCTTGTCGTCCACGATCGCGCCGTCGGCGGCGATGCGGAACTGGTAGGTGCCGGCGAGGGAGTCGTTGTTGGCGACCCTGGTCTTCAGTGCGGACACATCGTCCGACGCGTTCTGCAGGGCGCTTTCGACGGCGGAGAGTTCCGCGATCAGGGTCTCGGCGTCGTTCCGCGTCTCGCCCAGCGAATCGCGGGCGCGCTCGCCCGCCGGGCCGTGCCAGTCGGGCAGTTTCCTGGCGTCGTCGAGTTCGTCCTGCAGCCCGAGGAGTTTGTCCCGCCGTCCACCCAGGTTGGTGGCCGTCGCGTCGAGCGCTTCGGCGTCCCATGTGCGGACGTCGTCGTAGCCGACCGTCATCCTCCGAACGCCTCCTCCGCGGACTTCTCGCTTTCGGAATAGGCCTTCGCGGCCGTCGTGATCGATTCGCCCCAGCGGTCGATCTCGCCGGCCCACCCCTTGGCGCGCTCGGTGAACGTCGAGGCCAGCGTCGGCGCGCTCTTCGCGGCCTCGCCACCGGGCAACGCCGTCGCGATCGCGTCCAGGCCTGCGCCCGGTTCCACGGCTCTGGCCTGGTCCGCCGCGGACCCCGCCGCCTTGGCCGCGTTCCGCAGCTGACCGATCTCGACCTCGTACCCGCTCACAGCCTCAGACCCCCAACCCTGGATAGGTCAGCGGGACTCTACGGGAGCTCGGGAGTCTCCACAGGCGATTCGGGCGAAGGGGTGGTCGCTTCCTCGACGACCGGAGTACGGGCGAGTTCGGCCAGCTGACGGACGACGTCGTCATACCGTGCCTGGTCGGCGGCGGCGCGGGCCTGTGCCCGCTCCAGTTCCTCGGCCAGCGCGGTCGCCCGGGCTTCGGCGAGGCTGCGGGCGGTGTGCTCCCGCGCCAGCTCGGCGCGGACACGGTCCAGATCGCCCCGTAGCGCCGTGGATTCCGCCCGTGCCGCGGCACAGTCCTTTTCGGACACCGTCGCCCTGGCCTTCGCCTCGTCGAGCCGGTCCAGCAAGGCTTCGAGTTCGGCCACCGCCCGCGCCAGCGCGGTGTCCCGCTCACCAAGCTCCGTGGTCAGCCGCGTCTTCTCCGTCCGCACGGCCGCGAAATCCTCGCGCAGCGTCCGGAGGTCGGAGACCAGCGCGTCACGGGCGCGTTCCGCGGCGACCGTCGCGGCTTCGGCGGCGCCCCGGGCCCGTTCGTGCGCCGCGATCTCGGTCCACGAACGCTGGCGGGTCTCCTCCGCGTCCTTCAAGGCCTGCTCGGCGGTGCGTTCGGCCTTGGCCTTGGCCATCCTGTCGTCGCGGGACGCGGCCAGCGCCGTCGCGCGCGCCGTGTCGGCCTTCGCCGCCGCCTGCTGGGCCTCCTCGGCCTCCCGCCGCGCCGTGGCCGCCTCGGTCTCGGCTTCGGTGACCCGGCCCAAGGCCGCCCCTGCCGCGTCGTCGAACCGCGCGCGCATCGCGTCGAGCGATTCCACCAGTGACGCCGCCGCCGGGGTGAACTCGTCGGCGATCCGGCGGACCTCCAGCAGCGGATCGGCCACGCTCGCCACCGCGGCGGCCCGGCGGGCGCGCGACGCCGCGTCGGCGTGCGTCTTACTGCAGTAGGCCGAAGGCCGTCCGCCCTTGCGTTTCCCGTCGGCGTCCACCGCGGGCGGTGGCAAAGGATTCTCGCAGCCTTCCAGCGCGCACAGCCGGACCTCGTCGGCGTCCGTATCGATCACCGCCGCAGGGTAGCGCTGACCGGTGGGGTGAGAAGCGGGGCAACGCCGGGAAAACCGGCGGTCCCGCCGATAGGGTCGTCCGAGTGCGTGTCCTGTTCACCTTCGCCGGCGGCAACGGCCACTTCCGGCCGCTCGTCCCGATCGCCCGTGCGCTCGCCGACGCGGGGCACACGATCGCGTTCACCGGCGAGCCGCTGATGGTTCCCGTCGTCGAGGCGGCCGGCTTCACGGTGTTCCCGTCGGGCCCGAATCTCGGCAGCGACGGAGAACGCCGCCCGTTGCTCCCCGTCGACAGGGACCGCGAGGACGCCGATCTGCGCGACGGTTTCGTCCGCCGTACCGCTCCCCTGCGCGCGGAGGACGTCCTGGCGCTCTGCGACACCTGGGCGCCGGACCTCCTCGTCTGCGACGAAGCGGACCTCGGTCCGATGATCACCGCGGAAAAGCTCGGCCTCCCCCACGCGACCGTCCTGGTCACCGCCGCGGGCGCCCTCATCCGCCCCGACCTCGTGGACGACGCGCTCAACGACGTCCGCGCCGCCCACGGGCTTCCCCCGCAACGGAATCTGGAGACGGCCCACCGCCATCTCGTGCTCTCGCCCTTCCCCGCGAGCTTCCGCGATCCCCGGTTCCCGCTGCCGCCGACCACGCGGCCCTTCCACGTACCCGTTCCCGGACGCGGCCCCGTGCCGGACTGGCACGTCGAGGGCCGCCCCGGGCTTTACTTCACCCTCGGTACGATCTTCAACACCGAGTCCGGCGATCTGTTCGCGCGGGTGCTGGCCGGTCTGCGGGAGGTCGACGCGACCTGTGTGGTGACTGTCGGGAACCTCATCGATCCCGCGGAGTTCAGCCGTCAGCCCGAGCACATCCACCTCGCGAAGTACCTCCCGCAGGACGACGTCCTTCCGTACTGCGACGCGGTCCTCAATCACGGCGGCTCGGGCAGCCTCCTGGGCGCGATCACCCACGGTCTGCCGATGGTGCTGCTGCCGATGGGCGCCGACCAGCCCCACAACGGCGATCGTGCCGTCGCACTCGGGCTCGGAAGGGTCCTCGACGTCATCGAAGCGACCCCGGAGGACATCCGTGACGCGGTGTCCTCGGTGCTGCGGGAACCGTCCTACCGGGAGGCGGCCGGGCGGCTGCGGGACGAGGTCACCGCGTATCCGCCGCCGGAGGAGACCGTTCCGTTGCTGGAAGGGCTGCTCCGGTGACCGGTGACCTCGACGCCGCGATCACCAGGGCGTTCCGTGAGGAGTCGGGTCAGGTGATCGCGACCCTGATCCGGGTCACCGGCGACTGGGATCTGGCCGAGGAATGCGTCCAGGAGGCGTTCGCGCTCGCGCTGCGCACCTGGCCCCGCGACGGTGTCCCCGCGAAACCCGGCGCCTGGCTCACCACCACCGCCCGCAACCGTGCCACCGACCGGATCCGCCGAGAGGCCGTCGGCGCGGAGAAACTGCGGGAAGCCGCGGACCTGGCCGCCGACGCCGAGCCGGAGTGGAACCACAGCGGCGTCGGCGACGACCGGCTCCGGCTGATCTTCACCTGCTGCCACCCGGCTCTGCCGATGGAAGGGCAGGTCGCGCTCGCGCTGCGGACCTTGGCCGGGCTCACCACCGCCGAGATCGCCCGCGCGTTCCTGGTCTCCGAGGCGACGATGTCGCAGCGCCTGGTCCGGGTGAAACGGAAGATCCGCACCGCCGGGATCCCGTACCGCGTCCCGCCCGCCGACCTGCTGCCCGAACGCACCGCCGCCGTACTGGGCATGCTGTACCTGCTGTTCAACGAGGGCTACTCGGCCAGCGCGGGCACCGATCTGCTGCGCCCGGACCTGTCCGCGGAGGCCATCCGGCTCGCCAGGGTCCTCGCCGAACTCATGCCCGGCGAACCGGAGGTCCTCGGGCTGCTGGCGCTGCTTCTCCTGCACGACGCCCGCCGTGTCACCCGCGTCGACGGCGACGGCACGCCCGTCTCGCTCGAGGATCAGGATCGTGGTGGCTGGAACGCCGCCGAGATCGCCGAGGGCACCGAACTGCTGGAGACCGCGCTCCGCCGCGGTGTCCCCGGGCAGTACCAGGTCCAGGCCGCCATCGCCGCCTGTCACGCCACCGCGGCGCGGGCCGCCGACACCGACTGGGCGCAGATCGCCGCGCTGTACGGGGAACTGCTGCGGTTCGTGCCCTCGCCGGTCGTCGAACTCAACCGGGCGGTGGCCGTCGCGATGGCCGAAGGCCCCGAGGCCGGGCTCGAACTGGTCGACAAACTGGCCGCGGACGGCAGCCTGCCCGGCTACCACCTGCTTCCCGCGACCCGCGCGGACCTCCTCCGGCGGCTCGACCGGTTCGGAGAGGCCGCCGACGCCTACCGTGAAGCGCTCGCGCTCACCGGTACCGACGCCGAGCGGGCCTACCTGGCGGGAAAACTCGCCGAAATCTCCTGACGGACGGATCAGGCGCGGGCGTGCACGATCAGCCCGCCCACCAGCGCGCCGAAGCCGCCGATCGCGGCCAGTGTCCGGACCAGGTTCCACCGTTCCCAGACACCTTCGAACTTCGCCCGCAGCGCCTCGAAGTCGGTGCTGTCGCCGTCGAAGCCCGCTTCGAGCGCGTTGTTCAACGGCACGTTGATCGCCATGGTCACGATCAGCATCACCAGCAGCAGGACGAATCCCGCGATCAGCCACGGCAGCGCGGACCGCAGCTCCGACCGGAAGTGCAGCGCCGCCGCCACCGCGGCGAGCAGCGGCGCGCCACCGAAACTCAGCGCGAACCAGCCGTTGAGGATCGCGATGTTGATCTCCCGCATCCCGGTCACATACGTCCGGGCGTCGGCCCGCCCCAGCCCCGGCATGACCGAGCAGGTGTAGGCGTAGAACAAGCCCGCGATCAACCCCGCCGTGATGACGGCCGCGACCAGGATGACCGTGCTCAGCGTGGACACTCCTGTCGCCTCCCTTCCGATTCCCGTTCGTTTCATCGATTCCAGACTCCGGTGGCCGCGGCTTTCGCGGCATAGTCGGAGAAGTCCCTCGCGGGCCTGCCCAGTACCTGTTCGACGTCATCGGTGAGCGAGGCATTCCGGCCGTCGAGGATGCGCGTGAACAGGTCGGTCAGGCCCTCGATCTCCTCCTCCGGCACACCCTGTTCGGCAGCCCCCGCCGCGAACTCCGCCGCGGAGACCGGAACGTACCGGACATCCCGCCCCGCAGCCTTGCCGATTTCCGCCGCCACGTCCGCGAAACCCAGCAACCGGGGCCCGGTCAGCTCGTACACCCGGCCGTCGTGCCCGTCGGTGGTCAGCGCCGTCACCACGACGTCGACGATGTCCTCGACGTCGATGAACGGCTCGGTCACCTGCCCGGCGGGGAGCACGATCTCACCGGCGAGCACCGGTTCCAGCAGGAAGTGCTCGCTGAAGTTCTGCGCGAACCAGCTGGACCGCACGACCGTCCACTCGGCACCGGACTCGCGCACCCCTTCCTCACTGACCACGGCCTCCTCCTCACCGCGGCCGGACAGCAGCACCAGCCGCCGGACGCCGTGCTCCACGGCCAGCTTCGAGAAGTCGCGGATCGCCTCGGCGGCGCCGGGGAAGGCGAGGTCGGGGTAGTAGGTCAGATAGGCCGCGCCGACGCCGGTGACCGCCGCCGTCCAGGTGGACCTGTCGTCCCAGTCGAACGCCGGACGCGACGCCTTCCGGACCTCGATCCCCAGGTCGGTCAGCCGCCGTGCCACCCGGCGCCCGGTCTTGCCCGTCGCACCGAGGACCAGCACCGTCTCGTTGTTCTTCGTCTCTGTCATGCCCCTAGTCAAGCGCCTCGGAATGAGACTCGACATAGTTCAAAGGCTCTATTCCATGTTTCATCGTCTACACTTGGCGGGTATGGACCCCCTCGCCGGACTGCTCGACGGACCTCGCGCCCGCGGCGCGTTCCTGCTGAAATCGGTGATGACCCCGCCGTGGTCACTGCGCGTGGAGGACGAGGCGCCGCTGACGGTGATGGCCCAGGTTCGCGGGGACTCCTGGGTCGTGCCCGAGCACGGGGACGCCGTCCGGCTCGGCGCCGGCGACATCGCCATCGCCCGCGGCCCCGACCCGTATCTCGTCGCGGACGATCCGGCCACGCCACCGCAGGCGATGATCCTGCCGGGACAGGAATGCCTGGCCCCCGACGGACGGCACCTCACCGAGCTGTCCGACCTCGGCGTCCGCACCTGGGGCAGCGATCCGGACGGCCCCGTCGTCCTGCTGACCGGCACCTATCCGCTAGAGGGCGAGATCAGCAAACGGCTCCTCACCGCGCTGCCACCGCTGCTGGTCGTGCGGGACGAGGAGTGGGAGAACCCGCTCGTGCCGTTGCTCGCCGGGGAGATCGTCAAGGACTCGCCGGGGCAGGAAGCCGTCCTGGACAGGGTGCTCGATCTGCTCCTGGTCGCCGCGCTGCGGACCTGGTTCGACCGGCCAGGGGCCGCGGCACCGGCCTGGTATCGCGCGCATCGTGACCCCGTCGTCGGGCGGGCGCTGAAACTGTTGCAGCACAAGCCTTCCGAGCCGTGGACGGTGGCGAGCCTCGCGGCCGACACCGGGGTTTCACGGGCCGCGTTCGCCCGCCGGTTCACCGCCGCGGTCGGCGAACCACCGATGGCCTACCTCGCGAGCTGGCGCATCGCACTCGCCGCGGATCTGCTGCGGCAGCACCCCGACGTCACCATCGGCGCGGTCGCGCGGCAGGTCGGCTACGGCAGTTCGTTCGCGCTCAGCACCGCGTTCAAACGCGAACACGGCGTCAGCCCGCAGCACTACCGCGCCGGCGTCGCGTAGCGCTCGACCAGTTCCGCGCCGATCCGCGCGAGTTCCTCCTGGACCGACGGCGGGCCCAGTACCTCGATCATCGAGCCCCAGCCCGCGAGTTTCTGGGCGATCATCCACGCCACCGGCGCCGACACCGTCACCCGCACCCGTCCGTCGCCGAGTGTCTCCTCGACCACCGACTGCCGTCCGAAGTGGTCCTGGAGGATCGGCAGATGCCGCTCCGCGATGAGCACGGTGGCGTCCAGCCCCGAGCGTCGTCGTTCGATCTGATCGACCACGCCCTCCCACGCCCGCGACAACTCGAAGTCGTCCGGGCGCGCCGCGGGCAGGTCGCTCACCTCGACGTCGGCCATCCGGTCGACGCGGAAGGTCCGCTGGCCCTTCTCGGTGCCGGCGATGAGGTACCAGACGTCGTCCTTGTCCACCAGGCCCCACGGATCCACCAGCCGCTCGGCCGGGGCGGCCCCCTTCTTCGCGTAACCGAAGCGGACCTTGCGGCGGCGGACGATCCCAGCCTGCAGCACGGTCAGCGGTGCGGGCCGTTCCTTCTCCCGCTCACCCCAGCGGGACGGATCGATGACGACCGCGTCCGCGGCGGCCTGGGCGTCGGCCCGGAAGGTGTCGGGCAGGGCGCGGACCAGTTTCCGCAGGGCGGATCTGACCTCCGGCGAGATCGACGCCGCCGGCCCGGCGAGCAGGAACAACGCCTGCGCCTCCGACGCCGACAGTCCACTGAGGTCCGTCCGCGCGCCGCCGATCAGCGACCACCCGCCACCGCGGCCCGGCTGCGGGTACACCGGCACGCCCGCCGCCGACAGCGCGTCGAGGTCCCGCCGGGCCGTGGCGACCGAGATCTCGAGTTCGTCGGCCAGCTCCGAAGCCGTGACCCGGCCCCGCGCCTGCATCAGCAGAAGGGTGGCCACCAGGCGATCAGCACGCATACGGCTCAGTCTGGCAGGTAAACCGCTCACCCGATGCGCACTTTGGGTACCCGCGTTTCGTCCTCTGGATGTGGTAGTTCGCGATGCCAACTACCGCATCCAGAGGACGAAACGCGAGCTTGACCCTCACATCGATGTCAGGGCTTACGGTCGGCCGCAACCGACCTCGAAGGAGCACACATGGCAGGCGCAGTGGTCATCGGCGCGGGACCGGGCATCGGACGCTCCGTGGCCCTCCGGTTCGCCCGTGAAGGGCTGCCGATCACCCTCATCGCCCGCACCGAGGCGACCCTCGCCCCGGTGGCCGCGGAAATCGGGACCGCACTCGCGCTGACCGCCGACGTCACCGACGAGAAAGCACTCACGACCGCCCTCGACGCCGCCGTCCGCGAACACGGCGTGCCCGACGTCGTGGTCTACAACGCCGCCGTCATCCAGGCCGACGCCCCCGGCGAACTCACGACTGAAGAGCACCTCAGGGCCTGGTCGGTCAACGTCGTCGGGGCGATCACCACCGCCGCTCACGTCGCGCCGCGGATGGCCGAACGCGGCTCCGGCACGATCATCATCACCGGCGGAATGCCGGACGCCGTACCGGAGTACACCAGCCTGTCGCTCGGCAAGGCCGGTGTCCGTGCGCTGGTCTCACTGCTGGACAAGCGATTCGGGCCCTCGGGCGTGCACGTCGCGTCGGTCACCGTCGCCGGCGCCGTCGCGAAGGGGACACCGTTCGACCCGGACGACATCGCCGAGCACTACTGGCGCCTGCACACCCAGCCGCACGACGGCAGGCTGCGGGAGATCGTCCACAAAGGATGAAAACGGCTACCAGTGTGCCGGGTGGGAGAGCGACTCGGGCAGCGTCGTCGTCGCGTCGCCCTTGGCCGCGTCCACCTGGGACTGGATGAGGAAGAGCGCGCCACGCAGATCCGCGCCACGGATGTCGGCGTCGCGCAGGTCCGCCCCGATGACGTCGGCCTGGCGCAGATCGGCGCCGCGCAAGTCCGCGCCGATCAGGTAAGCCCCGCGAAGGAGCGCGCCACGCAGGTTCGCGCCCTTCAGTTTCGCGCCGATGAGGTCGGCACCGCGCCGGTCCTTCTTCTTGCCCGGAACCTCGGCGCGGGCGAGTTCGCTCGCGCGCAGCAGGAGGCCGTTCACCTCGCCCCGGTGCGCGTGGACGTCCAGTTTCCGCAGCACGTCGGGTTTCTCCAGCGTCATCCGCTCGGTCCGGTCGATCATCCCGGCCAGGTCGCCGCGGATCGGCGCCGACGTCGGCAGTGCGGCCGCCTCGGTGAGGTAGTAGAGCAGTTCCTGCAGATCCCGCATGACCGGGAACACCGCGAACATCGACTTCGCCGTCTTCGGCGCCTTCCGCCAGTCCTCGCCGTCGAAGGTGACCTGCGAGACCTTCTGGCCCGCGCCGAAGCAGTCGTAGACCGTGCAGCCGGTGAAGCCCGTCTTGCGGAGCTTGTCGTGGATGCCGCACCGGGAGTCCGCGAGCAGGTTCGGGCACGCTTGGCCCGCCGGTTTGGTGATCGCGAAGTCGGCCGAAGCCGCGAAGGCCGGGACGACACAGCACAGGCCGAAGCAGTTCTCGCAGTCGGCTCGCAGGCTCGAAAGGGCTGGCACGGTGATTCGGGCTCCAGAGGATCGGCAGGTGTTCCACCCACAGGGTACGGAGGAGCCCAGGTCCACTTTCCGTGCAGGGCACCCCCCGCTAATGGTCGCCAGACGAAGGTCGGGTCCTGCCCCATTCAGTCGATATCGGACATGTCAAACGCTCAATAACCTCGATCTTCGTGGGCTTCGGCAGGTGCCGTCCCATGCGGTCGAGCTGGACCGCTTTCCTCTCCCGTGGTCTTGACCGGCCGGTCCCCCTGCGAACGACAGGACGAACGCATGCGAGAGACGAGACAAGCGCGTTGGCTGACGGGTGCCGGAATGGCGAGTGTCCTCGCCGTGGCGATCAGCGTCACCGCCGCTCCCGCGCAGGCCGCCGAAGGACAGATCCTCGCCGCGGGATCACCTGAGGCGATCCCGAACAGCTACATCGTCACGCTGAAGGACACCGGCGTCGTCGACGCGCTGGCCAGCCGCTTCGGCGCGAAGGTGGAGCAGGTCTACAGCGGCTCGCTCAAGGGCTTCGCCGCGTCACTCTCGGAGAAGCAGGCCAAACGGCTCGCCGCGGACCCCTCGGTCGCGGCCGTCGAGCAGAACCAGGTCGTCCACGCGGACGCCACACAGGTCAACCCGCCGTCCTGGGGCCTCGACCGGGTCGACCAGCGCAACCTCCCGCTCGACCAGCGCTACAGCTACACCTCCACCGGCGCCGGCGTGAACGTCTACGTCATCGACACCGGGGTGCGGATCAGCCACACCACCTTCGGCGGCCGCGCCCGCAACGGCTACGACTTCGTCGACAACGACGCCGTCGCCCAGGACGGCAACGGTCACGGCACCCACGTCGCCGGCACGATCGCCGGTTCGCAGTACGGCATCGCCAAGGGCGCCACGGTCTACGGCGTCCGCGTGCTCAACAACTCCGGCAGCGGCACCACCGCCGGCGTCATCGCGGGCATCGACTGGGTCACCAAGAACCACGTCAAGCCCGCCGCCGCCAACATGAGCCTCGGCGGCGGCGCCTCGACCGCCCTCGACGACGCCGTCCGCCGCTCGATCGCCGCGGGCGTCACCTACGGCGTGGCCGCCGGGAATTCCAACGCGAACGCTTCGAACTACTCCCCCGCCCGCGTGACCCAGGCGATCACCGTCGGCTCGACCACCAACACCGACGCGCGCTCCAGCTTCTCCAACTACGGCTCGGTCGTGGACATCTTCGCGCCGGGTTCGAACATCACCTCGTCCTGGAACACCGGTGACAGCGCGACCAACACCATCAGCGGCACCTCGATGGCGACCCCGCACGTGGTCGGCGTCGCCGCCCGCTACCTGCAGAACAACAAGTCCGCCACCCCCGCGCAGGTGGCCACCGCGCTCATCAACGCCGCCACCCCGAACAAGGTGACCAACCCGGGCTCCGGTTCGCCGAACCGGCTCCTGTACTGGGCGCCGACCGCCTGATCTCACGCCCCACACACGCCAGGAAAGGACCTTTCCTCGCAGAATTTGCGAGGAAAGGTCCTTTCCTGGCGTCGGCGGCGGGCTACAGCACCTTCCGGATGCTGGGCACCACGGCCGCGAGTCCGGCGGCGTTCGGGTGCAGGGGCGCGAAGCTGTTGTTCACCACCGACGGGATGAGCCCTTCGATCCACTTGACGCCGATCGGCTGGCAGGCGTCGTGCCCGATGCTCGGCGTCCGGATGTCGACGTAGCTCGCGCCGTGCGCCGCGGACTGTTCGGCCATGCGCGCGTTGAGCCGGTCGATGTTGGCCTGGATGTAGTCGGCGTCCTGCGGCAGTACCGGCACGAGCGGCCAGCAGCCGCCGCCCTTGATCCCGGTCGGGTAGCCGACCATGACGATCTTCGCTTGCGGGGCACGCTGGCGGATCTGCTCGATGACCGTCCCGTAGGTGGCGGCGAAGGCGTCGATCCTGGTCGCGTACTTGTCCACCCCGCCCGCGGTGTTGGCCGCCTTGCACGACGTCCCCACCGGAAGCAGGTTCACACACGACGTCGCGAGCCCGACCAGCCCGACATCGTTGCCGCCGATGCCCACGGTCACCAGGGTGGTGTCGGCGGACAGCGCGTCGTACTGCGGCGGGTTGGTGCCGGAGATGATGCCTTTCTGCGGATTGCTGAAATGCGATGTGGTCGCGGCACCACAGGTGACGTCGCGCAGTTCGTCGACCTCGATCTCCCTCGCCAGCAGGCCCGCGTAGTTGATCGCGGACCGGGCGCAGGTGAGCAGATCGGACTGCGGCAGGACCACGGAACCGGCCGAGAACGAGTCACCCATCGCGACGTACACCTGGCGCTCGGCCGCGATGGCCGGTGTCCCGAATCCGGCGAGGGTGAGTGCGGTGCCCGCCACCGCGGCGATACGAACGAGTCTTCCCCAGCGAGAACGTGTCACTGCCGCCTCCTGCATGCGTCGTCGAATGCCGCCGACAGCGTCCGCCGGGGAGCGGGTGAACCACTAGAACGGAGGCGCGCGTACTTGATCGGAGTTTTGTAGGTTTCCTCTATGACCACGCCGTCCGCGCAGCCGTGGCGCCGGCTGGACGCCTCGGTGCTCACCCGGCTGGAACCGGACACCGCCGCGATCGCGTCCGCCGCGCTGGACCAGGTCCGCGCCGGGCTGCGGACCCCGCTGGACCACCGGACGGCGGCGAACCTGCAAACCACCCTCGACGTCGCGCTGTCGGCCTTCTTCAGCGAGATCGGCCACCCCGACGTCACCACCGACCGCGAGGTCTACCGCGCGCAGGGCCGGGCCCAGCACACCGCGGGCCGCAGCCTGGAGGAGATGCTCGGCTTCTACCAGTCGGCCGCGCTGGGAGTATGGCGGCAGCTCACCTCGGCGGCACCGGCCGTGGACCTCCCCACCCAGGCGATCGTGGAACTCGGCGAGGCGCTCTTCGCGTTCATCGCGGAACTCTCGGCCGCGGCCGCCGACGGATACGCCGAAGCGCGGTCACAGGCGGCGCGGGCCGGGCAAGCACGGCGCGACCGGCTCCTCGGTCTCCTGCTCACCGAACCGGCGGCCGCCCGCGACGTGCTCGACGACGCCGCGAGCCAGGCCGCGTGGGTACCGCCTGACCGGCTCGTCATCGCCGTCACCAGCGCCGACGTCGCGCCGCGGTTGCTGGACCGGATGCCGGGCCGGGTGCTGATCGGCCGCCACGACGACCTCACGGCCGTGGTCATGCCCGCCGACCGGCTGGAGTGGTACCTCGGCCGGTTGCGGGATCTGCTCGGTCGGGACCAAGCCGGGGTCGGCCCGGTGGTCCCGTTGCGTTCGGCCGCACTCGGCGCCCGCCGGGCGAGCGCGCTGTGGCGGCTCACCCGCACCGGCGCACTCGGTGAAAGCGCCCTCGTCCACACCACCGACCACCGCATCGACCTGCTGCTGACCGCCGACCCGGAACTCGCCGCCGAGTTCGCGAAGGACGTCCTCGCCCCGCTGGCGGGCCTGCCCGAACCGGCGAGACAACGGCTGACCGCGACACTGGCGGCCTGGCTCGCGCGGCCAGACCAGCCGCAGGCGATCGGTGTCGAACTGCATGTCCACGTCCAGACCGTCCGGTACCGGATCCGGCAGCTGCGGACGCTCTTCGGCGGCACGATCGACGACCCGGCGGGCCGCTTCGCACTCGCCACCGCGCTGCGGATCGATCCGCATGTCTCGTCGCTGGTATCGAGGGAACCTACAAAAGGCTCAGCGCGGGACGTCCATGCGCTGCGTCCCGACGACCGATAGAAGCCGCAGCGCGTTCTCCGACGGGGTGCCGGGGTCGGCGGTGTAGATGACGACCTGCTGATCCCGGTCGCTGATGGCGAGGACGTCGCAGTTGACGCTGATCGGGCCGACCACCGGATGCCGGAACGTCTTGCACAGGGTGGGCTCGGCGCAGACGTCGTGCGCGGCCCACAGCCGGGCGAACTCCTCGCTGCCGTCGAGAAGTTCCCGGATCAGTCCGGTGACCTCGGGATCGTCGGGGTAGCGGCCGGCCGTGGCCCGCAGATTCCGGACCGCGCTCGCGGAGAACTCGTCGGCGTCCGACACCCCGTACAGTCGACCGCCTTCCGGTCGCGGCCCGAGGAACGCGCGGCGGACGAGGTTGCGGTCGCGGCGTGGGAGTGCGGAGAAGTCCTCCATCAGTGCCGCGGCGAGGTCGTTCCACGCGAGCACCTCGTAGGTCGCCGACAGCACGATCGCCGCGGCCTGTGGAAGGCGCCGCAGAAGGGCGAGGATGCTCGGCCGGACCTCCCGGGACGGGCCGGGCGGAGGTCCCGGCGGAGCACCGGCGAGATGGTGCAGGTGGTCGCGTTCCACGTCCGACAACCGCAGTGCCCTGGTCAGCCCGGCCAGTACCTCCCGGGAGGGCCGGGGACCGCGTGCCTGCTCCAGCCGCGTGTAGTACTCGGTCGAGATGAACGCCAGCTGCGCCACCTCCTCGCGGCGCAGTCCCGGGGTGCGGCGGCGTGGCCCGGCGGGCAGGCCCACGTCGGCGGGGGCGATCCGCTCGCGACGGCTGCGCAGGAAATCCGCCAGTTGTCCTCTGTCCACCCCTCCAGTGTGCGCGACGGGCCCGGGCTATCCAGGTACCGCCGGTGCCTGGATAGCGTCACCGGACGGGCGGACTCTCGGTGGCATGACCAACACAACGACTGTTTCGGGCCTGCTGGACGGCAAGGTCGCCTTCGTCACCGGCGCCGGCCGCGGTATCGGTGCCGCCGCCGCGCGGCTGTTCGCCGAGGAGGGTGCCCGGGTCGTCCTCGCCGCCCGGACCGAGGCCCAGCTCAAGGCCGTGGCCGAGGAGATCCGCGCGGCGGGCGGCGTCGCGGACCACGTGGTGTGCGACCTGGGGGACGCGGCGAGCGTGCGCGCGGCCGTCGGCCGGGCCGTGGACCTGCACGGCAGGCTCGACGTCGCGTTCAACAACGGGGCGACGAACGTGCCGCCCGGCCCGCTGGACCGGGTGACCGAGGCCGACTTCGACCGCATCTACGCGGTGAACCTCAAGGGCCCGTGGCTGGCGATGGTCGCCGAGATCGAGGCGATCAGGGCCACCGCGGGCACCGGGGCCATCGTCAACAACACCAGTGTCGGCAGCCTGATGGCCAATCCCGAACTCCCCGCGTACGGCGCGATGAAACGAGGCGTCAACAGCCTCACCGCGTCGGCCGCCGCCACCTATGGGCCGGAAGGGATCCGGATCAACGCCGTCGCCCCCGGGACGACGATGACGGAGATGTTCAGCGAATGGGTCGCGAGCTCACCGGGGATCCTGGAGCGGCTCAACGCCCAGACGCCGCTCGGGCGCGTGGCCGAACCCGAGGAGGTCGCGCAGGCCGCCGCGTGGCTGCTGAGCGACCGAGCCTCCTACGTCACCGGCACCGTCCTGCGGGTGGACGGCGGGATGCTGTCCTGAGCGGTGGATCGTAGGGAACCGGTGTCCGCCCGCCGACGTCAGAACGCGACCGCTGACCGAGGAGGAGCCGATGCCGTTCCTTGATCCCGAACCGCTCTACGCCAAGCTCACCTCGGGTGACGCGGCGGGCATCGCCGAAGTCGGCACCACCATCGCCGACGCCAAGGCGTCGTTGCGGACCGTCGCGGACGGGATCTCCGACGGCGCCTTGCGGGCGGCGCGGTCATGGCGCGGTACAGCGGCCGCGGAATTCGTCGGTAAGGCGAAAGAGTCTTCGCGAACCGTCGCCGAGGTGTACACCCAGCTCGACACCGCCGAGGCGGCGATTAAGGGCGCCGCGAAGGCGTACTCCGCGCTGCGGACGTCGGCCGACACCGCCATCGGCCCCTGGCGCGAGCTCGGCTTGACCGATCTCCTCGAAGCGCCGGAGATCGCGATGAAGACCATCCGGGCGCTGACCGTCGCCCAGCAGACCTACGAAAGCAGGCTCACCGCGCTGGCGGCCACCACCGACGGCGGCGGAAGCGAGGGCTGGGACAGCGACGGCAACGCCGACATCAGCGGCGTCGATCCAGGGCAGCCGTGGACGTCGCAGGGCCTTGCCTACGACGGCAAGAACCTGCTCGTCGGCTCGTACCACGACGGCGACGGTGACGGATCGGGCGACAGCCCCATCGGCCCCGACCTGACGCCAAGCAGGCTGACCTACGTCGACTACGAGACCGGAGTGGAATCGGGAAACGTCTACCTCAACGGCAACGACGAGGTCGGCGCGCCCACGCACACCGGCGGTGTCGCGACGGACGGCAAGCACGTCTGGGTGTCGTCCAACGGATACGTGTACGTCTACGACAAGGCCGAACTCGACGCCGCGCGGGACAGCGGCAAACCGGTCGACGCCGTGGACGTGGTCGACACGCCCGCCCACAGCTACGTCACCTACGCGCAAGGCAAGCTCTTCGTGGGCGACTACACCAACAACCGGCTCTACGAGGTCCCCGTCGGCCCGGATGGTTCGCCCCAGCCGGACAAAGCCGGAGAACCGATCGAGACACCGAACAACGTCCAGGGTGTCGTGGTCCGCGACGACGAGTTCATCTTCTCCTCCTCCGACGGGCACAGCGGCAAGTTCTACCGGCAGGACCGGACGCCGGAGTGGTTCGACTTCAACGATCGCGAAGAGATCGAGCTGAAGGGCGGCGAGCCGGGCAACGACGACGGCTACGACTCGCACGGCGTCGAGGAAGCCGTCGAGATCGACGGGGAGATCGTGCTGGCACACGAATCCGGCGCCTACGGGTACCAGAAGAACCCGGGTTCGAAGTGGGACGAACCTGAGCTGACCAGGATCTCCTTGGAAGAGCTCGGCCTCGACCTGGACGGTGCGCTCTCCTCCGGCGACGCCGGATACGAAACGGACCCCGATTCGCTGGTCGGCGCCGCGGGTGTCCTGGACGAGGCGACGTCGACGTTGAGCGGCGCGGCGGGCGCGATGTCGCGGCTGCAACTGGTGGCGCATCTGCTGGGCGAGGTTCCCGCCGCCACCGCGTTCAGCGACACGCTGACCAAGCACCTCAGCGCCGCCGGGGATCGGCTCACGGCGAGTGTGGACACGGTCGGTGGCATCGCCGACAGCCTGGTGACCGGCGCGGACACGTATCGGCGCGTCGAGGACGGGATCCGCGAGGGGCTGGACAAGCTCGGCGAAGCCCTCCCCTGAACCGGCGGCTCTTCAGCCTGCGGGTGTGCCGATCCTGTCGTGTTCGAGCGCGGTCAGGAGTTGCCGCAGCGCCTGCGCGGCGGCGCCTAGCCGCGCTGGGTCGAGGGCCGTCTGGATGAGCGCGCCGATGGCCGCGAGCGTCTCGTCCGCTTCGTGGACAAGACGCTCGCCGGTGTCGGTGAGTTCCAGTAGCGAGGAGCGGCGGTCGGCGGGATCGGGAACGCGCCTGAACAGGCCGCGTCCTTCGAGGCGGTCCATTCCCTTGCTGGTCGCTCCGACCCCGATGACGAAGAAGGCCGTGAGGTCCCCGACTCGTGCGTCCGGATGGTCGCGCAGGTAGCGCAGGAACTCGTACTGCGAGGCCGCGATCCCGTGGCCTCGGCGCATCCGGTCGTTGAGCGCGTTGTACAGGCGGGTCTCGCACCGCACCAGTCGTTGAAGAACGTGGCCGTCGTCGCATCAGCGCCTTATATGCCTGGGCATACGCCCGCGACGCCGACGTCGACGTCATCCTGGACATCACGGCCGGCGTGCCACACGTCTTCCAGTCCTTCATCGGCCTGCTCGACGAATCCGGCCAGGCCCTCGACCGCGCCGCCCTTTTTCTCGCCCAGCACCTCGGCAATTCTTGTCCCTTTTGCCTGTTTACGCGATACGCGTATCCGGTTTCGCGTCAGTCAAACGCGAAACTGCAAGCAGGGCGATGCACCGTGATAATGCCCCTTATGACTGAGCATCCCGAGTGGAGGGCTCGCGGACTTGATCGGCCGGCTATCGCGGGCGGGTCGAACTAGGCGGCGACGCGCCCGGAAAGGAGGGGCGACTGCCGGAGGAAACACACCAGGCTGCCCCTGTTAGGGGCTCAGCGGCGATCTGAGAGCCTTTCGCCTGGCCAGGGCCCCTTTTTCTGGGGCCGGTCGCGTGCATCTGAGGCCCGAAAAACTAGGCACCCTCATTACAATGCAGATCTGTACCGTATTGTAATGAGGGTGAGTGCTGACAATCGTGTCGCCGGCCGACCGCGGAGCAGGGAAGCCGATGCCGCGATCCTGGACGCCGCGCTGGAGTTGCTGATCGAGCGCGGCGCGGAGGCGACCAGCATCGAGCAGGTCGCCCGGCGGGCCGGGGTCACCCGGGCCACCGTCTACCGGCGGTTCCCGGACAAGACCCGGCTCCTGATCGCCACGGTCGAGGCCGCCTACGGCAATCCACCGCCGAGCCCGGAGATCCACGACGTCGAGCAGTTGCTGGCGGGGTGGGCCCACGTCCTCGCCGATCCGCGGCAACGTCGTCTTCTGCGCCGTCTCTACGGGGCGATTGAGGACAACCCGGAACTCGCCCGCGCCTACCAGGACCAGTTCGGCCGGCATCGTGACCGAGCGCGCCGGGATGTGCTCGAGCGGGCGCGGGATCGCGGGCAGCTTCCGGCCGACAGCGACCCGGACATCCTGCTGGACGTGCTCACCGGCGCGGTCTGGCAACACCTGGCCGTCCGGCCGGACACCGGTACGGCAGGCGAGGTCGAACAGTTCCTGCGGGCCGTGTTCCACCAGCTCGGCTACCGCCCCGAAAACCACTGATTCGCGCACCCGAAGGAGCACCGTGTCGACAGCCACCGTCGAAGCACAGAAGCGCACCCGGGCCTTCGCCCGGGTCATCGGCCCCTATGTCGCGACCTTCACCACCGTTTACGCGATCCGGCTGCCCGACGGCCTGGACATCGTCAACGACCTGTTCGCCCAGCCCGTTCTGGTGTTGCTGCTGGGTGCCCTCATGCTCGGCGCGGGGCTGGTCATCATCGGTGGACACCGGAGCTGGCGCGGGCCGCTCGCGGTCACCGTGTCACTGTTCGGCTGGTTCGTCGCCGTGCGGGGATTCCTCCTCATCGTCATACCCGCGACCATCGAGTCGGGCGCCCAGGCCACCATGCTCTCACCGACCGGAGTCCTCCTCGGCCGGGTTTTCTTCGGCGCGCTGGCCGTGATGGGCCTGCTGCTCACCTACGCCGGGTGGTTCACCAAGCCTGCCGCTTCCCAGCCCGGCTGACCCGGTCAGACGGCCTCGAGGACGAAGAACAGGAAGCTCAGGAAAGCCGTCTTGCCCGCGAGTTCGTCGGGGAATCGCTCGCGGGCGCCCGGTGCGGGGTACGGCTCGCTGACGACGGCCGTCCGGAAGCCGGCGGTGGTGAAGGCGTCGGTCATCGCGTGCAGCGGCCGGTGCCAGTAGGTGAGCACGGCCTTCTGGCCGCTGAAGGTGTACTCGTCGGACCACTTGACGGTGGCGAAATAGTCGGCTTCGGGATAGAGCAGCTTGAAGATGATCGGGTGGTTCACGGCCATGATCAGCCGTCCGCCGGGCTTCAGTACCCGTCGTATCTCGGCTAGCGGAGCGGACCAGTCCTCCAGGTAGTGGAGCACCAGGGCGGCGATGACGTCGTCGAACGCGCCGTCGGGATACGGGAGGGGTTCGGTCACGTCGGCGACTCGCAGATCCGCGTCGGGGCCGAGCCGTTTCCGGGCCAGCTCCACCATTTTGGCGCTGGCGTCGAAACCGGTCATGAGAGCGCCGCGGTCGCGCAGTGCCTCGAACAGCGGGCCCGCTCCGCAGCCGGCGTCGAGGATCCGACGGCCGGACACCTCCCCTGCCAGGTCCAGGATCGCCGGTCGCGTGTAGTAGGCGTTGACGAGGCTGGTCTCGTTCTCGGCCGCATACGCCTCGGCGAAGGTGTCGTAGTCGTTTTCGACGATAGAAGGCATACGCCCCAATATGGCATGCGGAAACCCGTTGGCGGACAACGACGGCGACCGCTAGTGTCCCGGTTGCCGTGCGAGAGACCGAGGAGGTGGTACCCGTGAACGCAGTATCGACATGGGTGCTCCCCTCTGGGGTCACGGTCGGGCGATAGGTCGTCCGGGAGCGCCGTTCTGAGCACTCCCGAAAGGCACGACCATGCGTTTCGTTTCCGAACAGCGCTTCGACGACGATGTCCTCGAACGCGAATTCACCCTCGGCGGGAACCCCGGCATCCTGTGGACGCCCGCGTCCGGGCCCGCACCCGCCCCGCTGATCCTGATGGGACATCCCGGCGGGGTGCGCCAGATGTACCCACGTCTGGTGGCCCGGGCCCGGCTCGTCGCCGCGGCGGGTTACGCCGCGGCCACCATCGAACTTCCCGGCAGCGGTGACCGGCCCCGGATCGCCGCCGTCGACGAGGCCCGCGTCGATCTGCGCCGCGCGCTGGAGGCCGGGGAGCCGGTCTCCGACGAGATCGTCGTCCGGCTCGTCCTCCCCCTGGTCGAAAAGGCGGTCCCGGAATGGCAGGCCACTCTCGACGCCCTCCTCGAGCTGCCCGAGATCGGTGGCCCGGTCGGGTACTCGGGAGGGGTGATCGCCATCGGGACCCGGCTGGCGGCGATCGAGCCGCGGATTTCGGCCGCGGTTCTCTTCGCGGGAAGTTATGTGCCCCGTTGCCTGTTCGAAGAGGCGCGGCGGGTCACCATCCCGCTGCATGTCCTGCTTCAGTGGGATGACGAGGGAAACGATCGGCAGCTGGCCTTGGATCTGTTCGACGCCTTCGGCTCGAAGGAGAAGACGCTGCACGCCAACATGGGCGGGCACACCGGTGTCCCGCATTTCGCGGGTGAGGCGGCGGGCCGGTTCTTCGACCGGCACCTGAGGTAAGGCAAAGGGCGTCGGGAGGCGTCCTGAAGGACCCCTTTGCGACGTTCACCGTCTCAAAGGGGTCCTTCAGGACGATCGAACGGCCCGTCCCGGGCACGGCTGCCGGGAACTCCGTCTTCACGACGTCGTCGTGCGCGCCATCCGACGGCGGGGATGACGGCCAGCGCGAGGACGCCGCCGAGGAGGGCGAGCGAGGGGTAGCCGATGCCGACCACGACGAACCCGGACGACATGCCGCCCGCCGCGCCGCCGATCGCGACACCGACGTCGGCCATCCCCTGTGTCTTCGCGCGGGTGGCGACGGGTGCGGCGTCGGTGATGATCGCGGTGCCGCTGACCATGCCGAGGTTCCAGCCCAGTCCGAGGAGGACGAGCGCGAGGGCCAGGAGCACCACCGAGTCGCCCGGGGCGGCCGCGGCGAGGACGGCGGCGACGGCCAGGGTGATCCCGGCGGCGGCGGCGATCTCGCGGCGGCCGTAGCGGTCGACGAGCAGCCCGGACAGCGGGGAGGGCAGGAACATCGCGCCGACGTGGAGGGCGATGACCAGGCCGGCGGCGCCGGTGCCGTGTCCGTGCCCGAGCAAATGGATCGGGGTCATGGTCATGATCGCGATCATCGTGATCTGGGCCAGGACCATCACCAGGATCCCTTGTGGCACACCGGGTCCGTCGCCCGTGTCCTGGAGGGTGCCGGATGCCTGCCCGTCCGGTGGGAGGGTGCGGGAGAGCAGGAACGGGTCGGGGCGCAGCCAGCCGAGGAGGACCACGGCGGCCAGGGCGTAGGCCACTCCGGAGACGAGGAAGAGCCCGGTGAGCGGTGGGAGTCCCAGCGCGGCCGCGAGGACACCGGTCGGGGCGGCGAGGGTCGCTCCCGCCACCCCGCCGAGGGTGGTGGCGACCAGGACGGTGGACACCGCGCGTGCCCGGCGGGCCGGGGCGGCGAGATCGGCCCCGGCGTAGCGGGCCTGGAGGTTGGCCGCCGCGCCCGCGCCGTAGAGGAGGAGCGCGACGACCATGAGGACCGGGTTCTGCAGGACCGCGCCGGCGATGATCCCCGCGCTGCCCGCGGCTCCCGCGAGGTAGCCGCCCGCGAGTCCGGGGCGGCGGCCCCGTGACTGCGACAGGCGGCCGACGCCGACGGCGGCGATCGCGGTTCCGGCGGTGAGCAGGCCGCTGGGCAGGCCGGCCAGCGCGGTGGAGCCGAGCATGTCCTGGAACAGCAGGGCGCCGACGGTGACTCCCGCCGAGAGGCCGACGCCGCTGAGCACCTGCGAGACGGTCAAGACGGTCAGTGTGCGTTTCTGTGTCCGCGGAAGTGAGTCCGTGGTGACCGGCTCGGTCAGGTGCCGGGACATCAGCCGAGCCGGAGGCGGTCGGCGAGGCCCGCCGCGGTGAACGCGGCCACGACGTCGTCGCGGCTTTCGGTGAAGTGGTCCCAGCTGTCGACGTGGACGGGGACCACGGTGCGGGCGCCGAGGATCTTCGCCGCTTCCGCGGCCAGGGCGCTGTCGAGGACGAGCAGTGCGCCGTCGAAGACCCCCTTCAGCCGCGGGGCCCCGGCGAAGAGGACGGCGGTGTCGACCGGGCCGAACCGTTCGGCGACCTGCCGGACCACGTCGAGGGAGGCGTTGTCGCCGCTGACGTAGACGGTCGGCAGGTCCTGGGCGGTCAGTACGAAACCGACGACTTCGCCGGTGACCTTGTCCGCGCCTTCGGGGCCGTGTTGCGCGGGCGCGCCGGTGACGGTGACGACTCCCCCGTCCGGGCGGGTCAGGTCGACCGACTCCCACGGCGCGAGTCCCTTCGCGGTGCCGCCGAGCCGGCCCGCGCCGCTGGGGGTGGTGAGGGTCAGCGGTACGTCGGCCAGCAGTTCCCGGCCGGAGTGGTCGAGGTTGTCGGGGTGCTCGTCGTGTGACAGCAGGACCGCGTCGACGGGGCCGAGGTCGGCGCGCTTCGTCGAGGGCGGGGCGGTCTTGGTCAGGCCGGGCCTGCCACCGGGCCTGGGGTAGTGGCCGGGCTCGTCGAAGGTCGGGTCGGTCAGGAACCGCAGGCCGCCGTACTCGATCAGCGCCGTCGGCCCGCCGAAGACCTGGACGGAGAGCTGGTCGCTGATCGGGTTCACGCCTACTGCCATGGTCCACCTCACGGATAGGTATTGTTCTTTCCGTGAGCAACGCTAGCCGGTTCTCACGGATTCCCGCAACCAATTCCGTGAGACTTTCTCATGGTTGAATCCGCTGACTACCATGAGGACGTGGACGACTACGCCGGGACCGACCTCCTGCCCCCCGCGCCGGGGGCGGAGCAGTACGTCGCGCTCGCGTTCGCCAACACCGCGATCGCGTTGCCCGGCGGGCAGTTCGTCGACCAGGTCGGCACCCCCGACAGCGCGACACGCTGGCTCGTCGAGCACGGTTTCGCCCCGCCCGGCACCGGGTTGCGGGAGATGTGCGCGGCGCAGATCCGGTCACTGCGCGAGCAGGTGCGGGTCCTGCTCGCTTCGCGGTCGTGCGCGGAGCCTCCCCCGCAGAGCGCCCTCAACGCCGTCAACGACGCGCTGAGCAAGGCGCCCACCGCCGCGCTCCTGCGCTGGGACCCGGCACAGGGGCTGTGCCGCACCGCGCCGCATCCGATCACCCAGATCGTGGAACACGCTCTGGCCGCCCTCGCGGCCAACGCCGCCGATCTGCTCACCGGTCCGGACGCCGACCGGCTGGCCGCCTGCGGATCCGCGCCGTGCAACCGGTTCTTCCTGCGCAACGGCCGCCGCCAGTGGTGCTCGGTCCGCTGTGGCGACCGGGCCCGTGCCGCCCGGGCCTACGCCCGGCGCACCCAGCACGAACCGGTCGGCTGAGCGGGGCCTACTGAGCCCGGTCGAGCGGGCGCCGGACCGGGGTTCCGTAGTCGCCGGGCGGCAACGCGGGACGGTGGTAGTGGTGCCAGAGACCGAGGGCCGTGGTCCCCAGCGCGAGCACGGCGTAGGCGATCAGCCAGCCGGTGAACCCGGCGGGAGTG
The DNA here is from genome assembly GCF_000478275.1 of Amycolatopsis orientalis DSM 40040 = KCTC 9412. Lineage (GTDB taxonomy): Bacteria > Actinomycetota > Actinomycetes > Mycobacteriales > Pseudonocardiaceae > Amycolatopsis > Amycolatopsis orientalis. The sequence goes on from NZ_ASJB01000064.1 coordinate 349,392, forward strand.
CTGTCACCGGTCGCCACGTCGAACAGGACGATCGCCCCGTACAGACCGGGCACCGCGGCCTGGCAGTCCAGGACCCGCAGTTCGGTGTCGACAGCCACCGAGGCGGTGTCCTCGGCGTGGATCGGCCGCCGCAACGTGACCACGAGGATCACCGCGCAGCAGAGGGCGGGCCAGCAGAGCGCGCCCAGCCAGGTCCAGGCGTACACCTTCGCCGAGGTGGTGAAGTGGATGGCCGCCGCGAGCACGGCGGCGCCGCCGAAGGTGATCGCGAGCGAGGCGATGTACCAGCCACCGAGGATCTTCCGCGCCGCCGGGCGCCCGGAGCGGCGGTCCATGACCGGCAGCGGGCCCAGCGCGCGCTCACGGTGCAGGTACGACGCCCAGAGCGCGGTCTGCAGACTGGCGCAGATGAAGTAGAGGCTGACACCGGCGGCTGCCCCTTCGCCGCGAGCCACCAGGAACTCGTAGGCGCCGGCCAGCACGGTGCTCACCACCACCGCTCCGACCAGCCACCACAGCCTGCCGGGCACCGTCCGGCTCAGCCGGGGGCCGACCCGGATGGCGAGCGGCCTCGAGGGCTCCCCGACCTCGATTCCGCGTCTGGCCAGCCACTTCCTGGTCACCGCGATCTCTTCCCGCCTGAGTTCGCCGGGCCATCCCTGATGTGCCTGCACCGCGGTCCCCTTCGCTCGCTACCGGATGCACGCCCGGCACCGCGCGATGGTTGCCTCAGCGATACGACGCGAATCGCTCCAGTAGCGGCTTCGGGGAGTCCTCGGCGAAACAGAGTTCGAGGCTTTCCGCGGACTCGGCCGCCGAAGCCTCGCCACGGGGGAACAACTCCTTCTCGTACGCGCGGAGAGCGGCCTCGACGTCGCCGGGGTGGGCGATGAGGGCCCGACCGAGTTCGGCGCCGTCGAACATCGCGAGGTTGGCGCCCTCCCCGGCGAACGGCGACATCAGATGGGCGGCATCGCCGAGGAGGGTGACGCCGGGGACACGGTCCCAGCGGTGGCCGACCGGCAGCGCGTGGATCGGCCGGGCGACGAGGTCGCCGTCCGCGTCGGTGATCAGTGCCCGCAGGCTCGCGTCCCAGCCGTCGAAGTGCGCCAGCACGGCGGCTTTCGCTCCGGCGGTGTCGCTGAAGTCGATCCCGCGAATCCAGTCCTCCGCAGTCCTCAGCGCGATGTAGACGTGCAGGCTGCCGGTGGAGTCGTGGTGGGCCAGGAAGCCTTTGCCAGCACCGAGTGCGAAGAACATGCCGCCGCCGACGAGTGCCGCGCTCGCGGGGTGACGGGTCGCGGCGTCGTGGAGGTGGACCTCGACGAAGGAGATGCCCTCGTAGGCCGGTTCGGCGGTGGAGACCAGGGGCCGGATCCTGGACCACGCGCCGTCGGCGCCGATCAGCAGGTCTGTGGTGAACACCGTGCCGTCGGCCAGAGTGACCTCGTGTTTCCCGCCGCCGAGCGGATGGGCGGCGGTGACCTTGGCGCCCCAGCGCACGGTGTCGCCGGGCAGGGAGCCGAGCAGGAGGTCGCGCAGGTCGCCGCGGGCGACTTCGGGGCGTCCGCCGTCGCCGTCGTCGGTCTCGTCGAGGTGGACGGCGGCGTGCCGGTCCAGGATGCGCAGGGCCTCACCGCCGGGATGGACGAGTGTGCGGAACCGGTCGTGGAGACCGGCCGCGCGGAGGGCTTCCTGGCCGGTGTCCTCGTGGATGTCGAGCATCCCGCCCTGCGTTCTGGCCGACGGTGACGCGTCCAGGTCGAAGACCGCGGTTTGGACGCCGTTGACGTGCAGGACGCGGGCGAGGGTGAGCCCGCCCAGGCCGGCGCCGACGATCGCGATGGGGTGGTGTGTGGTCATGCCGGGTTCCTTCCGGGTGGTACGGCGGTGTCGGCTATCCCGGTGATGAGCACCTGGAAGCCCCAGGACATCCGCTGTGCGGGTTGTCCGGTGAGCAGGTCGCCCGCGTGGGCGGCGATCTGCGGATGGGTGGCGGCGTCGGCTTCGCGGACGGCGCGGGCGAGTGCGTCCCATTCCCCCGGGAACTCCTCGCCGGCGTGCTCGGCCGCGATCGCCGTCGCGTGCTGCAGGAGGATGTCGATGCCCCAGGCGCGCCGCTCGGGAGGCACGTCGCCCTCGGCGAGCAGGCTCAGCAGGGTCTCGACCAGCCGGAGGTAGTTCTCGCCGCTCGGGCGGGCCACCAGGGCGGACAGCGCGAGACCGGGGTATTCGAGCAGCATCGCCGTGTACGCGGTCAGCAGCCGTTCGAGCCGCTCACGCCATCCACCCCGCGACGGCGGCGGGGCGATCGTGCCCAGGAGTTCGTCCAGGATCGCCGCGTGCAGCTCGGCGGTATTGCGGACGTAGACGTAGAGCGAGGCCGCGCCGGTGTCGAGTTCCTGCGCCAGGCGGCGCATCGTGACCTTCCGCAAGCCCTCCTCGCGCAGGATCCCGACAGCGGCGGCGACGATGCCGTCGCGGGTCAACGCGGGCTTGGCCGGTCGCTCCCGGCGGCTCTTCTCCAGTGCCATGACCACAGCCTAACGAACATGTTCGTTTCGAACAAGTTCGTGACGAACATGTTCGTCACAGGTCACAGTGTGTTCTTCGATCTCTGGGTCGGAGGGGGTGTGTCCACAACGGACGGATATGACAAAGGCAGAGAGATCGACTCTCCCTGCCACTTCCAACGTATACCGCACCCCGGGGCTTGCGGCAAGACCCCGGTCGTCCCGGACAATCACCCGCCGTAAGCACGAGCTCGACAAACGGGGGAACTTTGATCGACGTGATCATCGCCGGTGGCGGCCCGACCGGCATGATGCTGGGCGCCGAACTACGACTGCACGGCGTCGGGGTGGTCGTCCTGGAAAAGGACGCGGAACAGAGCAAGGTCGTCCGCTCGATGGGCCTGCACGCGCGCAGTATCGAGGTGATGGACCAGCGGGGCCTGCTGGAGCGCTTCCTCGAACACGGGACGAAGCACCCGCTCGGATCCTTCGCCGGCATCAGGAAACCGCCGCCCGCGGTGGACAGCGCCCACGCGTACCTTCTCGCCATCCCCCAGACCATCACCGACCGCCTGCTGATCGACCACGCCGCCGAAGTCGGCGTGGACATCCGGCGCGGCCGCGAAGTGACCGGGGTGAGCCAGGACGAGGACGGGGTGGACGTCGAACTGGCCGACGGCACAAGGCTGCGGTCGCGGTATCTCGTCGGCTGCGACGGCGGCCGCAGCACGGTGCGCAAACTCCTCGGCGTCGACTTCCCCGGAGAGCCCACCACGGTCGAGACACTGCTGGGCGAGATGGAACTGACCGAGGACTGGGACACGGTGCTCGCCGTGATGACCGAGGTCCGCAAGACGCAGCTGCGGTTCGGTGTCTCCCCGATCGGCGACGGACTGTACCGGGTCGGGGTGCCCGCCGACGGCGTCAGTGACAACCCCCAGGTCCCGCCGACCTTCGACGAGATCAAGAAGCAGCTCAAGGCCGTCGCCGGGACCGACTTCGGCGTGCACTCGCCGCGCTGGCTCTCCCGCTTCGGCGACGCCACCCGGCTGGCCGAGCACTACCGCGTCGGACGCGCGTTCCTCGCCGGCGACGCCGCGCACATCCACCCGCCCGTCGGTGGGCAGGGCCTCAACCTCGGCGTCCAGGACGCCTTCAACCTCGGCTGGAAACTGGCCGCCGCGATCGACGGCTGGGCACCGGAAGGCCTCCTGGACACCTACGAGACCGAACGACGTCCGGTGGCCGCGGCCGTACTGGACAACACCCGCGCCCAGATGCACCTGATGTCCCTCGAACCGGGCGCCCAGGCGGTCCGGCGGCTGCTGTCGGAACTGATGGACATCGACGAGGTGAGCCGGTACCTGACCGAGAAGACCACCGCGACCGCGATCCGCTACGACTTCGGCGACGGGCACGACCTGCTCGGCCGCCGGATGCGGGATCTGGAACTGAAGCAGGGGCACCTCTACGGGCTCATGCGCGGTGGCCGCGGGCTGCTGCTCGACCAGACCGGGCGGCTTTCGGTGCGGGAGTGGGGCGACCGGGTCGACCACGTCGTCGATGTCAGCGAGGAACTCGACGTGCCCGCGGTCCTGTTGAGGCCGGACGGTCACGTGGCGTGGACCGGCGAAGACCAGCAGGAGCTGTCCGCGGCGCTGCGCCGGTGGTTCGGAGAGGGCGAAGGGCTCTAGTGCGGCGGGACCGGACGCTATTGGCTGGGGGCGTCCGAAACCGCTGCCACGACAGGAGTTGATGACGATGACCGGACGGGTCGTGCACTTCGAGATCCCGTTCGAAGACGGCGAGCGCGCGCGAGGCTTCTACCGGGAGGTCTTCGGCTGGAAGGCCGACGCGATGCCCGGGATGGACTACACGATGGTCTCCTCCGGCCCGACCGGCGACGCCGGATTGCCCTCGGAACCGGGCTTCATCAACGGCGGGATGCTGGCGAAGGACCTCGGCCCCGCCGAGGGGCCGGTGATCGTGCTCGACGTCGGCAGTATCGATGACACGCTCGCGGTCATCGAGAAGCAGGGCGGTTCGACCCTCGTCGGGCGGACCGCGGTCGGCGAGATGGGCTTCTCCGCCTACTTCCGGGACACCGAAGGCAACGTCATGGGCCTGTGGGAGACCGCGGGCCAGGGCTGAGTCCCGCAGGGTCCGTGACCGGCGTGGTCACGGACCCTGCGGTCCCCGGTAGCGCAGCGTCTGGTTGTAGACGATGTTGGTGTTCGTGCTCCCGAACAGCGCCAGTTCGTTGACGATCTCCTCCAGCCGCCCCATCGACGGCGCCGCGACCTTCAGCGCATAGCAGTCGTCACCGGTGGTGCGGAGGCATTCGAGGATCTCCGTCCGCTCGGCCAGCAGCTTGTGCAGCGGGGCGTGCTTGCTGCCGGGGTACTTCAGCCGCACCACCGCGAGCACCACGTACCCGGCCTTCTCGAGGTCGACGTCCGCGCGGTAGCCGGTGATCACCCCGGCCGACTCCAGCCGCTTGACCCGTTCCGTCGTCGCCGACGCGCTCAGGCTGACCCGTTTCCCCAGCTCGGTCAGCGGGAGACGGCCGTCCTTCTGGAGTTCCACGAGGATGGCCCAGTCCGTCGCGTCGAGAGTCTCGGTCATCCGGCCAGATTACCGGCAGATCCACGGCGCAAGCCGCGATACGCCGGGAAAGATCTCTTCCCGGCCGGTGACCGGCGCCGATAGCCTTGCCCGGTGCGAATAGGCGTCAACGTCCCGAACTTCGGCCCGGGGACCGACCCGGGAACCCTCCGCGGCTGGGCCACCACGGTCGAAGGCCTCGGCTACGACCTGCTCATGGTGTCCGACCACGTCGCGATCACCCCCGACGTCGCCGAGCAGTACCCGGCGCCGTTCTACGAACCGTTCACGACACTGTCCTGGCTCGCCGGGGTGACGACCAGGATCCGGCTCGGGACCACCGTGCTCATCGTCCCGTACCGGCATCCGCTGCTGATCGCGCGGATGGCCGCGAACCTCAACCAGCTCAGCGGCGGACGGCTCGTGCTCGGCGTCGCGTCCGGATGGGCCCGCCAGGAGTTCGCGGCGCTCGACGTCCCGTTCGAGAAGCGGGGACGGCTGACCGACGACCACCTCGACGCCGTCCGGGACGCCTGGGCGAACGACACCGACTACCGCGCGGGCGACATCCCGATCTGGGTCGGCGGCAACAGCGACGCCGGGATCCGCCGCGCCGTCCGGGTCGGCGACGCCTGGCATCCGCTGCGGGCCACCCTCCCCTGGCTCACCGAGGCGCTCACCAGGGTCAAGACCATCGCCGACGGCCAGGGCCGACCCGTCCCCGCGTTCACCCCGCGGATCCTGCTGAACATCACCGACCGGCCGGTCACCGGCCCGGACCGGCCTGCCGGGGAAGGCACGATCGAGCAGATCGTCGACGACCTCGACCGGCTCCGCCACCTCGGCGCCGAGACGGTCGTACTCGATCCGTTCTCCGGCGACCCCGAAGAGACCCGGCGACCGGAAGCCGCCTGGCAGGCACTGGCGACCGTCGCCGCACACTGGGAACTGGGCCACTACCGGTCCGAAAAGGAGCGATCATGACCGAAGAGGACGAGAAGTTCCTCCGCCGCGCCATCGAACTGGCCGCGAAGTCCCGCGCCGACGGCGACCCGCCCTTCGGGTCGCTGCTCGTCGGGCCAGACGGCACGGTACTGGCCGAAGAGCACAACACCACGGTGTCCCAATCGGACATCAGCCTGCACCCGGAACTGAAACTCGCCGTCTGGGCCGCGCGCGAACTGGAACCCGCCGTCGCGGCCGCGACGACGATGTACACCAGCTGCCAGCCGTGCGGAATGTGCCAGGGCGCCATCGAACGCTCCAGCCTGGGACGCGTCGTGTTCGCCCTGTCCGGCGAGCAGGTCACCGCGCTCAAACCGCCGTCCACCGCACCGGCCGTCCGCCTTGAAGGCCCGGCGCTGTTCGACGAGGCCCGGGTGCCGGTGGCGGGCTACTACACCTGATCCTGGACGAATCGGAATTCGGGTGGGGCCAGAATCGGCCCCATCACCGGATTCTCTTTCCGCAGCTCGATTTTCGCGGCCGGCAATTCGCTCCAGCACTCCAGGACCCGCGCGGTCGCCTGGTTCACGAAACGCGAACCGACACAAGCGGCCGCCCCGAAACCATAGGGAAGATAGACCGCTTTATACCCCTCGGGCGGATTTTCCCAGCGCGACGGCAGGTACTCGTCCGCGTCATTCCACACCCTCGGATCACGATGCAGGAGGAAAGTGCACAGATAAAGCCGCTCGCCCGGTGTCAGCGCCACCCCGCCGACCTCGACCGGGGTGGTGACTTTCCGGGACATCAGCCAGGCCGTCGGCCACAGCCGCAACGCCTCACGCACCCGGTCCTCCACCGGATCACACGGCTCTCCCCTGGTCAGCGTCGCACCGGCCGGCATCCCGAGCCGCCAGCCGCTGTCGAGCAGCACACACCACGAGATGACCATCGCGGTCGCCCGGCAGATCGCCCCGGTGAGACCATGCAGCATCAGCGCGACGTCGTCCATCGACTCGACCGTGTCGTGGATGGCCTTCTGGAGACCCGTGTCGCCGTCCCGATCCGACGCCCATCGGTGGAGCGCGGCCTCCGCCCGGCTGTGCGCGATGCGACGGCGAAGCGCGAGAACGGCGGATTTGTCCCGGTCACGCCGATTCGAGAACGCCAGCGCGCGGTTCAGCGCCTTGCGAGCCGACGGGGTGAGGTCGGGCAGCAGCCGTTCACCGAACAACCGCAGGTACAGACCCGAGACCGCCGTGGGCCAGACCTCGCCGCCCATCGTGGCCGCCAGCTCCTCCGCGATCCGCTCCTTCGGCAACGACCGCAGCACGGTGTCCAGTTCCCGTGCGATGGCCGCGTTCACCGGACGGCTCTTCGGCGAACCCGGGATCCAGTCCGAGGCGGCCCCCAGTGTGGCCGCGCGAGCCTCGAAAGGCTCCGTCGTACTCGCGAGAACCGTACGGACGATCTCCGCGTCGGACACCAGGTACCGACCTGGTTCGAACAGCACCACCGGCGGTTTCCCGGCCCGGTCCCACGTCAGGAGATGACGCAGGGGATCGGCCATCAAGCCACCCGGGACGCCGTCGACGACTGTGTGCATGACTTCCCCCAGAAAAAGACGGTTGCGGCGGCGATCAGAGACCGCCGCCGCAACCGCAAAACACTCAGGCTCAGTAATCCATGTAGTAGATCAACCAGCCCGACTCCTTGCTGCGCATACTACGCAGCATCGAACGCGTGAAGAAACGAACGGCCTTCATTGAGCTTCCCCCAATCCCCAGTAGTCATCAACGTGACGAGCAGAAAATATGGGGCGGCTTACGATCCTGTCAATAGCGGAAAGAAGACCAGGTTCGGACTGCCCGACTTCACCTTCGCGACCCGGTGAGTTGCGTTAGGATGATCACGATGTCCGCCGAACTCGTGCCCACCGCGCCGGAAGCACCGGCCACCCGGCTACCGGAGACCAGGGCCGAAAACCGGCGGCAGGTCCTCGCCGAAGCCGTCGCGCTGCTGCCCGCCCTCCCCCCGGCCGATCCCCTCGACCGGTACGCGATCCGGCACATCACCGCACTCTGGCTCGAGACCGACAAGACCGACCACACCCGCCGCGCCTACTACGCCGACCTCTCCGCCTGGCTCGGCTGGTGCGCCCGCACCGGACTCGACCCGCTGACCGCCCGCCGCGCCGACGTCGACGCCTGGAAGAACACCCTCACCGTCACCGGCCGTGACGGCCTCCCCCGGCCCGCGGCCGACTCCACCGTCGCCCGCACCCTCGCCGGCATCTCCAGTTGGTACCGGTACCTGCAGTCCAACGACGTCGCCGACCGCAACCCGGTCTCCGCGGTCAACCGGCCCAAGACCGGCAAGACCCCACCGCTACCGGCACTCGGTGGCGAGGCGACGGCGAAACTGCTCAACCACATGGAGAACCGGGCCCGCGCCAACGACACCGAACCGTCCTGGCGCGACGCCGCCGTCGTCGCGATCCTGTTCTACACCGGACTGCGCGTCTCCGGCCTGACCACCGCCACCGTGCGCGACCTCGACACCGACGCCGGGCACACGATCCTGCGCTACACCGCCAAAGGCGGCCACCGCGACTTCGTCCCGCTCGTCCCGGCCGCCCAGCATCCACTGCGCCGCTACCTCGACCTGCGCGCCGCCCGCACCGGCGTCCGCCCCGACGAACTCACCGGCCCGCTGCTCGCGACCATGCCCCACCCCTACGACAGCACCAAACCCGGCGGGAAACCGTTGGCACAGCGCGATGTCTGGTTCCTTCTGCGGGCACAGGCCCGCGCCGCCGGACTCGCCGAAGCCGGCACCATCTCCCCGCACACCGCGCGGCGGACCACCGGAACCCTGCTGCTGGCCAACGACGTCCCGGTCCAGAAGGTCCAGGACCTGCTGGGCCACGCGGACATCCGCACCACCCGCGACCGGTACGACGCCCACCGGCACAAGCTGGAGACCTCTCCCGTGCACGCGCTCGCGCAACTGCTCGCCGACGCGCGTCACCGTCAGAGCTGAGCCCGCCCCAGCCGGGACCTCGTCGCCCCGATCACCACACCGTCGACCCGTGTGAGCCAGCTCCCGCACAGGCACCGGACATAGTCGAGCCTCCCCTGGGACATCCGCTGGGACTTCGTCGCGCACCCGGGCAATTCGGCCAGCGGCCAACCACACCGCGGACAGCTGTTCTCTTCCATACCCCGATCGTGCTGTAATGACTTAATGCACTTCAACCCTTACGGAGGTGCGGCCGCCCAGATCGCCACCGACCTGATCAACCTGGGCGACGCCGCCGGACCGGCCGAACTGACCGCGATCTTCAAAAACCGCATGACGGTCGCCGCCGTCCAAGAGCACGAGGCGACCGAGATCGTCACCTGGACCAGAAGACTCCGCCGCGTCTTCGAGGCCGACCCCGCGGCACGCGTCGACCTCGTCAACACGCTCCTCCGCGACTCCGCCTCCAAGCCCTACATCTCCACCCACGACGGCAAAGCACCCCACCTGCACTACGTCGACGCACAGGCCGGCACCGTCGGCCGGGTCCGCGCCTACACCGCCGGAGGACTCGCCCACCTCGTCTGCGACGCCCCGGACCGCTTCGGCGTCTGCTCCCGCGAAGGCTGCGACACGGTCTACGTCGACACCTCCCGCAACGGACGCCGCCGGTTCTGCTCCACCCGCTGCGCGACCAGGGTCCACGTCGCCGACCACCGGACCCGGCAGGCGAGCTAGGACTCGGGAGCTGTGGCGCTACGGCATCGCGGGAGCTCAGCCTCCTGCGTGCGTGCCGTCGGGCGACAGGCCCAGCAGCGGCAGCCACACCGTGTCCACGATCTCGACGATCGTCTCGTCCGGAACCGCGCCCATGGCCATCAGCATGTCGTGGCGCACCAGGTCGAAGGGCAGGTTCACCACGCGTTCGGGGCTCGGTACCTCCGTAAGCTCGCCGCGCTCGACGGCGCGGTCGACGAGCTTCGCGAAGGGGGGCGTCTGGTCCGCGGGGCGTAGGCGGTTGCGCAGGTCAGCGAAGTCGGTGCCGGTCTCGCGAAAATAGTCCGCCAGCTGGATGCGCAGGAGTATCACCGTGCGGGCCCGCTCGGCGTTGACCGTGCGCAGGAGCGTGAGGGCGTCCTGGCGCAGGCTGCCGGTGTCCGGGATGTCGAGCGGACGCCAGTAGCGGGTCAGCGTGGCGATGAGGAGGTCTTCGCGCTGCGGCCAGCGCCGGTAGAGCACGGGCTTGCTGGTGCCGGCGCGTGCTGCAATGACCTCGTAGGTGAAACCGTTGTAGCCCTGCTCGACGAGCACGTCCCAGGCGGCTTCGGCGATCGCGTTCTCCAGGACGGCACCCCTGCGTCGCGTGGCAGTGCTCTCCGTGCGCCGTTCACTCACCACTGCTCCCGTACGTCCATGTTCACGCCATCCGGTCATGCGACTTAGATCCGCTTGCGTATCTTAACTCGCCGCCGTACGCTCGGAGCAATAAGATACGACATCGTTTCTAAGCGATGTGAACACGGTAAGGAAACACGCATGACCATGATCAAGGCCGCGCTGGTGGAGTCCTTCGACGAGCCGCCTCACTTCCGCTCCATCCCTGCCCCCGAGGCCGACCCTGGCCAGGAAATGGTGAACGTCCTCGCCGTCGGCGTACACCCCGCCACCCGCGGCATCGCCGCCGGGAAGCACTACACGAGCCCCAAGACATTGCCCGCCCTGGCGGGTGCGGACGCCGTCGTCCGCCGAGCGGACGGCAGCCTCGGCTACGTCATGCTCATGGGCGCCGGCACCTTGGCCGAACGCATCGCCATCGACCCGGCCGCGGTCATCCCGGTCCCGGACGGAGCCGATCCCGCACTCCTGGTCGCCACCATGAACCCCGCCCTGTCCTCATGGACGGCGCTGCGCACTCGCGTCCCGTTCCAGGGTGGACAGTCGGTCCTGGTCCACGGCGCGACCGGCAACGCCGGCTCGATGGCCGTCAAAGTGGCCAAGCACCTCGGCGCGGGGCGAGTGATCGCCGCCGGACGCAACCGTGCCCGCCTCGACGAACTCATGGACCAGGGCGCGGACGCCGTTGTTCAGCTCGTCCCCGACGAGGACGCCACCGCCGCCGCGCTCGCCGAGACCGCCGCGGAGGTCGACGTGGTCCTGGACTATGTGTGGGGGCCGCCCACCGAACTCGCCGTGCGCGCCGTCCTCGGCGCCCGGACCCAGCACACCCGTCTGCTCGACTGGGTACAGATCGGCGGCATGGGCGGAGACGCGATCACCCTGTCCGGGCACGCCCTGCGCTCCAACGCCTTCCGTATCCTGGGCAGCGGCTTCGGCGCGGTGGACACGCAGGTCATGCAGCGGGAGTTCACCGAGCTCGTCGCCGCAATCGCCGCGGGCGGTATGGCCGTACGCCCGCATCCGTTCCCGCTCCACCAGGTCGAGGCGGCCTGGGCCTACCAGGACACCCCCGGCGAGCGCACCGTCATCCTCGTTTGACACCTGCCCGGCCCGCTGCCCGAGCGCTGACAGCGTGCCCCTTCACCGGGCGGCTAGGCCATGTCCTGCAAGTCTAGATCGCGTACCGCCACGCCGTCAGCGCATGCGCCGAGAACCACGCCCCCAGCACCACCCACGCGACAGCCACCGCCACCGCCGTCCCCGTCCGACGCTTCGCCAACCCGATCGCGATCGGGATCAGCACCGGGAACGCCGGCAGGATGAACCGCATCTTCGCGTCCGGCAACCCCCGCGTACCGATCGCCAGCGCCAGCACACCGACCCCGTAGAGCGTCAACGGCCACGGCACCCGTGACACCACCGCCACCACCGCCAGCGCCACCGCCCCCAGCAGCAACAACACCGTCAGCGTGCTGAACACCGACTCGTCCGCGGTCAACCGGGCAAGCATCGACTCCCAGGTCTCCACCCCGAAATCGAACTCGGTGTTCCACCCCCGCAACTCGATGTCCTGCCACCCCGTCCAGCTACCCGTCCGGTACGCGACGAACCCCAGATACCCCACCACCCCCAGCGGCGCCACCACCACAGCCGCCAACGCGGGCCACCGCTCATCGGCCCGCCGGAAAACCGCGATCAACGCCGCGACGACGACCACCGCGACCAGCACCACCGCCGTCGACCTCGACAGCCCGGCCCCGAAAGCGCACAGCCCCGCCAGCCACCACCGCCGCTCCAGCACCCCCACCAGCGCCCACACCGCGAACGCGCAGAACAACGCCTCCGTGTAAGCCATCGAGAACGCGATCGCCATCGGCGCCCCGGCCCACAACGCCACCAGCAGCAACCCGGTCCGATCACCCCGCGCCGACGACACCGCCCGGCCGATCCGGATCAACCCGCACGCCAGCACCGCACCCGCCAGCATCGACACCGTCAACGCCGCCACGACGACGTCCAGCCCGAGCCACATCACCATCCCGACGAGCTTCGGATACAGCGGGAAGAACGCCATCGGCGCATCCGAATACGGCTGCCGCGCCGCGTCCAGCGTCCCCGGCAGATCCGCGTAACCATGCACCGCCAGCCGCAGATACCACTGCCCGTCCCACGCCGTCAGCCGATCGGTCAACGTCATGCCCCGGCGCGAGGCCAGCAGATCGAGCAACTGGACACTGGCCGTACGGATCACCAGGTAGAGCAGGATCGCCTTCGGATACGGCGCCCCGGCCAGCCGATCGAGCACTCTCTCGAACACACGCGCCGTACGCCCGGACTCGGGCACCACAGGAGGATCGGCGGGCTGATCAAGATCATCGACTTCTCGGAGCACGGCACCGAGTGTCCACAATCCGGAGTGATCCCGCCGTTCGATCACGGATATTGGCACGTCGGAACACGTGGGAAAGCCCACAACCCCCGCTTGTGACCCCACCCGGATCTTGTGTTTCCCAGCACCCGCCCCCGGCTCCTACGTTCGAAACCATGAGCGAACAGAACCTCGACGGATCAGTGGCGGTCATCGCCGGCGGCGCGAAGAACCTCGGCGGACTCCTCGCCACCACCCTCGCCGCGGCAGGCGCGAAGATCGTCGTCCACTACCACGGCGACGCCGCCGCGGCCGACGCCGAAAAGACCATCGAAACCATCCACGGCACAGGCTCCGAAGCCATCGCCGTCCAAGGCGACCTCACCCGCGTCGCCGACGTCCGCCGCCTCTTCGACACCGCCATCGACACCTTCGGCCGCGCCGACATCGCGGTCAACACCACCGGCATGGTCCTGCGCAAACCCATCCTCGAAACCACCGAAGAGGACTACGACCGCATGTTCGCGATCAACGCGAAAGCGGCCTACTTCTTCATCCAGGAAGCCGGACGACGACTCTCCGACCACGGCAAGATCATCAGCCTCGGCACCTCACTGCTCGCCGCCTTCACCGACGGCTACGCCACCTACGCCGGCGGCAAAGCCCCACTCGAACACTTCACCCGGGCCGCCGCCAAGGAATTCGCCGACCGCGGCATCTCCGTCAACGTCGTCGCCCCCGGCCCGATGGACACCCCGTTCTTCTACCCGCAGGAAACCCCCGAGCGGGTCGAATTCCACAAGTCCCAGGCCATGGGCGGACGCCTCACCGAGATCGAGGACATCGTGCCCATCATCCGATTCCTGGCCACCGAAGGCACCTGGTTCACCGGCCAGACACTGTTCCCGAACGGTGGCTACACCACGCGCTGACCACCGCCACGCCCATACGCTGGACATGACGCCATAGAACGGACACGAAGGGAAACCCCGGCGTGGGCCTGGACCTGTACAAGCTGAACCACCTCATCGCCGTCGCCGAAGAAGGCAGCTTCACCCGCGCGGCGACCCGGCTGCACCTGAGCCAGCAGGCGCTGTCGACCTCGGTGCGCACGCTCGAGCGGGAAGTCGGCGTCCCCCTGCTCGAGCGGAGCGCCACCGGGGTCACCGTCCTCCCTGCCGGACAGGCTCTGATCGCCGACGCCCGCCTCCTTCACGGCATCGCCGACTCCGCCGTCCGGCGCGCCCGCCGCATCGGCCGGGGCGAAGCCGAACGCCTCCGCATCGGCCACACCCCCGCCGTCACCGGCGACGAGGTCACCGCCCTCCTGCGCGAACACCAGACCGACCCCGACCTGATCATCGACGTCAACCAGCGCTACCCCGACGAACTCACCGCGCAACTACTCGGCGGACAGCTCGACCTCGGCCTCGGCCGGGCACTCACCCCCGCACACGGCCTGATCGGCACCACCCTGATCCGGCAACGGCTCAACATCGCCGTCGCCGCGGCACACCCGCTCGCCGAACGCGCCGAAGTCCGGCTGAAGGACATCGAAGGCGAGGAGATCACCGTCTGGGGACACCCCGGCCGGTCCGGCTACACCGATCTGCTCGTCAACCTCTGCCGCGACGCCGGATTCGAGCCCCGCGTCCACCGCAACCCCATCCAGGGCACGCCGCCGGTCACCGCCGTACTCGACACCCACGGCGTCGCCTTCGTGACCGCCCCACCCGGACCGGCGGCAGGCGGCGCGGTCCAGGTCAAGGAGCTACAGCCGCCGGTCCACGTACCCCTTCAGGCGCTCTGGCCCCAGCACAGCACTTCCGACGCCCGCCAAGCCTTCCTCGCATCCGTCCAAGGCTTCTAGCCCGGCCGAGCCTCAGCGGCGCCGGCACGCCGGTCGTGGTGATCCAGCAGCTTCGCCAGCAGCTCGGTGAACCGCTCCCGTTCCTCGGGTGACAGCGGCGCCAGCAGCTCTTCCTGACGCTCCGCGAGCTGCTTCTCCAGCCGCCGCAACTGCCGTTTGCCCGCGGTGGTCAGCGAGATGACGTTCCGCCGCCGGTCCGCGGGATCCGGGGCGCGCTCGACCAGTTCGCGCTCGGCGAGCTCGTTGATCGTCGCGACCATCTCGCTGACGTGGATGCCGCTACGGCGGCCCAGCTCGGCCTGACTGGCCGGCCCGAACTCCTCCAGCGTCGCCAGCACGCGGTAGTGGTACCCCCGCGCGTGGACGGCGGAGAATCCCTCGGTCACCAGGCGATGCGCGTGGTTCGCGGACTGCGTGAGCAGCCAGCTGGGCAGCTCCTGCCACCGGGGATGCGTCTCTTCCGAAGGGGCCTCCATGTGACCAGTCTAACGAATCGTTGGGCGGCCGAACGATTCCGGTATCGTTGGGGCACCAAACGTTGGGCGCATGAACGTTTATGTGCCGAATAAACCACCGGGAGCCCGAGACCATGATCAAGCCCTACCGCGTCGACATCCCCCAGGCCGACCTCGATGACCTCAACGACCGGCTCGCCCGCACCCGCTGGCCGAACGAGGTCGCCGACGCCGGCTGGGACTACGGCTTCCCGCTAAGCCGGCTCAAGGAACTTGCCGAGCACTGGAGAACCGGCTACGACTGGCGCGCCCATGAAGCCCGGCTCAACGAACTTCCCCACTTCACCACCGAGATAGAAGGCCAGAACATCCACTTCGTACACGTCCGGTCCGCGAACCCGGACGCGCTCGCGCTGATCCTCACCCACGGCTGGCCCGGATCGTTCCTGGAGTTCCTCGACGTGATCGGGCCGCTCTCACGCGACTTCCACCTGGTGATCCCGTCCATCCCGGGATACGGCTTCTCCGGCCCGACCCACGAACGCGGCTGGGACATCACGCGGATCGCCCGGGCCTGGGCCGAACTGATGCGCCGCCTCGGATACGACCGCTACGGCGCTCAGGGCGGCGACTTCGGCTCGGGCATCTCGACGGCGCTCGGCGCGGTGGCTCCCGACCGGGTCATCGGGGTGCACGTCAACTATCTGCCGACCCGGCCGGATCCGGACGCCGGGGTCGAACTGTCCGAAGAGGACGAAGCCCGCCTCGACAAGGTCCGGCGGCTGATGGCCAATCGCCCGCCGTACCAGGCACTACAGGCCGCCACTCCGCAGACCATCGGCTACGCGCTGACCGACTCGCCGGTCGGCCAGCTGGCCTGGATCGCCGAGCGCTTCGCACAGTGGACGGATCCCCGTTCGCCGATCAGCGACGACCGGATGCTCACCGACATCTCGCTGTACTGGCTGACCGCCACCGCGGCTTCATCGGCACGACTGCACCACGACGCCCCGCGCGGCACAGTGGAGTGCCCGGTACCACTCGGCGTGGCGGTGTTCCCGCACGACATCACGCAATCGGTGCGACCACTGGCCGAGCGGCTGTACGACATTAGGCACTGGTCCGAGTTCGAGCGCGGTGGGCACTTCGCCGCGATGGAGGTCCCTGGCCTGCTCGCCGAGGACATCCGGAAGTTCTTCCTCGGCCTGCTGAAAAAGTAGTCTGGCCGGCCTCGTGGCTGGTCTTCTTTGGATGATTGAGTGGTTTCAACCGTTCCGCGGCGGTATAGGTCGTTATACACTTCAAGAGGATCACTGAATTACCGGAAGTTCGGCCGTCTCGACCGACTTCCGGTCCTCCAAGATCCACTGCTTGGCGTTCTCGATGTGCCGAGGCATCGGGGTGCTGCCTCGTCGGCCTCCGCCACCGCCAGGGCCTCACAGACGGTCAGTCTCTCCCCTCCCCCGGCCGGGTTTAGCGAAGGTGCTTGTCGTTCAGCCGAGCGCTGCGATCAGCCCGATCGTCAGCGACGTCCTCTCCGGAATGTGCGCGACGAGCACGTGTTCGTCGCGGGCGTGGGCACCGCCGCCGACCGCGCCGAGCCCGTCGAGCACCGGACGGCCCAAGGCGGACACGAAGTTGCCGTCGCTCGCGCCGCCCACGGCGGTCTCCTCCAAGTCCCAGCCGTGTCCGGCAGCGACCGTCCGCGCCTTCGCGAAAAGCTCCCGCGACGGGTCGTTGGGGGTCATCGGCGGACGGTTCCACTCCCCGTCGACCGAAACCGTCACCCGCGGCTCGCTGGCGGCCAGTTCCGCGAACACCGTGTCGATGCGGTCCATTTCGGACGATTCGGCGACGCGGACGTCGACGCCGCAGGTCGCGTGACCCGCTGTCACGTTTCGCCCGGTGCCACCGGAGATGGTGCCGACGTTGACCGTGGTGCCGTGTTCACGGGAGCCCGCGACGGCGAGCCGCCCGACGATCTCGGCGAGCGCGTGGATCGCGCTCGCACCCGCGTACGGATCCAGTCCCGCATGCGCCTCGACGCCGGCGACAGCCACGTCGAACAGGCCGACTCCTTTCCGCGCGGTCTTGAGCTTGCCGTCCAGCGACGCCTCGAAGACGAGCGTGGCGAGTGCTCCCTCGCTCGCGGCTTCGATATGCGGCCGGGAGAACGGGCTGCCGATCTCCTCGTCGCCGTTGAAGAGGAACTTGACCGTCGGATGCGGAAGCCCGAGTTCGCGAAGGCCCCGCAGCGCCCAGACCGACTGCACCAGGCCGAGCTTCATGTCGAACGCGCCGGGTCCGGTGATCCGGCCGTCCTCGGCGGTGTACGGCCACCCGGCCAGGGTTCCGGTGGGCCAGACCGTGTCGTAGTGGCTCAGCAGCAGCACCGTTCCCGGCGTCGTTCCCGGATAGGTCAGTTCGAGGACGTCGCCGCGGACCGGGTCGGTGTGCCTGGCTTCGACGCCTGGGGTGCCGAGCCGCTCGAAGACCCAGGCGCGGAGCGCGTCGAGTCCTTTGTCGAGCATCGGTTTGTCGTAGCTGTGCGTCTCCAGTTCGACGATCGTCCTGAGGTCGTCGAGCATCGCGGGCAGGGCCGCGCGGGACCATTCGGTGGGTGACAAGGGAATCCTTTCTAGCGGACAGGGGCGCCGGGGCCGAGCGGGATGCCGAACACCCAGAACACGAAGAACAGCAACGTCCACACCACGAGCAGCGCGAACGAAAGCGGCACCGTCATCGAGAAGAGCGTGCCGATACCGGCCGAACGCCGGTAGCGCTGGAGGAAGCCCAGCGCCATCACGAAGTACGGGCTCATCGGCGTGATCGCGTTGGTGCACGAGTCCGCGATGCGGTAGAGGGCCTGGGTGGTCTCGGGCGGGATGTCGAGCAGCATCAGCATCGGCACGAACACCGGACCGATCAGGGCCCACTGCGCCGATCCGCTGGTGACGATCAGGTTCACCAGGGTCACCACCACCAGGATGCCCAGCATGATGACCGGACCGGAGACGCCGGCGGATTTGAGCAGTTCCGCGCCGTTGATGGCGGTGATCTCGCCGATCCCGGTCCACTTGAAGTAGGCCAGGAACTGGGAGATGGCGAAGAACAGCACCAGGATCGGCGCCATCTCGCGGAATCCGTGCGCCATGAACCCGGGGATGTCGCGGCTGCTGGTCACCGTTCCGGCGACCTTGCCGTACGCCCAGCCCGCGGCCAGGAAGCCGAGCGCCAGGAAGATCGAGATGGAGGTCAGCAGCGGTGATTCGACGAGGCTTCCGCCCTTGCCCCGCAACGGGGACGACGAGGGCAGCACCGCCAGCACCAGTGCGAGCACGAAGACGACCAGCGCGATGAGCGCGGCGAGCAGGCCCCGCCGTTCCTGGCGGCCGAGTTCGAGCGAGCCGAGGTCGTCCTCGTCGGCGTCGTCGTCGACGGGCATCGCTTCCGCGCGCCGCGCGAGCACCTTCTCGGTCACGAGGGTGATCACCGCGGCGAGTACGACCGACGAGGCCAGCGAGAAGAAGTAGTTGGACAGCGGGGTGACCACGTAGGCCGGGTCGATCGTGTGCGCCGCCGCCGTGGTGAGCCCGGAGAGGATGGCGTCGGTCGGCGTGATCAGCGGACTCGCGTCGTACCCGGCGGAGATGGACACGAACGCGACCACGATGCCGAGGATCGGGCTCCGGCCCACCGCGCGGAAGGCCAGCGCCCCCAACGGGATCAGCACCACGTACGCGGCGTCGGAGGCGACGTGGGAGACCATCCCGGTGAACGCCAGCGCGAAGGTGACCCAGCGCGGAGACACCTTCGAGACGCCGGAGCGGAGGACCGCGGCGAGCAGGCCGGACCGCTCGGCGACCGCCACCCCGAGCATGACCACCAGGATCGTGCCCAGCGGCGGGAACGAGGTGTAATTCTTGACCGCGTCGGTGACCATCATCCGCACGCCCTCGCCGGACAGCAGATTCTTCGCCTCGACGGCCTTGCCGGTCGCCGGGTTCAGCGCCGACACGCCGGCCTCGCTCAAGCCCCAGCTGGCCAGCGCCAGCACCCCGCTCAGGAGAACGAACAGCCAGAACGGATGCGGCAGCTTGTTGCCGACGCGCTCGACGACGTCGAGGCCGCGCAGCAGGAGGTTCATCGGACGTGAGGACGCTCTGGTCTGGCCGGCACTCAACGGTGTGGCTCCTTTCCGTGGGCGGGCTCATTACAAACTCACGCGAACGAATAGTGCAACCGTTTACTGATAGACGCACAGATCAGTCACATGGCTGCAAGTTATGACTGATACATTCATCCGGTGTTGACCGAACCCGACCTCGACCTGATCGCGGCGCTTCAGGTCGCCCCACGCGCCTCGGTCGCCGTACTCGCCGAGGCCCTGGGCGTATCCGCCAGCACGGTGGGACGGCGGCTGCTCCGGCTCGAGGAGCAGCGGATCCTGCGGGTGATCGGCCAGGTCGACTGGACGGCCAGGGCGCGGGGCAACCCGCGGCATGTGTGGGTCACGACCGAACCGGGCGCGTCGGGCTCAGCGGCGAAGGCGCTCGCCCGGTTTCCCGAAGTCCAGCTCGCGGCGGAGACGGCGGGCCGCTCCGACGTCTATCTCGCCGTGCACGTCCCGGACCGCGCCCAAACGCGCGAACTACTCGCCGAGCGGATTCCCGGTGTCCCCGGCGTGGCGGGCACGCATTCGGAACTCGTGCTGCGCGCACTGACCAGGGCCCATTCCTGGCGCCTGCACCGGCTGAGCGAGGACCAGCACGAAATCCTCTCCCGTGAGCTGGTCACGCCCGACCCGTCCGGGAGTTTCGACGCCGACAAGGCCGGCCCCGACGAGCGGCGGCTCATCGGCCTGATGGCCGGGAACGGAAGGATCACCGCCGCCGAGGCCGGCCGGATGCTGAACCTCAGTCAGTCCACGGCCTACCGGCTGATCCAGTCGACGCTGCGGCGTGGCGTCGTCCGGCCGCGCGTGGAGGTCGAACCGGCGCAACTCGGCTACGAACTGGAGGCGGTCATCGCGCTGACCATCGCCCCGGGCGCCATCCAGACGGTGGCCGAGGAGCTGGCCCGGCATCCGTCGGCCCGGTACGTGTCGATCGTCGCGGGCACCGCTTCGGTCATCCACCAGGGCGTGTTCCGGAACGAGGACGAGATGGCCGACTTCCTCACCCGCGACCTCGCTCCCCTGCCCGGCATCACCGCCCTGCAGGTCTCCGTCGTGCTGCGCATGCTGCGCCGGTACTGGCTCTACCGCGAGGACGGCAGATTCGCGGCTGCCCCAAGGACCGAGAGTGGAAATTAGAGTTAGATCAGATATGGCGTGATCGGCTCTCTGCCGTGAAGGTCCCCTTACCTACCCTCAAGGTAGCGAAGGAGGCCTTCACTACCTGGCGACCTACGCGGGACTCCCTCACGAGACCGGGGCCTGTCCGCAAAGGACAGTTTTCGGCGACTCGGCGTCCGGTTGAGGCCTAAGGCACGTTCCCGAACGGGGTCGTGAGTGGCAAAGAGCGTTCTAACGCTCCTTGCCACTCACGACCACCTCGCGAAAACACGCAAAAGGCCCAAGTCGGACACTTATCTTCAGAAAAGTGTCTCTTATGGACACTCGGAGCCGCGGCCCGGTTTCCGTAAGCCAGTCTGGCCCCTCGCCTGAGCACGACACCTTTGCCTTACCTCTCAACAGAACCGCTTGGGCGCCAGCGGGCAAGCAGGCGAAGTCCCGTTCGCGGTACGGGGCCGTGACGCGGTTCAAAGCCCAGTCACTCCCCTCTCCCGCAGCGCGAGCCGCAGCGCCCGAAGGCCGTAGTGAAGCCGGGACCGGACGGTTCCGGGTGGCACGTCCATCATGATGGCCAGTTCGGTGACCGATTGCCCCATGTAATAGGCGCGGACCAGTACGTTCCGGTGGTCCGGTGTCAGCTGGGTGAGCGCGTCGGCGACCAGCCACGAGGTCAAGGCGGACTCGGTGGGGTCGGCTCGCCTGCCTTCCGGCACCCGTTCCGAGCCGACCTCCCGGCGGGCACGGGCGCTGCGGCGGTCGTCGATGACGATATTGCGGGCCACCGTGTAGAGCCATGCCCGCGCCGCCGCGACCTCTTCCTCCAGGATCCGCGGGTTCTTCCACGCCCGCAACAAGGTCTCCTGCACAACGTCCTGCGCCAGCTGCTCGTCGCCGGTGAGATGGCGTACGTAGCGGAGGAGGGGTACCGCGTTCGCGTCGTGCAGGGCGCACAACAGCGCCGTGTGACTCTGGTTGATGACGCACCTCCTACGCCCGGTGGAACGTCGGTTCACGCTTGGCGAGGAACGCCGCCGTACCTTCGCGCATATCCGGTGTCGTGAACGCCTCCCGGAACGCGGCCAACTCGATGTCCAGTCCTTGAAGGACATCTCGACCGCGGGCGGCGTTGATCACCGTCTTGCACAGCGTGACCGCGGCGGGTGAGTTCGCCGCGATCCGGACGAGGGTCCGGTGGGCCGCGTCGAGCATCTCCTCCCTGCTGTCGAAGATCTCGTTGACCAGCCCGATCCGGTTCGCCTCCACCGCATCCACGTGGCGGCCGGAATAGATCAGCTCACGGGCCCGCGCCGGGCCGATGAGCCGTTGCAACCGGACACAGCCGCCGAACCCGGGGATCAGGCCGAGCAGCACTTCCGGCTGGCCGAATACCGCTTTACGGGTCGCGTAGATGAAGTCGGCCGCCAGTGCCAGCTCGCATCCGCCGCCTAGGGCGTATCCGTCCACGCAGGCCACGACGGGGACGGGAAGGTGTTCCAGCAGATTCATCACGGCCTGGCCGAGCCTGCCGAATTCCTCTCCCTCGTCCGGTGTCATGGCCGCCATTTCTCGGATGTCCGCACCGGCGACGAACGCCGGTCCGGGCGCGGCGGTCAGGATCATCGGTTTGGTCACGCGGGCGAGAAAGTCCCGCAGTTCGCCGAGTGCCCGCCGGGACAGGGCGTTTCGGGCGGCGGGACGGGTGATGGTCAGGGTGACGACGTTCTCGGTCTCCCGGATGTCGAGCGTCTCGTAGTCCACAGTGAACTCCTCACGAATCCCAGATCGCACCGAAGGCGGGAATGCCACGGGTCTCGAGTTCTTCGACGACGTGCCAAGTGGTCTTCTTGTTGGAGATGCAGATGACGGCTTCGGCGCCGGAAGACAGACAGGCCTGATAGGCCAGCGTCACCAGATCCGGTTTGCCGGCGCGGTCGGTGTCCCAGACGATCGCGTCGGGCTGCACCGCGAGGATCTCGTCGACCAGTGCGTCGCCGTAGGTGTCCCGCGGGCGGCGGGCCGACCAGACCAGCACGGCGGGCGTGTCGCCGGAAAGCAGGTGGGGCAGGCACGGCCCGATTCCGCTGCCGGTGGCGACCCAGACCACCTTGCGGAACAGCTTGTCGATGTTGCCGACACCGGCGGTCGGGATTCCCTTGACCCAGACATGGGACGGCAGGTCGTCGATGAGCGATCCGGTCCAGTCTCCCGCCCGGGAGATGGTCAGCCGGAACCCCGCCCGGCCCGGAGCGGGCACATTGGCGAAGGAATGCCACTCCAGCAGCGGGTTCCGGCTCACCGATGTGGACGAACCGGCGAAGGGCGTGACGCCGTAGTCGAACCACACGAGGGCGACGTGCCGGGATGGCCGGTCGATCCGGACCGGGACGCGCCGCAGCCGTAGCCAGGGCAACGCGACACTGGCCACGACGATCAGCAGGACCAGCACGGTCAGCGGGCCGCCTGACGGCACCGAGTGCACCGCGAACAGGACGAGGACGGTCCAGCCGCAGAAGCGATGCGACCGTTCGAACCGGTCGTGGCGCCGGGCCCGCAGCGATGGCAGGGCGAGGACGATCATCGCGACCAGGATCGCCGCGATGATCCAGGTCAGCACCCTCGATGGAGCGCTGAAGGGGAACCAGGCGGTGGCGCAGAGGGCGGCGCCGACATGTGCGCCGCCGAAGTGGTACACCTTGCCCATGGTCCAGCGGATTCGCAGTGGCCAGTGCGTCGGCACGCTCGTGGCCAGCCGGAACAGCAGGTTGATGACGTACTGCTGGCGGATCAGCACCGCGAGGGCGAAATCGGCCAGCACCATCGACGTCGGCTCGGCGAACGGGATGGCCACGATGTTGAGCAGGACGATCACGGCGGCGAGCCGGTTGTGGTGGGTGAACGGGCGGCGTTTGAGTCTGGCGCGCAGTGATCGGCCGGGCGCGGGCAGCACGGACCGGATGGTCGTCATGCGACGGTTTCCAGCCGGGACAGCAGGGCGCGCCGGTCGACCTTGCCGCGATCGGTCATCGGCAACCGGTCCACCGGGACGATCAGCGTGGGCAGGCAGTAGTAAGGCAGGCGCTCTTCGATCGCCCGCCGCACGAGTTCGGGTGCGACGGTCGCCGGGGTGACGAAGCCGATCAACCGGTCTTCGTGCAGGACGGTGGAGGCGCGAGCGCAGCCGATGGTCTGCTCCATCGCCGAGGTGATGGCGTCCAGTTCGACGCGGAACCCGCGTAGCTTCACCTGGTCGTCGGTCCGGCCGTGGTGCTCCAGTTCGCCGTTCGCCGTCCATCGCCCCAGATCGCGGGTCCGGAACATTCTGTTCGCTCCGCCGAGAAACGGATCAGGCCGATATCTTTCCCCGGTCAGCGTGGGGTTTCCGAGGTAGCCGGCGGTGACGCAGGCACCTCCGGCCCACATTTCGCCGATCTCGCCGATCGGACAGGGCCGAAGTCCGTCGTCCAGGATGTACACCGTGGTGTTGGGGATCGGGCGGCCTATCGTCAGGGTGCCGGAGTAGCGCTGGACGGTGTTGACGATCGTCACTTCCGTGGGGCCGCACGAGTTGTGGAAGACCGCGGTGCGCGACCACGTCGCGGCCAGCGAAGGCGGGCAACGTTCGCCGGCGACGGCCACCGTGTGGACGTTCGCGCACCGCGACGGGGTCAAAGTGGACAGAACGCTCGGCGTCGCGATCACGACGTTCAAGGTCGCGGCGGTCCGGGTGATCTCCTCACCGCGGATGACCAGCGTTCCGCCGTGGGACAGCGTCCCCAGGATTTCCCAGGCCGCCATGTCGAAGGCGATGTTCAGCAGCTGCCCGACCCGGTCCCCCGGCCGGATTCCCAGCGAGCCCGGTTCGGTGAGCAGGACATTGCACAGGTTCGCGTGGGTGACCTGGACGCCGTTCGGCTGTCCGGTGGTGCCGGAGGTGAAGATCACCATCGCCGTTTCCCCGCATGACCGGGCTTTTCGTGGAGCGGTGCTGTCCGGTATGGAGTCAAGGGGGACGACGGTGCCCAGTCCGCCCGGCAGTTCGTGCGCGGTCGTGGTCAGTACGACGCGGATTCCCGCGGTGCCGACGATCTGTCTCAGCACTTTCGGCGGGGTGATCCGGACATCCTGTGGCACATACGCGGCACCGGCTTTGAGCACGGCCAGGATGCCGACGACCATGGACAGGGAACGGGTGAGGAACAGGCCGACCCGGTCACCGGGCCGGACACCGAGGTCGATCAGCAGCCCGGCGAGGCGATCGGCCCGCTCGTCGAGTTCCCGATAGGTCAGCTGACCGCCGAGGTGTTCCGCGGCGATCGCGGTGGGACACCGGAGCGCCTGTTCTTCGATGGCGTGGTGGATTCGGCGGAATGAAGGCGCGACCGTGGCACCGGAACCGAAACGCTGAAACAGGATTTGGTCGGCGGTGTCCAGTCCTTGCAACGCGGAGAGCCGAAACGATGCTGTCACTGTGGATGCGCCTTTCGGGCGGTCTGTCGAGTCAACCGTTCCGAACGAGAAAGGATGGCCATCTGTTCAATGAATCCGCTGGTTTGTTCGGGTGACGGCGGAAATGACCCGAGTGTCCGTCCGAAAACCGCCATGTGCGGCGGATCACTACTCCGGGCGGCACAACAACGCGTCGGCACTGGTCAGCGGCGCATCTTCGGAAAGCGCTTTCCGTACGGCGTGACGATGACCTCACCGGTCCCATTCCGAGGGTCGCCTGGGCGCTGGGTAGCATCGGGGTATGCCATCGCGATTCGAGGGACAGCCATCATGGGCCGTCCGGTGACTAAGCGCTTAGTAGCTCTCGGTGACTCGTTCACCGAGGGGGTCGGGGACGAGGACCCGTCGTCGCCCAACGGCGTCCGAGGCTGGGCCGACCGCGTCGCCGGTCAGCTCGCGGGTAACCACAGCGGTTTCCGCTACGCCAACCTCGCGATCCGCGGCAAGCTCCTCGGGCAGGTTCTCGCGGAGCAGCTCTCGCCCGCGCTCGCGTTGAACCCTGACCTCGTGACGTTCTACGCCGGTGGTAACGACCTGATGCGGCCGAAGGTCGACATCGACGCCCTCATGGACGACTACGACCACGCGGTCGGTGAGGTCGTCGCCTCCGGGGCGCGTGTCGTCCTCTTCACCGGTGTCGACGGTGTGGAAGACGCGCTGTTCCGCAGGATCCGGGGTCGCGTCGCGATCTACAACGAGCACGTCCGCGGTGTCGCGGCCCGCCACGGGGCACTGCTCGTGGATATGTGGGCGATGCGCCAGCTGCGGGACAGGCGTCTCTGGGCGCCCGACCGTCTGCACCTGAACTCCCTGGGGCACAACGAGATCGCCATCGCGGTGCTCGACGCGCTCGGCGAACCGCACAAGCTCACGCCCGCGGAACTCGGACCGCGGCCGGTACTGAGCCCGCAGGCGCGGCGCGCGGAGAACCTCCAGTGGGGCAGGGAACACGCTGTGCCGTGGATCAGGCGACGGCTGCGCGGTGAGTCCTCGGGCGACGCGCTCGCGCCGAAGCGGCCGTCGATGGATCCTTACGCCTGACGCGGCCGGAGACCGTCGAAGAGGATGCAGATCGTCCGGGTCCGCAGCTCGGGACCGGCGTATTCCGCAGCCTTCGCCGTCCCGATGATCACCGGGATCAGCTCGTCGACGATGAGGTCCTTGCGGACGTCGCCGGTGTCCTGCGCACGGCTGAGCAGCACTCCGAGCGCGTCCTTCAGCCGGACGCCGATGACCGAACCGGCGGACGGAACGGTGACCCCTGCGGCCGCCAAGGCCTCGAAGTAGGCGTTCTTGGCGTCGGCCATCTCGATCCAGCCGGTCAGGAAGCCGAAGAACGCGGCCCCTGGGTCGGGCGAGTCCTCGGCCACCGTGGCCTCCGCTTCGTCGGCGAAGCGGTGAAGCCGCGCGAAGAGAACGGCCTCCAGCAGGGCTTCCTTCGTCGGGAAGTGCCGGAACACCGTGCCGACCCCGACGCCTGCCTCGCGGGCGACCTCCTCGGTGGGCGCACTGGTGCCCTTGGCGGTGAAGACGCGCTCCGCGGCCTCCAACACCCGGGTCCGGTTACGGCGGGCATCGGCTCGGAGCGGTTTCTCGTCCGTCACAGCGGGGATCCTAGACCCGATGTCCAGAGCCGGTGTGCCACGGTCTCGTGAGTGGTAATGACGGTTCTAACCGTCATTACCACTCACGAGACGCGGTCGCCTACTCGTCGGGCATTTCGGCCAGCACCCGTGCCAGCGCCTTCGGGACGCCGGTGCGCCAGCCGCCGCCCATGATCCGGCGTGACATCCGCTGGAACTCGTCGTCGGGGTCGAAGCCCTCGTGACTGAGGAAGAGCCGCGTGCCCCGGCCTTCGGGTTCCAGCCGCCAGGTGACCGTCCATTCAGGACCCCAGGCGATGCTGAGCAACCGCTCCGGCTCGACGGCCAGCACCTCGCAGGCGACCGGCCCGCCCGCGAACCCGGCCGCGGGGACCGGATCCGCGAGCAGTTCGAACCGGTGGCCCACCACGGGTTTGATGTCGTTCGGCATCCGCAGCCAGCGTTCCAGCAGAGCCGGTTCGGTCAGTGCGCGCCACACCTTGCGCGGCGGATGCCCGAGAAACTGGTCGACGTGGATGGCCGTCGGATCTTCGCCGTTCAGAACTCCTCCTCGTCCAGCAGCCGACTCAGACCGCCGAGTTTGCCGCGCCAGTACCGCTCGTACGGCGAGAGCCAGTCGGATACCTCTCGCAGCGGCCCCGCTTCCAGCGAGTAGACCCGGTTGCGGCCCTGCCGTTCTTCGCGGACGAGCCCGGCTTCCCGCAGCACCCGGAGGTGTTCCGACAGGCTCGGCCGCCGCATGTCGAAGCGTTCGGCGATATCCCCCGCCGCCCGCGGGCCTTCGAGGAGGATGCCGAGAACCTCCCGCCGGGCCGGGTTGGCGAGGGCGGCGAAGACGTCGTCGTTGACCGGCATCAGCGTGGCCAGTCGCCGTAACCCGACGGTTCGAGCAGCCCCATCGCGTTGCCGTCGGGGTCCTTCAGCGAGGTCACACGTCCCCACGGCATCTCCTCGGCGTCACCGACGTCGAGGCCCTGGGCGCGAAGCTCCTCGATATCGGCGTCGACGTCGGCGGTGCTCAGCTGGAAGTGCACGCGCGCGTCGTGATCGAGTCCGCCGACGGGGCGGTCGACCAGGACGATCCCGGTTTCCGCCCCCTTCGGGCCGACCATGACGAACCGTCCGTGCGGGCCGCTGACGTCGACGAGCAGGTCGAACCCGAGCTTGCCGACGTAGAAGTCCTGCGCCCGCGCCAGATCGGTGACCGGCACGGTGAGGAACTGGATCCGGTTGATGTTCATGCCGCGACAATATGTAGGAGATTTCCTACGTGTCAACTCGGCGGCGTCCGAGCAGCAGCCCGCCGGCACTCGCCGCGCCGGCGCTTCCCAGCGCGATGCCCCATCCGATCGGACCGAGCGGCGTGCAGCCGAAGAACTGGCTGACACCGGGCGTCTGGATCAGCACGGCCAGCAGCGCCGCGGAACCCAGTCCCGCGGCCAGCACGGTACGGTCGCGTCCGCCGATCAGCAGCGTCTGCCCGAGCTGCGTACCGATCAGCGAGGCGAGCGCGACGGTGCTCGCGCGCCGCCGCCTGCCGGTCAGCCGCGCCAGGGTCCACGCGGTCGACGCCCCCAGCGTCGTCGTCACTGCCCGCGTGGTGATGTCCCGCCGCAGCGCCTTGCCGAGCGAGGCACTCGGGCCCTCCCGCAGCAGATCCGGCACCGCCTCGCCATCCGGCCTGCTCAGCGCGATGGCCAAGGCGGGCGCCAGATCGGTGAGCAGGTTCATCAGCAGCAGCTGACGCGCGGTGAGCGGGGACCGCCCGGTGACGGCGGAACCGAGCACGGTGAACGCGATCTCCCCCAGGTTCCCGCCGAGCAGGATGCCGAGCGCTTCCCGCACCGACGCCCACATCGCCCGGCCTTCGATCATCGCGGCGACGATCGTCTCCAGCCGGTCGTCGGTGACGACGAGGTCTGCGGCCGCCCTCGCTGCGGGCGTACCGCGTTGCCCGAGCGCGATCCCGACGTCGGCGAGCCGGATCGCGGGCGCGTCGTTCGCGCCGTCGCCGGTCATCGCGACGACCCGGCCGATGCGCTGGTACGCCTGGATGATCCGCACCTTCTGCGCGGGGCTGCACCGGGCGATCACGTCGGCGTCGGCGAGTTCGCCGTCGAGGTCGGCGTCGGCGAGTTCGTCGATCCGGGCGCCGGTGAGCACCTTGGTGTCGCCGTTGCGGCCGGTGATCTCCTCGGAGACGGCCTCACCGGTGGCCGGATGGTCGCCGGTGATCATCACCGTGCGGACCCCGGCCTCGCGCAGCCTTTCCGCGGCGGGTGCGGCGCTGTCGCGCACCGGATCCGCCAGGGCGACGAACCCCAGCAGCTCGAGATCGGCGACGTCGTCCTCGGAGATGTCCTTTGTGGACACCGTCCGCTCGGCGACGGCGAGGACACGATGCCCGGAGGAGGCCAGCCGTTCCATCCGTTTTTCCAGCCGTTTGCGGGTTCCGGGACCGATCGGCTTGCCGCCGTGACGGGCGCAGCGCGGTACGACTACCTCCGGCGCGCCCTTGACGCACAACAGGTTCCGTCCGCCGAGCGTCCCGTTGGTGGCGTGGAATCCGCGGGACGGCTCGAACGGGACCGCGGCGATCTTCTCCCAGTCGCCGGCGTCCACCCCCGCGGACAGACCGCCTTCGAGGACCGCCTGATCCGTATGATGCGGCAGCTCCTCCGGGTTCTTCGCCCGGGGTGTCGCGCGGACGGCGGCGGTCAGGATCGCGCGATGGCTCTCGCGCAGCCGTGAGATCTCCGCGCTGCCGCGCCCGTCGTCGATCCGGGTGACGCTGAGCCTGCCTTCGGTGAGCGTGCCGGTCTTGTCGAAGCACAGGACGTCGACCCGCCCCAGCGCTTCGATGGTGCGGGGATTGCGGACGAGCGCGCCGTGGTCGGCAAGCCTGCGGGCGGCGGCCAGCTGCGCGGCGTTGACCAGGAACGGCAGGCCTTCCGGCACCGACGCGACCGCGAGATTCACCGCGGCGCCGAGGCTTTCGCGCAACGGGACGCCCCGGATCAGGCCCGCGCCCGCGACGGCGGCCGCCGAGCCGGCCGCGACCGGCAGGGCCTGTTTGGTGAGCGACGCGAGCCGGGTTTCGACGCCGGTCTCGGGTGCGGCGCCCCGCGCGGCGGCCAGTCCCCGCCCGACTTCGGTCTGGTCGCCGGTCGCGACGACCACGGCGGTCACCTTCCCGGCGGCGACCGTGGTGCCCTCGTAGAGCATCGACGTCCGCTCGGCGAGCTCCGCGGCCACCACCGGGGACGGATCCTTGGCCACCGGCAGCGATTCGCCGGTCAGTGACGATTCGTCCAGCTCCGCGCCGGTCGCCTCCAGGACCCGGCAATCCGCGGGCACGACGTCACCGGAACGCAGCGAGACGACGTCGCCGCGCACCAGGTCGTCGGCGATGACGCGCTGTTCCGAGCCGTCCCGCACGACGGTGGTCACGGTGGCGGACCGCTCGAACAGCCCGGCCAGCGCGCGTTCGGTGTGGACCTGCTGCGCGCTGCCGATCAACGCGGACACCCCGACGATCCCGGCGACCAGCGCGGCGTCGACCGGGGAACCGACCGCGGCCGAAACCGCCGCCCCGCCCGCCAGTACCGGGGTCAGGGGATTGGACAGCTCGGCGAGGAAAGCCTTGGCGACGCTCGTGGTCGCGCCGCCTCCTCCCCCCGCGCGTCCCGCCGGGGCACGCCGCCGCGCCTCGTCCGCCGCGAGACCACGCGGGTCCGAGCCGAGCCGGTCGAGGACGAGTTCGGCGGGCATCAGATGCCACGGCGGTGCGACGCGGGCCGCCTGAGCCGTTTTCCGTGCGCCGGTGAGGTTCCGTGCCCGCCAGATCCCGTCGCTGAACGCCATGAGGGCTCCGGCGTTCACCGCGCGGAGGCTGCCGGCGGCGGGCTTGCGCCGGGCGCTGAGGGCGGTCACCGCGCCGATGCCGCTCGCGATGGTCGCGAAACGGGTCGAGTCGCGCACGACGGTCCGGGCCGCGGTGACCGCTTCGACGAGCAGGACGGCGGTGCCGATGTCGCGCTTGACCAGCAGATGCGCGCCCCACGGTGGCGGGGTGCCGTCGTCGTGTACGCCGATCCCGCAGTCGGCGGCCCCCAGGGCCCGCCGGTCGCCGGAGACGAGCATGACCACACGTCCGTCGGCTTGGAGTCGCCGGACGTCGTCGAGCAACCCGTCGCCGCCCTCGGTCTGGACCACCCGCAGACCGGCCGCGTCGGCCGCCGAGGACAGGGCGTCGACGTCCGGCGAGAGTTCTTCGGCGACGGCCAGCAGCCCCTGCAGATGCCCGTCGCGGGCCAGGCCCAGCACGACGGACGCGCCCTGGTCCACCATCCGCTGTCGTTCGCGGGCTCCCTTGCGCCCCGTGAGGTCCAGCTCGTCGACCGGCCCGAGGACCCAGTCGCCGTCACGCCGGACCACCTCGGGTTTCTCCTGATCGAACAAGCCGAAGGCGACGGCGGTCAACTCCCCCGGCTCGCTGCCCGGCAAGGGCACCAGATCGCTGAGCACGTTCCTCCCGGCACCGAGTGCCGCCGTGTCGATGACCAGCGTGTCGAGAAGGTCCAGCCTCCGCAGCACGGACCGGTCCATCACCAGCGTGCCGCGCCGGGCCAGAACTTGGCCCAGTTGAGCGGAAAAGGCCGCCATGCCGTTCGACGGCGCCTTCGGCAGGGCCGAGAACCCGACGGCGGCGGCCCGCCTCGGCCCGGCGAAGGGCAGAGTCACCGCGGCGGCGGCCGCCCCTGCCGCCATGGACCGGCGCGAGTGAAGGTCCGCCGCGCTTTCCGGGAGCGGCCGCGGCCGGTCGCCCACCACCGACTCCGCGCCGGCGTGCTCGCGTTGCCGCACCAGCCGCGACTCGGCCTCGCACCAGGCACGCTTGTGCGCCTTGGCCTCCCGCCACTGGGTGCCGCGGACCATGATGTCCAGCACCGTGCCCTCGCTGCGGGCTGCCAACCCGTGTGCCAGCGCCGCCCCGATCGACGTGGCCGAGTCCGCCCGCTCGTGTCCGCGGAGTTTCCGGTCCGCCAGGGCACGCAGCTTCGGATGCAGATCGACGACCGACGCCAGCGCGGCCACCTCGGTCGGCAACGGTGCCCACGGCATGATCTTCGAAGCCGCCGACAGCACCAGGCCCGCCACGTCGGCGGCGAGTGTGGACGGGAGCCGCGTCGCCTTCGCGCCGTCGGCCGGATGGTGGAGTTCGTCCTCCTCGATCCGCTCGGCCTCACAGGACGGCTCCGACTCGGCTCGTTCGACCGCGCGGACCAGGTCCAGCCGTCGCGGCGCGGGCTCCCCGACCGCGACCACCACCCGCGACGTCGGCGCGTTCACCTGCGCCCACCGCACCCCGGGGATTTCGGTCAGTGCCCGTTCGACGCGCCGGGCAACGCGGGCGCCGTCCGGTCCCTTGACGCCGTGCGTCTCGATGTAGAGCTTGCCGGGACACGACCAGACCGCGCGGCGCGGGCCGCGCCCGGGGATTCCTTCGAACGGTACGAGCGCCAGTCCGGCGAGCCCGCGCGCGACCCGCGCAGCCGTCCGCATCGGCTTGGGGAACGGGACGCCCAGTACGTCCACGGTCTCCGGGTCGGTCGGCCGCATGCGGCATCCTCCTCGCGCCAGGGGTCGTTGTTGATCTCCCCGGGTACCCGCGTGCCGCGGCCTCCAATCGCCGGTGGTTTCGGCCGACCCGGAAGGGGTATGCCCCGGCCATGGCCCCTACATCCGCCGATCCCGCCTTGCTCGGGATCTACCTCAACGACCATCTGGCCGGCGCCACCGCCGGCACCGAACTCGCCAAACGGCTCGCCGGGGCGGAACGCGGCCACCGCGGGGAAGCGGTACTGAGCAGGCTCGCCGACGAGATCGCCGACGACCGCAACGCGCTGCTCACCTGCATGGCCGCGCTCGAGGTCCCGGTCCGGCAGTACAAGACGATCGCGGCGTGGGCCGGGGAAAAGCTGGCCCGCCTCAAGCCGAACGGACGGCTGGTGTCGCGATCCCCGCTGAGCCGCGTCGAGGAACTCGAAATGCTGCGTCTGGGCGTCGAGGGCAAGGCGGCCGGCTGGCGGACCCTGCGGGCGCGCGCCGGCACCGATCCCCGGCTCGACGCCGGACGGCTGGACGATCTGATCGACCGGGCCCGGCGGCAGATCGACGAACTCGAAGAACTCCGTGTCCGTGCCGTGGCGGAAGCCTTCGGTGGCGCGACAGAGCCGGTGAAGCCGTCCGCCGGTGGCGAAGGACGGGCACGCTGATCCGCTCAGGCTCCGATGCGGGCGTGACGGTGACTTCTCCGGCGGCATGACCGGAACCCCGCGCACCTCGAGTGTGGAGGCTTCTCGAGTGTGGAGGTTTTGGGACGTTGAACGTCCCAAAACCTCCACACTCGAACCCCGCAAGCACAGCCGAGCATGAACTCGCCGGGTCCTGCTCAGCCACCGATGCGGGCGTACTCGACAGCGCTTGACCAGCGGAAAACCGGCGTGTTCTCCAGTCCTGGATACTCCACGGCCATCCCGCGGTCCGGCGTCATCGACCACAGCACCGCCTCCGGCGAGGCCGCGTGCGCCGCCCAGGTTCCGGTCCAGGCCGGGATGTAGCGCTCGTAGATCCGGCGGATCCGCCGCACGTCCTTGCGTTCGAGTCGTGCCGGACCGGTCATCCGGATCTGGCGGACGTCGTCCGGCGGAGCGAAGGTCGCGACCATGACCGCGACGTCCCGGCCGAGACGAGCCGCGTCGAGGAAGGGTGCCGGGCGATCGCCGGCCTCCGGAGTGTGGAACCACAACCGGTTCTCCTCGGCCACGAACCACATCATCGCCAAGGCCGGGTTGCCACGACTCGTCGTGGTGGCGACGCTGGCGGGTCGCTCGCGTTCGCCGAGGAATCCCCGTACATCGAAGGTCGGTCGCTTCATGTCCCGCACTATGCGACCTCGATCAGGCTGGAGGTCCAGTCCCTGGCAACGAAAAGGGCCGCACCGGACGAAAGTCCGGCACGGCCCTTGGTCGGATCCTGGCTCAGCGCTGCGGCGGCGGCCCACCCTGCGGTCCGCCGAACGGACCCTGCTGCGGGAACGGGCCGCTGCCACCCGGCGCCCGTCCCGGAGGACCCTGGTACGGGCCTCCCGGCGGAGCGGTCGGCGGCTGCGGCTGCGGCAACTGAGAGGGCGGGGCCTGCTGCTGCGGCGGTTCCGGGGCGGCCTCCGGCTCCGGGGCGGGCGCGGCCTTGGGAACCTGGCGCGGAGCGGGCGGCTCCTGCCGCGGCGTCGCGACACCCAGGGCCGGGACCTCTTTGCGCGCCACGGCTTCCGCGGCCGCGACGGCCTCGGCGACCTTCGGGTCGCTGGAGGTGTCGAACCAGCCCTGGACCTCTTCGTCCTCCAGGTCCGGCTTCTCGACGACGTCTTCCTTCGGCGGCTCGTAACGGAACACGCCGTCGTCGCCCGGGGCACCGAGCGCGCGGGCGAAGCCTTCCAGCGCCTTGCCGTAGTCGCTCGGGATCATCCAGACCTTGTTCGCGTCGCCCTGCGCCATCTGCGGCAGGGTCTGCAGGTACTGATACGCCAGGACCTCGGGAGTCGGACGTCCGGCCTTGATCGCCGCGAAGACCTTCTCGATGGCCTTCGCCTGACCCTGCGCCTGCAGGTACCGGGCGGCGCGTTCACCCTGCGCCCGCAGGATCCGCGACTGCCGCTCGGCCTCCGCGCTCAGGATCGCCGCCTGCTTGGCACCTTCGGCCGCGAGGATCTGGCTCTGCTTCTGACCTTCCGCGGTCTTGATCGCCGACTCACGCTGACCTTCGGCGGTCAGGATCATGGCGCGCTTCTCACGGTCGGCACGCATCTGCTTCTCCATCGAATCCTGGATGGAGGGCGGCGGGTCGATCGCCTTCAGCTCGACTCGCGCGACGCGGATGCCCCAGCGGCCGGTGGCCTCGTCGAGCACGCCGCGCAGCTGGCTGTTGATCGAGTCACGCGAGGTCAGCGTCTGCTCGAGGCTCATGCCACCGACGACGTTTCGCAGCGTCGTGGTGGTCAGCTGCTCGACACCGACGATGTAGTTCGAGATCTCGTAGACCGCGGCCCGCGAGTCCGTCACCTGGAAGTACACGACCGTGTCGATCGACACGGTCAGGTTGTCCTCGGTGATCACCGGCTGGGGCGGGAAGGAGACGACCTGCTCGCGGAGGTCGATCCGCGCCCGCACCTTGTCCAGGAAGGGCACCAGAAACGTCAGGCCGGGAGAAGCCACCGTCCGGAACCGGCCCAGCCGTTCGATCACAGCGGACTGCGCCTGCGGCACCACCATGATCGCCTTGACCACGACGACGACCACGAACAACGCGAGCAGTCCGACGACGATGAACACCACTGACTCTGACAACTACCTTCCCCTTACGTAGAAACCTGTTGCTGCACGGCCGCCCGGCTCACAACTCGGCCGAGACGACCGCCGTGGCGCCCGAGATCTCGACGACCGTCACCGACGTACCGGGGGCGATCGGTTCCCCTTCGCTGATACTCCGTGCCGACCAGACGTCACCGGCCAGCTTCACCTGACCGGCTTCGATGTCCACAGTGGACACTACTACCGCTCGCGCGCCGATCAGCGCGTCGGTGTTGGTCTTGATGTCCGGTCCCGCGAGGAACCGGCGCTTGAGGGTGGGGCGGACGAGGGCGAGCATCCCGACCGACGCGACGGCGAACACCGCGACGTCGATGAACGGGTTCCCGGTCAGCGCGGCGGAGCCGGCCCCGAACAGGGCTCCGGCGCCGACCATGAGCAGGAACAGGTCGCCCGAGAGCAGCTCGGCGATGATCAAGAGGATGCCGGCGATCAGCCAGATGAGCGCGCCTGTCATGCGTTCATGCTCCCAGATCGCGTCGATCCATACCGAAGAAGCGAAACCGACGTGACCGACGCGTGACCTTGAGTGACCTCACGCAAACCGGTCATTCAGGACTCATCGCCCGGAGCGCTGACGAAGTCGATGAGCCTCTCCACCGCTCCGATCAGCGGTGTTTCCAGATCCCGGTAGCTCCCGACCGCCGCCAGGACCCGCTGCCAGCCCTCATACGGCTCACCCCAGCCGAGCGCGTCGCAGACACCCTGTTTCCACTCCGTGCCACGCGGGATCTTCGGCCAGGCACGGATCCCGACCACCGACGGCTTCACGGCCTCCCAGATGTCGATGTACGGATGCCCGGTGATCAGCACGTTCTCGTCGCGGATCCCGTCGACGATCCGGGACTCCTTGCTCCCCGCGACCAGGTGGTCGACCAGCACACCGAGACGGCGGCCGGGACCGGTGCCGAACTCGCCGATCCGATCGGACAGCACGTCCACCCCATCGAGTGGTTCCACCACGACGCCTTCGACCCGCAGGTCGTGCCCCCAGACCCGTTCGACCAGTTCCGCGTCGTGCTTGCCCTCGACCCAGATCCGCGAATCCCGCGCGACCCGCGCCTTGTGGCCTTGGACGCGGACCGAACCCGACGCGGAGATCTGCCTGGCAGGCGCCTTCAGGGCGGCCTTGGCCGGCACCAGTGTCACCGGTTTGCCCTCCAGCAGGAACCCGGCGGGATTCAGCGGGAACACGCGGTGCCTGCCGTGCCTGTCCTCCAGCACGACATTGCCGTACTCGATCTTCACCACGGCGCCGCAGTACCCGCTGGCCGGGTCTTCGACCACGAGCCCCGGTTCGGCCGGCACCTCGGGGACCTTCCGCTTGCGCGGCCCGGACAGCACGTCGTCATACGAATGAGAGCGCACGGCGGACGACGCTAGCGGCGCCCGGGTCCCGCGTCTCCCCGCCACGCCGGTCAGGCGGCCATCCGCAACATCGCTTCGACGAACGGGGTCCGCTCACCGCGTTCCAGCGGGCGCATCACGAACAACGGCGAGAGCGTGACACACCACGCGCGGACCCGGCCGGCGTCGAACCCGGGCAGATGCGGCGCGATCGCGTCGAAGCCGTCCTCCAGCGTGCCGCCGTCGAGCATCGGCAGGGTGACCCAGTCGGCGAGGTCGAACGCCGGGTCGCCGACGCTCGGACGGGGGTCGATGGCGACAGCGCCACGGCCCGGCCCGCCGTCGAGGACGTTGCCCGGATGCAGGTCGCCATGCACGATCGAGTGCCCTCCGCCGTCGGTCGCGAGGGCGAGCGCCCGCAGCCGGGCGCGATCGAGCGTCTCCATAGAAAGGGTGGCTTCGGCCACCGAGCCGCGCAGCCCGCGCTCCGCGAGCCCGTACATGAAGGTGACACGGTCTTCGAGCGTCGAGAAACCGGCGGGCGGGGTCACCGAGTGGATCTGGGTCAGCAGGTCGCCGACCTCGGGCCAGGGGACGTGTACCCCCGACTCCCGCAGCTCCGTACCGGGATCGATGCCTTCCATCAGGATCGCCCCGTTGGCGAGTTCGGTGGCGAGGACCTGAACGACGCGAGAGCAGCCGTCCCACGCCCGCAACGCGGCGGCCTCGGACTCGGCGATGGTGCGATCGGGGGTCAGCTTGAGAACCTTCTTGGCGCCGTCGTCCCCGGCGCAGATCAGCGTACGACCGGTGTTACCCGGTTTCGCGTCCAGGACGGTGAGACCCCACTGCTCCGCCAGCCGCGCCACAAGTGCGGGCAGCGCGTCGCACCAGTCCGCGGCGTCTCCGCCGAATCGCGTGATCAGGCGCGCACGGGCCTGATCGTCGATCAGAACAGCGGCCACGGGATGGCGCGCCAGTCGTCACCCGGCTCCGGGAACACACCCTCGGCCAGCAGCAGATCGGTCCGTTCGGCCAGCGCGCGGATCTCGAAACCGGTGAGATGCTCGCTCAGCGCCTCGCCCAGTTCGCCGTCGAGCCGCTCACGCAGGCCACGCAACTTGCCGACCTCGGCCTCGGTGAGCCGCTCGCCGATCCACCCCCACAGCACCGTCCGCAGTTTCGGATCGGTGTGCAGGCAGATCCCGTGGTCGACGCCGTAGATCCGGCCGTCCACCCCGGCGAGCACATGCCCGCCCTTGCGGTCGGTGTTGTTGACCACGATGTCGAGGACGGCCAGTTCCCGCATGCCCGGCCGGTCCGCGTGCGCGAGCACCGCGGGCTCACCGTCGCGGTCGTGCGCGTGCAACACGACGCGCCAGTCGTCCGGAAGACTCTCCGGGGAGCGGACGTCGACCAGTTCCTCATCGGTGGTCTCGATCCACAGCTGCACCATGCCCGGACCGAACGGCCCGTCACGCAGCACCGTCGGCGGGATCGCGCCGAGTCCGGCGGCCTCGGCCACCATGGCCGTCGCGACCTCACGACCGGCCAGCGTCCCGTCCGGGAAGTCCCACAGCGGCCGCTCACCCGACACCGGCTTGTACACCACATTGCCTGTCACGCCGTCGAGTTCGATCTTGCCGAAGAGCGTGACGTTGGAGGCGTCGACGAGCCTGCCTTCGACGTCGATCTTGCCGCGCGTCACCAGCTCCCGCGAAGTCTCCGTCACCGGGTCAGTCCTCGAGGACGTCGACGTCGCGCCGGTACCCGTTCTGCCGCGGGCAGATATGCCCCGCTGGGTCGAGCGGCTCGGCACACAGCGGGCACGGCTTGCGGCCGGCGTTGACCACCCTGTCGGCACGTTCGGCGAACGCACGCGCCGCGCCGGGCGACAGGAAGACGCGGACCGCGTCCGGCCCCTCCTCGGTGTCGTCCAGAACGACCGTCTCGTCCACCTCGCCTTCGGTCATCGCGAGCAGTTCGATGACGACGGCACTGCTGTCGGCGTCCCAGCCGAGCCCCATCGTGCCGACGCGGAACTCCTCCTCGACCGGGACGGTCAAGGGGTCGACGTCGAGAAGCTCGTCGGGCGCGTCGTCCGGTACATCCGCGCCGAACCGGCTGGCGACCTCTTCCAGCAGCGAGCTGAGCCTTTCGGCCAAGACCACGACCTGCTGTTTTTCGATCGTCACACTGATCGTGCGGACGTCCTCGGACGCCTGGAGGTAGAACGTGCGGTCGCCGGGCTCACCGACGGTCCCGGCGACGAACCGGTCGGGCTGGCGGAAGACGTGGATTACGCGAGACATGGCACCTTTGACCCTAGGCCACGGCCCCATGATCGGCATCCGCCGCCCCACCGGTTCCGCCAAGGGCGAAACCGGTGAGGCACGGTGTGCCCCGGGCCACGGCGGGCAAAGGGGCGAACCTAGTCTTCAGCCGTGGTTGAGATCGCCCCTTATGGCACCTGGACATCTCCCCTGTCGGCCGCCGATGTCGCGGCGTCGGGAGTCAGCGCGCAATGGCTCGGCACGGCCGGCAACGAGGTCTGGTGGGCCGAACTCAGAACCGGGGAAGGCGGCCGCGTCACCCTCGTGCGGTCACGCGCGGACGGCACGGTCGAAGACGTCCTTCCCGCTCCGTGGAACGTCCGTAACCGCGTGCACGAGTACGGCGGCCGCCCCTGGCTGGTGTCCGGCGACGTCCTCGTCTTCACCCACTGGGCGGATCAGCGGGTCTACCGCCGCGACCTGACCACCGGCGAGACGATCCCCCTCACACCGGAACCCGCGACCCGGCACGGGATCCGCTACAGCGATCTCCGGCCCGGCCGTCCCGGTGAAGTGTGGCTGGTCCGCGAACGCAGCACCGGCCCCCGCCGCGTCGACATCGCCCGGGACCTCATCGCCCTCCCCCTCGACGGCGGCCCGGAACGGGTCCTGTCCGCGAGCCACCACTTCCTCACCGCGCCCCACCTGTCGCCCGACGGCGCGCGGGCGGCGTGGCTCGGCTGGAACCATCCCGCGATGCCTTGGGACGGCACGGAACTGTGCGTCGCCGAGGTCCGCGAAGACGGAACGTTCGGGCCCCACCGTGTCCTCGCGGGCGCGGCCGACGTCGCCGTCTGCCAGGTCGAATGGGAGTCCGCCGAGACGCTGCTGGCACTGCTGGATCCGGACGGCTGGTGGAACCTGCACCGAGTCGGGCTCGACGGCGGGCTCACGAACCTGGCACCCGTGGAGCAGGAGATCGGCGGCGCGATGTGGAAACTCGGCGCCCGCTGGTTCGCGCCGCTCGGCGAGGGCCGGTTCGCCGTCATCGCGTCGGGCAGGCTCGCCGTCCTCGACGAAGCGACGCGGGAAGTGACGCCGGTCGCGGCCGCCGACGGCCTGACCGCGTGGTCCACCAACGGTTTCGCCGTCCACGAGGGCAGTGTCGTCGGAGTCGCCGCCGGACCGGAACGGGAAGGCGCCGTCGTGAAGGTCGACCTCGGCGGCGGGACGATGACCGAACTCGCGTCGGCACCCGAACCGCCGTCGCCGGGCTACCTGTCGAAGCCAGTGGAACGGATCTTCAAGACCGACGACGGCGACCAGATCCCCGCCTTCGTCTACCTGCCCGCCAACGCCGGGTTCGCCGCGCCGAACGGCGAACGACCGCCGCTGCTGGTCTACCCGCACGGCGGGCCGACCGGCCGCGACAGCGCGGTGCTCGACTTCGAGATCGCCTACTTCACCAGCCGCGGCCTCGCCGTCGTCACGGTGAACTACGGCGGCTCGACCGGCTACGGGCGCGCTTACCGCGAACGCCTTCGCGAACGCTGGGGTGTCGTCGACGTCGCGGACTGCGTCACCGTCGCCGAAGCCCTCGCCGCCGAAGGCACCGTCGACGGCGACCGGCTGGCCATCCGCGGCGGCAGCGCGGGCGGGTACACCTCCGCCGCCTCGCTGACCACCACGACCACCTACCGCGCGGGCACCGTCATGTACCCGATCCTCGACCTCTACCAGTGGACCGGCGACGGCGGCGAGACACACGACTTCGAATCCCGGTACCTCGATGGACTGATCGGACCGCTGCCGGAGACCGAACAGCGTTACCGGGACCGCTCCCCCATCCACAACGCCGGCACCGTCGCCGGGCCGTTGCTGTTCCTGCAGGGCGTCGAGGACGAGATCTGCCCGCCCGAACAGGCGGACCGGTTCGTCGCCGGACTGGCCGGCCGGGGAATCGACCACGCCTACCTGAAGTTCGAGGGCGAACAGCACGGCTTCCGGAAGGCGGAGACCATCGTCGCCGCTCTCGAAGCGGAGTTGTCCTTCTACGGCCAGGTCTTCGGCTTCGAGACACCCGGCGTGCCGAAGCTCCGGCTCAGCCGGTGAGGCCGCCGAAGACGCGACCGGGCGACACGATCGCCCTGGTCGCCCCCGCGGGCCCGGTCCCGGCGGACCTCGTCGAGAAGGCGCTGCCGGTACTGCGCGGCTGGGGTGTCGAGGTCGGCGTCGGCGAGTGTGTCCGCGCCGCCCTCGACGGCTACCTCTCCGCCCCCGACGAGGCGCGGGCCGCCGAGTTCACGCGGGCCTGGCTCGACCCCCGCGTCACCTGTGTCCTCGCCGCCCGCGGCGGCTACGGCTCCCAGCGGATGCTCGACCTCGTCGACTGGGCGGCGTTGCGCACGGCCGGGCCGAAGATGTTCGCCGGGAGCAGCGACGTGACCGCGCTGCACCGGGCGGTGAACGTCCACTTGGGACTGGAGACCCTGTTCTCCCCCATGCCCGCGACCACCCTGTTCGACGCGGCGGCCGCCGAACACCTGCGGCTGTCGTTGTTCGAACCGGACGGGGTACGGACGATCGCGTCGCCGACGGCGTCACCACTGGTTCCGGGCACCGCGACCGGCACGCTCGTCGGCGGCAACCTCGCGCTGCTGGCCTCAGGCCTCGGCACTCCGGAAGCGGGTTCGGCGCATGACGCGATCGTGCTGCTGGAGGACGTCACCGAGTATCCGTACCGGATCGACCGGATGCTGACCCAGCTGCTGCGATCCGGCTGGTTCGACGGCGTCCGGGGCATCGTGCTGGGCTCATGGGAGGGATGCGGCGCCCCCGGGCCGATCCGCCACCTGATGCTCGACCGGCTGGGCCCGCTCGGCGTGCCGACGGTGTGGGACTTCGGCTTCGGGCACGTCCCGGCGTCACCGACCATCCCCCTCGGCGCGCGGGCGACCCTCGACGCCGACCGGGGCATACTGCGGATTTTGCCATAACGGCAACGGAACTGGCGGTTCCGGCCGGCGCGCGTGCATCGTTCCGGACATGGATTCCACACGGCAGTTCTGGGAAGACTTCTATCGGGACAAGGACCAGGTCTGGAGCGGGAAGGTGAACCCGCTGCTGGAGCGCGAGGTCGCCGCGCTGACTCCGGGCACCGCACTCGACCTCGGCTGCGGCGAGGGTGGCGACGCGATCTGGCTCGCACGGCAGGGATGGCGGGTCACCGCCGTCGACATCTCCGAAACCGCACTGAAGCGTGCCGCCGGACATGCGGCCGAGGCCGGTGTCGAGGGCATCGTGTGGGAACGCCACGACCTCGCGGTGTCGTTCCCCGAGGGGAGCTTCGACCTCGTTTCGGCGCAGTTCTTCCACTCCCCCGTCGAGGAGGACGGCGAACGGGACAAGGCGCTCCGCCGCGCCGCCGAAGCGGTCGCCCCCGGCGGGACGCTCGTGGTCGCCGGCCACGCGGGCTGGCCGACCTGGATGGAGGAGCCGCCGCACGAACACATCCACTTCCCGACACCCGCCGAAGTCCTCGAAGCATTGACCCTGGACGAAAGCGAATGGGCGGTGGAAGTGCAGGACGTGGTCGCACGCGACTTCCCGGGACCGGAGGGGCAGGCGGGCACACGTTCGGACAACGTGCTCCGCGTGCGGCGTAACGTCTAAGCATGCGGTTGTCCCCGGAGGAAGCCCGCGCGCGGTTCGAGGGCGAGCGGATCGCGAGGCTGGCGACGGCGGGGGCGGACGGCGTGCCCCACCTGGTCCCGGTGACCTTCGTCGTCGAAGGGGATTCGGTGGCGTTCGCGATCGATCACAAACCCAAGAGCACGACCGCGTTGCGACGGCTGAAGAACATCGCCGAGAACCCGGTGGTCAGTTTCCTGACCGACCGGTACGACGAGGACTGGGCCGGGTTGTGGTGGGCGCGGGCCGACGGGATCGCCCGGGTGCTGACCGATCCCGACGAGCAGGCGCTGCCCGTGCGGTTGCTGCGGGAGAAGTATCCGCAGTACGAAGAGCAGCCACCCCCGCATGCCGTGGTGACCACCTTGGTCCACGCTTGGCGAGGCTGGCGCGCTTCCTGAGCTTCTTTTGGCGTTGTTGCCGTTCTACGGCAACAACGCCGTCGCCATGCCGTATAGGTCGTTATACAATTTGGTCTCGTGAGTGGTAATGACGGTTAGAACCGTCATTACCACTCACGAGACGTGACCAGGGTCAGGAGCGCGGAGCCTCGGCAGGCAGGAACTGCTCGACCGGCTTCCCCCGCCAAGCCGCGATGATCCCCAGCGGATCCGGCCGCAGCAGCGAGGCGGCCGCGTAGACGCTGGCCGCGACGACGCCCGCCATGAACCACCAGTCGTAGAGCGCCTGCTCCCCCGTCGGGTAGTACACCAGCGTCACGAACACCGACACCGCGACGACGACCGCGAGGTTCCGGCGACGCCATTCGAAGGCGGACAGGACCACGAAACCCCAGGTCAGGTACCACGGCAGGGAGGGCGGCGGAACGATCGCGCCGGCCAGCAGGACGATCGCCATCCGGTGGATCGCCGGGTTGCCGCCGTCGCGGGCGAGCCACCATTGACGGCCGGCGAAGACGAACAGGCCGACCATCGCGATCGCCCGGAACACGGTGACGAACGGCGAGACCTCGACGTCGATCACCAGGTTCACCAGCGAGTAGACGATCTCCCCGATCCCGGTCGGGAAGTTCATCCAGTTCGCGATCAGCGTCGGCGCCTTGAGCCCGGTGAGCCAGCCGAGGTTGACCGAGCCGAGCGAGATCCAGGTCCCCGCGACGAACACCGGCAGGAAGATCCCGACCGACGCGGCGCCCGCGCGGAAGAAGTTGACCACCTTGCGGTCGCCGGGCAGGTGGTTGGCCCACACCCAGACCAGGAACGGCAGCGCCCAGGCCGCCGTCGGCTTGATCAGCATGCCGATGGTGACCAGGACGATCGCGACGACGTGCTTGCGCTCCAGCGCGGCCAGCACGCCGATGGTGAGGAAGCCCAGCATCAGCAGATCGTTGTGCGGGCCGCCGACCAGGTGGATCACCGTCATCGGGCTGGCGATGGCGAGCCACAGCGTGATCGGCAGCTTGCCGCCCAGGTGCTTGACCAGCCGCGGCAGCGACCACAGCATCCCGGCCAGCCCGATCATCAGCACCAGCCGGGTCGCGATCACCCCGGCGATCATGTCGTTGCCGGTGACCGAGACGATCCCCTTCGCGACCAGCAGGAACAGCGGGCCGTACGGCGCGGGGGTGGTCTGCCACAGCGGGTGGACGTTCTGCACGACGTCCGGCAGCACGGTCAGCTCGGCGGGGCCGTTGGCGTACGGGTCGAGCCCGTGCAGCAGCTGGGCACCCT
Organism: Amycolatopsis orientalis DSM 40040 = KCTC 9412; assembly: GCF_000478275.1. Taxonomy (GTDB): domain Bacteria; phylum Actinomycetota; class Actinomycetes; order Mycobacteriales; family Pseudonocardiaceae; genus Amycolatopsis; species Amycolatopsis orientalis. The sequence continues at coordinate 393,402 of NZ_ASJB01000064.1, forward strand.
GCGCGAGGTAGGAGAAGACGTCGCGGGTGAACAGCGGCGGCGAGACCAGCAGCGGCGCCATCCAGCAGGCCGCGGCGATCACGATCGGACGGCTGCCGATGCGGCCGGCGAGCGCGTAGCGGCCCAGCCGCACCCACGCCCAGATGATCAGCGCGAAGCCGGTGTAGAGCATCGTGTTGGCCAGGATGCGACCGTGGCCGTAGCGGATCCACGACAACGGTCCGTGCCCCAGGATCGGGTCACGGACGAGGATGCCGCCCGCGCCGAGCGCGGCCAGCATCAGCAGCGTGCTGCCCACGGTTCCCATCGCGATCGTGCGGTACGGGAAGCGGGAAGGCACCCGGAGCCGCTCGCCGAGCGAACCGGCCGAGGGCGTCTGCTGGGGGTCTGTCGTGGTCGCCATTTCGAGATTGGAGGTTACACACCGCGCCTGTGCGAGTGCGCGGCAATGGGTGTTTCCCGCGTCGGACACGGGAATCCCGTCGGTCAGCGGTCCACCGCCGCCCGCTGAGCGGTACCGCCCGGCAACGCGGCGAGCAGCGACTTCGTGTACTCGTGTTTCGGGTCCAGCAGGACCTCTTCCACGGTACCGACCTCCACCAGCTCCCCGCGGTACATGACCGCGACCCGGTCGGCGATGTTCCAGGCCAGCCCGAGGTCGTGGGTGATCACCAGGCCGGCGAGACCCAGATCACGCCGCAGGCGCAGCAGCAGCGCGAGGATCTCCCCCCGTACCGACGCGTCGAGTGACGCCACCGGTTCGTCGGCCACGACCACACCGGGGTTCAGCGCGAGCGCGCCCGCGATGACCACCCGCTGCCGCTGCCCGCCGGACAGCTCGTGCGGGAGCCGGTCGAGGAACTTCTCCGCGGGCCGTAGTTCGGCCGCTTCGAGGGCCTTGACGACGATCTCGTGCTCGTTCGCGCCCATGCCGTGGATGCGCGGGCCCTCAGCGACGGCCTCGTACACCGTGTGGTTCGGGTTCAGCGCACTGGTCGGGTCCTGCAGGACCAGCTGGACCTGCCGCCGGTACGCCTTCAGCCCGGCGCCGCCGAGCGGGACCGGCTTACCGTCGTACCGCACCGCGCCGGAGTCGGGCTTCTGCAGCCCGAGCAGCGTGCGGGCCAGCGTCGTCTTACCCGATCCCGACTGGCCGACCAGCGCGACGATCTCGTCCTTCCGCACCTGGAGGCTCACCCCGGCGACGGCGTGGATCCGTTTGCCGGTGCGGTCGCGGAAGCTGACGCGCAGATCCTCGGCCTCCAGCAGCGCGGGCTGGTCGCCGACGCGGTCCGGTTCCGGCGGCAGTGGCGTGCTGGTGGCCGGGGCGAACCGCGAAACCGGGTCGCCGACGGTCGGGAAGGCGGCCGCCAGCGCCCTGCTGTGCTCATGCCGCGGCGCGCTCATCAGCTCCGCGCTCGGCCGCTCCTCGACGATCTCGCCGTCGTACATGACCGCGATCCGGCGGCAGGTCGCGGCCAGAACCGACAGGTCGTGACTGATCATGATCAGCCCGATCCCCTGCTCGGCGACCAGCCTGCCCATCAGGTCGAGCACCTGGGCCTGGACGATGACGTCGAGTGCGGTGGTCGGCTCGTCGGCGATGATCAGCCTCGGCGAGCAGGCGAGCGCCATCGCGATCATGACGCGCTGTTTCTGACCGCCGGACAGCTCGTGCGGGTACGCCCCGGCCCGGCCGGGCGGCAGGTCGACCTGTTCGAGCAGTTCGGAGACCTTGGCCTGGACGGCGGCGTCCGAGAGTGCCTTGCCACCGGGCGGGTGCAAGCGGATCGGCTCGGCGATCTGCTCGCCGATCCTGCGGACCGGGTTGAGCGCGTGCATCGCGCCCTGGAACACGATCGAGGCCCCGGCCCAGCGCACCGCGCGCAGCCTGCCCCACTTCATGGCCGTGACGTCTTCGCCGTCCAGCAGGATCTCGCCGCTGATCTTCGCCGACCGAGGGAGCAGCCGCAGGACGCTCATCGCGACGGTCGACTTCCCCGACCCCGACTCCCCCGCCACTCCGAGCGTGTCGCCGGGTTCGAGCACCAAGTCGACGCCACGGACGGCGGCGACCTCGCCGCTTCCGGTGGCGTAGGTGACGCCGAGGTTCTTCAGTTCCAGCAAGGGGCTCATGAGTGCTGTCCCTTCAGGCGCGGGTTCAGCACGGTCTCCAGCGCGCGTCCGACGAGGGTGAAGGCGAGGACGATCACGACGATCGCGATACCCGGTGGCAGCAGGTTCCACCAGGCACCCCGGGTGATGGCCCCGTTGTTGAGCGCGGCCTGCAGCATCGCGCCCCACGAGATGGCGTTCGGGTCGCCGACCCCCAGGAAGGCGAGGGTGGCGTCGGCGATGACCGCGTTGCCGACGACCAGGGTGGTGTTGGCGAGCACGAGCGGCATGACGCCGGGCAGCACGTGTTTGCCGACGATGTGCAGATGCCCGCCGCCCAACGCCTTCGAGCGCTCGATGTACGGCCTGCTCTCGATGGTCAGCGTCTGCGCCCGGACCAGCCGCGCGGTACTCGGCCAGGCGGTGACGCCGATGGCGATGATCACGGTCGCCGTGTTCCGGTCGAGGACCGCGGCCAGTACGACGGCCAGCACGAGCGACGGCAGCACCAGGAAGAAGTCCGTGAACCGCAGCAGCAGACTGGAGATCCAGCCACCGAAATGCGCGGCCGCGATCCCGATGATCGTCCCGATCAGCACCGACAGGAACGCGGCGGAGAACCCCACGAGCAGGGAGATCCTCGCGCCCCAGTACGTCATCAGGAGAACGGATCGGCCGTCGATGTCGGTGCCCAGCCAGAACTGCGCGCTCGGGGGCTCCAGCGGACGGCCGGTGACCTTGGTGACGTCGAGCCCCGACTCGTCGGTCAGGACCGGCGCCAGGATCGCCAGCACGGTGATGACGCCGAGGAAGACCAGTCCGGTCAGCCCGGCCTTGTTGGCCGCGAACTCGCGCCAGTGTTTCGCCACCGCCGCCCGGCGGCGGCGCCAGGCGATCGTGCCCGGTTTGTCCGTGGTGGTCATGCCGTCCGCACCCTCGGGTCGAGTACGCGGTAGAGCAGTTCCGCGAACAGGTTCATCACCACGACCGCACCGGCCAGGACCACGAAAACTCCTTGCAGGAGAGGAAGATCCGGCCCCTGGAGGGACGTGTAGAGCAGCTGGCCGAGGCCAGGCCAGCTGAACACGGCCTCCACCGAGACCGCACCGGACACCACCATGCCGAACTGGATGAAGATGAGCGTGACCGTCGGCAGGAGCGCGTTGGGCACGGCGTGCTTGCGCCGCACCAGGTCGTCTCGCAACCCCTTCGCCCGCGCGGTGGTGAGGTAGTCGGAGTTCATCTCCCCGATGAGGGACGACCGCATCACGAGCATGTACTGGGCGTAGAAGACCACGAGCAACGTCAGGCAAGGCAGCACCAGGTGGTGCAGGACGTCGAGGCCCTCTGAGAAGAACCCGGGTTCGACGTCCGGGGAGTGCATGCCCCGGCTGGGGAAGAGCCCGTTCGTGGCGACCAGCAGGATGAGCCCCAGCCAGAACTGAGGGACCGACCACAGCGTGAGCGCGACCCCGGTCTGGACGCGGTCGAAGGTGCTGTCGCGCCGCCACCCCGCCCGGATGCCGAGCCACAGGCCGAGCAGGATCGCGAGTACCGTCGCGCTGCCGACGAGCAGGATGGTCGGCCACAGGCGTTCACCGATCAGGGCGGCGACCGGCTGCCGGAGGATGTAGGACTGGCCCATGTCGCCGGTCAGCAGACCGGTGACGTAGTCCCAGAACTGCACCAGCAGGGGCTTGTCCACGCCCAGCTGCTCGCGTAGTTCCGCCATCATCTTCGCGTCGGTCGGCCGGTCGCGGACCATGGTCCGGACCGGATCGCCGGGCAGCATCCGGAACAGGAAGAAGCCGAGCACGACGACCAGGACGAGGCTGGCCACCGCCTCGCCGATCTTCGTGAGGACGAACCGGGCGGTCCCGGTCCCGCCCCGGCGCTCGTCGGGATCGACGAGCGCCGAGGACTGATCGAGGGAACTGAGTGCTTCGGTCAACGCGGTCCTTTACTCCCGGTCGTCGGCCGACTTGCCGCGCCGCCCGAGCAGCACGCCGCCGCCGACGAGCACCACGAGCACGACCGCGCCGATACCGATCCACAGTCCGGTGTTGCTGCTTTCCTCGGTGTTCGCCGCCGCGGCCGCTTCGGCCGGAGTGGCGCCGTAGACGCCCCAGTAGCCGGACTGCTCGAGGATCGCGCCGTCGGGCTGCGGCTGCTTGGTGAACGAGGCGAACTTGTCCGAGCGGTAGGCCTCGAGCACGTTGTCGTAGTCCAGGACGACGTCGACGTACTCGCCCGCCAGGACGGCCTGGGCCTGCTTGACGATCTCGGCGCGCTTGGCCGGGTCGAACTCGGTCAGCTGCTTCTTGTACAGGTCCTCGTAGCGCGGGTCGCAGAAGAACGTCGCCGAGCTGCCGCCGTTGCCCTGGGCGTTCGGGCGGCCGGCGCAGGTGTTCAGGCTCAGCGCGTAGTCCGGGTCGGGCGAGGTGCCGTAACCGGAGATCGCGAGGTCGTAGTTGCCCGCGGTGGTGCGATCGTCCAGCTCGTCGTCGGAGACGAGCTCCTGCTTGACGCCGATGCCGATGTCCTTGAGCCAGCCGCCGACGAACTGGGCGGTGCGCTGGTCGAACGGCCGGTTCGCGTGGCCGGCGAGCCGGAACTCCAGCTTCGCGCCGCCGGGAGCGACGCGGATGCCGTCCGGTCCCTTGGCGTAGCCCGCCTGATCGAGCGTGGCGTTCGCGGCCGCGAGGTCGAACTTGGTCTTCTCCGCGTCCGACGGGCTCCAGGTGTAGGCCTTGTAGATCGCCGGCACGACACCGGTCCCGGGCTGGCCGTACCCGTTCATCACCTTCTCGACGATGGTCTTGGTGTCGATGGCCTGCGCGATCGCCTTGCGGACGCGGAGGTCCTTGAGGATCGGGTTCCCGTCACCGATCGGCTGGTCGAGCACGTTCTTGACGCCGAAGTTGATGATGAGCTCGTTGTACCGGCGGCCCGGCGCCTTGTTCGTGGTGATGTTCTTCTCGCTCTTGAGCGCGTCGAACTGCGTCGGCGTGAGCCGGTTGATGACGTCGACCTCGCCCTGTTTGAGCGCGTTCACCGCGGCCTCGGCGTCCTTGAACTGCAGCAGCTGCAGTTCGTCGACCTTGGGCGCGCCGCGCCAGTAGTCCTTGTTCGCCTTGAACTTCACGAACTCGTTCTTCTTGTACTCGGTCAGCAGGTACGGCCCGCTGCCCACACCGACGACCGCCATCTCGTCGGTCGAGGGGGCGTTGAGGTCCTTGATCGGCTCCCAGATGTGCTTGGGCACGATCGGCACGTCGAGCGAGGTCATGCTCGACTGCGGGGCCTTGGTCTTGATGACGAGCGTCTTGTCGTCCGGCGCCGACACCGACGCGAAGTTGCTGACGTAGCTGCCGTTCGCGGTGCGGGCGTTCTCGTCGTCGAGCATCCGCTGGAAGGTGTAGGCGGGATCGGCCGCCGTGACCGGTTTGCCGTCGGACCACTTCATCCCCTGGCGGATGGTGAAGGTCCAGGTGAGCTTGTCGTCGGAGGTCTTCCACGACTCCGCGACACCGCCCGTGGGCTGGGTGTCCTCGGCGGACGGCAGGGTCAGGAACTCGTAGTTGAACCGGCCGACCTGCGTCGCCGCCGACAGCTGGGCGGTGAAGGGGTTCAGGTGGTCGATCCCCGTCGTGAGCGCCACCCGCAGCACCTTGCCCTGCTGCTGGGCCGCCGCGACCGGCACGAAAGGCACCGTCGCGACCGCCGAAGCGGCAAGAACCGCGACCACGCGAAGACCGCGTCGTCTGGGAAAACGCTCTGTGCGCACGAAGACCACCCCATCGAAATTCGCTGTGTCCCAACCCCCGAGGCGGAAAAGTAACCACATATCGCGGTAACCGCGCAATGACTCGCCAATACCGATCGTGCACGGCGGACGTCATCGCGTGGCCGACAGCTACTTTGCGTTTCAGCCAGGTAGCGTTGAGTCACCGATTCGACGCGTGAAGTGGGAACACGTGCAGTGTCCTGGGTATTCAAGGGAAGCGTGCTTGCAGAACGCTTGCGCGCGATGATGCTCAATCGATACGCGCGAACGAAGTGGGAGCAAAGCGTTTCGTCCTCTGGATGCGGTACTTGCGCAAGCAACTACCGCATCCAGAGGACGAAACGCGACGGGTGGCAGGTCAGCCGACGGAGACCTTGCGTCGCCGCGCCGTGGCGGCGGACGCGTAGAGCCACGCGAACAGCGCCCACATCGCGGCGAAGATCAGCCCGACGGTGGCGTAGGCGACCGTCCACAGCACAGCCGGGGTCTCCGACTTCCGTTCCCGCTGCAGGAACTCGATCTCGGACATGAACGCCCTCGGCCCGGACGCCGCGTCGATCGCCGGAGCGTTCGCCGCCGGGTCGGCGGGCGCGTAGATCGGCGCGAGCCCCATCATCCGGTTCGGCACGTGCACCCGGATCCCGGTTTTCCACTGGCCGAACACGGGCAGCGGCTGCGCGGTGCGGTAGACGCCGTCGCCGATCTTCTCCAGCGGCGCGGTGAAGAAATCGCCACCCTGCCAAGCGAAACCGTTCAGCCACACGGCGTCGTCGGCCAGCTCCGGCCGGGAGATCGTGACGGTCGCGTCGACCCACCGGGGCACACCGCCGCCGTGCGGATTCGAGATCGGCAGTCCGGTCGCGGCCTCGGTGAGCCGGACATCGGCGGTGAAGCCGGCTTCCGGATCCTGCGGGACGGCGACGGCCGACATCAGGGCGACCACGCCCAGCGCGCCGACGAGCCCGACCGAGTGCCGCGGACCCACCGCGGGCACCAGGGTCGCGGTCTCCTCCACCCGCTGGTACTGCCAGACGCCGACGAACGCGCCCCCGATCGCCGCGCCGGTCCCGAACAGGACGAACAACGGCAGATGGGCGGCCGACCACGGATTCGGCATCAGCCATTGGGTGAACGCCGCCTCGGCGAGCATCCCGGCCGTCCCCACGAGCAGGCCGGCGACGGCGGCGAACGAGTACCCCTGCCGGTTGCGCATCACCAGGGCGACGACCTCGATGATCACCGCTTCGGCGATGTACGGCAGAAGCGAGGCCACGTGCAGGTCGGCGAACAGCGGGATGACGGTGAAGGACGCGCGCGAGGCGAGGAAGACGGCGACGACGATCAGCGCGCCGCCAGGTCCCCAGGACAGCCGTCCGTAGGTCAGCGTCCAGGCACCGATCAGGCCGACGAGCACGACCTGGGACAACATCGGGAACTGCGGCACGCCGAGGTCGAACTCCATCAGGAACGCCGACGCGCCCATCATCCAGGCACCGGCGAGCACCGGCCCGAGCAGGCGCACGATCGGTCCGGTCGCACCGACCTGGCGGGCCTCTCCGAGCAGCAGCTGGAGACCGAGGACGACGCAGACGCCGCCACCGATCATCAGCACATGGGTGGGACCCCATTCGGTGACGTCCTGGCCGAACAGCCGGTGCCACACGTCGTCGAGCGGGAACCCCGCGATACCGACCAGACCGGTGGCCATCATCTGGATCGAGCCCATCGGGGCGCGCCAGTGCGGGCCGATACGGAAGGTGCGCTTCGGCAGATCTTTGGTCGCCAAGGTCGCGCTGAGCACGCCGCTGGCGAAGATGCCCATCAGTCCGAAGTAGATCGGGTAGTGCGACGGATTCGCGAGCGGACCTTCGTCGCGGCCGAGTTCCATGTGGATCGGGACGTCCCAGTAGACCCCGATCAGGGCCGACATCCCGGACAGGAAGGCGACGAACATCGGCAGCGCCGCCCAGCGCGGCAGGCCGCTGAAGTCACCCATCCAGTCGGCGACGCGACCGAAGAGCGTCCGCTTCCCCGCACGCTCGCGGAGGACGAAAACAGCCAGGGGCAGGAAGACCGCGGTGAACATCAGGCCCGCGATGACGATCTGCCCGAATTGCGCGCCGCCGGCAGGCGGGCTCTCCTGAGCCATGAACACCGTGCTCGCCTTCCTGCTAACCTAAGTAACTGTTACCTTGGGGTAACACGATAGGGGCAAGGTCCCGGACAGGCAAGCCGGGGCGTACGACTTGGAGGGACCTCGATGCGGAGGATCGGCGGGATCTGCGGGATCACCGTGGCCGCACTGCTGGCCGTGACGGGCTGTTCCGGCTCGACGGGCACCGAACCGGCCCAGAATCCGGCTCAGAGCGGCGGAACCCGGACGGTGAAGTTCTCGATCACCGAAGGCAAGCGCACGGCGGGCCCGGAAGAGGTCGCGGTGCGCACCGGCGAGAACGTCGCACTGGAGGTCACCTCCGATCAGGCGGACGAATTGCACGTCCACGGCTATGACAAGGCGGCCCAGCTCGCTCCCGGGGTTCCGGGGACCGTCGCCTTCACCGCGAACATCGACGGGATCTTCGAGGTGGAACTGCACAAGAGCGGCGCGGCGGTGACCAAGCTCCGGGTGAGCGGATGATCCTGGCGCACGGTCTCGGTGGCCGGTCCGATCTGCCGGTCCCGCTGTGGCTCGCGCTCTACGCGGGAGCGGCGGCTGTCGTGATCTCCTTCTTCGCGCTCACCGCGCTCTGGAAGGAACCCCGGCTCCGCGGCGCCGACGCCGGTCGCCCGCTTCCCCTGTCCCTGCAACGGATCGCCGACAGCACGTTCACCCTGGTCGCGTCGCGTGTGCTCGGCGTGGCCCTGTTCGCCGGGTTCCTGGCCATGGCCTGGGCGGGCCCCGCCACTTCTGCGGACAACCCGGCTCCGGCGTGGTTCTACGTCTGGTTCTGGGTCGGGCTGGTGCCGCTCTCGCTGGCGCTCGGCCAGGTCTGGCGGCGGCTGAATCCACTGAGGACGGTCGCGTCCCTGATCCCCGCCCGGCACCGCGAACCGCCGGAGAGATGGGGCTATCTGCCGGCGATCGCCGGTCTCCTGGCGTTTCTTTGGCTGGAACTGGTCTTTCCCCACTCCGACTCGCCCCGCGCGATCGCTCTTTTCTGCACCGTGTATGCCGTTATACACATTGTGCTCGGTGTGGTGTTCGGTCCGCGCTGGTTCGATCGCGGCGACGCCTTCGAGGTCTACGCGCGCCTGATCGCGGGCCTCTCCCCTTTCGGAAGGCGCGCCGATGGGCGGCTCGTGCTCCGGAACCCGCTGGACGGGTTGCTCACCCTCTCCCCCGCGCCCTGGCTGACCGCGCTGGTCCTCGTGGTGCTCGGCTCGACGGCGTTCGACGGTCTGACCCGGCTCCCGTTCTGGACGTCGCTGGACGCCGGCGTCCTCGGCGGGACCGCCGGGCTCGCGGCCTGTATCGCGCTCACCTACGGCGCCTACGCGGGCGCCATCGGCCTGACCAGGCCCTACCTGCGCCGCGGCTTCGATCCGTATCCCGCGTTCGCGCCGTCGCTGATCCCGATCATGGTCGGGTACACGATCGCGCACTACTTCTCGTTCGCGGTGTTCTCCGGACAGCAGGGCTTCGGCCGCGCGATCGACTACACGGTCGTCTCGACCGGGATGATCGCGCTGGTCCAGATCGCCGGAATCGTCGCCGGGCACGTGCTGGCCGTAACCTCGGCACATGATCGTTCCGTCGGCGTGCTGCGCGCGAACTACGTCAAGGTGGGCCAATACCCCATGCTGGCGCTGATGATCGGCTACACCGCGCTCGGGATCGCGCTGGTCTCCGGCTCATGACCATCGCGGCGCGGGTGATGATGATGCACCAGGGCGGCTGGGACGAGATCCTCATCTTCGTCGGCCCCGTGGTGATCATCGGGCTGCTCATCTACGTCGCGCGCAAACAGGTCCCGACCACCCCCGAAGAGGACGACGAGTAAGCGGCTCAGTCGAGGCAGAACTCGTTGCCCTCGATGTCCTGCATCACGATGCAGGATTCGTTGACGCCGTCGGCCGGCATGACGCGCTGGCGGACCGCGCCGAGCGCGATCAGCCGTTCAGCCTCGGCCTGAAGGGTGGCGAGGCGTTCGTCGCCCACGAGCCCGGTACCCGCCCGCACGCAGAGATGCACCCGGTTCTTGACGACCTTGCCTTCGGGTACGCGCTGGAAGTACATCCGCGGGCCGACCCCGGTGGGATCGCTGCAGACGAACGACGCACCCTGCTCTTCGGGCGGCAGGGTGCGCTCGTACTCGTCCCAAGTGGCGAAGCCGTCCGGCGGCGAGGGAACGACGTAACCCAGGACCTCGCACCAGAAGCGGGCGACCCGCTCGGGTTCCGCGCAGTCGAAGGTGACCTGGAACTGTTTGACCGACGCCATGCGATCACTTTAGCGGCGCGTGCCGCACCAAGATCCCAGGCACCGTCCGTGAAGGCCTCCTTCCCTACCTTCAGAGTCAGGGTCCCGCAAAGTCGCAGGGAGTCGTCGGGCAGGTGAGCCGAGACCGAAGCCGCCGATCTGAGTAGTACGCACGGTTTCGTCGCGGGGCCGCGCTTTCGCCTCATGTGGTCACTCGCTGTGGCTGCGGGGTCCGAGTGTGGAGGATTTGGGACGTTCAACGTCCCAAATCCTCCACACTCGAGTTAACTCCCCACCGACGCCGGGGCACGCCCATGACCGTCCCCTAACTGCCGAGCAGCAGGGTCCCGGCGAGTTCGGTGACCTCGTCGCGGCTGCGCCCGCCGTGGTCGGCTGCCATGAAGTGCTTGCCGACGAGCAGCGAGAAAGCCAGCAGGCACCGGGCTTCGACCTCGTCCTCGTCGCTGAAGATCTCGCGCATCAGGGAACGCAGGTACTCCATCCGCTGGTTGTCGACCCGCCTGAGTCGTTCGGCGACGTCGGGATCGCGGCGCGACCAGTCGCGGATGGCGAGGTCGACCGCCAGGACACGCTCGGTGGTGAGCATGCCCGCCCGCCGGATCTTCGCCTTGGCGTCGCCGCCTTCGCGCTCGACGCTCGCGATCAACTCCCCGGTGCTAGTCCGTTCCCAGGTGGACAGCATTTCCTCGATCAGCGCGCCGCGATCGGCGAAATACCCGTAGAAGCCGCCTTTGGTGACTCCCAGCGTCTTCGCGAGCGCCTCGACGCGGACGGCGCCAGGGCCTCCGGCGGCCAGCGCGCGCAGCCCCGCGTCGATCCACGCTTGCGGCGGTGTCCGGGTCTCAGCGGCCATGTGATCACCGTATCCCCCGTCACGCCGTCACCACGACAGCGATATATACGCTACCGTATAGATGGCGGAACGCACTGGGAGGAAACAACGACATGACCGTCGGATTCGTGGCAACGCACTACCCGCACCCCGACCATCACGACGCCTTCGTCTCGCGGGTCCACCGGGTCGCCGAGGCGCTGCGCTCCACTCCGGGCTGCCTCTCGGCCGAATGCTGGGTCACCGCCGCCGGCGACGCCGTGGTGTCGATCGCGCGCTGGGAATCCGAAGCGGCACAAGCGGCTTCGATGCAGGCCCTCGGCTCGGCCGACGTGGACGTGGCCTTCGACGAACGCGAAGTCCGCCCCCGCGAGATCGTCCAACTGGTGTCGGCATGAAACTCGCGAACACGGCCCACACCGGCCGTTCCTGGCGGATCCACGAGGTGGCCGGGGATTTCGAACTCGAAGACGTCTGGGCTCTGGACACCCCCGGCGGCCCCGATGATTTCCCCGAACTGGTGAAGCAGTTCGCGTCCGGCCGTTTCCCGGACGGCGCGCCCGTGATCGTCCGGGCACTGTGGTCACTGCGATGGAAACTGGGCGCGCTCTTCCGTTTGGACAAAAGGGATTCCGGTCTGGACACGCGAGTGGGATCGCTCCGCGACCGCCTGCCGGAAGACCTCCGCGACACGCCGACCGGCCCGGACGAGGACTGGCTGCCGTTCACCCCGGTCTACCGGCTGGACGGCGAATTCGCCGCGGAGATGGCGAACCGGACCATGCACGGCGTCCTGCACCTCGCGTGGATCGAGGACGCGCCGGGGCGCTACCGGGGTCAGCTGGCGGTGCTGGTCAAACCCAACGGCCGGTTCGGCCGGGCGTACATGGGGTTCATCAAGCCGTTCCGGTACCTGTTCGTCTACCCCGCGCTGATGCGGATGATCGCCCGGGAATGGCAGGCTCGCCCCTGAAGCCTCGTGAGTGGTAATGACAGTTAGAACCGTCATTACCACTCACGACGCCCGGACGCGACGGGTGCTCCGGACCAGGGTCATGTCCTTCTCCCGCACCGGTTCGTGGCAGTGCGCGCAGACCGTCTCCGGCGCGAGCTCCTCCCCGCACGAATGCCGCCACACCGTCGGCGGAGGCCCTTCCGTGACGTACTTGTCGCCCCACGCCATGAGGTTCAGCAGCACGTGGTTGAGCGCGTGCCCCGTCTCGGTGAGCACGTACTCGTACCGCGGCGGATGCTCTTCGTAGAGCCGTTTTTCGAGGATTCCCGTCTCGACGAGCTTGCGCAGCCGCGCGGTCAGGATGTCCCGGCTCGCCCCGGTGTTGCGGACGATCTGGTCGAACCGCCGCGCCCCGAAGAACACCTCGCGCAGCGCGAGCAGGCTCCAGCGCTCCCCGATCACCTCCATCGCGTTGGCGATCGAGCAGTCCCTCGGTCCTTCGGTCATGCGACCAGCGTAAACCCAGTGAGTCTTGATTTCCAACCCACTCGGTGCCACAGTGAGTTGGAAATCCCAACTCTCCCTGGAGGCAGCCGTGCACGACGCGGTCATCGTGGATGCCGTCCGTACCCCGATCGGCAAGGGCAAACCCGGCGGATCCCTGCACGAGGTCCATCCGGTCCAGTTGCTGGCCCACACCCTGCGGGCGCTCGTCGAACGCACCGGGGTCGACCCGGCGCTGATCGACGACGTCATCGGCGGCGCGGTCGACCAGGTCGGCGAACAGGCCCAGAACGTCACGCGGTGGGCGGCGCTCGCCGCCGGGCTGCCGGAAAGCGTGCCCGCGACCACCGTCGACCGGCAGTGCGGGAGCAGCCAGCAGGCCGTCCACTTCGCCGCGCAAGGCGTGATGGCCGGCGCTTACGACGTCGTGATCGCCTGCGGGGTCGAGTCCATGAGCCGCGTCCCGATGTGGTCCAACGTGCTGCCCGGTACCGACCCCGTCGGCCCCGGCGTCGCCGAGCGCTATCCGGAAGGCCTGGTACCGCAAGGGATCAGCGCCGAACTGATCGCCGCGAAATGGTCGCTGAGCCGTGAGGCGATGGACGAGTTCGCGGTGGAGTCGCATCGGAAGGCAGCCCGCGCGCACCGGCTCGGCCGGTTCGCGAGCCAGATCGTGCCGATCGAGACGCCCTCGGGACTGGTCTCCACCGACGAGTCCGTCCGGCCCCGCACCGATCTCGAAACGCTCGCCCAGTTGCGCCCGGCGTTCCAGGATCCGGCCGTGGCCGCGCGGTTCCCGCAGATCGACTGGTCGGTGACCGCGGGCAACAGCAGCCCGATCAACGACGGCGCCTCCGCGGTGCTCATCACCTCCAGCGAGACCGCCGCCAGACTCGGCCTCCGGCCTCGCGCGCGCCTGCACAGTTTCGCCGTCACCGGCTCGGACCCGCTGCTCATGCTCACCGGCGTCATCCCGGCGACGGAGAAGGTGCTGCGGCGCGCGGGCCTGCGCCTGGCGGACATCGACCTGTTCGAGATCAACGAGGCGTTCGCCAGTGTCGTGCTGGCGTGGCAGCAGGAGACCGGGGCCGATCCGGCCAAGGTCAACGTCCACGGCGGCGCGATCGCGCTGGGCCATCCGCTCGGCGCGAGCGGCACCCGGCTGATGGGCACGCTGGTCAACGCCCTGCACCACCACGGCGCCCGCTACGGGTTGCAGGCGATGTGCGAGGGCGGCGGCCAGGCCAACGCGACCATCCTGGAGGCGCTGTGACCGACCGGCTGCCCAGGAAACTGGCGGGGCATCCGTCGGTGCGGGCCGTCCTCGCCAAACCGCGCGACAAACCGTCGCCGGTGATCGACGCCGCCTGGCTCAAGGAGATCTGTCTCGCCGCGGGCGCCGACGACGCGGCCGCGGTCTCCCTGGACCATCCGGATCTGGCGGGCGAACGCGAGCACGTCCTGCGCGCGCTGCCGGGTACCAAGACCCTGGTCTCGCTGGTGGTGCGGATGAACCGCGACGACGTCCGCTCCCCCGCCCGCAGCGTGGCCAACCAGGAGTTCCACCGCACCGGCGAGATCGTCAACGAGGCCGGGCACACGATCGTCCGGAGGTTGCAGGACGCCGGGTACCGCGCGATCAACCCGTCCGCGACCTTCCCGATGGAGATGGAGAACTATCCGGGCCGGATCTGGGTGGTCGCGCACAAGACGGTCGCCGTCGCCGCCGGGCTCGGCGCGATGGGACTGCACCGCAACGTCATCCACCCGAAGTTCGGGAACTTCGTGCTCCTGGCGACGTTGCTGCTCGACGCCGAGGTGTCCACCCACGGCGAAGCCCTCGACTACAACCCCTGCCTCGAGTGCAAGCTGTGCGTCGCGGCCTGTCCGATCGGCGCGATCTCGAAGACCGGCGAGTTCGACTTCCTGGCCTGCTCGACCCACAACTACCGCGAGTTCATGAGCGGCTTCACCGACTGGGCGCAGACCGTGGCCGACAGCGAGGACGCCGCCGACTTCCGGTCCAGGGTGACCGACTCGGAGAACGTGTCGATGTGGCAGAGCCTCGCGTTCAAACCGAACTACAAGGCCGCGTACTGCATGGCCGTCTGCCCGGCGGGCGAGGACGTGCTCGGGCCCTACCTCGACGACCGCCGCGGGTTCCTCGGCACCGTGGTCAAACCACTGCAGGACAAGGTCGAGACGCTCTACGTGCAGCCGGGTTCGTCGGCGAAGTCCTACGCCGAACGCCGGTTCCCGCACAAGCCGGTGAAGGAGGTCGACGGCGGATATCCCAGACGTCCCTAGCCGCTGTCACATCTCCGGTGCCCCATCCGTCAGGGTTACGACGGACTGTGAAGAAGGATGGGGACCGTGGACGAACACGACTGGCTGGCCCGGCGTTTCGAAGGGCACCGGACGCACCTGAGGGCGGTGGCGTACCGGATGCTCGGCTCGCTGAGCGAGGCGGACGACGCCGTGCAGGAGGCCTGGCTGCGGCTCAGCCGGACAGGCACCGAGGACGTCGACAACCTGGGCGGCTGGCTGACCACCGTCGTCGGCCGGATCTGCCTCGACATGCTGCGCTCGCGCAAGTCGCGGCAGGAGG
Organism: Amycolatopsis orientalis DSM 40040 = KCTC 9412; assembly: GCF_000478275.1. Lineage (GTDB taxonomy): Bacteria > Actinomycetota > Actinomycetes > Mycobacteriales > Pseudonocardiaceae > Amycolatopsis > Amycolatopsis orientalis. The sequence goes on from NZ_ASJB01000064.1 coordinate 408,644, forward strand.
ACCCGGTCGGCGCGCAGCTTCCCGACCCGATCATCGGCCGCGAGGGCGGGATCGACCCGGAACACGAGGCCCTGCTGGCGGATTCGGTCGGGCTGGCGCTCTTGGTCGTGCTCGACACGCTGGACCCCGCCGAACGGCTCGCGTTCGTACTGCATGACATGTTCGCCCTGCCGTTCGACGAGATCGCGCCGATCGTGGGCCGCTCCCCCGGTGCGACCAGACAGCTCGCCAGCCGCGCCCGGCGCCGTCTGCAGGGTTCGCCGACGGTCCCCGACGCGGACCTGGCCCGTCAGCGGGAAGTCGTGGACGCGTTCTTCGCCGCCGCGCGGGGTGGTGACTTCGACTCCTTGGTCTCCGTGCTCGACCCGGACGTCGTGCTCCGCGCCGAGGGCGGCGTGGTTCCGGCGGGGACGACGCGCTCGGTGCGCGGGGCGGCCACGGTCGCGAGCCAGGCGCTCATGTTCCGGCAGGCCGGTACCGGCGGGGTACTGCGGCCCGTGCTGGTCAACGGGGTGGCGGGGATGGTCGTCACCAGGGACGGCGTTCCGCAGACGCTGTTCGCCTTCACCGTCGTGGCCGGGAAGATCGCGGCGATCGACCTCATCGCCGATCCGGATCGTCTCGCGACGCTCGACTTCGAGCCGCTCGGCTGAAGCGCCGAGGCCGGGGGTGTCATGAGGGGTCCCCATAGGACACTTTTCGTCCTATGGGGACCCCTCATGACACGCGCGCGCCCACCGCCGGGATCAGGAGGTCGGGAAGTTGTCCGCGGTACGGATGCGGTCCCGGATCCAGACACCGGCAGGCTTCAGCGGAGCCGTGCCGGTGAAGGAGGAGCCCGAGCAGGTGCCCGGTTTGAACACCGCGCCCGAACGCTCGTCGTCGGAGAAGTTCCAGTTGGTCCAACTGATCTTCTTCGACGCCAGGAAGTCCAGGTACTTCTGCGAGTTGGTGAAGTCGTTCCCGCCGTCACCGCTGGCGGTCTGGGTGCCGAACTCGGTCACGAACAGCGGGATCTTGTTCGCGGCCCGGCTCAGCGCGTTGAAGTACTCGGTTTTGTGCGACGCCGCGTAGAAGTGGAACGTGTACATGAAGTTGGTGGCGCGCACCGGGTTGTTGATGATGTCGGTCTCGTCGCGGCCGTCGGAGATGCCGAGCGAGCCCCAGCCGTGGGTGCCCACCAGCACGACGCCGTCGGAGTCCTGGGCGCGGATGACCGGGATCATCTGCTCCGCGTAGCTGCGGACCCGGTCCCAGCTGACGTTGTTGGGCTCGTTGGCGATGTCGTAGATGATGTTCGTCTTGTCCTTGTGCCGCTGGGCGATCTCGGTGAAGAACGTCTTGGCGCGGCTGAGGTTCGCGTTCGGGTCGCCGGGGGTGAGCTGATGCCAGTCGACCAGGGCGTACATCCCGCGTTTGGTGGCTTCCTCGATGTAGGAGTGCACCATGTCGGTGAACTTGCGCGGGTTGGTCTCGTACCCGCCTTCCTGGATGTACATCGAGATCCGGAGGACGTCGGCCTTCCAGTCACCGGCCAGCGCGTCGAGCGAAGCGGTCTTCACGCATTGGCTGTACCACTGGATTCCGTGGGTGCTCATACCGCGGAGCTGGATCGGCTTGCCCGCGGAGTTGCAGAGCTGGAGGCCACAGACCTTCAGCTGTCCGTTGACCGCCGCGGGGCTGCCCGGCGGTAGCGCCGCGGCCACCCGTGCCGCCGGTTCTCCCGCGGTCTCGGTCGCCATCGACGTGCTCGCGACGGCGACCGGTGCCAGCAGTCCGGCGGCCAGCGCGGCCGTCACCCGGAGACGGATCTTGTCCCAGCGCATGGGGCTTCTCCTCTCGCGTCGGCGGCACCGGCTTCGGTGTGCCGACGGGTAAGGGCGGCGGGTATTAAATAGGAAACTTTCCTTACTATTGGAAAGTAAAGGAGAGATTACCCACGGGCGCGACGGACGGTCAAGAGCCGACCACCGACGGTTTCCGCTGACTCGGGCATGCTCGGCGTGTGACGACCATCGTGGCCTTCCACGCGCATCCCGATGACGAAGCCCTGCTGACCGGCGGCACCCTCGCCCGCGCCGCCGCGGACGGACACCGCGTCGTGCTGGTGACCGCCACCATCGGCATGAAAGGCGAGGACGCGCCGCGACTGGCCGAACTCCAGGCGAGCGCCGAGGTGCTGGGCGTCGCGCGCGTCGTGCACCTCGGCTACGCCGGCAGCGGTCACGGCCCGATCCTGTATCCGGACCCGCCGGGCTGGGTCCGCTTCGTCCGCGCGAGCACCGACGAAGCGGCCTCCCGGCTCGTGGGGATCCTGCGCGAGGAGAAGGCGTCCGTGCTCCTCAGCTACGACCGGAACGGCGGCTACGGCCACCCCGACCACGTCAAGGTGCACGAGGTCGGCAAGCGGGCGGCGGAACTCGCCGGTGACGTCCGGCTGCTCGAAGCGACGATCCCCCGCGACGCCGTCGCGCGCCTGGTGCGGATCGTGCGGCTGGCGCGGATCCCGTTCCGCTACGACATCGACGCGCTGCTCCGCGCCTACAGCGCCCGGTCCGAGATCACGCACGTTTTCGACGTCCGGCGCTTCGCGGGTCAGAAGCAGGCCGCGATCGCCGCCCACTCCTCCCAGGTGCGGGGGAACGGCAGGCTCGCGCCGCTGATGCGCGTCCTGACCCGGCTTCCCGCGCCGCTCTTCGGGCTCGTCTTCAACCGTGAGTGGTACATCGACGCGACGCCGTCCGGTTCACGGGTCTGACCGGCGTACGCGCGCTCGGTACGCGGCGGCCTTGACGCGGTTCTGACAGGCCAGTCCGCAGTAACGCTTGATCTGCGCCTGGCTCGCGTCGACGTACACCTGATCGCACCGGGGTGCCGCGCACAGCCCGACCCGGTGCGGGATGTGCTCGCCGAAAGCGGCGGCCACGGACACCACCAGCCCGGCCACCCACTGCTGGACGAGATCGGCGTCGGGGCTGTGGAAGTGCAGGTGCCACGGCCGCTCGTCGTGCCGGTGCAGGACCGGCCGCGCCCGGCTGTCGGCGAGCATCCGGTTGAGCAGCCCGGCCGCTTGATCGTCCTCGTTCCGGGACAACGCCTCGACGACCTCCCGCAGCCGCGACGCGAGATCCCGCAACCGTTCCGCGGCGAGGAGATCGACCCGGCCGTCGCCCTCGATCGCGTCCGCGGCGGCGCGGACCAGCTCGCGCCCGCCGAGCAGAGGTTTCGCCCGGCCGTGGGCGTACTTCCCGGTCAGGGCGTTGATCAGCGCGACCCCGGTTTCCAGCCGCATCGCGTGATGGCCGTCGAGTTCGGCCCCGTCAGGCATCGGCCCCTCCCCCGGCGTCGCTGGCTCGCAGGACGCTATCAAAGGCGGACGCCGCCGCAAGGGCGATGAAGTCGTTCGGAGCAACGGGATCCTGCGGAGGATGCAACGGAAGGACGACGCGATGGTCCTTTATGGACAGAGGGCGGACCGCCCGCTCACCAGCGTGGCGGGCCCGCGTCCACGATCTTCTGCGAAAGCTCCAGCGGATCGTGGTGCATCAGCGATTCCATCCACCAGGTCATCCCCGCCCCCGCCAGCGCGGGCAGGTCCACCTTGATCGGTTCCTCCCACGCGGGACTCGCGTTCCCGGCGACGGCGACGTCGAACGGCTTGCCCGGCTCCAGCCCGGCCATGCCGAGCGCGCGGTGGGTCTCGGCGATCTCTTCGGCGGTCGGTGTGTGATCCTCGGGGTTGGGGAAGATCCCGTCGCACAGCGCCGCCCGCCGGACGACCCGCGGGTTGTCGGTGGAACTCGCCACCCAGATCGGGATCGGATAAGGCTCGGGCGGCGCCTCGGCCAGCGCGACCTGGTAGTGCGCCCCGTCGTGGTCGAACCGCCTGCCGGACCAGATCGCGCGGATGACGTCGAGACCTTCGTCGAACATCGCGGACCTCGTCAGCAGGTCGGTCTGCTCGCCGAACCGGCTGAAGTCACCGGATTCGTCCGAGCCGAGGCCCGTGCCGAGGATCAGCCGTCCGCCCGACAGCCTGCTGACCGTTGACGCGTGCCGTGCGACCACCCACGGGCGGCGCCGGGCGGGCGGGGTGATCATCGGCCCGAACCGCAGGCCGCTGGTGGCGTGCGCGATGGCGCCGAGCGTCGTCCACGGATCGGCGATGGGCATCGTGTCCGCGACAACGTGGTCCCACAGGAAGAAACCGTCCCAGCCCGCCGCCTCCGCCCGCACGGCGAGGTCGACGAGCACCGCGGGCTCACCGAACGGGCCGAAAGGCGGCAGGTAGACGGCGTGGCGGACCGTGCTGCCGGTCAAGTCGATCATCTCCCCAACGTCTTCGTCGAAGCCCCCGGACGGCCACGACGAAGTGACCGGAGCATCCGGGAAGGTTACGCCGAGCGCTCGGTTCGGTGTTCGCCGTCTCACTATGCGCGACACGGCCGGGACCTCAGACGGCGATCGGTTCGGTGGCCAGCTCGAGCCGCCTGCCCTCGAACGTCCGCCGCATCCGCCGGTCGTGGGTGACGACGACGAGGGCGCCGCCGTACTCCCCGAGCGCCCGCTCCATCTCCTCCACCAGGTCCGGGGCGAGGTGGTTGGTCGGCTCGTCGAGCAGCAGCAGATCGGTCCTGGCCGTCACCAGCCGCGCCAGGTCCAGTCTGCGGCGCTGCCCGACGGACAGCTCCCGGGTCGGTTTGCGCAGGTCCGACGCCCGGAACAGACCGAGGGACAGCAACCTTCCGGCGGCCTCCTCCTCGTCGCCGCCCGCCGCGAACACCTGGAGCACGGTCCGCTCGTCGCCCGCCAGACCGCCGTTCTGCCGCAGGAACCCGATCCGGCCCGTCCGCTCCGCCGACCCGGTCGAGGGCGTCAGTTCACCGGCGAGCACCCGCATGAGGGTGGTCTTGCCCGCCCCGTTGGGGCCGGTCACGAGCACCCGCTCACCGGGCTGCACGTGGAGCGACGTCCGCGGCAGCCTGCCTGCCACCGACACGCCGTCCACCTTGACCACGTGCCGGTCGGCGGTCGCCTCCCCCGCCGCGATCCTCGCCGTGAACCGGAGCGGCTCCGGCGGACGAGGGACCGGGTCGGCTTCGAGCCGCTGGATCCGCTCGCGGGCCGACCGGATCCGGCTCATCGCCCCGTGCGCCCGGGAACGGGCCCGGAAGGCGCCGGCCCCGCTGAAGGCCGCCGGCGCCTTGCGCGGGATCGCCGAGAACCGGTCGATGTTGGCGTCCGCCAGTGCTTCGTACCGGGCCTTCTCCAGCCGCCACTCCTCGTACTCCCGGACCCATCGGGCGCGCGCGGCCTCCTTCGCCGCGAGGTAGCCCGCGTAACCGTCTCCGTGCCGGTGCACGGTGCGGCGGTCGGCGTCGACCTCGAGGATCGTGGTGGTGACGCGGCTGAGGAACATCCTGTCGTGGGTGATCGCGATGAGCCTGCCGCGATGCCCGCGAAGGTGGTTCTCCAGCCAGGCGACGGCTTCGTCGTCGAGATCGTTCGTGGGTTCGTCCAGCAACAGCAGTTCGGGCGACGCCGCCAGGGTGGCGGCGAGCGCCAGCCGCGACCGCTGCCCGCCGGAGAGGCTGCCCAGCGGACGGCCGCGATCGAGGCCCGGCTGCCCGAGTCCGTGCAACGCGACCTCCACCCTGGCGTCGGCTTCATAACCGCCACGGGCTTCGTAGGCGGTCGTGAGATCGGCGTAGGCCGCCAGGTCTTCGGCGGTCTCCAGCGACGCCTCGGCCGCCCGCAGCCGGGATTCCAGCTCCCGGATGTCCGCCAGCGCGAGATCGATCGCGTCCCCGACCGTGGCGGTGTCGGGCAGCTCCAGCGTCTGCGGGAGATACCCGGTGCCGCCGGGCGCGGTGACGGTCACCGTGCCGTTGTCCGCCTCGTCGCGGCCGGCGATCAGCCGCAGCAGCGTGGACTTACCGGAGCCGTTGTCGCCGATGACGCCCGCCTTCTCCCCCGGTTTGACGGTGAAGCCGACCTGATCCAGCACGACGTGGTCGTCGAAACGTTTGGTGACACCGGAGAGCACGAGTTGTGTTCCGGGATTTCGATACGGGGTACGCATAAGGGCGTCCTCCTGATTCTCGGCACGGCCGATCGCGATCGGGCAGGAAGATTCCGCGTACGGCGAAAGAAGAAGAGCGCACGCGGAAGGACGCGGCCCGGCGGAGCGAAGGCTCTACGCCAGGGCCGCGTCGAAGGCGAGAATCACAGGTAGAACAAAGTCCCCATGGACCGAAACGGTAGCCGGTGGCCGCGGAAGGGCAAAACGAATTAACGGCTGTGTACGGATTCACAGAGTGGTCTGTGTCCCGCTACCGCGACAGCGGCGCCCCGGTGACCGAGAATCCGAGACGGAGGTTTTCGCGGTCTGAAGGGAATGGGGTTCCTCGTGCACGGGTCCAGTGGTCCGATCGCCCGGTTCCGGCGACGGCTCTTTCCCGGTCACAACTCGCTGGCGCGCGGCTCGGACCGGTTCGAGGCCCTCCTCCTGAAGCTCGTCATCCTCGCCGCGCTCCTCGCCATCCCCGTCGCGGTCGCCGTCGGCTCGGCCAACCACGACAGGCAGGTGGCCGAGGCCGCCGCGGACGCCGTCGGTCGCCTGCCCGCCACCGCGTACCTGCTGAAGGCCGCGCCCGTCCGCATCGTCGACAGCGAAAGCGTCGGGACCGGCGACTCCACCACCGAAGCGACCTGGACCGACAGCCGCGGCGCCCGGCACACCGGCGGCGTCCTCGCGACCCCGGGCAGCCCCGCCGGATCGGCCGTCCCGATCTGGATCGACGCGCGCGGCGACCTCACCCCGGCCCCGAAGACCGCGTCCACGGCCGTGTTCGATTCCGTGCTCGTCGGTCTCTGGCTCTGGTTCGCCGTGGTCGCGGGACTCGTCGTGCTCCACCGGGGCGTCCGGCTGGTCCTGGACCGGCGCCGGGCCGCGGACTGGGAGCGCGCTTGGGCCGCCTATCCGCGTTCCGGTTCCTGGCCCTGATCCCGGCGGCGAGGGCAAAGCGCCTCGGCTAGGGTGCCCGGCATGCGCATCATGATCTCGGCGGACATGGAGGGCGCCACCGGCGTCACCTGGACCGAGGACGTCATCCCCGGCACCGAGCAGTGGCAGCGATTCCGGCGCCTGTTCACCGGTGACGTCAACGCGACCATCGCCGGGCTGTTCGACGCCGGCGCCACCGACGTACTGGTCAACGAAGCGCATTCGTCCCAGCGGAACCTCCTGCTCGAAGACCTCGACGGCAGGGCGCGCATGCTCACCGGCAGGCACAAGCCGCTTTCGATGATGCAGGGGATCGACACCGGGGTGGAAGGGGTCGTCTTCCTCGGCTACCACGCCGGCGCCGGGTTCGACGGCGTCCTCTCCCACACCTATCTGGAGAACCAGATCACCGGCGTGTGGCTCGACGACGTCCCCGCCAGCGAAGGCAGGCTCAATGCCGCGATGGCCGCGGAGTACGGCGTCCCGGTGCTGGTCGTCTCCGGTGACGACAAGGCCTGCGACGACGCCCAGGACTACGCGCCGGAGGCGGAACTGGTCACGGTGAAGGAGTGCGTGAGCCGCTACGCCGCGATCTGCCTCCCGCCCGCCAGGACCGCGGAACTGCTGGCCTCCGCCGCGGCGGACTCGATGAACCGCGCGGGCCGGGTCGAGCGGTTCACCACCCCGCACCGGATCGAGGTCGAATTCGACGCCAGTCACCTCGCGCAGGCCGCGGCGGTGATCCCGACGGTGGAACAGATCGGGATCCGGCGGGTCGGCTTCGACGCGCCGGACATGACGGAAGCGATGAAGGCCTTCAAGATCGTCACGGCGATCGCGGCAGGGGCGGTGCAGGGTATCTATGGCTGAGCCGGACATGGACGTCGTCGAGATCTGTTCGCGGCTGATCCGGTTCGACACGACGAACCGCGGCGACGGGGACTCCGAGGGCGAGCGGGAGGCGGCCGAGTACGTCGCGTCGCTGCTCTCCGGGATCGGGATCGACTCGAAGATCATCGAGTCCGCGCCCCGGCGCGCGAACGTGATCGCCCGGGTCCCCGGAACCGACCCGAGCCTGCCGGCGCTGCTCGTCCAGGGTCATCTCGACGTCGTCCCGGCCGACGCCGCCGACTGGTCGGTGGACCCGTTCTCGGGCGAGGTCCGCGACGGCTTCCTTTGGGGCCGCGGCGCGGTGGACATGAAGGACTTCTGCGCGATGGTGCTCGCCGCCCTCGCCACCGGCGCGCGGCCGCGCCGGGACCTCGTCCTGGCCTTCGTGGCCGACGAGGAGGACAAGGGCGAGTACGGCGCGCACTGGCTCGCCGCGGCGCACCGCGACCTGTTCGACGGGTGTGCGGCCGCGATCAGCGAGTCGGGCGCCTACACCTACCACGTCCCCGCCGCCGACGGCCGGACCGTGCGGCTCTACCCGGTGGCGACGGCCGAACGCGGCACCGCGCATCTGCGGCTGACCGCGAAGGGACGCGCGGGGCACGGATCGCGGCCCAACGACGAGAACGCGGTCACCCGGCTGGTCACCGCGCTCGGCCGGATCGCCGCGCACCGCTGGCCGGTCCAGCTGACCCCGACAGTGCGGGCGTTCCTGGAACGCACCGGGGACGCCCTCGGCGTCCCGGTCGATCTGTCCGATGTGGACGGAACGATCGCGCGGCTCGGACCGGCGGGTGCGCTGGTGGTGCCGACCGTCCGCAACAGCACGACCCCGACCATGCTCGACGCCGGCTACAAGGTGAACGTGATCCCGACTTCGGCACAGGCCCAGGTGGACGTCCGCGTGCTGCCCGGCGCCGAACCGGAGCTGCTCGCCGAGATCGACGCGATGCTCGGCGAAGGCGTCACCCGCGAGTTCGTCGCGCACCAGCCACCGGTACAGGCGCCGGTGGACTCGCCGTGGTTCGACGCGATGGCGGACGCGCTGCGGTCGGAGGATCCCGAGGCCGTCGTGGTCCCCTACTGCATGGGCGGCGGAACGGACGCGAAGGCGTTCAGCCCGCTGGGGATCGACTGCTACGGCTTCGCTCCCCTGTGGCTGCCCGAAGGGTTCCCCTACCGCGCGATGGCCCACGGTGTCGACGAGCGTGTCCCGGTGGACGGTCTGCGCTTCGGCACGCGGGTACTCCGGCACTTCCTGGAGAACTGCTGACCTTCGACCGGCACTCACGCGGGTGGTCGCCGGGCTGAAGGGCCCTTTCCCCGCATGCGATGCGAGGAAAGCGCCCTTCGCCGCATGAGATGCGGGGAAAGTTCCCTTCAGCCCCCGGACTCCAGTACCACCGGGCCGGAGGTGGATCCGCTTCACCCGAATTTCATCAGCCCCGCTTAGCGTCGGACCGAAACCGTGACCGTGCAGGCCAAGATCACCCAGCGGAACGCGCGGACCGGCAGGCTCGCGGGCGATGTCGTCTATTCCTGGTATGTCGAGCGGAACGAGGACACGAACTACTACGTTTGCGGGTGGCTCGACTACAAGTGACCCCTGGAGGTGTCAGGTGAACGCGGTCGCACGACTCGCGCGGGAGGAACGCGCGGATTTCGCCACGTTCCTCCGGACACTGACGCCCGCGCAGTGGAACGCGCCCACGTTGTGTTCGGAGTGGACGGTCCGGGAGGTGGTCGCCCACGTCGTCGACTACGACCACCTGGGCCTCCGCGATCTGCTCGGCCAGGCCGTCCGCGCCGGGCTACGGCTGGACCGGATGAACGCGCTCGGAGTCGCCCGCGAGCCCGATCGGACACCGGACGAGCTGATCGCACGGATCGAGGAACGCCTCCAGCCGCGCGGTCTGACCGCCGCTTTCGGTGGCCGGGTGGCGCTGCTCGACGGACTCGTCCATCAGCAGGACATCCGGCGACCGCTGGGTCTTCCGCGCGAGATACCGCCGGAACGGCTGCGCCACGCCTTGGCCTTCGCCCGCTTCGCCCCGCCGATCAAGGCCTACCGGCGGGCGCGCGGGCTCCGGCTCGTCGCGACGGATCTCGGCTGGTCGGCCGGATCCGGACCGGAGGTGCGTGGCCACGGCGAGCCGCTTCTGCTGGCCATCGCGGGACGGAGCCCGGCGCTCGGCGAGCTTTCCGGCCCCGGCGCGGCGATCCTCGCCGCCAGGATGGACGACTGACCCGTCAGCCCGGGAGTGCGGCGGAAAGCGCGGCGAAAGCGGAGTCCAGCCGCTGACGATGGGCGGCGAGGAGATCCGCGAGGTCCTCACCGGCGAGGCGGCGCCGGACCGTCGCCAGCACGACCGTGCGGTACGCGGCGACGACCAGCGCGGCGGTCAGCTCACTGTCGCCTGAGAAGCGGGCGTCGTTCTCCAGTTCGTCCGCCAGCTCGGCGTCGATCTCGTGCTCGAACTCGCGCAGCCGGGAAATGAGCGCGCGCGACCCCGCCACGGTTCGGGCGAGCGGCTCGGCACCCTCGCTCAACCCGGACAGCGGATGCTGCTCGTCCGCGAGCGCGAGGGCCATTCCGCGGAGCGCTTCAAGGGCGCTGACGTCGTCCGCGCGATCGCGGACCGCCGCCCGCACGATGCTCACCGCGTCCGGGAGACGGTCCAGCGCCAGATCTTCTTTGCGGTCGAAGTGCGAGAACACCGTCACCTTCGAAACCCCGGCGGCGGCCGCGATCTCGGCGACGGTGACGTCGTCGAAACCCCGCTCCACGAACATCCCGGTCGCGACCGAGGCGATATGCGCCCGCGTCTTCGCGCCGCCTCGGTCTCCCCGCTTCGCCATGTGACAACCTTACCTTTACGCATTAAGCTTACCAAGTAAACTTACTGAGTAAACCTTGGAGGAACTGTGCGGCGGATCGATGTGATCGTGGTCGGGGCTGGACCCACCGGCCTGTTCGTGGCGAGCGAACTCGCCTTGCGCGGAGTGCGGGTGTGCGTCCTGGAACGTCTCGAGAAACCGGATCCGACGATCAAGTCCGGCTCGATCAACGTCGCGAGCGCCGAGATCCTGGACCGCCGCGGCCTGCTGCCCGCGGCCGAGGAGGTGCAGCGCCTTCGCATGGCGGCCGCCGGCTCCTTCGCCGCCGGCCGCTCGAACCGCATGGTGCGCGAACTGACGGAAGGGGCGATGCGGACGTCCCGCCGGTTCCCGGTCATCGGGCATTTCGCGGGCATCATGTTCCGGCCCGATCTGGTCGACCAGGACGATCCGGTGCTGGCCGCGCATACCGCGGTCGCCAACGGGATCGTGGTGCCACAGCACGAACTCGAACTGCTGCTCGGCGAACACTGCGCCCGGCTGGGGGTCGAGATCCGCCGCGGCGTCGAGGTGCGGGGACTGCGGAGCACCGGAGCGAGCCTCGACGACGACGCCGACGTGATCGTCGAGACCGGCGCGGGCGACTTCCCCGCCGGATGGGTCGTCGCGGCCGACGGCGGACGGAGCGTCATCCGCAAACGGCTCGGCGTCGACTTCGCGGGCACCGATCCGGAGATGGTGGGCTACCAGGCCATCGCGGACTTCGACGACCCGAGCGAACTGCGGCGGGGATGGACCTGGACACCCCGGGGCATCTACACCTACGGGCCGGTCCCCGGACGTGTTCTCGTCGCCCGGTTCGCGCCCCAGCCCGAGGACAAGGACGCACCCGTGACCGTCGAAGAACTGCAGGACGCGGTACGGGACGTCACCGGCGTCCCGGTGACGATCACCGGTCTGCACGGGCGGGCGACCCGATGGTCGGACAACGCCCGCCAAGCACGGAACTACCGTCGCGGCAGGGTCTTCCTCGCCGGCGACGCGGCTCACGTGCACTCACCGTTCAGCGCACAGGGCCTGAACCTCGGCCTCGGCGACGCGGTGAACCTCGGCTGGAAACTCGCCGCGACCGTCAACGGCCAGGCGCCGGCCGGACTGCTCGACACCTACGAGACCGAACGGCATCCCATCGGAGCGTGGGTCCTCGACTGGACGCGGGCGCAGGTGGCACTCCTGCGCGGCGACGAGCGCACTGCTCAGCTGCGGAAGGTCGTCGGCGGGGAGTTGTTCGCCGTTCCCGGCGCGACCGATCGCATGCTCGCGCTCTCCTCCGGGATCCTGCAGCGATACGACGTCGCCGAGGACACCGCCGACCCGGTCGGCTCGATCGCCGGGGACGTCGAACTCACCTCCGGGACCCGGCTCGCCGATCACGCGCACGATGGCCGTTTCGTCCTCGTCGACCGCTCGCCCGACGGCCGGTACGCCGACGCGATCCGCGGTGTGGAAGACAGGGTCGCCTCGGTGGCCGACCCTGCCCCTCTGCCGAGTCTCTTCGTGCGCCCGGACGGCGTCATCGCCTGGGCCTGCGACGATGACGCCGACGACCACAACACGCGGAAGCTGCTCGACGCCGCGATCCAGCGCTGGGTGGGCTGACCCGCTCAGAACGCCGTGGACCGGCTCACTTCCTCCCACGCCGCCAGCTCCGCCGCCTTCGCCTCGTGCGTGGCCCGCAGCCCGTCGACAGCGTCGTCGCCGAGCGCGAGCCGAAGCGGCGGGTTGTCGCTGTCGAGCACCTTCAGGATCGCGGCGGCGGCCTTGGCCGGGTCACCGGGCTGCGAACCGTCCATCCCCTCGACGAAATCCCGGATCGCGCCGGTCGAGGCACGGTAGGCCTCGATCACCCGCGAGCGCCGCATCCGGTCACCGCCGAATTCGGTGCGGAAAGCGCCGGGTTCCACGATCAGCACCTTGATGCCGAAGGGGGCGACCTCGGCGGCCAGGGATTCCGACATCGCCTCCAGGGCGAACTTCGCCGAACAGTAGGCACCGAATCCGGGCGGGCTCTGCTGCCCGCCCATCGAACTCATCTGCACGATGGCGCCGCTGCCCTGCTCGCGCAGGTGGGGCAGCACCGCCTTCGTGACCTCGACGGCGCCGAAGAACATCACGTCCATCAGCGAGCGCAGATCCGCCATCGTGAGTTCCTCGACCGCGCCGACGGATCCGTGCCCGGCGTTGTTGACCACGACGTCGATCCGGCCGAACGCGGCTAGGGTGGCGCTCACCGCCGCTTCGATCTGCGCGGGATCGGTGACGTCGAGGGCGGCCGTGCGCACCCGGCCCCCGCCGAGTTCTTCCAGTTCGGACAGCGTCTCCGGACGTCGCGCGGTGGCCATCACTCGGTCACCCGCGTCGAGCGCGGCCAGCACGAGCTGCCTGCCGAACCCGGCCGAGCAACCGGTGATCAGCCAGACCCGGCCCTCGGTTTCCTTCGTCATTTCGGGATTCCTCCATCTCCGGTCTTCCTGCCTCCCATCGTGCGAAGATCGCGGCCGCCTCGCCAACACCGGCTTCCTGGTGCGGCTACAGTCGTGGCCTGTGACCCCTGAGTTGCGGCAGTTGCGGTACTTCGTCGCCGTCGCCGAGGAAGCGAGCTTCACCGGCGCTGCCCGTCGTCTGCGCATCGCCCAGCAGTCGCTTTCGCAGCAGATCACCGTGCTGGAGCGGATCCTCGGCGCGAAGCTCCTGCATCGCGACAGCCGTGGCAGCCGGCTCACCGAAGTCGGCTCGCTGTTTCTCCCCGAGGCCCGCGCCGTGCTGGCGCGCAATGACGACGCGCTGGCGGTACTGGACCGGGCGGTGCGCGGCGAGATCGGCACGCTGCGTCTCGGTTTCCTGACCACCACGGCGAACTATCTGCTCCCGCCGGTGGTGCGCGCGGTCCGCGACCGGCTTCCCGACCTGGTCCTCACCACGGACGACACCCAGATCGCGCCGCTGGTCGACGGGCTGGCCCGAGGCCGCTATGACCTGATCTTCACCCGGCCACCGCTGGTCGACGGATTCGAGACCCGCACGTTGATCACCGAAGAGGTCTGCGCTGTCCTGCCCGAGGGCCATCGGCTGGCAAGCGCCCGCGAGGTGAAGCTCGCGGATCTGGCGGACGAGCCGTGGGTCCTCACGCCGCGCGGGTCGTGGGAGCCGTGGCATCGCCGCTACGACAGCGACTTCGAGGCCGCCGGGTTCGCTCCGCGGGTCGTGCAGCGGGCCGCGACCGTGCAGGGGCTGCTCGGCCTGGTCGCCGCGGGCGTCGGCGTCACCAGGCTCGCCCGGTCGTCCCACAGCCTCCGCCGGAGCGGGGTGGTGTTCGTGCCGCTGGCGGGAGAAACCGCCCGCACGGTGGCGGCCTGGTCCCCCGGGAACGACAAGCCCGCGTTGCGCGGGGTACTCGACATCGTGTCGGAACTGGCGGCCGGAACGGATCTGACAGCGGCCGGCTGAAGGCGCGGTCACCACCGTCACACCGCCATGATCACCCGGTCGGGCCAGGTGTCCGTAGAATCCGGTGACGATGCGACGTTTCCGGTGGTGGTGGGGTGCTCTCGCGCTCTCGTTCGTGGTGGTTCTCGTCGGGTTCTTTGCCTTCTCCGGGTCGGAAAGCCGCCCAGGGCAGCCGTCCCCGCGCCAAGGCCCGCCGGGTACGGGGCCGCTGACGGTCGTCTCCATCGGTGACAGCACCGTTTCCGGGGAGGGCGCGGGCGACTACACGCCGACGACCAACGGTCAGGGCGGCAACTGGTGTCACCGCTCCCCCAACGCCTTCGTCGAGCAGATCAAGATCCCCGACGTCACCGCGCGCGTCAACCTCGCGTGCTCAGGGGCGCCTTCGGAGCAGATCGCGCTGGGCGAGGCGAAGCAGTGGACCGAGCCCTCGCAGGCCCAGCAACTCGCGAACCTGGTCAAGGACCACCGGGTCGCCGCGGTGGTGATCGCGATCGGCGCGAACGACGAGCCGAAGTTCTCCGCTCAGGTCAACGAATGCTTCAAGGCATGGTTCTCCCCGCAGAATCCGCCGTGCAGCGAAGCACTTCGCACCACCTGGAAGTCCAAAGTGGACGCCATGGTGCCGAAGGTGACCAACGCCGTCGCCGACGTCAAGAAGGTGCTGGCACAGGCGGGGTACATCCCGGCGGACTACCAGCTCGTGCTGATGTCGTACGCCTCGCCTGTCGGCCCGCAGATCCCGGAGGCGCTCCGCAGCCTCAACGGCTGCCCGTTCCGCACCGAGGATCTGGAGTGGATGCGCCGCGACGGCGTCTCCGTCCTTTCGGACGGGCTCAAGCAGGCATCGAGGGCGACCAGCGCGCGGTTCCTCGACCTCTCGCGGGCGGGCGCGGGCCGCGAGGCGTGCAGCAGCGATCCGGCGAACGAGTGGTTCAGCAGGCTGACGTTGCAGCTGCGCGACCTCGGCCAGGTGGACCGGGCGAGCCACGCACTGCAGGAGTCGTTCCATCCCAACGCGAACGGGCACGCGCAGGTCGCGAACTGTCTCAACGAGTTCCTCGCCGCGCGCGGCGGTAACGCGTCGTGCCTCTCCGGGCCCGATGGCAAACTGCACGCCGCGCCCGAGGTCATCGCCCGCTAGGCCGTGTCCTGTAAGTCTGTTCGATGGGCTTCGTGATCCAGGTGGTTCCTGGCGGTGCGGGCGGATCGGCCTCGTACCGGGTCGTACCCGGCCGAGCCCGCCCGTGCCGTCAGGGACCACCTGGGCGCGAAGACCGCGAACAAGACTTGCAGGACACGGCCTAGCCACCCTAGAGATCGAGGGCAGCGCGCAACGCGATGTCGATGCGCTCCTGGACCTCTTGGTCGATCTCCGCGATCTTCTCGTCGAACCACGGCCGGTACAGGCGCGTGAGGTTCAACGTGGACACCCAGTACCGCGCGTCGACGGCGACACCGAGGATGTCCTGGGGATCCCGGTCCAGCAGTTCGGTGCCGAGCAGCCACGGCCGCTCGGATTCGTTCACCCCGTCCGAGGACAGCAGGACGACGGTGCGCTGCCGTGCCGGTTCGGTCGGGGGGTGGTACGTCCAGACTTCACCCCTGTGCACGCAGATCCTTCTCCGCGGCTGTCAGCTCGGCCTCGTCCGATTGGGCGGACGGTTCGACCGGAGCGCGCTGCGGGGTGTATCCGGTGCGGACGGCTTCCCTGCGGGCGGCCTTGGACAACCACGACGAGACCGAGATCCCGTGTGCCTTGGCCGCCCGTTCGGCGAACTCGAGCGCACCACTGTCGAGTGAGAGAGTGACCTTACGTGTTGCCATACCTTTTATCGTACCAGCGCCGCGCAAGCCCACCCCTTTTCCGCTTTCACAGGGTCGGCGAGCGCCCCTCGAACGGCGTCGAAAGCACCACCGTGGTCCGGGTCGAGACCTTGGCGGCCTCGCGGATGCGGCGGAGCAGGTCCTCCAGGCCGAGCGGCGAGGCCACCCGGACCAGGAGGATGTACGACTCGTCCCCGGCGACCGAGTAGCAGGACTCGATCTCCTTGATGTGCTCGAGGCGCTGCGGGTAGTCGTCCGGCGCGGCCGGATCGTTCGGCGTCAGCGAGATCAGCGCGGTGAGCGGGAGCCCGATCTGCTCGCCGTCGAGCCGCGCGGTGTAGCCGAGGATGACCCCGCGCTGCTCCAGGCGGCGCACCCGCTGGTGCACAGCCGACACCGACAGGCCGACCCGCTCGGCCAGATCGGTGAAACTGCACCGTCCGTCCGCGGCCAGTTCTCCGACGATGGCCTGGTCGAGCGGCTCCAGGGAACCGGTCATGCGTCGAGCACGATCAACTCGTGCGGACGCTGGTTGACCGGCTCGACGCCGTCCTCGGTGACCACGACGATGTCCTCGATGCGGGCGCCCCAGCGGCCAGGCTGGTAGATCCCGGGCTCGACGCTGAAGGCCATGCCCGGTTCGAGCGGCAGCGTGTTGCCCTTGATGATGTAGGGCTCCTCGTGCACGTCGAGGCCGATACCGTGGCCAGTACGGTGGATGAAGTACTCGCCGAAGCCCGCCTCGGCGATGATGTCGCGCGCGGCGGCGTCGATCGACTCGGCGGTGACACCCGGGCGGACGGCCTCGACAGCCGCCTTCTGGGCCCGCTGCAGGACGGCGTAGGTCTCGGCGACGTCGGCGTCACGCGGCTCGCCGACCGCGTAGGTGCGGGTGGAGTCGGAGTTGTAGCCCTCGGCGATCGGGCCGCCGATGTCCACCACGACGACGTCGCCACGCTCGATGACACGCCCGGAGACGTCGTGGTGCGGGCTCGCGCCGTTGGGGCCGGAGCCGACGATCACGAAGTCGGCGTGCGTGTGGCCCTCCTCGACGATCGCGGCGGTGATGTCCGCGCCGACCTCGGCCTCGGTACGCCCCGGCCGCAGCCACTCGTGGACCCGGGCGTGGACGCGGTCGATGGCCGCACCCGCGTCGCGCAGCGCCTGGATCTCGGCCGCGTCCTTGCGCATGCGCAGTTCGCGCACGATCGGCCCGGCCAGCGTCTGCTCGGCGTCCCCGAGCGCGCCGCGGAACGCGAGCACGTGCAGGGCCGGGGTGAAGTCGCTGACCGCGACCCGGCCCGGCTTGCCCAGCCTGTCGGCGACGAGTTCGTAGGCGTTGTCCCCGTCGACCCAGGTGACGACCTCGATGCCGAGTTCGTCGGCCGGGACGTCGGCGTAGCCGGGCGCTTCCAGCTTCGGCAGCACCAGCGCCGGGACACCGTCGGCCGGGATCACCAGCGTGGTCAGCCGCTCGAAGGAGCCGCCCGCCTGCCCGATGAGGTAGCGCAGGTCCGAGCCGGGCGCGATCAGCAGGGCGTCGGTGCCGGCGGCGGCCGCGGCGGCGCGGGCCCGGTCGAGGCGGGCGCGGAGAGCGGTGACGTCGGGGGCTGGGTTGTGAAGGGAACGGCGCGACATGAAGCCGAGCCTAGAGCGTGTCCGGTGAATCCGTTCGACGGGCTTGGTGATCTGGGCGGTTCCTTCGCGCCTCGTACCGGGTGTACTCGGCGGGCGCGTCTCGTCACTGGAAGGCGGCTACCTGTAGTGCCCTGTGAGGTTGTTGACGTGGGTGATGGGTGGGTGGCCGTTGAGGGCGGCGTGGGCGCAGTGGTGGTTGTAGTGGTGGAGGAAGGCCGCGCGGCACGGTTTTCGTGGCGGGCGCGGCGGCATTCGAGGCTGTCCCGTCGGGCGGTCGCCCAGCAGCCTTGTGCACGGTCAAACGGGCATTACGGTGGAACAGGAAGACCTCAGTTGCGATCGGCGATGACGTTAGACACCAGCACCACACAGGGAGGTGTTCGTCATGATCAACCCAACCGCCGCTCAACCGTCAACAACGTCCATGGTCACTACAGCTACCTGGTGACGGAAGCACGAAAGCGGGCGGTGAAAGACACGATCCAGTCATGTATCACCCTTTAGTAGTAAATACTCCATTTCACCATTGTGGCGAACATTTGTTCGATTTGGTCGGGTATTCTTGGGGTGTGTCCGAGACGATCCTTCCCGCGTTGCCGCAGGAGTTGTGGCGTGCCGGCAAGCTGGAGCTTGCCCATGGCGTGCAGCAGTTCCTGCAGGTGATCCGGGTCGCCACTGCCGGGCTGGGCCGGTATCTGGCGGAGATCGAGTCGCGGGGCGCGAAAGACTTGTATGGGTATGGCTCGACGATCAGGTGGTTCGCCGATGTGGCCGGGCTGTCGTTTGGTGAGGCGCGTCCGGTGGTGAATCGTGCGATCGCGTTGAATCCGACCCGGGCTTTGGATGGGACGGAGCTTCCGGCGTTGGCGCCCGCGACGGCGGCCGCGGCCGCCGAAGGGGCGGTCGGGGACGAACGAATCCAGCAGATCCTGGACTTCCTGGCGAGCCTGCCGCTCGATACGTCGGCAGAGGACCGGGAGAGCGCGGAGAAGATCCTGGCCGAGCTGGCCCGGCACGCCGGTCCCCAGCAACTGGCCAGAGCCGAACAGAACCTACTCGGCTGGCTCGACCCCGACGGCGCCGAGCCGAAAGAACCCGAACCCAAACAGCCCCGCCGGGAACTCACTCTGGAACGCCGCAAGGACGGCTTCTGGAAACTGAACGGGCTCCTCGACGACGAGGCCGGTGCGCGGACGGCCGCCGCGTTGGAGGCGTATGCCGCACCACGCCCGGTCGACGAATTCGGCCAAGCCGACCTGCGGACCAGACCCGAACGCCTCGGCGACGCCTGGGTCGACCTGCTCGATCTCGCGATCGCCTGCCCGGATCAGCCCGGCACCTCCGGCTACCGGACCCTCGTCCATGTCACCATCGGCCTGGAGGAGCTGAAGTCGGGTCTCGGCACGGCGTGTGTGGATTTTGTCGGGACGATGACCGCCCGGGATGCCCGGATGGCGGCCTGCGACTGCCTCATGCTTCCGGTCGTTCTCAACGCGGCCGGTGAACCGCTGGACGTGGGGCGGATGCGACGGTTCGTCACGCCCGGCCAACGACGGGCGTTGAACATCCGTGACGGGGGCTGCGCCTTCCCGGGCTGTCACCGCAGGCCGAAGAACTGTCACGTGAGCTTGCCCGGGTTAGGCAGACAGTTGGGCGTGAGCTGTTTCA
>NZ_ASJB01000065.1 GCF_000478275.1 Amycolatopsis orientalis DSM 40040 = KCTC 9412
TAGGCAAGGGGACCTTCACGGCATCGAGTCGATCACGCCACGTTTGCCTTACCTCTCAAATAATACGTGGCGGTCGTCGGTGAAGGGGCGTAGGACGGCTGAGTGAGCGATGACAGCTTGACCATCCGCACCCTGACCACCGACGACCTGCCCGCGTTCGCGGAGTTGCTCGCGAGCGCTTTCCTCACCGACCCCACGGACGGGTTGAAACACCGCGAAGAGCTGGTGTTCGAACCGGACCGTACGCACGGTGTGTTCGATGGCGACGACCTCATCGGCACGGGCGAACTGCTCACCCGCGAGATCACCGTTCCCGGCGCCGGGCAGACGCCGCTCGCCGCGGTGACGTCGGTCGGTGTCGCGCCGGGGCACCGCAGGCGAGGTGTGCTCACACGGGTCATGCGGGAGCAGTTGCACGGCCTGCACGAGAACGGCGGCGAACCGATCGCCGCGCTGTGGGCGTCCGAAGCGATCATCTATCCGCGCTTCGGTTACGGCCTCGCGACGCAGTTCTACCGCGCGAAGGTGCGCGCGAAGTCCGCGTACCGGCCCGGCGTCGAACTCGAAGCCGAGCGGGTCCGCGAAGTCGGCCGCGAGCAGGCTGTCCCGCTGATCAGGGCGATCTACGAAAAGGAAGCGCCGCAACGGGTCGGCGCGCTCGGCAGACACGAGTCGACCTGGGAATTCCTGCTCGACGACCCGGAGTACCGGCGTCACGGCGCGACCGCGCTGAAGTTCGCCGTCCTGCCGGACGGCTACGCGATCTTCCGGCTGAAGAACGACTGGAACGAAGAAGGCCCGCGCGGGACGCTGACCGTGCAGGAACTCGTCGCGACCACCCCGGAGGCGTACGCGACGCTGTACCGCTACCTGCTCGACTACGACCTGGTCTTCACGCTGGAGACGTTCGCCGCCCTCGACGAACCGCTCATCCACCTTCTGGCCGACCCCCGCGCCATCACCCGGTCCGCCGGTGACGCCCTGTGGCTCCGGCTCGTCGACGTCGACCGCGGCCTGGCAACCCGCCGCTACCACGGTCCGGTGGACCTGGTGTTCGGCGTCCGTGACGCCTTCTGCCCGTGGAACACCGGGAACTGGCGGCTCACCGCCGCGGCCGACGGGAACGCCGAGGTGAAGCGGGTGGAGGACGCTCCGGATCTCGAACTGGACGTGATCGACCTCGGCGCGATCTTCCTCGGCGGGACCCGGCCGAGCACGCTGGCCGCGGCGGGCCGGATCAAGGAGCGGACCGCCGGCGCGGTCGCGCGGGCGACGGCGGCGTTCGCGGCCGACCGGGAGCCGTGCTGCCTGGAATCCTTCTAGAGCTTCTCTCGCTTCTGTGCGGTTCGGTGGCGCGTTTAGCCGGCTGAACGCGGTCCGTGCTCCGTGACCACCGCGGTGACCAGCTCGAACGGCGTCACGTCGAAGGCCGGGTTGAACACCTCCGCGCCGTCGGGCGCGACCTTCGTGCCGCCGAAGCTCAGGACCTCGCCGGGATCGCGTTCCTCGATCACGATCCCGGCGCCGTCCGGCATCGTGTTGTCCACAGTGGACGAAGGGGCGACGACCACGAACGGGACCCCGTGGTGCCGCGCCGCGATCGCCAGGCCGTAGGTACCGATCTTGTTGGCCACGTCGCCGTTGGCGGCGATCCGGTCGGCGCCGACGAGCACGCAGTCGACCAGGCCGCGGGCCATCGCGGCGGCGGCCGCGCCGTCGGGGGAGATCCGGTACGGGACACCGGCTTCGGCCAGTTCCCAGGCGGTCAGGCGGGCGCCCTGCAGGAGCGGCCTGGTCTCGTCGACCAGCACGGATTCGACCAGGCCCCGGGCGTGCAGATGCCAGACGACACCGAGCGCGCTGCCCCAGCCGACCGTCGCGAGGCGGCCCGCGTTGCAGTGGCTGAGCAGCCGCAACGGCCGCCGCTCGCAGTGTTCGAGCACCACTTCGGCCGCCAGCCGGGAGGCCTCGTGGTTGATCCGCTCGTCCTCGTCGAGGATTTCCAGCGCTTCGGCGAGTACGGCTTCCGGCCCCTCCGGGAGCTTCGCGAGCGCGCGGGAGACACCCCAGCTCAGGTTGACCGCGGTGGGCCGGGCCCGGGCGACGCGTTTTGCCTCGGCCTCGACGTCGCCCTCCGCGCGGGTCGCGAGCACCACACCGAGCGCGCCCGCCGCGCCGAGTGCCGGGGCACCGCGGACGGCCAGCCGCTGGATGGCGTCGACGAGTTCGCCGACCGTGCGGAGTTCGAGCAGGCGGTACTCCGCGGGGAGGGCGGTCTGGTCGATGATCGTGACCGCGTCGCCGGTCCAGTCGATCGTCCTGCGCATGGTTCCCCCGGGAAATCCAGTTGGCCGGCCGAGACCGGTTCGATGAGGATGCGGCTCGTGACCATTCAACGCCACCATCCGCCCGGTCTGCACCCCACGCCCACCTACCACCACGTGACCATCGTCGAAGGGCGGCGGGACATCCACCTCGCCGGCCAGTGCCCGCTCGCCGAAGACGGCAAGGTCGTCGAAGGCGATGTGCTCGCCCAGGTCGACCAGGTGGTCGCGAACACCGCCGCCGCGCTCGCCTTCGCCGAGGCGACCCCGGCCGACGTCGTCCGCACGGTGATCTACGTGGTGACGCCGGACGCCGACGTGCTTTCGGCGGTGTGGGACCGGTTCGTCGAGTCGGAGATCGGCGAGGCCTTCACCACCGCGAGCACCCTGCTCGGCGTCGCGCAGCTCGGCTACCGCGGGCAGCTCGTCGAACTCGACGTCACCGCCTCGACGGCCTGACCCACGGCCTGACCCACCGCCCGACCCACGGCCTGCGGTTCGTCCTCTGGATGCGGTAGTTGCGCGTGCAAGGAACGCATCCAGAGGACGAAACGCGGGGTGTCAGAGACCGGCCATGAGGTCGGTCTCGGTGATACCCGGTCCCTGGCCCGCGCGGATGAACCATTCGGTGCCGAAAGCCTGCGCGAAACCCTCGTCGGGCATCGCGAGGAAGAACGATTCCTCGCTGATCTGGCTGGCGTGCGCGCGCATCGCGGCCCGCTTGTGGGGCAGGTACTCGGTGACGTCGACCCGCGCCGTGAGGATCGCCTCGGGCTTGCCGAACTCCATGCCGTCGTCGAAATCGGGGAGGTCCTCGGGTTTCATCTGCCCGGTCCGCGCCGCCTCCTCCATGCCACGGCGCATTTCGTCACTGTTGCTCGTCGCCTCGTAGACCCGCGGCGTGCCCGCCAGCTCGGCCGCGCGCATGCCGACACGGTGGACCTGGATGTGGTCCGGGTGCCCGTAGCCGCCGTTGTCGTCGTAGACGGTCAGGACGTCGGCCTGCTCCTCGCGCAGGATCGCGGCGAGCCGCTGCGCGGCCTCCTCGACGTCGGCCTGCCAGAACGTGCCAGGCTCGTCGTTGCGGGGCTCGCCCATCATGCCGGAATCGGTGTACCCCAGGAACTCCACGCGCTTGGCCCCCAGTATCTCGGCCGAAGCGTGCGTCTCTTGGACGCGGCGCTGCCACAACTCCTCTCCTTCGTCGAGGAAGCCGTCCGGCACCTCGCCGACCTCGCCCCGGGTCGCGACGACGAGCACGACACGGTGACCTTCCTCGAAGGCCTTGCGCATGACGCCGCCCGCGACGATGCACTCGTCGTCGGGGTGGGCGTGAAAACTCACCAATGTGGCCATGGTGGGGAAACTACCGCGAGGCACCGACATATTCCGTCGTGAGTGGTAATGACGGTTCTAACCGTCATTACCACTCACGACCCCCACCACTCACTTACGCCGGAAATACCCGCTCGAGGAACTCCAGCGTCAGTGCCCAGGCCGCCGCGGCGGGTTCGGGCTGGTGGAACATCGGCGCCACGTGGTTGTGGAACGCGTGCCCCGCGCCCTCGTGGATGTGGATCTCCGCGCCGTCATGGGCGGCCACCGCGTCGGCCAGCTTCCGCACGCCCTCGATGGGAATGTAGGGGTCCGCCCCGCCGAACTGGAACTGGATGGGGCAAGTGATCTTGTCCAGCAACGGAAGCTGCCCCGGCACTGTCGAGCCGTAGTACGACACGGCGACGTCCGGGTCGCCCTCGGCGGCGGCCGCGTAAGCCATCGAGCCGCCGAGGCAGAAGCCGAAGACGCCCGCGCGGCCCCCGGTCGCGGGCAGGGACCGGAGCATCGCCAGGGTCGCGAGCACGTCGGTGACCGCGCGTGCCGGGTCGAGTTCGCCCGCCACCGCCATCGACGCCGAGATCCCGGCCTCGTCGTGGGTGGCCGACCAGCCGGGGGCGATCCGCCAGAACAGTTCGGGCACGGCGACGACGTAGCCGAGCGCGGCGAGATCGGCGGCGACGGACCTCAGGTAGTCGTCGAGGCCGAAGATCTCCTGGATCAGGACCAGACCCGGGCCGGAACCCGATTCGGGCAGCCAGAGCGGGGCGTCGAACGAGCCGTCGGCGACGGTCACTTCGGTCATCGGATTCCTTCCAGAGCGCGGACGAGCGAGTCCGTCACCAGTGCGGCCTGTGTGCCGTCGGGGTCGAGGTCGGGATCGAAGATGGTCAGTTCCAGTCCGGCCGCGCCGGGCAGCGCGAGCAGGCCGCGAAGAAGTTCGACGAGCTTGTCCGGGCTGAGCCCGCCGGGGTCGGGACTGTCCACAGCGGACACGAACTCCGGATCGAGGGTGTCGATGTCGACGTGGATCCAGAATCCGTCCAGCGGCGCGAAGATCTCGCGGGCGGCCGCGAGCGCGCCGCCGGTGCCGGAGGCCATGATCTCCTGGCTGGTCACCGTCCGGAGCCCGGCTTCCCTCGCCTCGGCGGACTCCTCTTCGCGAACGCCGAGCACGAGGACGTCCTCGTCGCGGACGTAGGGCGCCAGACCGTCCACATCGGCCAGTTCCGGGGCGCCGCGGCCGGTGACGAGGGCGAGTGCCTCGCCGCCGACGGAAGCGACGTGATCGGAGTTGCCGAGGTGGCGGAAGTCGTCGTGCCCGTCGAAGTAGACGATGCCGAAGCGACCTTCGCGGCGCAGGGTCAGCATCGCGGCGAGCGCGATCGAGCAGTCGCCGCCGAGCACCACCGGGAAGCCGCCGTCCGCGCGGATCTTCGCGAGGCGGGCGGCGAGGGCCGTCGTGTAGGCCGCGATCCCGGCGGCGTTACGGACGCCGCCGTCCGGCGTCCAGTCCGGCAGATAGCGCGGTGGGGTGACCACCCCGCCGTCGGTCGCCCCCAACCGGGTGAGCAGGCCATGGTCACGCAGCGCGCCGGGTGCTTTGTAACAGCCTGGAACCACTCCTTCGGCGGGTGGACGCAGGCCGAGATTGGACGGCGCGTCCAGCAGTACGAGATTCCCCATGTCCCCACCGTAGTGGCGATCCCTGGTGTCGCGCTGTCCGTCCCTTTAGGTTGGAAGGCTCGACCGGAGGAGGCGCCATGGTGGAGCGGACGAAGTACATCCTCGACGAAGCCGACATGCCGACCAGGTGGTACAACGTCATCCCGGATCTCCCGGAGCCGCCACCCCCGCCGCTGCATCCGGGCACGCGCGAGCCGGTCGGCCCGGACGACCTCGCGCCGCTGTTCCCGCAGGCGCTCATCGCCCAAGAGGTCACCACCGACCGTTACGTCGACATCCCGGAAGAGGTACTGGAGGTCTACCGGCTCTGGCGGCCGTCGCCGCTGTTCCGCGCGAGGCGGCTCGAGAAGGCGCTCGGCACGCCCGCCCGCATCTATTACAAGTACGAAGGGGTCAGCCCGGTCGGCTCGCACAAGCCCAACACCGCCGTGCCGCAGGCGTTCTACAACGCGGCGGAGGGCGTCACCAGGCTGACCACGGAGACCGGCGCCGGTCAGTGGGGGAGCGCGCTCGCGTTCGCCTGCGCCACCTTCGGGCTCGAATGCGAGGTGTGGCAGGTCCGCGCCTCGTACGACCAGAAGCCGTACCGCAAGCTGATGATGGAGACCTTCGGCGCGACCGTGCATCCGAGCCCGTCCGAGCTGACCGAGTCCGGCCGCGCGATCCTGGCCGCCGACCCGGAGTCGACCGGGAGCCTCGGCATCGCGATCAGTGAAGCGGTCGAACAGGCCGCTCAGGCGGAGAACACGCGGTACGCGCTGGGCAGCGTGCTCAACCACGTCCTGCTGCACCAGACGATCATCGGCGAAGAGGCGCTGAAGCAGTTCGAACTCGCCGGGGACACCCCGGACGTGCTCATCGGCTGCACCGGCGGTGGTTCGAACTTCGGCGGGCTCGCCTTCCCGTTCCTGCGCGAGAAACTCGCCGGGCGGATGGACCCGGTGATCCGGGCGGTCGAACCGGCCGCCTGTCCGTCACTCACCCGCGGCACGTACGCGTACGACTTCGGGGACACCGCCGGGCTGACGCCGCTGCTGAAGATGCACACCCTCGGTCACGCCTTCATCCCCGACCCCATCCACGCCGGCGGCCTCCGCTATCACGGGATGTCGCCGCTGATCTCGCATATCTACGAACTCGGGCTGATCGACGCGATCGCCATCGGCCAGGAGGACTGTTTCGCCGCCGGAGTGCGGTTCGCCCGCGCGGAGGGCATCATCCCGGCACCGGAGCCGACGCACGCGCTCGCCGCGTGCATTCAGGAAGCGTTGCGGTGCAAGGAAACCGGTGAGGAGAAGGTGATCTTGACCGCGCTGTGCGGGCACGCCCACCTCGACCTCCCGGCGTACGGCGCGTACCTGGCGGGCGACATGGTGGACAACGCGCTGCCCGACTCCGCCCTCGAGAAGTCCCTCGCCGGGCTCCCGTAACCCCTCCGGACGCGCTATGAAAGGACCTTTCCTTGCAAATTTTGCAAGGAAAGGTCCTTTCATAGCGTTCCAGAGGGCGGGGTCAGCCGGTCACCTGGTAGCCCGAAGTCCGGTTCCGGCCGGTGGCCTTCGCCTCGTAAAGCGCCCTGTCCGCGACGGCGATCAGGTCGTCGAGGTCGGTCACGCCCGGCCGGTCGGCGAGACCGATCGACACCGTGACGTGCTCCGGCAGGCCGCCCCGGTTCGCGATACTCGACCGGATCCGTTCCGCGATCGCGTGCGCGTGCACCGCGGGGGTGCCGGGCAGCAGGACGACGAACTCCTCGCCGCCGAACCGGCCCACCAGATCCGTCCCGCGCACCTCGGTGCGCAGCGTTTCCGCGATGGCGGCGAGATACCGGTCACCGACCAGATGACCGTGCCGGTCGTTGATCTTCTTGAACCGGTCGACGTCGAGCATCAGCAGGCTGGTGTGCCGCCCCGCCCGCCGCGCGCGGTCGAGTTCGTCGGCGGCGGCGTCGCGCCACGCCTTGGCGTTGAGCAGTCCCGTCTTGGCGTCGCTGCGCGCCTGCCGTTTCAGCTGCCTCAGCAGCACCCCGCGATGCAGCACCAGCGTGATCCCGATGATCAGCAGCAGCACCACCGGCCAGTCCCGCAGCGCCCACGCCACGACGACGCCGAGCGCGATCGTCGCGGCTTCGAGCGCGTACTCGAACGGCTTCGCCACCGCGTCGCGCAGCCTGTCGTGCGGGGTGCCGTAATACACCGCGACGGTCATCAGCACGGTGTTCACCAGCAGGAACACCCCACCGGCCGCGACCACCACGCCGAACGACCGGACGTCGCGGGGGAGGACGTCGAACGGGACGGCGTACCGCGTGAGAAAGGCGGAGGCCGCGAAACCCGAGAGCACGGTGGCCGACATGGAGAACGTCCGCCGGAACAGCGGGTTCGGCTGCCCCCGGAACCAGCGGTAGAAGAAGGACACGGCGATGACCAGCGCGGCGAGTCCGGGGTGCAGCAGCAGGACGGCGGCGAAGGTCCAGACGCTGTCGAGCGAGATGTGCGGCGTGCCCGCGAATCGTTCCCGCACTCGTTCCACCGGCCGCGACAACTCCGTGTACAGCACGACGCTGGCGATCAGGATCGCGAACGGGATGGCGTCGCCCGGGGTGACCGGGAGGTGGAGAAAAGACCAGGCGGATCCGGCGATCGCCGCGACGTCCACCAGGAGGACGAAGCCGATCAAACCGCGGTGGGGTAGCCGCCACAGCGCCCAATTCGTTAGCGCCACGGAGACGAACGTAATCGGTTGGATACTAGGTGTCACTACGCTGTATGGGTAGGCGTGGGTGCACCACGCGTGACCGGACCGGGTAGGCCGAGGGGGTGAGCCCTATGCGCGGGCAGAACTGGTGAGTACCGGGTTCCGGTCAAAGGGGGTGAAGAGGGGCCACTTGGCGCCAAGCCCGGGTGGCCGGAACAGCCACTACGAGACCGGCCAGTGCGATGACCGAGACCGTCGTCGCGGGTGAACCGAGTACGCCGACGAGCAGGCCGCCGGCGATCAGCCCGATTCCCTGCACGGCGATGAGCCCCGACCCGGCGAGGCCGAAGGCCTGGCCTCGTTCGGTGTCGGGTACCAGCCGCATGAAGGTGGTGCCGGCGGTGACCTGGTACGCCGCGCACATCCCGGACAGCACGAGCAGTCCGGCGGCGTAGGGGAGCGAAGGGCGGAACCAGAACGCCGCCAGCGGCAGGATCGCGCCGAGCGCCAGCATCCCGACCAGCCGCAGCCGCGTTTCGGGCCGCACCAGGCGGCCGAGGACGAACACCCCGAGCACGATCCCGGCCGGATGCGCCGCGAGCAGCAGCCCCGCCGTCACCGCCCCGCCGCCGATCTCCGCGGCGTAGGGCACGGCCAGCCCTTCCGGCACGATGACGAAACCCGCCAGCCACGCGAGGCCGACCAGTGCCCGCAACCGCCGGTCCCGCCAGATCGTGCGGGCACCGGCCGAAAGCCGCCGCAGCGTCGACGTCGCCGGTCCACCGGCACCCGAAGCGGGCCGGGCGCGGACACCCAGCCGAAGGACGAGCGCCGAGACGCCGAACGTCACCGCGTCGAGGGCGAGTCCCTTGCCCGGCCCGATCACGGCGATCACCGCGCCGCCCAAGGCGAATCCGGCGAGCTGGCCGACCTGATTGGTGATCTTCAGCAGCGATTGGCCGAGTACATAGGAATCCCCGCTCAGCACCGACGGCAGGACGGCGGCCTGCGCGGCGGTGAACGGGGCGTTGGCCAGCTGCACCACCACCAGTACGGCGGCGAGCGCGGGCAACGGGATACCGGGGATCGCGAGTACGGCGACCAAAAGCGCCCGGACGACGTCGGAACAGACCATCACCGCGCGGCGCGGGAACCGGTCGGCCAGCCCGCCGAGCAGTGGTCCGCCGATCAGATCGGGCAGATAGGTGAGCGCGTAGGTCAGCGCGGGCCACGTCGCCGAACCGGTCCGCTGGAACACCAGGACCGACAGGGCGACCCTGGCCACCTGATCGCCGAGGATGGACTGGAGTTCCGCGAACCAGATCGCCCGCAGTTCACCGACCGTGAGGAGCTGCCGGAAGGTCGCCGTCGAAGTCACGAGGTGACACCCCCGTCCCGTCGGGTGCGCCACTCAGGGTACCGCCCCGGACGCGTTCGGTGAACGCGTCCGGGGGGAAGTTACTCCGTACCGCAGGTGATCTTCGGCTGGGGGTTGTAGTGCACGTTGCGGGTGTGGCGCCGGATCTCGCGGCCGCTCGCGGCGTCCTTGATGATCCGGGTGTCCGACGTGGTGAAGCCGGGCGCGCCGTTGCTGGGCTTGCAGTTCTCGGCGGGGCCGGGCTTGGTCGGTGGCTCGGACGGGTTGGAGCGGCCGCCCGGGATCGACTCGACGGTGTACTTCTTGGTGCCCCACAACCGGATCGTGATGTCCGACGGCGTCCAGATGGTCTGGATCGCGATCCCGGTGTCCCCGTCGTTGGTGAACTTCAGGTCGATGACGCTGCCGCCGTTGTGGTTCTGGAACACCGTCGCCTCGCGCGCGGCGGGATAGCGGCTGATGTAGTAGCTGTGTTCCTTGTGCTCGGTGTCCTTCATCCCGGCGAAGTACGAGGCGTTGTACAGCGTGGTCGCGAACTGCGAGATCCCGCCGCCGACCTCGCGGCCGGGCGCGCCGTCCTTGATGACACCCGCTTCGACGTAACCCTGTGCCGCGCCACGCGGTCCGGTGAACCCGTTGAGGCTGAAGGTCTCGTTCGGTTTCACGATGGCGCCGTTGACCTTCTGCGCCACGACCCGGATGTTCGTCCCCGAGTCCGGGGCGAAGCCGCCGGTCTTGAACTCACTGACGACCTCCTTGATGCCGAGCTGGTTCGCCTGCTCGGTGGTCACCTTGGCCGGGGTCTTCTTGTAGGTCACCGGCAGCTCGCGGGGCCCGGTGCGCTTGAGGACGTCGAGCACCGGCTTGAGGCTCGGCTCCCAGTCGACGACGTTCGCGTCCTCGGACGGCTCGACGGTCGGCTTGCCGCCTTCGAAGACGATCTGCGCGTCCTTGCCCTCTTTTTCGGTGGACTTCAGCTGCGGACCCGCGGCTTCGATGATCTTGTTGTTGTCCACCTTGGGGTTCAGCACCCCGCCGTCGGCGGGCTCGAAGGTCAGCGCGCCCGCGATGGCCTCCGGTTTGACGACCGCGCCCTTGCCTTCGCCCTTGATCACCAGCGGCGCCGCCACGGCGGGCTTCGCGACCTGTTCGAGGGCGGCGTGGACGGCTTCCGGCGAGACCTTGACCGGGGTCTGGGTGACCGCGAGGGTGAGCTGCTCGCCGGTGGCCCAGCGATCCAGGATCGTCTGCTTGGCGGCCTCGACGTCGAGCTTCTGCCCGGTCTTCGGCTCGACGGCGACCGGCTTGGCCTCTTCGAACCGGACGGTGCCTTCGACGGGATCGCGGTCGATCTTGCCGCGCAGGCCCTCCATCGCGGCGGTGAGCTTGCCGTCGTCGGTGTGGGTGACGACGCCGACCTCGGTGGTCGAGAAGAACGACGCGATCCGCGTGAACGGGTTCAGCGGCTGGTCACCCGCCTGGTCGAGGGTGGCGGGCCAGTCGAGGCGCAGGCCGGCCGCGTTCGGCGCCAGCGCCTCCTCGACGTCACCCGCGACGAGCTTCACGGGCCGGGTCAGCCGCGGCTCGATCCCGCCCCTGAGCTCCTTCTCGGCCGCGGTGCGGTCCATCCCGCCGACGTCGACCCCGGCCACGGTGACGCCGCGGGGGACGCTGCCCTGGGAGACCAGCAGGTCGAGGGCGTAGGCGACGACCAGCAGGCCGAACACGCCCCCGCCGATGAAGGCCGCCTTGCGGTAGCCGCGACGGCGCTTCGGTGGCGCGGTCTCCGGCGGCGTGGCAGACTCCCCGAACCCGGGCGTGACGACCGGGAGAATGTCCGTCTGCTCGGCATGGGACTCGGGCCAGCGCGGTTCCTGCGGCAACTTTCCACCCTCCACAGCCGGCGAGGTCGCCGGACGGCACGTCGTACATCCGGGCATTCCACGCGTCCGGACGTGTGTTCAAGATACGGGGCGCCGTTTGTCGGCTTGCAACTCGCCCGGTCGGGTGAGCAGCCACTCCGCCGGGTGATCACTGGGCGTCAGGTTCGGGGTTCTCCCCCACCCGAGCGAGGAAATCGAAGTCGCAGCCTTCGTCGGCTTGCGTGATGTGTTCGGTGTACAACGCGCCGTAACCTCGTTCGAAGCGCGGCGCGGGCGGTGTCCACTGTGCCCGTCGGCGCTCCAGTTCCTTGTCGCCGACATCGAGGCTGAGCCGCCGGGCGGGAACGTCCAAAGTGATCGGATCGCCGTCGCGGACCAGCGCGAGTGGTCCGCCGACGTGGGATTCCGGCGCCACGTGCAGGACACAGGCGCCGTAACTGGTCCCGCTCATCCGCGCGTCGGAGACCCGGACCATGTCCCGGACCCCCTTGGCCAGCAGGTGATCCGGCAGCGGAAGCATCCCGTACTCGGGCATGCCGGGGCCGCCGAGCGGGCCGGAGCCGCGCAGCACCAGCACCGAGTCCTCGGTGATGCCGAGCGAGGGATCGTTGATGCGCTTCTTCAGGTCCTTGTAGTCGTCGAAGACCACCGCGGGTCCAGTGTGGACGAGCAGATGCGGCTCCGCCGCGATGTGCTTGATCACCGCGCCAGACGGCGCCAGATTGCCGCGCAGGACCGCGACGCCCCCTTCGGCGGCGACGGGATTTTCGCGGGTGCGGATGACGTCGTCGTTGTGCACCCGCGCGGTTTTCAGCGTCTCGCCGAGCGTCCGGCCGGTGACGGTGACGCGATCGGTGTGCAGCAGGTCGGTCAGCCGGGAGAGCAGGCCGGGCAGGCCGCCCGCGTAGTAGAAGTCCTCCATCAGCCAGTCGCCGCCGGGCCGGATGTTCGCCAGTACCGGGACCCGGCGCGCGATCGCGTCGAAATCGTCGATGGACAGCGGAATCCGCCCGCGGCCCGCCATCGCGATCAGGTGGATGACGGCGTTGGTGGACCCGCCGAGCGCCAGCACGGTGGTGATCGCGTCGGCGTACGCGCGTTCGTCGAGGATCTTCGTGACGGTGAGGTCCTCCCAGACCATCTCCACGACGCGCGCGCCGCTCGCCGCGGCCATCCGGTGGTGCGCCGAATCGACAGCCGGGATCGAGGCCGCCCCGGGCAAGGTCAGGCCGAGCACTTCGGCGACCGACATCATCGTCGAGGCGGTGCCCATCGTCATGCAGGTACCGGGGGAGCGGGCGAGCCCACGCTCCAGTTCGGACAGTTCCTCGTCGCCGATCAGCCCGGCGCGCTTGTCATCCCAGTACTTCCACATGTCGGTGCCGCTGCCGAGGACCTCGTTCCGCCAGTGCCCGCGCAACATCGGGCCGGCGGGCACGAAGATGGCGGGCAGCCCCGCGCTCGCCGCGCCCATCAGCAACGCGGGTGTCGTCTTGTCGCAGCCGCCCATCAGGACAGCGCCGTCGACCGGATACGACCGCAGGATCTCCTCGGTCTCCATCGACAGGAGGTTGCGGTACAGCATCGGCGTCGGCTTCTGGAAGGTCTCCGACAGCGTCGCGACCGGGAACTCCAGCGGGAAACCGCCCGCCTGCCACACCCCGCGCTTCACCTGTTCCGCGCGTTCGCGCAGGTGCATATGGCAGGGGTTGATGTCGCTCCAGGTGTTGAGGATCGCGATGACCGGCTTCCCGAGGTGTTCCTCCGGGTTGTAACCGAGTTGCCTGGTCCGGGCCCGGTGGCTGAACCCGCGGAGTTCGTCGCCGCCGAACCAGCGATGGCTGCGGAGGTCCTCAGGGTCTCTCATGAACACGAGTATGGCATCTCATATATGATCGCCCCATGTCATCGACCTTCAGTCTGCCCGCCTCGCGCACCGAAGTGGTGCTCGAGGAGATCCGCCGCGGCATCCTCACCCGTGAGCTGAAGCCCGGTCAGCCGCTGGTCGAAGCCGAACTCGCGGCCCGGCTCGGGGTGTCGAAGACACCGGTCCGCGAGGCGCTCAAGGTGCTGTCGAACTCGGGCTTGGTCACCTTCAGCCCGTACAAGGGCGCGTCGGTCTGCGTGGTGGACGCGGAACTGGCGAAGTCGGTCTACGACGTCCGCATGGTGCTGGAGCCCGAGGCCGTGCGCCGGTCGGTGGAGCGCCGCTCGCCGGATCTGCTCGAAGACGCCGCCGAGGCGCTGAAGGAGGCGTCCGCGGCGATCGCCGACAAGGACCAGGCCGCGCTCAGCCTGCTCAACCGCCGGTTCCACCGTGCGCTCTACAGCGGCTGCGGCAATCCGCTGATGGTGTCGATGCTGGACGACCTCAAGGATCGCGCCGCGTTGATCAGCGTGGTCGGCTGGGAGGCGAATCCCAGCTGGCGCAAGGAATGGACCGAGCACAAGGCGGTACTGGCGGCGGCGAAGAAGGGTGATGCCGACGGCGCGGCCGGGCTGCTGCGCGCCCATATCGGCGACTTCCTGGACCGTGTCCTCGGCGCCATCGAGGGATAGTCATGCGGCTGCTGCTGATCGCCGACACCCATCTGCCGCTGCGCGCGAAGGCGCTGCCGGACCAGGTCTGGCGCGAGGTCGACGCGGCGGACGTCGTCGTCCACGCCGGGGACTGGGTCGAGGCCGCCCTGCTCGACGAACTCGAGGCGCGCGGCACGCGGCTCATCGGGGTCTACGGCAACAACGACGGCCCGGAGCTGCGGGCCCGGCTCCCCGAGATCGCGCGGGCCGAACTCGACGGGGTCCGGCTGGCCGTCATCCACGAAACCGGCGGCAAGCAGGGGCGCGAGCGTCGTTGCGACGAACTCTTCCCGGACACGGACGTCCTCGTGTTCGGGCACAGTCACATCCCGTGGGATTCGGTCACGCCGAAGGGGCTGCGGCTGCTGAACCCCGGCTCGCCGACGGATCGCCGCCGTCAGCCGTTCTGCACCTACCAGACCGCCGAGATCCGCGACGGCGAGTTGTGCGATGTCGCGCTGCATGAGCTGCCCTTACGTCGCTGACGGGGTAAACAGGTAGCCATGGAACCGGCGCAGGCGTTGAGGGAGATCGCGTTCCGGCTGGAGCGCGCGGGCGAGCCGACCTACCGGGTGCGGGCCTTCCGGCAGGCGGCCTCGGTGATCGCCAAAATCAAGCCGGACGACCTGCGCAAACGCGCCGAGGCGGGCACGCTGACCGCGTTGCCGAACATCGGCAAGGCGACCGCGGCCGTCGTCGAGGACGTCCTCGCCGGACGCCGTCCCGCGTACTTCGAGAAGATCGGCGAGCCGAAGCTGCCCGACGGCGGGCCGATACGGGCGGCGCTGCGCGGCGACTGCCACACCCACTCCGACTGGTCCGACGGCGGAAGCCCGATCGAGGAGATGGCCGAGGCCGCCCGCGCGCTCGGCCACGAATGGATGGTGCTGACCGACCACTCGCCGCGGCTGACCGTCGCCAACGGCCTCTCTGCCGAGCGGCTCCGGCGGCAGATGGACGTCGTCGCGGAACTGAACGAGACGATGGCCCCGTTCCGGATCCTGCACGGGATCGAGGTCGACATCCACCTCGACGGCACGCTGGACCAGGAGGAAGAGTTGCTGGGGCAGCTGGACTTCGTCGTCGCGAGTGTGCATTCGAAGCTGCGGATGCCCGCGCGGGAGATGACCCCGCGGATGATCGCGGCGGTGCGGAATCCGCACGTCCGCGTGCTGGGGCACTGCACCGGACGGCTGGTGATGGGCGGCCGGGGGAAACGGCCGGAGTCGGAGTTCGACGCGGAGGCGGTGTTCACCGCGTGCCGGGAGAACGGGGTCGCGGTCGAGATCAACTCGCGTCCCGAACGCCGGGATCCGCCGACCCGGCTGCTGAACCTGGCGGTGGACCTGGGCTGCGACTTCGCGATCGACAGCGACGCGCACGCGCCCGGCCAGCTGGACTGGCTGGCCTACGGCTGCGCGCGGGCGACCGAGCTGGGGATCGAGCCGGACCGGGTGATCAACACGCGGACCGCGGAAGACCTGCTGGCCTCGTGAGTGGTAATGACGGTTAGAACCGTCATTACCACTCACGAGACTTGACCAGCACGGACCGAGCCTGGACCTCGCCCTAGCCGATCTCGTACGGGTCCCCGTACACCGCCCACCTCAGCGGGGTGTGCAGGTCGAGGTTGCCGTCGTTGAGCCACACCAGCTGCGCGGTGTCGATCCGCGAAGTGTCCGCGTGCGCCTCTTCCTGCTTCATGACCACGCGCCGCGCGTCGAGGAACGCCTTGAGGTACGCCGTCTCGTCACCGCCCTGGGACGGCGGTTTGGCCGACTGGAGCGCGGTGGAGCGGATGCCGCCGAAGCTGTCCTGGCTGGTGCCCGGCCCGTGCATCACGATGGCGTCGTAATAGATGAATTGTCCCAGTGCGCCCAGGCCGTCCGATTTCGCCTGATTCACCGCCGGGTCGAAATAGACGCGATCGCGTTCGCTGTTCTGTGCCGCCTTGAAGTCCTCACGACCGGCGGCTTCCCGCCACGCGTTTTCGAAACCGCTGCCGAGGCCTTCGTGGGAATCGCTGCCGTCCACCTCGCGCAGGGCGGGAAGGTAGTCCGCGAGCGGATTGTCCGGCACCGAGTTCGTGTAGCGCTCGACGAGTTCGAGCATGTCCCCGGTACCCGAGCAGAACCCGATGATGCCGGCGGTGTACCCGCGTCCGTCACCGATGTCCTCGATGTAGGAGTACTGCGCTTTCCAGTCCAGCGAAGAGTTTTCCGCGCTGGAGACGATCTGCATCGCGATCTCCTTCTTCTCCGGCGAGGCGAGGTCGCCACCGGAGGCGAAGATCGACGCCGACGCCGGGACGGGCGCGGCGGAGGCGAGCGAGGAGAGTGCGACAGGGCCGGAAACGGCGAGAACGAGGACGGAAACCGCGCCGAGAGCGCGACGCATCGCGGGCCGCAGGGCGTTACTCATGAAAGGGGTCCCTTTCCACGGAGAAATGGGCATTTACTTCTCAGGTGTAACTGCGGCGTGCGCATACGATAACCACGAGTGAATGATCCGGGCAAGAGCCGAGCGCTCAGCGCCGGTCACCGGTGTAGACGACGGCGGCGCAGACGGCGTCGACGCCCGTGATGAGGTCGGCCAGCGCCCTGGGGAGTTCCCGGTGAGTGGTCTCCGCCCAGGAGCGCAGCCCGGCGCGGTCGAGTTCCGGTTCGCAGAGATCGTCGAGACCCACGGTCCAGGCCAGCAGCGCCAGGCAGACCGAATGCGGGTCCGGCCGTTCGGTGCCGAGTACGGCGGACCTGGCCTTGCTGCGCGCGGCGGTCGACATCAGCAGATCCCGCGGCGGATAGCGCCGGATTTTCCGCATCAGCACCCGGTCGGTCTCGCGGCTGACCACCCCGGCGGCGAGCAGATTGTCCGCGACCTTTTCCCCGAGATCCTGGCGGAGGTGGTCGACCCATTCCCGGACGGTGTGCCGTTCGTTCTCCCCGCGGATTTCCGAGAACACCCTGTCCAGCGCGGGATGCGCGAGACGCGCTCGCGACAGCGGGCGGATTCGCTTGCCCTCCACGGTGATCCGCTCGGCGAGGAGGAGATCACAAAGCGCGGAACCGGCCATTCCGATGCCGAGTCCCGTGCGGCGCAGCGCGGGTTTTCCGGTGAACTCGTCGTGGGCTAGGAAGAACAGGGAATCGACCAAGGTCAGCCGACGCATGAATGGCATGCCCCCCGGCGTTGTAGTGCGGACGGCCAAAGTAGCGGTAGCCGTCCGCCCGCTGCGACCCGAGGTCCGTTTTTAGCCTGAACGGACGTATCTGGCCGCGGTGCCCGGCCCTAAGGTGGGATGGCTTCGCAAGATCAAGAACGCGCGTCGACCGCGTTCGCCGCCAAACCGACGTCCGGGGGACGGGTTCATGGGTACGCACAGACCGCGGCGCGGTCTCGGCCATCGGCGGCTCGGAGCCGCCCAGATCGTCTTCTTCGTGGTGGCGGCGGCGGGTCCGCTGTTCGCCATCGCGGGAGGGGTCCCGACGAACTACGGGGTCACCGGAAGCCTCGGGGTGCCGCTGTCGTTCCTGCTGCTGGCCCCGATCCTGGGCCTGTTCGCGGTCGGGTACGCGGCGATGAGCCGCTACATCACCAATGCCGGCGCCTTCTATCCCTACGTCGCCAACGGGATCGGGAAATCCACCGGCGCGGGGATCGCGTTCGTCACGCTGATCACCTACAACGCCATCCAGATCAGCGTCTACGGCCTGTTCGGCTGGTCGGTGTCGACCTGGCTGGGGACGCTCACCGGTTCACCGCCGCCGTGGTGGCTGTGCGCGCTGGTACTGGTGGTGATCGTCGGCGCGCTCGGCGTGCTGCGGGTCGACCTCAACGCCAAGGTGCTCGGGGTGGCCCTGTGCCTGGAGGTCGCCGTCATCACGATCGTCGACGTCGCGTTGTTCGCGAATCCGGCCGGTGGCAGCGTTTCGTGGGTGCCGCTGGCGCCGTCGAGCCTGTTCACCACCGGCGTGGGCGCGGTGTTCGCGTTCTCCGCCGCCGCGTTCATCGGCTTCGAGGGCGCGGCGACCTACGGCGAGGAGACGCGCGAACCCAGCCGCACGGTCGGCCGGGCGACGTTCGCCGCGATCGGGCTCACGGCGGTGCTCTACGTCGTGTCGTCGCTCGCGCTGGCCGTGGGCGCCGGACCGGACGTCATCGTCACCACCGCCGCCGCGCAGGGGCCGGATCTGCTGTTCAACCTGGCGGGTGCGCATCTCGGCGACACGTTCTCCGCCATCGCCTACACGCTTTTCGTGACCGGCCAGTGCGCGGCGCTGCTGAGCTTCCACAACGCCGTCGCACGGTACTTCTTCGCGCTGGGCCGGGAAGGGCTGCTGCCGCGCTCGCTCGCGAAGACGAGCAAGCGCACCGGCGCGCCGGTGGCCGGATCGCTCACGCAGACCACGCTCGCCCTGGTGGTGGTGGCCGCGTTCGGGATCGCCGAACGCGATCCGGTCACCGAACTGTTCACCTGGCTCGGCGCGACGGCGTCGATGGGGGTCGTGGTGATCATGATCGCCGTCTCGCTTTCGGTGATCGGGTTCTTCAAACGGCGCCGCGCGGCCGAAAACGCCTGGCGCCGCTGGATCGCGCCCTCGATGGCGATACTGGCGCTGTCGGCCGTCCTCGCGCTGATCCTGCTCAACTTCGACCTGCTGCTCGGCCCGGCCGGGACCTTCCTGCTGCGCTGGGGGCTGCCCGGCCTCGTGGTCGTCGCGGCACTGGCGGGTTTCCTGCGCGCGGAAGTGCTGCGGACGCGGGAGCCCGAGACCTACGCCGGGATCGGCGGCCCGCTCGAAGACGACGGCGAACGCGAACCCGCCGGGCTGGGGGCCCGGCGATGAACGTGCGAGCCGTCGAACCGTCCGAAGTAGACACTGTGGTCGACGTGCTGTCCGAGGCCTTCCACGAAGACCCCGTCAGCGTATGGGTCTTTCCCGGGGACGGGCGCCGCGCCGTGGCGTTGCCGATCTTCTACCGCGCGGTGGTGCGCGGGGCGCTGGCCATGGGCGGCCACGTCGATGTCACCGGTGACCTGTCGGCCGCGGTCGTCTGGACGCCCAGCGGTGCGGAGGGCGAGCCGGACGGCGACGCGTTCGCCGGGCTCGCCGACGACGAACTGGGACGGCTCGGCGCGCTGGTCGACGTGATGGTGAAGTGCGGCCCCGGCGGGGAATACCACCACGCGCAGTTCATCGGTGTCCGCAAGATCCTGCAGCGGCAGGGGATCGGCGCCCGCCTGCTGCGGCACGGGCTCGACCGGTACGGCACCGAACCCGCCTACCTGGAGGCCAGCACCGCGGAGAGCGCGAAACTGTACCGGCGGCTGGGTTTCCGCGATCACGGACCGGCCTTCGCGGTCGAAGGCGGGCCGCCGATGCTGCCCATGTGGCGTGATCCGTGACGGATCCCTCGTCGATTTGTCTATAAAGGACTGGTAAAGTGACGGCCAGATGACGACGAACCGTGCCCCCGCCCCACGGCACCGTTCCGTCTTCTTCCTCCTGATCTTGCTCGTCTTCGCCTTCGGCACCCCGACCGTCCCCCACGGGCACGCCGTCGCCGCGGCGGACGATCCCGTCGCCGTCTTCGCGACCCATCCGCTCCCCGCCTTCCATGGCGGGCAAGGTGTTCCGCTCCCCGACGTGCCCGCCGCGACGGCGGCCGTCGACCTCGTCGACGCCGGTCCCGCTCCCCAGCGGGGCGAACCCGCCGTCGTCACCCGCGCGCTGCCCCGAGCCGCCGCGCGGGCGCCTCCGCGCTGATCCGGTCCTTACATCGTCTGTTGGTGAACCCGCGTCCGCGATCGACGTCGGCAGGGCGCGGTTTGGTCATGCACCTCGCCAGTGCGGCGAAGGCGCCCTGCCACCGCGATAGCGGGGCCTCCGGCCGTGGCGGGTTCACGCGTTCGGTCGCTTCGGCGGGTCTATCTCAGCTCCGCCAACAGGCCCTACCCCCCGAATCAGCCACCATCGGAGGTCTCCATGAGTTCCGGTCATGCCCTGCTGGCCGTCGGCGGGGCGTTCCTCGCCGCCGGCGTGATCGCCAGAGCCGGCGCCCGTATCGGGCTGCCCACCATCCCCCTGTTCATGCTGGCCGGCTTCGTCTTCGGCCCCAACACCCCCGGTCTGTCCCTTGTGGACGATCCGAGTGAACTCGGCGTGCTCGCCGGGCTCGGCCTCGTCTTCCTCCTGTTCTACCTCGGCCTCGAATTCTCCCTCGACGACCTCGCCAAGGGCGGGCGCAAACTCGTCTGGTCCGGGCTGATCTACCTGGTCCTCAACATCGGCGGCGGGCTCGCCTTCGGCTTCCTGCTCGGCTGGGGGACCAGGGAAGCGCTGGTCATCGCCGGTGCCATCGGGATCTCGTCGTCGGCGATCGTCACCAAGCTCCTGCTCGAAGCGCGCCGGATGAACAACCCCGAATCCCGGCTGATCATGGGCATCATCGTGATCGAGGACCTGTTCCTCGCGCTGTACCTGGCGTTGCTGCAGCCGGTGTTGTCCGGCGCCGGGAGTTTCGGCTCGGCCATGGCCGATTTCGGCAAGGCCTTCGCCTTCCTGATCGTGATGGCCGCGCTCGCCCGCTGGGGCGGCCGGGTGGTGTCGAAGCTGTTCGGTTCGGCCGACGACGAACTGCTGACCGTGTGCTTCGTCGGTGTCGCCGTCATGGGCGCCGCCGTCGCCGAAGAGGTCGGGGTGTCCGACGCCATCGGCGCGTTCATGGTCGGCATGATGCTCGGCGGTTCGAAGGTCGCGCCGCGGATCCACAAGCTGGTGCTCCCGCTGCGGGACGCGTTCGGCGCGCTGTTCTTCTTCATCTTCGGGCTCAGCATCGACCCGAACGCGGTCGGCTCGGTGGTCGTGCCGGTGCTGATCGCGGTGGCGCTGACGATCGTGCTGAACCTGGGCGCGGGCGCGCTGGCCGCGCGGCTGCACGGCTTCGACCGGCAGGCCGGGGTCAACATCGGGCTGACCGTGCTCACCAGGGGTGAGTTCTCCCTGGTGCTCGCCGCGATGGCGACGGCGGCCGGACTGGACTCGCGGGTCGCGCCGTTCGTCGCGGGCTACGTCCTCCTGCTGGCCGTGATCGGTCCAGTCGCGGTCATCCGCTCGGAGAAACTCACCTGGTTGCTACCGGCGGGTATCGTCCGAGGCTCGACCCGCCGCGACGAGCCGGTCAGGGCGACGTGACGAGGAGGCCTGGGTGACGGAGCGGTTCGGCGGCTACCAGAACGAGATCTACCTGCAGGGGCTCGGCGGGACCTTCCCGCCGTGCTCCACCGACGCCACGAAGCTGGAGGAGTCGGCCAGGGAGATCCTGGAGCCGGGACCGTTCTGGTACGTCGCGGGCTCCGCCGGTTCGGGCGCCACCG
Organism: Amycolatopsis orientalis DSM 40040 = KCTC 9412; assembly: GCF_000478275.1. Lineage (GTDB taxonomy): Bacteria > Actinomycetota > Actinomycetes > Mycobacteriales > Pseudonocardiaceae > Amycolatopsis > Amycolatopsis orientalis. The sequence continues at coordinate 21,262 of NZ_ASJB01000065.1, forward strand.
CGCGCGCCAACCGGGAGGCGTTCGACCGCTGGCGCCTGGTACCCCGGATGCTCACCGGCGCGACCGAACGCGACCTGTCCACGACCGTGCTGGGCACCCCGGTGCCGGCTCCGGTGCTGCTGGCGCCGGTCGGCGTCCAGTCGATCGTGCACGAGGGCGCCGAGCCGGAGGCCGCGCGGGCCGCGGCGTCGGTCGGCCTGCCCTACATCATGTCGACGGCGTCCTCGACCAGCATCGAGGACGTCGCCGAGGCCAGCGGCGCGGGTCCGAGGTGGTTCCAGCTGTACCGGCCCACCGACAACGACGTCTGCGCGAGCATCCTGGCGCGGGCGAAGGCCGCGGGGTTCAGCACGCTCGTGGTCACGCTCGACACCTGGACCCTCGCGTGGCGCCCGAACGACCTCGACCACGCGTACCTGCCGTTCATCAAGGGGGAGGGCCTCGGCGTCCCGTTCAGTGACCCGGTGTTCCGCGGGCTGCTGGAGAAGACGCCCGAGGAGGATCCGCCCACCGCGATCCTGCGCTGGCTCTCGATGGTCACCGGCACCGACAGCACCTGGAGCAGGCTGCCGTTCCTGCGGGAGCACTGGGACGGGCCGATCGTGCTCAAGGGCGTCCAGCATCCCGACGACGCGCGCCGCGCCGTCGACGCCGGGATGGACGGGATCGTCGTGTCCAACCACGGCGGGCGCCAGGTCGACGGCGCAGTCGGTTCGCTCGACGTGCTCCCGGAGATCGTGAGCGCGGTCGGCGACCGGATGGAGGTCCTGTTCGACTCCGGCATCCGCACCGGCGCCGACATCGCCAAGGCGCTCGCGCTCGGGGCGAAGGCCGTGCTGGTGGGGCGCCCGTGGGTGTACGGGCTCGCGCACGCGGGGGGCGACGGCGTCCGGCACGTGCTGCGGAGCCTGCTCGCCGACCTCGACCTGACCATGGGCCTGTCCGGTCACCGCACCCTCGCCGACCTCACCCCCTCCTCGCTCACCCACTCCTGACCTTCGCGTTTAGCGGGCTAAACGCGGCCGGGCGTCGCGTTTAGCCCGCTAAACGCGGGCGGTGGTGGTGACGTGGGGGATATTCGGAAGCCTCGATCGTCACGCACGGCTATCCTGGTGCCGGTCATGGCTTCTCAACCTTCCCCGCTCGGCGCCCTGCGCGCTCGCCTGCCCGCATTGATGTCGCGCGACGAGCACCGCCTCCGGCGCCGGCTCGACGGTGCCCGGAAGGCGCGCGACGCCGAGAGCATCGCCGCGCGGATCGAGGCCGACATCGAGGCCGCCGAACTCCGGGTCACCCGCCGCCGCGACGGCGTCCCGAAGATCTCCTATCCCGAAGAGCTGCCGGTCAGCCAGCGCAAGGACGAGATCGCCGCCGCCATCCGCGACCACCAGGTGGTGATCGTCGCGGGGGAGACCGGTTCCGGGAAGACGACCCAGCTGCCGAAGATCTGCCTCGAACTCGGCCGCGGCATCCGCGGCCAGATCGGGCATACGCAGCCACGGCGGCTGGCCGCGCGCACCGTCGCCGACCGGATCGCCTCCGAGCTGAACACCGAACTCGGCGAGGCCGTCGGCTACAAGGTCCGGTTCACCGACCAGTCCGGACAGGACACGCTCGTCAAGCTGATGACCGACGGCATCCTGCTCGCCGAGATCCAGACCGACCGGATGCTGCGGCAGTACGACACGCTGATCATCGACGAGGCGCATGAGCGCAGCCTCAACATCGACTTCATCCTCGGGTACGTCAAGCAGCTCCTGCCGCGCCGTCCCGACCTCAAGGTGATCATCACCTCGGCGACGATCGACCCGGAGCGGTTCTCCAAGCACTTCGGAGACGCCCCGATCGTCGAGGTCTCCGGGCGGACGTATCCGGTCGAGGTCCGCTACCGGCCGATCATCGACCCGGACGATCCCGACGCCGACCAGGACCGGGACCAGACGCAGGCCATCTGCGACGCCGTCGACGAACTCCAGCACGAGGGGCCGGGCGACATCCTCGTCTTCCTCTCCGGCGAGCGGGAGATCCGCGACGCCGCGGACGCTCTGTCCAAACAGGATCTGCGCAATACCGAGATCCTGCCGCTGTATGCCCGGCTTTCGTCGTCGGACCAGCATCGGGTGTTCCAGCGTCATACCGGGCGCCGCGTCGTCCTCGCCACGAACGTCGCCGAGACCTCGCTGACCGTGCCGGGGATCAAGTACGTCATCGACCCCGGCACCGCGCGGATCTCGCGGTACAGCCATCGCACCAAGGTCCAGCGGCTGCCGATCGAGCCGGTCTCGCAGGCTTCCGCGAACCAGCGCAAGGGCCGCTGCGGGCGTACCTCCGACGGTATCTGCATCCGGCTGTACTCCGAAGACGATTTCGACGCCCGGCCCGAGTTCACCGATCCGGAGATCCTGCGGACCAACCTCGCGTCCGTCATCCTGCAGATGACCTCGCTCGGCCTCGGCGACATCGCGGCGTTCCCCTTCGTGGAACCGCCGGACCGCCGTCAGGTCACCGACGGTGTCCAGTTGCTGCAGGAACTCGGCGCCTTCGACATGTCCGACGGCAAGAAGCTCACCGAGACCGGCCGCAAGCTCGCGCAGCTCCCGGTCGACCCGCGGATGGCGCGGATGGTGCTGGAGGCTTCGCGCAACGGCTGCGTGCGCGAAGTGATGATCATCGCCGCCGCACTGTCCATTCAGGACCCGCGCGAGCGGCCGGCGGAGAAACAGCAGGCGGCGGACGAGCAGCACGCGCGGTTCGCGGACAAGACGTCCGACTTCCTGGCGTACCTGAACCTGTGGGAGTACGTCAGCGAGCAGCAGAAGGCGTTGTCCACCAACCAGTTCCGCAGGCTGTGCCGCAACGAGTACCTGAACTACCTGCGTATCCGCGAATGGCAGGACATCTTCAGCCAGCTGCGTCAGCTGGCCAAACCGCTCGGCATCACCCTCAACACCGCCGGCCCGGCCGATCCGCAACGCGTGCACACGTCGCTGATCGCCGGGCTGCTGTCGCATGTGGGGCTCAAGGATCCGGCCAAGGGCGACTATCTCGGCGCGCGCGGGGCGCGGTTCTCGGTGTTCCCGGGTTCGGCGCTGTTCAAGAAGCAGCCGCGGTTCGTGATGTCGGCCGAGCTGGTGGAGACGTCGCGGCTGTGGGGGCGGGTCAACGCGCGGATCGAGCCGGAATGGGTCGAGCCGCTCGCCGGTCACGTGGTCAAGCGGAACTACTCCGAGCCGCACTGGGAGCGCAAGCAGGGCGCGGTGATGGCGCTGGAGAAGGTGACCCTGTACGGGGTCCCGCTGGTGGCCGACCGCCGCGTCAACTACGGCCGGATCGACCCGGAACTGAGCCGCGAACTGTTCATCCGGCACGCGTTGGTGGAAGGCGACTGGGAGACCCGGCACCACTTCTTCCGCGAGAACCGCGCGCTGCTCGAAGAGGTCGAGGACCTGGAGAACCGGGCGCGCCGCCGCGACATCCTGGTCGACGACGAGACGCTCTTCGAGTTCTACGACCAGCGCGTCCCGGCCGAGGTCGTGTCGGCACGGCATTTCGACAGCTGGTGGAAGAAGGCCCGCCACACCGAGCCCGACCTGCTGAGCTTCGAGAAGACGATGCTCATCAACGAGACCGCGGGCGGCGTGCGCGAGGCCGACTACCCCGATTTCTGGACTCAGGGCAGCCAGACCTTCAAGCTCACGTACCAGTTCGAGCCCGGGGCGGACGCGGACGGCGTCACCGTGCACATCCCGCTGCCGGTGCTGAACCAGGTCACCCCGGACGGCTTCGACTGGCAGGTCCCCGGCCTGCGCGAAGAGCTGGTGACGCAGCTGATCAAGTCGCTGCCCAAGGCGATCCGGCGCAACTTCGTGCCGGCACCCGACCACGCGAAGCTCGTGCTGTCGCGGGTCGGCCCGGCCGACGGGCCGCTGCTGCACGCCGTCGCGGACGAGCTGGAGGCCCTGCGCGGGGTCACCATTCCGGACGACGCCTGGCAGCTGTCCTCGGTACCCGAGCATCTGAAGATGACCTTCCGCGTGGTGGACGTCCGCGGCAAGAAGGTGTCCGAGGGCAAAGACATCGAGGCGCTCAAACGAGACCTGAGCGGCCAGGTGCGCGCGACGATCTCCAAGGCCGCCGACAGCATCGAGCGCGAGGGCCTGACGACGCCCGCGTTCGGAGAGCTGCCGAAGGTGTTCGCGAGCAAGCAGCGCGGGCACGACGTCAAGGCGTATCCGGCGCTGGTGGACGAAGGCGGCACCGTCGCGGTGCGGCTGCTGGACACGCCGGGGCAGCAGGAACAGTCGATGTGGGCGGGTACGCGGCGGATGCTGCGGTTGAATCTGCCGTCGCCGATGAAGTTCATCACCCGCAACCTCGGCAATTCGTCCAAACTCGTGCTGAACCGCAATCCGCACGGTTCGGTGGCGGCGCTGCTCGAAGACTGTGTCGACTGCGCCGTCGACAAACTCGTCGCCGACAACGGCGGCCCGCGCTGGGACGAGGCCGGTTTCGCCGTCCTGCAGGAGAAGGTGCGTGCCGGGCTGAACCCCGGAGTGCTCGACGTGCTGACCAACGTCGAGAAGATCCTGCGCGCGGCCAACGACGTCGAGACCCGGCTGGCCGACACCCGGGGCCCGAAGGACTCGCTCGCCGACATCCGCGCGCAGCTGGACGGCTTGGTGCACAAGGGTTTCGTGACCGAGACGGGGCAGGACAGGCTGAAGCACGTCGTCCGGTACCTGCGCGGGATCGAACGGCGGCTGGAGAAGCTTCCGACCGAGCCGACCCGCGACATCCAGCGCACCGGCGACATCGCGTGGCTGCGCAACGAGTACCAGGCGGCCCTCGACGCGGTGCCGCCGCGGACGTCGTCGCCCGCGCTGCGGGAGATTCGGTGGATGATCGAGGAACTGCGGGTCAGCTTCTTCGCCCAGACGCTCGGCACCGCGCACCCCGTCTCGCTGAAGCGCGTCATCAAGGCCCTGGACGACGCCGCCGTGAGCTGAAAGCGTCCTTCATCGCATGAGATGCGGTGAAGGACGCTTTCCTCGCATGAGATGCGGGGAAAGCTCCCTTCAGCTCACTTGACGATCAGGGTTGTGGTCGCGACGGTCGCGGAGAGCATGGCGGCGAAAGCCGAGAACGTGGCGGCTTGCCCACCGACGCTACTGAACACCCGCTTCGTCAGCTTGCTCCAGTATTGCTGCTTGACGGCCATGGCAAGTTTTTGCCATTTATGTTGTCGAAGGTGGCAGCCGAGCAGGATTCCGTGAGCGTTATTGCGGCAGGGTGTGTCATTCCGTGTTTCGGCGCAGCACCACATCGGAGCTTGGAACAGGCAGTAGAGCACCACGAAACCCGAAAGTATCGCGATCGCGCCAGGGCCGATCGAGGGTGTGAACCAGAAGCACACGACGGCGGCCAGCAAAAGGTATCCCCACAGGCTTGCCACCTTCTTCTTGCGCGACCTTTTCGCCATCTTTCGGAATCTACCCACACTTCGACGTCGGTCGATAGCGCTGGTCAGTCGACCATGTCCTTTCGATTCCTCTACCCACGGTGATGAAAAGGGTAACGATGCCTCCGGTGTTGTACGCCGTGTGGTCAGTGGTAACGAGTCGGGTTCATGGGGCGAAAGTGGCCCTGGACGCCGCCGCCGCATTTCGCATTCAGAGGACGAAACGCGCGGGTCACTTCGCGTCGGCGTAGGTGTCCACGGCGGCGATGTGCAGCGGGAACCGGACGGGGCAGGCGGCCCCGAACAGCATCCGCGCCGCCTCGGTCATACTGTCCACAATGGACTTCGAGACCTCGTCGGCGAATTCGGCCGGGGTGTGCACCAGGACCTCGTCGTGCTGGAAGAACACCAGATGCGCGGGGGCGGGGAGTTTGCCGCGCAGAGTGGCCAGCAGGACCGCGGTCATGTCGGCGGCGCTCGCCTGCACGACGAAGTTGCGCGTGAACCGGCCCCAGTTCCGGGACGCCTGACGCGCCTTCAGCTCGCCTGCCTCGTCCTCCGCGGCCCCGCCGGTCAGCGCGCGCCACGCCTCCGACGGCGCCGGCGACGTCCGGCCCAGGCGGGAGCGGACGCGTTCGCCGCGTTCCCCTGCCTGCGCGGCACGCTCCACATAGGACACCGCGTCCGGGAACCTGGTCCGCAGCAGGGCCAGCAGCGGACCCGCCTCGCCGGACGTCCCGCCGTACATCGCCGAAAGCATCGCGATCTTCGCGCGGTCGCGGTCGGTCCGCTCGTCCCAGGCGGGCACCGGCACGCGGCGCACGCCGGAGAACATCGCCTCGGCGAGACTCGCGTACAGATCCGTGGCCGCGGCGACCTCGGCGAGCTTGCGGTCCCCGGACAACGCCGTCAGCACCCGCGGCTCCAGCTGGGCGGCGTCGGCGACCACCAGTTTCCAGCCCGGATCGGCGCGGACGCAGGTCCGCAGGATCTTCGGGATCTGCAGCGCGCCGCCGCCCCGGCTGGCCCAGCGGCCCGAGACGACCCCGCCGACGATGTAGTGCGGGCGGAACCGGCCGTCGTGGACCCATTCGTCGAGCCAGGTCCAGCCGTTGGCCGAATGCAGCCGCGCGAGTTCCTTGTACTCCAGCAGCGGTGGCACGGCGGGATGGTCGATGTCGCGGAGCAGGTACTTCCTCGCCGAAGTGATCTCGATGCCTTCGCGCCCGAGCGCCCGGATGACGCTGGCGGGGGCGTCCGGGTTGACCGGGCGCCCGCCGAACGCGTCGCTGATCTTCGCCGCCAGCTCGACCAGCCGCTTCGGCCGGTGCCCGGCCGGGACCCGCGGGCCGAGCTGGTCGGCGAGCAGCGCGAGGTGCAGGTCCGCGCGCCACGGCAGCCCGTCTGCGGACATCTCGGCGGCGGCCAGCGCGCTCGCCGATTCCGCCGCGAAGAGCAGCCGAAGGCGCTCCGGACGCTCGGTGAGCGCGACGCGCTTCTCCTGCTCGGCCAGCACGAGGCGGGCGGCGTCGACCACGGTGACGCCGGAGGGCAGCCGCGGGCCCCGCGTCTCGAACAGGGTCGGCTGGTCGTCCTCGGCCCAGAGCGGCGGCTCGTCGGCGGGCGGCTCCTGACCGGTCGCCCTGGCCAGCGCCGCGCGCAGGCTCCGCGATTCCTTCGGACGGCCTTCGTGTGCCAGCAGCAGTCCCTCGGTCAGCTCCAGATCGTGGCAGCGCCGGACCCGGACGCCGGCCTTGATCAGGGCCGGGTACGTCCGCTCGACCGACGGGAACACCCATCTGGGTGACCGCTGCGCCTCCAACCCGCGTACTTCGTCGACGAACCGCGCCAGGCTCAAGCCATCGCGCGCCGGTTCCCCGGAAATCGAGATCGCGAAGTCGCCATCCTCCTCTTGACCTGCGATCGCCTGCACACTCACATTGTGGTGGTTCCCCCCGACATTTCTGTCACCAGACGGTTAGTGCGCCTGCGCTATTGGTCGGCTACTGTCGAGTAGCAACCCCATACCGCCGGTACGTGAACGACGGCGGAATGGCGTCTCGCCGCAGCAGCAACGGAGGTGCCCGGATGAGAAACCCCACCGGCCTCGCCACTCTGGTGGCGGGCAAGGTGACCGAGACCGTGCGCAGCATCGACGTGATGCGCCAAGCGGGCCTGCTCCCGATCCCGCGGGTCGACGAGGGGCTGCGTTCGCTGGTCATGGTGCGGAAATGGGGCCCCTTCGCCGGCGCGAACATGATCGCCGCCCGCCGGGACCCGACCGCGACGGGGATCATCGACGAACTCGGCCCGCTGACCTTCAAGCAGCTCGACACCCAGTCGAACGCGCTGGCCAGGGCCTGGGCCGAACGCGGCCTCGGCCCCGGTTCGGTGATCGCCGCGCTGTGCCGCGACCACCGGGGTCTCGTGCTGACGATGCTCGCCTCGGGCAAGCTCGGCGCCAAGCTGCTGCTGATGAACACCGGTTTCGCCAAACCTCAGCTCGCGGACGTCGCGAAGCGCGAAGGCGTCACCGCGCTCGTGTACGACCAGGAGTTCACCGAGCTGCTGGACGCGGTCGAGGGCGACGTCGACCGCTACTTGGCGTGGGTCGATTCGGGTACCGAGCTGTCCGGGCACGAGATCCCGATCGTCACCGAACTGATCGCCAGCACCGACGACCGCCCGTGGCCGGCGCCCGCCAAACCGGGTGGGTTCATCCTCCTGACCAGCGGCACCACCGGGACGCCGAAGGGCGCGCCGCGGCCGCACACCTCCGCGCTCGCCTCCGCGCAGTTCCTCGACCGCATCCCGCTGCGGACCGGCGAGGCGACCTACATGGGCGCGCCGCTGTTCCACGGCACCGGGTTGTCGCAGTTCATCCTGTCCTTCGCGCTCGGTTCGAAGGTCGTCATGCGGCGCAAGTTCGTGCCGGAGGAGACGCTGCGCGGGGTCGCGGAGAACCGCTGCACCACGCTGGTCCTCGTGCCGACGATGCTGCAGCGGATCGTCGACCTGCCCGAAGAGGTCCGCGCCAAGTACGACACGTCGTGCTTGCGGATCATCTTCGTCGCGGGGTCCGCGCTGTCCCCGGACCTGGGCAACCGCGCGACCGCCGCGTTCGGCGACGTCGTGCACAACCTCTACGGCTCGACCGAAGTCGCGGTCGCGACGGTCGCGACGCCCGAAGACTGGCGCAAGGCGCCGGGCACCGTCGGCCGCGCGCCGGTGGGCTGCAAGGTCGCGCTGTACGACGAGAAGGGCGGCAAGATCACCGAGCCGCACGTCACCGGCCGGGTGTTCGTCGGCAGCGGGCTGAGCTTCCAGGGCTACACCGACGGGCGGAACAAGGAGATCATCGACGGGCTGCTCTCCAGCGGCGACGTCGGCCATTTCGACGAGGACGGCCTGCTGTTCATCGACGGTCGTGACGACGAGATGATCGTCTCCGGCGGCGAGAACGTCTTCCCGATCGAGGTGGAGAACCTCCTGGTCGAACGCGAAGACGTGATCGAGGCGGCGGTCGTCGGCGTCGAGGATCCCGAATTCGGGCAGCGGTTGAAGGCCTTCGTCGTGCGGGCCGAGAAGTCCGATTTGGACGTCGACGGGGTCCGCGAGTACGTCAGGGCCAACCTCGCCCGGTACAAGGTGCCGCGCGACGTGGAGTTCCTCGACGAGCTGCCGCGCAACGCGACGGGGAAGGTCCTGCGCAACAAGCTGCACTAGGTAGGAGCCCAGCCTCGTGAGTGGTAATGACGGTTAGAACCGTCATTACCACTCACGAGACGGCCGGGGCTAGTACTCCCAGTCGATCCCGAAGACGCCGGGACCGAAGTCGAGCGCGACCGCGTGGACGCCGCTGCCCTGGTCCGGTTTGAGTTCCTTCCGGTCCAGCGGTGACGTGCCCTGGCGCGAATACTGCCAGCACTTCGCCGGGATGGTGTCCGGGTCGAACCGGACCTCCAGCAGGTACTCCCGCACGGGACGCCGGAACTCGCGGTAATGCGTGTTCCGGCATTCCGGGTACGGCGGTCCGGGGTTGGTCAAGGAGTACTCGATCAGGTGAGTCTCGCCGCGGTCGATCGGCCGGTCGAAGAGCAGTTCGGCCACGGTGAGCCCGTGTTCGACGTCGACTTCGGCGCGGCCGACGTGGCAGTTGCGCAGCGTGTTCAGCACCGGGGGCCCGGCGTCGGGATCGCCTTGGGCGTAGACCAGCAGCCAGCGGTCCTGGCCGTCCGCGCCCGCCTGGAACACCGCCCGCGCGGTCACCGCGCGCTGCCCGCCGTCCGCGGCGATCTCGCACAGATCGTGCAGGCCGACGAGTTTCAGCTGATGGTGTTGTTCGAGCGCGTTGGGCGCGCCGACCTTCTCCAGGAGTGCCTGGAGTGCTTCGAGCGGGAAGGTCATCGGCTGTTCGGTGGTGGCGCGGCTCCGGCGTGACGACGCCCCGCGCGGCCGGGGTGGCGGCAGCAGGCTGAGCAGGGAACCGGCGGGCACCGCCAGTACCTCTTCGAGGACCCGGACCGCGGACAGCGAACTCTGCCGTTCAGGCTGCCGTTTGCCCGATTGCCAGTAGCTCAGCGCCGTCACGCTCACCGACGCGCCGCGCGCCAGGAGCCGGGCCTGGATCCGGTCGAGGCTGAGGCCGCTGGTGGCGATGGCCGACCGCAACGTCGTCGCGAAGGCCGTCGGTGGCTGGTCGTCGTCGTCCGTGATCGCGCTCCCCGCCACCATATGCCGCCCGACCGCCCCCGTCTGCCGTTTCCGATCCGGTTGATAACAACACGAATAACATTATCAGTCTGGGGTAACGCTTCAGTGGCACTGTCTGCCTGGCGAAAACGACTTTCCGGACGAGCGGGACTGCTCCTTTTGGCCTAGTACTGGTAACTGTGAATCATTGCCCGGCCACCAGCGCACCGGCTTGCATGGCTCTCAGCAACGATCATCCTCCCGGGTGATCGCACGTGGCGCGGCAGGAAGGGAACCAGTGAGCAAGTCCCGGAAGAACCTGAAGTCCCGAAAGACCCGGAGCGGCTTGATGGCGGGGGTCGCCCTCGCCGGGGTGACCGCGGCGGTCGCCACGTTCGGCGCGGGTGCGGCCCAGGCCGACCAGCAGGGCGAGATCCGCGGCGCGGGTGCGGCCAACGCGGTCGGCGGCAGCTACATCGTCGTCCTCAAGCCCACCGCGGTCGGCAAGGGGGTGGCCGCGGCGAACGAGGTCACCGCGAACGTCGCCGCCAAGGCGCAGGGCCTCACCGGTCAGTACGGCACCACGCTTTCCCGCACGTTCGGTTCGGCGCTGAACGGCTTCTCGATCAAGGCCGACGAGGCCGCCGCGAAGCGTCTCGCCGCCGACCCGCAGGTCGCCTACGTCGTCCAGAACAAGACGTTCAAGATCAGCGAGACCCAGGACAACCCGCCGTCGTGGGGCCTGGACCGCGTCGACCAGGCGGACCTGCCGCTCGACACCAAGTACACCTACCCGACGAAGGCCGACAACGTCACCGCCTACGTCATCGACACCGGTGTCCGCGGCTCGCACAAGGACTTCGGGGACCGCGCGACCGGCGGCAAGGACTTCGTCGACAATGACGACACCCCCAACGACGAGCACGGTCACGGTACGCACGTCGCCGGCACCATCGGTGGCACGGAGCACGGCCTGGCCAAGGGCGTGAAGATCGTCGGCGTCCGCGTGCTGGACGCCAACGGCAGCGGCACCACCGAGGGTGTCGTCGCCGGTGTCGACTGGGTCGCGGCGAACGCCAAGGGCCCGTCGGTCGCCAACATGAGCCTGGGCGGCGGCGCGGACGACGCCCTGGACGCGGCGGTCAAGGGTGCCATCGAGAAGGGCGTGACCTTCGCGCTCGCGGCGGGCAACGAGTCCGCCGACGCCGGCACCACCTCCCCGGCCCGGGTCAAGGAGGCCATCACGGTGGCCGCCAGCGACAAGACCGACAAGCAGGCCAGCTTCTCGAACTACGGTTCGGTCGTGGACCTCTACGCGCCGGGTGTCGACATCACCTCGACGTGGGGCACCGGTGACGACGCCACGAACACCATCAGCGGTACCTCGATGGCTTCGCCGCACGTCGCCGGCGCTGCCGCGCTCTACCTCTCGGCCCACCCTGACGCCACCCCGGCCCAGGTCGCCGAAGGCCTGGTCGCCGCGGCCGCCGACGGCAAGATCAGCAACCCGACCGGGGGCACCGCGAACAAGCTGCTTCAGGTGAAGTAGAGCCCTTTCGGACAGGCTGCCCCCGGCGAACCCCAGGCGTCGGGGGCAGCCCCCTGTCCGAGGGGCGCCGGACTTGTTACCAACGGGTACGCTCCAGACATGGTCCTGCGGAAGAACATCCTGATCACCGGGGCGAGCTCCGGACTCGGCGAAGGAATGGCCAGGCAGTACGCCGCCAGGGGCCGCAATCTGGCTCTGGCCGCGCGGCGGCTGGACCGGCTCGACACCCTCGCCGCGGAACTCAAGAAGGCCTATCCCGGAATCACCGTCGTCACCCGGAAGCTGGACGTGAACGATCACGACCAGGTCTTCACCGTCTTCGAGGAGTTCCGCGAGGAACTCGGATCCCTCGATCGCGTGATCGTGAACGCGGGACTCGGCAAGGGCCAGCCCATCGGCTCCGGCCGGTTCGACGCCAACCGGCAGACCCTCCAGACCAACTTCCTGGCGGCGGCCGCCCAGATCGAGGCCGCTGTGGGCATCTTCCGCAAACAGAAGGACGGCCACCTCGTGGTCGTGTCCTCCTTCTCCGCGCTTCGCGCCTTCCCCGGCAACCTGACCGCGTACGCCGCTTCGAAGGCGGGCATCTGGGCGTTCGCCGAGGGCACCCGGATCGAGTTGATGAAGACGCCGATCAAGGTCACCACGCTGCTGCCCGGGTTCATCGAATCGGAGATGAACGAGGACATCTCGAAGGTCCCGCTCGGCACGAAGGCCGAACCCGGCGCGCAGGCGATGGTGAAGGCGATCGAAGCCGAGGGGGCGAAGGCGTTCGTTCCGTCGTGGCCGTGGAGCGTGCTCGCGAGGGTGTTCCGGTTCATCCCCGCGTCGGTGCTGAAGAAGTTCGCATGACCCTGGCCGCGGACAAGACCGTCGAGGTACGCGGTGAGGACTCGTTCGACCCCGCCGCGGTGCACCGCTGGCTGGCCGCACGGGTGCCCGGGCTCGGTGACACGCCGCCCGGCGTCCGCCAGTTCCCCGGCGGGGCCTCGAACCTCACCTACCTGCTGACCTATCCGGACCGGGAGCTGATCCTGCGGCGCCCGCCCGCCGGACACAAGGCCGCGTCGGCGCACGACATGCGCCGCGAGTTCCGGGTCCAGCAGGGGCTGCGGCCGGTCTTCCCCTACGTGCCCGAGGTTCTCGCCTTCTGCGACGACGAAACCGTGCTGGGCGGGGACTTCTACGTGATGGAACGGCTCGAAGGCCTGATCCTGCGCGGAGATCTCCCCGCTGATCTCGAACTCTCGGCGGAGGGCGCGCGCGAGCTGTGCGGCAAGGTCGTCGACAGGCTGTTGGAGTTGCACGCCGTCGACGTCGAGGCCGCCGGGCTGGCCGACCTCGGCAAGGGCGCCGGCTACGTCGAGCGTCAGGTGCGCGGCTGGTCCGAGCGGTTCCGCAAGGCGCGCACGGAGAACGTCCCGGACTGCGCCGAAGTGATGGCCTGGCTGGCGGAGAACCAGCCGTCCGAGGTCAAGATCTGCTTGATCCACAACGACTACCGGCTCGACAACCTGGTGCTCGACGACGCTCTCGACATCGTCGGCGTCCTCGACTGGGAGATGGCCACCCTCGGCGATCCGCTGATGGAACTGGGCAGCACGCTCGCGTACTGGGTGTCCGGCGATGACGACGACGTGATGAAGCTCAGCCGTCGTCAGCCGACGCACGTGCCGGGGATGTACACACGCGAGGAGTTCGTGCGGCGGTACGCGGAGCGGTCGGGGCTCGAGATCGGCGACTGGACGTTCTACGAGGTCTACGGTCTGTTCCGGCTCGCCGTGGTGATCCAGCAGATCTACTTCCGGTTCCACAAAGGACAGACGCACAACCCCGCCTTCAAGGATCTGTGGCAGTTCGTCGGCTACCTCGACGGGCGCTGCCGCCGGATCATCGCGAAGGGAGACGCGTAGGTGGGCGCGATCTACCTGGTCCGCCACGGACAGGCCTCGTTCGGCGCGGAGAACTACGACCAGCTCTCGCCACGCGGCTTCGAACAATCCACTGTGGCCGGTGCGGAACTGCTGCGGCGCGGCGTCGAGTTCACCCAGGCGCGGTCCGGAACCCTGGCCCGCCAACGGGACACGGCCGCGACGGCGTTGAAGGTGCTCGGTTCGGGGATCGCCGTCGTCGAGGACGAGCGCTGGAACGAGTACGACCACGTCGACATCGCGAAGTACCACGCCGCCGGGGTGCAGCAGACCGATTCGCGGGCGTATCAAGCCGCGTTGGACGGCGCGCTGAACGCCTGGGTCTCGGCGGGGGAGGACAGCCCGTGCGCCGAAACCTGGCCCGCGTTCCTGGCGCGGGTCGAGGCCGCGCTGGCCGATGTCGTGGCGTCGTTGGGCAAAGGCGAACACGCCGTCGTCTTCAGCTCCGGCGGGGTCATCGCCACGGTCTGCGGCGTGCTCATGGGCACGCCGGAGGCCGGGCTGCTGAAACTGAACCGGGTCACCGTGAACGCGGGCATCACCAAACTGGTGTCCGGCCGCGGCGGGGTGACCATGCTGTCGTTCAACGAACATCCGCATTTCGAGGCGGAAGCCGCCGAACTGCTCACCTACCGTTAGTGTCCCGCACCGCGACACGAGGAGAAACGCGATGACGTTCGGCGAGGTCAAGGTCATCCCGGTCAACGGGCACGGTCCCGAGGACGTCCTGGTCGACGATCAGGGGCGGATCTACACCGGTGTCGACGACGGGCGCGTGCTCCGCGTGGCACCGGACGGTTCGCGGATCGACGTCCTCGGCGACACCGGCGGGCGTCCGCTCGGCCTGGAGTTCTTCGGCGACGACCTCCTGATCTGCGACGCGAAGGCCGGACTGCTCACGATGCCGCTCGCCGGTGGTCCCGTGACCACGTTGGCGACTTCTGCGGTGGGGCTCGATTTCGTGTTCTGCAACAACGCCGCCGTGGCTTCCGACGGTTCGGTGTACTTCACCGATTCGTCGCGGCGGTTCGGCATCGAGAAATGGCGTGACGACCTGATCGAGCAGACCGGCGGCGGCCGTCTGCTGCGGCGGACCCCGGACGGGAAGATCGAGCAGCTGGCCGACGGTTTCCAGTTCGCCAACGGCGTCGCGCTGCCACCCGACGAGTCCTATGTGGCCGTCGCGGAGACCGGCGCGTACCGGGTCTCGCGCGTGTGGCTCACCGGCGCCAAGGCGGGCGAACGCGATGTCCTCGTCGACGATCTGTGGGGCTACCCCGACAACATCTCGACCGGCAGCGATGGGCTGATCTGGATCACCATCGCCAGCCCGAAGGTGCCCGCGCTCTCCTTGATACAGAAGCTCCCCGCGCCGCTGCGGGCCGGTGTCCGGGCGTTGCCGACCGCCTTGCAGCCCGCGCCCGCGCGGGAATGCGGGGTGCGCGGGGTGACCCCGGACGGGAAGCAGGTCCACGAACTGCGCGGGGAGATCGACGGGTTCCATGTGCTCGTCGGCGTTCGCGAGCGGGCCGGGACGCTGTACTTCGGATCGCTGGAGGACAACGCGATCGCCGTGACCACGGTCTGAGGCGGCCGCACGTCGAGCCTCGTGAGTGGTAATGAGGGTTAGAACCGTCATTACCACTCACGAGCGTGAAAGGCTCAGTCCAGGCAGAATTCGTTGCCCTCGGGGTCGTTCATCACGATGAAGCCCAGGCTCAGCGGCTGCTCGGGTTCGAAACGCTGGATCCGCTTCGCCCCCAGCGCGACGAGCCTGTCGCACTCGGCTTCCAGTGCCGCCATCCGTTCGTCGCCCTGGAGCCCGGGGGCGGCACGGATGTCGAGGTGGACGCGGTTCTTGGCGATCTTGTCCTCCGGCACCTGCTGGAAGAAGATCCGCGGCCCCTCCCCGGCGGGATCTTCCAGCGCCGAGCGGGTGTTGCGCTGATCCTCGGGCACGCCGACGCGTTCGAGGAACTCGGCCCACACGTCCAGCGGGTCGGTGCCTTCGGGCACCTCCACCCCCGGCGGCCCGGGGTGGACGTACCCCAGGGCGTCCCGCCAGAAGGTCGACAGGGCCTTCGGGTCGAGGGCGTCGAAGGTGACCTGGATTTCGCGGCTCTTTCGGTTCATGGGACTACTCTGACATGCCTAGCGGACAGGATCGGTCCGCTACCTCTGCGACGGTGGGTGACATGGAGGACGAGCTAGGGACGACGGAGCGGGTGCTCACCCTGCTCGGGCTCCTGCAGCAGCGCGCGGTGTGGACCGGGCCCGAACTGGGCGAGCGGCTCGGCGTCACCCCGCGCACGATCCGGCGGGACATCGAACGGCTGCGCGCGCTCGGCTTTCCGGTGGCGGCCAGCAACGGTGTCGGTGGCGGCTACCAGCTCGGCCCCGGCCACGACATGCCGCCGTTGCTGCTCGACGACGAGGAGGCGATCGCCACCGCCGTCTCCCTGCTCGCCGGCGCCGGCAGCGGGGACGCCGCGCTCCGGGCGCTGACGAAACTCGACCGGGTGCTCCCGACCCGGCTGCGGCACGAGGTGAGCGCGCTGTCCGGCTCGGTCGTCTCCTTCGACGGAAGCCGCGCGCCGATCGACCCCGACGTCCTCATGACCTTGGCGCGTGCCTGCCGCGACGAGGTCGAAGCGGGCTTCGGCTATCCGTCGTCCTCGGGCCTGACGCAGCGCCGGGTCGAGCCGTATCGGCTGGTGGCTTCCGGGCGGCGCTGGTACCTGCTCGCCTACGACCTCGATCGCTCCGACTGGCGGACCTTCCGCGTCGACCGGATGACCGGGGTTTCCGCGCGTACGTGGCGATTCCGCCCGCGGCCGGCTCCCGACGCCGCGGCCTACGTGCAGGAGAACATCGCCAGCCGCGTCTACCGGCACCAAGCGCGATTCCTGGTACACGCGCCCGCTCCGGTGGTGCGGGCACAGATCCCGGCGTCGGCGGCGGTGGTGCGGGAACGGGGTCCTTCGCGGTGCGAGGTGGTGAGCGGGGCCGGGGACCTCGACTTCCTGCTGATGCACGTGGTGGTGCTGGGGCACGCGTTCGAGGTGATCGAGCCGGCCGAACTGGGGGAGCGATGCCGGGTACTGGCCGAACGGTTACTGGGAGCCGCCCCGGATCGCATTTAGCCGACTAAACGCGGGAAAGAGTTCACCGGCCGGTCCAGCGGGGCGCGCGTCCGGCGCTCCAGGCCGCATAGAACTCGCCGTGGTCCTTCGCCGTCATCAGCAAAGCCTGCGTGATCGCCTCAAGCTCGATGGAACTCCCGAGGTCCATGTCCAGTTCCCGCGTCAGCAGCACTTTCGTTGTCCCGTAAGCCAAAGCCGGCCCATCCGCCAGACGCCGGGCCAACGTCGTAGCCTCGGAAGCCAGGTCGGAGTCGGGCACGACCTTCGAAGCCAGCCCGATCGTCTCGGCCCGCGCGGCGTCGATCTTGTCGCCCAGCATCAGCAACTCCGTCGCGCGACCCAGCCCCACCAGTCGCGGCAGCAGGTACGCCGAACCCATGTCGGCACCGGCGAGGCCGACCTTCGTGAACAGGAACGCGAACTTCGCCGACGACGCCAGCAGCCGGAAGTCACTCGCCAGCGCGATCACCGAACCCGCGCCCGCCGCGACCCCGTTCACCGCGGCGATCACCGGGATGGGGCATTCGCGCAGCGCCTTCACCACCGCACCGGTCATGCGGGTGAACTCCAGCAGTTCCGCGGACTCCATCTTCTGCAGCTCGCCGATGATCTCCTCGACGTCGCCACCGGAGCAGAACCCGCGTCCCCGGCCGGTGACGACCAGCACCCGGACGTCGCCGCGGTGCGGCAACTCGGCCAGCAGATCCCGGAGGTCCGCGTAGACGTCGAAGGTGAGCGCGTTCAGCTTTTCGGGACGGTCCAAGGTGACCGTGGCGACGCCGTCGTCCACAGTGAACTCGAAATGCTCCCAGTTCGCCGTGATCGGCGGCGTGGCGCGGAACGGGCTCATGACTGGATCCCACCTCCATCGAGGACGAGTGTCTGTCCGTTGATCGCGGCCGCTTCGGGCGCCGCGAAGAAGGCCACCGCGTGGGCGACCTCGTCGGGTTCGAGCAGGCGGCCGAGTGGCGACGCGGCCGCGAGGGCGGCCTCCGCGTCGGCTTCGTCCCGGCCGGTCCGTTCCCTGATCCGGGCCACGGAGGCGGCTGTCATATCCGTGCGCACGAAGGCCGGGCAGACGGCGTTCGCGGTGACGCCGGTACCGGTGACCTCGGCGGCGGTGGCCCGCATCAGCCCGACGGCGGCGTGTTTCGACGCGGTGTAGCCGGCCGTGTAGCGGTAGCCGATATGCGACGCCGTCGAGGCGACCGTGACGATCCGGCCGGTGTCGCGGGACCGCATCCCGGGCAGAACCGCCCGTGTGCACAGGAAAGCGCCGGTCGCGTTGACCTCGAACTGGGTACGCCACTGGTCCAGCGACGTCTTCGCCAGCGGGGCGCTCGCCGAGATCCCGGCGTTGTTCACCAGCACGTCCACCGGCCCCAGTTCGTCGAAGTACCGCGCGACGGCGTCCTCGTCGGTGACGTCGCAGTCGGCCCGGCCGGGGGCGTGCACCCGGTCACCCGCGGCCCGGAACCGGGCGGCGATGGCCGCGCCGATCCCGCGTGTCCCGCCGGTGACGACGACGATCCTGCTCACTGCGCCTCCACCCGGCGCAGCGCGCGCCGATCGAGTTTCCCATTGGCGGTGCGGGGGAGTCCGGTCACGAACACCACCTCGCGCGGGTATTTGTGCTTCGCCAGCTGCGCTCGCGCGTGATTCCGGAGTTCCTCGGCCGTGACGGAAGCGCCCTCGGCCAGTACGACACACGCGCGCGGGACCACCAGGCCGTCGACGGTCACGCCCACCACCGCGCAGTCGACGACGGCGGGATGACCGATGAGGCAGTCTTCGATCTCGCTCGGCGCCACGAATACGCCGGACACCTTCAGCAGGTCGTCGGCGCGGCCGTGATGGTGGAAGCAGCCGTCGGTGTCGCGGCTGAACAGGTCGCCGGTGCGCAGGGTGTCGCCGTGGAACGTCCGGGCGGTCTTCTCCGGGTCGCCGTGGTACTCGCGGGCGATGGTCGGCCCGGTGACCTCCAGTGTGCCGATCTCCCCGTCCGGCAACGCTTCCCCTGTCTCGTCGAGGATCCGCGCGGTGTAGCCGGGGACCTCGCGGCCGAGGCTGCCGATCCGCTGGGCGCCGGGGGTGTTGGAGATATAGATGTGGTACGCCTCAGAGGAGCCGATCCCGTCGATCACCGGGACCCCGAACAGGTTGTCCCACTTGCGATGCAGCTCCGACGGCAGCGCCTCGCCCGCCGATGTCGCGAGGCGCAGCGAACTCATGTCCACACCCGCCGCCGCCGGATCGGCGATCATCGCGCTCATCATGGTCGGCACGTTGACCAGGATCGTCGGCCGGTAGCGCTCGATCAGGGAGAACAGCAGGCTCGCGGTGCTGCGCTGCGGGAAGACGATCCCGGACGCGCCCACCCCGAACGGGAACAGCGCGGTCAGATCGCGCGCGTAGCCGAAGAACAGTTTCGGTACGGCCAGCACGCGGTCGTCCTCGCGCAGATCGAGCACGCCGAGCGCGTACCGCTCGAAGCTCTCCAGCGCGCTCCGCGCCGGATGCACACAGGCCTTGGGCGAACCGGTGCTGCCGGTGGTGAACTTCCAGATCGCGACGTCGTCCAGTGTGGTCGGCGCGGCCTCCAGAGCGGGGGAGGCGGACGCGGCCAGCGTGGCGAACGAGTGCTCGCCGGGCTCCAGCACGGCATCGCCGACCACCAGCAGGTTCCGCGCCCCGGCCTCGCGCAGCGCGGGCAGCGTCGAGGAATCGGCGACGACGACCACGGCCTCGGTGTAGTTCAGGTAGTACGCGTAATCCTTGGGCTGCAGGAAGGAATAGACTTCGGCGGTGACGGCGCCGATCTTCTGCGCCGCGTACCAGACGGCGACGAATTCGACGCTGTCGTTCAACGCCAGCAGGACCCGCTGTCCACTTCGGACACCGAGATCGCGCAACACGTTGCCCGCCCGGTTCACCAGGGCGGCGAGCTCCCCGTAGGTGACTTCCTCGTCGCCGCACAGCAACGCGGTCCGCCCGGCGGGGAGGCGGTCGACGAAATGGGTCGCCAGGTTGAAGGTCATGCCAGCTCCCGGATCGCTTCGACCAGGATGTCGGTGAGCACCGAGAAGGTCTCTTCGCCTTCTTCGGCGGTCGCCTGGGCGGGGGTGCCGCAGTAGGCCTCGGTCATCCCGGCCGACGCGAAATCCGTGACCCCGCCGCGAGCCAGGTCGACGTGGACCGGCGGCAACTCGCGCTGGATCGCGGCGTCGACCAGATCGGGCCGGTCGGCGAGCACGAGCGACGTCTCGTACCGCCCGGCGTGGCATTCGCCGGAACGGAACTCGTCGGTGAGACGCGAGGCGTACCGGCGGCGGACCAGGTCGACGAAGCCGACGCCCGCGGTCTCCGCCACCCGGCGCAGCACGGCCAGCTGTGCCGGCTCGAAATGGTTGTTGACCAGCAGGATCCGGGTGAGTCCCTGCTCGATGAGCGCGCCGCAGATCTCGGTCAGCAGCGCGTGCAGGGTCTCCTCGCCGACGGAGATGCCGCCCGCGAACCCGGCCGCGAACCGCGTCACGCCATAGGGCACCTCGGGCAGGATCAGCACCCGCACCCCGGGATCACCGGCCAGCCGCGCGGCGGCGCGTTCGCACATCCCCCGCGAGATCAGGGGATCGGTGCCCAGCGGCGCGTGCGGTCCGTGCGGTTCGACGGCGCCCACCGGCAGCAGCAGCACCGGCACACGCTCGTCGGACGCGAGCGCCGCGACCTGACGCGAGCTCAAATCCGCGAAGTACGTCACCCGAATCAAGCTACACCGCAGCGGCCTGAGGTGTATAGAGTTGCGCCCATGCCCGCATCGCCCCCGCCCCACGGCGACCCGGCTCCCCAGGAGCTGGTGATGACGCTGCTCGGCACCTACGTGTCGCCACGCGAGAGCCGCCGTGTCTGGTCCGGCGGCCTGGTCGGCGTGCTGGCCGGACTCGGCTTCTCCGACGGCGCGGCGCGGATCGCGCTGGCCAGGCTCGCCCGCCGCGACCTGCTCGCCCGGCACAAGGCGGGACGGCTGGTCCACTACTCGCTGACCCGCCGCACGATCGCGCTGCTGGAGGACGGCGACCGCCGGATCTTCTCCCTCGGCCGCCGCGAACGGGAGGTCGGGCAGTGGACCGTGCTGTGGCAGAGCATTCCGGAAAGCCGCCGTCAGGCACGGGAACGGCTGGTCCGCCGCCTGCGCTTCCTCGGCTTCGGCCCGGTGCAGGACGGCACCTGGATCGCCCCGCACGACCGCGAGGCCGAGGTGCTCACCCTGCTGGCCGAACTCGACGTCTCCGAATACGCCGGGCTGATGCTCGGCACCCCGTCGCCCGCGCTCGACGTCCGGCGCTTCGCCGGCCGGGCCTGGAACCTCGACGGCCTCGCCGCGCGTTACGACGCGTTCGTCCGAGATTTCGGCGGATATTCAGGCGATCTGCCTGACGCCGAAGCGTTCCAGGTCCGAACCTGGTTGACGCACACCTTCCGCGCCTTCCCGTCGCTCGACCCGGAACTCCCGGTCGGGCTGGTACCGGCTCCGCCGAGCCGGGCGGCCGCGGTCGAGCTGTTCCATGATCTTTACCAGGCGCTGGCCCCGGCGGCGCAGCGCCACTTCGATGGAGTGACCGAACCATGAACGAAACACAGGCCGCATTGAGTTACACGTCCTACCTTTCGCTGGACGAACTGCTGGACGCCCAGCATCCGCGGTCGGACGAGCACGACGAAATGCTCTTCATCGTTATCCACCAAGTGTATGAACTTTGGTTCAAACAAGTTCTCCACGAGGCGCTTTACCTGCAGGAGCAACTCGAGGCGGGTAACACCGCTCACGCCGTCCGCACACTGCGCCGGATTCTGACTATCTTCAAGGTGGTGGTCGCGCAGATCGATGTGCTCGAGACGATGACTCCGAGCCAGTTCACCGGTTTCCGGGCGCGACTCGACGCTTCGAGCGGGTTCCAGTCGGCTCAGTTCCGCGTACTGGAGGCCGTTCTCGGCCGCCGGGACGAGCGGGTGTTCGCGCATTACCCCGAGGGCGGTGAGCAACGTGCCCAGATCGCGGGCGCGATGTCACGGCCGTCGCTCTTCGATTCCTTCACCGCCTACCTGGCGGTGAAGGGATACGACGTCCCGACCGGGCGCGATGTCACCAAGCCACTCGAACCCTCTCCAGCGCTCCAAGAGGTTCTGTTGCGGGTCTACCGCGACGACACCGGGCCGTCCGTCGTGGCGGAGCACCTGGTCGATCTGGACGAAGGGATGCAGGAGTGGCGGTATCGGCACGTGAAGATGGTCGAGCGCACCATCGGAGACAAGACCGGGACGGGGGGGTCGTCGGGCGCGCATTACCTGCGTACGACGCTTTTCTCTCCGATGTTCCCGGACCTTTGGGCGGTGCGGAGCCGGCTGTGACGAACCTCGGCGAACTCCGCCGCGACCCCAACGCGCTCGCGGCGCACTACACGAAATTCGGTGTGGCGGACCGGATCCTGCTGACCGGACATTCGCACCAGGCCTGGCCGGACGTCGCGGAGGAAGGTCTTCTCGAAGCCTTCGCCGACGCCGCCGAAGAGGTCGACACGAAGTGGGACCGGGCCTTCGCGAAGGCCGAGGAGATGCGGGCGGGGTTCCGTGCGCTGCTCGGTGACCCGCACGGCGCCATCGCGCTCGGTGCCAGCACCCACGACCTGGTGATCCGCTTCCTGTCCGCGATGGACCTGCGCGGACGGCCAAGGATCGTCACGACCGACGGCGAGTTCCACACGCTGCGCCGTCAGCTGGCACGGCTGGCCGAGGAAGGTGTCGAGGTGATCCGCGTCCCCGTGACGCCGGTCGCCACGCTCGCCGAACGCGTCGCCGCCGAGGTCACCGAAGACACGGCCGCGGTACTCGTCTCGGCCGTGCTGTTCGAGACCTCCCGGCTCGTGCCGGGACTGGCCCACCTCGCCGACGTCTGTCTCAAGCAGTCGGTGAACCTAGTCGTCGACGCCTACCACGCGCTCGGCGTCGTCCCGTTCTCGCTGCACGACCTCGGGCTCACCAACGCCTGGGTGCTCGGCGGCGGCTACAAGTACCTCCAGCTCGGCGAGGGTAACTGCTTCCTGCGGATGCCCGCGCACGCGCAGGAACTGCGCCCGGTCGTCACCGGCTGGTACGCCGAGTTCGGTGCGCTCGCGGACGACCGCCGTCCCGGCGAGGTCGCCTACGCCTCCGGAGCGGACAGGTTCGCCGGCGCGACCTACGACCCGACGAGCCACTACCGGGGCGCGCGCGTCTTCCGGTTCTTCGCCGAACAAGGGCTCACGCCCGAGTTCCTGCGGGAGGTGTCGCGGCATCAGGTCGGTTACCTCGCCGAGGGTTTCGACAGGCTCCGCCTGCCCGAAGCCGTCATCACGCGTGACCGGGAGACGCCGCTGGACCGCATCGGCGGCTTCCTGTCCCTGAAGTGCGCCGACGCCGGTGCGCTGCAGGCCGCCCTCGCCCGGCGCGGGGTCCGGACCGACAGCCGCGGCGCGTACCTGAGGTTCGGACCGGCGCCGTATCTGTCCGACACTCAGCTCGATTCCGCGCTCCGCGTCCTGGAAGAGGTCGTCAACGGCTGAGACGGCCCGCCCCCCGGCTTGGCGAACGGGCCGGGGCGATCTAGGTTTGCGATGTGGCACCGTCGCCGCCGGACGACCTTCGTCGGGGATTGTGCCTTGTTGCAGGAACTTCGCACGTGAGCCACAAGCAGCGTGCACTCCAGGACAAGGAGTCACCACAGTGACGGAAGTGTTCGGCCAAGGTACCGGCCATGAACAGGTCGTCTTCTGCCAAGACCAGGCCACCGGCCTGAAGGCCATCATCGGGATCTACTCGACGGCGCTCGGGCCGTCGCTCGGCGGAACCCGGTTCTACCCCTACGAGTCCGAGGACGCCGCGCTGGCTGACGTCCTCGCCCTGTCGAAGGGGATGGCGTACAAGAACGCGCTCGCCGGGCTCGACCTCGGCGGCGGCAAGGCCGTCATCATCGGCGATCCCGCCAAGCACAAGACCGAAGCGCTGCTGCGCGCCTTCGGCCGGTTCGTCCAGTCACTGGGCGGCCGCTACATCACCGCCTGCGACGTCGGCACCTACGTGCAGGACATGGACATCGTCGCCCGCGAATCGGAGTTCGTCACGGGCCGCTCGCCGGAGAACGGCGGCGCCGGCGACTCCTCGGTGCTCACCGCTTTCGGTACGTACCAGGGCATGCGTGCCTCCGCGGACGCCGTCTGGGGCGTCCCGGACCTCGCGGGCCGCAAGGTCGGCGTCGCCGGGGTCGGCAAGGTCGGGCACATCCTGGTCGGGCATCTGATCGAGGCGGGCGCGCAGGTGGTCATCACCGACGTGTCGCCCGCGGCGATCGAGCGCACCCGCGCCGCGTACCCCGGGGTGGAGGTCGTCGAGGACCTGGACACCCTGATCCGCACCGAACTCGACGTCTTCGCGCCGTGCGCGCTGGGCGGGGTGCTCACCGACGAGACCGTCGGCCTGCTCCGGTCCAAGATCGTCTGCGGCGCGGCCAACAACCAGCTCGCGCACCCCGGCGTCGACAAGCAGCTCGACGACCGTGGCATCCTCTTCGCGCCGGACTACCTGGTCAACGCCGGTGGCGTGATCCAGGTCGACGACGAACGGCACGGCTTCGACTTCGCGCGGGCGAAGCGCAAGACCACGGCGATCTTCGACACCACCAAGGCGGTGTTCGCGCTGGCCAAGGCCGACGGTGTGCCACCGGCGACGGCGGCCGACCGGCTGGCCGAGCGCCGGATGACCGAGGTGGGCGGGCTGCGCTCGATCCTGACGGTGTAGGGGCTCGTCCCGTAACGCCATGAAAGGTCCTTTCCTTGCGAAATTCGCAAGGAAAGGACCTTTCATGGCACTTGGGGGCCGGGACTCAGCCGCTCTTGCGACGGAAGGTGCGCTTGTTCGCGGCCGGACCGTGGGCGTGCAGGTTCTTCGCCCCGCCGCTTTCGTGGGCCGAACCGGAACGGGCCTGGGCCTGCTTGCGCTCCAGGGCTTCGCGGAACTTGCGCTTGGTGTCGTCCTCTTCGCCATCCGCTGGGGACGGTGCCGGTTCAGTCATTACTACCTCCGAGGTGACGACGTGTGACCACGCCAGCCTGTCAGGAACGGACCGGCTTGGCGAGTCGATTTACGTCACCTGGACGGTGTGGGCAGCTGGACCGGTCCGCCGAACCGGATCCGGCTCCGCAGCAGCGGCCGCCAGCAGTGGTCGCACAGCAGGATCGGCTTCAGCCGGTTACCGCAGTCGACGTGATCCAGCGTGATGTCCGGCGCCTGCCCCGGCACCTCGAACCCCCGTGACCACTCGGCGATGAAGGCGAGCGCGGGGAAGAACGCGAGCCCCTTCGCCGTCAGGCGGTAGTCGTGGGCGTCGGTGCGGGTCTTCGCAACGCCGGTCCGCAGGACGCCGACGTCCACGAGCTTGCTGAGCCGTCCCGACAGCACACTCGGGCCGATCCCGAGTTCCCGTTCGAACTCGGAGAAATGCCGCGCCCCGAGCAGCGCGCTCACCACGAGCCCGGTCGACCAGCGGTCGCCGAGCAGTTCCATGGTGTCCGGGAAGAACATCAGCGGATCGCCCGCGAGGGACTCGGCGTCCTTGCGGCGGAAGCGTTTCGTCGCCGTCGCTTCGACGACGCCGGTGTCGTCGAGCCGTCGCGCGCGGACGTCGCGGGCGTCGACGCGGCGTTCGCAGGAGGCGCAGCCCAGCGGCGCCGAGGTGGCCAGTTCGCAGTCGAGGTGGATCAGCGTCGGCAGGACGGCGCGCCGCCCTTCGACCCATTCCCGCTCCCAGGCCCAGATCGAGATCAGCAGCGGCCACAGGTCGAGGCCGCGTTCGGTGAGCCGGTACTCGTGCCGGGTGCGCCGCGCGTCCCGGTAGGGCGTGCGGACGAGCACGCCCGCGTCGACCATTTCCCGCAGCCGCCCGGAAAGCGCGGTGGGGGAGATGCCGAGACGCAGCCGCAGTTCCTCGTAGCGACGGAAGCGCAGGAAGAGGCTCTGCAGGATCAGCAGCGTCCACTGGTCCCCGAGCAGTTCGAGCGCCCGGCGGAGCGGGTCGCCCGCCGGCCTGACGCGCTGCGCCGTCGCCTCTGTCACGTACATCCCTTCCGTGAGGTTGTCGCCGTCAGCGTACTACTGACTACAGCAGAAGAAGTCTATTGACAGCTGACTACAGAAATCATAGTGTCTCAGCCAATCGGTCAACGCGAACCCGCCGGGGAGAAACCGATGACGAGTGCCTCCGAACAGCCGATCCTCGTGGCGGCCACCGCCGCGGAACCCGAGGTCAACCCGTATCTGATGGGCGTCTACGCCCCGGTCGGCGAAGAGATCGACGCGAGCGATCTCGAGGTCATCGGCCAGATCCCCGCGGATCTCAACGGGGTGTACCTGCGCAACGGGCCCAACCCGCGGTTCGAGCCGGAAGGCCGCTACCACTGGTTCGACGGCGACGGCATGATCCACGCGGTCCACCTGGAGAACGGCAAGGCCCGCTACCGCAACCGCTGGATCCGCACGAAGGCCTTCGAAGCCGAATCCGAGGCGGGGAAGGCGCTGTGGAAGGGCATCATGGAATCGCCGAAGGGCAATCCCTTCGGCAACTCCCACGGCCTGAACGTCAAGGACAGCGCCAACACCGACCTGATCTTCCACCGCGGCCAGGTGCTCTCCACCTGGTACATGTGCGGGACGCCGTACGCGATCGACCCGCTCTCCCTGGAGACGCTGGGCGCCGAGAACTTCCTCGGCACGCTGGTCGGCGACATGATGGCGCATCCGAAGGTCGACGAGCGCACCGGCGAGATGTTCTGGTTCGACTACGGGCCGCGGCCGCCGTACCTGCGCTACGGCGTGATCAGCGCGGACGGCAAGGTCGCGAGCACGACCGAGATCGAACTCCCCGGTCCCCGCCTGCCGCACGACATGGCGATCACCGAGAACTACGCGATCCTGATGGATCTGCCGCTGATCCATGACCCGGAGGCGGCGCGCAACGGCCGTCTCCGGCTGCTGTTCGACCGGTCGCTGCCGAGCCGGTTCGGGGTACTGCCTCGCTACGGTAACGGTAGCCAGATCCGCTGGTTCGAAGCCGACCCCTGCTACATCTACCACGTCGTCAATTCCTGGGAGCAGGACGAGGAAATCATCCTCGACGTCTGCCGCGTCCAGCGTCCGCATGATCAATTGGCCGCCCCGGCAGCCGACGCCCGCACCCCGCTCGCCAAGATGCTGTCGTACCTGCGGCTGGACGCCTCCCTGCACCGCTACCGGTTCAACCTGCGGACCGGACAGTGCCTGGAGAACCAGCTCGACGACGACAACACCGAGTTTCCGTCCGTCGACTCGAGGGTGGTCGGCGGCCGGAATCGCTTCTCCTACGCGGTGCACATCTCGCCGGAGTCGACGCTGAAGTTCGACGGCCTGGTGTGCTACGACAATCATGCCGGCTCCAAGACCGAACATCGCTTCGGTGCGGGCCGGTGGGGCAGTGAGGCGCCGTTCGCACCCCGCGACGGCGCGGCCGCCGATTCCGATGACGGCTATCTGGTGACCTTCGTCCAGGACGAGCGTGAGGGGCGCTCGGAGCTGGACATCTTCGACGCCGCCGATCTCGCTGCCGGACCCGTGGCCAGGGTCCTGCTGCCCCAGCGTGTCCCGCTCGGTTTTCACGCGACCTGGGTCCGGGCGGACCAGCTGGAACCTTCCCGTAGTTGAGTGATCCGGAAAGCCGCGGTCCGGGTCGCCCCTTCCAGGGGGCGGGGCGACCCGGGCACGGCGTCAAAAGGGTGGAACCGGGCCGATGACGGTCTTCGTACTGGGCGGGGCACAGACCGATTTCGCGCGGAACTTCGCGAAAGAGGGCGGCGGGCTCTTCGAGATGTTCGCCGAAGTGGTCCCGGACGCCCTGGTGGACGCGCAGGTCGAGGCGGGCGAGATCGGCGTCGCCCACGTGGCGAACCTGGCCGCCGAGTTGTTCACCGGCCAGGCCCAGCTCGGCGGGCTGCTGGTGGCGGCCATCCCGGATCTGGACGGCGTGCCCAGCGTCCGGCACGAGGCCGCTTGCGCGTCCGGCGGGACGGCGGTGCTCGCCGCGAGCGCCGACCTCGAATCCGGCCGCTACGACGTCGCGCTGGTGACCGGGCTCGAACTCATGCGCAACGTCGACGCGCGGTCCGCGGCCGGGCACCTCGGCTCCGCGGCCTGGGTCGGCGCCGAGGCACGCTCGGCCGAATTCCCTTGGCCCGCCTTGTTCGCCGACGTCGCGGACGTCTACGACTGGCGATACGGCCTCGATCCCGCGCATCTCGGCCTGTTCGCGCGGAACGCGTTCGCGAACGCCGCGCTCAACCCGATGGCGCAGGCGCGCGACTGGACCTTCCCCGACGGTTCGTTCGGCCAGGACGACCGGCTGAACCCGGTCGTGGAAGGCGTGCTGCGCAAGAACGACTGCGGCCGCATCTCCGACGGCGCGGCCGCGATCGTGCTGGCGTCGCCGGACTTCGCCGCCGAGTGGGCGAAACGCGCGGGCCGCGACCTCGCGGAGGTCCCGAGGCTGGCCGGATTCGGCCACCGGACGGCGCATTTGTCGTTGCGGGGCAAGCTGGATCGCGCCGAAGGGCAGGAGTACCTGTTCCCGCATCTGCGCGGTGCGGTACTCGACGCGTACCGGCGCGCGGAGGTCTCCGGCGCCGAGGAGATGGACGTCGTCGAACTGCACGATTGCTTCACCATCACCGCGCTGGTGGCGCTGGAACATCTCGGCGCGGCCCCGCCCGGAACGGCGGGACGGCTGATCGAATCCGGCGGGATCGCGCGCGACGGCGTCCTCCCGGTGAACCCCGGCGGCGGGCTGCTCGGCCTCGGTCACCCGGTCGGCGCGACCGGGGTGCGGATGGTGCACGACGCCGCGCGCCAGGTCGCGGGCACGGCCGGGCCGCTTCAGGTCGAGGGCGCGCGGAACGTGCTGACCTTGAACGTCGGCGGTTCTTTCACGACCGTGGTCGCGATGGTCGTCGCCCGCTGAAGCCACCGGCCGCGCCGTGCCGCCCCGGCGACCGCGCCGGTCGCCGTCGCGCCGAAGAACACGACCGCGGCCACCCCGGTCTCGGCGGTGAACTGGAGTTCGCCGAGCGTGCCGACGGCGAATCCAGAATGGACGCTCCAGGCGATCACCCCGGTTCCGGCCGCGGCGGCCACACTCGTGACCACTCCGGTGACGAGTACGACGAAACCCAGTGCCGCCAAGGAGAAACCCTGTCGCTCGGCCCCACCGAGGAGCCCGGCCAGCGATGCCGCGCCGACTACGGAAGCGCAACCGAACGGGAAACCGAAGCCGTCGGAATTCCTCATCCGCACAGTCAACTCCGCGTCACCGGACGTGCGGTCCGCGTGAACGGGTTCCCTACGCGGAGGCCGGGAATCCTGACGGAATTCTGATGGTCGGGAGTGGCGATACGGGACTGTGTGGATTTTGTTGCGTTAGATGAAGCAAAACCCACACGCCCCCCGGCCGCCGAGCCTGACGCCCCATGCCTTCCGCGCGTGCGTGATCAGCCCCTGTGACGTGAAGAAGTACGTGAAGGCCTCCTTCACTACCTTGAGGGTAGGCAAGGGGGCCTTCACGTACTTGAGGATACGGTCAAACTGGAGGCAAGCGGACATTTCTCGTTGACTCGCGTCCTCTGTGGACAGTTGTGAGCCTGGAGCGCCGGCTCCCGAACCGCCCAAGTTCCTGCCGGGGAGAAAAGAGCCATCATGTGCTGAAAAGTGGCCCCTGACCGCCACAAAGCCTGACGCCTCAGGCCTTCCGCGCGTGCGCGAGGATCGCGCCCGTGATCGCGGGCCACAGCTGCCGCGGCAGCTCGTGCCCCATTCCGGGATACAGCACCAGTTCCGCGTCCGGGATCGCCGCCACGGTCGCCTTCCCGCCGCTGACGTTGATCAGCGGATCGCTCTCGCCGTGGATGACCAAAGCCGGGACGCGGACCTCGCGCAGCTTCATCGTGCGGTCACCCGAGGCGACGACGGCGGCGGCCTGCCGCAGTCCGCCCGCCGGGTGGTTCGCCCGGTCGTAGTTGCGCGCCGCCCTCATCCGCAGGTACTCCTCGTCGGAGGGGTGACCGGGCGAACCCACGAGCTTGAACCACGCGACACCGTCTTCGATCGCCTGCTCGCGGGTGGCGGCGGGCGGCCTGGTCAGCGCGGCGAGCGCGGCGGGTTCCGGATGCCCGACCGACGGATCCCCGGTGGTCGACATGATCGACGTGAGGCTGAGCAACCGCTCCGGGGAGTCGATCGCGAGCTGCTGCACGATCATCCCGCCCATCGAAGCGCCGACGACGTGCGCGCGGTCGAAGCCGAGCGCGTCGAACAGGCCGGTGACGTCGGACGCGAGATCCGAGAGCAGGTACGGCGCCGTCGTCAGGTCGCCCGCCGCGAGGGCGCCGAGGTCCGGGACGGGGAGATCGTCCAGATAGGACGAGAGGCCGATGTCGCGGTTGTCGAACCGGACGACGTGGATCCCGCCCTCGGCGAGCAGTTCGCAGAAGCCTTCCTCCCAGGTGACCATCTGGGCGCCCAGTCCCATCACCAGGACGAGCGGTGGGTCC
Organism: Amycolatopsis orientalis DSM 40040 = KCTC 9412; assembly: GCF_000478275.1. Classification (GTDB taxonomy): domain Bacteria; phylum Actinomycetota; class Actinomycetes; order Mycobacteriales; family Pseudonocardiaceae; genus Amycolatopsis; species Amycolatopsis orientalis. Next base: position 51,693 of record NZ_ASJB01000065.1, read on the forward strand.
GCGGGGGAGCCGAAGGTGTCGTACTCGAGTTCGAGGCCGTTCACGCGCGCACGGGGCATGGCGCCGATCCTGCCCGGATGTCCACCGCCGTGCCACCGGCCGGTTACGGTTGACCGCATGCCGACTTTCCCCGAAGACGTGGGTTCCCGCTCCCGGTCACGCGCGGCCTCCGGGCGGCCGGCGGTCACCAGAGACCGGATCGTGGACGCCGCCGTGGAGCTGTCGGCCCAGTCGGGCCTGGAGAACTGGACGTTGCGGCAGCTCGCGGCCGCGGTCGACGCCTACCCCGCGGTGGTCTACCACCACGTCGGCGACCGGGACGCCGTGGTCGTCGCGGTGCTGGACCGGGTGGTCGGTGAACTGACCCTGCCCGACAAGACCCTGCCGTGGCGGGCCTGGTTCGACGAATTCCTGCCCACCGTGCGCACCGTGCTGCGCCGCTATCCCGGTTCGGCGCGACGGCTGGCCCTGTTCGGGCCGACGGTCGAGGCCGCGGTGCCGACCATGGACACCGGTATCGGCCGTCTGCTCGCGGCCGGGTTCGGCGCCGAGGCGCCGTTCGCCTACAACCTGCTGCTCGCCACCGCCTGCCAGTTCGTCGCGATGGAGGACGACCGCGAGAGCGCGATGGCGCTGCAGCTCGACCGGAGCGAGGGCTACGCGGCGTACCGTCACCGCGACGACCTGCCGGGGATGGCGGCGCTCGGCGAGTCGATCGCGGCGCTGGTCGCCGACCCCGATCTCGCGGCCGGGTACTACGAACGCCTCTACGGTTACGCGGTCGAGCGCTGTCTCGACGGGCTGGAGCACCGGCTCGCCCAGCTGAGTGACCGTGAGACGGTCTTCGAAGTTCGACACCAAGGGTGACGCCGGATCGGCGTAGTGTGGAGTGATACCGGGGGTTCGCCGCCGGTCCGGAGCCCCTGGCACCAACCTCCCCCTCGCGGTGCCGGGGGCTTCTCCGGTCAGCTTCGCGGGGCGGCGCGCTGGATCTCGGGGAAGACCTCGCCGACCAGGGTGACCAGTGACTTGCTGAGCAGCGTGTGTACCTGCCCGCGATCGAGCGAACCGCGGACGAGCCATTCCCGGCCCGCCGCCTTGACCATCCCGCCGAACGCGCGGACCAGCGCGTTCAGCTCCTGTCCGTGCTCGCTTTCGCGGGACAGGCCGACGGCTTCGAGCACCCTGTCCGCCGATTCGCGATCGGCCTCCTCCAGGATCCGCTCGACTTCGAGGTCCCGCCCGATGCCCTCCGGCGCGATCGCGGCCAGCCACATCTTCTCCTGGCTGGTGACCATGTCCAGGAACCAGTCGATGGCGACGTCGGCGCGCAGTTCGAGCGGGCCGTCGGGCAGGATCTCGACGGCGAGCCGCGGCACGGTCAGCGCGCGCCGGATGATCTCCAGGTACAGCTCGCGTTTCGTGCCGAAGTAGTGGTTGATGAGCCCCCTGGCGACCCCGGCCTCGGCCGCGATGTCCGATGTGGACACTTCCGAGTAGGGACGGTCCGCGAAAAGGCGGGCCGCGCAGGCGAAGATCTGTTCCTTACGCTCGTCCGGTTCCAGTCTCCGCCATCTCGGCGCCGGCTCGGTGGTCATACGTCATATCTTCCCACGATCGATTCAGCCCGGCTTGACGGTCGCTGAATTCCTGTGACATCGAAAAGCAAAGTGTCAGTTAATCCGGCGTGTACCGTCTGTTGGCCCGTTGGTCTTTACCGTCTTCTTTCAGGTGGCATGCCGTGCGCGCTGTCGGGGCGCGTTTGCCTCCTACCGGCCCGGCCTGGCGAGTAACCCCCCCTAGCTCGCCAGGCCCGGGCCTTCTTCTCGCGGTGAGGGACGTTCGGCGGGCAGAAGCAGCGTGAACGTCGTCGGTGCCGGACTGGACAGCCGCAGCCGCCCGCCTTCCGCCTCGGCCAGGCTCCGCGCCAGCCGCAGCCCGATCCCGTGCCCCTGCGCCTCGTCCCTGGTCACGAACGGATCCGCCCCGTCGGGGATGGCGCCCTCGTCGCTCACGTCGATGGCCAGCGCGTCCCCGGCGTCGCGGGCGACGACGGTGACCGTGCCGTGGCCGTGCGTCGCCGCGTTGTCCAGCAGCACGGCGAGCACCTGCCGGACGGCCGCGTCCGCCGCCCGCGCGGGCAGGGCCTCGCGCCCGCTGATCCGCAGCGCCCGGCCACGTCCGGCGAGCAGACCGTGCCAGGTCTGGCGGACCTCTTCGAACAGTTTGCCCAGGTCCAGCAGGGCCCGCGGGGCCCGGCTCTGGGTCGCCAGCGCCAGCAGGTCGTCGATGGTGCGTTCCAGCCGGTCGGCCGACGCGATGCCGTCCCGGATGGTCGCGTAGGGGTCGCGGTCGGGGCTCTCCAGCGCCGCCTCCAGCTGCAGGCGCAGCCCGGTCAGCGGCGTCCGCAGCTGGTGGGAGGCGTCGGAGGAGAACGTCCGCTCGCGCTCCAGCGTCTCGCCGATCCGCTCGGAGGTGACGTCGAGTGCTTCGGCGACCTGATCGATTTCCCGGACCCCGGTGCGGCGGGTACGCACGGTGAAATCGCCCTCGCCGAGGCGTTCGGCGGTGACGGCCAGCTCCTCCAGCGGCCGCGCCAGCCGGGCGGAGATCCTGAGCCCGATCAGCCAGCTGGCCCCGATCGCGATCCCCGCGAGCCCGGCCATCTTCAGCCAGGTCGCCCGGATCCGGTCGTCCAGGACGGCGCGGGGATGGGAGGCGCGGATCACCCCGACCACCGCCGGCCCGCTGAGCACGGGTTCGGCGAGGACCACCTCGTCGCCCAGGAGCCCGCTGGCCCGGTCGCTGTCGCGGGCGCTGCGGACGAAGTCGTCGGCGTGTGCCGGGCCCTGGCCGGTGACGAGCCTGCCGGTCGGCGAGTAGACCCCGATCACGATGCCCAGGGTCCGGGTCTGGCCCTCGGGCCCGAGTTCGGCGGGCCTCAGCTCCGGGACCCGTCCGTTGGCGAGGTCACCGGTCACCGCGAGGGCGACGGTGTCGGCGGCGCGTTCGAGGTCGTGCGTGGACATGCTCTCGTGGAACTTGGCGACCGCGAGGGCCAGCGGCACCCCGAAGAGGGTGATCGCCAGCACCGCGGCCAGCACGGTGAGGGTCACGATCCGTCGGCGCACGGACAGAGTGTGGCCGACGAGGAAGAGGATCACCCGTCAGACGCGATATTTTGCCGTCCGTTGACCTCAGATCAAGGCGATGTTGACCCCGTTCGCCTTACCTTGGGGCCATGCGCCGACGTGCCGCCGTCATGGCAGGCCCGGGGCCCGGATCCGTCCCCCTCGTCCGGTTCGCCGTCCCGGGCGAGTGTGTGGCAGTGCTGCCCGCCGGAGGAGGCGACACCCCTCTCGGTGGCCGCGGCGTCGGCGTGCTGCTCAGGCGTGGAAATCTCTTCGGCCACCTCACCGTCGGGCAGAACGTCGTGCTGGCGGGCAGGCTCGCCGCCCGCCGTGCTCCCGAGAAAGCCCCGGAAAACGCCACTGACCTGCTTGCGCTGACCGGCCTGGCCGGCCGCGGTGACGCCTATCCGGCCACCCTGTCGGCGCTGGAAGTCGCGCGGGCCGGGGTCGCCGTCGTGCTGGCGGGCTCGCCCGAGGTCGTCTTCGCCGACGAACCGGCGGGCGAACTCGACAGGCTGGCCGCGCTCGAACTCATGGACCTGTTGTGCACCGTCGCCCGGCGCGGGACGGCCGTCGTCGTGGCGACCCGTGATCCCGACATCGCGGCGGCCGCGCACCGGATCGTGAGAGTGGCGTGACGACACCGCTGGTCCGCACCGAGGAACTGGCGTACACCTATGGCACCGGGCTGACCGCGGTGGTGGCGGTGCACGGCGTCTGCTGCGCGATCGCCGCGGAGACCCGCGCGGTGCTGACCGGCCGGGCCGGATCCGGGAAGACCACGTTGCTGCATCTGCTCGCCGGGATGAAGAAACCGACGGCGGGCACGATCGAGTGGCCGTCGTTCGAGCCGGAGCCGCCGGGTCCCGAACTGATCGGGCTGGTCCTGCAGGACGGCGGGCTCCTGCGCGATCTCGACGTCCGGCTCAATGTCGCGTTGCCGCTGGTCCTCGCGGGCCGCACCGGCACCGCCGTCCGTGACGCCGTCGACGACGCCCTCGACCTGGTCGGTCTCGCCGGCTTCGCCAAGAAGGCCCCCCGTGACCTGACCGGCGAGCAGATGCGGCTGGCCATGCTGGCCAGGGCGCTGGCACCGGCGCCGAAACTGATCCTCGCCGACGACCCGGCGGGGTGGCTGGACAGGCCCGCGGGGGAGCGGCTGCTGGACCGGCTCGTGCGCGCGGCGGACCGGCTGTCCGCCGGGCTGCTGGTGGCCACGGCCGAGCCCGCCCCGGCCGGGTTGTTCGGTGAGTGCTGGGTGATGGTCGACGGGAAGCTGGTGCGGGACCGGTGATCGCCGCGATGGCGTTGTGGGTCGGCGGGATCGCGCGCGTGCGTCCCGCCCGGCTCGGCGTGTCCGCGGCCGGGGTCGCGATCGTCGTCACGCTGCTCGCGGTGCACGGCTGGACGGGGAACCCGGCCCCGCCGTGGGTTCCCGCGATGGCGCTCGTGGTGCTGCTGGCCACCCCCTCGGAGCGGTCACTGCGCTCGGATCAGGACCTGCTGCGTGCCCGCGGCGCGACCGGCGGTCAGGTCCTCGCGCTCGCGTCGGCCGAAGCCGCGGCCGCCGGGCTGGCCGGCGGCGTGGCCGGGGTGCTGCTGTCACTGGCGGGCGGATTCCTCGCCACGCCCGATCTGCCGTTCGTCTGGGAAATCGTTCTCCTGCTGCTCGCGGGGCCGGTCGTCGCGGCACTGGCCTTCCTGCCCGCGGTGCTGCGCGAGTGGTATTTCGTCCCCGCCGACGACGGCCCGCCCTGGTGGTCGCCCTACGGTCTCGACATCCTCCTGCTCGCGCTCGCGTTCTTCTGGCCGCTGCTCGGCTGGGCAGGCGGCACGATGCTGCTGTGGCGGCTGGTGGAGCTGGGGCTGCGCAAGGGAAAACGGGTGATCGGCGGCGTGCTCAGGCCGCTCGTCTCGGGGCTCGCGGGGGTACTCGCGCTGTCCATTTCGTGGCGCAGCGCGATGCTGGCGCGCTCGGTGGTGCTGGTCGCGCTGGCGGTGGCGTTCGCGATCTCGACCGCCTTCACCGGGGACGGCTGCGACGCGGCCACTGTGGACATGCTGGCGTCCCTCGTGCTCGCGGCCGCCGCGGCGGGACCGTCGTTCGGGCTGGCGCTCAACGAACGCCGTCGCGACTTGCTGATCGTGAGCACACTCGGCGGGAAACGCCGTCAGGTGGCGGCCTTCATCGCGGGCGACGCGCTGATCGTCGGCGTCGGGGGACTGATCGCCGGGCATCTGCTGGGCGTGTTGTTCGTCCTCTTCGCACAGGTGGAGCGGACCCCTTCGCCCCACGGCTACTTCGGCCTGCTGGCGGCGGTGGTGCTCGTGTCGTGCGTGGCGGCGTCGGCGCGGATCGCGCAGCTCGCCGCCCGCGACGAGGTCTCCGACCTCCGCGACTACTGACGTCAGCCGTCGAAGGGCTGTTCGAGGCGGTAGCCGTGGCCGCGCAGCGTCGAGATCCGCGGCGCCTGCTCGGGAGTGGGCGCCGACTCGGTCAGCTTCCGCCGCAGCGCGGCGATGTGGACGTCGAGGGTCTTCGTGGAGCCGTACCAGTGCGCGTCCCACACCTCCGACATCAGGGTGTCCCGGCTGACCGCGACGCCCGGCTGCTCGGCCAGCCGGGCGAGCAGGTCGAATTCCTTGGCCCGCAAAGAGATCTCCCGGCCTCCGATGCTGACCCGCCGTCCGGCGGTGTCCACCCGCAGATGCCCGACGGCGATCGCGGGCCTGCTCTCCGGCGGCGCCGTCCCGCGCCGCAGATGCGCCCGCACCCTGGCGAGCAGTTCGCCGAGGCGGATGGGTTTGGTGAGATAGTCGTCGGCCCCGGCCTCCAGGCCCACGACGACGTCCATCTCCTCCTGCCGGGCGGTGAGGATGACCAGGACGGCACCGGGGAGTTCGGCACGCAGCCGACGGCAGACCTCGACCCCGTCCAGATCCGGCAACCCGAGATCGAGCAGGACGAAGTCGATGTCCCCGGCGGCCGCGGCCGCGAGCGCGGTGCGCCCGTCGCGCTGCCACGAGACCTCGTAACCGTGCAGGCGCAAGGTCGATTCGAGCACGCCGCCGATCGCGTCGTCGTCTTCCACCACCAGCAGCTTCGGCATGCGGAGGAGCTTAACCGTTGAACACTGTTCTTTTCGGCTATGACGTTACGAAGGCCACCCGCTCTGTAACGGGAGGCTAACGGTTGCGTCGATATGTCCATAAAGGACAGAGTGCGGCCGCGGCGAGGCACAGCCAGGCGAACACGTCCCCGATGGCGCTGTACACGGTCTCCGTTCGCGGCCGTACCGGCAGATCCGCGACGAGCGTCTGCTGGTCGGTGCGGAAATAGTCCGTCTTTCCGAGCACTCGTCCGTGGCTGTCCACAGCCGTGGAGATCCCGTGGGTGGACTGGCGGAACAGCGGGAAACCGTTTTCCACCGCCCGGAACGTCGCCTTTTCCGCGTGCAGGGCCGCGAAGCCCTCCCAGTCGTTCGCGGGGACGAGCAGCAGCGCGGTGTCCTTGTCCGCCGCCTGGCGCGTCAGGCTGGGGAAATCCGCGTCATAGCAGATGATCGTCGCGAGTCGTCCGTACGGCGAATCCGCGGTCGGCACGACGCCGGGGCCGGGCGTCATCGGCTCCATCGGTGTCGGATGCGTCTTGTCGTAAGTCCACAGCACTTCGCCGGAGGGGCCGACGAGCACCGCCACGTTCCGGATGTAGGGAGCCTGCGCGGTGTAAAGCGCGTAGGCGAGTTCGACGTGGATACCCGCTTGCTTCGCCTCGGCGCCGACCCGGTTCAGCAGCGCCGCCTGATCGCGTTCCAGGACCCGGGCGTGGGTCTCCGGCCAGACCACGATCTTCGCGCCCGCCGACGCCTGCTGCCGTGTCCTGGCGATGAGATCTTCGGTGACCGGGGCGAAGGCGGCGCCGACAGCGGCGGGATCCGCCGCGCTCACTTCCTGGGCACGCCAATATTTCACGCCGATCCGCTCCAGCGCGTCGGAACTCGCCCCGTCGGCCTCCTTGGCGGGGCTGATCCCCGCGATCCGCACCGTAGAGGCCGTGGGGGTGTCGAACAGCAACCGCGCGCCGCCCGCGGCGAACACCAGGCCGAGCAGGCAGACGTGGACGAGGACCGTGCGCTTGACGGGTGGCCACCCCTCCGTCCAGATAGTGTTCGCCACCGAGGCGAACCACGCGAGGACGAAGGTGATGCCGTAGACGCCGGTCACGGACGCGACCTGGAGCAGCGGCAGATTCCCGGACTGGGTGCTGCCGAGCGCGCCGAAGTCGCCGAACCCGGTGACCAGCGTGAAGAGGTATTCGCCTGCCACGAGGGTCGCCGGGAACACCAAGGTCCTCAGCGCGCCGGCACGTTCGGCGAGCAGGCGGTCGGCCGCGAACGCGACCGTCTGCAGCAGCACGAGCAGGCCGAAGGCGAGCAAGGCCGGCAGGACGAACAGCAGTCCGGTGACACCGAGCCAGAAGACCTGCCCGATCAGCAGGGACAGCCCGACCATCAGGACCGCGCGCCGGAGGGGCGCCCGCCGGGCGTAGCGGAGCAGGAAGATCGGGAACACCCAGGCGGCGAGGGGGACGTTCCAGTCGGTGTGGACGGCGAGCAGGAGCAACGCTGTGCCCAGCCACCAGAGCAGCCGTTGATTCATAGCGCGAACGCTAGGAAACAACGGCTGCCCGGACACCGCACCAAGGGAAGGCGCGACCCTTACTTTCGTCAGGAAACGTGGTCGCGATACGCCTTGACGGTCTCCGCGAGGACCTCGCCGCCGGGGCGGCGCCACAGGTCGGCGTCGAACACCTCGACCTCGATCGGCCCGGTGTACCCGGCGGCCTCGACGCACGCCTTCAGGTGGCGGTGGTCGATCGGGCCGTCACCGGGCAGCGCGCGACCGAGCAGGGTGTCCGTCAGCGGCACCTTCTGGTCGCAGACGTGGAATCCGGCGATCCGCCCGGTGGCCGCCGCGATCGACTCCTCGATCCGCGGGTCCCACCACACGTGGAACTCGTCGACGATCACGCCGACCTGCTCGGCCGGATGCTCCAGCGCGATCGCCAGCGCCTGATCCACTGTGGACAGGACCGACCGTTCGGCGCACTGCATGGGATGCAGGGGTTCCAGGCCGAGCCGGACCCCGCGTTCCCCGGCGTAGGGGGCGAGTTCACCGACCGCGTCGGCGACCCGCTGCCTCGACGTCGCGAGGTCGCCGTGCACGCCGCCGACGACCAGGACGAGCACGTCCGCACCCAGCGCGGCGGCTTCGTCGATCGCCTCCCTGGTCTGCGTGACACCGTCCACAGGGGATCCTTCCGGGGTGATCCCGGTGAAGAAACCGCCACGGCACAACGACGACACACCGACGTCGTACTCCTTGAGCAGCCGGGCGGTCTCCTCGACACCGGTCTCGGCGACCTTGTCCCGCCACAGGCCGATCCAGCGGACGCCAGCCTCGGCGCAGCCCGCCACGGCCTCCGGCAGCGACCACGCCTTCGTGGTGATCTGGTTCAGGCTCAACCGGTCCATCAGGACACCCCCGCCGCGGCCAGCAGCGGCCGCATCCGGGCGACGGCGAGCTCCGGATCGGCGAGCACCCCGGCGGCGTCCGCCAGGCGCAGCAGCTCGGCCAGATGCGTGATGGACCGGGCGGATTCGCGGCCCGCGACCATGCGGAAATGGTTCTGGTGCCCGTTGAGATAGGCGAGGAAGACGACGCCGGTCTTGTAGTTCCTCGTCGGCGCGCGGAAAATCGCCCGGCTGAGCGCCACCGTCGGATCCAGCAGACCGTGGAATCCGGCCGTGTCACCTTCGTCGAGCCGGGCGAGCGCGGCCCCCGCGACCTGCGCGACGGCGTCGAAAATGCCCAGTAGTGCTTCACTGTGGCCCTGGTCGTCACCGGCGATCAGTTCCGGATAGTTGAAGTCGTCGCCGGTGTAGCACGCGACGCCCTCGGGCAGCGCGCGGCGGAACTCGGTCTCGATCGAGGCGTCGAGCACCGAAACCTTCACTCCCGCGATCACCCCGGCGTGGTCGGTGCAGAGCCTGCCCAGTTCGCGGGCGGCGTCACGGACGTCGCGGTGACCCCAGTAGCCGGCCAGTGCCGGGTCGAACTGCTCGCCCAGCCAGTGCAGCAGGACCGGGCTGCCCGCGCCGGAGAGCAGTTTCCCGTACGCGGCATGGTAATCCTCGGGACCGGACGCCGAGGCGGCCAGCGCGCGGCTGGCCATCACGACCGGGATGGCCCCGGCTTCGCCGACCAGGTCCAGCTGTTCCCGCCATGCGTCCACAATGGACTCGGAAGTCGCGTCACCGGCGGGAAGCTGATCGGTTCCGACCCCCGCGACCCAGGGCCGCCCGGCCGCGAGCGCGCCCGTGCGCCGGATGAGGTCCTTGGTGGTCGTCCAGTCCAGGCCCATCCCGCGCTGCGCGGTGTCCATCGCCTCGGCCACGCCGAGTCCGCAGGACCACAGGTGCTCGCGGAAGGCGAGCGTCGTCTCCCAGTCCAGCACCGCGCCTTCCTCGGGATCGGTGGGGGCGAGGGGGTCGGCGACCACGTGCGCGGCCGCGTAGGCGATCCGGGAGGACGGGGGTGCCGCCGGTTTCGCGGGCGTTTCCGCCCCTCGCGGCGTCCAGTCCGCCAGTCCGCCGTCGGCGGTGGGCAGGGCGATCAAGGTCATCGGGTCTCCGTGGCGCGTGCGTGAGAAAGCGCTTTCTCGAACCACGGTAAGTCACCCCGAGGGCCGCACACAAGGGTTTCAGCGAGCGGGGGAGGCGGTGCTGCCACGCAGGACGACCTCGCCGGACATCCGCACCACCCGCGGCCGGGTGCCGGGGGAGGCCTTGAGTGCCAGGTCCATGGCCCGTGCGCCGAGTTTTTCCAGTGGCAGCGCGACGGTGGTCAACGACGGCGTGAGATCGCGCACTACCGGGATGTCGTCGAAACCGGCGATCGACATCTCGCCGGGTACGGAGACCCCGGCGTCGCGCAGGGCGGCCATCGCGCCGATCGCCATCACGTCGGTCACCGCGAACACGCATGTCGGCCACTGCTTGCGCGGGCGGGCGAGGACCTTCTCCATCGCTTCGTAGCCGCCGTCTCGGGTGAACGCCGCCTCGGCGACGTCGTCCTCACGCAGTTCGACGCCGTGCTCCAGCAGTTCCGCGGCGAAACCGTCGAGACGGTCGACGACGGTGGTCAGGCTCCTTGGCCCGGCGAGGACGGCGAACCGCCGATGCCCCTGGTCCAGCAGCACCTTCGCCAGCGCGGCGCCACCGCCCCGGTTGTCGGGCTGGACGGTGTCCACCTTGAGCCCCCGGTGCCTGCTGACCGCGGCGACGTGCCCGCCGCCGCGCCGGTACGGCTCGAGTTCGGCGGCCATCGCCTTCTCCCACGCCTTGTCCTCGAAGGCGGAGCCGATCAGCAGGATGGCCGAGGCGCGCTGGGCGCGCAGCGTGGAGACGTAGGCGACTTCCTTGGCCGGATCGCGGAACGTGCTCGCGAGCATCACCAGAAGGTCGTTCTCGCTCGCCACGCGCATGATCCCGCCCGCGATGGCGGCGAAATACGGGTCGCCGACGTCGTGACAGATCACCCCGACGGTCGGCTGTGAGCCACCGGCCAACGCCTGAGCGTGAGCATTGGGGGTGTAGGAAAGGTCGGCCGCCGCGGCGATCACCCGTTCGCGGAGATCCCCCCGGACGGTGGCGGTGCCGTTGAGTACGCGGGACGCTGTCGCGAGCGACACGTCCGCGGTGCGCGCCACATCTTCCAGCGTCACGTGGGGGCGGGCCTTCATCGATCCTCCAAGCTGGCGTTTGGGGCATAGTGGCGGACATGCGCGGCCTTTACCCGGAAATCGAACCTTACGTCCAAGGGATGTTGCCTGTCGGTGACGGCAATGAGATCTATTGGGAGGAATGCGGCGATCCCGAGGGTAAACCGGTGATCTTTCTCCACGGTGGCCCGGGAGGTGGTATCAACCCGAGGCACCGCAGGCTGTTCGATCCGGAGCGCTACCGGATCGTCCTTTTCGATCAGCGCGGCTGCGGGCGCAGCACCCCGAACTGCGCCACCCCGGAGGCGGATCTTTCGGTCAACACGACCTGGCACCTCGTCGACGACATCGAGCGGCTGCGCGCACATCTCGACATCGAACACTGGATGGTCTTCGGCGGCTCGTGGGGGAGTGTGCTCGGGCTGACCTACGCGGAAACGCATCCGGACCGGGTCACCGAACTCGTCCTGCGCGGAGTGGCCACCTTACGGGTGAAAGAACTGCAATGGCTTTTCGGCGGCGGAGCGGCCTTCCTCTTCCCCGAGGCGTGGTCCCGCTTCCTGGACCCGGTGCCGTATTCGCGCCGCCAGGAGAACCTGATCGAGGTCTACCACGAACTCCTGCACCATCCGGATCCCGCGGTGCACGGACCTGCCGCGGTCGCGTGGAGCCGGTGGGAGGGCGAAACGGTCAAACTGCGCCCGCGCGAGGAGGTGATCGACGCGTTCTCCGAGCCGGAGTTCGCGCTCGCCATCGCCAGGATCGAGAACCACTACTTCCGGCACGGCGGCTGGCTGGCCGAAGATCAGCTGTTCCGGGACGCCGGGAAGCTCCGGGGCATCCCGTGCGTTCTCGTCCAAGGACGCTACGACGTGGTCACCCCGGCCATCACCGCCTGGGAGCTCAGCCAGGTGCTCCCCGGTGCGGAACTGGTGATGGTCGGCGACTCGGGTCACGCGTTCGACGAACCCGGCACCCTGCACGAGTTGATCAGCGCGACCGACCGGTTCGCGTCAAACTGGCAGGGCGCCGCGGCACCACAGGACGAGGAGAGGAACACACGCATGCTTTTCGGTGACGAGCACGTCCGTCGCTACGAGGAGACCGATGGCGAGGTGGGACACGACTGGGAGAAGGGCGCGCCCTGCCTCATCCTCACCACCAAGGGCCGTAAGACCGGCGAGGACCGCAAGTTCGCGCTGATCTACCAGTTCGACGACGGCGACAACCCGGTCATCGTCGCCTCGAAGGGCGGCGCGCCGGAGCACCCCGGCTGGTACAAGAACCTCGTGGCGAACCCCGAGGTGAAGGTCCAGGTCAAGGCGGACAAGTTCACCGCGCGGGCCCGGACCATCGAGGGCGAGGAGCGCGCGAAGCTGTGGGAGAAGCTGGCCGCGGTCTGGCCGGACTACAACGAGTACGCGAAGAAGACCGACCGTGAGATCCCCGTGGTGGTCCTCGAGCGCGTGTGATCCGCACCGCGTTCGCGCGTGGTTTCAGGCGATCCGGGGCGAGTTCGGCTACGAATTACCTCCATGGCGCCGATACCCCGCGAACGCTGGACCACACTGAGGCCCGTTTCGGGTGACTTGCTGACTTTTCGCCAGATGATCGCCTTCGGCCGGCGCTTCGCCCGCGCCGGCCGGGGCGCCTGGTTCAGCCTCGCGATCAACGTCGTCTGGCCGTTCCTGGTGCTGTTCACCCGGTTCCGGGTGCGCGGCGGGGAGCATCTGCCGTCGTCCGGCGGGGTGCTGGTGGCGTCGAACCACCTCTCCTTCGCCGATCCGACCACGGTGACGGCGTACTGCCTCGCACACGGCCGCGTGCCGCGTTACCTGGCGAAGGCGAGCCTGTGGGACGCGCCCGTCGTCGGCTCGGTGATGCGCTCGGGCAGGCATATCCCGGTCTATCGCGGGGCGCCCACGGCGTCGGGCGCGTACCGCGACGCCGTCAGCGCCGTGCGTGAGGGGGAATGTGTCGTCATCTTCCCCGAAGCGACCTTCACCGATCACCCGGACGGGTGGCCCATGCGCGGCAAGACCGGAATCGCGCGGATCGCGCTGGAGACCGGCGTCCCGGTGATCCCGCTGGCGAACTGGGGCACGCACCACCTGCTGCCGTCAGACGCCGTACTGCCACGCGCCTTCCCACGCAAGACGGTGAACCTGATCGCGGGTCCGCCGGTCGATCTTTCGGACCTCATGACGCCTTCGCCATCCCGCGAAGTGCTGGAAGAGGCGACCAAGCGGATCATGACCGCGGTGACCGATCTGCTGGTCGAGATCCGGGGCTCCCGGCCGCCCGCCTGAGTAGGCAGTCTCACCCTTCGGGCCGAGGCGGCGAAGGGTAGGTTTCGAAGTATGAGCGCACACTATGACGTCGTTGTTCTGGGCGCCGGGGTCGGCGGTTACGTGGCGGCGATCCGGGCGTCGCAACTGGGGCTGAGCGCGGCGGTCGTGGAGGAGAAATACTGGGGCGGGGTCTGCCTCAACGTCGGCTGTATCCCCTCGAAGGCACTGCTGCGCAACGCCGAACTCGCGCACATCGTGACCAAAGAGGCGAAGTCGTTCGGGATCCAGGTCGAAGGCAAGGTCACCTTCGACTACCAGGCCGCCTTCGACCGCAGCCGCAAGGTCGCGGACGGTCGCGTCAAGGGCGTGCACTTCCTGATGAAGAAGAACAAGATCACCGAATACGACGGGCACGGCACCTTCCTGGACGCCAACACCATCGAGGTCAACGGAGAACGGGTCACCTTCGACCACTGCGTGATCGCCACCGGCGCCACCGCGCGCCTGCTCCCGGGCACCACCCGCAGCGACCGCGTGGTCACCTACGAGCAGCAGATCATGGAAAACGAGCTGCCGGAGAGCATCGTCATCGCCGGCGCGGGCGCGATCGGCGTCGAGTTCGCCTACGTGCTGCACAACTACGGCGTGAAGGTGACCATCGTCGAATACCTCGACCGGATGGTCCCGCTCGAAGACGCCGAGGTCTCCGCCGAACTCGCGCGCCGCTACCGGAAACTCGGCATCGAGGTGCTGACCTCCACCAAGGTCGAGTCCATCGACGACACCGGCGACAGCGTGCTGGTGACCGTGTCGAAGAACGGCGAATCCCGGGTCCTCGAAGCGGACAAGGTGCTGCAGGCCATCGGTTTCCAGCCGCGCGTCGAAGGCTACGGCCTGGACAAGACCGGCGTCGAACTGACCGAGCGCGGCGCCATCGCCATCGACTCCCGCGGCCGCACCAACGTCCCGCATATCTTCGCCATCGGCGACGTCACCGCGAAACTGATGCTCGCGCACGCGTCCGAGTCCATGGGCGTCGTCGCCGCCGAGACCATCGCGGGCGCCGAGACGATGGAACTCGACTTCGTGATGATCCCGCGCGCCACCTACTGCCAGCCGCAGATCGCCAGCTTCGGCTGGACCGAGGAACAGGCCCGCGAGAAGGGCTTCGACGTCCAGGTCGCGAAGTTCCCCTTCACCGCCAACGGCAAGGCGCACGGCCTCGGCGAGGCCGTCGGTTTCGTTAAGATCCTGAGCGACGGCGAACACGGGGAACTCCTGGGCGCGCACCTGATCGGCCCCGAGGTCACCGAACTCCTGCCGGAGCTGACCCTGGCGCAGCAGTGGGACCTGACGGTGCACGAGATCGCGCGGAACGTCCACGCCCACCCGACCCTGGGCGAGGCCGTCAAGGAAGCCATCCACGGCCTGGCGGGCCACATGATCAACATGTAACCCCTCGTGAGTGGTAATGACGGTTAGAACCGTCATTACCACTCACGAGACTGGACCGGATCGGCCTTGCGCTCCTCGTAACTCACCCAGTATCTGAGCTCAGGGTGGTGTCCCCGGTCCACATCGGACACCTCTTGATACATGCGGGCGTTGGCTTGGTGAAACCTCAGCCAATCCGACATCTCCACCTCCGCCCGAGGACGCCGGGTCGCCACGACGGCATGCGCGTCACGAAGGGTCTCTGGCCTCTGTTCGCCGGTCACCTCCCTGTTCTCGCCACTTCCCCAGAACGCGGGATGTGAACGCCGTACGGCAGGGCATCTCTGGACGTCCTTAGTACGGTCGAAGACGTCCCTAAAAGTCCCTGGAGGGCGGATGTCGAACGAACGCCTGCGGGACGCCCTGCTGCGCAACGGCCTCACGCCGAAGCAGGTCGCCGACGCCACCGGGGTCGATCAGAAGACCGTGGAACGGTGGATCACCAAGGGGCGGACGCCGTACCCGAAGCATCGGCACAAGATCGCCGCGATGGCGCGCGAGTCCGAGGCCTACCTGTGGCTGGACTCGGTGGCCCCGGAGCGCAAGACTGAGACGGCCGCCGCCGAGGTCGTGCGCGTGTTTCCGCACCGCAACGCCATCCCCGTCGAACTGTGGAACCGGCTGATCAAGGAAGCCTCGGAGACCGTCGAAGTCCTGGTCCATGCCGCGCTGTTCCTGGTGGAGCGCCCGCGGTTCATCAAGGATC
This sequence comes from Amycolatopsis orientalis DSM 40040 = KCTC 9412, assembly GCF_000478275.1. Lineage (GTDB taxonomy): Bacteria > Actinomycetota > Actinomycetes > Mycobacteriales > Pseudonocardiaceae > Amycolatopsis > Amycolatopsis orientalis. The sequence continues at coordinate 67,098 of NZ_ASJB01000065.1, forward strand.
TGACGGCAAAGGCCCAGGCCGGGGCCAAGATTCGGCTGATTCTCGGAGATCCCGAGGGGGAGAGCGTCGCTCTACGCGGCGACGAGGAGCAGCTAGGCGACGGGACGCTTGCGGCGCGCATCCGCAACGCGCTGGCGTTCTACCGGGCGCTGATCGGGGTGGAAATGCGCTTCCATAACACCACGCTCTACAACTCGATCTTCCGCTTCGACGACGAGATGATCATCAACACGCACGTCTACGGCTTCCAGGGAGCCCACGCCCCGTCCCTGCACCCCCGCCGGCTATCCGCTGGGGACCTCTTCGAGACGTATTCGAGAGCTTCGAAGCCGTCTGGAACCTCGCCAAGCCCGCCACCTTCTAGGAGGCCACCCATGGCACGCGTCGACTACTACAACGACCCGAACGCTCCCAAGGCGAACAGCATCGCGGTCGCGGTGTCCGCGTTCATCCAGGATGACGAAGGCCGGATTCTCATGATCCGGCGGACCGACAACGACCTCTATGCGATCCCTGGTGGACAGCTTGAACTTGGCGAGACGTTGGCTCAGGCGGCCGTTCGGGAGGTGCGCGAGGAGACCGGCGTTGAGTGCGAGGTGACCGGGGTGATCGGCCTGTACTCGAACCCGAACCACGTCATCGCGTACGACGATGGTGAGGTGCGGCAGGAGTTCTCAATCTGCTTCCGTGCCAACACACTGGGCGGGCACGTTCGAGGCAGCTCAGAGTCGTCCGAAGTTGTTTGGGTGAAACCAGAGCGGCTGGAAGGTATAGCTATTCATCAGTCGATCAGGCTGCGCGTAGGGCATGCTCTTGAGGGTTCTTCGCAGGTCTACTTCAGTTGAGTTACATGCATCTTGAACATGTAACACGCGCTCGCTGCTAACCGACATGGGGATATGGCACAGAATCCCGGCCAAGCTAGGCTGCCTCACATCGTAAGCGGTCCTGCGGTGTATCTAAGCGAGGGCGACAAGGCGAGGGCTGTTGATCTTCGCCGCCTTGTAACAGGTCGGGTGCCAAGCGGAATACCCGAGAACTTTATATTCACGCCGCAGGAGAATGAAACCTACTTTGCAGGCACTGCCATTAAGGCGCTGAATGCTAAATGGAAGGTAATCGAGAGTGGGCTGATTGTTCCGGATCATCTGGCGCAACCAGCTGCGCCGATTGATCAGATTAGCGTGTATCTAACTTCGGATGAAATATTCGGGTTCCCCGTTCCGCAATCTCTCCTAATTGAAAACTTAAGAAATATCACGGCGGAGGCGGTGCTGCGCACTTCATCCGCTATTTTGGCTGACTATAGGCATCCGGGTGCCGTGCGGGCGGAAATCGATAAAAAATACGCGGCAATGTGGTTTACATCGCCAACAAAAGAGCGTGTCCTGAATCTGCTGCGAGAGCCAAGTCGTAGCTTGGTCGTTCCTCAGGTTTTGTATACTCTCGTTTGTCATTCAATGCGACTTAGTGGCGATTCGCTACTGCCGGGAGTGGTTGCCGGAAACTTTGTAGTCGCCCTGATGGCAGCTCAGCAAGAATTTGGAGATAGGCCCGAATCTGGCGATGAGCACGTGGTTACGATGAAGCCAGGGTTGCTGGGGAGGGAGATGATCTCAAACCAGATATTTAACTCTGTAATCGATGAAGCTCATCTAATGGCAAGATTTGCCAGAATTTGGCTCCAGCTATCGATTGAGCTCGAAGGTGAACCGGAGATAGAAGACCTGGAGAAGGGCTATTCGGAAATTGTCGGAGTGCCGCTGAGGGATGTACTCGCCGTGGGACTGATTCTATTTAGTGTCGCGGTTAACGGTCAGTCGATGATAGGGCCCGAGTACTTTTCCAAGCTGACGTGGGACAAGGACCGGCAGGAGCGTGCTCTGTCTGTGTTCTCTGTAGAGCTTTATGAGTTTCGCGCGGCGGTTCTGGCTGAGCGGAAAGCGGAACAGGTCGATTGGAGGTTTGATACGTTTGGCCGGTTTCCGGTGGTTAGAATGTGGCATGGTGGCAGCATAGTCCTAGATATCGCGCTACTTTTGCCGAGAATATTTGGCTGGCTGCCGATCTTTGATATTGAATTTGCTGCCAAGGCAAGCGGAAGTCGAGAGAAGTGTAAGAGGGCGGAACGGCTCAAGCAAAGTCTGCGCCGATTGTCAGAAAAATACTGTGCTGAGGTAATAGACAGCATTGTGGGCGCTGGTTCCGGCCAAAGGCGCGTATATCACGATGAGCAGCTTAAAGCTGCGTATGGAAATCGCGACGGGGTCAGAATTGCGGATGCGGCAATTGACTATGGCGACTCCTGGATTGTTATAGAGGCTACTACCACTCAACTTAAACGCGATTCAGTTTTCGGCATCTCGGATGATTCTGTGGTGGAAGACCTTGTTAAGCTGGCCGGTGAAGCTGAACAAGTAGATTCATCGATTAATTCGATTCGGGACAATGAGACTGCTCTGACAGGCTATCCATCCGGGGCTAAGAAGAAATTCTTTCCTGTCTTAGTTTTGACGGAAGGGTTTCCTGTAAATCCAATTTCATTGACTCTGCTTCGTGAGCATGTCGAGGATGCTGGCTTGCTTCAAGGAGATGACGTTGCGCCCTTGGAGGTGGTCGATATTGTCGAGCTTGAAATCGTCGAGAGTCTACAGCGAGAGGGTGGCCCTAGTCTTATTAAGCTTCTTGAACTAAAGCAAAGCGCAGAATTATGGCGATGCAGTCTTCGTGACTTCATTTTAGTTGAACTGAAGCTGTTTCCGCGTCGACCTGATCGTATTGATAAACTATGGCACGGTCTTACCGACGAGTTAGCCCGGCGTATGTTCGGTGACGAAGTGGTTGATCAACGAGGCTTCTAGATTGCCGAACTTGGCTCTATGGGATCAAGGCGCGCCGCCGTCGGCGGCGCGCTGGTCACCTTGCGTCCGCGTCTCGCCTGCGGGCGCACCTTGCCCGACACGGCGGGCTGCCGCTCCGCTCCGCCCACCGGGCGGGCGGCGCGCCCGCTGAAGCCGTGGACAGGTGCAGCCGCCGCCAGCGACGCGCAGGTACGCCAATGAGCACGTCGGCCTCCTCGCTCAGACGATCGTGCCCAAAGGTCGCGAACGGACCAACGGCTGTTACGCGGAGCCACCGCCCCGATGCCAGATCGTCACAACGGCCGTCACGCCGCGTCAAGGCGGGAAAGCGTGCCTTGACCCGACGCGACGGCCGCGTGGATGGCTTCGTATCGGGGAGGTGGGGGAGGAGTGGGCGAGTGCCAGGCCGTCAGACGTCGGGTAGGCGTGAGAACACGCGAGAAGTGTCCAGTCCTATCCGCGCAGGTCAGCGGCCATAAGTAGCAATCACGCCGAGGTCGGCGAAACCCCAGCATCAAAAGATCAACATGTAACCCCTCGTGAGTGGGGAAGATTCCGGACGTCCAGCGTCCGGAATCTTCCCCACTTGGCGGAGTCCTGGGTGGGGCGGCCCGTGACGATGTAGGAATTAGGACACTCAACGTCCCGATTCCTACATCGTCAGTCCCGGAGGGTGCGCAAGCCGCAAGTAGTCGACTGAACGCGTGAGCGCGGAGCTCGGGAGAGGGCCGCTAGAGCGTGTGGGTGGCGATCAGCTGGCCGATCGCCCGGATGTCCGAACCCCGGAACTCCAGGCGCACGTTCCCCAGTCCGCTGAACCACAGGTCCAGCTCGGCGTCCAGGTCGAAGGTGCCCGCGGTTTCGATCGAGAACGCCTGGATCTTGTTGTACGGCAGTGAGGTGAAGTCCTTCTTCTTGCCTGTCATGCCCTGGACGTTCACCGCGATGAGCCGCTTGTTCGTGAACACGACGAAGTCTCTCACCGCCTTGAACGACGAGATGATCTGTTCCCCCTGGATGATGATCGGCTGCACGGTCGGCGCGATGTCACCCGGTTTGCAGGGCGTGAGCTTGAAGACGGTGTCCTTGGAGAAGTCAATCATGGTCTCCACAGTACGGACTTCGGCGCGACGGCGACGAGTCCATAAAGGACGATCAGTTGACGCCTTCCATGGCCGCCTTCGCCACGTCGCTGCCCTTGTCCGCCTCGCTGGCGACCTTCACCAGCGCGGCCGTCGCCTGGTCCCGGCTTTCTTCAGCCTTAACGCGTCCCGCCGAGGCCGCGTTAACCCCGAAGAAGGCGCCCACCACCGTGCCGATCACCGTTCCCGCGGCGGTGATCACCGCCGTGACGTCGGACGTGTTCGGGTACCGCATGACCGCCGCCACCGCGATGACCGCGAGCGCACTCAGCCCCGCCAGCACCGTCATGAATCCGTAGTTCCTGCCCATGGCCCGCTCCCTTCAGGCTCCTTGCGGCAATGCTTCGCCCATACGGCGCCCTTCGTTACGGCAAAAGGCGGGACTGTTATCCGCCGATACCGAAACGCACTTCGTGGCGCCGGCCGGGCACTACGAATTCCAGTAGCCGGAGGCCCTCTTCGGTGATCGAATCGCGATCCGGCAGGGGTTTCCGCGATTCGATCGTCAAGGTTGCCCCGGTGATCGCCCAAATGGCCAGGAATTCACCATCGACGAGCAGGGTGCCCTTGCGGCCTCCGTTGCCCGGCGGCAGTGGCACGCGGCGGCCGTCCGGGATCACCCGGGCGCGGTCGGCGTGGGAGAGCAGGACGTTGTCGTACTCGGGCAGGAAACGGGGCGGCGCGGGGGTTTCCGCGTCGGGTCGTGGGGCGTCGGGGAGATCGAACAGTTCCTTTCCTTCGGTGTCGGTGAAGGTCCGCAGCCGCGGCCGGAGGCGTTCGAAGACCTCCTTGAGTTTGGTCAGTCCGGACCAGACCTGCGCGTCGCGGACGGTCGCCGGGCCGAACGCGGTGAGGTAGCGCAGCACCAGATCGTCGAGGGAGATGCCGTCCGTGATCGGTTTGCCGACCCATTCCTCGAGCAGGGAGAACGCGACCGGTCCTGACCGGCCCCACAGCCCCCGCGGCGTCACGTGCGCCAGCGGGAGGTGGCTGTTGACCGTGTAGGCGAGGGTGGCCGGATCGGCGTCGGGCCACCGCTCGGCCAGTGCGCTCCGGATCTCGGCGCGGGTGCGCGGCCGCTCGGCCAGCAGGGCCCGTCCCGCTTCGGTGATCGCGGCGAGGTCGAGCCCGGCGATCTCCCGCGAGTAGTGGCCGAGGAAACCGCGTTCCACCACCGGTTTGACGGTCGGCCACAGCGCGAGGCAGTCGTCGGCGGTCACCAGGTGCACCGTGCCCCGCATCAGCGTCGACCGGACGACCTCGCGCGCGGCCAGCGGTTTCGCCAGTTCGTCCACCTGGAAGTTCCGCAGCCGGGACCAAAGACCGACGTAGGACGCGTCGGGTGCCTGCGCCTGGAGACCGGCCAGCTGCTCGATCGCGTCGATGGCGGGCAGATCGGAGCGTTCCAGCAGGAGTTGCCGGGCCAGGGTCGCGCGGTTGAGTGCGCGCGGGCTCAGGATTTCCGTCGCCATCAGCGGTGCCCGCGAAGGAAGGTGCGGAGGTCTTCGGCGAGCAGCTCGGGGACCTCCATCGCCGGGAAATGGCCACCGGTGTCGTACTCGGACCAGTGCTCCACCGGGCCGTCCTGGAGGCTTCGGATCGTGGTGTCCCCGGCGAAGACGGCGATTCCGCGTGGCGGTCCGGCGGGCATTTCGGCGCCGCCGTCCCAACTTCCCTGGGACAGCTGCCGGTAAGCCTCCATGCCTTCGTAGGTGGCGTGCGCCGAGGACGCGCCCGCGCCGGTGAACCAGAACAGGCTGACGGCGGCCAGCAGGTGATCACGATCGACGGCCTCGTCCGGCAGTTCCTTGGCCGGGTCGGTCCATTCGGCGAACTTCTCGACGATCCACGCGAGCTGACCGGTGGGGGAGTCGTTCAGCGAGTACGCCAGTGTCTGCGGCCGGGTCGCCTGAAGGTGCAGGTAGCCGAGGCCGTCGGACTGGAATCGGTTGAAACGCTCGCCGCGTTCGCGGTCCTTCTTGGAGAGGCCGTCCAGTTCGACGGCGGGCCCGAACGGCATACCCGCGCTGGTGCCGGTCAGGTGCACGCCCACCGTGCGGTGCGCGGCGATCATCGACAGGATGCCCGCGACCCCGGCGCCGGCGTCCGTGCCGTGGACGCCGAAGCGTTCGTAGCCGAGGCGGTCCATCAGCGTCGTCCACGCCTGGGCGACGCGGAACAGGTTGCCCCAGCCGGGGCCCCGCACCGGGTTCGAGAAGCCGTAACCGGGCAGGGACGGGATGACGAGGTGGAACTCGTCGGTCAGCAGCCCGATGATCTTCCGGAATTCGAACGGCGAACTCGGCCAGCCGTGCGTGAGGATCACCGGCAGCGCGTCCGGCCGAGCGGAGCGGATGTGCAGGAAGTGGATGGTCTGGCCGTCGATCTCGGTGGTGAACTGCGGGATCTCGTTGAGCTCCGCCTCCTGCGCCCGCCAGTCGAAGCCGCCGGCCCAGTACTCGGCGAGTCCTTTGAGGTAGGAGACCGGAACGCCCCGGCTCCAGTCGTCGGTGACCTCGCGCGGCCAGCGGGTGCGGGCCAGCCGCTGGGTGAGGTCGTCCAGGTCGGCCTGGGGGATGGCGATGCGGAAGGGCTTGATTGCGGTCATGGGGCTAAGTTAGGCACAATTGCGGAAAGGTTCGTTCCGCGATTGCGGACAAGGTGGGATTCATGGCGGAAACTTCGGCGAGACTGCTGCGACTCCTGTCCCTGCTGCAGGCGAGACGGGTCTGGACGGGGCCGGAACTGGCGGCTCGGCTCGACGTCACGACCAGGACCATCCGGAACGACGTCGAGCGGCTGCGCGGACTGGGTTACCCGGTCGACGCCACCCCCGGTGTCTCAGGTGGCTACGCCCTGGGTGCGGGCGCGGCGATGCCGCCCCTGCTGCTCGACGACGAGGAGGCCGTCGCGGTGGCGATGGGCCTGCGCACGGCCGCGGGCGGCACGATCGCGGGCATCGAGGAGACGTCGGTCCGCGCGCTGGCGAAACTGGAACAGGTACTGCCCTCGCGGCTGCGCCACCGTGTCGAGGCGCTGAATTCCGCGACGCTCGCGGTGCAGGGCGGCGGCTCGACGGTCGACGCGGAGGTGCTCACGGTCATCGCCAACGCCTGCCGCGACCGCGAGACCCTGCGGTTCGATTATTTGGGGCACAACGGATCCGAGACACGACGTCAGGTCGAACCGCACCGGGTCGTGCATATGAGCCGCCGGTGGTACCTCGTCGGCTGGGACGTCGACAGGCGGGACTGGCGCACCTTCCGCGCGGATCGGCTGCGGCCGCGTACGCCCAACGGGCGACGGTTCGAGCAGCGTGAACCACCTGAAGGCGGCGTGGTCGCGTACCTGCAGCGTGGCGTGGGCGCGGCGCTGTGGCGGCACCACGCGACGATCCGGCTGCACGCCCCGGCCGCCGAAGCCGCGGCCAAGGTTCCGCCCGCAGTCGTGGTCGAGGCCGTCGACGAGCGGACCTGCCTGCTCAAGGCCGGTGCGGACACGCTGGAGAATCTGGCGCTCTACCTCGGCCTGCTCGACACCGATTTCGACGTCGTCGATTCCCCGGAGTTCGCCGGGCACCTGCGCAAACTGATCGGCCGGTTCAGTCGTGCGGTGGGCGCTTGACGTCGAAGACCAGCTCCGGGCGCTCCCAGGTGATCTTCGGTGGTCGGGGCGGCACGATACCGACGCGGCGCGCGCCCATCCGTTCGTAGAAGCCGGCGGCGGGCGGATGGGAGACGACGCGGATCTCGGTCATGCCGAGTTCGGCCGCCTGGCCGAGCATATGCTCGATCAGCCACGCGCCGATGCCGGTGCCCTGGGCCGAATCGGCGACGAACAGCAGGTCCAGCTCGGCCGGGTACTCGATCAGGCTGTAGAAACCGACCACTTCCCGCTGGGCGTGGGCGACGAACGCGGGATGGGTGGCGAGATAGTCCTCGGTGACCCGGTAGCCGTCGAGAATCGACGCGTATTCCCCTTGATAGGCGGCCGATTCGTGCAACAACGTGGTCACTGTGCCTGCGTCGGAAGCGCTTGCCCTGGAGATGCGGTAGCTCGTCACGTGCGCAGCTTAGAACGTGGCACCGACAACTCTTGACCTCCAGTTAACTGGAGCTACCAGAGTGGGTTCCGACAGCTGGGGAACGGACTGGAGGAACAACATGAAAGCGGCCGCGTTCACGGAAGCCGGTGGCCCGGAAGTACTCCGGGTGCTGGAGTTGGCGGAGCCGCACGCCGCTGCCGGGGAGGTCCGGGTGCGGGTGAAGGCGGCGGGGGTGCAGCCGTACGACGCGGCCGTGCGGGCGGGCTGGGAACCCGCGGGGCTCGAGCTGAGCTGGCCGCGCGTCCCGGGGAACGAGTTCGCCGGGATCGTCGACGAGGTCGGCGCCGGGGTCACCGGACTCGCCGCCGGGACCGAGGTGCTCGGGTTCACCGCCGTCCAGGCTTATGCCGAGTACATCGTGGTCCCCGCGGAGAACGTCACGCCGAAGCCGCCGGAGATGCCCTGGGAGGTCGCGGGCGGCTTCACCGCGGGGACGCAGACGGCGTACCTGGCGCTCGACGGCCTGCGGATCGCCCGCGGCGAGACGCTGCTGATCCACGGTGCGGCCGGAGCGGTCGGAACCGCCGCTGTCCAGCTCGCGATCCTGCGCGGCGCGAAGGTCATCGGCACGGCGAGCGAGGCGAATCAGGACTACGTGCGTTCGCTCGGCGCCACGCCGGTCGTCTACGGCGACGGTCTCGCCGAGCGGGTGCGCGCCCTCGCGCCGTCCGGTGTCGACGCGGCGCTGGACGGCGCGGGCGGGGTCGCGTTCGACCTGTCGCTGGAACTGGTCGGCGACCCGGACCGGGTCCTCACCCTCGTCGAGCATGGACGCGCGGCCGAGGCCGGGGCGCGAGTGGTCACCGGGACGCGGTCGGCCGAGCGGCTGGGGATGCTCGCGGCGCTGTACGTCAAGGGGGAGTTGCGGTTCCTGGTGCGGCGGGTTTACCCGTTCGGCGAGGCCGCGGCGGCGCATCGGGAGATCGAGACCGGGCACGGGCGGGGGAAGGTGGTGCTGACCTTCCCGTGACGGGGGTGGCCGGGGCGCGACGGTGTGGGAGGACGTCGCCGCGCTCCGGTCAGGGGCAGGAGAGGCTGACGATCTTGACGGACACTTTGGTCTTCGAGGACGGAGTCGAAAGCACGGATCGGTGCAAGGTGACGTTCGTGCCGACGAAGGTGAGCGTGTCGGTCACGGTTCCGGACTCGTCGCCCGTGATGTCGTAGGTCAGCGAGCACATTCCGTGGCTCAGCATGGCGTCCGCGGTGCCTTTGTAGGTCAGGGTGGGCTCGACGACAGGCAAGGGTGAAATCGGCGGGAGACTGGGCGTCGTCTGTGCCACGTAGGCGGGTGGAGTTGTCCGTGTGGCGCTCTTGGAGGAGTCACCGGGCCATAATCCAGCCGTTGAGGCCTTGGCAGGGCGGCTTGAGATCCTTGCTCCGGCAAGGTGACGCGGTCGATTTCGACGCTCCAGCGGCTCCGGCGCTTCCGGCGCGTTCGTTGCCGAGCAGCACGAGGACCAGGGTCACGGAGAGCGCTGCGACGGCTATGAGGACGCAGAGGATCCATGGCCAGCGGCGGGCCTTGTTAGGAGCCGCTGCCGGTTCGGGTGCGCTGTGCATGATGCTCTCCCGCTTTTGTGGTGGGACTGGCGGAAGGGACTCGTTCGAGCTGAGCGTTGTGTTACGTCGCCTCTGGTCGAAAATCACTCTTCGGAATTAAGTGAGCCGTTTCCCGGTTACGTAAAATTACGAACACATGTTCGATTTGGCGGGGTATTATGGAGGGGTGTCCGAGACGATCCTTCCCGAGTTGCCGCAGGAGTTGTGGCGCGCCGGCAAGCTGGAGCTTGCTCATGGTGTGCAGCAGTTCCTGCAGGTGATCCGGGTCGCCACTGCCGGGCTGGGCCGGTATCTGGCGGAGATCGAGTCTCGGGGCGCGAAAGACTTGTATGGGTATGGCTCGACGATCAAATGGTTCGCCGATGTGGCCGGGCTGTCCTTCGGTGAGGCGCGTCCGGTGGTGAATCGCGCGATCGCGCTGAATCCCACACGCGGGTTGGATGGGACCGAGCTTCCTCCCTTGGCGCCCGCTACCGCGGCCGCGGCCGCGGAGGGCGCGGTCGGGGACGAACGAATCCAGCAGATCCTGGACTTCCTGACGAACCTGCCGCTCGATACGTCGGCAGAGGACCGGGAGCATGCGGAGAAGACCCTGGCCGAGCTGGCCCGGCACGCCGGGCCCCGGCAACTGGCGAAAGCCGAACAGAACATTCTCGGCTGGCTCGACCCCGACGGCGCCGAGCCGAAAGAGCCCGAACCCAAACAGCCCCGCCGGGAACTCACTCTGGAACGCCGCAAAGACGGCTTCTGGAAACTCAACGGCCTCCTCGACGACGAAGCCGGTGCCCGCACCGCCGCCGCCCTCGAGGCGTATGCGTCGCCACGCCCGGTCGACGAGTTCGGCCAGGCCGATCTGCGGACGAAGCCCGAACGCCTGGGTGATGCGTGGGTGGACCTGCTCGATCTCGCGATCGCCTGCCCGGACCAGCCCGGCACCTCCGGCTACCGCACCCTCGTCCACGTCACCATCGGCCTGGAGGAGCTGAAGTCGGGTCTCGGGACCGCGTGTGTGGATTTCGTCGGGACGATGACCGCCCGGGATGCCCGGATGGCGGCGTGTGACTGTCTGATGTTGCCGGTGGTGTTGAACGCGGCCGGTGAACCGCTGGATGTCGGGCGGATGCGACGGTTCGTCACGCCCGGCCAGCGCCGGGCGTTGAACATCCGTGACGGGGGCTGCGCCTTCCCGGGCTGTCATCGGCGGCCGAAGAACTGTCACGCCCATCACATTCATCACTGGGCAGACGGCGGACCTACTGACCTGCGGAATCTCACCCTGCTGTGCGGTTTCCATCACCGGTTGATCCATCACGGTGACTGGGAAGTCCGCATGGCCGCCGACGGCCTGCCCGAGTTCATTCCGCCCCAGTATCTGGACCCGCTCCGAAGAACCCGGCGCAACAGCCTCCACCGCGTCGCCGCCTGACCCCTGCACCACCCGAGGAGCCCGCCAGCCACACCGGCGACGGGCCCCTCGGCATGCCCACCGACAGACGACTCGCCCACCACGGCGACCGGGAAGCCCGCACAGCCGCCGACGGACTCCCGCTCCAGCACCCGGACCCTCCACCCCGCCGCCTAACCCCGAACCACCCGAAGAGCCCGCCAGCCACGCCAGCATCGTCCACCCTGGACCGCTCACCCATCAGTCCACTCGGTCCTATGCCACTTATTGCCCGTCTGGGCGTAATCCAAGATTTCGGTCTTTTCGGACCGAACGCGCTCTCACTCTGTGGACCCTTCGCCCTTCCAGACTTTGGTCGGTGGTCCGATCACCGTTCGCTCTTTAGATTCTCCCCATTACACCCAGTCAGGGGTAATTCATTCGGGAAGCCGAAGGGATTTCCGTGACGAGGTGTCACGTCGTCAGCGCGTGTCGGGCGCGCGAATAAGGGAGAGTTCGATGAGCAGATTCAGCCGGGTGGTCACATGCTCGGTTCCGGTCGCGGTCGGCGCTTTGCTGCTTTCGACCGCGGTTTCCGGCGCGCAGCCGTCGGAAGAGGCTCGTACGCAGGCCGGGATCACCGCGCTGCAGAGCATCAAGAAGAGTCTTACCCCGGCTGAGCGCAAGCAGTCGAGCCAGCTCGTCATCGAGAAGCGCCTCCGCGCCGACAAGGGCCTGGCGGGCAAGCTCTCCGAATACCGCACCGGGCTGGGCGTGAGTGACGCCGGAACCGTCGCGGTGGACATCAAGGGCGCCGGCCAGTCGCTGGTGGACGCCGTCAAGGCGGCGGGCGGCACCGTCCGGTACGCCTCGCCCACCGGCGCGATCCGCGCCGACCTCCCGTTGAACGCAGTGGACGCGATCGCCGGTCGTGGCGACGTCGCCGAGGTCAAGGCCGCCTCCCAGGCGATGACCTGGAACGAGTCCGCGCCGCAGGGCCGCGGCCAGGCCGCCGCCAAGCAGGCCGTCGCCGCGCTGCAGGTCGCCGAGGGCGACAAGGCGCACGGCGCCGACACCGCCCGGACCAAGTACGGCGTCACCGGCGCCGGCCAGAAGGTCTGCGTGCTCTCGGACGGCATCAAGTCGCTCAAGGCCTCGCAGACCGCCGGTGAACTCCCCGCCGTCGACGTCCTTCCCGGCCAGTCGGGCAGCGGTGACGAGGGCACCGCGATGCTCGAGATCATCCACGACATGGCGCCCGGCGCCGCGCTCGGTTTCGCGACCGCGTTCACCAGCGAGCAGAGCTTCGCCGACAACATCCGCGCCCTGCGGACCACCGGCAAGTGCACGATCATCGTCGACGACGTCTCCTACTTCGACGAGTCGCCGTTCCAGGACGGCCCGGTCGCGCAGGCCGTCAACGACGTGACGGCGGCGGGTGTCCTCTACTTCTCCTCCGCGGGGAACTCGGGCAACCTGACCGACGGCACCAGCGGCTACTACGAAGGCGACTTCCGCGGCTCCAGCAGCAAGATCTCCGGCATCACCGGGACGCCGCACGACTTCGACCCGACCACCACGACCCAGCTGTACAACGCGCTTTCGCCCGGCTCGCTCGGTCGTTACGTCACGCTGTTCTGGTCCGACCCGTGGGGCAAGGCCACCAGCGACTACGACCTGTTCATCCTGAACTCGTCCGGTTCGGTCGTCGCCTCCAGCGAAGGGTCGCAGAACGGCACCCAGAACCCGTACGAGATCGCCCAGGTCCCGGCCTCCGGCTCGGGCTACAAGGTCGCCGTCGTCAAGTACAGCGGCTCCGACCGGTTCATCGCGCTCAACGTGATCCGCGGCCGGTTCGTCGCCTCGGGTTCGCTGAAAGCCTTCAGCACCAACGGTGTCACCTCCGGTCACTCGGCGGCGGTCAACGCCTTCAGCGTCGCGGCGACCCCGGCCGCCGGTGCCTTCGGCCGTGCGCTCGAGGCCGGTGACCCGGCGAACCCGGCCGGTCCGTACCCGGGCCTGTTCACCAGCGCCAGCAAGTGGGAGCGGTTCACCTCGGACGGTCTCCGTCACCAGTTCTACAACCCGGACGGTTCGGTGATCACCCCCGGCAACGTGTCCTCGACCGGTGGTGCGACGCGGAACAAGCCGGACATCACCGCGGCGGACGGCGTGGCGACCTCGGTGAGCGGCTTCCAGCCGTTCTTCGGGACCTCCGCCGCGGCGCCGAGTGCCGCCGCCATCGCCGCACTGCTGCTGCAGGGCAAGCCGACCGCGACCCCGGCGCAGATCAGGAGCGCGCTCACGTCGACCGCGATCGACCTCGGCGCCCCGGGTTACGACCCGGTCACCGGGGCCGGCGTGATCATGGCGGGCCCGGCGCTGGCCGCGCTGGGCGTCGCCCCGAAGAGCTAGGATCAGCTGGAAGGACCGGCCCGGTGCGTGCGCGCACCGGGCCGGTCCTGTCCCGGCACGCTCGGCGAGGAGGATCATGGGCAACGGCAGGACCGCGGTCGTCACCGGCGCGGGTTCGGGGCTCGGCCGGGAGATCTCCCGCGCGTTACTCGGCGCCGGCTACCGGGTCGCGCTCGCCGGACGCCGTGCGGACGCGCTGGCCGAGACCGCGGACGGGCATCCGGACGCGCTTGGCGTACCCACTGATGTCGCCGATCCCGATTCCGTCGCCGCCCTGTTCGAGACGGTCCGCGCCGCGTGGGGGCGCTTGGACCTCCTAGTCAACAATGCGGGCGTTTCGGTGGGCGGCACGGTCGACGAACTGTCCTTCGCGGACTGGAAACGCGCCGTCGACACCAATCTGACCGGGATGTTCCTGTGCGCGCAGCAGGCCGTCCGGCTGATGAAGGCGCAGGAACCGCGCGGCGGCCGGATCGTGAATAACGGCTCGATCTCCGCGCACGCCCCGCGTCCCGCGAGTATCGCCTACACCGCCACGAAACACGCCGTCACCGGGCTGACGAAGTCGATCTCCCTCGACGGCCGCGCCTGGAATGTCGCTTGTGGACAGATCGACATCGGCAACGCCGCCACCGAGATGACGCTGCGGATGGCCGACGGTATCCCGCAGGCCGACGGCAGTGTCAAGGCCGAACCGACCTTCGACGCGCGGCACGTCGCGGACGCCGTGCTGTACATGGACGGGCTTCCCTTGGACGCGAATGTCCAGTTCCTGACCATCACGGCGACCACGATGCCGTACATCGGACGCGGCTAGCCGCTCACGGGATGACCTTCGCCTTCCGGAACTCGTCGAACAGCCGGAAGAACATCGCCGGAGTCTCGATGTATTCGTGGAAACCGGCGCGCCGCGCCTTCGAACCGTCCGCGAACATGTCGTAGTCCCAGCCGAACACGAAGTCGGCGAACTTCCACGACGACGAGACGGCGCTGTAGGGCACTTCCAGGCCGTACTTCGCCGCGATCGAAGTCCAGAGTTCTTCCTTGTCCGCCATGACCGCGTCCAGTGACATCGGCAGCGGTGGCGCCACTTCCAGCTCGAAGTAGCGCGCGATCCGCGGCCAGAGGTCGTTCCACCGGAACAGGTCGCCGTTCGCGATGTTGTACGCCTCGTTCTCCGAGTCCGCGGCCCAGACGGTGGCTTTCGCCAGCAGCCCGGCATCGGTCATCTCCAGGAGGCTGTCGTACGCGCCGGGTTTGCCGGGGAAGCGCAGCGGCAGGCCGAGTTCCTTCGAGATCGACGCGTAGACCGCGATGGCCAGCGCGAGGTTCATCGGGTTGCCGAGCGCGGTGCCGCCGACCACCGACGGCCGGATCGCCGACCACGTCCAGGCTTTCCCCTCTTGGCGTCGCTCCAAAAAGGACTGCTGGTCCACATTGAACTCGGGCGGCATGTGCCCGGCGTCGTCCTCGCGCGCCGGTGTCTTGAACGGGCCGAGGTGGGCGCCGTAGACCTTGTAGCCCTGCATGAGGCCGATGTGGCGGAGCCCGGGCGCGGCGGGCTCGATCGCGTCGACGAGGTTGGTCAGCATCGCCAGGTTCGGCGCGACCAGTTCGGCCCAGGTCGGTTTGTCGACATAAGCCGCGTAGAACACGTGGGTGACGTCGTCCAGGCCGCTCAGCTTCGCGCGGGTGTCGTCGGCGTCGAGCAGGTCGACGGCGATCTGGCCGGGGCCGCCGCGCCGCGAGAGGCCGATGACGCGCCAGCCCGACTGCGTCTCCAGGTGTTCGATCAGGTTCTTGCCGATGACCCCGTTGGCCCCGGCGACCAGGGCGACCTTGCGTTCTTCGTTCATGTCATCGAGCCTGGCCCGGTTGTGGCGATAAGTCCAAGGCATAGATCTCACCACTCCGATAAGATTCGTTCATGACCAGCCTGCGGCAGCTCGAATACCTGGTGACCGTCGTCGACACCGGGTCCTTCACCCGGGCCGCGGAGTTGCTGCACGTGACGCAGCCCGCCCTGTCGCACCAGATGCGCGCGCTGGAGAAGGGCATCGGCGGACCGCTGCTCGAACGCCTGCCGCGCAGTGTCCGGCTCACGCCGATGGGGCGCGCCATGCTGCCGCACGCCCGCGCCACCCTCGCCGACGCCGAACGCGCGCGCTGCGCCGCCCGGCAGGCGTCCGGGCTGGAGGCCGGGGAACTGCAGATCGCCACGGTCTACTCGGTCGGCCTGGGCGTCCTGCCCGCCGCGCTGCGGGTGTGGCGCAGGGAGCGGCCGGAGGTCGACGTCCGCCTGGTGGAGTTCCGGCACGCGGACGAACTGCGCGACGCGATGGCGGCGGGGAAGGCCGACGTCGCGGTCGGCCCGGTCCCGCCGGGCTGGGACGGGCCGGTGCGCGAACTCGGCACCGAGGAATTCGTCATCGTCCTGCCGATCGACGGGCCGCGTGAGGACGACGGCACGGGCGTCGTCGACCTCGCGACCCTCGCCGACTGCGCGTGGGTGCACTACGCGCCGGGCAACGGCCTGGCCGACCTCGTCGACCAGGCCTGCGCCGCGGCGGGATTCCAGCCGAGGGCGGCGGTCCGGACCGAGCAGACCGCGGCGGCGCCGGTGCTCGCGGCGGCGGGTCTCGGTCCGGCACTGGTCCCGGCCAACGTGCTGCCCGAAGGCTTCCCCGGCCGCGTCCTCAGGCCCGAACCGGCGATCCGGCGGACGCTCGCCGCCTACTGCCGGAGCACACCCGATCCGCTGACCTCGGCCTTCATCGACGTCGTGGCGGGGGAGTGCACCCTCGGGTCATCGCACGGAAACCGCTGACAGGTCCACGCTCCCGAACGGGGTCGCCTTCACGTCGCCGACCCGGTCCGCCCAGACGGCGTGCCCGTGCCCGGACCACAGCGGGGCGACCGGCAGATCCCGCAGCAACTGGTTCTCCGCCAGCCGATAGACCTCGCCGCTGGCGCCGGATTCGGTCTCCTCGGCCGATTTCAGCAGGTCGGCGAACCCGTCGCTGGAATAGCCGGTGAGTTCGACGATCTTGGCCAGTACCTCTTGCGGGCTCGGCGTCGCGAGGTCCAGGTCGATCGCGAACGGCCCCTTGCCCGGATCGGCGGCGAGCGGGATGCCGACCGCCGCGGTCATCTGTTCGGCCAGCGGCCGCACCCAGTTCCGCTCCGACCGTTCGAAGCGGACCGCCGATCCGGCCGGGAACTCCGCCTGGCCCAGCAGGGATTTCCCGGCGCCGGCGTCGAAGGTGCACGGGCGGCAGGTGCTGCTGCGCTCGCCGGGGGCGACGGCGGGCGGCAGGAGTGACTTCGCCGGATCCACCTGCCTGCCGAGGACACCGGCCTCCAGTGCGGCGCGGTCGATCCCGAGCGCGAAGCCGTGCCGGACCGTGGCGTCGGAGAAATACTCGGCCGTCAAAGGGAAACCGAGGTAGGAGACGGTGGGCAGGGCCCACATCACGTGGCGCTGCGCGAAATCGGTGTGCATGGCCTCGTGCCGGTCGCCGGGGACCACCATGGAGAGATCGAGTTTCCCGGACTTGACGCCGTCGTAGAGGGCCGCCGCGTCGCCGATGTTCAGCTCGATCACGCGCGCCTTGCCCGGTGAGTCCGTGACCCGGACCAGTTTGACACCCGACGGCTGCCAGCCGCCGTCCATCCGGAACGGTCCGTTGCCGACCGGCTGGGAGAAGAACCGGATCCAGTCGCGCGACGCCAGCGCCGACGCGGGCAGCGGCACCAGCGCGGGAGACGAGAGTAGTGCCGGGATCTGCCCCGACGGCCGGTCGAGGACGAGCCGGATCGTGAGCGGATCCGGCGCGGTGATCTCCTTGGCGCGCACCAGATCCTTCAGTACCCGGGAACCGGCCCAGCTCTCCTGCGCGACGACCTTCCAGGTGTCCACATAGGACTGTGCGGTGACCGGGGTGCCGTCGTGGAACTTTTCGCCGTCCTTCAGCTTGACCGTCCACGTCACCCGGTCGGTACTGGTGACCGATTCCGCCGCCCGTGGGGTCATTTTTCCCGTCGCGGGGTCGTAATCGCCCAGTGGCGTCCACAGTGCGCTCGTGACCAGCCTGCCGGTCTGGTCGCGGATGTCGGCGGGATTCGTCGACGCCGGCGCGGACACGCCCACGCGAAGTACGTCCGGTGCGGGCGGTTCGCCGGATTCCGTGCAGCCCGCCGTGACCAGGGCGGCGGCGAGGAGCGGAGCCAGAAGTCGCAAGCGCATGGTCATGTCATAGCAGTCCCGCACCGACCAACGGCGGTTGTGCCGGGCAAAGCGGTGGCCATAGGGTGCGGGGACCAGCCTGGGAGGTTTCTGTGCGAGGAAACTGGTTGCTTCGTTCATGCCTGGCGATCGCCACGGTCACCGTGACCCTGATCGCCACCGGATTGCCCGCCGCCGCGTGCGGCGAAGAGGACAAACCGGCGAATGAGAAGGCCCGGGTCGCGGGGGCGCCCGGTGCGGTGAAGAACGTCAAGGCCGTCGGCAACGTGCCCGACGCGCAGGGCGCCATCGCCATGGGCTTCCTGCAGTACGGCCACCGCGACGTCATGGCGGTTTCCGGCGAGTTCGGCCTGAAGGTCTACGACCTCACGAAGAATCCCGCGGCGCCGAAGCTGATCGGCGAGGTCAGCCTGCCCGGCCTGTGGGAGACCGAGGACACCGAGGTCGACGTCGAACGCAAACTCGTGTTCCTCGCGCGGGATCCGCGCGCTTACGGCGGCACCACGCAGACCGGTGAGTCCGGTATCTACATCATCGACCTGAAGAACCCGGACAAACCGGCCATCCTGAGCTACACCCAGGTGCCGGCCGGTCATACGACCAGCTGCGTCGACCACTGCCGGTACCTCTGGACCGGCGGCCCGGCGAAGGCCGCGAACCAGCCCGCCGAGTGGGGCGGCCGCCCGATCTGGGTGACCGACATCCGCGATCCGCGGAACCCCAAGACCTTCCCGAACCCGATCGAACTCGCGCGCAACGACGGCAAGACCGACTACGTGCACGACGTCCAGGTCGACGACGAGGGCGTGGCGTGGGTGTCCGGCCGCGGTGGCGTCCGCGGCTACTGGACCAGCGGATATCACCGCGATCCCCTGCTGGGCAAGGTCCGCCGCGCGACCGCGTTCAACCCGGTCCCCTACGCGGGCGGCGGGATCGAGGAGACGGCGGCGCCGTCGAAGTTCATGCACAACAGCTTCCACCCGGCGGGACACCGGTCGGCCGACGGCGCCGACTCGAACCGCTGGCACGGCCGCGATCTCATCTACGCCACCGAAGAGAGCTTCCTCGACGGCTGTGCCGGTGACGGTGTGCTGACGATTTCGTCGCTGCAGAACTCGTACAACGGCGAGGGCTGGCGTTCGACGCCCGAGAAACCGTTCCGTCTCAAGTCCGTCGGCACGTGGAGCGTCGCCGGGCAGGAGGGCAGCGACCCGACGACGGGTGACTGCTCCGCGCACTACTTCGACGTCCGCGGCAAGGTCCTCGTGCAGTCGTTCTACACGCAGGGCACGCGGTTCCTCGACGTCAGCGACCCGACCGACCCGAAGCAGATCGCCTACTTCCGCCCGGCGGACGCCAGCGCGTGGGCGCCCTACTGGCACAAGGGTTACGTCTACGTCGCCGACAACACTCGCGGAATCGACATCCTGAAGCTCACCGCCTGACCCGTGGTCTCGTGAGTGGTAATGACGGTTCTAACCGTCATTACCACTCACGAGGGCGGTCGTGACGGACCTCAGTTCTTGAGCTTCGGGTTCCAGGCCGTCAGCGTGAGCTTGCCGGTGGTGCCGAGATCGGTGTCGACCGTGATCCGCTGCTCCGGGTCGCCCTTGGCCGCGGCGACGGTCACGTACGCGCCCGCTTCCGGCGAGCCCACGGTGACGGTGTTCGACCAGGAGACCACCGACAGCAGGGTGCCGCCGGGTTGCACGGTCTGCGGGCTGACGCCGGGGTCGATCGCCATATACGAGCCGCCGTGCTCGATGCTGACGTTCATCGGCCGCTTTTCCTTGTCCAGCAAGCGGACTTCGGGATAGCCGGTGAGCGTGCGCGGGGCCTGGCCGCAGTTGGTGAGCGTGAGCACGATCGCGCGATGGCCCAGCGCGGCCTCGACCGGTCCCGACTTCACCGTGACACCTGTGTCGAGACAGCCCGCCGGTTCGACGAGGCCCGGCTCCGGCGTGGGCACCGTCAGCGGGGCCGGCGCCGGTGGCGGCGAGGCCGTACACCCCGCCACCACGAGCAGCATTCCGCCCAGCAACCCCAGTTTTCCCAGCACCGCCGAACCCTATCGAAGTCCGGTGTCGTTAGTGGCGATTCGGGTTATTTAATAGAACCCGAGTCGCCACTCACGACCACCTGTACCCACCGCTCACCTGAAGCCTCACTCACGACCGCCTTCACGGACCGCTAAGCCAGCAACTCCTGCAGTTCGCGGATGGCGCCCGCCAGTTCCGTCGCGAACAGCTCCATCTCGTGCGCCACATGCTTCGGCGTGCACAGGTAGATGTTCAGCCGGTCCGGCAGCAGCACGTACGCGACGCCGATGCACTGCGGGCTGGTCGACCCGAAGCCGAAGTACTGGATGTTCACCGACGGCGCCGAACTGGTGCTCAGGTAGTCGTTGCGCATCTTCAGCCAGCCCGGCGACGAGTACAGCGCCGGGGACTCCTCGACGCCACGCCGCTTCTGGATCAGCTGCAGCTCCCACAGGTGCTGCTCCGGCGCTTCGCCCGCCTGACACTCCTTCGCCCGCGTGACATGCTTCGCCGCCGCCGCGCGGAAAGCCGCCTGACGGGTCTGCCGGTCCGCGGCCGGATCGTCCATCACCTGGACGAACCACTGCACCTCGGGCGTCACCACCCGCATCGCTTCGGTGCGCCCGTTCTGGTACTGCCGCGTCGCGATCGACTCGTACGTCGTGCCGGTGATCCCCTTCGCGCGTTTGTGCGCGAGCTGATACGCCATCTGCGCGAAGCCGTCGGGGGACATCCCCAGTTCCTTCGCCCGCTTCGCGCCGAAGTCGGTGAAGGACACCGTCTTCGTCGCTGTCGCGTCGGCGTACGCGGCGAAGGACGCGGCCGCGGCACGGGCGTCCTCTCGGAGCGCGTCACCCAGGACGAACTCGATCACCTCGGACGCCGGGACACCGTCGGCGGGTGGCCGCTCCAGCCGCGAACCGCTCAGCAGCGCGTCGGTGAACCCGAGGATCGTGGTCCCGTCGAGTTCGCAGTGCTCGACGTTGATCCCCGCCGTGCCGTCCTCGAACACGATCAGCGACACGGCCTTGTCGAACCAGCGGTTGCCGCTGTCGCCGTGCAGCAGCTTGTCGCAGGCCTCCTGCGTGTCCGACGGCGTGAAGTCCTCCAGGCACAGGCAGAACAACGCCGTCTCGATCTCGTCGAGCGCGGCCGCGTTCCCGGCGGCGAGCAACGCTTCGCGCGTCGCCGCCCACTCCGCCCTGGCCTTGGTGGTGAAATGCCCGGCGGCGCTCTGCGGATCCTCGACGAAGTTCCCCGACTTGACGATCGCCTGCAGCCCCGCGACCAGCTGTTCGGGGGAATACGGCCGTCCGTCCGGCGCGATGACGTCCATCCGGAACGGGGTGTCGCGGTGGAAGACCACGATATGCCGTGCCTTCGACGGTCCCGGCCAGTCCTCGCGGTACGGCGTGCGCGCGGTGTCCTGCACGGCGCCGGGGATCCGCGTCGCCGAGAACAGGTACTTGTGCTGCACCATCGACTGCGGCTGCCCGCGCACCACGATCGGCGGGATCAGTTCCTCGTCCAGCTTCAGCTTGTAGTCCACCGCCGACGCGGCCAGTTCGGCCGCCCGCTCCAGCTGGCCGAGCGGGGATTCGGAGAACAGGAAGAAGAAGTTGGCGTTGAGCGCGATCCGGTCGCGGCGGCCGAGGTAGCGGTACGGCCAGAAGGTGTCGAGCCAGCTGCGCACCCCTTCGCCGCGGTCGAACTCCTCGAGCGCGCTCTGGAGTTCGTGCGCCGGGCTGCCTTCCGCGAGGAATTCGGCGACGGCGCGCTCGGTCTCCGCCAGCTCGCCGGGGGTGAGCAGCGGCGAGCACCATTCGAGGAACCGGCGGCAGGTGTCCTCCAGGCTGGGGACGGGGACCCTCGGCAGGATGTCCTCGTTGCCGAACGTGCGGGTGGACGGTTCCGGACTGCTCACGATCATCCTTGATCTAGAAGGGGCAGGGCGTTCAGCACGGCGGCGAGCCCGTCCGCCGAACCGTTCGGGCGGGAGACGTACAGCCGCGCGTACAGCCGGCCGTCGGCTTCCAGCCCACGCGGGTCGACACCCGCGACGGACAGGTTGTCCAGGATCTGGGTCCGTTCCTCTTCCGAAGCGAATTTCCGCTGCCGGAAGACACCGTCGATCCCGGCCGTTTCGTACCCCAGTTCGGCGAGGCTCGCGGCGACCGGTTCGTAGGAGAACATCCGCAGCACGAAATGCGCCATCCACGGCCGGCTTTCCCGCGCGATCCGCACGAGGGTCTTCTCCGTGACGTAGCCGACGCAGCCTGTCGAGATGACGATGTCGACTTCGGCCAGCAGCGCGCGCTGCTCCTCCGTCGGGTCCCCGCTCTCCAGGTCCGCGTGGATCGCTTCGTCGATGAAGCCCGCCGAGAGCGCGTAGTCCAGTGCCGGTGCGGAGGTGTCGAGGCCGATGAAGCGGACCCCGTCGCCACCGTCGAGCCTTTCGGCCATTCGCCGGTCGTGCGCGATCAGGTCGTCCCTGCTCAGCGACTCGCCGTTCGCGTAGTGGTCGTACAGCCGCTCCATCGAGGTGTCACAGCGGTGCAGCGCCGCGTTGACGCCGTAGGAGCACCCGAGGTCGAGCACGGTCGGCTTCTTGACGTCCTGATCCGCGCGGTACTCGTCGATCAGCTGCGCGAAGTAGGCCTTGGCCTGCTGGGGGATGGCGTAGTCCAGCCTGCGCAAGGTGCCGAAGAAGGCACGCGGATCGGGCTCGGTGTAGATGTGGTCGAAGGAGATCTTGCCGGTCGAATCCCAAGGCACTGGCCAAACTCCTGACTTAGTCGAGCAGCTCGTCGCCCCGGACGGCGGCCGAGGCGACGTGTTCGGGCAGGACCCTGCCGAACAACTGTCGCGTCCGTTCCGGACTGCCGATGACCCCGGGGCGCTCGCTGTACGCGAAGATCGCGGAATGGCGGGCGATTGCCCCTTGAACAGTACTCACGCGGTGAAGCGCGAAGCGTCCGCGAAACAGCTGAAGATCACCGGGACGCAGAGTGAGTCGCCGGATCAGGTGATCCCCTTCGCCCGCCAGGACGGCACGGACGTCGTCGAAGTTCTCCGCCCGTTCCGAGCGGATGTTCGGGCAGTATTCGAAGACACCGCCGTCGGCGGCCTCCTGCGTGAGCATGCTGACGGTGAATTCGTTGGTGTCGAAATGCCACGGATGCGAGCGCCCCGGTTCGATCACGTTCAGCACCAGTCCGGACAGCGGATCGGCGAGTTCGTGGAGCGCGGGGAGTTCGAAACAGTCGGCGACGAACCGCTGGAACTCGGGGCTCGTGTACAGCTGCTGGATGATCGCGGTCGGCGGGATCTGGTCGCGGGCCACGAAGGCGTTGCCGCGCTCCATGATCGTGCGGCCGGGATGGCCTTCCGGCAGCGGAGTGTCGACGGCGATGTTGTAGGCGTTGACGCGTTCGATCTTCGCGTACGCCTCCGGAGCGATCTTCGCGCCTTCGCGCCGAAGGACCTCGTGCAGCTCCGGGCGGACGAAGTCGGCCAGGACGCTGCAGCCCGTTTCCCGTAGTTCGGCGCGCGTCCGGGCGACGATTTCGCGCCAGGCCGGGCTTCCCGGTTCGGAGAGCGGATAGCGGGCGGTGTCGGCCACCTGGACTGCGCTCGCGGTCATCGACGTCCTCTCGGCTGCCCGGAAGTGATTCTCGGGTTTAGCACAGAAAACGCCCGTGGCCCCCGCGCCTTGTGAGCGGGGACACACGCAAAGTGATGGCTCCCTTACCCGCGTCCGTACGCGGGTAAGGGAGCCATCAGGGACTTTTCGTCAGCTGGTGACAAGCGGCAGCAGCGGTCGCCGGACCGCGGTCGCGACACCGTCCGACGCCTCGGCCGCGGCGATCCGCTCGGGCGTCGGCGTGCCGTATTCGGTGGTCCGCTGCCGCAGTGGACGACCCAGCGGCTCGACCATCGCGCGCATGTCGCTGATCGTCTTGTACGACCCGTTGGCCGCACCCGCCATCCGGCTGATCGTCTCCTCCATCAGCGTCCCGCCGATGTCGTTGACCCCGCCCTGAAGGACGGCGCGGCTGCCTTCCTCGCCGAGTTTCACCCAGGAACTCTGGATGTTGTCGATCATCCCGTGCAGCAAGAGCCGGGCCAGCGCGTGCACCGCGCGGTTCTCCCGCAGCGTCGTCCCGGCCCTGGCGAGCCCGGCGAGGTAGATCGGCGAACTCTGGTGGATGAACGGCAGCAGCACGAATTCGCTGAACCCGCGCCGCCCGTTGCGTTCCAAGCCTTCCCGCTGCAGCTTCGCCAGCAACTTCAGATGCCCGACCCAGTGCGCCGGGGTGTCGACATGGCCGTACATCATCGTCGACGTCGTCGTGATGCCGAGTTTGTGCGCGGTGGTGACGACGTTGATCCACTCCGACGTCGGCAGCTTGCCCTTCGTCAGTACCCAGCGGACGTCGTCGTCGAGGATCTCCGCGGCCGTGCCCGGCAGCGAGTCGACACCCGCCTCCTTCGCGCGCGCCAGCCAGTCCTCGATCGACAGGTTCGTCCGCGAAGCGCCGTTGACGACCTCCATCGGCGAGTACGAGTGCAGGTGGATGTCCGGCTGACGCCGTTTCACCTCGGCCGCGAGATCGAAGTACGCGGTGCCGGGCAGATCCGGGTGGATGCCGCCCTGCATGCAGATCTCGGTCGCGCCCGCGGCCCACGCCTCGTCGACCCGGTCGCCGACCTGCTCCAGCGAAAGCGTGTACGCGTCGGCGTCGGTGCGCCGCTGGGCGAACGCGCAGAACCGGCAGCCGGTGTAACAGACGTTGGTGAAGTTGATGTTCCGGGTGACCACGAAGGTGACGTCGTCGCCGTTCACCTCACGGCGCAGGTCGTCCGCGATCCGGGCGAACGCGTCGAGTTCCGGGCCGTCGGCGTGCAGCAGCGCCAGCGCCTCGTCGTCGGACAGCCCGGCGGGGTTCTTTTCCGCGCTGCGCAAGGCATCCCGGATGTCGAGGTCGAACCGCTGCGGCGCGGTCTTGATGTTGCCCTTGATCTCCGCCCAGTCGCCGTAGACCGAATCGAAGTCGCTGCGGCGGTCCTCCGTGCGGCCGATGGTGTCGACCTCGACGTGCAGATCGGTCCGCCCGGCCTCCTGCCAGCCGCCGTCCGGCTCCTGCCACGGGATGCCCACCGGGATCGCTTCCTCGATCGCCAGCCCGGTCTCGGCGTCGGTGAGCGGCGCGAGATGCGCGTTCATCCGCGGGTCGAGCCACGGCTCGCCGGTCTTGACGTATTCCGGATAGATCGGCAGCCGCTCGCGCACGGTGAACCCGAGTGCTTCGGTGCGGCGCTTGAGTTCGTCGATCTGCGGCCACGCGCGTTCGGGGTTGACGTGGTCGGGGGTCAGCGGCGAAACACCGCCCCAGTCGTCGATGCCCGCGTTCAGCATCAGCTCGTACTGCTGCCCGATCAGGTTCGGCGGCGCCTGGATGCGCATCTTCGGCCCGAGCACGAGCCGCGCGACGGCGATGGTCGCGGCGAGTTCCTCGAGGTCGGCGTCCGGGGTCGCGCGCATCTTCGTATCCGGCTTCGCCCGGAAGTTCTGGACGATGACCTCCTGGATACCGCCGTAGGTCTTGGCGACCTTGCGGATCGCGAACAGCGAGTCGGCCCGTTCCTCGAAGTTCTCGCCGATGCCGATCAGGATGCCCGTGGTGAACGGCACCGAACTGCGGCCGGCGTCCTCCAGCACCCGCAGGCGGACGTCGGGGTCCTTGTCGGGCGAGCCGTAGTGAGGGCCGCCCTTCTCGGTGTAGAGCCGCTTCGCGGTCGTCTCCAGCATCATGCCCATCGACGCCGAAACCGGCTTGAGGCGCTGGAAGTCCTGCCAGGTCAGCACGCCGGGGTTGAGGTGCGGCAGGACGCCGGTCTCCTCCAGCACCCGGATCGCCATCGCGCGGACATAGGAGAGCGTGTCGTCGTACCCGTGCGCGTCGAGCCAGTCCTTCGCCGCCTTCCAGCGGTCTTCGGGACGGTCGCCGAGGGTGAACAGCGCCTCCTTGACGCCCATCGCGGCGCCCTTGCGGGCGATGTCGAGGACCTCGTCGGGGGAGAGGAACGGCGACTCGACCCGGCCGGGCACGGTCGCGAAAGTGCAGTAGCCGCACCGGTCCCGGCACAAGCGGGTCAGCGGGATGAACACCGAACGGCTGTAGGTCACCACGCCGGGGCGGCCCGCCGCCACGAGGCCGGCGTCACGGATCCGGGAGGCGTGCTCCGACAACGTCTTGAGATCGTCGCCGCGCGCTTGGAGCAGGATCGAGGCCTCGGTGAGGTCGAGGGTCTTCCCGTCGCGCGCCCGGGCGAGCGCCCGGCGCATCGCCGAGGTGGTGGGGGCGGTCGCGTCAGCGTCGAGTGCCATTCCCGCACGCTATGGCCGGACTCGCCCCACCTGCCAGTGTGCATCCGGCCACCACCTCACCCACCTGGGTGTGGTCACTGTTTGCGCTGGTCAGCGAGTGATCACGGTTGCCGATCAGCAGGCCGCGGTGTATTACCTAAAGTGTGGCTTCGGTGATCGGCAAGAAGGTCGGCGGGCGGACGTACTACTACCTCGTCACCTCCGCGCGGGTCGGCGGAGAGCCCCGCGTGGTGTCCCAGCGTTACCTCGGCACGGCCGAGGAGATCGGGCGCGCGATGGACGGCGACGTCTCCGCGCCCGGCGAAGCGCGTCACCGGACCTTCGGCGACGTCGCGGCGGTCTGGGCCACGCTGAACCGGCTCGGCTTCGTCGAGCGGGTCGACGAAGCCGTCGGCGCGCAGCGCGCCACGACGACGCTGGGGACGCATCTCGCGCTCGCCGTCCTGCACCGGGCGACCGCACCGGAGACGGAGCTGGCCACGTGGTGGGAGGACGGCGTCGCACGGGAGTTCGTGAAGGCCGACCTGGCGAACCACTGGCGAGCGCTGCACCGGCTCACCCCGGACCGGATCGCGCGGATCGAGGCCACGGTCGCCGACGCCGTACTCGCCTGGCTTGGGACGGGCGGCGCCGCACTCGCCGTGGACGTGCCGCAGTTCGCCACCTTCACCACGGCCGACCCCTGCCGCTGCGAACTCGCCGGACTGGGCATGGTGGTGACCAAGGACGGCGCGATCCCACTGGCCTCGCACGTGTACCCGCGAGAGGGGGCCCCGCCGTTCGCCGCGCTCGCCGACGACCTCCGCGGACGGCATTCCGCGGGCGACGTCACGCTGGTCTTCACCGCCGGTCAGGCCGCGCAAGTGGATCTCGGACGGCATTTCGTCGGCGCCCTGCCGTTGTCGGAGCATCCGGAGCTGCTGGCGAAACCGTCGTCCGCGCGGAAACCCGTCGACCCCGAGCGCTTCGCCGGGCTGACCGCCCTCGACACCAGGGCGATGGTCGCCGGGGTGCGGCGGCGCGTGATCCTGACCCATTCGGAGACCCTGCACAACGCGCAGGCCCGCGCGTTCGGCGACGAACTCGGCACCGCGACCCGCGAACTCGCCGGCCTCGACGCGGCGCTGGCCGCCGGTATCTACCGGGGCGACCGGAGCCAGGTGAACGCCGAGATCGCCCGGATCACGCGCGGCCGCCGGGTCGAGCGCGTGCTCTCACCTTCGCTGACCGGAACCAAGCCGGGGGAGATCCGGCTGACGTGGAAGGTCGACGACGCCGCCGTCTCCCGGCTGCGCGACGAGTTCTTCGGGAAACAGGTGCTGGTCACCGACCACGACTGGCCCGTCGCGGAGGTCGTCACCGCCTACCGGGCGCGAACCCACCTCGACTCGACGTTCCGCTGGCTGACCGGCACCGCCGTCGCCGGGCCGTCGCCACGCTGGGACTGGACCCCGCACCGGATCGCCGTGCACACGCTGGTCACGGTGCTCGCGTCGACGGTCACCCACCTCATGCGGCGCGAGGCCGACCGTGCGGGGATGAACCTGTCGGTCCGCGAACTGATGGACAGCCTGGCCGGGATCGGCGAGACGGTGCTGCGCTACCCGTCGACCGGCGGCCGTCCCCGGACGCGGCGCCTGCTGACCGAGCGGAGCCCGGAACAGCAGGCGCTCTTCGACCTCTTCGGCCTGACTAGCTCTCCCGGTGGATCCGCAACGCGGAGAAGCTCTGCACCACCGGCATCAGCTCGATGACGTTGATGTTCACGTGCTCGGGCTGCGAAGCCGCCCAGAAGACGGACTCGGCCACGTCGGCGGCGGTCAGCGGCGTCGTGCCCTTGTAGACGTCGTCGGCCTTGCTCTGGTCGCCCTCGAACCGGACGACGGAGAACTCCGTGCCACCGACCATGCCGGGCTCGACGTTGGTCACCCGGACGCCGGTGCCGTGCAGGTCCGCGCGCAGGTTCAGGCTGAACTGGTGCACGAACGCCTTGGTCGCGCCATAGGTGTTGCCACCGGGGTAGGGGTAGGTGCCCGCGATCGAACCGATGTTGATCACGTGCCCGCGTCCGCGCTCGACCATCCCGGGCAGCAGCGCGCGGGTGAGGTGGACCAGGCCGGTGATGTTCGTGTCGATCATCTGGTCCCAGTCGTCGAGCTTCGCCCGGTGGGCGGGCTCGAGCCCCTTGGCGAGGCCGGCGTTGTTGACCAGCAGGTCGACGTCGGCGAACTCGGCGGGCAGCGTGCCGGGCAGGGCGGCCACCGCGTCGGCGTCACGGACGTCCAGTTCGTAGGGGAGGACGTTCTCGCCCAGCTCGTCGGCCAGCTTGGCCAGCCGGTCCTTGCTGCGCGCGGCCGCGACGACCTTGGCGCCGTCCGCGGCGAACCGGCGGACGATCTCGACGCCGAACCCCGCGCTGGCGCCGGTCACGAAGACGGTCTTCTGGGACATGGAGACGATCACCCAATCTCTTTCAAGAACCGTGCGAACACGGCGTTGAACTCGGCCTCGCGCTCCAGGTTAGGCATGTGGGCGGCCCCCTCGATCACCGCCAGGGTGGAGCCGGGGATGAGTTCGTGCATCAGCTCGGCGTCCGCCACCGGCGTGAACTCGTCCTCGGTGCCGACGACGACCAGGCTCGGCACCGCGACCTTCGTGAGGCTTTCCCGGTAGTCCGGCCGCTCGGCCCGTCCCCTCAGTGCCGCCGCGGCGCCTTCCCTGGGCGTCGTGCGCATCATGCCGAGGACGTGCGCCGCCACATCCGGCATCGTGCGGACGTTCTCCGGCGAGACCATCTTCGCCAGCACCTCGTCCGCGTAGGGGTTCAGTCCTTCGGCGAGGACGCGGTCCGCCATCGCGTTGCGGACGCGTTTGCCCTCCTCGGTCTCTGCCTGCGGGGAGGTGTCGGCGAGTAGGAGCCCGGCGACGCGTTCGGAGTAGGTGCGGTGGAACTCCATGACGATCTGCCCGCCCATGGAGAGGCCGCCGAGCACGAAGCGCCCGAGGCCGAGTCGATCCGCGAGACGGGCGATGTCCTTGGCGAAGACGTCGAGCCCGGTCTTGCCAGGGACCACCGTGGTCTCGCCATAGCCGCGGAGGTCAGCGGTGATGACCCGATAGCCCTCGCGACTGAAGCGTTCCGCCTGCGGGCGCCACATCGTGCGGTTGAAGGGGTGGCCGTGGACGAGGACGACGGGCAGCCCGGTGCCGAGGTCGTCGTAGGCGACGGTGATGCCGTCGAGTTCCGCAGTGCTCATGGACCCGAAGCTAATCGGAGCAATCAGGTAGATCAATACGGAGCAATGTACTCGGAGCAATGTTCTTCGCCTGGTGTTCTCGCGGGTTCTCCGCCGGTCCGGCCCGGCGATCATCGGCTCAGGACCGGTTTTGGGCCTCTGACCTGCGGGAATGTCGTTAAGGTACCCCCCTGTTTTCGGGGGTTTCCGGCCATGTAAAGTTCTCCAAGTCGCCAGGGAAACCGGGTGGCCGACCGGGACACGAACCAAGCTCTCG
>NZ_ASJB01000066.1 GCF_000478275.1 Amycolatopsis orientalis DSM 40040 = KCTC 9412
GGAGCAGGCGCAGGTATGGGGCTTGGGCCGGGTCGCGGCACTGGAGCATCCCGAGGTGTGGGGCGGGCTGATCGACCTGCCCGCCTCTGGGGACCCTCGGCTGTTCGGGGTACTCGCGGGCGTCGAGGACCAGGTCGCGGTGCGGGCGTCCGGCGTGTTCGCGCGCCGTCTGGTGCGGGCCGGTGCGGCGGGTCAGGAACCGTGGGCCTTGACCGGCACGGCGCTGGTGACCGGTGGCACGGGTGCGCTGGGTGGCCAGGTGGCGCGGTGGCTGGCACAGCGAGGCGTTGAACATCTCGTGTTGGTCAGCCGCCGCGGAGCGGCATCGCCAGGGGCCGAGGACCTCGCCGCGGAGTTGCGTGAGTCGGGCGTCGAGGTCACCTTGGCGGCCTGTGATGTGGCCGATCGGGCGGCGGTGGCTGACCTTCTCGACGGGCTCGAAGGCTTGTCGGTGGTGGTGCATGCTGCGGGTGTCGCGCAGTCGACTCCGCTGGCGGACTGCTCGGTGGAGGAGTTCCGTGCTGTCGTTGAGGGCAAGGTCGCTGGTGCGGTCAATCTGCATGAGCTTACTGAAGGTCTTGACGCGTTCATCGTGTTCTCGTCGATCGCGGCGACGTGGGGCAGCGGCGGCCAGTCTGGCTACGCGGCCGGAAACGCGTTCCTGGATGCCTTGGTGGAGCAGCGTCGTGCTGACGGTCTTCCGGGTCTGTCGGTGGCGTGGGGTCCGTGGGCTGAAGGGGGCATGGCCGCGGGTGAGGCGGGTGAGCATCTCGCCAAGCGTGGTCTGACGGCGTTGGCGCCGGAGCGGGCGTTGGCGGCGCTGGAAAGCGCGCAGCACGACACCACGGTCACTGTCGCTGACGTCGATTGGGCCCGGTTCACGCCGGTGTTCACTTCCCGGCGGCCCAGCCCGCTCCTCACCGAACTGATCGACGTGACCGCCGCCGTCGAAGAGCCTCGGGACACCAATGAGCTGCGGACCAGGCTGGTCGGCCGTCCTCCTGCCGATCAGCGGCGGCTGCTGCTGGAACTGGTGCGTGCCGAAGCGGCGGCCGTGCTGGGCTACTCCGGGCCGGAGGCCGTCGAGCAGGACCGTGCGTTCCGTGAGCTGGGTTTCGATTCGCTGACCGCGGTGGAGCTGCGCAACCGGATGGTCCCGCTGGTCGGTCTCGACCTGCCGACCACCCTGGTCTTCGACTACCCCAACCCTCTTGCCCTCGCGGAACACCTGCTGGGCGAACTACTTGGAGCGCGGGAAGACGTCGTGGCCACCGGCGTGGCCGCCAGCGACGAACCGATCGCGATCGTCGGCATGGCCTGCCGGTTCCCCGGCGGCGTGCACTCGCCGGAACAGCTGTGGAGCCTGCTCGCCTCCGGTGAGGACGCGGTCGGCGGCTTCCCGGAGAACCGCGGCTGGGACCTGGAAGAGCTGTATCACCCCGAACCGGGCAACCCTGGCACGAGCTACACCCGCGACGGCGCTTTCCTGTACGACGTGGGGGAGTTCGACGCGCGCTTCTTCGGGATCTCACCGCGTGAAGCCGTGACGATGGACCCGCAGCAGCGGCTCCTCCTGGAGACCTCGTGGGAGGCCTTCGAACGCGCGGGCATCGACCCGGCGTCCGTCCGGGGGAGCCAGACGGGAGTCTTCGTCGGTTCGAACGGCCAGGACTACCTCTCGGTGCTGCTGGCCTCCTCGGACCTCGGGGACGGCCACCTCGGCACCGGAGTGTCCGCGAGTGTGGTTTCCGGCAGGCTGGCTTACACGTTCGGGCTCGAAGGCCCGGCACTGACCGTCGACACTGCGTGCTCGTCTTCGCTCGTCGCCCTGCATCTGGCCGCGCAGGCCCTGCGCAACGGCGAATGCGAGATGGCACTGGCCGGCGGTGTGACGGTGATGGCCACGCCAGGGGCCTTTGTGGACTTCAGCGCCCAGCGTGGTCTCGCGGCGGACGGCCGGTGCAAACCCTTCGCCGAAGGTGCCGACGGCACCGGCTGGGGTGAGGGTGCCGGGATGCTGCTGGTGGAGCGGTTGTCGGACGCGCGGCGGCTGGGCCACCGGGTGCTGGCGGTGGTGCGCGGCAGCGCGGTGAATCAGGATGGCGCGTCGAATGGCTTGACGGCGCCGAATGGTCCTTCTCAGCAGCGGGTGATCCGCTCCGCGCTGGCCAATGCCGGATTGCGACCGTCCGAAGTGGACGTCGTGGAGGCGCACGGCACGGGGACCTCGCTGGGTGACCCGATCGAGGCGCAGGCCTTGCTGGCGACGTATGGCCAGGATCGCGAGCGGCCGTTGTGGCTGGGCGCGGTGAAGTCCAACATCGGTCACACGCAGGCCGCGGCCGGGGTGGCGGGCGTGATCAAGATGGTCATGGCGATGCGGCACGGTGTGCTGCCGAAGACCCTGCACGTGGACTCACCGTCATCACAGGTGGACTGGTCGGCCGGGGCGGTCGAACTGCTCACCGAGTCGCGGTCGTGGACGGCGGGGGAGGCGCCGCGCCGCGCCGGTGTCTCGTCGTTCGGTATCAGCGGTACCAACGCGCACACCATCCTCGAAGAGGCGCCGGAGCCGCCCGCCGTGGAGCCCACGGAGCCGCCGTCGATCGCGCCGATGGTGCTTTCGGCGAAATCCGCGGAAGCCCTTCGAGCGCAGGCCGAACGCCTGCGGCTGCTGGTGACGGAAGGCGGGGATACCGCCGCCGTCGCCCGCTCGCTGGCCACCACCAGGTCCACTTGGGATCGCCGGGCGGCGGTCGTCGGAGCGGACCACGACAGCCTGCTCGCGGGCATCGCCGCCCTCGCGGCCGGGGAACAGGCTCCGGGCTTGGTCGAAGGGACGGCCGACTCCGGTAAGACCGCGTTCTTGTTCGCGGGTCAGGGTTCTCAGCGGGTTGGTATGGGGGCGGAGCTGTATGCGGAG
>NZ_ASJB01000067.1 GCF_000478275.1 Amycolatopsis orientalis DSM 40040 = KCTC 9412
ACCCCCGAACAAAGTCAGGTGTTGCAACCACCACTAGAACCCAAGGGGAAGGGGGCCTTCACGTAGTTCGAGGGGTCAGAGGCGCTCCTGCAGTGCGTCCGCGGCGGCGAGCAGGTCCGCGGCCCAGCGCGCCCCCGGCTTGCGCCCTATCCGTTCGATGGGCCCGGAAACCGACACCGCGGCGACCACGGTGCCCGACGAATCCCGTACCGGCGCCGAGACACTCGCCACACCGGGTTCCCGTTCCGCCACGCTCTGGGCCCAGCCGCGCCGCCGGACCTCCAGCAGCGTGCGCTCCCCGTAGACCGCCTCGGAGAGGATCGTCCGCTGCGTATGCGGATCCGACCAAGCGGCGAGGACCTTCGCGCCGGAACCGGCGGTCATCGGCAGCCGTGAACCGATCGGCACCGTGTCACGGAGACCGCTGGGCGGTTCCGCGGTCGAGACGCAGACGCGCTGGACACCGTCGCGGCGGTAGAGCTGAACGCTTTCCCCGGTGATGTCGCGCAATTTGGGCAGTACCGAACTCGCCGCGTCGAGCAGCGGGTCGGTCGAACCGCCCGCCAGTTCCGCGAGCGCGGTGCCCGGCCGCCACCGCCCGTCCGGGCCGCGGCGCAACAGGCGATGCACCTCGAGGCCGACCGCGAGCCGGTGCGCCGTGGCGCGCGGCAAGCCGGTCCGCGTGCACAGTTCCGCCAGGCCACAAGGATCTTCGGCCACGGCCTGAAGCACGGCCACGGCCTTGTCGAGTACTCCGATACCGCTATGCTGTCCCACAAGCCGATACTATCTTCCCGAAGTTTGAGATGTCCAGATGGTGGGAAGTACCGATTTCACCGCATGTGAGGAGCCGGAAATGCCCCGGACACTGGCCGAGAAAGTGTGGGAGTCGCACCTGGTGCGGCGCGGCGAAGGGGCCGAGCCCGACCTGCTCTACATCGACCTCCACCTGCTGCACGAGGTCACCAGCCCGCAGGCGTTCGACGGACTCCGCCTGGCTGGCCGGAAACTGCGCCGCCCCGACCTCACCATCGCGACCGAGGACCACAACGTCCCGACGATCGACATCGAGCTGCCGATCGCGGATCCCGTGTCCCGCACCCAGGTCGACACCCTGCGCGCCAACTGCGAGGAGTTCGGGGTCCGGCTGCACCCGATGGGCGACGCCGAACAGGGCATCGTGCACGTCATCGGCCCGCAGCTGGGCCTGACCCAGCCCGGGATGACCGTGGTGTGCGGCGACAGTCACACCTCGACGCACGGCGCGTTCGGCGCGATGGCCTTCGGCATCGGCACCTCGGAGGTCGAACACGTGATGGCGACCCAGACGCTGCCGCTCCGTCCATTCAAGACGATGGCGATCACCGTCGACGGGGAACTGCGCCCCGGCGTCACGGCGAAGGACGTCATCCTCGCCGTGATCGCCAAGATCGGCACCGGCGGCGGGCAGGGCTACGTCCTCGAATACCGCGGCAAGGCCATCGAGAACCTGTCGATGGAGGCCCGGATGACGGTGTGCAACATGTCCATCGAAGCGGGGGCGCGCGCCGGTCTCATCGCACCGGACGAGACGACGTTCGCGTATCTGAAGGGCCGTCCGCACGCGCCTCAGGGCGCCGACTGGGACGCCGCCGTCGAGAACTGGCGCGAGCTGCGCACCGACGACGACGCCGTCTTCGACGCCGAGGTGCACCTGAACGCCGACGAGCTCACGCCTTTCGTGACCTGGGGCACCAACCCGGGCCAGGGTCTCCCGCTGGGCGCCGAGGTGCCCGACCCGGAGCGGATCGGCGACGAGAACGAGCGCGTCGCCGCCGAGAAGGCCCTGTCCTATATGGACCTGAAGCCGGGAACGCCGCTGCGTGAGATCGCGGTGGACACCGTCTTCCTCGGCTCCTGCACGAATGGCCGTATCGAGGACCTGAGGGCCGCCGCGGACGTCCTGCGCGGGCACAAGGTCGCCGAGTCGGTCCGGATGCTCGTCGTCCCCGGCTCGATGCGCGTCCGCCAGGCCGCCGAAGCCGAAGGGCTGGACCGGGTCTTCACCGAAGCGGGCGCGGAATGGCGCCAGGCGGGCTGCTCGATGTGCCTCGGCATGAACCCTGACCAGCTCAAGCCGGGTGAGCGCAGCGCGTCGACCTCGAACCGCAACTTCGAAGGCAGGCAGGGCAAGGGCGGCCGGACGCACCTGGTCTCCCCGCTCGTGGCGGCCGCCACGGCCGTCCGGGGAACCCTGTCCAGCCCCGAAGACCTGCTGCCCGCCACCACCCGCTGACATCGCTGACATCGCCGACATCGCTGAGGAGTTTCATCACCATGGACGCGTTCACCCACCACACCGGCGTCGGGGTCCCGCTGCGCAGGTCCAACGTGGACACTGACCAGATCATCCCGGCGGTCTACCTCAAGCGCGTGAGCCGCACCGGCTTCGAGGACGGGCTCTTCGCCGCCTGGCGCTCCGACGAGTCGTTCATCCTCAACGAAGAGCCCTTCAAAAGCGGGTCGGTCCTGGTCGCGGGCCCGGACTTCGGCACCGGTTCCTCCCGTGAGCACGCCGTCTGGGCCCTGATGGACTACGGCTTCCGGGTGGTGATCTCTTCCCGGTTCGCGGACATCTTCCGTGGGAACTCGGGCAAACAGGGCCTGGTCGCCGCTCAGGTCGAGCAGGCGGACGTCGAACTGCTGTGGAAGCTGCTCGAAAACGAGCCTGGGACGGAGGTCACGGTGGACCTCGAGTCGAAGACGGTACGAGCCAAGGACTTCACCGCGCCCTTCCAGATCGACGACTACACCCGCTGGCGGCTCCTCGAAGGGCTCGACGACATCGCCCTGACACTCCGCCACGCGGAGGAGATCGACACTTTCGAGACCCAGCGCCCCTCCTGGAAGCCGGTGACCCTCCCGGCGGCCTCCTCCTAGGGCCTGCCGAAGGGGGCGGATTCCCTTGCTGAGCAGGGAATCCGCACCCCGGCCGAAGGCCTCCACACCAGCCCCGAAACCACACCGAACGGCACCTCAAGAGGCCCTGGAGGGGTCCCTCAAGAGGCGGAACCGCCCCCGAGACAAGGGAAATTTCCGCGCGTCGTTTGGAATTTGTGCTGCATTGGTAATACCGTGTGCGCTAAGTCGGCCGACGGGGCCGTGTACAAGTAGTTCTTCTTGGAGGACTGGAATGGCCAACAAGGCCCAGCTGATCGAGGCGCTGTCGGAGCGCCTGGGCGACAAGAAGGTCGCGTCGGAGGCCGTCGATGGCCTTGTCGACATCATCATCCGGACGGTCAACAAGGGCGAGAAGGTGAACATCACCGGCTTCGGTGTGTTCGAGAAGCGCGCCCGCGCCGCCCGCACCGCGCGGAACCCGCGTACCGGTGAGACCGTTCGCGTCAAGAAGACCAACGTGCCCGCCTTCCGCGCCGGCACGACCTTCAAGGACGTCATCAGCGGTTCGAAGAAGCTGCCGAAGGCCACCGCTGTGAAGCGCGCGACCGCCGGCACCACCACCCGGACCGCCGCCACCCGCGCGACGACGACCCGGACGGCCGCCAGCCGCCCGGCCGCGACGCGTTCCACCACCACGCGGACGCGTGCCGCCGCCGCCACGACGCGCACCGCCGCGAAGCCGGCCGCCAAGGCGACCGCGACCAAGGCAGCGGCCAAGACGACCGCCACCAAGGCGGCGCCGAAGACCGCGGCGAAGGCCACGACGACTCGCGCCACCACGGCCAAGAAGGCGACCGCCACCAAGGCCGCCGCGAAGCCGGCCGCCAAGGCCACCGCCGCCAAGGCACCCGCCAAGAAGGCTCCGGCCAAGCGGACTTCGGCGGCCGCGAAGAAGAAGTAAGCTCCCTCTCCACGAGTGAGCCAACGGCAGGGCCCCGCGCACGGCGCGGGGCCCTGCCGCAGTTTCCGGTCCCTTCACCACTGTCCGGACGGACGGAATGTCCGGAACCCGCTCGGACACCGGGCGACTGTGTCACTCTTCTCGCCAGAGAAGAACGAGGCGGGGAACACCGGTCTGGAGGGGGGCCACCATCGAAATCCGGCTTCTCGGTCCGTTCAGGGTGATCGTGGACGGATCGGCTTGTTCGCTCGGCAGTGCCCGTCAGCGCGCGCTGCTGGCCACCTTGGCGCTGTCGTGCGGCCGTCTGGTTTCCATCGACGCGCTCGCACGCGGTGTCTGGGGACACGAACCCCCGGAACGGATCCGCGGCAGCCTGCAGACGAACGTGATGCGCTTGCGGCGTTTGCTCGGCGAGCACCTCGTGGAGACCGAACCGGACGGTTACCGTCTCGTTTCCGATCCCGCCGGGGTCGACGTGCTGCGATTCCTCGGCCTTCTCGACAAAGCCGTCGGAAAAGAACCCGACGAGGAACGGGAACTGCTGGCCGGGGCGATCGCGCTGTGGGGCGGGACACCGCTGGAAGGCGCCGGTTCCCCCACCCTCGCCGATGAATGGGAACCCCGGCTCACCGAGCGGTATCTGTTCGCCGTGGAAAGGCGGATCGATCTGGATACCGGGGTGACCGCCGACGCGGAACTCGTCGCCGAATTGACCGAGCTGGTCGCGCGGCACCCGCTCCGGGAATCGTTGTGGGAAAGACTCGTGCGGATTCTCGCGCGCTCCGGCAGAAGGGCCGAAGCGCTGGCCGGATACGCCCGGCTGCGGTCGCTGCTCGCCGAGGAACTGGGTGTCGAACCGGGCGCGGAACTGCGGCGGCTGCACGCCGAACTGCTCGCCGCGGACGTGCGCGCGGAGCCGATCGCACCGGTACCACCGGCACCGCCGGTACCGCGTCAGCTTCCTTTCGACGTCACGGGTTTCACCGGACGCGAAACCGAACTGGCCCAGCTGGACGGGTTCCTCGACCAGGGCGGGCCGACACGGATCGTGGTCATCGAAGGGACGGCGGGGGTCGGGAAGACCGCGCTGGCCGTCCATTGGTCGCATCGGCTCCGGGAGAGATTCCCCGACGGACAACTCTTCGTAGACCTGCGCGGGCATTCCGCGGGTACCCCGGTCACCCCGATGGACGCACTGTCCGGGTTCCTCCAGGCGGTGGGCGTGCCCGCCGACGCGCTGCCCTCCACAGTGGAGCAACGGTCGGCCGCGCTGCGCGGCAGGCTCGCCGGGACCAGGATGCTGGTGCTGCTGGACAACGCCCGCGACGCGGCCCAGATCCGGCCGCTGCTGCCCGGATCGGGCAATCTGGTCGTGGTCACCAGCCGGAACCAGTTGCGGGGCCTGGTCGCCAGGGAAGGGGCGCGGCGGATGCCGTTGCGCTCCTTGGACGAGCACGCGGCCAAGGCGCTGCTCGCCGGAAGTGTCGGCCACGCCCGGCTCGACGCCGAACCCGGCGCGGTGGCGGATCTCACCCTGCTGTGCGGCGGATTGCCGCTGGCACTGGCGCTGGCCGGGGAACGGGCGTCCCGGTTCCCGGGCACCTCACTGGCCTGGATCGTCGACGAGCTACGGGATCAGCGGATCCGGCTCGACACCCTGCGGGATCCGCAGGACGCGGGTACCGATCTGCGTGCGGCGTTTTCGTGGTCCTACAACGCGTTGCGCCCGGAGGCGGCCCGGCTGTTCCGGTTGCTGGGGCTGTTCCCCGGCGTGCCGATCCGGGTCACGACCGCGGCCGTCGCGGCGGGGACCGGGATTCTCGAGGCCAGGGAACTGATCGACCGGCTGGCTTCGGCGCATCTGCTGAACCAGCCGAGCGCCGACCGGTACCGGTTCCACGACCTGTTGCGGGTCTACGCCGCGGAACTCGCGGAGGACGAAGACCAGGCCGAACGCGACGCGGCGCTGCGGCGCCTGATCGACTGGTACCTCGCCGCCGTCGCCGCGGCGGACGAACTCGTCCGGCCGGACCTGCTCACTTCGGACGTCGTGCTCGAACCGGCCGAAGGTCCGCCGCCCGGTTTCGCCGACCGCGAGGAGGCGACGGCCTGGTACGTCGAGGAACGTCCCGCGCTCGCCGCGCTGGTCCGGATCGCCGCCGACCGCGGCTGGGCCGACCGCGCCTGGAAACTCGCGTGGCTGCTCCGCTCCTTCTACTCCGAACGGCACGATCAGGAGGACTGGTTCAGCACCGGCGAAGCCGCCGTCGAGGCCACGAGGGCCGCGTCCGATCCGCTGGGCCTGCAGTACGCGGCCAACAACCTCGGATCCGCCTACCTGCGGGCACTTCGCCCCGACGAGGCACTGGAGATGCTGGAAGAGGCGAGGAAGGCGTCCGTGGAGACCGGCGGCTCCGAGGTCACGGTCGCGATCCTGTCGAATCTGTCGGGGGCTTACCACCTCCGCTCCGAATTCGAGAAGAGCGAACAGGTCGCCGCCGAGGCCGCGCGCCTCGCCGCCGACAACGGTCAGCGCACCTTCGTCCCGCACGCGCTCCTCAACATCAGCGCCAGCCGGATCGGCCGGGGCGCCTACGACGAGGCCGCCGAAGCCGCGCTCGAAGCGAGACGGTCCTTCGCCGAACTCGGTGACCGGTACCACGCGGCGCTCGCCCTCTCCAACACCGGCGAGGCGCTCGCGGGCGCGCAACGGTACGAGGAGGCGGAGGAGAAGTGTTCCGGCGCGCTCGCCGAACTCCACGAGCTCGGCGCGGAATACGGCACCATCGACGTGCTCATCACGCTCGTGAAGATCATGCGCGGCCTGGGACGGGAAGACCAGGCCGTCGCTTACGGAGCCGAGGCGCTGGCCGTATGCCAGCGCCTCGGTGATCCCCGTGCCGACGAAGTACGGACGATGCTGTCCGTTCCACCCCCAGGCTGAACGGCGAGTACCGCGGGATGCCCATCACGACCCCCCACAAGGACACGCGGGCAGTAAACCAAGCGGCGCTGTCAGTTCGCTGTCACGCGGGTGCCGTCGTCTCGTGAGTGGTAATGACGGTTCTAACCGTCATTACCACTCACGAGGCAGTGCGTGAGGACATGCGTGCGTCAGGGGCGGGCAGGCGCGGGGGTGGGCAGGGGCGACGCGAAGTAGTCCGCGGCCACCAGCACCGGCCCGTCCTCGTCGGTCGGCGCCCGGAACGACAGCACCCAGAACGAGCCCTTCTTCGACGGCACCACACCGCCGCGCGCGGCGGGCAGGTCGACACCGTCGCGGTCGGCCAGCGCGCTGACGACGTCCGGGATCACGCCGCCCTGGCTGGAGATCACCGGTGTCCCGCCGTCGCCCGCGATGGCCAGCAGCCGGGCGACACCGAGCACCGGATCGGGCCAGTAGCCCTCTTCCGAGAGCAGCGGCTCGTGCCGGATCTCGACGTCGAGATCATCGGCGAGCCCGTTCACCGTCTGGACGCACCGGAGCCGCGGCGCCGAGAGCACCCTGCTCGGCGCGTAGTGCCGCAGCAGCGAACGCAGCGCTTCGGCCTGACGCTGTCCCGCGTCCGAAAGCGGCCGCAGGTCGTCGTCGCCGTTCCACTCGTCGCGTTTACCCGCTTTGGCGTGCCGCACCAGGATCACCGTGGTGAGGTCGGGCGGCAGCGCGGAGAACTCGCGCAGTACCCGCACGTCCCCCGGCCGCGTCAGCAGTTTCTCCGCCGTCTCGGCGTCGAGCCAGCGCAGTTCGTCGACCTCCTCGTTCGGCGCGAACGCGCCGGAAGCCGCGCGCGCGGAGAAGTAGTCGACGGTCTTCGGCTCCCCGGCCACGGTGTACTCGGTCCGGAACAGGTACCGGCCGAGCACCGCCTCGAAGCCGGTCTCCTCTTCGATCTCGCGGACCGCGGCCTCCGCGATGGTCTCGCCCGGATCCAGCTTCCCCTTCGGCAGCGACCAGTCGTCGTAGCGCGGCCGGTGGACCAGCGCGACCTCGACGCGGTCCCCGGCACGTCGCCAGAGGACCGCACCGGCCGCCCGCACGACCCCGCTCATCCGGCGGCTCCGTGGCGCTTCGCGAGTTCGACCTGGTGATCGCGGACGTCGTCGCCCGACGCCGGGAACGGGGCCCACTCGCCGGTCGAGTTCAGTACCCAGCACCGGGTCGACGGATGCAGCGCGGACTCGAAGATGTAGTCCAGTTGCGCCGTCAGCTTCGGATCCTTGACCCGCACCAGCGCCTCGATGCGGCGGTCGAGGTTGCGGTGCATCATGTCCGCGCTGCCGATCCACTGCGTCCCGCCCGCGCGGAAGTTGAAGATGCGCGAGTGTTCCAGGAACCGGCCGAGGATCGACCGCACGTGGATGTTCTCGCTGAGCCCTTCGACACCCGGCTTCAGCGCGCAGATCCCGCGCACCACGATGTCGACCGGCACTCCGGCCTGCGACGCGTGGTACAGCGCGTCGATCACCTGCTCGTCGACGAGCGAGTTGCACTTGATCCGGATCCCGGCGGTCTGGCCCGCCCGCGCGAGTTCGATCTCCTCACCGATCGCGCGCACGATGCCGCGGCGGATCCCGTGCGGCGACGTGAGGATGTTGCGGTAAGTGTCCTGCCGGGAGTAGCCGGTGAGCACGTTGAACAGATCCGTCAGGTCCGCGCCGATCGTGGGGTCGGCGGTCAGGAGACCGAGATCCTCGTAGAGCCGCGCCGTCTTCGGGTTGTAGTTGCCGGTGCCGATATGGCAGTACCGGCGGATGGTCGAACCCTCCTGGCGCACCACCATCGACACCTTGCAGTGCGTCTTCAGCCCGACCAGCCCGTAGACCACGTGCACGCCGGCGCGTTCCAGCGTGCGCGCCCAGGTGATGTTGGCCTGCTCGTCGAACCGCGCCTTGATCTCGACCAGCGCGACGACCTGCTTGCCCGCCTCGGCGGCGTCGATCAGCGCGTCGACGATCGGGGAGTCACCGGAGGTGCGGTACAGCGTCTGCTTGATCGCCAGCACCTTGTCGTCCGCGGCGGCCTGTTCGATGAACCGCTGGACGCTGGTGGAGAAGGAGTCGTACGGGTGATGCACGAGGACGTCGCCCTCGCGCAGCGTCGCGAACACCGACTTCGGCGTCTCGCGCTCACCGAACGCCGGATGGGTGGCCGGCACGAAAGGGCGGTCCTTGAGTTCCTTCCGGTCCACTCCGGACAGCTGGTGCAGGCAGGTCAGGTCCAGCAGGCCGGGGACCTCGACGACGTCGCGCGGGTCGACCTCCAGCTCCCGCAGCAGCAGTTCGAGCATGTGCTCGCTCATGTCCTGCGCGACCTCGAGCCGCACCGGCGGGCCGAACCGGCGCTGGGCCAGCTCGCGCTCCAGCGCCTGGAGGAGGTCCTCGTCCCGGTCTTCTTCGACCTCGAAGTCGGCGTTGCGGGTGACGCGGAACGCGTGGTGCTCGGTGACCTCCATCCCGGTGAACAGCTCACCGAGATGGGCGGCGATCAGTTCCTCCAGCGGCAGGAACGTCGCGGTGCGGACCTCACGGGGCTGCTGCTCGATGCGCATCAGGCGCGGCACGTTGCTCGGCACCTTGACGCGGGCGAACCGCTCCGTGCCCGCCTCGGGGTCGCGGACGGTGATGGCCAGGTTGAGCGAAAGGCCCGAGATGTAGGGGAACGGATGCGCGGGATCCACGGCCAGCGGTGTGAGCACCGGGAAGATCTGCTCGCTGAAGTAGTTGGACAGCCGGAGCTGGTCGGCGCCGGTCAGGTCGTTCCAGCCGACGATGTGGATGTCTTCCTCGGCCAGCCGGGGCCGCAGGTGCAGTTCGAAGGCGTTGGTGTGCCGCTCGACCAGGTCCTGGTTGCGTTTGGCGATGTAGGCCAGCTGCTCGCGCGGGGTGAGCCCGTCCGCGCTGCGGACCGGGAGGCCCGTCTCGTCGCGGCGCTTCAGCCCGGCGACCCGCACCATGTAGAACTCGTCCAAATTGGACGCGAAGATCGCCAGGAACTTGGCGCGTTCGAGCAGCGGCTGCGATTCGTCCTCGGCCAGCGCGAGCACACGGGCGTTGAAGTCCTGCCACGACAGCTCACGGTTGAAGTACCGGTCGTCGGGCAGCGTCTCGACCGCGGTAGGGGCCGACGTCACCGCCGGGGGCGCGGCGGGCAGCGCGCGGAACTCCTGGGCGGGACGGCTCGCCGAACCGCCCCGGGTCGCGCGGATCGCCGCCCGCGGGGTGCTGTTCGTCTTCACCGCGGGACTGGTCTTGCGCGCCCTGGCGGGTTTGGCCGCGCCGTTGTCCGGTTCCGGTTTCGCGGCGGAGGTCTTCCGCTTCCTTGCCGAGTTCGGGGTGCCGCCGTCGTTTGTGCTCACGGGCTTCATTGTTCACCACTCGGCGCGATTATGTGCGCCGCGCGCGGGTCGCCGGGGTGAACTCTCGTCACATCACCACGCAGGGTGTTCCCAGCAGCGTTGAAGTGCGTTTTCCGACACCCAGGGTGCGGACGTGAGCGAGATCATCCGCGGTGTCCACGTCACCGCGGAGCGATTCGGCGGCGATCGTGAGCGGCGTCGCACCGGACGCGGCGTGCGCCCGCGCGGAACCCTCGCCGAACCGGGGTTCGAGGGCCCGGCCCGCCCCCGCGAGCAACAGGGTCGTGCCCGTTCCCTGCCGGTCCGCGACGAAGGCCCGCTCACCGGCGGCCTCGGCGAGCGCGGCGGTGAGGTCTTCGGTCCGCAGGGCCGGCAGGTCGGCCTGCAGGGCGCCGACGAGACCGGACGGGGTGTCCCGGCGCAGCAGTTCCGCGCCGTGACGCAGGGCGGCGTTCAATCCGCCTCGCGAAGGTTCGGCGACGATTTCCACACCCAGCTCGGCGAGATCCGCCACCGAAGCCGGGTCGGCGGCGACCACCAGTACCCGGCGGACGCCGTCGGCCGAGGTCACCGCGGCCAGCGTGTCGTACGCCAGCGCCAGCACCAGTTCGGCGTGCCGACCCGGCACGACCGCGCCGCGAAGCCGCGACTTGCCCTCCGCCGGGCGCTTCATCGGCACGATCAGGTCCACGTCCACATCTGCATTCTTACCCGACCCTCCCTGGACCCCGCTCGTACGCGGGCGGCAGGATCAGGGGTCTGGGACGGCACGTGCGACTTCGAGGAGGACGAATTGGCCCGGCGTGAGAAGGGCGGCATCTGGGTGGGTATCGCCGCCGCACTGTTCTACCCGGCGACGGCCATCGCCAAGCGCGTCTACCGCAACGCCGAGCGGATCCCCCGCGAAGGCGGCGCGCTGCTGCTGCTCAACCACGTGTCCCACATGGACCCGGCGGTGGACGCGGTCTTCGTGCACCGGCAGAAGCGGGTGCCGCGTTTCCTCGGCAAGGAGAGCCTGACCAGGACGCCGCTCTTCGGCAAGATCTTCGTCGGCGCGGGGCAGATCCCGGTCTCGCGTGGTTCGGCCGCCGCCGGTGACAGCCTCAAGGCCGCCCACCAGGCGTTGCGCGACGGCAAGGTCGTCGTGATCTATCCGGAGGGGACGATCAGCAAGGATCCGGACGGCTGGCCGAAGAAGCCGTTCACCGGTGCGGCACGGCTCGCGCTGGAGACCGACGTGCCGGTGATCCCGATCGCCCGCTGGGGCACGAACCACATCTTCAACGGGTACACGAAGAAGTTCACGCCGTTCCCGCGCAAGACGATCACGCATCTGGTCGGGGAGCCACTGGACCTGTCCGCCTACAAGGACGGGTCCACGCGCAGCGCGTCCAAGCTGCGCGAGGTCACCGAGCTGATGATGACCGAGATCACCACCCTGCTCGCGGAGATCCGCCAGGAGGAACCGCCCGCGAAGAAGCCGGAGGACGACGCCTGATGGCCGAGGTCCAGCGGGTGACCGTACTCGGCGCCGGATCGTGGGGCACGGCGTTCGCCAAGGTGCTCGGCGACGCCGGCCGCGACGTGACCATCTGGGCCCGGCGGCCCGAGGTCGCGGCGGAGATCCGGGACCAGCACCGAAATTCGTCCTATTTGCCCGATATCGAGTTGTCCGCGCGGATCACCGCGACCGCGGATCCGGCCGAGGCGCTCGACGGCGCGCAGGCCGTGGTCCTCGCGGTGCCGAGCCAGACGCTGCGGACCAATCTGTCGGAGTGGTCCGGTCTGCTGCCCTCCGACGCGATCCTGGTGAGTCTCGCGAAGGGGGTCGAACTCGGCACGCTCAAGCGGATGAGCGAGGTCATCGCCGAGATCGCGCGCGTCGAGGACGGCCGGATCGTGGTCGTTTCGGGGCCGAACCTCGCGAAGGAGATCGCGCTGGGGCAGCCGTCGGCCGCGGTGGTCGCGTGCACGGACCACGACAACGCCAAGGCGATC
The DNA here is from genome assembly GCF_000478275.1 of Amycolatopsis orientalis DSM 40040 = KCTC 9412. Taxonomy (GTDB): domain Bacteria; phylum Actinomycetota; class Actinomycetes; order Mycobacteriales; family Pseudonocardiaceae; genus Amycolatopsis; species Amycolatopsis orientalis. The sequence goes on from NZ_ASJB01000067.1 coordinate 12,196, forward strand.
CAGCAGGCGAGCTTCAACCAGTACTTCCGGCCGTACACCAACACCGACGTCGTCGGCTGCGAACTGGGCGGCGCGTGCAAGAACGTCATCGCGCTGAGCTGTGGGATGGCGGCCGGGCTGGGGCTCGGCACCAACACGATGGCGACGCTGATCACCCGCGGGCTGGCCGAGATGGCGCGGCTCGGCGCGAAACTCGGCGCCGACCCGCTCACCTTCGCCGGGCTCGCCGGCGTCGGCGACCTGGTGGCGACGTGTTCCTCGCCGCTGTCGCGCAACCGGACCTTCGGTGAGCGGCTGGGCAGGGGAGAGACCCTGCAGCAGGCGCTGGACGCGGCGGGCGGGCAGGTCGCCGAGGGCGTCAAGTCGTGCACGTCGATCCGGGAACTCGCGCTGAGCCACGGCGTCGACATGCCCATCACCGACGCGATGCACCGCGTGTGTCACGAAGGGGTCGACCCGCGGCGGGCGGGAGCCGAGCTGCTGGGGCGGTCGCAGAAGCACGAGTGGTCCTGACCGCTGGAGCTGAAGGGCCCTTTCCCCGCATCCGATGCGAGGAAAGGGCCCTTCACCGCGTCAGATGAGGGGAAGGGGCCCTTCAGCTCCTGAGGCCTGAGGCGAGCCGGCATGTCCACGGTGTGAGATCTGTTGACCGCCGGGCTCCGCACTGGTTCGCTGTGGGCATGTTCGCACGTGGGATGACTGTGTCGCGGGGCCTCTCGGGTCTTGGCGCCGTCGCGTGCGCGTCGTGTCGCTGTTGTCGGTGAAACCCGCCCCGGCCCAGTTCGACACCCTCTTCCTTCTGTAAGGACACCTTCATGTTCGCCGTCCCGGACAACACGCTCGTCATTCCCGAAAACCCCACCCTGCGCCACCCGGTGCGCGTCGCGCTCGAGTTCGCCGCGGACCGTGACCGCTGGCGGCATCTGCTGCGCTACGACCCGGAGGAGCGGTTCTCCGCGCTCGTCGACAGCGACGAAATCCAGGAGATCTGGCTGATGAGCTGGCTGCCCGGCCAGCACACCGACCTGCACGACCACGAATTCGCCGCCGGCGCGTTCACCGTGGTCAGCGGGCAGCTGAACGAGACGGTCGCCCGGCGCGCCGTCGACGGCCGGGCCGTGACGGAGCTGCATTCGCTGTCGACGGGCCAGTCGCGCGTCTTCGGCCCCGGGTACATCCACGAGGTGCGCAACGAGGGGCCGGACCCCGCCGTCAGCGTGCACGTCTACCGGCACGGGCCGCGCGCCATGCGCCCGTACCACCTGGACCCCATCTCCGGCCCGATCCGGGACTAGCGCGCCCCGCGTTTCGTCCTCTGAATGCGTTCCTTGCGCGTGCAACTACCGCATCCAGAGGACGAAATGCAGGACGGAACGCTAGGTGTCGAGGTCGCCGCGCAGCCGGAACTCGGCCTCGATACGGTCCCGAGACGCCCCGGTCGCGAGCAGGGTGTGCAGCAGGAGCCGGGATTTGCGCGGGTCGAGCCAGCCCGCCATGGTCGCGCCCATCGCGATCAGGTCCGACTCCGAACCGCGGAAGCCATAGGTACTCCGGAATGTCGGCCCGGCGCCGGTGCGGCCGGCGATCACGATCGGCACCTCCGGCAGCGCACGCTCGATCACGCCCGCTGTCCCCGCTGAGACGTGCCCGGCGCCGTTCGCCGCGATCACCACTCCCTTGACCCCGGCCTTGACCAGCGTCTCCAGGAGTTCCCCGGTGTCCTCGACGCCGCTCTCGACGATCGGTACCAGCCCGGAGAAATCCGCGTTCTCCACCGGCAACGCCGCCGGACGGGCGGCGACCGGGTGGAAGTAGTGCACCGCGCCCTCCGCGAGCAGCCCGAGCGGCCCGGCGGGATTCGACGAGAACGCCTCGACGTGGCTCGAATGCGCCTTGCGGACCCAGCGCGCGAGGTGGACGTCGTCGTTGAACGCGACCAGCGAACCGCGGCCGCGGCTGCGCGGATCGGCCGCGACGGTCAGCGCGGCGACCAGGTTCGCCGCGCCGTCGGCGCTGGGCAGACTGGGATTGCGCATGGCGCCGGTGATGACGATCGGCGCCTCGGAAGCCCAAGTCAGCTCGAAGAAGTACGCGGTCTCTTCGAGCGTGTCCGTGCCCTGGACCACGACGACGCCTTGGGCGCCTTCGTCGACGGCGCGCGCGGCCCAGTCCCGGGTCTTGATCAGCGTCGCGAAGTCCATCGACGCGCTGGAGATACCCGCGAGCGTCTCCGCGCGGACGTCCATCGTCAGGTCGTCGACGAGGCCGCCGAGCAGATCCTTGGCACTGAGCCGGGGGACCGCGTGGTCCTCGCCGTCGCCGGGGACCATGGAGATGGTGCCGCCCAAGGCGGCGACGGCGACCAGCGGCCGTCGGGATTCGCTCGACATACCGTCCATTCTTCAAACCCGGCCGGTCAGTGGGCAAGCGTTCGTGACGGAGCGTTCGCCGCGCGTTTAGTCCTCTAGATGCGCTTCACGGCCTCGATGGTGAAGCTCGCCGCCAGCCGCTGAGGGTCCTTCGTCAGCCGCCATTCCTCCGTCGCGGGGTCCACGGTCATGAGACCGGGCAGCGCGTTCCACGGCACGCTGTCGTGCTCCACCAGCCGCGTCAGCGTCAGCCCCGCGTCGAGCAGCGACATGACGATCTCGCCCAGCCCGTGGTTCCACTCGTGCGTCCGGTTGTGCTGGAACGACACGTCGGTGTCCACATAGGTCCCCGGCTCGTCGAAGACCAGCGGTTCGGCCTGCTCGAAGTACGGGTACCGCGGCGTGACCACCGGCTGCGTCTCGTCGAGGGTGCCCAGCATCGGGTGCATGTCCCGGACGAACAGCCGCCCGCCCGGCCGCAGCAGCGCGCCTGCCGTCCGCCCCCAGCGGGCGATGTCGGGGAGCCAGCAGAGCGCGCCGATTCCCGTGTAGACGAGGTCGAATTCCCCGGCGCCCAATACGTCGGCCGCACTGTACACATCGGACTCGTGGTAGTCGATCTCCGCGCCGGTCTCGGCGGCCAGCCGCCGCGCGATCTCCAGCGACGGCGGGGAAAAGTCGAGTCCGGTCATCCGCGCGCCGAGGCGCGACAGGGAAAGCGTGTCCGTGCCGATATGGCACTGCAGGTGCACTCCGCGCGCACCGGAGACGTCGCCGAGCAGCGGCCGGTCGAACCGGACGACGCCGCTGAGATGGGCGGGGTCCTTGACGAACCGGTCGTAGCCGTAGTCCGCCGACGCCGCGTGCGCCGGGGCGCGTTCGTCCCAGTTCGCGCGGTTGACGGTGAGGTACTCGGTCACGAAGTCGCGGCCTTTTCGGCGGCGCTGCGCAGCACGCAGAACTCGTTGCCCTCGGGGTCGCCGAGGACGGCCCAGCCGGTGCCGTCCGGGTTGCGCCGGTCGTGCAGGAGGGTCGCGCCGAGCTTCAGCAGGCGCTCGACCTCCTCGTCGCGCGGGATGTCGGGCTCGAGGCAGAGATGGATGCGGTTCTTCACCGTCTTCGGCTCCGGGACCTGCCCGAAGTACAGCGTGACACCGTTGTCCATCATGATGATCGCCTCGGGATCGCCCGGCCGGTCGTCGTCGGCCATCGGCTTGCCGACGACGCCGCTCCAGAAACGCCCCAGCTCGTAAGCGTCGGCACAGTCGAAAAAGAAGTTCTGTACGACAGAGGTCATGACGCCGCAGTCTGCCCGAGCCCGCGAGACCCGGCCAACGGTTTTATTGAGGGGTAGGGACACCGGCTCCGAAACGCGGGCCCGGAACCCGTTCTGAAGGGAACCTTCGAGACGTTCCACGTCCGAAAGGGGGCCTTCAGGACATCCCAGGCCACGGAAACCCCACCCGGCCCAGGGCGCACCACCCAGCCATGTTCGCCTTACCTCTCAATAAGCGAGCCGAAGTCCCGGCGACCGGTGCACCTGACGCTCCGCGTCGATGATCAGGACCTGGCACCCCGGTTGCGAAGCGACCCAGGCGATTCCCTCGGTCCCCATCGCGAAAGCGGCCGTGGCCAGCGAATCCGCCGTGACGAGGTCGTCGGCGGCGACCGTGACGCTCAGCAGCCCGGTGGCCGGGCGCCCGGTCCGCCCGTCGAGGATATGCGCTCCGCGTTCATATTCCCCTGACGTCGCGACGGCGCCGCCGGAGGACTCGACCACGGCGCAGAGCGAGTCCGGCCGTTCGGGATGCCGGATGCCGACCCGCCAGGGGCGGCCGGGTTCCGGTTCGCCGGAGGTGACGACGTCGCCGCCGGCGTTGATACAGAAGACGTCCAGGCCCTCTGCCAGCAACAGTCCCGCCGCCCGCTGCACCGCCCAGCCCTTGACCACCGCGTTCGGGTCGAGCCGCCGTCCGGGGATCCGGGCGGTGAACGCCCCGCCGGACAGCCGTTCGTAATGGTCGCACAACGAAAGCACTTCGAGCAGGTCGTCGCTCAGTTCCGACGGGGCGAGTTCGCCGCGGTCATAGCGGCAGACCTCGCTTCCGGCCTTGAACGGGCTGAACCGGTCGTCGACCTCGCGCAGCCAGCCGAAGACGCCGTCGAGAGCATGGTCGACGAGTTCGCCGCCCGCACGGACGTCGACCGAGACCGGCAGCCCCATCACCTGCTCGACGCGGTTCATCTGGCGTCCAGCGCCGCCTGCAGCGATTTGACGTACGACTCGCTCGTCGACGTCGCCCCGGAGACGGTGTCGATGTCGGCGCTCTGCGCGGTCAGCGTCTCCGCCTGCAGGACCGGGATCGCGTCGACCCCGCGGCCGCTGGTCGGCCGTCGCAGCAGCTGGACCTCGGAGATCCGGTCCTCGGCGGAGATCACCAGTCGCACTTGGACGGTGCCGTACCGGTTGCTCTCCACCGAGCCGTCGATGGTGCGTTCCGCCCCTTCGGAGGCGCCACCGTCCGAAGAGGACGAAGAGGACTCAGTGGACGAGGGCGGGGCGGGCGCGGCGACGGCCACGGTCTCCGAACCGAGCGGACCCGGTTCGTACAGCCAGACACCGAGGAAGCCGGCGGCCGAAAGGGCGACCGTGGCGGCGACGATGGTCTTCTTCATGATCGGGGACTCCCTGACTCAGGCGGCGAGACTGAAACGTTCGGCGTGGACCTGCTGGTTCGGCACGCCCAGTTCACGCAGGCTGCGCAACGTCGCCGAGGTCATCCCGGGCGGCCCGCAGACGAAGACGTCCCGATCGGTCACGTCCGGCACCAGCCGCCGCAGGTTGTGCGCGCCGAGCACCGGACCGTGCGGACCGGCCTGATCGGACGGTCCACTGAGGACCCGCACGACCGCGCCGCGTGCCCGCGCCAGCCCCGTCAGTTCCGGCAGCAGGACGGCGTCGCGTTCGTCGCGGACGCGGTAGAGCACCACGACGTGCCCGGAGATCTCTTCCAGCAGCGCGCGGATCGGAGTGATCCCGACGCCGCCCGCCACCAGCAGCGCGTCCGGTTTCCGTTGGTGCATCGTGGTGAACGCGCCGTACGGTCCTTCGGCGAACACCCGCGTGCCGACCTTCAGCGAACGCAACGACGCGCTGCCGTCACCGGCGGCCTTCGCGGTCAGCCGCAGGGTGCGGCCGTCGGGCGCGGCCGACAGCGAGAACGGATTCGCCTGCCACCAGCGATCCCGGGTCATGAAGCGCCACAGGAAGAACTGGCCGGCCCTGGCGGGCATCTTGTCGAGGTCCTTGCCGGAGATGTACACGGAGACGACGTCGTGGGATTCGGGGACCACGGCGACGACCCTCAACCGGTGCCGCAGATTTCGCGCGAGAGGCAGCACGACCCGGCCGGCGACCACCGAGCCGAGAGCGACACCCCACACCGCCCACCAGTAGGCCTGCGCGCCCGGCGACGACGCGAACGATCCGCCCAGCGCGATCTGATGGGTGAACGCCAGCACGACCGCGGCATAGGTGTACAGATGGATGAAATGCCAGGTCTCGTAGGCCAGCCGTCGGCGGGCGAAACGCGCGGAAACGGCGCCGACCAGCAGGATGAGCGCGAACGCGACGACCGCGCGCAGGATCCCCTCCAGTTTGGTCACCATCGTGACGAACTCGTCCACCACGCCGTTGTCCTCGACCTGTGCGTAGCCGAAGACGATGAAGACGAAGTGGGCGAGCAGTGTCCACAGGAGGCTGAACCCGGTCCAGCGGTGCCAGACGGTGAGCCGGTCCATGCCGAGGCGGCGGTCCAGCCACGGCAGGCGGGCGACCAGCAGCAGCTGGAACGCCATCGCCAGCGCCCCGTACAGCCCGGCGAGCCTGCCGATGCTGATGAGGACGTTGTCCGACGGCCCGGCGGCGAAGAAGAGCATGGTCACGGCGGCCACGTTGGCCCCGAGGAAGGTGAAGAGCCCGGCGCGTGCGGCGATCCTGGGACGGATCGCCGGGCGCGGTTTCACGGCGGTCTGCGTCATGGTGGTCACACGTGGTCCCTTCCGGTCCGGTTCAAGTACCGAGCCTGCGGTGCCAACCTGTGACCTTTCTGGGCGGAACCTGTCGGCTTCCTGTCGTGTGCGCTCCCGCCTCGCCCTCGCGCGCGCGGTCACGGAGGATGGGGTTCGTGCACACCGAGAACCCCGTTCGCCTGCTCGTGGTCGACGACGAGCCGCATATCGCGGATCTGGTCGCCACCGTCGCCCGCTACGAGGGCTGGCAGGCGGTCACCGCCGGATCGGGTGAGGCCGCGCTCGCGAAGGCGGCCGAATTCGTACCCGACATCGTCGTGCTCGACCTGATGCTGCCCGGGATCGACGGGTTCACCGTGCTGGACAAGCTCCGCGAGTCCGGGACGGCCGTGCCCGTCGTCTTCCTCACCGCGAAGGACGCGACGGCGGATCGCGTCGCCGGGCTCACCCGCGGCGGGGACGACTACCTCGTCAAGCCGTTCTCCGTGGAGGAGCTGATGGCGCGGCTGCGCGCGGTCCTGCGCCGCAGCAGCAAGGAGTCCAGGACGGCGGCCCTGCTGAGGGTCGGCGATCTGACCCTGAACGAGGACACCCGCGAGGTCGCGCGCGACGGCGAACCCGCCGAGCTGACGCCGACCGAGTACGAACTGCTGCGGTATCTCATGCGGCGTTCGCCCTCGGTGCTGACGAAGGCGCAGATCCTCGACCACGTCTGGGAGTACGACTTCGGCGGCCGGTCCAATGTGGTCGAACTCGTCATCTCGCATCTGCGCCGCAAACTCGACGCCGGCCGCGAGCCGCTGATCCACACCGTGCGCGGAGTGGGCTACGTGGTCCGGCAGGCGGCGAGATGAAGATGTTGCGCCGGTGGTTCGACGCCTGGCGCCGATCCCGGCTCGGCACCCGGCTGGCGCTCGGGCTCGGTGCGCTGGCGCTGGTCGTGTTCGCCGTCGTCGGCACCGTGATGGTCGGCATCATGAAGGGCTACCTGAACGACCGGCTCGACGAACAGCTCGCCAAGACCCAGATCAGCCAGGTGCCGTCGCTGCGCACCACGCATGGCGGGAAACCCCAGCAGGCCTACGGCTGGTTCTCCGCGGTCTTCGCGGTGCGGGACGGCGACGCGCTGCCGCAGTCGGGCGGTTCGCTGCCGCCGGACACGAAAGCGCTCGAAAAGGTCGCCGAGGACGCGACGCGGACCGAGGTCCTGCGCACCGTCTACATCGAGGACAAGGGCACTTACCGCGTCCGCGCCTGCCCGATCGAGCCGAGCCAGAACATCGTGCTGGTGAGCGCCGCGCCGCAGGCGGATCTGGACCGGACGGTGAGCCAGCTGATCATGGTCGAGGTCGTCGCGTTCCTGCTGGCGCTGGCGGTGCTGGTGATCGCCGGACGACTGGTGCTGCGGCGCGGGCTGCGGCCGCTGAGCGACATGGCCGGGACCGCGCACGACATCGCGTCGCACGACCTCACCACGAACGCCGATCTCCCGGTTCGGGCACCGGCGAACGGCGGCGGTGCCGAGGTCGAGGAGCTGCGGACGGCGTTCAACGTGATGCTGGCGCACCTCGATTCCTCACTGGTCGCGCGCCGCGAGGCGAACGAACGGCTGCGGCGCTTCATCGCCGACGCCTCGCACGAACTCCGCACGCCGCTGACGTCGATCCGCGGCTACGCCGAGCTTTTCCGCTACGCGGCGGCGAACGAACCCGCCGAACGCGAGGCGCATCTGTCGAAGATCCGTGAAGAGACCGAGCGGATGAGCGTGCTCGTCGACGACCTCCTGCTCCTCGCGCGCCTCGACGCGCCGGAGACCGAAGCGCCGCTGCGCCTGGTCGACGTCGACCTCGCCGAGCTGGTCACCGACGCGGGGGAGGCCTTCGCCGCCGGGCGCCCGGAGCATCCGCTGAGCGTCGGGCCGCTCCCGGAAGGTGTCGTCCTGCAAGCGGATCCGGTGCGCCTGCGGCAGGTTCTGGACAACCTGCTCGCCAACGCCGCGGTGCACACGCCGCCCGGGACGGCGGTCACGTTGTCGGCTTCGGCGTCGGACGCGGAATGCGTCCTGCGGGTGAGCGACGCCGGCCCCGGCATCCCGCCGGACGCGCGGGACCGGATCTTCGACCGGTTCTACCGGGTCGACACCGCCCGCACCCGCGGCAACGGCGGGACCGGGCTGGGACTCTCGGTGGTGCTCTCGCTGGTGTCGGCGCACGGCGGGACGATCGAGGTCGAGAGTGAGCCGGGGGCGACGACGTTCACCGTGCGGCTTCCGCGGCGGCGCCCGTAGCCCCCCAGTGCGCTATGAAAGGACCTTTCCTTGCAAATTTCGCTAGGAAAGGTCCTTTCCTAGCGACTTTTCCGACCTGGCGTCGGGTGTGGGCTGAAGGGGCCTTTCGCCTCATCTCACGCGGTGAAGGGCGCTTTCGCCGCATGCGATGAGGGGAAAGCGCCCTTCAGCCCCGAGCCACAACCAGGTTGGAAAGGCTCATGGCGTCTTTCGCCCTGAGGTTCGAGGCCTTCACGGACCGTGGTCTGGGGCTCCGACGGGGCTGAAGGGCCCCTCAGCCCCGCACGACCCAACGGCCGCCCTCCGGACCCGAGGACGAAAAGATGTTATGAACGGGACTTTCATTACAAAATTCGTTATGAAAGTCCCGTTCATGACATCCGCGAAGCCCTACCCCACCCGTCGCTTCACATGGTCCGGCACCGTCCACTCACTCACCAGGTCGGCCGACGGCTCCGGCTCCCCGAACACGGTCCGCACCGGCAGCACCCCCGCCCACGCGAGATCGGCCGCGACCTCGTCCTCGGGATCGTCGGGACCCTCGCCGCGCATCTTCACCGACGCCTCGGTGAGGTCCAGTTCCAGCACCGAAACCGACGCGAACTCCTTCGCGTTGACGTCCCGAGCGTGCTCCCAGGAACCGGGCGCGAGGTGGTCGGTCAGCACGCGAAGGCCGTGCATCTTCCGTTCCGCGTCGGTGACCGCGGTGGCCTTGCCCAGGATCACCGCGCTGCGGTAGTTCATCGAATGGTTGTTGACCGATCGCGCGTAGACGATGCCGTCGAGCAAGGTCACCGTGACGCACACCTCGACGCCGTCGGAGTCGCGCATACTCCGCGCGCCGGTGGATCCGTGCAGGTAGAGCGTGTTCCCGTCGCGGCCGTAGCCGGTCGGGATGACCAGCGGGACGCCGTCGCGCACGACACCGAGGTGGCAGATCAGGGCCTCGTCGAGCACGGCGTACAGCGCCGATCGGTCGGTGAGCGCGCGGTTCTTCTTGCGGCCGAGAGTGGTCCGGTCGGTGGGAGAGAGCGGGGTGGACATGCGAGCAGTCTCACCCACGAGAGTGGCCTGTAATAACGTCCAATTCTCCTATACTTGAGAAGGCCACTTCCTCAGGAGCGCGGAGTACAGCATGTCCGACACCGCCCTGCCGGTCAGTCTCGACCGCGATTCGCTCGTCCCGCTCGCGGTCCAGCTGGCCGACGCCCTGCGCGCGGCGGCGGGCGACGGGCATCTGCGCGGTGGCGACAGGCTGCCCTCGACCAGGGCGCTCGCGCACCGGCTCGGCGTCAGCCGCACCGTGACGTCGGCGGCGTACGAGCAGCTTCACGCCGAGGGCTGGATCGCGGGCCGCCACGGCTCCGGCACGTACGTCACCACGACACCGCCCGCGGACAGGCCGTCGAAGGGACCCGCGCCCGGCACGCCCGCCGCGCCGCCCACTCTGGTCGATCTCACCCCCGGCGTGCCGTGGGCCGATGGTGTCGAGAAGGCGGCCTGGCGCCGCGCGTGGCGGGCCGCCGCTGACCCGCGCCCGACCTATCGCGAGGACAGGGCCGGTCTGCCCGCGTACCGCGACGCGGTGTCCGAGCATCTGCTGCGGCACCGCGGCCTCGCCGCCGGGACCGTGCTGGCCACCGGCGGCACCACGGCGGCGGTGATCGAACTCGCGGGCGCGGTGCTCTCGCGCGGCGATCGGGTCGCGATCGAGGAACCGGGCTATCAGCGCGCGGTGCAGGCGTTCCGGCGCGCGGGGCTGGAGGTCGTCGCGGCCGAAGTCGACGAAGAGGGCCTGCGCCCGGACGCCATCCCGGCAGGCGTGCGCGCCGTGTACTGCTCTCCCGCGCACCAGTATCCGCTCGGCAGCCGGATGAGCGCCTCACGCCGCGTCGAGCTGGTCGAACTCGCCCGCGCCGAGGGCATGCTGGTGATCGAGGACGACTACGACGGCGAGCTGCGGTTCGACGTCGCGCCGCTGCCGTTGCTGGCCGCGCTCGCTCCGGACGTCGTCGCGCATCTCGGGACGACGAGCAAGATCCTGACCCCGGCGCTGGGCGCGGGCTGGATGGTCGCGCCGCCGCAGGTCGCGGCCGCGGTGCTGGAATACCGGGAGGCGACCGGCACCCGTCCGTCGCCCGCCGGCCAGCGGGTGCTCGTCGAACTGGCGCGGCACGGAGATCTGGGACGGCATCTGCGGAAGCTCCGGCGGGAACTGTCGGAGCGCCGGTCGCTGGTTTCGGCCGCGCTGACGTCGGCGGGGATCCCGGTACTCGGCGACGACGCGGGGGCGCATCTGGTCGTCCCTTGTGGATCGGCGCCCGAGGAGGCGGCGCGGATGGCGGCGGCGGAACGCGCCGGGATCCGGCTCGACGGGCTCGCCCGGCACTTCGCCGGGACACCGACGGTGTTCGGGAACCTCATCGGGTACGCGGGTTGTTCGCGAGAAGCCCTCCAATCCGCGCTCAAGCCCCTGCTTTCCGTCCTCGGTGGCTGAATCTTGACCTCCAGCAAGGTGGAGGTCATAGCTTCTGGTCATGCATGCGATCAGAGTGTCCCGCTTCGGCGATCCCGGTGTTCTCGAACCGACCGAGCTGCCCACTCCGGACCCCGGGGCGGGTGAGCTTCGCGTCGCGGTGACGGCGGCCGGGGTCGGCTGGCTCGACGCCCTCATCCGCCGCGGCGAAGGCCCCGACGTGTTCGCGGTCGAGCCTCCGTACGTGCCGGGCGGCGCGGTGGCGGGCACCGTCGAGGCGGTGGGTGCCGGAGTCGACGAGACCTGGCTGGGCAAGCCGGTCATCACCCACGCCGCGGGCGGGTACGGCGGTGGCTACGCGGACACGGTCATCGCGCGGCCCGACGACACCTTCCCGATCCCCGAGGGCTTGGACCCCCAACACGCGGTGGCGCTGTTCGACGACGGCAGCACCGCGCTGGCCCTGCTGGAGAAGACACCGGTCGTGGCGGGGGAGCGGATCCTGGTGGCGCCGGGCGTCGGCGGTCTCGGCAGCCTGCTGGTGCAGCTCGCCCGTGCGGCGGGTGCCACCGTCATCGCGGCGGTCCGCGGCGAGGAAAAGGCGGCCATCGCCCGGAAACTGGGTGCGGAGCCGGTGGACTACGCGACGCCCGACTGGACCGGCGAGGTCCTCGCCCGCACCGGAGGGCGACGGCTGGACGTGGTGTTCGACGGCGTCGGCGGTGAACTGGGCGCGGCCTCGCTCGCGCTGCTGGAGAACGGCGGCCGGTTCTCCGGCTACGGCATGTCCAGCGGCGCGGAGACCGTGATCGGCGACGCGGACCGGGCCCGGCTGACCATTGTGGACATGGCGCAGCTGGTCGGTTTCTGGCCGGAGACGCCGCGGCGGGTGCGGGAAGTGCTGCGACTGGCCGCCGACGGCGCGCTGACGCCGGTCATCGGCCGGACGTACCCGCTGGCGGAGGCATCGGCCGCGCATTCGGACATCGAGGCGCGGCGGTACACCGGCAAGAGCCTGCTCCTGCCCTGATCAGAAGCGCAGCGGTACCGCGGGGAGATTGGCGCCGATGACGTCCGAAACGGTCTGGAGCGGCCCGGTCCCCGCGGTGCCCGGCACGGTGAGCGCCGTGTAGACGGGACGGTCCACCACGAACCACGTGGCGGAGCCCTCGCCCTCGACCTGCAGCCACTGGACCCCGTTGATCGTCCGCAGCTGCGAGGTCGGGGTCAGCTCCGGCGGTTTGCCGAGCCCGCACCGCAGGACCACCGGGTCGCCGGTGCCCCAGCCGACCGTCGCCTCGGGGGCGGGGTCGGCCAGTTTCCGCCGGACCAGGGTGTTCCCGGACGAGGTGAGCTCGTGCGGCAGCGCGCCGATCAGCTTCGCGCACTCGGGCGAACCCGACTGCGGCGCCGGGACCGGGACGAGCGGGAGGGGACCGTCGGCGGCCGGGGCGTCGGAATCCGCGCCGCGGGTCAGCCCGAAGACGGCCACCCCCGCGAGGAGCAGGATCGCCAGGCAGGCGGCCGCGATCAGCAGTGGTTTCGGGGGAGCGCCGGTGTCCGTGTCAGCCACCGGACCACTACACCACCTCTTACAGATGCACGACCGGGCAGGTCAGTGTCCGAGTGATGCCTTCCACGTTCTGCACCTTGGCGACCACGAGCTGGCCGAGCTGGTCGACGGTGTCGGCGGCGGCCTTGACGATGACGTCGTAGGGACCGGTGACATCCTCCGAACTGGTGACACCGGAGATGGTGGAGATCTCCGCGGCGACCGCGGCCGCTTTGCCGACCTCGGTCTGGATGAGGATGTATGCGTGGACCACGGCGCGCCCCTTCGTAAAAGTCGGCTCAAGGTAGGAACGTTGTAGCAACGTATCGCCAGCCCCGGGAAAAACCTAGGGCATCCGACTATCGGTGATCGACATTTGTCCGGACAAGGGAAAGTGGAGGTGACGGGTGTCACCGAATGACGGCACGGTCGCCGGGACCGGTGAATTCCGGCTGATCGAAGCGGTGACGGCCGGCCGTAAACAGCCGGAGACGACGCTGCTCGGACCGGGGGACGACGCGGCCGTCGTGGCCACCCCGGACGGCCGGACGGTGGCCTCCACCGACGTCCTCGTGCAGGGCGTGCACTTCCGACTCGACTGGTCCAGCGCCGATCAGGTGGGGCGCAAGGCGGTCGCGGTGAACCTCACCGACATCGCCGCCATGGGCGCCCGCCCGACGGCCGTCCTGGTGGGATTCGCCTGCCCGCCGGACACCGAGACGGCGCTCGTCACCGAACTCACCCAGGGCATGTGGACCGAAGCCGACCGCGCCGGCGTCGGGATCGTCGGCGGCGACATGGTGGGCGCCGACCAGATCGTGATCAGTGTCACCGCCCTGGGTGACCTCGGTGGCCGGGAACCGGTGACCAGGTCCGGCGCCCGGCCCGGCGACGTCGTCGCGGTGTGCGGACGGCTCGGCTGGGCGGCCGCCGGGCTCGCCGTGCTCGGCCGGGGCTTCCGCTCACCGGTCAGCGTGGTCAACGCGCAGCGCTGCCCCGAACCGGATTACGAGGCGGGTATCCGCGCGGCCGACGGCGGCGCGACGTCGATGATCGACGTGTCCGACGGGCTGCTGTCCGACCTCGGCCACATCGCCGTCGCCTCCGGCGTGGGGATCGACGTGCGGACCGCCGACCTCGACATCCCGAGCAGGCTGACCGAGGTCGGCACCGCGCTCGGCGCCGACCCGCTGAAATGGGTGCTCACCGGCGGCGAGGACCACGCGTTCGCGGCCACCTTCCCCGCGTTCGCCGATCTGCCGGAGGGCTGGACGGAGATCGGCGTGGTGACCATGCCCGATTCGGGGGTCACGGTGGACGGGAAGCCCTACGGGCACGACAGCGGCTGGGCGCACTGGCGCTGATCTCACCGGGTCAGCGGGTGGCCCACCAGGTCGATTCACCGGCGACGGTGAACCCGAGGGATTCGTACAGCGGCCTGCCCAGCCGGGAAGCGGTGAGCGTGACCGGCAGCCCGGCCAGCGGCGCGAGGGAACCGAGCATGACGGCGCGTCCCACGCCACGAGAGCGGAAGGCGTCCGGCGTGCCGACCCAGTAATGGCTGCCGAAGCCGTCCTCGACGGCGGTGACGCACGCCCCGGCGACCTCGCCGTCGAGCCGCGCCACGAACACCTCGACCCCGGCCTCCCGGAGCAAGGCCATGGGGAACAGCTCGCCCGCGCGGTAGGGCTCGAAGCGGGCGAGTTCGAAGCCCGCGATCACGGCCCGTTCGGCCGCGCGCAGGTCGTCCTCCCCGGTCACCCGCGACACCTCCATCGAGGGTTCGGCGACGGGTGCGGGCGGCCGCAGCATGACGGGCATCTGCCAGCTGCGCATGTCCCCGAGGTGGTTGAGATCGGTGGCGCTGAAGGGATCCTCGGCGTCCACCGGACCGGTCGCCCGCCCGGCCAGTTCGGTGATCTCGGCCACCTCGTCGGCGGTGAGATCGGGTTCCTGGATCAGGACACGCAGGCCCGCGCGCTCGTCGCCGGCGACGGCGAGGAAGCCGCGGCGGCGGATCACCTCATGACCGCGGGCGCGGCCGGTCGCGGCCCAGAACGCGGCGGAGTTACGGGCCTGGCGCGAGGGTGCCTCGGCGAGACCGGCGAGGGGGACTTCGATCGACATGAGCAGAACCTAGCCTTCGGCGCCCCTCGCGATCCGGGTTCTCGCTAATCTCGCGTCCATGGACCTTCGCGTGCTGCCCTACGACCACCCCGACGCGGTGAAACTGCTGGCCGAAGCCCAGCTCGAGCTGGCCGCCCGGTACGGCAGCGAAGACGAGACGCCGATGGACGCGGCGCAGTTCGCCTCGCCGAGGGGCTTGTTCCTGGCCGCCTACCTCGACGACGTCCCGGTCGCGTGCGGTGCCTGGCGATCGCACGAAGGGCCGGACCCGCTGGTGCCCGGTGACGCCGAGATCAAGCGCATGTACGTGACGGCTTCGGCGCGGGGCCGGGGGCTCGCGCGGGCGATCCTCGCCGACCTGGAGCGGACGGCCACCGAAGCCGGGCGGCTGCGCATGGTGCTGGAAACCGGGCACAAGCAGCCGGAAGCCATCGCGCTGTACCGGTCGGCGGGTTATCGGGAGATGCCGGGCTTCGGGTACTACAAGGACGAGCCGGAAAGCATCTGCTTCGGCAAGCCACTGGTCTAGGAGAACGCATGCCGATCTACGCACTGGGCGACCTCGAACCCTCGATCCACCCGGACGCCTACGTCCATCCCGACGCGACGGTGATCGGCGACGTCCGGATCGGGGCGTTCGCGTCGGTCTGGCCGCAGACGGTGCTGCGCGGCGACCACGGCCATATCGAGATCGGCGAGCGGTCCAACGTGCAGGACGGCTGCGTCCTGCACTGCACCCGGCAGGACCCGACGGTGATCGGAAAGTCCTCCGCCGTCGGACATTCCGTGCACATCGAGGGCGCGCGGATCGGCGAGGGCTGCCTGATCGCGTCGGGATCGGTGGTGCTGAACGGAACCGTCGTCGAGGACGGCGGGATGGTCGGCGCGGGCGCGGTTCTCTCCTACGGGTCCCATGTGGACAGTGGGCGGATCGCGCTCGGCGTCCCGGCGAAGACGCGGCCGAACACGTCGTTCGGGCCGGACATGATCAAGCTCGTGGTCGACGGGTATGTCGAGCGTGCGGCCCGGTTCAGGGTCGAACTCCGCCGTATCGGGTGACGTGAGTAAGCTCGCACGCCGTGACCGCACGACCGCTGCAGGACATCGTCGAAGCAGGCTGGGCGCAGGCCCTCGAACCGGTGGCGCCGCAGGTCGCCGCGATGGGGGAATTCCTCCGCGCGGAGATCGCCGCGGGCCGGACCTATCTCCCGGCGGGTGAACACGTGCTGCGGGCCTTCCAGCAGCCGTTCCACGACGTGCGGGTGCTGATCGTCGGCCAGGACCCGTATCCCACGCCGGGGCACGCTGTCGGCCTGAGCTTCTCGGTGGCGCCGGACGTCCGGCCGATCCCGAAGAGCCTGATCAACATCTACAAGGAATATTGCGAGGACCTCGGGCACCCGTTGCCGTCGAACGGCGATCTGACGCCGTGGGCCGACCAAGGGGTTCTGCTGCTCAACAGGTCGCTGACGGTGCAGCCCGGGAAGTCGAACTCGCACCAGGGCAAGGGCTGGGAAGCGGTCACCGAGCAGGCCATCAAGGCCCTCGCCGCGCGGGACGAGCCGATGGTGGCGATCCTGTGGGGCCGCAACGCGCGGAACCTGAAGCCGATGCTGGGGAAGGTGCCGTGCATCGAGTCGGCCCACCCGAGCCCGCTCTCGGCGCACGCCGGTTTCTTCGGCTCGCGGCCCTTCAGCCGGGCGAACCAGCTGCTCGAGCAGCAAGGCTCCGCCCCCGTGGACTGGAAGCTCCCCTAGTCTTTTTTTCGCGTTTAGTCCTCTGGATGCGGTCCTTGCACGCGCAACTACCGCATCCAGAGGACTAAACGCGCACAAAAAAATGGCGGGTGCTCCGAAGAGCACCCGCCATTCCCCAAAAACCCGGCTCAGCCGCGAACGACCTTGCCCGCCTTGATGCACGAGGTGCAGGCGTTCAGGCGCTTGCGCTGGGACAGACCGATCTTGGCGTGAACAGTCTGGATGTTCGGGTTCCACCGGCGGTTGGTACGCCGGTGGGAGTGCGAGACCGACTTGCCAAAGCCCGGTCCCTTGCCACAGACGTCGCACACGGCAGCCACGTCGAACTCCTCTGGATCTGGGACAAAGAATGACGCGCCCAGCATGCTGGGCAACTCGACCATAGTAACCAGTGGCTCAGAGACCTCCGGCACCGGGTCGATACCCTCGCTGGAACAGCTAGGAGGTTACAGGTGCGGGTGCTCGACGTGGCGGCGGTGTCGGCCTGGTCGGCGGCCTGTGTGCACAGCCTGTCGGTGCTGCGGCCGGCGATCGACGGCATCAACGTCTACCCGGTCGCCGACTCCGACACCGGCTCCAACCTGCTGTTCACCATGACGGCCGCCCGCGACGCGCTGGCCGCCGCCGCGCCGGAGGACACCGCCGGGGCGCTGTCGGCCTTCGCCAAGGGCGCGGTCGCGGCGGCCAAGGGCAACTCCGGCGTGATCATGTCGCAGGTCATCCGCGGGATCGCCGAATCGGCGGCGGCCAGGGACCTCGACGGACCCGGGCTCGCGGAGGCGCTCGGGCTCGCCGACCAGGCCGCCACGGGAGCGGTGAGCCGTCCGGTCGCCGGAACCATCTTGACCGTCCTCCACACCGTCGCCGCGGCCGTCCGCGGCGCGACAGGGTCACTCGAAGAGGTGGCCGCGACAGCGGCGAGCGTCGCCGCCGAGGCCCTGGAAGAGACCCCGAAGCAGCTTCCCGTCCTGGCCGTGGCCGGGGTGGTCGACGCGGGCGCCCGCGGCCTCGTCGCGGTCCTCGACGCCCTTTCCGGCGTGATCTCCGGCGGCGCCACCGAACCGGAACACCCGCTCGAGGTGCACCACAACCACGCGACGGAGACACCGACGGCCTGGGAGGTCATGTACCTCCTCGACGGCGTCGACGAGGAAAGCCTCCCCGGCCTCCGCAAGACCCTCAGCGGGCTCGGCGACAGTGTCACCGTGGCCGGTGACGGCGCGGGCGGCTTCGCCGTCCACGTGCACTGCGCGGACATCGGCGCGGCGCTGGAGGCCGGGATCGAGCTGGGCCGCCCGCGCAAGGTCCGGGTCGAGCCGCTGATCACCCCCACCCCGGTCGAGGTCGGCGGGGGTATCGACCGTTCGGTGGTCGCCGTGGTCCACGGCGGGCCGCTGGCCGAACTGCTGCGGGCCGAGGGTGTCGCGGTGCTCTCCGTGCCGCCGGGGGTCTCGCCGACGGTCGAGGAGATGCTGGGCCTGATCAACGAGGCCGCCGGCCACCACGTCACCGTCCTCCCCGGCGGCAAACGGCTGACCGAGGCGGCCGACGCGGCGGCGGGCCACGCGATGGCCGCGGACCGGGACGTCGTCGTCATCCCGTGCGTCTCGCCGGTCCAGGTGCTGGCCGCGCTGGCCGTGCACGATCCGGACCGCCGCACCAACGACGACGTGGTCGCGATGGCCGAAGCGGCGGCCGCGACCAGGCGTGGCGAACTGCGGATCGCGCAGGAGGAGTCGCTAACCTGGGTGGGCCGGGCGCAGGCCGGTGACGTCGTCGGCCTCGTCGACGGCGAGGTCGTGCTGATCGAGCCCGCGCCCGCCTCGGAGACGAACCTGGTCGCGGCGGCGGTCAGCGTGCTGAACCGGATGCTGGCCCTCGGCGGCGAGCTGGTCACCGTGCTGACCGGCGTCGACGCGCCGGTCCGGCTGCCCGGCGAACTCGCCGATCAGCTTCGCCTGGAACATCCCGAGATCGAGCTGACGAGTTACGCCGGCGGCCAGTCCGACGCCGTGCTGCTGATGGGGGTGGAGTGACCGTATGACGAACCTGCGCGCGGACCTCAAACTGGTCGTGGGCGCGTCGACGGCGAAGGCACTCGCCAACGGCCTCAAGATCGAGACGGTCAGCGACCTGCTGCGCCACTACCCCCGCCGTTACGCCGAACGCGGCCAGCTCACCGACATCGCCGGACTCGAACTCGGTGAGCACGCGACCGTGATGGCGCGGATCGAACGCGTCAACAAGCGCCGGATGAAGTCCCGCAGCGGCACCTTGCTCGAAATGGTGATCACCGACGGCAAACGCCGTCTGCAATGCACCTTCTTCAACCAGGCCTGGCGCGAAAAGGAACTCGTCCCCGGCAAGAACGGGCTCTTCGCGGGCAAGGTCACCGCCTTCCGCGACGTCCTGCAGCTGGCGAACCCCGAGTACGAACTGTTCGACGCCGAACGGCAAGCGGAGGCGATGGACGACTTCCTCGCCGAGATCATCCCGGTCTACCCGGCGGCGCAGGGCATCCCGACGTGGGTGATCGCCAAGGCCGTCCGGCAGGTGCTGGACGTACTGGAGGTCGACGAGGACCCGATGCCGACGGAGCTGCTCGCCCGGTACGGCCTGCCCGGCCTGGAAAGCGCGCTGCGCGGCATCCACCGCCCGTCGAGCTGGGAGGCGCTGAACTCCGCGCGCCGCAGGCTCAAATGGGACGAGGCCATGGCGGTGCAGCTGATCTTCGCGCAGCGCAGGCATTCCCTGGTCTCCCGGCCCGCGAAAGCCTGCCCGCACACCGACAGCGGCATCCTCGACGCCTTCGACAAACGGCTCCCGTTCGAACTGACGTCGGGCCAGCGTGAGATCGGTGACGAGATCTCCCGCGACCTCTCGACCGAGCATCCGATGAACCGGCTGCTGCAGGGCGAGGTCGGCAGTGGCAAGACCGTGGTCGCGCTGCGCGCGATGCTGCAGGTCGTCGATTCCGGGCGGCAGGCGGCGCTGCTGGCGCCGACGGAGGTGCTCGCCGCGCAGCACGCGCGCTCCCTGCGCGAGATGCTCGGCGAGCTGGGGCAGGCGGGCGAACTCGGCGCCGCCGAGAACGCGACGAAGGTGACCCTGCTGACCGGCTCGATGGGCGCCAAGGAACGCAAGAAGGCGTTGCTGGAGACGGTCAGCGGCGAGGCCGGGATCGTCGTGGGCACGCACGCGCTGATCCAGGACACGGTGTCCTTCGCGGACCTCGGCCTGGCCGTGGTCGACGAGCAGCACCGTTTCGGGGTGGAGCAGCGGGACGCGCTGCGCTCCCGCGGCGCCGACGACACCAGCCCGCATGTCCTCGTCATGACGGCGACGCCCATCCCGCGCACGGTCGCGATGACCGTCTACGGCGATCTGGAGATCTCCGCGCTGCGGGTGATGCCGGTCGGCCGGTCGCCGATCAAGACGTCGGTGGTGCCGGTCGCGGAGCGGCCCGCGTGGCTCGACCGCGCGTGGCAGCGGGTCCGCGAGGAATGCGGCAAGGGACACCAGGCCTACATCGTCTGCCCGCGGATCGGCGACGAACCGGCGTCGGACAAGGGCGACAGGCGGCCGGCGCTCGCGGTCCTCGACGTCGCGCCCGAGCTGGCCGAAGGACCGTTGAAGGGACTGAAGATCGGGGTCCTGCACGGCCGGATGCCCGCCGACGACAAGGACGCCGTGATGCGGGCGTTCTCGGGGGGCGACCTGGACGTGCTCGTCGCGACCACCGTGATCGAGGTCGGCGTCAACGTGCCCAACGCGACCGCGATGGTGATCATGGACGCGGACCGGTTCGGCATCAGCCAGCTGCACCAGCTGCGCGGCCGGGTCGGCCGGGGCAGCGTGCCGGGGCTGTGCCTGCTGGTCACCGAAACCCTGGACGGGACGACGACCAGGGAGCGGCTGGCCGCCGTCGAGTCCACGACGGACGGTTTCGAACTGTCCAGAATGGACCTCGAACTCCGCCGCGAGGGCGACATCCTCGGCGCCGCGCAGTCGGGGAAGAAGTCGACCCTGAAACTGCTTTCGCTGTTGCAGGACGAGGATGTCATCGCCGAGGCGAGGGCCCGAGCGTTGGAAATCGTCGAACAGGACCCGGCTTTGGGGAATTACCTGGGACTCGCGCATATGATCGCCGACGTCGTCGACGAAGATCGCGTGGAGTACTTGGAAAAAAGCTGACGTGAAGATCTCTGCCCGATCGGACCTTGCCGCCGGACGGGCCGGGAGGTTTCCTCGATCCGTACGGGTGAGGGAGGCCGGATATGACGTCAGCGGTGCGGGTCCAGCTGGGTGAGGACGGGGCCGACGCCGAGCGGGTCGACCAGCTCGCCGGGTACCTCCGCGGGGAACTGATCGAACGCGGGGTCGCCGACGTCAAGGCGCTGCCCGCCGGCGCGGCGCCGCCCGGCTCGCGCGGATTCGACGTGGCGACGGCGGGCGGTCTCCTGGTCACGCTGGGGAAGTCCGCCGACGGCCTGCGCTCGGTGGTGACGGCCGTGCGGGAGTGGCTTTCGCGCGGCGGGCGGGTGAAGCGGACGGTACGGCTGGAGATCGACGGCGACGTGCTGGAGCTGTCCGAAGCGAGTCTCAGCGACCAGGACAAGCTCGTCGACCTCTTCGTGAGCAGGCATTCGGCGTCATGACCGGCGAGCGGCGTGCCCTGATCATCGCCAACGGGGAGTACGACAACCCCGGGCTGAGCGCGCTGCGGTCCCCGGCGGCCGACGCCGAGGCGCTCGCCGAGGTCCTCGCCGACCGCACGATCAGCGATTTCGACGTCCAGGTCGTGCGCGACGAGACCGCGCACGTGATCGCGGGCCGGGTCGAGGATCTGTTCGCCGACAGCGCGCCGGACGACGTCCTGCTGGTGCATTTCTCTTGCCACGGCTTGAAAAGCGAGTCGGGTGAGCTGTTCTTCGCCGCCCGCAACACCCGGCCGGAACGGCTGGCGTCGAGTGCTGTGCCCGCCGACTTCGTCCAGCGCTGTATGCGGATGAGCCGCTCGCGCAGCATCGTCCTGCTGCTGGACTGCTGCTACGGCGGCGCTTTCAGTCAAGGGGTCGCGGTGCGCGCCTCCGGGGAGGTCAACGTCCTCGACGCCTTCCCCGGCGGCGGTTTCGGCGGCCGCGGCCGTGCGGTGATCACCGCGTCGAACTCCATCGAGTACGCCTTCGAGGGCGACCACCTCGCCGACGACCACGCGCGGCCGTCGGTGTTCACCTCGGCGCTGGTCGACGGGCTCCGGACGGGGGACGCGGACCGCGACGAAGACGGCTGGGTCGCGCTCGGCGAGCTTTACGACTACCTGTTCGACAGCGTCCGCGAGCGGAACCCGAACCAGACGCCCAGCCGAGACATCGAAATGCAGGGCGAGCTGTACCTGGCCAGGAGCAGGCGCCGCCGGATCAAACCGTCGCCCGTGCCCGCCGATCTGCGTGCGGCGAGCGAGGATCCGAACATGTTCACCCGCCTCGGCGCGGTGACGGAACTCCAGCGACGGCTGGCGAGCGAGAACCTCTCCGTCGCGATCGGAGCCCACGAAGTCCTCACCACGATGGCGCAGACCGACATCCAGCACGTCGCCGACGCGGCGGATCTGGCACGGCGGGAGGCGCGGGTGCGCACCGAGTCCGAAGTGGTGCGGTTCGGCGAGGTCGTCCGTGGTGCGCGTCCGGTGGCACGGATCCGGCTGGCCGGGCCGCCGATCGCGCGGGCTTGCCGGTTCGCGTCGTCGGATTCCTGGCTTCGGGTGACCGAAGTCGCCGACGGGGCCGAGATCTTCTTGGAGCAGACGAAGATCGGGACGTTCGAAGGACGGGTCACGGTGACCGGGCCGACGGGCGAGGTCGTGGTGCGGGTCGAGGGCCGGATCATCCAGGAACCGGAGACGCGCCCGGCGCCCGAACCGAAGCCAGAACCCGAACCGGAGCAGGTGCCTGTCGCGGCACCCGAACCTGTGCCGGTGTCGGTGCCTGTCGCGGCACCACAACCTGTGCCGGAACCGACGCACGCACCGCCGTCCGGAGCCGCGGCGCCGCGGCCGAAGCTCGGCATGGCGGCCGGTGTGCTGGCGCTCCTGGCCGCGCTGTACCTGCTGGTCTTGATCTTCACGCTCAGCGACAGTGTCGAGGAGTTCTTCGAGGACGGAGGCTGGATCGCCCTGCCGCTCATCGCTTTCGTGACCGGTGCCGGAGTCGCGATGCTGAGGGTGAAGACGAGCCGCGCGGTGGGCCCGGGGATGCTGTGCGGGCTGGCGCTGCTCTCGTCGATCCCGTTCGGCCCCGTGCTCTTCGTCCTCGCCGACGGATGCGTGCTCCTCGCGGCCGTCTGCGCGGTGGTGGCGATGTGGCGCGACCCGGGTTTCCGGCTCGGGATGGGCAAACCCCGCGACGGTTTCGCCGTGGCGGCCGTCTTGCTCGGCGTCGTCGGCACGACCGGGCTGATCGTGGAGGCCGCCGAGCTTTTCGACTACTCGTCGAGCCGGGCCGACGAAGGCGCGCTCTACCTCGTCGTCGCGGCGCTCTTCCTGATCGGGACGGTGCTCGGCGCCCTGCTGCGCCCGGACGCCTTCGGAGTCGCCCTGCTCGCCGGTGTGGCCGGTGGCGGCATCGTCATGGTCTGCGCGCTGTACTTCGCGCTCCCGAGCAGTTCGTCGGTGACCGGGGCGGGCTGGGGCATCGGGCTGGGCGCCACCCTCGCCCTCGCCGTCCTCGCTGGCCTGGCCGCCCGCAAGGTGACGGCGGAGCACTGACGATGGCCACGATCCGGCCCGCGACCGTCGAGGACGCCTGGCCCATCGCCGAGGTGAACGTCCGGTCGTGGCAGTCCGCATACCGGGGCCTGCTGCCCGAGCTGTACCTGCGCGACCTTTCGGTGGAGAGCCGGGCCGCCCGCTGGCAGCGGGTCCTCGCCGATCCCGCCAACCAGGGCGACATCCTGGTCCTCGTCGAGGACGATTCCGTCGTCGGCTTCACCGCCGTCGACCGGATCCGCGGGGAACTGCGCGCGATCTACCTCGCGCCTGAACGCTGGGGAACGGGACTGGGCAGGCGACTGCACGACACCGCCGTCGCCGCGCTGCGGGAGTCGGGGCATCGCGAGGTGACGCTCTGGGTTCTCGACACCAACGAGCGCGCCCAGCGGTTCTACGCCGCCGCGGGCTGGGTGCCGGACGGGGCGACGAAATCCGACACCATGCCCGGTGAAGACGTCCTGCTTTCCGAGACGCGCTACCGGATCGCCCTCGTCAGCGGGTGAACCAGGCGCGTTCCTCGGGTTTGTTGAGCGTGACGATGATGCCGATGGCGATGCCCATCCCGATCAGCTGGGTGATCGGCCCGCCGGTGAGCAGCCCGATCGCCGCGATGACGACGGTCAGCCCCTCCACGACGATGACCGCCGTCCGAACCCAGGGCGCCCCGCGGGAAATCCGCACCGCGCTCGCGATCAGCACCGCGGCGACCACGAACCCGAGCAGCGCCAGCACCAGCGGCAGACCGGCTTCTTCGTTGCCGTGGTCGAGTTCGTTGATGGCGAGGGAGGTCACGAGCGCGCTGACGAGGATGTTGAGGACCGCCTGAAGCCAGAGGAAGCCACGGACGAATTTGAGCTGACGCGGCATTTCCTGCGGCCGGTTGCGGACTTGTTCGGTCATCACGGGCTCCCTCTCTCGACGCGAGGGGAACAGTGTGGGGCCTGAAGTCGTTGCCGTTGACGGCAAAACTGCCGGTGGTGCCGTGGCGGCCGGCTAGAGTGAGATCTTCCGTTCGCCGTCTTTGATGTTGCGGAGCGTCCACAGTCCGCACAGCGCCAGCAGCGGTTTGACGATCAGCCACTCGCCGGGACGGTAGTCATCCGCGAGCACGAGCCGTTCGGCGAGATCAGGGCGCTGCCGCCGCAAGTACGCGCGGGCTTTGAGCGCGTGAGCCGGCTGGGAGGCGATCTTGATGCGGTCGACGTCCTCGAGCAGCGGGATCACGTTCGTGACGTTCTCCCATGTCGTTCTGCTTTGGTCTTCGAGGAACACCGTGCCGTCGAACCCGAGCACGGATTTCGCGTAGTCGGCCATCAACTGGGCCTCCGCGGCGCCGGTGCCGTTCGCACCGCCGCTGAAGATCACGCGCGTGTCCCGCCCGTTGCCGGTGGAGATGGAGCGAAGGCCGGCACGTACTCGCCAGCGGTTGATGAAGTTCGCCGTCGGTTGGGGGTTCCGGTACCCCAGCACGACCACCGCCTCGGAGACGCCCCCGCTGTGCCCCACGAGAGTTCGAGACCAACGCCAGTTCAACCATTCTCCCCAGCCCAGGACTACTGCCACAGCTACCGACAATCCCGTCCGTCGTCTCATGCGGGCGACTCTAGGGCCCTGGTATTGAGCGGCGAAGACAACGGCACGCGTCGGCTGGCTACGGTTTGAGGGTGTGGGCATGCCGAGGGGCCCGTCGCCGGTGTCGCTGGCGCGGGCTCCTCGGGGTGGGGCAGGTCAGGCGGCGGCGCGGTGGAGGGTGTTGCGCCGGGTTCGTCGTAGCGGGTCCAGATACTGGGGTGGGATGAACTCGGGGAGGCCGTCGGCGGCCATGCGGACTTCCCAGTCGCCGTGGTGGATCAACCGGTGATGGAACCCGCACAGCAACGTGAGATTCCGCAGGTCAGTAGGTCCGCCGTCTGCCCAGTGATGGATGTGGTGCAATGCCGCTAAGTTAAGCGTGGTGTGATCAGGATCTTCGGTGGGACGTCGTAG
>NZ_ASJB01000068.1 GCF_000478275.1 Amycolatopsis orientalis DSM 40040 = KCTC 9412
TGACGAAATTCATGAGATGATTGCGCTGTTTGATGAGGATCGCACAGGAAAGAAACAACTCGAAAAAACGGTCGAATACGGGCGGCGAAAACTGAAGGAGGTGAACGAACGGATCGAGGATTTATTGCAACTGAAGGCGGAGATGGAATCCCTGCTTTCCGATTTTGAAAAGCGATTGCGAGAATGGGAGGAATCGGGCGGATGAACATTTCGGAGTTGCTTGCCCGTCAAGCGAGGAAATTTCCGGCGAAAACGGCGGTCATTGATGGGGAAAC